>CAVTHA010000009.1:0-384111 GCA_963734435.1 uncultured Acidimicrobiales bacterium | reverse complement strand
TGTTGCGGCTCCGGTTGGTTGGACAGATTGATGGTTTATCGCGGTCACCTCTCGAGTGTCGATGGGCCCGCACCTTGGGCCCCGGCCCTCGAGTTGCGGGGCTGAGATCGCATCTGAGCGGGTCTGTTTCCGAGGTTCTGGGCTGATCATGCTGCCACCTGCGCAGTCGCTTCGTTGAACGCCTCTCGTGGTGTGCGGTGGCTCAGACGTTCGATGAGCCATTCGTTGTTGTAGGTCTCGATGAACGTGGCGACGGCCTGGCGCAGGTCGTCGACGTCCTTGTAAAGCCGGGCCCACAGGCACTGCTCCTTGAGTGTGCGGATGAAGCGTTCGGCCACGCCGTTGCCCTGGGGCTCGCCGACGAAGGCAGCGTCGTCCTCGATGCCCAGCCAGTTGAGTGACCCCTGGAAGTGATGGGCCCGGTATTGACTGCCCCAGTCGTGGCGGAGCTTGATTCCTCGAGCGATGTCGGGGGCCAAGCCGCCGAATCGGTCGACGACGGCGTCGTAGACGGGCTGGAGGGCGGCGAAGCGGTTGCCGACCTTCGCCACATGGGCCCAGGCCTCGTCGGTGTAGTGGTCGACGAGTACAAACACCCAGACCCAGCCGTCCTCCCTCGTCCAGGCCATGGTGGCATCCGTCCCCCACCGCAGGTTGGGGGCCTCGGTGATGACCCGGCCGGTGTGGGCCCGGGGCCGCCGGCGCTTGGCTGCCCGCTGGGGGGCGAGCAGGCCGGCCGTCCGCATGAGACGCAGCACCCGGTTCTTCCCCACACAGAGCTGGTGCTCTCGTCGGAGGTGGGCCCGGACCTTGCGATGGCCCTCGCCGGAGAAGGAGGAGTCGGTGATCACCGCTCGGATCTGCTCGGTGAGGTCGTCGTCGCTCATGAGGGTCTTCGGACCAGGCCGGCGGCCGAGGGCATCACCTCGGGATCGTCGGTGATAGATCGTCGACCGGGGCGCTCGGGTGACCCGACAGACCGTGGCGAGCGGGATAGCCATCTCCTCGCTCACCTCGGCCGCTTCTGCGGCGGCATCTGGAGCCCCCTTTTTTCGGCCACCTTCTTCCAGATCTCGTTCTCCAAGGTCAGCTCGCCGATCTTACGTTCGGCGTCCCGGAGTCGTCGGTCCTCTTCGGTCGTGGCCCGCTTGCCCTTGAGCCCCGCCTTGCCGGCGTCCAAGAACTCGTCCCGCCAGGCGGCGAGCCGGTGGGCCTCGACCCCCACCTCCCGGCTCACCTCCTCGAGCTTCTCGCCCCGCAGGAGCCGGAGTATCACGTCAAGTTTCCTGTTCGCTGACCACCGGTTGTTTGACCGAGAGTCAGTCTCTTCCCCGTCGTTCACCGTCATGAGAGCCATCTTGGCTCCTCTCTATTCGGTGTCCAACTTCCCCGGGTGCGCGCCAGGTGCATGACACGCAAGGGGTCGTGGGTTCAAGTCCCGCACGGCCCACTGTGTGATGTCGCGAGACATAAGCAACTACGTCGCGAGACATCGTACACATCGAGGTCAGGGCATCGGCTGGTAGTCCATCGCCGGGTCGAGGGTGAGGTGACGCAGAGGTGACCCGTCCAAGTTGAGCATCAGGGCAGCGGCGAGGAGATGGGGGTAGTTGTGGTCCGAGCGCAAGCACGTTCCGGGAAGCTGCTCGGGAATTCCGGGGCCGGAGGCATATGAGCTTCCGAGGGCGACACTACCTCGCGCCAGCGGGCAGTGCTGCAGCAGAGGTCGGGCTGGCTCCGCTAGTTGAGGGCCAGACGGCCAGCAGGCCAAACAGGGATACCGCCAACACTGACTGTACGCAGGATCTTCATACGGTCCTCCCCGATTGCACCTAGTCCGGCCCAGGGTCGATTTATCGAGCACCAACTTTTTCACACGCCCGCAACTGCCGGTCGGTGGCGGTTAGCGGTCGGCAAGCATTCGTCCCTCGATAACGCACCCACATCCGGTCGGGAGCACCCGGCGACTTACCCCTTGGGCCGCTGGCCCAAGAGTCTTAGCAGGTACGACCCAGCCCGCCCCGGCTTGCCAGAGTTGTGACCGTCCGAACTGTGTCCGGAGCGGCCGAATGAGCCCCCGGTAAATCCTTCGGCTCGATTGGGTTCCTCATATTTCGCCACCTTTTTGAGGTTGCGTCGTCTTTTGCGAGGCTTGTTACCTTCAGATCCCATGCACCCCATCTTGGCCGATGACCGCTTGCTCTGTCGCTCAACTACCACTCATCCGGCCAGCCCGGCCTGGTGATGGGACCGGTCGACGGGCACGTCCAGATCCCCTAGTGCTCCAGCCCTTCTGCCAGCGACGAACAACTCCATGTAGTCCACGTCGTCCGTCACCAGAGTGAGCCGCTGCCCGTCCATGTCGAGGCACCCCCCGACCCCGACCGGTGGGGTCCATTCCGACAGCGATACAGACCTTCGGTACTTTCGCGGCCGCATGGTGGTGGGGCTGACTATCGAGTACCCGACGGCGATTACGGAACGTCGGCCACAACTCAGACCATACCCACGAGCTGACGATGGCGACGGTGCTCCAGACGAGTTCAAGCAAGTCCCCGCACTAGAGTCGATGGCCATTGCGGAGGGGGAAGTGAGCACGGAGGCAGAATGACGACCCAGCAGACCGAAACAACAATTACTCAGCAAGAGATTGCTCGCCACCAGGAACAACTCGTCCATGCACAAGTTTCGCTGCGGTCCATGGGCCAACCGAACTCCGTCGCCTATGCGTTCGACTTCTGGGATGACCGCTACGAGGGACGACGACTCTTCTCTGAGGTCCTTGGGACGTTTCTGCTTGTTCTGGTAGCCGTCGGTGGCAGCATCGTCGACGCCCGATTCCCCGGCTCCATCCCCCTGGCCGTCCGGGTGGTGGCCCCCGCTCTGATGGTCGCCGCGATCATCCTCTTCATGGGAGCCGTGTCTGGTGCGCACCTCAACCCGGCGGTCACGTTGGCGTTCGCAATACGAGGCAACTTCCCATGGAAGCGTGTTCCCGCGTATATTGTCGCTGAGTTCGTCGGAGCCAGCCTCGGCGCACTCCTCCTCTGGGGGATGCTTGGCCAGTTCGGGCCTGCAGGACTGACACTGCCTGGCCATGGTGTCACCAATCTGACTGCCTTCTTGACTGAGATGGTCCTCACTGCCGGGCTGGTGAGCGTCATCCTTGGCACAGCATCGGGTGCTCAGCAGCTCGGTCCGATTGCGGCCCTCGGCGTCGGGTTTTACATCGCACTCGCTGGAATGTGGGCTGCACCGGTCAGCGGCGCATCCATGAATCCTGCCCGTTCGCTTGGACCAGCCCTCGTCTTCAGCGATTGGACATCGTGGTGGGTGTACTTGGCCGGACCTATTGCCGGCGGCGCCATCGCAGTTGGAATCGCCTACGTGTTGCGTGGTCCAGGCGGCGGCACATCTGGAACCCGTGCTGCGCAAGGGACGCTCGGTACGGATTGGCGTCCCGGAGCTATGGGTGCTTCCGACCCAGCACCTTCATCACCGGAAAAGAGGGGCTGAAGGACATTGCGGACCGTCCATAGAATGCCGGTCAGAGGTGGGCCAATCCGGCATCGGAGGATTCGATCGGACGTTGATCTGATCCGGGTCGCTCAAGCGTCACGTCAGCAACGCCGTGTATCGGCCTGGACTCGGCGCCGGCCAAAAGCCCAGAAAATCTCCCTCTTGACTCAAAGAGGATTCGTTGTGGGCGACTCGGGATCAGCCCGGCTCTTCACCCAATCCGCTGAACGGCATCCAGGTCGGCCCTCGTCAGGATGACATGACGGGAGCGGGGAAGGCTCGAGTTTGGTGGGCGTCAGTGGGATCCGTAAGATTCGCCGACTCGCCCTCGGCGATAAGGCGTACGTAGCCGGCCTGCCAACTGGGCAACTCGGCACCCGCTTGCTCCCAATCGATGAAGGTCGCCTCGTCGCACCAGCCGTCGATTCGACTCATCGTACTCCTGTGAGGTTCTGCGCCCACGAAGGCATTCATCAAAGCTCGCTCTTGCCAGGCCGTGGCAGTCCAAAAGGTATTGTTCGCCTCGGCAAGCACATCGGCCCCGAGGTTCCCTTCCGAGTTGGTCGCTTGCTCGACAACCGCAACGGCGTTTGCGAGAAACTCGTCGAAAAAGGCGCGATCCCTCAGCCGAAGCCGGGTAACGACGATGACCGGCATAGCACACCTCCATAGAACGGCGGTCGTCTGGGCCCAATGAGATTATCCACCATTCAGGAGCGGGCCAATCGAGTGTGCCGGGTTCGGATTACACCTCACCCAATCCGCTGAACCGCGTTCAGGTCAGCCCGGCGACCGTCGCACGCCTTGACGGTGCACCACTTGCCGGCCCCGTCCTTGAACCGGAGCGTCGCCGTGATCGGGGCGACGAATGACCTGCCGATTGGAAGGCGCTCTGGGGTTCAAACCACCAGCGAAGCGCGCTCGGCTTCACCGATGCCGCATCCACCACCCCAACGGCGTCTCGGTTTACCTTGATCTGCGGTGGGATCGCTCATCTATGCGGTGATGCAGGGGCGCTGGGTCACGGTGCTCGCCTTCGTGGTCACCGTGGCCGGTTTCAGTCTTCCGGAGAGGGGAGCGGCGTTACTCGGCGTGGGTCTCTTCGCCACCGACCTCGCTATGCGAGCTCGGAAGGCCCGCCGGACTCCCGATCCTCCCGCTTGAAGTGACCGAGGTGGGTCCCGCAGTTCCGCTCCGGGCTCGGCACTCTTGCCACAGCGGATCAGGCGGGGGTACCTGGCGACGTCTCAAGTGCTGAGGTCATCCTGCCGATCCGATGCCCGTGGCGGTCGAACCAGTCGTTGGGGATGCCGGGCACTATCTGAGCGCAGCGGGTGTGAAAGCCAAGCTGCGAAGAGTGCTGGCCAGCCCGATCCTCGGTTTTGCGCCTTGGATCGCGTTCTCGGTGCTTGAAGGTCCAAAACGCTATGAGCTGGCGATCGGAGCGGCACTCGGAATTGCAGTGCTCGAATTGGTGCTCGGAATTGTCGTCGGGGCACGACCGAAACAACTGGACGTTGCAGCAATATTCTTCTTTGCGGGCATGCTGGTAGCGGGTCTGCTGGTCGGACCGGGAGGTCAGAACTGGCTTGACCGGTGGTCTGGCGAAGTGTCGAACGCCATGCTGGTCTTGGTCGCCATGGGCTCAATCGTGTTGAGGGTTCCCTTCACCATTCAATACGCCCGGGAGATGACGCCAAAGGAATACTGGGACACACCCCTGTTCCTTCACATCAACTATGTGCTGACTTGGGTGTGGACTGCAACGTTTGCCGTCACGGCAGTTGTCGGATGGTACGGAGACGGTCCGCTCAATCAGCCGGACAATATTTGGACAAACTGGATCATCCAGATTGCCCTGCTCATCTTCGCCATCCGTTTCACAGACTGGTATCCGGCCTTCGCATCCGCCCATGCCTTGCCCGCCTCCGAAGGCTCCGGCGAGAACACGCCCGACTCGATCGCTTGCCTCTTCTTGCCATTGGCTAGCTACCTTGTCCCCATCGGCATCATTCTGCTCGTACTGGGTGCCGCACCAACATGGAGCGGCGTCGCTTTGATCGTGATCGGAGCGTTGCTGGTGCGCTTCCTGCACAGGCAGACACCCCCCAGCTCGTCGGCGAACGATTCAGTCGCGCATCCCGGCTCAGCTCCCGCCCAGGCCACTGAACTGCCGAGTCGGACAACACGCCGATGGTGATCGAGCGGACATCTGACGAGAAATGTCTATGACCATCTCCGAGATGCGCCGCCAGTCGTACCGCCTGGCCCGCGGCCTCGGCAACGTCCAGGCCGCGAGCAAGGGTCCGGCCAGCTATAGCAAGCGGGTCCTACGTCGGAATGTGTACCGGACGGTGAACAAGAACCTTGGTAAGAGGCTGCGAGGATTCGGTCTGTAGTTACCGAGCAAACGTTTAGCATGGAGCTGCCGGGTCCGTTCGAGGGAGGGTTCCCGCCGACCTAAGGCTCCGGACCCGGCGTAGCCCTTACCCGATCCGCTGAACGGCGTCCAGGTCCGTCGGTGACCGTCGCACCCCTTGACCGTGTGCCGCTTGCCGACCTCATTGTGCGCTGGCGCTTCTCTGACTGTGCTCTTCTCTGACCACTCGCACCGGCAGGCACACATCACATCGTTGGGATGCTAGGTCCAAGCGCGGGTTCCGTTTCTGAAGAGCTTCCGGCCCTTGTGATCGCTAAGGGGCCAGCTCCCCAGCGTGCTCAGTGCAGGCATCGACGGTCCACGTCTCGCCCCTTGAGTCTGTGAAGTGGCCGGTGTGGACTGCCTCATTTGGGCAGTGTCGGGTGTGGCCGTCGGCATCGACGAATCGAAAGCACTTGCCCGGGAGCGTGGTGAACCGATCCGTGACCACTTGTTTCTGCATTGCCGTGACCTCCTGCTCAGGTCTCACTTGAGCGCCATGGCCGTCACCACAGTGGGTTCGCCTTTTGGCATCTCGACCGCCAATTGTGCATCGGCACGACGGCAACACAGCTTGAGGTGCCGGGCCCGGACCCTTAGGCCGGCGGAAACCCTCCCTCGACGGACCCGGCTCCCACAGGGTATGACTCGAGCCTTATACCCAGCTGTGAAGCGGCTGTGCAGGATGCGTCGTGTTCCTTACAGTCCGAGATTCTTCGTCAGCTTCCGGGTCACGCCCATCGACTTGTGTAAACGTTCCGGCGCCACACCCGCTTTGAGTAGGAAGCAGGGCCTCGGCTGGTTTGGACATTGCCGGGGCGTGGGCCAGACGGTATCTGTGGCTGCGCATCTCCGAGTTGGTCACGAAAGCTCCTCCGCGTGTTCAGCGTAAGCATGGACGGTCCAGCGGCGCTTTCCCTTGCAGTCTGTGAAGTGGACACGGCCGACGGTCTGCCCCGGGCAGCTGGTTAGGCGGGCACTGATCGACTTCCGTGGTGGAGTCCGCGAGCGCGGTAACCCAGCATGTAGATGCTCGAAATGATGTCGACGAGAACGAATCCAACGGCTGGGAAGTATCCGACAGCCGAGGTTCCCCGTCGGCGACTGTCAAGCCAACGATTGCACTGACTACCGAGAGGGCGGACAACAGGCATAATCTCATTTTGGGAGGTGTCGATGGGCAGATTCTCGCGAATGCAACGAGATCAACAGGGGGCATCAGCGCCGTTGCCGCTCAGTGCTGGGCCGGTTTCGAATGGCGAGTTCGTCCCCAGTCCCGAAACTGCCCATGACCGAGCCATCAATGACCTGATCAGATCGACGATCGAGGATTCGGCCCACCGCCTGGGGATAGACCGTCGTTTCTTCTTGCAGAGCGCGGGGGCGGTAGCGGCGTCACTGGCCGCATTTGAACTGGCAGGCTGCTCCACCCCGACAGCGTCACACAGATCGTCGAAGGCCGGCCGGGGCGGCACCTTCAGCGCACCCTCACCTTCTGACACCGCAGCGTGTCAGGAGGCTCTCTCCAGCACGAACGAGCTCATTTTCGACGTGCATACGCACCATGTCATTCCGAATGGTCCGTGGGTCCAAGATGCCCCGGAGACGGTGGATCTTGTTCTCAGCATGCTCCCATCAGGCTGCACCGACAGTCCTCAGCTCGATTGCGTCGATCGTGCCACCTATCTACACGATCTGTTCCTGGCCAGTGATACCACCGTGGCGGTGTTGACGGATGTGCCCAACTCAGGACCATCGAATGCACCGATTCCGTTCCCGGAGGCCCTGAGTACCCAGCAGATTACCGAGGGGCTCGCCCACGGGGGTGCCAGCCGATTGTTGGTGGAGAACATCATTGCCCCGAACGTCGGAGTCCTCAGTGCCACCCTCGACGAGATGTCGAGCGCGGTGGAATCTGGTCCTCCGGCTGCATTCAAGGTCTATACGGCATGGAGCCCCTCCGGCCAGGGGTTTTCCTTGGAGGACCCGTCGATCGGTCTCCCAACGGTCCAACACGCCCACGACCTGGGAGTGAAGGTCTTCGTCGCCCACAAGGGGCTGCCACTGGTGAACTTCGACCCCGCCTTCAACGGTCCTGAGGACATGGTGGCGATCTCACGGCAGTTCCCCGACATGGACTTCGTCATTTATCACGCCGCCTGGGATCCATCTCATGTCGAAGGACCGTACGATCCCACCGCTACCATTGGAATCGACACGTTGCTCGCCGCGCTCGATCGCCACAGCGTGCCCCCGAACGACAACGTGTGGGTGGACCTGGCAACCGTGTGGCGCCAACTGCTCACCGAACCCGACCAAGCGGCGCACGCCCTGGGAAAGCTGCTCAACCGAGTGGGTCAGCAACGGGTGATGTGGGGTACAGATGCCATTTGGTACGGCAGCCCCGAGCCACAGATCATGGCGATGCGAACATTTCAGATCACCCCAGGGTTCCAGGATCGCTTCAGCTATCCCGCACTGACGGACGAGGTGAAGGCGAACATCTTCGGCCTCAACGCCGCTCACCTGTTCGGCATCGACCCGACTGCTACGCGATGCGCACTCACAACGGATCCGCTCACCGCCAACATCGAGGAATCGGCTGAGCTTCGTAGGGCTGGGGCCCTACCGTCCCCCTGGACTCCTCATGGACCGACCACGCGACGCCAAGTTCTCGAATGGTTGGCATCTCCCGTCGCGAGATGGGTTCCTCTGTAGTCGTAACATTATTGGACAGCGGACCGGATTAAATGCCATCGTCGTGAACCTTCCCACGGTCGATCCGGGGCGTCTCGGTCATGCCAATTGCCTACGAACATCGAGCGTATGTGGGGTACCTCATTTCCCGCCGACGATCGCTCCCTGGGTATTCCACAGAAGGCGGACCCATGACCACCACAGCCAACCCTCCACACCCAACGGCGCAGTAAACTCGTGGCAAGTAAAAGGGGTCGCCGTGCCGACAACGCCGACGAGCATCGTTGAAGGATTCTTCGCGTACTTGACGGCGAGAGACTGGGAACATCTCAGGGTCGCCCTCAGTCAGAACGTCGAGCGGGTGGGTCCTTTTGCCGACAAGATCACAGGCAGAGACCGTTATCTGGATTTCCTCAGGGGTACCGTGCCACCGGAGTACCGGAATGATGTACGGCGGATTGTCGCGGCTTCCGACGGACGTGCTGCCTTCGCAAGGGTGACTGAGCACCTGCGTTACGGAGACCAAGAACGCAGCCTTGAAGAGGCCTATTCATTTGACATCGGCGAGGATGGTCTCATCTCTCGTATTGAGATCTACTGGCAAACACCCGGGAATGACCCCCCGGTGGATTTGGATCTGCAGCCAGCAAAGACAGCTATGCGTCAAGTGGCGCAGTCGGCCCGGGCCACGATTGACTGAGCAACCCTATTCGCCCACGGCACCGCCCGCCCTCTTCGATGGTTCCTGAACGATGACACAGCTGTTCGTGCTGGGGGACGACCCGGACTCGCCAGATTCTCCTGCCGTCGTAATACTCGATCTTCCTCCAGGCTACGTACTCTTCCGCCACGCTCACATCTGTCACCGATTCGAAGTAGTGGTAAAGGGATCGCTTGAAGCCGAGGGGAGGATCTTGGAGCCGGGCGACACTATGACTGCTCGGCCCCGGGAGTGGTACGGGCCGCACGTCGCCGGACCAGATGGCTGCACAAGCTTGGAGGTATTCGGCACACTGGAGGGAGTCTTCCGTGTCCTGGCCGAGTCCGATGACGGGCCGCGCGAGTTCGACTTTCGGAACGGAGAGACCCCCAGGGACTATGAGCCTCTTTTTTGAGGACTTCACAGCCTCGCAGGAGCGGTCGACGGTCGAGTAGGCGATTTGAGGCCCAAAGACGACTTACCATTGACCGGTGGCCAAACGATTGACGGTACCGCTCGCGGCGGTAGTGCTTGGACTAGTTTCCGCCGCCTGTTCATCAACCGGGAGTACGAACCGAACCCCGACGACGGAGAGGGCTCCCATCCCGGTATCCGGTGGCACGACGTCTGCAACGCTCCTGCCCATACCATCCGATTGCAAATCGGGGCCGGTGTCTGATGACATCACGGTCGGGGGGACCACCGCCATGTGTCTCGTCCTCGGAAGCGTCGTGGACGCCACCTATTTGTTCTCGGGCGGGCCCTTTCCTGGAGAGTGGTCGACCGCGCCCAGCATCGCAAATCCATCAGTCATCGCCGGGCGATCGAGTCACACGGTCGGAAAGACGCTGAAGGCCACGTACAAAGCCGTTGGCACGGGCACAACACTGGTCGAGGCACTGTTCCTCCAAAGGTGCGCACCCGCGGACAAGACGCCCTGTACCGTGCCGCCGCAGATAGCCACCATTCTGCAGCTCACGGTGGTCTCGGCGGTGGCCGCGCCGATCGTCAAATCACCTCTCTCTACTTCAGTCACAGTTCCAGGTTCATCATCGTCTCTCTCCGCCGTCTTGCCCCTAGTGGTCTGTCCCACTACGTATGGAGCGTCCCCACCGACTACCGTCATCCTTCCGTCCACCATTTCGGAATCGGTACCACGTGATCTGGCCACTCAGCTGGCCATGTACACGGACAGGCAAGGTTTTATGAAACTCCTCGGACCGACGGGCTGGTCGTGCGCGGCCAACTTTGGTGCTGACGGCTCTGGGGGAGTCCAGGTCTACCCGGCTGGACAGTCCAATCCGGTGAATCACCAGTCGGCATCGTCTGATTTGGGGATCGTTGGAACGCAGAACGGTGGTTGTGTCGGATGCGCGGTAACCCAGGCCAGCCGCCTATTTGCTGCGGCACTCAGTCAGTGTGAATCAGAGTTCCCGGGGGATGCGCAGGCGTGCCCGTCTCAACCACCGGCAGGTGAATCAACCGAGCCCATTGCGGCCGGGGTCGTTGGATTTCTCGACCCGCCTGGGATCGCCGGTGATGGGAATCCGTCCGGCGGTCAGTACCCCGCAAATGGCGTGATGACCTTCCAAACCCAGCAGTACACCACCAGCTTCCTTGACACCTGCACGCTTCCTTCTAGCGAGCACGCGCTCTGCACTGCTGCCCTCGATAACTTTGTCCAGCTGTACGGGACCGCATAGCGGTCGCGATCCGGGGGCGAAGGAATGGGCAAGGATGGCACCGGCTGGCCGAACCTGTAAGCAAGTGACCACGGTCCTTGCGACATCACCACCTTCAGCGTTCACGTTGGGCAATGTAAGGCGGCAACAGGAGCATCCGGGTGATCGATCCAAACCCGAAACAGCGAGCTGACCGGCCGATTGGCGATGTCACATTCCTGTCACCTAGCTTGCCCGCCGCGGCGGTCCCGTCGAGCGAGGGTTCCGCCGCCCTTGGTCCGGGACCGCCGCTCCTCGGAGAGGAGACATGGTTCGGCTTGAACGCTCTGGCACATACCGCTAACGACCCACCGTGGCGCCGAGGGAACTCGCCTACGTTCCTCGTTGATCGAACCAATTGCCGCCGCAGGTGCTCCGAAGCCCCGCCTTGTGGCTGGTCGCTCCACGACACTGCATTAGCAGCCGGGTGAGCAGGGCACGAGTTCGGTGCTCGGGTCAGAAAGGAGTTCGACCTAGATGTCGTTCACGACCCTCCCCAAGACGGCAGCATGGCAGCACCGGGACGCACGTCAAGGTTTCGAAGTGGTGTTCGCAGAAGCCGACGGAACCGGTTACCGACTGGATGGACATACCGCGGGGGTTGAGAGCGGTCAAGCGTGGGTCGTTCACTATGAAATGTCACTCGACGAGTTGTGGGTGACAAGAACCGCCCGCATTTCGGGCTGGTCGCACATGGGAGTCCGAGGGGTCACGCTCAATGCCGATCAGTCAGGTCATTGGCATGTGAATGGCTCGCCGGCGCCCGAGTACGACGGGTGTCTCGATGTCGACTTAGAGTCGTCTGCTTGCACGAATACGGTCCCCATCCATCGGCTGCAGCTCGCGGTTGGTCAATCGGCTGAGGTGCCGGCCGTCTACATCAGGGCCGCCGACCTTGGGGTCGAACGACTCGAACAGCGGTACAGCCGCGTGGACGACGATGGTGCCCACCAGCGTTATGGCTACCGGGCCCCGGACTTCGATTTCGAGGCCCAGCTCCTCTACGACGGCGCTGGTCTGGTGCTCGAGTACCCGGGCATTGCGTCACGCGCCCTTTAGCCGGTCTACCCAAAATGCCGCCTTGGGCCATCCTTCGAACTCGACGTCAATCCATTTGGGTTATGAAGAGCACATTCGGGACCTTTCCGATGATGCCCAGAGTGACCATGAACAGAAGCGCGACGCCGAATCGCTTCCAGAAGCTCCACCGGTCATCGACGGCAGCCACGACGAATCGACCTGAAGCGTTGATCTCAGGCAGCGCCCTTTGCAGTGCCTTGATCTGACTCTCTCCGGCAAACAAGCCGATCGAGCCACCGCGTTACGTCACTGTGTAGAGCTCGTTCAGCGGGTAGTCGCGGGGCGGAGGATCCGCGGGTTGCTCTAACGCCATGTCAGCCGCCGACGTGTGGAAGCGGCGACTCTGAAAATCCGGGTGCAGCTCGGGTGGATACCATCTCCAGTCTGCCGCCTGCCACCACCCGGGCCTCTGTTGAACCTCGCTCATGAAGCCGCCCTCCACGTCAACCACTACTCGGATCGCCACAGGGCGCTAACCGCTGTTGCCAGCAGTTCATCCGGCCGTAATGCAGGCCGATGGCGACGGGTCGCCGAAGCCTTTCTACAATTTCATCGCGGCTCCCCTGAGCCCGAAGATGACATTCGAGCGAACGGAGACTTGGAATTTTGGCTGGATACTCGGAGACTCCACTGGCCAAGAAGTTGGGAATCGACGAAGGCGCCGTCCTGCTCCTTCTCCATGAACCGGATGACCTGGACCTTCACCTACCGCCAGCGGTCACGGTGAGACGTCGGGCGCGTGGCCCTGCGGACGTGGTTGTGGCGTTCTTCACCAGCACGAGCGAACTCGAGCTTCAGATGGAGGATCTCAGCTCCCTTGTCTATCCGGCGGGAGGCCTCTGGATTGCATGGCCCAAGAGATCGTCCGGGGTCGAGACCGACATGACCGACCACGCCGTACGTGCCGTTGCACTCCCTCGTGGACTGGTGGACAACAAGGTGTGCGCAATTGACGGGACCTGGTCGGCCCTCAGGGTCGTCTGGCGCAAAGAGAACCGACCGTGACCGACGCGGATAGCCTGACCCCGGCTGGCTCTTTGATCGGTTAGGGCGGCTTCGTCGACGACTACCGACTGATGATCGACCCATCACCTTGGATGCCGGGAAATGGCTCTCGTGACGGCGGTCTCCTCCGGCCATTCAAGCTCAGCCGGTCGACCACGGCAAAGCCGGAGGGCAAGTCTGCACCGACCGACCTACCTCTGAAGACGGCTACATAGACCTCCAGTGCTCCGTGGGGAGTCCTCACTCCCGCATCTCGAACGCCTCGAAGGTAAACGGCGGGGCAACGGTGCAGCCGACCAGCGACCAGTGACCTGTACTTCGAGCGCTCTGCCAGGCGCCTGCGCTGACCACCGCCTGCGGCTGTTCACCAGCGAGCAGATCGTCACCCAGCCGTATGGTCACCACCCGGCCATCACCCTCCTCATCGATGCTGAGTTCCAGGGGGTCACCGGAGTAGAAGTGCCAGATCTCGGCGCGTTCGAGGACCCGGTGCCAGGACGACTGCTCGGCCTTTTGCAGCAGGAAATAGATGGCCGTTCCACCCGAGTCGGCCCAGGTCTGACGGTAGTGACCGCCTTCGGGATGCGGGGCGAGGTCGAGGGCTTCGATCACGGCTTGGGCATCCATGATGTACATCCTCGCCCACCATGGATGGAGCATGACCGGAAGACAGGCCGGGGAGCCGGACTAGGACGCTTCTGCGGACCTCGGCAAGACCGAAGCGGTTACGAGCGAGATGAGCTGACGGGCCAGACCATGGCCCACGATGGGTAAGAGCCAACGGAGCACCTCACCTGGTAGGTCGTTGACCGGATGGAGTACCTCGGTGCGTTCGAGTGCCCCGTCTCTCCGTCGAGCATCCCGAGCCACCAAACAGGAACGATGAAGTCTGATGCGCCGTACCAACGCCGGTCGTAGGCGGTCCCCGCCTCACCCCAGGTAAAGCGGATGGGGGCCGACTCCGCCGGTTCCAGTGAGATAGCGGGCGGGTGTCTAGGAGATGCCAAGGCGTCGGAGGCAAGGGCTACCCCAGTCGGGGGATTCCTACACTCATTGTGGCATCTCCGTCGCCTGGCTGCACGCTCTCCGCAGCGGATTCACGCCCTCCGTTCGGGCCGCTTTCGCCACCGGGCGCCAAGGGCAAATGGGACGGCACTCGTCGAGTTCCCCTGCCCGTGCTTCTCGATCTGGCTGACCGCCACGCCGCCGACCCCCTGTCACTGAATGTTTGCCCTGACGTCGATTCACTGCGACTGAGTCTTTACCATCAAGTGGTATAACTGGGAGAGGGTCCGGGAGCGCAGTGTTCTGTGCGAATGTCGGCGGCCCCAGGGTGTAACCGATGGCCTCGCGCCAGGACCGGTTCCGGCGAGCGCGAAGGCGTTCCTATGTCGGTTGGGAGTGCCCCAGATGAGGAAATGGCTCTCTGTCGGCGTTGGGCTTGGATTGGTCGGTCTCGGCGGAGCGTTGGTCGGCCTGGCGGCGTCGACTCCAGTGTCGGCAGACCCGAATCACTTCGGTGGTCCCGGTCACTGCCGGCCCGACCCATCCGCAGCTATTGCCGCCGGTGGTGTCTGGAATGGGGACGGGAAGTGTTACAACTTGCGAGATGGCGTGACCATCTCCGCCCCGGTGACAGTTGAGAACGCCACCTTCTACGATGCACAGTCACGTCCACGTCACACATCTGGCGTCCTTCCGATCCTCCGGGTCAAGGACACGAGCGACGTCAATCTGTCATCGCTCACCCTTCTCGGAACGAACTACTTCGGGGTGTTCCGCCCCGATCTGGTGGGAGAAGCTGGCATCGACATTCTGAGCAGCGATCACGTGACGATCGCCAACGTCACCACGGTTGATACGTACGGTGATGGACTGACCCTCGGGTTTCAGCCACAGGCTGGCCCCAGCACGAACCTCATTGTGAACGGGCTGACCGTAGTCAACGCCGGCCGGGATGGAGTTACCTCGGCGTACCTCACCGGTGCGTCGATGACCAACGTCAATATCGTCAGCAGCGCCCGGCCTGGGTGGGATTTCGAGAGTGATCTGCCCGGAGTGGGTTCCGGCAACGTTGTCGTCAGTCGGGCAAAGGGCAACGGCGTACGCTTCGTCGAATATCTCTCGGGCCCCATTACGTTCGCGAACTCCCTCATCTCAGGCAACATCGCACTGATCGGTGCAGCGGCTGGCTCCAGACAGCCGGTGGTCTTCAACGGGGGAACCATCTTGCAGGACGCCTCCTTTCACGGCACTCCGCCCGCCGGCGTGTGGATCCGAGGGCCAGGCCGTCTCACCTTGGACAACGTGATCCTGGGGAGGAAGCCCTCGAGACGGGCACCGACCGGGCTGGCTTGGTTGGCGCTGGATGGAGCGACCCTGACGTTGGACGGAGGAGTCCAACTGCCTCCGCTCGGCCGTCATGATGCGACATCAACCGTGTCCATAAGCAGCTGATCATCCCGAGCACAGGCACAAATCTTGGCGCCGTCCGGCCCTTGAGCGGTCAGTTTGGTCCGGTGACCTGTATGAAGCTGAGCGTGTTGCCGTCGGCATCGGTGACCCGGGTCTTGCGACCTGCTTCCCCGACGATCTCGATGGCAGCGACGGCGATCCCTCGGCCGCGTAGGTCAGCCGCCGCCTGGTCGAGATCGGCCACCGAGAGGGTCACCAACGCATGTCCTGCGCTGTTCTGGTCAGCAATTACGTAGAGCCAGCCTGTGTCCGCGAGCCGCCACATCACTTCGTTCTCGTTGACCACGATGTCGGGTGGTCGACCGAACAGACGGCCATACCAGGCCACAGCCGCACCCAAGTCGGCTACTGCGACACCGGCGAAGAGACCTTCAATGTCCGTCATGTCCGATCTTCGGCCTGGGAACCGATCGAGAGCCGACGGGTCGGACCCATACCGGCGCAGCGAGGAACTCGTCGAGCCCTCACCTGCTCAGCCGGACGACCATCTGGGATCGCGTCCGAGGAGGCCGAGCGTCTGATCGAGGATCGCGGCGTCAGACGGAACCGGAACCGCTGGACCGAAGGCCTGGCCACGCGCCTCGTCGTGTCCCGGCCCGAACACCTGACGGACCAGATCGTGAAGCGGCACGAGAGTGTCGGGATCTGCGTCGAAGGGTTGGTTCGTTGCCTCTGCAAGGTCCCAGCCATGGATCACCAGCTCGCCAAGCGCAATGATGCCCACTACGGACCCTGGCAATTCGTTGCCCCCCACGCACGTCATCCCGTCCCATGCCGCCGATTCGCGCCAGGCGACCGCCAGACCCTCCAATCGTTGCGGGATCGACGTCCGCCAGTCCGCGGCGAGCCTCGATGCGTCTCCGGAGGGACCCATCGTGGAGGATTCGCCGCCGCTCTTGATGGTCGCCCCACCGAAGGCAATGGTAACTCCGGCTAGGTGATCGAGGAGATCGCCGACCGTGTATGCACTGCAGGGTGTCGGTCGTTGGAGGTCCACGTCGGCGACGGACTGGATGACCGTGCACAACCGAGACGTTGCGGGACCGAGATCAGTGATCGTCATGAAGGCACCTCGCTTGCCGTCAGGATATTCAACCTCTTCAGACGGTTTCCGCATCGAGAACTCATCGGTACCCGGTGGAGGGTCGCATGACAGCTTCATTGGTTAGCAGCACCTCATGCTTGGTGTCTACCAACCAACTTGACCGGATCGGTGCCCGGGGCGACGGCACTCTGCTGGCGGTCCTTGAGTCGGGGCCGACGGGACTCGTCCTGGAGCATCGGGAAGGCACAAGGCGCCGGTGCGAATGCGCCAGGCCTTCTCTTCACCAATGGGGCTGGATGAACGGCCTTCGCAGATTTGCCGATGGCGCTGGCCAGGCGGAATGAGTACTGACGAGCGATCTCAATTGCGTCCCGACCTCGACATTGCGCCCCAACCTCGACGACCGGATCCGAACCGCGATGAGGTGATTCCTCCGATTCGGCTCCGATCGCCGTTCCGACTCCCTCACGAACCCCGGGATCAACTCCACCAGCGATGGCGCGAGAAGTAGGCTGCCGGTACGGACCGTCACGTTCGCAGCAAGGGGGACTGATCGCGATGCGCCGAAGCACTCTCCGAAGGATGCGGCGCATGGGCTCGGCCATGCTCGCCGGCATGCTGGTGGTCGGGATGGTCACTGCGATCGGGGCCGGGACGAGCGGCGCCAACCCGCGAGTCAAGGGGACCGGCAGACAGAGAGTCCTCTATGTGGGCAAATTCAACGGTGTCAGGACGCCGCCGGCTGAGACGTTTTCGACCATTCAGGCTGCGGTCAACGCATCGAAACCGGGTCAGTGGATTCTGATCGCTCCGGGGGACTACCACGAAAAGGGGGACATGGGCGCCAATGCGCCGAGCCCGTCGGATCTGGCCGATGGCTGGTACGGCGGCGTCGACATCACCACTCCCAACCTTCATGTACGCGGCATGAATCGCAATTCGGTGATCGTAGACGGCACGAATGCTTCGGCATCCAGCCCGTGCAGTCCCAGACCTGCTGATCAGAATTCGCTCAACGGCGATGGTCGCAATGGCATTCTCATCTGGAAGGCCAACAACGTGAGCGTCGACAACCTCACGGTCTGCAACTTCATCGCAGGAACAGGCAATGCCGGCAACGGAATCTGGTGGAACGGAGGCGCCGGCTCGGGCTCGAACGGCCTGGTCCGTTATTCGGGGAGCTACCTGACGGCGACCTCGACCTACTTTGCCGGGAGCGACCCGAGCCATCTGAATGTATGCGGTACCTGTGCCCTCTACGGGATCTTTTCCTCGAATTCCGGCGGTCCATCCCATTTGAGCCAGCTCTACGCGAACAACTTCGCCGACTCGGGCATTTATGTAGGCGCCTGCAAACGTGGTTGCAATGTGACCATCGATCACGCATGGATGGAGAACAACGCCCTCGGGTACTCCGGAACGAACTCCGGAGGCAACATCGTCATCCAGAATTTCGCGGTTCGATGTCAACAAGGATGGATTCGATACCAACACTGCCCTGACTGGCGACCCTCCGCCGCCTCAGAACGGCCGTTGCGGGGCCGGGAAAAGCCCGATCACCGGGACCAAGATGTGTTGGGTGTTCACCGACAACATGGTCGACTCCAACAACAATCCGAATGTGCCCATCTCCGGAACCGCGGGACTCGGTCCGACCGGCACGGGGATGACCATCTCCGGCGGGCGCTACGACACCATCACCAACAACACATTCCTCGACAACGGAGCATGGGGCGTCGCCTTCGTGCCCTACCCTGACGGCAACACGACGTCTGATGGCAGGACGTGCGTCGGGACCAAGGGTGTCGTTGCCACCTCGCTCGGGATCTCGGGGCTCTCTTGCCTCTATGACCCGCAAGGAGATGTGTTGGCCAGCAACAAGTTCTCTGGCAACGGAACCTTTGGCAACGCCACCAACGCTGACTACGCCAACCTGCTGATCGCCGGGGGAGAGCCCGCCAACTGCTTCGTGGGCAACACCGAGTGGGATTCGACGTTCACCCATCAGTTGGGGCCGGCGTTGAGCGGCAACCCCGAGCAGACCTCGTCGGCGTGCGGTTCGAAGACCCCGAAGGCGGGACTGCTCGGAAGCAATACCAACACCGCCTTGCTCCTGCAGCTGGAGTGTGACGCAGGCCTGTTGAGCGGTTCGTTGTGCTCCGGTGCGAACTACCCACCGGCGACATCGGTGGTCATGCATCCACTTCCCACGCTGGCCTCCATGCCGAACCCGTGTGCCGGGGTACCTGCCAATCGGTGGTGCCCAGGTGGCAATCCGGTGGCCACTCCGAAGTCGTAGTAGTTCGCCCGCCGCCGTCGAGCGCTCGGAGTAGTGCCAGTACCACTGTGGGTAGCCAGGGCTGGTCCTCTGCACCATGCACTCGATAGGTTCGTATCTGTGGGCGAGGGGCCAGATAGGGCAACGCCAGTCCGGGTGAGCTGTGAGACGGCTTCGGGTCGATTCGAGCTCCGTCTTTACGGCGCCGCGGGGTGCGCCGATTCGTCATGGTGGATCGGGATGTTCGACTCGGCCGGCGTTCTCAATCGGACGTGGATCGCGAACGGCACGGACCTCACGTCACGGGAGCTGCAGCGGTGGCTACGCCCCATCGTCGGCTATGACGTGGCCGGCCGGTTGGCGCGCATGGCTCTCCACGCCTACACCGGGCCCGCTCAGCATGGCCCGGTTGTGGCACTCGTCGATTCGTCGGGGCTCGAGGCGCGCCGGGCGAGCTGATCAGCCCCCTTGGTGCCTAAGATTTGTCGGATGGGGCACGAAGGGAGACGTGGTGGCCAAGTACCTGTTGGAAGTCAAGTACACCCTCGACGGAGTCAAGGGCCTCAAGTCAGACGGGGGAACGGCCCGACAGGCAGCCGCTGCCGGCTTGTGTGAGAGCCTCGGTGGAAAGATCGACTCCTTCCACTTCGCCTTTGGCGGCACCGATGCCTACGTCGTTGCCGACTTCCCAGACGACATCACCGCTGCCGCCGCCGCGCTCACTGTGGCGGCCGGCGGGGGTGCGACGGTGCGTACCGTCGTGCTCCTTTCGCCCGCCGAGCTCGATGCGGCAGTGTCCAAGGAGACGACCTACCGGCCACCGGGCGGCTGAGCACGATGACCTGCGGCTCGGTTGGGATTGCCGAGAACGTCAGGGATCGCTGGCAGCTGGAAGATATCGGCGGAGGTTGACGTCGTTGCGGACACCCCGACCTGGGTGGCGTGGTGACCCGCATCGGTTGTAGCCGACACACCAGAGCTCGTGGTGTTCGAGGATCGGCCACACGCCACGAGCTCGACGGACGATAGCTCGCGTTCGCTCTCGGTGGTGTTCGGCATACGTACTTCCCACTCCCCACCCGACCACGATCCTCGGCGACTGCTCCACGGCAGCCCGGACCCAGCGGTCGTTCTCCTGGGTCGGCTCTCCCGCCGCGGTCTCCAGGTGCAGTCCGGTCTGGTGGGTATCGACTGACGCAAAGAGATTCACGAGGACATAGCCACCGCCTCCGTTGGCCGCGCTCGACGCTGCGAAGCTTCCGGGTCGTCGGATCGTCCTCGTCTGTTCCCGCCCTCGAGGGATTGAGGAGCACATAGGTGAAGTGGGGGAGTGTCCGGTCCCAGCTGCGCTGGAGCCAGTACCGGTACTTCCTGTCGCGACTGAACACTGCCGCGCCATGGACACCGGGTGGAAGTGGCCAGCCACTCACGGTTGCATGATCACATCGCGGTTACGGTCATCACCGCCGGAGGTTCACGAGCCTCGCCTGGCGGCTGGAAGCGTCTGCGGCTGAAGTCTGTCACAACGTCCCGCCATGGGATCATGGGCCATGGCGACCGAGACACCGTTCGACCCGGCGCTGGCCGCCTTTACGCCCACCCGCCTCGAGTGGGAGCAGGTGCCGCCCGGGATCCGCGGGCTCATCGAGCGTCGTCTGGGCGCTCCCGTCGAACGATCCGAGAGTCAACGCCGGGGATTTTCGCCCGCCCTGGCCTCGAGGTTGACCCTTCGTAACGGCAACCGGGTCTTCGTCAAGGCCATTTCCCCCGACGCCGAGTCTGGAGCACCGGGCGGCCAGGAGCTGTACCGGCAGGAAGCTCGGGTCGCCGCCCTTCTGCCCGACGACGCACCGGCCCCGAGGCTTCTCGACAGCTGGGATCAGGGAGATTGGGTCGTCCTCGCCTTCGAGGACATCGACGGCCAGCACCCCGCTCTGCCCTGGGATCGAGGAGAGCTGGGGTCGGTTCTCGACGGCCTGTCGGTGCTCTCGAGCGGTCTGACCCCCAGCCCGGTTCCGGCCCCGCCGGCCGAGGTGCCCGGGGGCCAGGATTGGTGGAGTCAGCTGGCCCGTGACCGCGCTCGGCTGGACCGGATCGGGGGGCTCGATCCGTGGATCCGGGCCAACCTGGACGTGCTGGCCGCGACGAGCACGTCATCGGCGAGCTCGTTCTCGGGCTCGACCCTTCTGCACTCCGACATCCGCGCCGACAACATACTGTTCGCCGGCGAGCGGGTGGTGTTCGTCGACTGGCCCCATGCCAGAGTGGGAGCTGCGTGGGTCGATCTGGCCTTCTTCCTCCCCAGTGTGGCCATGCAGGGAGGTCCCGATCCCGACTTGCTCTTCTGGCCGCATCCGTCGGCGATCGGCGCCGACCCCGACTCGGTTCGCGCCTTCCTGGCCGGTCTCGCCGGGTTCTTCATCCATGGGGCTACCGAGGATCCACCTCCCGGCCTGCCGACCCTGCGCAGGTTTCAGATGGCGCAGGGCATCGAAGCGGTCAAGTGGCTCCGGAGGATGATGGGCTGACGGCGCCGTCGGCCTCCGCCCTCTCGATAGCGGAATCTCCTCGTCAAATGAGCCCGGTCATCTGGCCTAGCGGGGATCAGTGGAACAGGTCCCCGTGACGCTCCCGTGCCACCTCCGGCGGGATCCCTTCGTGGCAATCGATCCAGCGCTGGCACGGTGCGCAATACACGCTCACGTGCTCCTCGATCCGCGCCACCGATCCGTCCGCCGGGGTGAACTGGCGTACCCGTGCGCTCGTCATCACCCGGGCGGCTTCGGCCGCCCCCCGCCGGGTGACGATGGTGTCGCCCCTGTCGTTGTCCTGTTGCATGTGGCCCTTCCCGCTCCGTGTCCTCGTTCGTAGCAACGACGTGCAAGCGACCAAACTTGAGCCGTCGAGGTCCGGATCGATCGAGGCGGACCCCGCCGCGCCTTGATGAGCCGCACATTTCTGCTCCGGTCGGGTTGCCGCGGCCAGAGCCGGACGCTCGTCGGCCTGACCGGGCGGATGGCGGGCTGAGCCGTCAGCGGAGGATCTCGACCAGGAGCACCCAGGCGTTGGCGATACCGGCGGCAATGGCGAGGAGCAGGCTTGGTACCAGCCAGTACAGTCCGCCACCGTTCTGCCACAGGAGGGTGGCTCCCGCCAGGACCAGGCAAAGGGTCGCGACGGCCGCCGGGACGACCCGATTGGCCAGCCACAGGCCGAGCAGCTCGTGTTCCGAGCGGCCCGACTGCACGCAGATGCGGAGGTGAGCGGCCCCGGCGAGGAAGGCCACGGCAAAGATCTCCCCGGCCAGGGCCGAATCCGACTGGTCGGGTACCAGGACGAACACCGACACGAACAGGGGCGTGGCGAGGAAGATCAGTGTCTGTCCGGCCCTCGCCGGCAGTCCCCTGAACTGGAGGATGCGCTGGAGGTTGATGGAGACTGCCACGAACAGCAACCCGACCAGCGTGGCCGACGCACCCACCACTCCCAACGCGAAATCGGTCCACCGTCCCGGGTCATAGGCCGTGGTCAGCACGGGGAATCACTCCTCTCACAGGGCCGACGAGCGTAGCGGCGCCGGCGATCACCCACGGACCCATCCCGAGCGTTCGTAGCTGGGTGCAGACGCCCGGCGGGGTCACGCTGGCGGCTGGTGCAGCATCATGAACTGCTGGCGTGCTTCGCCAACCATATTTCGGCCTTGTCGCGTTCCTCGACCGACGGGAGGTGTCTCCAACCATTGCCATGGGCCTCGAATATCAGGTACCCGCAATTTCGACAGGTGCCGATGGACTGGAGCCCACCCGGTTCGGCCGCATGGTTGGCGTCGAGCATCATTCCGATGCGGACCGCTTCGAGCGCCAACTGGCCGGGGGCCTGATCGTGGCGATCCGGGTGTTCGGGAGAGACCAACGCGCACCTCGACAGCAGGGAGAAGACTCGGCCAAGCGTAGCCAAGGCCGACTCGCCGAGCGCGATGAAGATCCGAGCCTGCACGGCGAGCCCGCGGCCTCACGCCGGTGCCGAGATTCGCCCGGCTGGCCAGCCATCGGGCCGGTGGACGACAATGGTGCCATGCGGTGGACATGGATGCGCTGCCTGTTCGCGGTGTCCGGCGGCTCCGGTGCTACCGGGTGAGCGGCGCTCCGCTCCCGGTTCAGCCCGGCGGACGCCGCTCCGCGGGGACCCAGTCCGGTGACCCGCAACGAGGCGATCCGTGCCCAGGTGAAGGTCATGATGGCCGACGGTGCCGGAGCAGGTGAGCCAGCCGGAGCGGGCGAATCAGACGAACTGGTCGATGCAGTCCTCGGCTTGGTGCTCGAGACCATGGGCATCGAGGCGCCGCCGGTCGGGTTGGAGACCTCCACCCTCGGGTCCCAGCACGGCGGAAGGTCCCCACGCGAGCTGACGGCGCGCCAAGCGGCGGCAGTGGTCGAGCGGATCGAACCGCTCACCGCGGTGGTCGATGCCGCCGACAGGTACCGCAAAGCAGTAGGCAAGGGCAAGGGTGAGAAGAAGGCGCGGAAGCGCCTCTTCGAGGCCCTCGAAGTGTGGAAGGAGTCACGGACGACTCCGACGGCTCGGACCCCGATGACCGTCGACGACGCGACCTAGGTGGGTTGGGTAGTCGACGTCGCCGGGACGATGGTCACGTTGATGGCGAACTCACCCGCCTTCAGACCCGTGCCGGTGATCGAGCTGGTGCTACCCGAGGCAACCTGAATGGTCCATTGGGAGTCGGTGGCTTCGAACGTCGCGCCGGACAGCGTCACCGTGGTCGCCGTCGATCCGGAGCCGGTCGTGCCGGTCACCGGTGTCGTGCCGGACTGGTAGTTACTGACCGTGTAGCCGGCCGAGCGCAGCTTGGCCGCGTACGCCATCGTTCCCGCCGTGATGGTCCCGGTCACGGCGAACGCCGCGTCCCAGCCCTTGTCGGCACCGCCGCCGCCGAGGACCCGGGAGGCATCCGGGGTCGGGATGTCGCTCGGGAAGCCCGTCGGTAGCGATCCTTTCGAGGCGGAGAAGGAGTGGCCGAAGATGTTGCCGCTGACCCCGTTCTTGGAAACGTGGAGGCTGCACCCGGCGATGGCCATGCCCACACACAGGGTTGCGACGCCCAACACGAAGCGCCCTGATCTAGGGAACGTGGGAAGTGACTCGAGCCTGTGTTTCCCTTGCGGGTCTGAGGCCGGCACTCGGATGACCGTGGTCGCCTGGTTCCTTCGCATCAGGTCGCCTCCCGCCTGTTCCGACGCTCGGCTGGTCGGATCGTGGGCCACCCTAGTGGTGCCGGCCCGACAGATCGGGGAGGGTGCGGAGGCGACCGGCACGGCCCGAGGGGCCATGTAACGGCGCTCCACTGACCGGGTGCACCGGGTCCGTCCCGATGTGATCGACTCTCTCCAGATGAACTCGTCAGGGAGGGCCGGTGGCCAATGACCGATATCACCCGTCACCAAGTCGATCCCGTCGATGAGCAGCGGCACGCCAAAAGCGCCGAGCCGCTGTGGAACGAGTCCTACTACCTCGACTTCGTGACCGGGGACGGCGCCCTCGCCGGCTACGCCCGCATCGGCCTGTACCCGAATCTGGGCGTGACCTGGTGGACCGCCATGATCGTCGGGACCGACCGGCCGATAGCCGCATCGGTGGCCTACGACCTACCCGCTATTCCCGGGGGCGGCCTGACGCTGGCCGCCGGCGACGTCGACGTCCACCTCGATGCGGAAAGGGCCTTGACCGAGATGAGCATCCACGCTTCTGCTCCGGCCGCCCTCCACGATGCGGCCGCTGCCGTCTACCTTGGGGAACCGGGCCGACCGATCGCCATCGGGATGGACCTCACCTGGGCGACCGACGGCATCCCGTACCACTACGACGTCACCACTCGCTACGAGGTGCCCTGTGTGGTCTCCGGTGAAGTCACGGTCGGCAGCGAGCGTGTCGCGGTGACCGGGCATGGCCAGCGAGACCACTCGTGGGGCGTTCGGGACTGGTGGGCATTCGGTTGGTGCTGGACGGCGGCCCGGCTTGACGACGGCACCAGGGTGCACGCCGCGGACATCCGGATCCCGGGGCAGTCGGTGGCGCTGGGTTATGTGCAGATTCCTGGCCGGCGCGTCGATCCCGTTACCAGTTTGGAGATCACCGAGGTGCCTGGCGCCGAGGGGATGCCGGTCAGCGCCCGGGCTCTGATCGAACCGGGCGGGCTCGATTTGGCCGTCGAACCCCTGGCCTACGGCCCGTTGCTGTTGGTCGCCCCAGACGGTAGGACGAGCCGCTTCCCTCGGGCCGCGGCGCGCTTCGTCGGGCAGGACGGGCGCGCCGGTAGCGGGTGGATCGAGTGGAACCAGCCGGACACCCTGGATGACGGACGGTAGGTTCATCGTGACCCTCCGATGGCGCGCGTGGTGGCTTTGAGCACCCCGAGGGGGGTATGGGCAGACGCCGGTCCCGTAATGACACATCCGGTCTCGCGCCCGTATGCTGCAGGCGCTGCGGGGAAGCCTTCCATGCCCGGCCCCCGCCCACTACCCACCCATCCTCACCGTGACTGGAGAGCGAACCATGGCCATCGCAGTCGGCGACAAGATTCCTGATGTCAGAGTCATGACGTCCGGCCCCGACGGGCCCGTGCCCGTGCAGACAGGTGCCGCCCTGGGTTCGGGGAAGGTCATTCTGTTCGCCGTGCCCGGCGCGTTCACCCCGACCTGCTCGGACTACCACCTCCCGAGCTACCTGGTCCGGAACGACGAGCTCAAAGCGAAAGGGGTCGACACGATCGCCTGCCTGTCGGTGAACGACCCGTTCGTCATGGCTGCGTGGGGCGAGGACCGGAATGTGGACGACCTGATCCTGATGTTGGCCGACGGCAACGGCGAATTCACCAAAGCCGTCGGGCTGGAGATGGACGGCAGCGGATTCGGGCTCGGCACCAGGTCACAGCGGTACGCCATGGTCATCGAAAACGGCGTGGTGACGGCGATCAACGTCGAGCCAGGCCCAGGCCTCAGCGTGAGCGCGGCCGACGCCATGCTGGCCGAGCTCTGAGTGGCGCCGGGTTGCGGTCAGGGTTCGGCCCCGCGAGACGCCTGAGCCGGCGCCGGCAAAGTCGGCTGTCGAGCTCACCTCCACCGGCCGGACCACTCCTGGGTGGCCCGTGACGGAACCATGTCGAGAGGCTGGTCGCGGCGCGACCGGACCGAGCCGCCACTACCGTCGTGAAGATGGACTTGAGAGAAGCGCTCCGGACAACCGGCACGGTGCGCGAGTTCAGCGCCGGACGGCTGGACGATGACACCCTCTATCGGTTGCTGGACACCGCCCGCTTCGCCCCCAACGGGGGGAACCGGCAGGCCTGGCGGGTCATCGTGGTCAAGGATCTCGAGCTCCGGCGGTCGATCAGGGACAGCTATCTCCCGGGTTGGTATGAGTATCTCGCCCAGGTCTCCGCCGGGCTCACGCCATGGGCGGTGTTGAACGACCGGGCGGCGGAGCAGCAGGCCATGGCGGCGGCTCCGGAAATCGCCCGCGCCGCCGCCGACGGCCCGGGTGGCTTCGCCGAGCACTTCGACTCGGTGCCGGCCATGCTCGTTCTGCTGGCCGACCTCACCAAGCTGGCCACGGTGGATCGCGACTCGGGCCGCTACACGATGGTGGGCGGCGCGTCGATCTATCCCTTCGCATGGAGCATCCTGTTGGCCGCCCGGGCCGAAGGTCTGGCCGGCGTGCTGACCACCATGGCGGTCCGCGACGAAGCGTCGGTGAAGAGGCGGCTCGGCGTACCCGACACGGTGGCCGTCGTCGGCGTGCTGGCCCTCGGACCACCGCTCCATCAGGCGACACGGTTGCGCCGGGCACCGGTCGAGGCCTTCACGACCGTCGATCGATTCGACGGCTCGCCGTTGGGGCCCCGATGAACTCAGATGGCGTCTCTCCCGCTCCGAGGAGCCGGCCATGAAAGTGCGGATCGGTGTCGGGATGGGAGCGGCCCCGCTGGCCGACCAGAGCTTCGCCGGGGTGGTCGATGACCTCGACCGGCTCGGGTTCGACTCCGTCTGGCTGCCGGAGGTCCTGACCGCTCCCACACTCGACCCTCTGGCCGGCCTGGCCTTCGCCGCCGCCGCCAACCCGCGCCTGAAGCTCGGCACCACCATGCTCCTCCCCGGTCGGAACGTGATTCGACTGGCCAAGCAGCTGTCCACCCTCGATGTGCTCTCCTCAGGCCGACTGCTCGTCACATTCGTACCGGGGCTTCCCCGCCGTCACGAGTCAGGAGCGGTCGGCGTGGCCCGCCCCGACAAGGGCCGCCTGATGGACGAGATGATTCCCTTGCTGCGTCACCTGTGGACCGGAGAGCCGGTCACCCACGACGGGGACGCCGGTCAGTTCGAGGACGTCGTGCTGTCGCCGCGACCGGTCCAGGAGCCCCTGGAGATTTGGACCGGAGGCATGGTGCCGAACGCGCTGACCCGGTGCGGCCGACTGGCCGATGGCTGGCTGCCGTCGGCCTGCACCCCCGAGGAGGTGGTGCAGGCCCGTGGGGTCATCGATGACGCGGCATCTGCAGCCGGTCGGGCCATCAGCCCTGAGCACTTCGGTGTGTCCATCGCCTATGCCGCCCGCCCGCTCGACGCCAGCATGACGCGGGTGCTGGCCACGCTGCGCCGGGGTGTCGACCCGAAACAGGTGGTGCCGGTGGGAATCGGGGGCCTTCGCACCATGATCGAGGCCTTCCTCGACGTCGGATTCTCCAAGTTCGTGGTCCGACCCCTCGAGACCCCGGCCATCTGGCGAGCCGAGCTCGAGGCGCTCGCCGGGGGCGTGCTCGACCTCCAGACGTGACCCGGGCCCGGCCGGTCGAGCTGGAGTTCGTCGCCCATGACGACCCCTCGCTCCTGACCCGCATGAGAGAGGTTGCCGCCGGTGGGACCGGTTGGATCAATGTCAAGCCGATCATCGAGGAGGAGCACACCCCGCCCGGGCCCGGCCCGTTCGCCTTCCTCGGGGGATCGACTCACAAGGTCCCGACCGGCACGTGGATGCCTGGCCGCCGGTCGGCCGACGGCACGGCGAAGCCGACGACCGTCGGCCTCCAGCACGCCGCCGGCACCCACCTGGCCTGGAATCTCCGAGACGTGGGTATGGGGCTCCCGGAAGGCTGGCGGGTGACCCAGGACCACCCCAGGCGGGGGTTGGTGGTGCAGGTACCGGTCGATGCCGATGATGGGGCGGTGATGGACTGGCTCCTCGCCGCGGCCACCTTTGCGTGTGCCGTTCCGACCACCGGCCGGTGGACCGCCTCGATCCACGCCGGACTGGCGTGATCCGGCCGGAGCCGGCGTCGACCCCACCGGTAGTCAGACCCGAGGCCAGCCACCGGCAGCGCGGTGGGAAGAGCTGGTTGCCCGGCACCGGCCGAAAGGAAATGATGGTCGGGGCGGTGATGTCACCGAAGCGGCGTTTGCACTCCCGAAGGGGGAACGATGCTCAAGGGATTCAGGAACTTCCTCATGCAAGGCGAACTGATCGTCATTGCGGTCGGCCTCGTTGTCGCCTTGGCCTTCAGCACGCTGATCAAGTCGTTCACCGACAACGTCATCACGCCGCTGGTGAACGCGGTGGAGGGCGGGGGTAAGTCGTCGCTCGGGCTCGGATGGACGATCAACGGTCAACGGATCAACGTCGGCGCCTTCATCGGGGCCGTCATCTACTTCATCATCTTCATGGCCGTCATCTACCTCATCCTCGTGGTGCCCTACCGCGCTTATATGAAGAAGCGGGGCGACACCGTCTTCGGGGAGCCCGAACCCACCAAGACCTGTCCGAATTGCCTGTCTGACGATCTCCCCGTAGGCGCCACGAAATGCAAGCACTGTGCGAGCGAACTGGCATTGGCCGGTTCGCAGTGAGGTAGACGGGCAGCATGGGCAGCATGGCGGTGGCGCCCATCTACACGAAGACCCCGGTGATGGTGAGCGTGCGGACCAGGTCCGAGCTGTCGGGTGACCCGCTCACCGGCCGGGTCCATTGACCGGCGCGCGGCCCGGGTCGTCTCCTCGGTTGCCGAGATGCCAGCCGCCGCACCAGTCGCAACAGTAGGGATTGAGGTCGGCACCGGACTCCAGCCGGTGCTGCATGGCCGATCGATTGGCCTCGTCCTCGGTGCGGAAGCGCGCCTTCTCCTGCCCGTCGGCCCGCCAGTGATCCCGCCCGATCCCGCCCGGCTCCGGCGGTCGACGGGACGGCCTGCGCCGCCGGGCCTTGGCCATCGGGTACGTCTATTCGACGTAGACCGGCGGGCGCCGGTCCTTGAACGCCGCCGTGGCCTCGGTCAGGTTGCCGGTGTGGCCGGCCAGCAGCTGGGTCCGGTTCTCCAAATCCACCGCCGCCCCGAGGCTGCCGACCTCCAGCGCGGCCCAAATGGTGTCCTTGGTCAGGGCCAGTCCGAACGGGCTGAAGGCGCACATGGCCTGGGCCGTCGAGGTTGCCTCACCCAGCAGATCGTCGTCCTTCACCACCCGGGAGACCAGTCCGATCCGCAACGCCTCGTCGGCATCGACCCTCTTGCCGGTGAGCAGGATCTCCGCCGAGTTGGACGTGCCCACTGCCCGGGGAAGCAGCCAGCTCACGCCGAGCTCGGTCCCGCTCAAGCCGTTGCTGATCCCCGCCCCGCAGAAGACCGCCGACCGGCCGGCCAGCCGGATGTCCGCTCCGAGGGACAGGCACATCCCTCCGCCGTAGGCCGGGCCCTTCACGGCGGCAATGACCGGCTGTGGGATGGAGCGCATGGCCGGCACGATCCCGCCCATGTACTCCATGGCCCGCATGCCCAGTCGGTGTCGACCCAGGCCATCGGTGCCGGGCGGCTGTCCGGCGTGCTCGAGCTCGAGACCCGAGCAGAAGGCACGACCGGCACCGGTGAGCACGACCACCCGGCAGCTGTTGTCCGCGGCCACCTCGTCCAGAGCCGCATACAGGTCGGAAACCAGCCTGAACGACATGGAGTTGAGCCGCGACGGATTGTCCAGGGTGACGATCCGCACCTCGGGGGTCGCGGATTCGATCGAGACGAGGTCCATGCCCCACAGCCTCACTGACGTCAGCGATCTGCGCCACTCGGTGGTCGGGTTGCGCCAACATGGCCCCATGCCGATCGAACCGTTCAGCGCTTTCGAGCCCTACGGAGGTCGTCCGCCTCCCGAGGCGCTGGCCGGCCATCTGCTGGTGGCCACGCCGCGGCTGGTCGATCCGAACTTCTCCCGCCGGGTGGTGCTGGTCCTCGATCACGGCGACCATGGTGCCCTCGGAGTGGTGATCGACCGGCCAGGGGGTGTTGCCGTCAGGGAACTTCTGCCGGAGTGGCAGGCGCTGGCCACCCCGCCGGCCGAGCTGTTCGTCGGCGGACCGGTGGCGCGAAACGCGCTGGTCGGGCTGGTCCGGCTGGCCTCGACCGACGTCGCCTTCGAGCCGGCGGGGTGGCGGTTGTTGGTGGAAGCGGAGCGCCCGGTGGGAACCGTGGACCTGGCTGCCGATCCCGCAGCGGTGGCCGGCTCAATCGTCGGCGCTCGCCTGTTCTCGGGCTATGCCGGTTGGGACTCGGGACAGTTGGAGGCGGAGATCGAGGAGGGATCGTGGTACGTCGTAGAGACCCGGGCCCCCGATCTGATATCGGCCGACCCTGAGGGCCTGTGGCGAAGGGTGCTGCGCCGCCAGGGCGGGGCGCTCGCCGTCGTGTCGGGGTTCCCCGACGATCCATCCATGAACTGAAGACGAGGGGGTTACCATCATCTCGTGGAACCCGCTGCCCGCCGCCCGAGCGTGCGTCCGGCGACGGTGGCCGACGTGCCCGCACTGGTCGACATGTTGGTACGCGCCTTTGCCGACGACCCGGTGGCGAACTTCATGTTCGCCGGTGTCGGGCGCCGACGCCGTGGGCTGCACTCCTTCTTCACCTCGCAGTTGCGCCGCCAGTACCTGCCCCATCGGCACGTGTACACCACCGATCAGCTGGACGGGGTGGCGATCTGGGGTCCGCCCGACCGGCACCGACAGGGTCTACGAGAGCTGTTCCAGCTGCTCCCGACGGCACCGTTTCTGGTCAGTCCCCGGATGATCAGGGCCCTACGGCTGTTGTTCGAGATCGACTCGTTGCATCCGAAAGAGCCGCACTGGTATCTCGCCACCCTCGGGACGGAACCGGCCCACCAAGGCCAGGGGATCGGCTCTGCCCTGCTGCGGTCTCTACTGACCAGGGCGGACGAGGAGGGAGTGCCGGCCTATCTCGAGTCCTCCAAGGACCGCAACGTCCCCTTGTACGCCCGGTTCGGCTTCGAGGTCATCGACGAGTACCGATCGAAGGTCGGGAGCCCGCCCATCTGGCGGATGTGGCGAGAGCCCCGAGCACCGGAGCTCTGAACCCCGTCCGGGGGCCTCACGCCTGGACGTGGACGCCGTCCGGCCGGCCCTCGGGCTGGGACACCACGGCCGTCAACAGCTCATGGAGGGCGCGGGTGGGGGCGGAGGGCAGCCCGCGGCTCCGTTGGGCCACGCCAACCCTCCGGCGGGGTAGGCCCCCGATGGCGACCGGGTGGAACTGGTCGCGCAGGAAGGTTGGAATGGCCGTGGCCGGGAGAATGGCCGGACCGTAGCCCTCGAAGGTGAGCGAGGCGATGAGACGGATTCCGTCGATCTCGGCCGCCGGGAGCAGGGTGATGCCGAGCGGACGGGTCACCGCGTCCAGCTCGTCGCGGAAGGCCGTCCCCGGCAAGGGGAGGAGAAGCTCCATGTCGGCGAGGTCCTCGAGGGTGACGGGCCGGCGGGGGGCGGCCATGGCGTGACCGTCTGGCACCACCAGCACCAGGTCCTCCTCGAAGAGCATGGCTGCGACCAGGTCCCGGCCGCTCAAGGGAAGGTGGAGCACGGCCAGGTCCAGCTGGCCGCTGGCCAACTGGGGCTCGAGGCCGGTGGTGGTCCCTTCCACGACGACCAACCGAAGCTTCGGGTGGCGTTTGCGGGCCACGTCCATCAGCCGGGGCACCAACCACCGAGCCGTGGTCCCGATCATCCCGACCCGGACAGTCCCTGCGACCTCGTCCCGACAGGCCGCCACGTCCGCCACCAGGGCATCGAGCTCGGACAGGATCCGCCTGGCCCGGGCCACCACCACCATGCCCTCTTCGGTGAGACGGCCATCGGCCCGGTCGACGAGGGGGCTGCCGAGCTCCCGTTCGAGCCGGGCGATGTGGGCCGAGATGTTGGACTGAACCGTGTTGAGGTGTTCGGCCGCGGCCGAGAACGTACCGTGGTCGCTGATCGCCGTGAGGGCCTGCAGATGCCGTAACTCCATCGCTAATCACGATAGCAGCTATCGAAATAAGCTGCTTGACTGATTGCTCGCGGCTGTTATACACTGAGTTTCGGACCACAGGGTCAAAGGAATCCCCCTCCTATCCTTGTTGAGTCAGTGCAAAGGGACTGCCTTCCCCCCCTCGGCGGTCCCTTTGCCGCGTAAAGGGCCTGGCGGCTCCTGAGAAGGGCTTTCCGACCGTGCTCGATTCCCTCATCCGGCCCTGCCGCCTGCTCCTCCCGGCGGTAGCGTGCAGTCCGTGACCGCCGCCGAGGCCGCCGTCTTCGTCGACCTGGACCGCACGCTCTTGCGATCGGCCAGCGGTCCGGTCTTCCAAGAGGCGATGGAGGCGGAGGGGGTGCTGCCGCCCGGGCGTCGTCTTCCCGGGCAGGGACTCGTCTATGGCCTCTACAACCGGTTCGGTGAGTCGATCCCCTTCATCGGCTTGGCCCGTGCTGCCGCCCGGGTCATGGGCGGCCGTTCGGTCGAGGCCACCCGGCGGGCCGGCAAGCGGGCCGTGGAATCGCTGACCGACCTGGTCCAGCCCTGGGCCCTCGACGCGCTCGCTGTCCACCGGGAGGAGGGAAGGGCTGTGGTGCTCGCCACCACGTCTCCAGTGGACATGGTCTCCCCGCTGGCCGATGCGCTCGGCTTCGATGCCGTCATCGCCACCCGCTACGGAGTGGAGGACGGCCGCTACACCGGCCGCTTGGACGGCCCGTTCGTCTGGGGGTTGGGCAAGTTGGCCGCCGTCCGTCAATGGTCGGCCGGCGCCGGCACCGACCTCTCGGCTTCACATGCCTACTCCGACAGTGTCTTCGACCTCCCGCTCCTGCAGGCGGTGGGTCATCCCCATCCCCTCAACGCCGACCCCCGTCTAGTGGCGGTGGCGCTGGCGCGGCGGTGGCCGCTTGAGCACTGGGACCGGTCCCCGGGTATCCCGACCTTCGTGGGCCTCGAGCCGTACCACGTCGCACGGCTGTTCTTCCGCCCTGAGGCATTCCCCTACGCCCGGTTCTCGATCAGCGGCGTCGAGCACATCCCGCGCCGCGGGCCGGTGCTGCTGGCCCCGAACCACCGCAGCTACTTCGACGTGGCCGCCATCGGACTGGTCGCCGCTCGCCTCGGCCGCCCGGTCCGCTTCCTGGCCAAGCAGGAGGTGTTCGACGCCCCGCTCGTCGGTCGCCTGGCCCGGGCCCTGGGCGGGATCCCGGTGGAACGGGGCCAGACCTCCACCCGCTGGCGCGACGGACCGATGCACCAGGCGGCCGCCGCTCTCCGGGGGGGCGAGGTCGTCATCGTCCTGCCGCAGGGCACCATCCCGAGGGGCGCCCAGTTCTTCGACCCCGTGCTCCACGGTCACACGGGTACGGCCCGGCTGGCCGCCGAGACCGGTGCTCCGGTGGTACCCATCGGCCTGTGGGGAACCGAGCACGTGTGGCCAAGATCGTCGCGGCTGCCGAACGTGACCGCGTTGCACCATCCTCCCGAGGTCACCGTCAACGTCGGGAAACCGATGACGCTCGGCCTGGTGGACGCGGTGGCCGACACCCACTCCTTGATGGCTGCCATCGCCGACCTGTTGCCGGCCGAGGCCCGGGTGGCGCGGATCCCGACCGAGGAGGAACTCGCCAGCACCCAGCCGCCGGCGTGACGGTCGCTCCCCGATCGGACCGGCGGGTCCTGCCGGCGCGCGTGGCGGTGGCGGTCGAGGCGGTCACCCTGTCCAACCGGCTGTCGCGGGCGCTCGGCCGGGGGAGTGGCACGGTGGTCGGCGGCCGGATCGGGCTGGCTCTCGATCCCGGGCTGCTCGTCACCCTGGCCAATGGCCGCCGGGTGGCGCTTGTCACCGGCACCAACGGCAAGACCACTACGACCAAGATGCTGGCAACGGCCCTCGCCGCCCCGGACCGGCCCCGGGTCGTCTCCAATCACACGGGCGCGAACATGCCCGCCGGCCATGTGGCCGCCATGGTCGGCTCACCTCCGGAAATACCCGCCGTGCTCGAGGTCGACGAGGGATATCTCGGACGGGTCATGAAAGACACCGCCCCACGGACTGTGGTCCTGCTCAACCTGTCGCGGGACCAACTCGACCGGATCTCCGAGGTTCGTATGGTGGCCGAGCGGTGGCGGGGGACACTTGGGTCACCAGATGGGGATGCTGCCGACGGGACCCCGGCGGTGGTGGCCAACGCCGATGACCCCCTGGTGGTCTATGCCGCCTCCGCCGCTCCGGGGGTGCATTGGGTCGGGGCGGGGCAGGTGTGGCGGAACGACGCGGTCGGATGCCCTTCCTGCGGCGGCCGGATCGTGTTCGACGACGGGGGACAGGAGGGCGGAGCGGGCGGATGGGCCTGCGAGCGATGCGGGCTCGCACGTCCGCGCTGCGACGCCTGGGTGGATGGGTCGGTGCTGGTCCTGGCGGACGGGTCTCGTCTTTCGCTCGACATCGGTCTGCCGGGGCAGTTCAACCGGTCGAACGCCGCCATGGCGGCGGTCGCCGCCGCGCTGACCGACGGCGACGGCGGCCAAGGGGGGCTCGGGTGGACCGGCGGTGTCTCGCCCGCCCTCGACCGCATCGCCGGAGTCAAAGAGGTGGCGGGTCGATTCTCGTCCGTCTCGCGGCGGGGACGGGAGGTGAGGCTGTTGCTGGCCAAGAACCCGGCTGGCTGGACGGCGATCTTGGATCTGCTCGACGAGGGCGGCCCGACGTGCACACCTGTCGTCCTGTCGGTCAATGCCCGGATCGCCGACGGGCTCGACACCAGCTGGCTGTGGGATGTCCCTTTCGAACGTCTGACCGGTCGGGCCGCGCTGGCCACGGGGGACCGCCGGCTCGATCTGGCTGTGCGCCTCCGCTATGCCGGGATCGAGTGCACGGTGGTGGCCGACCCCGTGGTCGCGATCGACCAGGCCATCGACCGCACCAAGGGGTCGGTCCCCAGTGTGGCGATTGACTTCCTCGGCAATTACACGGCCTTTGCCGACGTGCGTTCCCGACTGTGACCGCGGCGGACCGCAACTCGAAGCTGACCATCGCCGTCGTCTACCCCGACCTGCTGGGCACGTATGGCGACGGGGGCAACGGCCTGGTCCTGGCCCGGCGGGCATCGTGGCGCGGCATCGATGCCGACCTCGTCCAGGCCGAGTCGGGGCGGCCACTTCCGACGGCCGACCTCTATTGCATCGGCGGGGGCGAGGACGGGCCTCAAGTACGGGCGGCCGAGGCCCTCCGGTCCGACCCGTCCTTCGGACGGGCGGTCGAACAGGGAGCGGTCGTGCTCGGTGTCTGCGCCGGCTACCAGCTGCTCGGCCGATCCTTCCCCGACCGCGATGGCCGGCCCCATGACGGTCTCGGGGTCCTCGACGTCACCACCGCCAAGAGCAGCGGAGCCCGGGCGGTGGGCGAGCTGTTGGCCTCGGTCGCCGCCGACGTCCCCAGGCTCCCCTCCGGCCGGTCTCTGCCCATCCTCTCCGGGTTCGAAAACCACAGCGCCCGAACCACGATCGGCCGGGACTCGAAGGCGGTGGCGCAAGTGGTCCGGGGGGTAGGCAACGGTGCGGGCGACCGCACTGAAGGCGCCTGGACGGACCGCGTGTTCGGGACCTACCTCCACGGACCGGCCCTGGCCCGCAATCCGGCCCTGGCCGACCTGCTGCTCGGGTGGGCACTGTCGGCGCCGGGATCGGCCCCTGTCGCGCTGGCACCTCTGGACGACCGCGACCAGGAGGAGCTTCGTGGCGAGCGACTGACGGCCGTCGACCGAACCCGGCCCGCCTCGTTGATCCGCCGACTGAGCGGGAAGGGTTGAATCGAGGCCGGCTCCGCGGCGCCGTCACCGTCGAGGCGGGCTCAACGGCTCCGTCGGGGCCAGTCGGCCCCATCGTCGGCCGGCGTCCGGTCGGGTGTGGGCGACAGCTCCCACGAGCGGCGCCATGCCGAGGCATCCGGCCCCTGCAACGCCGGTGTCGTCCCGACCGCCGCCTGCTTGCGCGCCGTCCACCAATCCGAGCGCACCTCATTGGCCATGGTGGCCACCGCTGCTTCGATGCGCTCACCGAACCGCCGGGCATCCTCGCCCTCGTCTGGCCACAGGGGCGTGCCGAACGTGACCGTGGTACGGGTTCGTCGCAGCCCTCGTCGACCTTTGGGGAGGAGGTCACGCGTGCCGTCCAGGTGGACCGGTACCACCGGGCGGCCGCTGCGGGTGGCCAGGTAGGCGGCACTGGCCGGACGGAACGGCTGCGCCCACCCGTCGGGCGAGCGGCCGCCTTCCGGGAAGATGATCAGGTTCCATCCGTCGGCCAGCAGGTCGATGGCCAGATCGGCCGAACGGCGGTTGATCTTGGTGCGCTCGAAGGGAATGGCGGCCAACAAGAACGACCACACGTCGGCCTTCCAACGGCGATCGAAGAAGTAGTCGGCCGCCGCGGCCACCACGGTGCGGTGGCGGAACCGGAGGGGGAGGCAGGACAACAGCAGGGGGGTGTCCGCATGGCTGGCATGATTGGCGGCGAAGATCACCGGGGTCTCGAGAGTCTTAAGCCCCTCGTCGCCGCGAATCAGGGGAGAGGCCACGATGCGGGCGACAGGTCGGGCCACGTTGTCGAGCACTACAGCGCGAGCCAGGCGGACCGGGTACCGGCGGGACCACGAAGTGTCGTAGTGCGCGCCCAGCTCGGGCTCGGCCGGGGGACGGGGAACCGACTCGGGCCAGCTGGGCGAGGCCAGCGGGAAGTGCGCCCGACCGAACCGAGCGGCCAGCGACGACGGTGTCATCGACCCCAGCCCGACCCCGTGGCGCCCTGCTGCTGATCGGTCCACGTTCCCGAGCAGAGCGTCGGTCCGTACCGCCCGGCGTGTCCGCAGGGAGTTCGAGGTGCCCAGTCGGGGCGTCACCGGACGTCCGCCATGAGGATCGGCGGTGCGTGCAGATGAGTGAGAGAGGGAGACGGTCCGACGATGTCGGAAGCCATCTCCAGGGCATCGGACAGCGCCGAGGCGGCGCGGAATCCAAGGCGGTGCACTGCGGCCCCGTCGCCACCCACGACGATCACAGCCCCCAGGTGCTGCAGTGCATGTGCGCACCAGTACCACATGTAGAACGGGTGAACGCCGTGGTAGGCATGGCCGGTCCGGTACAGATGGATGTACCACGGATCGGTGGCGAAGGACTCCTCGAACCGGTTGGCCACCTCGATCGGATCGGTCGTCTCCGTCAGGACCTGTTCGAAGAAGTCGATGTAGCTCGGGTGGTGGACGGGGTTGAACTCCCACGGAGTCGGGTGGGTCATGATGAGCACGCCGCCCTCTCTGACCAAGGGTTTCCCGCGGTAGAGGTTGAAGAAGTACCCGAGCCCCAGGCAGGCCACCAGGATGGGGTTGAGGATCGAGTTCACGTTGTAGGGACCTATGTAGGGAAGGCCCATGGTCAGGATGTCGGTCTGTCCCTCCACCGCCACGCCTTGCTGGGCCCAGACATTGTCAGTGCTCAGCTTGTGCACCGCCTCCACCTCGCCGGCCTGGACCGACGTCATCCGGTGCGGGGCCTTGACGGAGTGGAACAGCTGCCGGGCGTAGCGGGACGGGGTCCGGTCCAGAGCCTTCGACGCCGCCATGTATCCCAGGCGGTCACGCACGCCCCATTCCCATTCGCGCTTCTGGAGGAAGGCGAAGGCGGGTTGGAACGCCTCGTTGTTCAACGTGGTCTCGATCTGGAACAGATTGACGCCGCTGTCGGCGATGAGGCGCCCCATCCGCCAGTTGGACGAATGCAACTCGGATCGATGCTGGTCCATGAAGGAGCGGCTGTGCTGCATGGTCACCGGATTGTGGTGGTGACGCAGGCTCCGGTAGCTGGCCAACCCGGTAGCCACGCTCTTGTGCCCGCCGTCCATGGCCACCAGGTTGATGTTGACGTAGACCAACAGGTCGCTCTCGGCGGCGCGTCTGTTGATCTCCACGTCCTCGCCCTGGTCGGTCTGACCCAGGTGGACGAGGGCGGCGGGATCTTCCGCGTCGTGCTGGGTCAGCAGACCGTTCGGGGCAAAGGCGTCGTAGATGCGGTCGCCCAGGGCGTGGCGGAGCTCCGCCTCGGTCATCCTCCGATGGAGGGCCAGCGCCACGATCAGCTCGACGTCGTCGACGCCGGCATCTGCCGCCATGTCGAGCACCTGCTCGATGACCAGCTGACGGATATCCGGCCGCTCCATGGGAGGGAGGGGCAACGAGATGTCGTCGAAGGCGATGGTCAGCCTCATGCCGGCACGGAGTTGGGTCGGAAGCGGGTCCTGGCCGCCGACGGGGTTGGTCAGCGCCGACCGGATGGCGGCGGACGCGTCCTTCAAGGGTTCGATCGGCTCGGGTGCGTAGATGACCCGGCTGCCTTCTGGCAATTGCTCGAGGCTGAACCGCTCGCCGCGCCAGAAGAGCGTCGGCGGTGTCGAGCGGTCCACATCGAGGACGAAGCCGGGCCTCGGGCTCATCGACCGCCCACCTTCCGATGGCGGAGGTCGAAGGCCACCTTGACCGCGCCGCGCCGGCCGGCCGAGCCGGCGTGGGCGATCGCCTCCTCGTAGCGCTCGATCGGGTAGGTGGCACTCACCAAGGATCCGAGCCCGGCTTGGGCCACGAGGTCGAGGGCCCGCTCGAACGTGCGTCCGGGCTGCGACGACGCCAGGGGAGGCTCGACTCCGTACGTATAGGAACCGACGAGGGTCAACTCCCGATGCCACAGAGGAGCCAGGTCGATGGAGACCCGTCCGGGCATCCCGACCATCACCACCCGGCCGCGCGGGCGCACCATGGCGAGCGAGGCGGCCAAGGACCCCGAGCTGCCCACGCAGTCGAAGACCACGTCGGCACCGTCGGTCAGGCGTCCGGCCAAGACGAGCGAGCTGGAGCGGCGACGGACGGCACGGGCCAGCTGTTCGGGCGACACGGCGGTGTCGGCCCCGAGCGACTCGGCCAGTTGGCGCTGATGCGGGTGCTTGGCCCCGACCATCACCGTTCCCGGGGCAGATGGTCGCACCAGGTGGTGCAGAGCCGTCACCGTGATGAGACCGAGGGTGCCGGCGCCGATGACCGCCACCACTGCGCCGGCCTCGATGTCGGCGGAGAGCACGGCATGAACGGCACAGGCCGTCGGCTCGACCATCACGGCGTCCTCGTCGCTGAAGGAGTCGGGTACCCGATGGACCTGGGAATGGTGGGCGACCAGGCCAGCGGTGGACCAGCCGCCTCCGGTGTCCGAGCAGTAGCCGGTCTGGAGCCCGGGGGCGACGTCCCCGAAGGCCACGTTGCCGCAGAGGCCGGTGTGGCCACCGGCGCAATAGGGGCACGGCGGGCGGATGTGGCGGGGAGCGCAGCCGAGCACCGGTTCGATCACGGCCCGGGTGCCGGGCCCGAGGACCTGGCCGGAGTGGTCGATACCCCCGCCGTCGAGGACCCCGACCACCTCGTGGCCGGGCACGAACGGGAAGCTGACCATGTCCTCGAAGTACCGCGAGCTCCGTCCGTCGAGCGTGGCCAGGTCCGACCCGCAGATTCCGGAGAGAAGGGGTTGAAGGTGGTCCCAGTCCTCAGCGGGGGGCTCCGGGGCCGCCACGTCGAGCAGCTCCAACGGGCCCATGCCGGCCCCCCGCCCCGAACCGAGGAGCGAGGCCACCCTCGATGCGGCGAACCGGGGGACGTTGCGCTCCAAGACCAGCGCCTTCATCTGCCCGGCACCTGGAGGGGAGTGCGGGGGTGGCCACCGGGCCCGGCCGTCTGCGCCCGACCTCCGCCCGGCCGTCTCCTGTCCAGCGGTCCGAGGGGGAGCATGGGCGCAGAGCGCCCGGCGGCTTTGTGCCAGTGCTCCACGTGCCAGCCTCTCCGGCGGGCGATGGCGGCCAGCTTGGCTTCGGGATTGACGGCCACCGGGAAGCCCACGGCCTCGAGCATGGGGAGGTCACTGGCCGAGTCGGCATAGGCCATGGACTCCTCGAGCCGCAGGCCCTCGGCCGCGGCGTAGTCGGCGAGGAGCAGGGCCCGGGCCTCGCCTATTGGTGGCAGCTCGTCGAGACGGCCGGTGAATCGGCCGTCGACTTGGCTCAGCCGGGCGCAGACGATGTCGTCGAACAACGCTCGGAGGGGCTCGACGACGAGGTCGAGCGCACCGGTGATCAACAGAGTCCGGTGACCGAGCCCACGGTGCTGCCGGACACGGGCCATGCCGGCCGGGAACGACTTGGCCAGCAGGAGGTGATGGAACAGTTCCCATGCGTCTCGACCCAACCGGTCGACGGGCGCGCCCTCGTACCGCCGGTAGAAGGAACGGAGGAAGTCGCCGCGGTCGCGGCGGTCGAGCGCCAAGAGGGACGGCGCTTCGCTCACCAGATCGGCCACGAATGCCATGCGCTCGGCGGCGGGCAGGTGCCGAGATGCCAGCCAGGCGTACGAGTCGACGACATTGGATGCGATCAGGGTGTTCTCCAGGTCGAAGGCCGCGAGATGGCGATCGGGGGACAGGATCGCTCGTCGGGCGCGCCCCTCCGGGAAGGTTGCGTCGACCGGGTGGGCCCGGTGCGCACCCGGGCGTGCTCGATGACCGAAGGCAGGTGGATCTCGCGCACGTAGACGTCCCAATCGACGGCGGCCGGGTCGAGGCAGAACATCTCCCGGTCGTCGTCGTCCATCCGGTCCCACAACTCCAGCAGACGGTCGACGCGGTAGCGGGCCTCGGTCTCGGTGTAGGCGCCGTACAGCTCGACGTAGCCGAGCGCCCGATCGGCCAGCAGATGGCGTTCCTCGAGGGTGGCCATCCAGTCCGCCCGCCGACCGCGAATGGGCAGGGATCCGGCGACCTTCTCGGCCAGTTCCATGGCCTTGCTGGCTCGCGACAGCTGTCGTTGCACCCGCCCCCGGCCCGGAAAGGACCATGCCGGCACCACGATGGGTTGACCGTCGGCGTCATAGAGGGGGTGCTCGGTGAACCAGGTCTGCACCAGCTCGACCAGGCGTCCGTAGCGGAACGGGTTCCGAACGCCCGACGCCACGTGGTACACGGTCGGGCCCGGGTAGTCGTCATCGGCTGCGAGGAGTACATCGCCGGCTACGGCCAGGATGGCCGCTACCACCAGGTCCACGGGGATCACGTCGGTCACCCCTTCGGGCACCCCGGGGAACTCACGTAACAGCCCCCGGGCATAGGACACGATGATCGGCTCGGCCATGCGGAAGCCGCGGATCCACCCTGGCCGCGGCTCGGCCAGCGCCGACTCAATGATGGAAGGACGGATGATGGTCATGGGCACGGTGTCGCCGTACTGAGAGACGAGGGCCCGTTCCCCGAGCGCTTTGGTGTAGGGGTAGGCGTCGGGCCATCCGAGGGATTGGGCTCGGGCCTGTCCTACTGTCACCATCTGCTTCTTGACCCAGTCCTCCCGCAGACGCTCAGCCCGCTCGGCCAACAGGTGCAGACCGGCCGCACCAAGTTGGCCCCGAGCGTCCTTCATGAACGCGTCGAGTCGGTCTGGTCGGCGCGAGGCGGCGTCGGTGTCTCCCCGCTGGCGCCGGGCCGCCTCCACCTCGGCGCGCCAGTCGACGCCAACGGTGAACTGATTGCCGTCGAGAAGCTCCTCTTTGGCCTCACCCTGATGGGTCCCGGCCACATAGGCGGTCGAGACCGGGAGGAAATGTCGCGGACCGGTCCGGCCTTCGTTATCGGCAAGACGTCGGGCGGCTACCACGGCTTCTGCCACCCGGGACGGTCCTAGCAAGTTCACCTCGACGGCGGTGTCGAGTGCGGAGTCGAAGCTCACGGAGGCGGCCGAATGGATGACGATCTCGCACTCGGAAAGTGCTCGCAGGCCCGCCTCGTCGAGGCCGAGACCGTCCGCCGCCACGTCGCCGGCCACGGCGATCACCCGGGCGGCCACTGCCCCCTCGAACTGTTCGCCGTGGAGCTGTCGGAGCCGGTCGAAGCAGTCGTTCTTGAGGATCTCCTTGGTGGCCCGCTGCATGGGGGTCGACCGTCTTCCCGGTCGGATGAGCAGCACCACCTGGCTGTCGGGCACGGTCCTCAACAGCCGCTCGACCAGTGCTGTTCCCAGGAAACCGGTGGCTCCGGTGATGAAGAACCGACGCCCCGCCAGGGCGTCACGGACGCGGGTCACCAGTTCTGTCTACCATATGGTAAGTGAGCGAGTCGAGCACCAGTGGGGCGTCAGCCGGGAGGGGACGCCGCCGGCCCTCGGCAGGCTCGGCCCGCCCTCGGGCCGGCTCGGCGCGTACCCGGACCGGCGACGGCACGAGCACCTCCGAGCGGATCCTGGACGCCGCTCTGGCATCGTTCGCCTCACGGGGCTACGAGGCCTCGTCGTTGGACGGGCTGGCGGAAGGCCTCGACATCCGGAAGCAGACCATCCTCTATTGGTTCCCGTCGAAGGAGGCGCTGCTCGAGGCGGTGATCGACCGGAGTGCGGTCGAGCTCTCCGCCGCCCTGGAGGAATCGCTGGCCGCCGCCGGCACCGGATGGGCACGGGTGGAGGCCGTGGTCCGGTCGGTGTTCCGGCTTGCGGCCCGGCGCCCGCAATTGCTCGGGTTGGTGCGGGAGACCGGGCGCCTCGGCACGCCTGCGGCCACCCGGCTGGTCACCGCGCTCGATCCGCTGGTGGCGCGGGCCTCCGAGTTCCTAGAGGCGGAGATGGACTCGGGTCACATGAGGCGGCACGAGCCCAGACTGCTCCTGTTGGCCATCTACTCCACGGTGATCGGCATGGTCACCGAAGTCGAGGTGGGACGGGCCTTCGGGGAGGAGCCGACAGCCCGATCCTTGGTCCGGCGGCGCAACGAGATTCTCCAGCTCCTGCGGTCGGCGCTGGTCACCGAACCGGATCAGCCCAAGCCGCGTGACGGGTCCGAGAAGCCGGCACCGTCGGAGTGACGGGATTCGAGGATCAGTCCGACGCCCGGGTGGCTTTGCGATCTCGCCTGGATGGCTTCGGCGCGGGCGGCGGGGGTCGTTTCGGGGTGTAGCGCTTGTTGGCCTCTGGACGGCTCGAGCTGGTGGACCGGCTCCTGGTTTTCGAGCTCGTCCCCGGCTTCGACGTGCTGGCGGGGGAGCGCGACCCACGCGAGGGGGCGGCTTTCGATTCGGCTCGCGCCGCTCGGGCATTGGCGGCGGTGTCTCGTTGGATTTTGAACGACCGGTAGAGGATCCAAATGGCCAAAGCCAGGAAGGGCAGCGCCAGGAAAAGGCTGGAGTTGCTGAACGCCAATCCGGTGAACAGGGCCACGAAACCGACCGGCGCCCTCCGGCCGAGCAGGGTGGCGCCGAGGAGCAACGCCCCGGCCGCGAGGCCTACGACCAGGACCGTTTGGGGGCTGAGTTGGCCTTTCTGGGGATGGAAATGGGCGTTGTTCTCAACCGCGTAGACGATCACGCCGAAGAGCAGCGCACCACCCGAAGCGGCAAACGAGAAACGCTTCTCGCGTTCGTCCAGCCGATCGATAGCCCATTTGGTCGAGCGGTCGGACCCGCCCGTAGCTTCTGGTCCCAGGTTGGTCGACCGCTGGCCGCCCTCCGCCGACCTGGGGGAGCGTGGTTTCACCGGCGGCTGGTCTTCCGCCACGTCCTCGGGGTCGGCGCTCTCGGACTTCTCGCCGTCTCTAGTCATGGAGAGCGTGCCTGTCGTGGGCCTTGGCCATCGATCAAGAGGCTATCGGTCCGATGAACGGCGGTTGGTCGGAGTCTGCCGCCTGACCCGGTTTGGTCAGTCACCCGGCTGGTCGGTGACCAGCAGGCGCATCCCGGCGTTGCTCCGGGGCTCGACGACCCAACGGGGTCCGAGCTCTGGCTCGATGAGAGAAGCCAGTTCGTCCGCCTCGACGGGTCTGGCCTCGGCCAGCCCGTCCGGCTCTTCGGCGCACAGGTGGAGGTGGTGGATCCGACCCGGTCGGCCGTCGAGCCACTCCAGCAAGGGCCGTCGGCCCGACCGCCCGGCGGACGCCACCAGTCGCAGGCACATCGGCCCTCCCCAGCGCAGGTCGATCCATCTCAGCCCCCCGGCCTGGCCCTCGGCGACCGTCTCGCCGCCCAGCAGGTCGATGAAGAGGCTGGTGGCAACGGACATGTCCACCACCAGGTGGGTGACCCTGAGCAACGACGCGGGCGCCGCCGACCGACTCCGGTCCCGGCTCTGCCGACGGTCGGTCGGGTAGTCCTCAGGCGCGGGACTGGTCCACCCAGTTGCGGCCTGCGCCAGCTGTACGACCACTCCGGTGGCTTGCTTGGGATGGATGAACGCCTCCATCCACTCGGGGTCGCTCATGTCGATGCCGATCGGTTCCCAGCCGGACCGTTGTGCCTCGTCGATGGTGGCAGCAATGTCGGCCACCTTGAAAGTGAGATGGTGGGGGCCGGGCCCACTGGACCGGAGGAAGCGCTCGAGGAAGTCGTTGGCAGCCGTGGCGTGCGGCATGAGCAGCTCGATCCGGGCGCCGTTGGCAAACCGCAGCTGGCCAGGCGAGAATCCGCGACTCATGCCGCCGGAGCTCCATTCGGCACCGAGGTCGACGGCATAGCGGCCCCAGGCGTCCTGCCAGCGGTGCACGGCATGAGCCACATGGTCGAGCACGACCCCGGCAAGCGGCTCTGGCGGCATTCGCAAAGATTGCTCGCCATTGGCGCTTCTTGTCGAAACGGTCGCGGACCCGATCTCCGAACCCGATCGCAGTTGTGGGCCCGGGGACCGACCGATACGGTCGCGGCAATGGACTTCCGCACCGAATCAGCTGCCGTAATGGCGGGACAGGTGCGGCGCGGCGAGCGGTCGGCTCGCCAGCTCGTAGATCACGCGTTGGACCGGATCGCGGCGCTCAACCCGATCATCAATGCCTTTGTCGCGGTCGACGAGGAACGGGCACGCACCGCGGCCGACCGGGTCGACGGCACCGTGGCGAGGGGCGGCGATCCCGGGGTGCTGGCCGGGATCCCGATCGGCGTCAAGGACCTGGAAGACGCCACCGGCTTCGTCACGACACACGGCTCCAATGTGTTTTCCGGTGGTGAGCCGGCGGCCGCTGACTCGCCCCTGGTGGCCAGGCTGGTGGCCGCGGGATGTGTGGTCGTCGGGAAGACCAACACGCCGGAGCTCGGATGGAAGGCGGATACCGACAATCCCCTGTTCGGCCCGACGCTCAATCCCTGGAACCTGGATCACACCCCGGGCGGCTCGTCCGGCGGCAGTGCGGCGGCGATCGCGTCGGGGATGGTGCCCATGGCCACCGGCTCCGACGGGGGAGGGTCGATCCGCATCCCGTCATCGTGTTGCGGCCTGTCCGGCATGAAGCCTTCACTGGGACGGGTGCCCGGCGGGGGAGCGACTGCGCCGGACTGGTTGAATCTCTCGACCAAAGGCGTGCTGGCGCGTCGTCTGGCCGACGTGGTGGCCGCGCTTGACGTAGTGGTCGGGCCCGACCCGACCGATCTCAGGTCGCTACCGCGACCCGAAGCGTCGTGGGTCGCGGCGCTCGACGACCCGAAGCCGCCGCGGCGGGTGGCATGGTCACCGACTCTCGGCTATGCCGAGGTCGACTCTGAAGTGTTGGCAATTTCGCGAGCGCGCCGTCGAAGTGATGGCCTCGCTGGGCACCGAGGTGGTCGAGGTGGATTCGGTGTTCTCGTCGGACCCGGTGGACCAATGGCTGACCCTGTCCGGTGTCTACAACCTCCGGACTCTGGGCGGCGTTCGTGACACCCAGGGATGGGACGGGATCGATCCGGTATTGGCCATGACCCTCGAGGGCGCGGCCACGGTGAACGCCGTCGACGTGATACGGGCCGACGACGCCTGTCACGTCCTCAACCTGCGGCTGGTCGAATTGTTCCATGACGTCCGGCTCCTGATGACACCGACGGTGGCAGCCGTCCCTCCGCCCCGATCGCTCGGCGGCCAAGGGCTGGTCAACGGGAAGTCCGACTACAACTGGATCAAGTTCACCTATCCGTTCAACATGACGCGGTCGCCGGCCGCCACGATCTGTGCCGGCTTCTCCTCCTCAGGCCTGCCGATCGGATTGCAGTTGATCGGACCCCAGCATGCGGACCTGGTCGTCCTGCGATCGGCAGCCGCGCTCGAGGAGGCCTTGGGGTTCGAGGCCCTGGCACCGAGTCCCGCTCAACTGGTCAACTGACCACCAGCGGAGGCCGGGATCTCACCGACCCCGCGCTACCATGTTTCACCGGTTTGGATCGTGAGTGCTCCGCGATCGCATCTTCGGGCGTTTAGCTCAGTTGGTTAGAGCGCAGCCTTCACACGGCTGAGGTCGGAGGTTCGAGTCCTCTAGCGCCCACCAGATCGGAGTGGATTTTTGGGCCCGCGCTCTCGACGGCATCCTTGTCAAGGCCGCCGATCCCGGCTTTTCCGGCTCTTCCGGTTTCTGCGGGGTGAGCCAGCTCATGTGACGACGATCGAGTCCAGGACCCTGAAGTTCGGCTTGCCGGCGTAGAGGAGGGCCCGGGTCCGGAAGTTCTCGAAGTTGGTGAAGCCAAAGGCGACCCGCTTCACCCGTTTCAAGAGATTGTTCATACCCTCGGTGGGACCGTTGGAGACCCTGGCGCGGTGCCACGCGACGATGGACTCGAACCAGTTGCGCAAAGTCCGGGCCAGGCGCCGCACCTCGAAGGGGGCCGAGCGCTTCGAACCCACGTCGATGATGTCGCGCAGCAGATCGGCCGCGACCTCGGGGTCGTTGGTCTCGTAGAACTGAGCGACGGCCTCCTTGAGGCTGTAGGCGAATGCCACCTCACCGTCGGAGTCGCCCAGTGCCAAGAGGCCCTCGAGACGCTCTTGGAGCTCGGGATCGTTGGCGGTCGCCTTGATCACCAACAGCTTGCGGGCTTTGTAGAGGGGATCGCCCGCTCGGCCTCGGTGCCCGAGGCGTTGTTGTTGGACCCGACGGCGGACCTGGTCGACGGCCAAGATGGCGTGGCGCATGACGTGGAAGCGGTCGATGACGCGGGTCGCTTTGGGCGTGACCACCTTGAACACAGCGTTGTAGGTCTTGGACATGTCCAAGCAGCCGTAGTCGAGGTTCTCGCGTACATGGTGGGGCTGGGAGCGCAACCAACGGGCGACCTGGGCGAAGTCCCTGGTGGGGAGCACATCGATGAGCGCATGGTTGGCCACGTCGCACACCGTGGTCGACCACGTCTTGTGCTTGAAAGGGCCGGCGCGCACGAAGAGGGACTCGTCGAGTCCGATGGCGGTGGTCTCTTTCAGCCGCTTGGTGTCGGCTGCTAGCCAGGCAGCGCCGTAGATGCGCACCGCCGCGTTGATGGCGTCCCAGCCACAGTCGAGCTCACGGGCGAGGTGCCGGACCGTCTGGCCGCCGGCGATCTGCTTGGCCACCCACTTGGCCGCCCGCGTGCTGAGCCGACAGCCCACCGCGGCGATCCGGTGATCGTCCAGAGTGAACGAGCGCTCCGGGCACACGGTGTCGGGGCACACGAGGCGGTGCTTCTTCCAGCGCAGCGTGATCGGCACGCCGCCGAAGGGCAGGTCGACGTAGGAGACGACCGGACGGTCCTTGACCCACGCTCGGCCCCCACAGCTCGGACACCACAGCTGGGGATCGGCCTGTTCGATCGTGATCTCGCCCACCGGACCACGGCGCGCGTAGGACAGCACGCGCACGTCTTTGAGACCAACGAGGTGGGCGACGATCTCGGTAGGATCGAGGTACACAGAGGCGTGGAGCGTTTTCTTTTTCACACATTGAGACTGAAGCGCCTCTGTGCTTACGCGGTGGATCCCCGCTGATGCCTCTCGGCCGCCGCCTGGTCAGGGGCAGGACACCCCGCTAACTCCGGAAGACCCGCTTTACCGCGACGGACTTCAACAACCAACGCGGTTCCCAGACCGTCACTGAACGAGCCGAGGCTATCGTCCACCTTGCCACGCTGCCACCTAACGGCCCGACCGGCACGTTCCAAGATCGTTACGGCATCGTCCCCTGGTAGACGCATGAGCGGAAGACCAGCACGCTGTCGCCCGCGGCAGACAGTCGACCCGATGTCACGACCTGAGCTCCGCCACAGAGTGCGTAGCGTCGTAGAGGAAGGCTCCCCCAGGGGGCCCTCGAATGGAAGCAGGAAGCACGGACACCCAGTTGGGGCTGATGACGAGCTCACCTCGGACCGCAATCAGCGAGCGGACAACAGATCCAACGCGAGAGCGTCTCACTATCCCGCACCCTGTAGGCGTTCGCCTCGCCCATCAGCGCCGGCCAGGGACACCCGTTGAGATGAGCCACAGAGGACAAGCCAACCCCTCGACGGGTAGCCCAGACCGGCACTAGCGTGAGGGTCGATCCAGTGTTCGACTCCAAGGAGGGGTGCTGTGAGAACCTCGGCCATTGGTCGACGTTCCCTCTGGTCTGCTCTTGGTGCATTGACCGTTGTGCTTGGTGGCTTGGTGCTCGGTCCAGTCTCGAGCGCTGGAGCTGCGACCCGTCCCTTTGCCGGAACGTACGAGTTCTTCATCACCGGCTCCTCACCAGGCACCTTGGTACTGCTGAGGGACGGTGCCCTTGAAGGTTCGGTCGGCACCTGGTCCAAATCCCGTCACGTTGTCACCATCGACCTACAGGGGAACCCAGCGGGGCCGGTCATCTGCCTGAACTTCCACCAACCACCTTTCTGCAACTACACCGATATCTACGTCGGAACCAAGACGTCGACAGGCATCGCTGGCACTGTGACTGCTTACGTTGGCACCGCCACCCAGGCCGTCGCGTCGACCCCGTTCTCTGCCGTGCGGACTGGCAGGCCCTGAACCCCTGCCCCCTATCGGCGGGTCACCGGCGGTATCGAACGTTGCCAAATGGTCGTTGCTCGCCCCTCGGACGATCAGATGGCCGAGCGCTGCCCGACAGACGCCAGCGCTCGATGTATTGGTTGATGACGCGATTGTCTGGTCGATCGCCACGGGCAGCGAATCGTTATGCCTTCTGCAGTGAGGACGATGGCTCGTGGCGGGCAAAGCCTCGCCGAAGAAGAGTTCCAACATCGGGCTGGAATGCCAGTCAGACTGTGCCCCATGAGCCGTCCGGAGACCAAGTACGTAGCCGTCGGGGATGCTGACGTTGCCTACCAGGTCCTCGGAGAGGGACCTTCCGACCTCCTCTTCTTCAACGGGCTCGGCAGCAACGTCGAAATGGCGTGGGAGGACCGCGACATTGCCGACTTCCTCAGACGGCTGGCGTCGTTACGCCGTTTGATCTTTCTCGATCGACGAGGCACAGGGGCATCTGACGGTGTGCCGCGTAACGCCATACCAACATGGGAGGAGTGGACGGAGGACATCGAAAGCGTCCTCAACGCAGTCGGGTCCGAGCAGACATCCATTCTCGCGACGGTCGATGCTGGCCCGATCGCGATCCTCTACGCCGCTGCCCATCCCGAACGGGTCGATTCCCTGGTGCTGTGCAATACCTCTGCCCGATATCTGGTCGCTGACGACTATCCGATCGGTTTCACACCCGAGGAGCTCGATTTCGTCATCGAGTTCCTGCGGACCCACTGGGGTACGCCGGAGTTCCTCTCGCTTGCTGGAGCAGCTGGCCCGGAAGACCCAGTTCGCCGCGATGCTCTGGCTCGGCTCTTCCGGTCGTCGGTCACCCCGAGAACCGCGGCCGCACAGTACGACTACCTGCTTCGGAACCTCGATGTTCGCCCGGTGCTTTCACTCCTCCGGGTGCCCACGCTGGTCCTGAGCGCCGACAATCCAAGCTTCCTGCCCATGGCGCATGGGCGCTATGTGGCTGAGCACATCGTGGGATCCAAGTTCGTCGCGCTGCCGGGCGCCGACATGTTGATCTTCAGTCAGCAGGACCTGATCTTCGACGAAGTGGCCGAGTTCTTGACCGGTACGAGACCAGTAACCGATATCGACCGAGTGCTGGTCTCGGTACTTTTCACCGATATCGTCGGATCAACCGAACGTGCAGCCTCGCTTGGTGATCAACGGTGGCGGTCCTTGTTGGATCGCCACGATCAAATTGTCCGCGAACAGCTTCGGATCTTCCGAGGTCGGGAGGTCAACACGACGGGAGACGGCTTCGTCGCTTCCTTCGATGGTCCGGCTCGAGCCATCCGTTGTGGTCAGGTGATCATCGACGCCACTCGAGCCCTCGGAATCGAACTGCGCATGGGTCTCCACACCGGTGAATGCGAGGTGAGGGGCAACGATCTGGGCGGCCTCGCCGTTCACATCGCAGCTCGCGTCGGTTCTTTGGCCGCACCGAGCGAAGTTCTTGTCTCGGGCACCGTCAAGGACCTCGTGGTTGGCTCGGGCATCGAGTTCAATGACCGAGGTGAGCACGTGCTGAAGGGGGTACCGGGGAGCTGGAAGCTCTATGCAGTCTCCGGTTGAACCGCAACTCCAAACAAGTTCGTCTTCGACTCAGTCACAGGTTGAGACGACCGACGTAGCCCAAGGAGTCGTCTCGTCTTTAAGGACCCACAACTCCCGCAAATTGTAAGGACAGACTGCCCCCTATCGCCGTGAGTGGGTCCGTTATCTGACCTGTCTGGACAGCAGGTGCTTGCGGTCGCGAGTGTCATCGTGGGGCAGCTCGGGGTCGGTATTGGCTTGGTCTTCCACGATCAGGAGGAAGACCATGTCCGTTCTCGAATCGCCCACATCGAGGCTCGCCATTGTCATTGAGGATCCGCTCTTCGATGGGGCCGAGGTAGCTGCCGCTGCGTTCCTAGCCCGGTTCAGCGGCCGGACGCTCGATGCCTACCGCTATGACCTGCGGACCTTCGTCCAGTGGGCCTCTGATTTGCATCTGGCCGTCCTGGAAGCCCGGCGGCCCCACATCGAGCTCTGCCGCACATCGATGGAGGAGCGGAAGCTCGCACCTTCGACCATCGACCGGCGACTGTCGACGGTCTGTGGCTTCTATCGGTTCGCCCACATCGATGGGCGGGTAGCCGCCAACCCAGCCCAGTATGTAAGGCGGCCCAAGGTCCATCCTTGCCTACTCCTCCTTCTGATTAGCAGTCATCATCAGCCTCCAGCCTCAGGTTCGGCTGCTTGACGGGGTGGGGGATGGACGGACGGACTCAGGCATGGAGGGTGGGCCGATAGATGAGCTCTTGGATGTTGCCGTCGAGTGTCCGGCGCTCGATCAGCTCGAGGTCGAAATCGGCCGCACCCTGGAAGATCGGGTCCAACCCGGTCTGACCGGTGATCACAGGGAAGAGCGTCACCTGGACGCGGTCGACCAGGCCGGCGGCCATCAGCGCCCGGTTCATCGACAGGCTGCCGTGCGAGCGCAACGGCACCCCGGACTCCTCCTTGAGCCGAGCTACGACGTCGACGGCGTCACCGCTCACGACCGTCGCGTCCGGCCAGTCGAGCGGTCCTTCCAGCGTGGTCGACACCACCGTTGCCGGCATACTCCTCATCCGGGTGACCCATGGGTCACCCACCCCGGACTCACCTGTGCTCGAGGCCAGCATCTGCGCGAACGCGCGATACGTGTTGGCCCCGAAGACCATCCGGTGTTCCTCGCCGTACAAGGCGAGGCGGTGGTCGAGCAGCTCGGGGCCTTGCTTGCCCCAGTAGCCGCCCCAGTTGCCGCTGTTGGAGCCGTAGCCGTCGAGGCTGGAAAAGACGTCGAAGGTGTAAGGAGCGGTCATGATGGTCTCCTCGAATGCGGTTGATCGGGTGTGGGGATACAGACTGGAAACCACGGCGAAACTCATCGCCGTTGGACTCCGGGAGTTCGGCCGCCCCGGATGCGCCCCAAGGTGATCACGGCCAAGGCGGTGGCGAAGATCAACGTGGTCAGCAACACGGGGGGGCGAAGAAGAGCGTGGCACGCGGATCCGCAGGTCTTGATAATCCCCAACGACCTTTGGGCCTGCTCTTCCTCGGCGAGTCGTCGCTGCCGTTTTCACCTGACGGGAGCTTGTGCTCCAGTGTCTGGCTCCACGTTCAAAAGTCCAGCTAGAGGCCGATTGCACCTGAAGATGGTTAATCTCCGAGCGGGCCTCGGGCGCAGCTAGCAGGCCAAGCGACGTTGAACGCCGCCCACCAGGTAATCCCTGGTGAGAGTCCATTTAGGCCCAGGCTTCGACTCCCCAACGGAATCCATATCGCGTGCATGGCGCGGTCGGAAACGCATCGCCGATGGCATCCGCCGCCAAACGGTCGCTCTTCTTGCCCAGAACGTACGTGGTCAGAATGCCCATTTGCGATTCCTGTCTCAGGGGAGCGTGAACATGTACACCCGGTCGCCAGATCCGACGTAGACCACCCCGTTGGCAACAGTCGGCGATGCATCGATCGATCCATCGCTCGCGCTGGTGGATGCGGACCAGAGCTGGGTCCCACTCGTCGCGTCGAACGCGTACAGATTGCCGTGGCACACAACGTCGGGGGCCTGATCAGAGCAGCCGACGTAAACGACTCCGTTGGCAAGGGTCGGCGACGAGGTGATGGGCCCCCCGCTGCTGGCGGCCCATAGGGGATTGCCATTCGTCGCGTTGAACGCGTACAGGTTGCCGTCGTGTCCGCCGATGTAGACCATGCCATTGGCAATGGTCGGCGACGACCCGTTCTGGTGTCCAGTTTCGCCCGTCCAGAGCGGGCTGCAAGTTCTGCCTGCATACGGGGTTCCCACACAGTTCGTTGACCCGTCGGCCGCGAATGCGAGCAACCCATCGTCGAGAGATCCGATATAGACCACCCCGTGGGAGATCGCCGGCGAGGAGCCTCCACCACCCCAGTAAGCCTGCCACTGCGCGTTGCAGGTCTTGTCCACATACGCCGTCCCCGAACAGTTCGGTGAGTTGTCGGTGGTGGCGTCGAACGCGTAGAGGCCCCCTCGACCCAGACTGGCGGCGGCCGCTATGTACACCAGCCCGTTGGCCACCGCCGGCGATGAATACATGCTGCCAGGGGCCCTGACGCCCCACTCCCAGTGGCAGTTCCTACCTGTCTGCGTGGTCCTGCAACTGGGGTTCTTGCCGTCGTAGCCATTGGTCTCGTCGAACATGTACATACTTCCGTAGAGGGTGGCGATGTAGACGTACCCGTTTGCGAGTGTCGGAGACGATTCTATGGAGCCGCCAAGAGGACCAGATTGCCACAGCGGGCTGCAGACCCTGGACGTTCCCGTCGTGCAGTTCGTGTTTCCGCCGGCGTCGTACGCGTAGAGGACGCCGTCGGTACCTCCTACGTAGACGACCCCTTCCGCAGTGTCGACTGCGGGCGACGAATTGGTGAACTTGTGGGAGCCGGGGGAATGGGCAGTCCACAGCGGCCTACAGGTTTGGCGCGAACAGTTCGCTGATCCGTCAGCAGAGTACGCGGACAGCGTGCCACCATCGGGGTTGGAAGAGGTGACGTAGAGGACATCGTTCGCAATGGTCGGCGACGAACTTATGAGTTCGTCCGTGGCAGCGGTGGTCCCCCTTTCCACGAGAGTTGCGACGTTGGTGGTACCGATCCGCATCTCGGGTGCGTTGCCGCTATGGGTTGCGTCGAACCCAAACATCGTCCAATCGCACCCGGAAAGGACCAGCGCCAAGGGGATCACGACGGACCCGCCGAGGAGCGACCTCGTCCATTTCACGCGTCCAGCCATTCGTACCGCCTCCTGCCCCAACGTCGACAGTAGGGGGGCGGTGGGAGCAAAGTCAACGGCCCGACGATTCTCAGTTGATGACGGAGGGAATACCCTGCTACCTGCACTGCCACGAGATCTGCAACCTGCCGCTGGCGGGGATACCGCCCCATGAGGTGGCGAAGGTCGCTGGGATCAAGAGAACGCAGTTGGCCACGTACTTGGCCTGCTGCCAGACGCCGGTCCGCTGACGATGCGTCGCTGGCTGAGAGACGGCGGCAGGCGATGACTCTTCAGATCGTCGCCCTAATGAAAAGAATCTCTCAGACCATTCCAACATCCATCAGTCAAGATGATCGAGCGGGGGCCTTCACCCCCGAGAACGTGCCGGGCCCGTGGAGCGAGGGATGGACGGCAGCCCCGCTCCGGGCCCCTGGCACGGTGAAACTCAAGGCGCTGGCGATCGTCCCCCATAACCTCCGTGCGCCGGGTCCGTCCTTTTCCGATTCCGGCATACGGGTCTCAGGTCGATCCAAGTATCGCCCCGTACGATGCCAAAGTCGGGTTCGGAGAGTGGTGGCAACCCCGCTTCGGACCCGACCATCTTTGGGCCTGGCAAGTGGAATGACGCAATGGGAGTAACCCGTCCGTCGGGCACGGCTGCTCGGATCCTTATAGACATTGGCTCGGGACATATACCGTCAACGTCTCGGATCAGAGCCCCTACAGTGGAACGCTCTTACCTGACGGTGAAACGCTGTTTGGCAACGGTTCGTGGTTCGTCAGCGACCACGTCATCACGATCAATGCGTCCTCCCCTGCTCCACTCGTCTTGTCTGTGGGTGCCGGGTTGATACCACCGTGTCAGTGTGAGACGACCGCACTGGCAAGCCCTCTCGAACGGGAATCGCGAATCAGAAGCACCCAGGCAGTGTGACCACGAGCCTTGTCGGCTCTGCAGGATCCGGATCCATCGGTGTTCAGTCGTCAACGTGGTGGGCAGTGCGGACGTCGCCGACAACCCTAATCCTACGGGGCCGAATCTTTGGGGGCCAGTAAGATCTCTCGGCTACCGCTCAGCTTCATGCCCCACTAGGTCGAGGCCTTCTGGATCATGCCCGGCCAGTGCTTCCGATTCGTTCACTCCAGGTCGAACCGCTCTCGGACAGCCTCTTCGCCAATACCTAGCGCGCAGCCGATCGCCGCCCAGGAATGGCCGACGCTGCGGGCCCGACGAACGCTGAGTCTTAGTCTCAAACTGGCGGCCCTGTCGGCCCGGTCGGCTTGAATGACCTGACTGAGTTCTCGATCCCAAGGTTCGGACTCTGCAACCATGCCCCGATGCTAGATCGCGTCCGGTGGGAGTCAGCCTCAACTTTGCCGCTAAGGCCGTCATAGTCCGTCGCCCCGTCCGTTGAACGAAGGACATCCGTCATGCCCTACCGACCGATGCCCATCACTCCAGGTGGGTTGCGGAGCAATCTGGCGGATCCGGAGAAGCCGCATCCAATCAGCCCGGTGGCCGTCGCACGTCTCAACGAAGTGCCACTTGCCGGTCCGTCCTTGATCCGACCTCGCCACACCAAGGCGTACGGGCAATGCTGGGCGTGCCCCGTTCCGTCCTCGAACTGAATCAACCGGAAGTACCGCCCGTAGGTCAGCCAGAAGGCGTTGACGTGGTGGCTCATGGGGTGGGGGAAGGGCGGGGTGGTATCGCCCGCACCTGGCCACCACCCGGCGCCAGCCACTCTCAGGTCATTCCAAAGTTCATTGTTCAATATGAGACCAGCGGGAACCGCTACGGCTCAAGAGGTTCAATCGTTCTGCCGTTGCTCGGCGATGAGAAGGGGAGGTTGCCATGGAGCCAAACCGATTACGTCGGGCGATGCTGGTTGGGGTTGTCGCCAGTTTGTTGTTGGGGCTGGTTGCAACGGGTCTAGGAATCGCGGCGCTGCGTAAGACCCCAACCAGCACGGGAGGTCCGGAACCCGTGACGAGCCTCATCATCCCGTCGGGCGGCAGCACGGTTTCCGGTGTTTCAGCGCTTGATGCGAGGGCAATTGGCCCGAACGTGGTGGCAGTTGATTTTGTGGCGACGGGAGGAAGACTGCACGATACGAAAATCGGATCAGCAACGGCATCACCCATCGGATGGGTGTCGCGCTGGGACACCCGGACTGAAGCAAACGGCACTTACAATCTTGTAAGCATCGGCTACAGCGCCCAGGGCCTCAGCAGCCCCAGCTCCAGCATTGTGGTTAGCATCAAGAACTGATACGTCACACGCAACCAGGTCTGCCAGGCCGCCCTGCTACCTTCGGGAAACGTCCAGGCCGCTCGGAGGCGGGCTCCCAGGCGAGAACGCGCACCACGCCAACCCGTTCCATCTGCAGCCGGGCCAGTGCTTCCGGTTCACCCACTCCGGCGTCGGAAACGCCGTTCTGCGGTATTGACTAGGTTCTTCGAAATGGACCCGAGTTGGCGGTCCGGGTTCGCAGTGCGAAACTCTTGGCATCAAGAGTTCCAAGCTCTTGACGCTGGCCTTCCGCGGTGATCGCTCTCACGATGTTCCGCCCCTCAGGCAACGACCAGTTCGGCGAGGTGGATCAACGAATTGTCCAGGTGATCGGGGGAGAAAGGTGGGAACTTTGGCCCTGTTTGGCGCACGTCCTCGGGTACCGCCGACCAATCGTAAGAGAGCCTGACCTCAGTCTGGGATGGGCCGAACGGAGCGAGGTCGTAGCGCCAGATCCAGCCACCGAAGCGGAGGTTACCGTCACCGGGGTCGTAGCCCGGCTTCCAGGAGATGGCGTGCGGCGGATCGAACACCTGGACCAGATTGGCCATCTCGTAGTTCCCGTTCGGATGGTCGGGGTGGTACATGGCCATGCGGAAGACCTGCCCCGACGCCGTCAGGGGTTGGCGGTCGAGGGGTTCGCTGACCCAGCCCGTGCCGTCAATCGCGGCGTGTTTCGCAGGGTCGATGAGGACCGCGAAGATGGCTTCGGCCGGGGCCTTGATGATGATACTGACGCTGACCGTTTCGCTCGCCACGGCTACTACCTCCTGTCTCATGGGTCCGAAACGAAGCCGAATGTCAGACGCCGACCGAGCCTCGAAATTCATCGGCAGACCTCGTCTCTCGAACTTTGATAACCAATCTGCTTGAGTTTGTAACGTCCCCACCGGGTCATGGAACTCGCAACGCATCTTGCTTCGAACACGGGTCATTCTCGGGCAAGACCACAGAGGAGTGGCGTCGCCGGGATTGAACGTCGTTCGACGGTGCAGCGTGAACCGTTCGCCGTTCCTTGCGTGCCTGTGCGGGGCGCTTTTGGCCCATTTCGCGCTCCTGGCCCTCTCTACGCGCCCAGGGTCTTGGGGGAGAGGGAGAACCGACACCGGCAGCGCAGAAGACCGGACACTGCCGACCGACCGAGGCGGGAGCGGCGAGGCGAGGGAGGGAGGCCCGGGCTGCGGAAGAGACGATCACAAAATGGCTCTGAGCAGCCACGATGGTTCGTGGGAATTTGCCATCATTCTGCCAGCGTCCTTTGTCAGCAGGGGTCACGGGTTCGAGTCCCGTCGTCATCTCCGCTATGTCTAAACCTCGCTGAGGACCTCGCACGCATCGAGAGGGGTGAAGCCACAACAAGTGCGAGAGGCGGACCGTGGACGCCTGTGCCGAGCACGCACAGGAGCGCCGAGCGGCTAGCGGCAGTCTTGCGCCCATTGGTTCAAGCCGTTCAGCCGACATGCCGATGATGATCGGATGAAGGATGCTGCGACGCAGAACGCCCCTTCGGTACAGTTCGGCACAAATCCCACCGAGGTGGCGCAACCGACGACGCCCAAGCTGGCCGGCGTTGAACTCTCTGACTTCTCTGGTCTTGTTCAGCGACGACCCTGGATGGTCCGAGCGGCATGCCGAGGGATGAAGATCGGGATCTTCGTCACCGGGAGGGGAGAGCCGACGGGCGAAGCCAAGGCAACTTGTCGCAGGTGTCAGGTCCGATCCGAGTGTCTCGCCTACGCCTTGGCAGACCCCGACATGGTTGGCGTGTGGGGCGGGACGTCGGCGAGAGAGCGGGACCGGATGCGGAGAGGTGCAGTGGCCTGAGCTCAGCCGCTAACGGTTGCGAACGCTGACCGGAATCTTTTCCCGCGAAATGCCCTACAACCCGCGTGTTGGCTGTCTTGCGAGGTCTCGGTCCATGTCTCATCCCCACGCCCAAGCCCCGTCCTCGGCCAGCACATCGCGCGTCCGCGATCACGACCCTCGCTGAGCGTGGCTCAGATGTGGGCATTCCCCCCTCTGGTTGGAGACCCGATACAGCCACGTGGCACGACCACCGTCCCGATCGCGTTCGGAGATGGTCCAGCGATGCCTTACTGACGTGGAGTGTCGTCAGCTATTCCTTTCGACATCAAGGTCACACCCCGATGAGCGGGCGACTGGGACTGACGTCTATGCTCATTGCCGGACAGAGCGTTCGCTTGTACAGTCCCCCACGCGGGACTACCGAAAGGGAAGGCATCCTCACCGGCGCCGCACGCATGGTTGCTCCGGAAGAGTCAGAAAAGAGGATTGTCCAGTGTCCAAGGTTTACTTGACCGACAGCATCGAGCCCTGCAAGACCTGTGGAGGCAAGAGGTTCGGTCTGATCTTCAGAGATGGTTCTAATCTGCCAGAACGGCAAGCGAACGAACGCTGCGATGATTGCGGCGAGGAGCGGCCGAGGGGCGGCGGTACGCCAAGCCTGAGCTAAGCGCAAAGCTGGTTCAGCGCTCGTCTTTTTCTGGAGCGAAGGCTTCCCACTCTTTGCCACACTTGCTGCAGCGAGGCTTAGCTTCGAGTCCGGGCAGTCCGGTGCCATCGCGGAAGATGACGCCCCATGCCTGACTGCCACACTGCGAACATGGTCCTTTGGGCACATCCACATTCGCGCCAATACCCCGTTTTGTAGTCGCCACACCTGTACGGGCCGAAAGATCATCCCTGACATGCTGACGCGAAAGATCCCCCGGCGAACCGGGAGATCTCTCACAATTCTCGAACAGAACTAGAGAGCGTCCTTCACCTTCTCACCGGCCTGCTTCAGATTTCCCGCGGCCTTATCGGCCTTGCCTTTTGCCTGCATCGACCTGTCGTCGGTGGCTTTACCGAGCTTCTCTTTGACCTCGCCCTTGGCGGCCTGTGTTTTGTCTCTTGCCTTGTCAGCGGTTCCCACTTCTCCTCCTTGTGTCGTCCAAAAGTCCCGAACCTTGTAAGCCGCTACCAGCGGTAAAAGCCGTGTCTCCCAGCGTCTTCGCCTCGACCGAGCACGAATCCGATTAGCCACAACACGAGCAGGATCGCAGCCACGACCCACAGAATGTGAAGCGCGAATCCGAGGCCGGCAAACAACACGACTAGCAAAAAGGCCAACAGGATGACCATTGGGCAGTTCCTCCCTTCCTTCTAGATGTAGGTATCGTCCCGACGCACAACGTTCCCTCGTCCGTCGTCGACGACAGTGCGGTGTCGGCGAAAGCTGGTGCCCATGAAGCCGATGAGTGACAGCACGGCTCCTACGGCCCCGACAACCATCAAGATGATCCCGATGGCGTGAATGTTGAATCCGTGCTGATCCGGACTTACCGTCACCCCAAAGTCCAGAACTGCACCCACGGCAAATGCCACGATGCTTGCTACTAGTCCACCAACCATCTCTGACCCCTCCTTGGATTGAGACGTGGCCCCTTTTGTACCCGTCGTCGATTGCCACAAACATCCGTCGTGCAGTCATGTTCGCCACACAAAGCGGATGTGTTCGGTGCGCGCCAGCGGTTCCTTGTTTCCCTGCCGCACCACCGGGGTATCAGCAACGACCAACCGACGCGAGAGTGCAGCGGTGCGTATCACAGCTTCGGGTTCGGACCACGTTTCCGTAGTCTCCGCGAGCACTGGGTCGGCGGTCGCGCTGGAATGGAGCGGGCACCGATTCGCGGGCAAGTGACAATCAAAATCCTGTGGAGAAGCTAGGGCGAGCCAACGTGTGTGAACCTTGCCAGCTCTCCTCGCTGCAGCTCGCATGTCATCGGCGCATCGACCCACGTCGCAGCCACGATGATCAGGGCGGAACACGCGCTTCGCCCAGCTGAGCTTGTCGCTGCGTCGGCTGCGATCAGGGGTGGGTAGTTGCTATTCCCGTTCTCCCGGACACGGGACGAGCCCCCGGCGCTTGACTCGGCGTTCTCGGTCCGATCGATGTTTGGGACCGAATCGACGTTGCCGTGGCTTGCCGAGTAATCCCGCTGCTCAAGCGCGAGGCTCCTGTCGGCGGCGAATAGAACGGGGGAACGTGGATATGGCAGGCAAGCGAAGCGGTGGCACCGAATGAAATCGCGGTAGGGTTCACCCGTTCATCCAGAGGATCTGACGGGCCTGGCTCCCTGACTGTCCGGCAACTTGCTTTGGGGCAAGGTGCCAATGCCAGGATCGATGGGGAGGACTCATGGGCCCGTTTGGCGACCGGTCTGTGACCGGGAGTCGCGACGCCCGTCGCTTCGGGCTGGCCGCACTGGTCGGTACGGCGGTCACGGCAATACCGTATATATGGGTGCTTTGTGATCTGTGGACGAATGCGCCCAGTCTGTTGCGCACTGCCAAGAGTAACGGGCGCTTCAGCAACTTCTACGATCTGCAGGCCCGGGCGATGTTCGCCGGACACCTCTACGTTCCCAAGAATTTCATTGGGGATCGAAGCGTACATCCACAACGGTCACGAATACACCTACTTTGGTGTGTTCCCCTCGTTGTTGCGGATGCCGCTTCTGCTCGTGACTCACGCGCTCGATGGACGCGTCACTGCGCCCTCGATGCTCATAGCGTGGCTTGCAACGGCTCTGTTCAGCTCGTTGTTGATATGGCGGGTCCGGATCCTGATCCGTGGATCCGCCGGGCTAGGACGGGCGGAGGCGGCGGCCCTCGGCCTACTGGTCGCGTCTATCGCCGGCGGATCGGTATTGATCTTCTTGGCCGCCAATCCCTATGTCTACTCTGAGGATCTTGCCTGGAGCGTGGCGGTCACCATTGGGAGTCTGTTCGCGCTTCTAGGCGTGCTCGAGCAACCTTCGTGGGGTCGTTTGTCTGTGAGTGGCGCGCTGATCCTTGCTGCCTGCCTGACTCGGGCTCCGACGGGCTATGCCTGCGTGATTGGCGCCGTGCTCGTCACGATCTGGTTCGCCACCGGCCGTGGCGGAGCGCAGGAGAGAAGGTGGTGGCCCCGGGTTCTGGTCGCGGCCCTCGTACCTCTCGCCGTCAGTTGCGCGGTGAATTTCGCCAAGTTGGGCGTCCCGTTTGGGCTGCCGATAACAGAGGGCATCGCCTTCAAAGGCCTGGGCGGCCCGAACAACGGCCACGAGTTCAGCATCCGCTTCTTGCCGAGCACACTGGCCAACTACCTAGGGCCAAACGGTGTGCGGCTGACAACCGTCTTCCCGTTCATCACGATGCCGGACACTGTCGCCGAGGGAGTCGCCGGGGTTTCGGTTTATGGCAATCGAACGGCCAGTGTCCCCGCCTCCATGCCCCTTTTGTTCGTATTCGCGACATGGGGTGTCATCAGCGCGTTTCGGCCGCGACAGTCCCGAGGCACGAGAGAGATTCGCCTTTTGCTGTTTGCTGCGGCCACGGGTGTGGGTGCCATTCTCATCTTCGGATGGATTTACGATCGGTACCTGGCAGATTTCCTTCCTTTTCTCGTTCTGGGCGCGGCCGTTGGTCTTGTCGACGCCTGGCGGAGGTTGGAGGGCCGAAGCAGACAAGTCCGAGCTTCCGCAGTGGCCGTCGTAGCCGTTCTTGCCTTAGTGAGCATCGCAATCAACCTCGGTATCGCCATCACACCGACCGACACCTGGTCTCAGGATCAATTGCTGCATTATGTCCAATTTCAGAAGCGAATAAGCGATGTCTCGGGCCATACCCTCACGCAAAATCTCGAACGTGGCTACCAACTTCCGAACTGGGCGCCCGCAGATCGTTTGTTCGTCATTGGTGATTGCGCTGATCTCTACATCTCCGACGGAGAGGGATCCCCGGTATCCGCGAACGGCGGCATCGGCTGGCTTCTCGTCGAGCACGCACCAGAGCAATCACTCTGCAGGACCCTGATCGCCGATCAACATCTAACTCATCAGCAGGTGACCTCATTGAATCGAGCGGCCGAGGCCAGCGGGCAGGTGGGTTCCGCTTTCGAGACGTGGGCGATCAATGTAGGACGTCTCGGCAAAAAGCCTCCGATACCGCAACTCGCCGGGCCATCGGGCGCACTCGTGGTGGCGCTCCAAGAGTTCGACTCGACGATAAAAGGACTTGCCGTCAGTGGCCAAACAAAAGTCCTTGTTGGCGATGTCTTGTATCGAGACCATCGGCTCCAGGACGACCTGGCCGAGATCTCGCAGCAAACCGAGTCGACCCTTGGGCACTGGCAGTCGCTGGTGACGTCGGATTGGGCGAGGGTCACCTCAGCGTCGGCATCCTTGGTGGCTGACCTCGGTTCATCCAGTGGGTGAATCAACACGCCAGAGGGGAATGACAGCCATCGCCAACAGCACATTTGGTCACATCGAACATGGCGGTTGACCGAACCGCATACGCTGTCACACCCCGGTGGTTCACTCGGTCATGGACCTCAGTGGGCTGACGGCGGCGATCGACCAGCTGGTCGAGGCGGACCCGGCCTCGTTCGCCGACGGGGAGTCGATGGAGACCTTCCAGCGCCAGCTGGCCCGGCTGGAGGCCGTCATGACCACGGCCACGGCCGCCTTCGACGCCTCGGGCACCTGGGGGCTGGACGGTGCCCACAGCGCGGCGGCGTGGTTGGCCACCCGGTGCCGGCTGCCCCAGGGCCAGGCTCGCCGGCTGGTGCGCCGGGGCCGGGCGCTCGGCACCCTGCCCGCCTGTGCCCGGTCCTGGTCGGCGGGGGCCATCTCTGCCGCCCACCTGGACACCCTCGCCGCCGTCCGGCGCCCGGCCACCGAGGCCGCCCTCGCCCGGGACGAGGCCACCTTGGTCGACCAGGCCGAGCACCTCCGCTTCGAGTCCTTCACCCGGGCCGTCGCCTACTGGGGCCAGCTGGCCGACCCCGACGGCACCGAGGCGGACGCCGAGGCCCGCCGGGCCCGGCGCCACGTCTACCTCGAGGCCAGCTTCGGGGGCACCTACCTCGGCCAGATCACCTTGGACCCCATCTCGGGGGCCATCGTGGCCGGGGCCCTCGGGCGCCTCGAGCGGGAGCTGTTCGAGGCCGACTGGGCCGTGGCCCGCACCACCCTCGGCCGGGAGCCGACCGTCGCCGACCTCGCCCGCACCTCCGGCCAGCGCCGGGCCGACGCCCTGGTCGAGATGGCCACCCGCTCGGAGACCGCCCCGCCCGACGGGCGCCGCCCGGCCCCCCTGTTCAGCGTGCTCTTGGACTACCCGACCCTGCAGGGCCGGGTGTGCGAGCTGGCCGAGGGCACCGTCCTCGCCCCGGGGGCCCTCCTCCCCTGGCTGGACCGGGCCCACGTCGAGCGGGCGGTGTTCGGACCCGACCGACGGGTCGAGGTGAGCGCCACCGCCCGGCTGTTCTCCGGCGCCACCCGCCGGGCCGTCGAACTGCGGGACCGGGAGTGCACCCACCCCTACTGCGACCGGCCGGTGGCGGCGTGCCAGGTCGACCACATCGTGCCCTGGACCGCCGGTGGTCCCACCACCCAGGAGAACGGACGGCTGCTGTGTCCCTTCCACAACCGGCTGCGCAACCAGCGGCCGCCGCCATAAGTGACAGGGCGTCTGACCGCCATCGGTACTGGACGTCGGCGCCTGGATCCCGACACTCCTGGCGGTACGGCGGCTACCGGTGGACATTTGAGTTGAGGCCCAGCAGGTGGACGGCGACTCACGTCGCCGACGAATAATGGGACTCTGTTGCCGTCTCTTGGGCGAGATGTCTGGATTAGAGACATGCAAGAAGGGGTAGGTCCAGAGCATGCGGAAATTCGGATTGTTGTTAGCAGGAGCAGTCGGATTCTTTGTCGGCTCGTGTGCCGGACGGGAGCCCTACGAAAAGTTGGAACGGCAACTCAGCCGGCTCCGCGGTAAGCCTGAGGTTCAAGAAGTCGTGGACTCGGTCAAGAGCGAAGTCAACGAGCGGACAAGTGACCTGACTGACAAGGTGAAGTCCAAGGTGTCTTCGACGCCCGAAACTCAGGGAGGCGAGCCGCCCTTGCCGCGGGCGCAGGCAGCCGTCTAGGGCCGGATTCGACTAGCTTCGCCGCTGCGATTGGGCCCCGGTGCCGCCGGTTCGCGGTCTGCGGCCTCCAGGATCTGGTGAGTCGCGGAATCGTCCGGCACCATCTCTCGGGTGCCGGCGGCCGACTGCTTTGAGTTTGCATCCGACCGGTGGCAACCGTTCCCAATTGATCCGCAATTGAACTGACCGAGGTCCGCTGGTCGAGCTGACGTTGCTGCTCCGGGCACCCTTGCTTCCCGCCCGTGTCGTAGCCTTCGGCCATGACCGAGGGCTCACGGGCAGGAACTGTGCTCAACTGTCTCGGGGACTGGACAGCCCCTGGCGCGAGGGAGGCACGGACACCATGAGCGGTAGACCGGTCGGAACCATCAGGAGTCCGATCGCGGTAATACTGCTTTCGATCATCACCATCGGCATCTACGCTCTGTACTGGCAATATGTCTCCTTCAAGGAGTTGAAGGCATACTCGGGCGAAGGAATAGGCGGGGGGCTCGGGCTGCTGTTTGCCTTCCTCCTGAGCATCGTGAACGCATTCTTGTTACCCGCCGAGGTGGGAGGGCTGTATGCGCGGCGCCGGGCAGGTTGAGCCGGTGACGGGGCTGACCGGCTTCTGGGTGCTGCTGCCGATCGTGGGAGGAATCATCTGGGTGTTCAAGACCCAGGGTCGTCTCAACGACTATTGGCAGGCGCAGAACGCAGTGCCCTAGTTGCTGCGTTGGAGAACAGAGTGGTCTGACCGAGCTCGATGACCGGGGCCGACGCCCCGGGATTCCCGATGTCCGATCTCCTGAAGTGAAACAGCGGCGCCCGGGCAGCTTCGGCAGTGTCGCCGCCTACGAGCGGTACCGCCCCGGGCCGAGCATGGCCGCCGCGGAATCAACCGAAACGTCCGATGGCGCCGAACCACCGAGCTGTCTCTCTCACTCCGTCGTCCAGGCTGACGGGGGAGTAACCGAGCCGTTGGCGCGTTTTCGTCGTCGGAGGTCTCGGCTCCGGATCGGCGGCCGCCTTGAGGGCGATGGCCATCAGGGTCGGGCCGAACACGTCGGCGAATTCGGGGCGGCCGGTGGGATCGACATCCTCGACCCGATGGGCGACGCCGGCCAGCTCACAGATGCGATTGCACGCACCGGCGACACTGGTCAGATCCTCAGGACGCCCATCGAGCATGTAACGCTCGCCGGAGACTCCCCGATCGAGGGCCAGGATGCAGCCTCGAGCGACGTCCTCGGCGAGCACCCAGCTGAGAGGAAACGTCAAGTACCGTGCCAGACGGCCTCCGAGCGCGGCGAGCAGTACCCGATTGAAGCTGGTCTTGGCCAGTGCGTTGGAGACGACGGGGGACGGGCCGTAGATGGCGCCCGGATGAGCAGTGACCACGTCCTGACCGGCCGCGGACCGGGCCATCGCATCCTGGAAAGCCAACATCTTGGTGATCGTGTATGGGTCGGGACTGGGGTCCTGAGCCACCGGCGTGTCTTCGCGATCCGTCGCCCTCTTCGTGTCGAAGAAGGTTCCGGTGCTCAGGGCCACGACTCTACGCAGGCCGAGCACCTCGGCTGCGTCGAGGACGTGCTTGGTGCCGTCGGTGTTGATTGCCCGGAATTGGGCCAGATCCTGACTGGCGCCACCCAGTATGGCAGCGCAGTGGATGGCCGAGGCCGAGTGGCGAGCAGCCCGGCGGACCGCCTCGGCGTCGGTGATGTCACCGGTCACCACCTCGACCCCCAAGTCGGCCAGGGGACCGGTGTCCGCTCCGGGCCGGGCGAGGGCCCGTACGCCGTCGCCCCGCTCGATGAGGAGCTTGCAAATGTTGGCCCCGGCCAGGCCGGTGGCGCCGGTGACGAGGACGGTCTCGTTCACAGCCACTGCCTCCTCGGGATCGGTGGTGCACCCAACCGGCGATTCCGGATCGGACTCGCCCGATCCGCGGCGAAGTTATTAGGCTCCCCGGCGTCGTGTCCATGGACCCCACCTCAGCGCTTCTGACCGACCGGGTAGCGGTGGTCACCGGCGGGGGTGCGGGCATCGGTCGGGGCGTCGCCCGCGGCCTGGCGGCGTTCGGCGCCAAAGTCGCCGTCTGGGAGCGGGACCCCGAACATACGGCCCAGGTGGCCGGGGAGATCGGGGGTCTCGGCATCGCCACCGATGTTCGCCAGGCCGCAGACGTAGACCAGGCCCTTGATCGCACCGTCTCCGAGCTTGGCCCGGTGGCCATCCTGGTGAACAACGCCGGGGGGGTTTTTGTGTCCCCGATCTTGGAAACGTCCGAGAATGGCTGGGATGCGCTCTACCGGGCCAACCTCAAGCACGTCATGCTGTGCACGCAGAGGGTGGCGCGGATCATGGTCGAGGCCGGCGCCGGCGGAAGCATCGTAAACGTCACCTCGATCGAGGGTACGCGGGCGGCTCCTGGCTACGCCGCCTACGCCGCCGCCAAGGCCGGGGTGATCAACTTCACCAAGACCGCGGCATTAGAGCTGGCTCCCCATGGGATCCGGGTCAACGCCTTGGCGCCCGACATCACGCTGACGGAGGGTCTGCTGTCGGTGGCGCCGCCCGAGGCGGCGGGGCATTTCGCCGACACCATTCCGATGGGCCGGCCGGGCCACGTCGACGAAATGGCCGGCGCCGCCGTCTTTCTGGCCGGGGACCTTTCGAGCTACGTCACCGGGCAGACCATCCACGTCGACGGGGGCACTCAAGCCGCCTGTGGCTGGTATCACCACCCGGATACGGGGTCGTACGTGCTCGGGCCTCCGTAGGTACGATTCGACGGTGATCTCGGTACGAGGGACTTGATGGAGATCGGTCCATGAATTCGCACCTACCGGATCGTCAGAGATGATGACAGGCAGTCCAAGCCGATTGATCAGACGGAGAGAGAGGAGCCCCTCTATGCCGACTCGAGACCAAGCCCCCATCGGAGCACCGTGCTGGGTCGATCTCATGACCTCCGACCCGGCTGCGAGCCGGGACTTCTACGCCCAGCTCCTCGGTTGGGCTGCCGAAGATCCGAATCCCGAGTTCGGCGGCTACTTCAACTTCACCAAGGATGGCATCCGGGTCGCCGGTTGCATGGAGAGCCAGCCGGACGCCGGCATGCCGGATGTCTGGTCGGTCTACCTGGCTACCGATGATGCCCGTAAGACCGCCGACACCGCCGGCGCTCACGGGGGCCAGACCATCGTCCCGCCCATGGACGTGGGCGATCTCGGAACCATGGCCGTCGTGCTCGATCCCGGAGGCGCGGCGATCGGAATGTGGCAGCCCGGTCTCCACCGGGGATTCGGCATTCTCGCCGAGCCGGGCACCCCGACCTGGTTCGAGCTGCACACGAGGGACTACGACAATGCCGTCGACTTCTATCGAGATGTGTTCCGTTGGGACTCACACACCGTCCCCGACACACCTCCGGACTTCCGGTACACGACCCTCGGCGAAGGGGACGCGTCGATGGCCGGGATCATGGATGCCTCGGGATCCCTCCCCGAGGGCGTGCCGTCGCACTGGGTGGTTTATTTCGGGATCGCCGACACCGACGCTGCGCTCGAGAAGATTGAAGGCATCGGGGGGTCGCTGGTCGCCGGGCCCGAGGACACGCCCTATGGCCGGGTGGCGACGATCGCCGACCCGACCGGCACCCAGTTCAGACTGATCGCTGGCGCCTGACGCGGCAGACGGGCCCTCGTCTTCCGGCCCTCGGCCGGGGCGGTTGGTCGGCAAGGACGGGGCGGCCCACGACCTGCACTAGCGGTCGCTGGGCTCCCGGGCCCGGAGCCCATCCATCAGCAGGTTGAGCAGTCGTCGGGCTTGATCGCCTCGCGGTGGGTCTGCCGAGGTCATCCAGATGCCCCGCAACGTGCACAGGACGTCCTCGGCGTCGACATCGTTCCGGACGGTGGCTGCTTCCCACCCGGCTTCCATGAGGGTCTGGAGCGCGCCGAGGAGCTGCTCGCGGGTGTCCGCCAGCGGTCCCGATCTGGCGCCGACCGCGGTGTGCAGGGCTGCGGCCATATCTCGCTTGGTCGCCACATAGTCCACGAACCACTGCATCCATTCGCGAAGTGCCACGCCGGGGGGAAGCGTGCCGAGCAACCCGCTGACCGCTGTGCATAGCTGGTCGATCTCGTCGCCGTAGGCCTCGACCACCAGCGCCTCCCGGGTGGGGAAGTGGCGGTAGAGGGTACCGATGCCCAGCCCGGCCTCCTTGGCGATCGCCTCGAGCGACACGTCCTCGTCCGACCGGGACAGCATCGAGACCGCTACCGCCAGCAACGCGTGGCGATTGCTCAGTGCGTCGGACCGCAGGCGGCGACCGCCTCCGGCCTCGCCGCCCGTCATGCTCTCCCGAGTGGTACGGGGTTTATCGGAGGGACCTCCGGAAAATCGGGACCGAGCGGAGGGGCCTCCGCTTGAGCCAAGCTACTGCAGAAGGCGCCAGCAGGCGCGGCTTTTATTCAGGGTGCGGGGGACGGGCGGACGCGGCCGAACCGACTAAGCCGGGGAACGGTCGGCGGTTGAGATGGCTGGCGAACGGGATGCCGCCGCCACCGGGTGCTACAGGCTCAAATACTTCAGACGGTCACTCCGGCCTGGAGCCGTTCGGTGACTTCGAGGTACTCCTCGACCATGGAATAGACGACGTCCTTTGCTTTGCGCACCGTGCCCGCTCGCCCGATGACCTGCCCGCACGGGTTGAAATTGACGTCTCGGGCCTGCTCTGGGTACCGGTGCCCGCGGGACACGGCCTCAATGGCCACCATCATCTGCAATGGCATGGGCAACGGGTCAGGCGTGTCCTCGGACTCCCACGCCTCGGTCCAGTCGTTCTTGAGCATCCGGCAGGGCTTACCCGTGAAGGATCGGGAGCGCACGGTGTCGCGGCTGGAAGCGGCCAGGTAGGTCTCCATCTGCTTCGGTGGGATGTCCGCTTCCTCGACGGTGAGCCACAGGGTCCCCGACCACACGCCCTGGGCACCGAGGGCCATGGCCGCCGCCATTTGGCGCCCGCTGCCCACCCCGCCGGCGGCGAGCACCGGAATGGGGGAGACGGCGTCGATGACCTCGGGCCACAGGACGATGCTGCCCACGTCGCCGGTGTGGCCGCCGCCCTCGGATCCCTGGCAGACGATGAAGTCGAGTCCCGCGGCCTTGTGGCCGAGCGCGTGCTTCACCGAGCCGGCCAGGGCGCCGATCATCAATCCGGCACCCTGGATCCTCTCGACGACATCGGGCGGGGGAGTGCCCAGGGCATTGGCGATGAGTTTGACGTTCGGATGCCGGAGCGCCACATCGATGAGGCCGGCTGCATGAGCGGCCGTCCACCCGATCATTCCGTTCGTGCGTCGCTCGTCCTCGGGGATCTCTGGAACGTGGTGCTCCTCGAGGATCTTCAGCGCGAATTCGCGGTGGCCGGGTGGGACGAGACCGCGGATCTGAGCCTCGAGTTTGTCCGGGTCCATCTCGTCCATGCCTTCGTACTTGGCCGGAATGACGATGTCGACGCCGTAGGGCTTGTTCCCGACATGCTCGTCGATCCAGCTGAGCTCGACCTCCAGCTGTTCGGGGTCGAACCCGATGGCTCCGAGCACTCCGATACCCCCGGCATTGGTGACGGCAGCTACCACGTCCCGGCAATGGGTGAAGGCGAAGATGGGGAATTCGATTCCCAGCCTCTGGCGGATCTCTGTGTTCATGGTGCAGCTCCCCGATCGGACATTTCCAATGGTTCTCGGTTGTCTCTGATTTTCGTTGTCTCTGATTTTCGTTGTCTCTGATTCTCTCGTTGTGTCTTGTCAGCGCCTGGCCGGTTCCTCGTGCTCCTCCATACTGGTACGAGAACTCGTAGAGGAGCGCGAAGTCCGGTTCTCCGTCGTACGGCGAGAGGACTCACGGCGGTTATCGACGCCAACCTGGTCCAGACCGACCAGGGCGGACAGCCCGCGAAGTGCCAGCTCGTCGCTGACCGTTGCCGGCTCGAGGTTGCGCTGCATGGCCAATCCGAGCAAAAGGGCCCTCACCAGGACGGCCAGCCCATCGGGGTCGGTTGACGGTTGCGCTCCAACCGCCACCGTCCACTCGCCGAGGTGACGGGCGCTGAAGCGGCGAGCGTCTTCATTCCGCGACCGCAGGACGGCGGCGATCTCCGGGTCGCGGGCCGCCCGCAGCCAGAGCTCCTGCTCCAGCAGGTGCCACTGCTCGGTGCCACCTCTGGAGCCGTCCGCCACGTTGCCCCACACCGCGGCCAGTTGGTCACGGGGAGACTGGCTCACGGCCACCTGCGCAAACAGCACGGCCAGAACCGAGTCCTTCAAGGAGTCGAGCAGTGCCAGCAAGAGTCCTTGCTTGCTGCCGAAGTGGGCGTACACCGCGCCCGAGGTGCGTCCCGCCGCCTCGGCCACGGCATCGACGGACACCGCATCGATTCCCTGTTCGGAGAAGAGGTCAGCTGCGGCGGCGAGCAGCCGGGCCCGGGTCTCTGCCTTTCGTTCCTGCTGGGTCTGGGACACCTTCCCCCGGTCTGTCTCGAGGTGACCAGCCCACCGTACATATATTGGAACCGTTATGCAACTTGTCGGGAGCGAGGGCGGCCGGCCGCGGCTTGACGTCGTCCTGACGCCGGCGCCGGCGACGGCGGCGCACCGATGGCGGACCGACGGCGAACCGACAGTAGGGATCCCGGGCGGGGCGCCAGCTCTGGCGCGCCGGCGGCGGTTCTAAGGTGGTCAGACAACCGACGGAGGGGACAGCAAGAGGAAGGGGAGTGCCATGCCGCCGATGACCCGGGTTGACCGCGACAAGCTCTACATCGGAGGAGCGTGGGTTCCGTCGAGCGGATCCGGCACGCTCGAGGTGATCGACTCGGCCACCGAAGAGGTCATCGGGAGTGTTCCCGAAGGAACCGACGACGACATCGACCGGGCCGTGAGCGCCGCCGCCGCCGCATTTCCGTCGTGGTCTGCCACGCCCGTCTCCGATCGCACCGCGATCCTGACCAAGGTGAGCACGATCCTGGGTGAGCGGATGGACTCGATCGCCGATCTCATCGCCCATGAGGTCGGAATGCCGATCATGCTCTCTCAGCTGGTTCAGGTGGGGCTGCCGGTGGCGTCGTTTTCTTCGATGGCGCAGGTCGCAGCCGACTTCACCTGGGAACAGACTGTCGGGAATTCCGTCGTGGTCCACGAGCCCATCGGCGTCGTCGGGGCCATCACACCGTGGAACTTCCCGCTGCACCAAATCGCGGCCAAGGTGGCCCCGGCTCTGGCCGCCGGGTGCACGGTCGTCCTCAAGCCGAGCGAGGTGGCTCCGCTCAATGCCTTCGTGCTGGCGGACATCTTCGAGGAGGTGGGCCTGCCTGGTGGCGTGTTCAATCTGGTCACCGGAGTCGGCCCCATCGTGGGGGAGGCCCTGGCGTCCCATCCCCGCGTGGACATGGTGTCCTTCACCGGCTCGACGCGGGCCGGAAGGCGAGTGGCCGAGCTGGCCGCCGCCACGGTGAAGCGGGTAGCCCTCGAGCTCGGCGGGAAGTCCGCCAATGTGATCCTGCCTGATGCCGACCTGACCCAGGCCGTGCCCGACGGCGTGCGCAAGTGCTACATCAACTCGGGCCAAACCTGCAGCGCGCTCACCCGGATGCTCGTGCCACGTGATCGGCTGGCCGAAGCCGAGGAGCTGGCCGTGGAGACGGCGCGCTCCTTCACTCCCGGCGATCCGTTCGACGACGGCACTCGTCTCGGGCCGCTCGTCTCCGCCGTGCAACGCGACCGGGTCCGCTCCTATATCGAAAAGGGGGTGGGCGAAGGAGCCAAATTGCTGACTGGCGGGGCCGAACCCCCCGAGGGGCTCGATCGAGGCTTCTTCGTGCAACCGACCGTGTTCTCCGCCGTGACTCCCGACATGGTCATTGCCCGTGACGAGATCTTCGGACCCGTCCTCTCGATCATCCCCTATGACTCCGAGGAGGAGGCGATCGAGATGGCCAATGACACGGACTACGGATTGGCCGGAGGGGTGTGGTCGTCCGACCCCGAGCGGGCGCGGACGGTTGCTGGACGGCTCCGGGCCGGACAGGTCGAGGTCAACGGCGGCGGGTTCAATCCCATGGCGCCGTTCGGCGGGTACAAGCAGTCAGGGAACGGGCGCGAGTTCGGCGCGTTCGGGTTGGAGGAGTACCTGGAAGTGAAGTCGCTCCAGCTCTGACGCCCATCGGCACTTGGCTGTCTCGAACCCCAGGATCGCGGGAAGCAACAGTTCCCGTCACAACCCGATCTGGTCGTCGACCAGGCCGAGGCGGATCTGGGCGGCATCGGTATAGGTCTTCTCACTGATGAAGATGTGTTGGGTGCCGGTGTACATGTCGCGGAAGGCGCGCTCGAGCCGGCTGCCCTCGCGGATGGCCGAGGTGCCGGCGGCCAGGTGGGCCCACTGGACGATCTCGCGGCTGGCTTCGGTGGCATAGGTGGCGGCCACCCGCATGTCAGCCCGCATCTCCGGCGACAGATCGTGTCCGTTCCTCACCTTCTCCTCGACCTCGTCGAACGTCGTGAACACCAGGAGGTGCGCCGCCTTCCACATGGCCTGATGGTGGGCCAGGTTTCGCTGGAACGACGCCTTGTGGGCGACCGAGGACTCCTCGCCCATCCTGACCTTGGTCAGGGCGAGCTCGGTGACGTCGTCGATCATGCTCTTCGACACACCGAGCGCCCACGACCCGTGACCTGCCGCCGTGATGGGAAGGAGACCCATCCTGAACGCCGGCGAGTCGCCCCGCCGGGGGGTGCGGCAGAACAACTCGAATGTTCGGTAGGCCGGTACGAACAGGTCGGTGACCTCGTAGTCGTAGGACCCGGTGCCTTTCAATCCCTGGACATACCAACCGTCGGTGAACATGATCTCGTGGCGCGGGATCACCGCCACCTTGAGAACGGGGAGGCCGTCCTGGCCGACCACCATCGAGCCGTCCGTCGTCGGGATGAAGCCGGCGGCGACGTATTCGGAGTGGCCGGTCCCAGAGCCGAAATTCCACGCTCCGGTCAGGCGGTAGCCACCCTCGACCGACTCGGCCAGGCTCTTCGGGAAGAATTGGCCCCCGACGGTGATCCGGTTGGCGTGTTCGACGAAGACCTCGTCGAACCCCTCGTCTGGGAGGTAGGCGGCGGAGACCGCGGCGGACGGGAAGTTGGCGATCCCGATCCAGCCCACCGAGGCGTCCTGCCAGGCCAGCTCGATCCAGGTCTCGATCATCTCGTGGAATGTCGGCTCGCTCCCGCCGGCCACGACGGGGTTGAACCACTGCATCAGCCCGCTGTCCCACAGGGCTGCGACGGTGCGCTTGGTCAAGGTTCGGTCGCGCTCGGAAGCGGCCGCCTCCTCCTCGACCACCTGGCGCAGGGTCCGCGCCGCTTCGGGCCCTTTGACGTTCAGCTGGGTGGGCACGTTACTCCTCGCCGGAATCGGGCCGTGAATTGGGCCATGGACGCTCGCCATGCATGCGATCACATGCCGAGCTGCTCGGCAACCCACCGTCGGCCCGGGTGAAGTCGCCGCCACGGGAGCGAGGTCAGCTCAGGTCGGGAGATCCGCGAGCATGTGATGGCTGACATCCCCGACCAGGTCGATGAAATACCGCCGCTCGGCGAAGCGCCAGGCGTCCTCCACCCGCTCGAACCGGTCGTGGTAGCGCCCGGCCAGGATCGGCTGGAGCGGCAGGCCTTCGACTGCCTGCAGGACCATCCAATAGGATCGGGCCGACGCCCGGCCGGCATCCCCGTCGATCTCGAGAATGAGATTGGTCGTGATGTGCTTGGTCCTCGGTGTCCCGTCGGCGTAGCGGCGAGTGGTGGTGGTGAACATCTCGACCAGGGCGTCACGGCCCAGCATCAGCGACGAGCTCACGCCGTCGCCCACGCCGGCATCAGCGAGCAGGTCGGCCACTCCGTCGAAGTCTCCACTGTCGATGAGCTCCGCATACCTGGCGATGAGATTGCCGATAAGCGTGCTGTCGTCGGCCACGACCTCCTCCTCAATCGGCCGCGACGGCCTTGAACACGCCAGCGCTGAAGGAGCCGGCGCCACCGGTCGGGATCATCCCGACGCGGGGACTGGGAGCGCAGTCAGACACCAATGGCGTGGAGCCCCCCGTCGACATGCAGGATCTCCCCGGTCGTCATGGGCAGGAGGTCGGAGAACAGGGCCGTGCAGGCGCGCGCTACCACATCGGTGTCGAGAACGTCCCAACCGAGCGGCGCCCGCTCCGCCCAGGTGTCCTCGAAGGTGTCGAAGCCGGGGATGGACTTGGCCGCCATGGTCTTGACCGGGCCGGCCGCCACCAGGTTGACCCGTATCCGGTCGTGGCCGAGGTCTCGGGCCAGGTAGCGGGAGAGCGATTCCAGCGCGGCCTTCGAAACTCCCATCCAGTCGTAGGCGGGCCACGCCACGCTGGCATCGAAATCGAGCGCCACCACCGAAGCGCCAGGGCCGCCGCCTGCCCCGGCGGCGACCAACAACGGCCGGAACGTCTCGACCAGTGCCTTGAGGGAATAGGCCGAGACGTGGAGAGCCACCTGGACCTGATCCCAATCTGCCTGGAAGATGTCCCCGCCCAGGCACTCGGGGGGCGCATAGCCGATGGCGTGCAGCAGGCCGTCCAGCCGGTCCCAGTCCACGCTGAGGGTGATGGCCGCCTCGGCCAACTGCTCCGGCTTGGTGACGTCGATCTCGAGCACGTTCGCCTCGACCGGCAGTTTGCGGGCGGTGCGGCGGGTGAGGGAGAGGCCGCGGCCCGCCCCGCTCAGCACCACTTCGGCACCCTCCTGTTGGGCCGAGCGCGCCACCGCGAATGCCAGTGAGGCGTCGGTGAGCACGCCGGTCACCAGTATCCGCTTACCCTCGAGAAGTCCCATGACCGGGTCAGGTTACCGTCACCCGTTCATCCGGCCGGGATGGCGGCATGTGCAAGGGTTGGGTGATGAGAATCGGGATTCTGGGTGGGACGGGGCCGGCTGGGCGGGGACTGGCGGTCCGCCTCGCCGCCGCTGGTGAGGAGCCGGTCATCGGTTCGCGGGACCCCGACCGCGCCGCCGCCGTCGCCGCCGCGCTGGTGGAGGCGTGGCCGGAACATGACCTCCGGATCGCCGGGCGCGCCAACGAGCAGGCCGCATCGTGCGATCTGGTGGTGGTGGGGACCCCCTGGGACAGCGCCATCGCCACCGTCTCGTCGCTCGCCCGGGCCTTGTCCGGGAAGGTGGTGGTGTCGATGGCCAACGCCCTGATCAAAGAGGGTCGTGCCTTCCTGGCGCTCATGCCGCCCGCGGCTCGGTGGCCGCCTCGATCCAGGCTGCCCTGCCCGACTCGTTGGTCTCCGCCTCGTTTCACCATCTTCCGGCTTCCGAGATGGAGACGCTGAGCACCCGTATCCGGGCTGACGTGCTGGTCTGTTCCGATCATGCCGAGGCCTCGGCGGCCACCGTGGCCCTGGTCGACTGCATCGAGGGGCTGCGCGGCGTCGATGCCGGCAGCCTGGCCCAGGCCGCGCCCATCGAGGCGTTCACTGCCGTGCTCATTACGGTGAACATCCGGCACAAGGTGCACGTCTCGGTGGAGCTGCCCGGCCTCGGTGAGGGCTGACCCCGGTGATGGCTGACGGGGAGGGCTGATCGGGGTGACGGCTGACCGGGGGAGGGCTGACCGGGTGATGCGGGCACCATGAGTGGCGGACCTGGGAGCAGTGGAGGCACTGGGGGTACGGCGGCAACCGGGCGCGGTGTGCAGCTCTACGACACGGCGCGGCGAGAGGTCGTCCCCCTCGACCCTGGCCCGGTGGTGACGCTCTATTCCTGTGGGATCACCCCGTACGACTCCGCCCATCTGGGCCACGCCCAGGTGTACCTGACCTTCGATCTCCTGCAGCGCAGGCTTCGCGACCTCGGTCACGAGACCCGGTGCGTGCGCAACGTCACCGATGTGGACGACGACATACTCCGGAAGGCCCGCCAGCTCGGTGTCCACTATCTCGACCTGGCGGCCGAGGAGATCGCCCGGTTCGACGCGGACATGGCCGCGCTCGGGCTCATCCCGGCGTGGTCGGAGCCCCGGGCCACCTCGGCCATCGCCGAGATCCTCACGCTCATCGGGTCGGTGCTCGACTCCGGCGCGCGTACCAGGCCGGGGGGGCGGTCTACTTCGATGTCACCCGGTTCCCCCGGTTCGGCGAGGTGAGCCATTTCGACGAGCCCACCATGCTTTCGATGGCGGCCGAGCAGGGCGGGAACCCGGACGACCCCAACAAGCGGCACCCCCTCGACTTCGTGCTGTGGCAGCCGTCGCTGGCCGACGAGCCAGCCTGGGAGTCGCGTTGGGGCCCCGGACGGCCGGGATGGCATGTCGAGTGCTCGGCCCTGGCCCTCCGCGAGCTGGGGGAGACCGTCGACGTGCACGGCGGTGGTCGTGACCTCGTCTTCCCCCATCACGAGTGTGAGACGGCCCAGTCCGAATCGGTCACCGGAAAGCAATTCGTACGCCACTGGCTGCATGTCGGGCTGGTCGGTCTCGATGGCCGGAAGATGTCCAAGTCCGTCGGCAACCTCATCTTCGTCGGCGATCTACTGAAGGAATGGGAACCGACCGCCGTCCGGCTGGCCCTGCTCGGGCACCACTACCGCGCCGACTGGGAGTGGACTGATCGGGACATGCCCGAGGCGTCCCGTCGGCTCCAGGCCTGGCGGGCCGCTCCTGTCGGCGAGGAGGGTCCCGGCGACCCGAAGGGCCAAGCACAACCGGAGCGGGGCCTCTCTTTGGTTCGCTCTCTGCTGGACGCCGATCTGGACGCGCCGGGTGCCTTGGCCGCCTTGGATGCCGAGGCCGCCGCCGGCCGCCCGGTGGCCCGGGGAGCCGAGCTTTTGGGCATTACCCTGTAATTCTGCCGGCGACCCCGGTGTCCGATCACCGGGTCGGCCCAGGCCGCGCCCGCGGCGGGCGCAGGTCGCCCGGCCGGCGTGGTCCCCCGGCGTTCGCACCATTCACTACCGTCCCCCAACGTATGGAGAACAGGCAACCCATGGCTGGCGTCAGCGTTCGACTTCCCGACGGTTCGACCAAGGAGTTCGGCGAGGGCACCACGGCTCACCAACTCGCCGAGTCCATCGGGCCCCGGTTGGCCAGGGCGGCGCTGGCCGCCAATGTCGACGGTGATCAGGTGGATCTCGATGCCCCGCTGCCGGACGGGGCGGAGGTGAGCGTGATCACCGACGACTCCGAGGCCGGGCGAGCCATCCTCCGTCACTCCACGGCGCACGTGTTGGCCCAGGCCGTCCTCCGTCTCTGGCCCGGCGCCCATTTCGCCATCGGTCCGGTGATCGAGGACGGCTTCTACTACGACTTCGAGCTGCCCGGAGGGGCCACCTTCAGCGACGAGGACCTCGAGCGCATCGAGGCCGTCATGCGCGAGATCGTCGACGAGGACCAGCCCTTCATCCGCCACGAGCACTCGATCGAGGAAGGGCTCTCGCTCTTCGAAGGCCAGCCCTTCAAGCGGGAGATCATCGAGGCCGTCGGCTCCGGACAGGTCGAGGTGGATGCGGCGGCCGACGGCAACGGCGAGGCCAAGGTCTCGACGTACTGGAACTCGCCCACGTTCACCGACCTGTGCCGGGGGCCCCATGTGCCGTCGACCGGGCGGCTGGGCCACTTTGCCCTGATGCGGGTGGCCGGGGCGTACTGGCGCGGCGACGAGCACAAACCCCAGCTGCAGCGCATCTACGGCACGGCGTGGGAGTCGGAACGGGCCCTCGCCGATCATCTGCACCGCCTGGCCGAGGCCGAACGCCGAGACCATCGGCGGATCGGCGCCGAGCTCGATCTCTTCTCGTTCCCCGAGGAGATCGGGTCGGGGCTGGCCGTCTTCCACCCGAAAGGGGGGATAGTGCGCCGGCTGATCGAGGACTACTCCCGGCAGCGCCACGAGGCCGCCGGCTACGAGTTCGTCTACACCCCGCACATCTCCAAGGCGGGGCTGTTCGAGACATCGGGCCACCTCGACTGGTTCGCCGAGGGGATGTTCCCGCCCATGGAGCTCGACGGGGGCCAGCAGTACTACCTGAAGCCGATGAATTGTCCCTTCCACATCCTGGTGTTCAAGAGCCGCCAGCGCTCCTACCGCGAGCTGCCGGTGCGGCTCTTCGAGTTCGGGACCGTCTACCGGTACGAGCTCTCCGGGGTCGTCCACGGGCTGACCCGGGTCCGGGGCATGACCCAGGACGACGCCCACATCTTCTGCACGCGCGACCAGGTGGCGCACGAGCTCCAGAGCGCGCTGTCCTTCGTCCTGTCGGTACTCCGAGACTTCGGGCTGACCGAGTTCTTTCTCGAGCTCTCCACCCGGCCGGAGGGCAAGGCGGTGGGGGAGGCGGAGGAGTGGGACGCGGCGACCGAGGCCCTCCGCCAGGTGGCGCTCGGCATGGATCTCGAGATGGTGCTGGACGAAGGTGGTGGAGCGTTCTACGGGCCGAAGATATCGGTGCAGGCCCGGGACGCCATCGGCCGCACCCACCAGATGTCGACCATCCAGCTCGATTTCCAGGAGCCAGGTCGCTTCGGGCTCGACTACGTGGGTGCCGACAACGGCCGGCACCAGCCGGTGATGATCCACCGGGCGCTGTTCGGGTCGGTGGAGCGGTTCTTCGCCATCCTGCTCGAGCACTATGCCGGCGCCCTGCCCACCTGGTTGGCACCCGAGCAGGTGCGCGTACTCGGCGTTCGCGACGACCACGAGCCCTATGCCCACAAGGTGGCCGAGCGGCTCGCCGCCGTCGGGATCAGGGTCTCGGTCGAGCCGGCCGACGAACATCTGAAGGCTCGCATCCGGAAGGCCAAGGTGATGAAGGTTCCCTACATCCTGGTGGTGGGCGACGACGACGTCCGGGCCGGCACGGTCGGGGTCAACCGTCGGGGCAGCCAGCGGCCCGATCGGGGGGTGGCGGTGGTCGAGTTCGTGGAGCAACTCGAGCGCGAGATCGCCGATCGTGTCGCTCCTGAGCCCCGGTGAGCCTCGACCATCTGTGGGCCGGGTGGCGCGGCGAGTACGTCAGCTCGGTGGGAGCGGCAGAGCCCGCCGTGGCCGGAGGGACCGACTCGGCCCTGCTCGACGACCCCGAGCACTGTGTGTTCTGCCGCATCGCCTCGAGCGGTCCTCCGTCGCCCGACAACGGCGTCGTCTGGGTCGGAGCCACGACCTTCGTCGTCCTCAACGCCTACCCCTATGCCAGCGGCCACCTCATGGTGCTGCCCATTCGACACGTGGGCACCCTGGTCGAGCTCTCGGATGCCGAGGGACCGGAAATGTGGGAGGCCCTGCGGACCAGCGTGTCGGCCTTGGAGATCGCCCTCGGCCCGGACGGGATGAACCTCGGGGCCAACCTGGGCCGGGCGGCCGGTGCCGGCATACCGCGGCACGTGCACCTCCACGCCGGTGCCGCGCTGGCACGGCGACACCAATTTCATGACGGCCGTGGCCGGGACCCGGGTCCTGCCTGAGACTCTGGCGGTCACCTGGGAGCGTCTGCGCCGGGCCTGGCCCGTCTGAAGCACCGGTCGGAATCCAACCGGTCAGGGGGATGTCGAGCCTGGGTAGGCTCGGGTGGGCGAGGGCGAGGCCGGATGGATGTGGCGGCGGAAGTCGGTTCGCGCGGTGGGCGACCGGACAGGAGTGGGACATGCAGATCAAAGAGCTCGGGCACCTGGTTCTGTATGTCAGGAACGTCGACCGATCGGCTGCCTTCTACCGGGACCTGCTCGGCTGGGAGCCCGCATTCGCTGCCGTGCCCGGCACGCCGGTGGCCGCCTTCAGCTCGGGTCGCACGCACCACGAGCTCCTGCTGATCGAGGTGGGAGACGACGCTGCGCCGCCGCCCCAGGGCCGGCACACCGGTCTCTACCACTTCGGACTCAAGGTCGGGGACACCGACGAGGAGCTACGTGAGGCCCTGGCCCGGCTCCAGGAGGCGGGGGTCACCATCGTCGGGACCAGCGATCACACGGTGACCCACAGCGTCTACATCCTCGATCCCGACGGCAACGAGATCGAGCTCTACATCGACGTTGCCGGGGTCGACTGGCGGGCCGAGCCCGGCCTCATCATGGCCCCGATCAAGCCACTGGCCCTGTAGTGCAGCGCAGTCCGGCCGGGCGCCTGCAGCCCCGTTCCCATTGCGGTAACTCCAGCAAGCAGATGGTAGGGTCGAAGGGACCCGACTGGAGGAATTGCCATGTTTGACGGGCGATGGCGTGGCGCGGTGGACCGGACCACCGGTCCGGTCGGTCGTCAGCTACAGCGGCTCGGAGTTACCGCTGACCTGCTCACTGCCACCGGTCTCATCTCGGCCACGGCCACGGCGGTGGCGGTGGCCACCGGCCACCTTCACTTGGCCATCCTCCTGCTCTTCCTCACCGGGCTGCACGACCTCCTGGACGGCCCGGTGGCCAAGGCATCGGGGACGTCCTCGGTCCGGGGGGCGTTCTTCGACTCGGTGACCGACCGGGTGGCGGATGCACTGATCCTCGGCGGGGTGGCCTGGTACCTCGTTTCCACCCACCCCGGCCATCTGGTGTTGTTGCCGTTCGCCGTCCTCGGGGCCACATCGCTGGTCTCGTACCAGCGGGCCAAGGCCGAGTCGCTCGGCATCGAGGCCCGGGGCGGCCTGATGGAGCGGGCCGAGCGGATGATCCTGCTCGGGGCCGGCTTCCTCTCCTCCGTACTCCTCGTCCCCGTCCTGTGGGTCATGTTGGGCCTGACCCTGGTCACCGCGGTCGGCCGTTTCGCCAAGGTGTGGCGGCTGGCCGAGCGGCCGGAGCCGGTCATCACGCCTCGGCGGCACCGGCGGCCGCGCCGTGCAGCGCAGGTCGAAGGCCGGCGCACGGCGATGTCCCCCTCGCGCTGGCGGGCCCGCCGCCAGGGTGAGCTGGCCAGTCGGTCGGGGAGGACCTGGCGTGCCCGGCAGGCGCGCCAGGGCATCCGCCAGCGCGCCGGCCGCCGCCACTCCTGAACCGCCCGACGGCCGCTCCGAGCCGGGACGAGCGCTCGTGACGAGGGACCAGTTGGTGTTCCGGACCTATACCAACCTGAGTCGCGGTCTGGCTGCGCTTCCCGAGCCGGTGGCCCACGGCGTGGCCAACCTGGTCGGCGACGTCTTGTTCCGGGTGCGCCACGAGCACCGACGGATGGTGTCCGACAACCTCCGACGCGTTCTGGACGCCGGGCCCGATGACGCTGAGGTTCTCGACCGATGGGCACGCCGTTCGTTTCGGGCCTACGCTCGGTACTGGGTCGAAGGAGCCCGACTCGGGAGCACCTCGCCCGCCGAGGTGGAGCAGCGGACCTTCGTCCACGGTCTGGAGTATCTGGTGGAGGGGATCGCGGCCGGCAAGGGCGTGGTCATGGCACTGCCGCATGTTGGGAGCTGGGAGTATGGGGGCGCATTTTTGGCCACGCAGGACCTGCCGATGACCTCGGTGGCCGAGCGGATCGAACCGCCGGAGCTGTTCGAGTTCTTCGTGGAGCAGCGGGCCGGCATGGGGCTGACCATTGTCCCGTTGGACGCCTCTTCGGGGAGCGCCGTCGTCTCCACGTTGCGACACGGAGGTCTGGTCGGGCTGCTGAGCGACCGCGATCTCCTCGGCACCGGGGTCGACGTCGATTTCTTCGGCGAGAAGACGACCATGCCGGCGGGACCGGCCACGCTTGCGCTCCGCACCGGCGCCGCCCTGGTCACCGGCGCGGTGTACAGCGGCCCCGGGAGTGACCACCGGGGCGTCGTCGACCCGCCCATCGACACCACCCGGCGGGGCTCTCTCCGTTCGGACGTCTCCCGCATCACCCAAGAGATCGCCCACCGCTTCGAGCGGTGTGTCCGCCGGGCTCCTGACCAATGGCACGTGTTCCAACCGCTGTGGTCGGCCGACCGTCTCGAGGGCCCGGCGTGACGAAGTTCGAGAGCCGGTCCCTCCCCGAGTTCGAGCTGTTCGGACCGGCGGTCATCGAGGACGAACCGCGGCTGAACCGCGCCCAGTCTCCGGCGGCACCGGCCCACGTTGCGGACAGCGCCACCTCCGGCGGCGAGCCCCGGTTCCATTCCCTCGGGGAGCACGAATTCGACGTCGTGGCCGTGCTCGACGATCGGGGTCGCTTCATCTTCGTCGAGCGCGTCGGCCGAGCGGCTTTTCGGCTACGACATCGGCAACGTGGTGGGGCAGGACGCCTTCGCCCTGTTCGACCCGTCGAGCGTCGATCACGTGCGGGCCCTGTTCGAGGACCTCGTGGCCCGACGGCGTTTGTCGGTCTCCCTAGAGATGCGGACGGTCCGCGCCGACGGCCGGCCAGTCGACCTCGATGTCGTGGCGGCCAACCATCTGCACGACCCGATCGGGGGCGTCGTGGTCAACCTGCGGGATGTGAGCGAGAGCAAGCGCCTCGAGCAGCGGCTCCGCGATCTGAACCATCGCCAGGCGACGATCATCGAGTCCCTCACCGACGGCGTGATGATCGTCGACGCCGCCGGCACCATCGTCCGGGTCAACGAGGCATTCGAGGTGATGTTCGAGTCACCTCGGGTTCGGATCCTCGGCCGGCGGCTCGAGGACCTGATGGCCGGGTCGCGCTCGCTCGGGTTGGAGTTGCTCGACGGCGATGGGGAGGAGATCGATTTCCGCCACCACCCGATAGCGGCGAGCCTGCGCGGGGGCCGGCGCTCGGTCGGGGTGGTGGTCGGGGTCCGGCGTCGGGGGAGGTCCCCGATGTGGGTCCGGGCCAACGCCCAGGCCATGGTGGACCGGGACGGCTTGATCACCGGGGCGGTCGCCTCGTTCAGTGACATGACGGCTGCACGCCAGGCGGCCGCCGAGCTCCGACGGGAGGAGCAATTCCTCCAGGTACTCCTCGACACCCTCGACGAGGGCATCGTGGCCTGCGACTCGGAGGGGAGGATCACCGTCTTCAACCCCTCGGCCCGCCGGCTTCACAGACTCGCCGATGACTCGGACCCGATCGGCCAGATCCCCACCGACCAGGGACTCCGCCATGCGGATGGATCGCCGATCGCGGACGCGGGAGAATCCATTGATCCGGGCCATGTCCGGCGAGCAGGTCCGCGATGTCGAGATCGTGCTCGAGTCGGCTGCCGGCGAACGGCGCAAGGTCAGCGTCAATGGCCAGGCCCTCCTGGATGACGAAGGCCTCATGCTCGGCGCGGTGGTGGCTATGCACGATGTGACCGAGCAGAAGCGCAACGAGGAGCGACTGGCAGAGCTGGCCCTGCACGACCCGCTGACCGGGCTCGCCAACCGAACGCTCCTGGCTGAGCGTCTCCAGGAGGCGATCGACAGGATGCCCGGGCGAGCTCCGGTGCTGGCGGACGGGGCCGCCGACGGTCCGCCACCCGGGGCCGGAGACCAACCCGGCGTGGCCGTCTTCCTGCTCGACCTGGATGACTTCAAGGAGATCAACGACGTCTTCGGCCACGATGTCGGTGACGACATGCTGATCGCCGTGGCTCGGAGGCTGACGGCCATCGTGAGGCCGTCGGACACCGTGGCCCGCCTCGGTGGGGACGAGTTCGTGGTGGTGTGCGACATCGAGAGCGGCGAGGACGAGATGCTGCGCATCACCGACCGCATCTCCAACACGCTGACGGAGCCCTACGGCGTCGACGGTCGCACCTTGGCTGTGCCGGCGTCGGTGGGAGGTGTCTTCGTCGACAATCCCGACACCGACCCCTCGAAGCTGTTGAGCCGGGCGGATGATGCGATGTACGGCGTCAAGTGGACCCGTCGTCGTCAGCGCCGTTCCGCACCGGACTGACCGGTTGGCAGAACACCTGTCACCGGAAGGCCCGGCGTCGCTCCGGGTCGCTCTGGTCTGCCCCTACAGCCTGTCCCGCCCCGGCGGTGTCCAGGGCCAGGTGGTCGGCCTGGCGCGGGCGCTCGATGGGCGGGGCCACCGCGCCACGGTCTTCGCGCCGCTGGACGGGGCCGACATGCCACCCGGTGTGGAGGTGGTGTCGACCGGCCCGTCGGTGTCGCTGCCGGCCAATGGGTCGGTGGCCCCGGTCACGCGCTCGCTCCCCGCCGTCCTGGATTCACTACGGACCCTGCGGTCGGGCGGCTTCGACGTCGTGCACGTCCATGAGCCCTTCGCACCCGGACTTCCCTACGGGCTCCTCGTCGGCCGGCAGCTCCCGCCCCTGGTGGGCACCTTCCACCGCAGCGGCAGGAGTTCCCTCTACACGGTGTTCGGGCCGCTCCTCCGACGGTTGGCCCGGCACCTCGCCCTCCGGTGTGCGGTGTCCGACGTGGCCCGCGCCACCGCCTCCGAGGCCCTCGGCGGCACCTATGAGGTCTGCTTCAACGGAGTGGCGCTCGACCCCTACGTGGCCGTGGAGCCTTGGCCGAGTGAGCGGCCCGCCGTCCTGTTCCTCGGGCGCCACGAGGAACGCAAGGGGCTCGGCGTGCTGCTCGAAGCGTTCGGCCGGCTCCGCGCCGGCGGGATCGCCGACGGTCGGCCCGACGCCGACCTACCGGTGCTGTGGATCGCCGGCGACGGGCCGCAGACCGGGTCGTTGCGCCGCCGCCATCCCCCGTCGGACGACGTCCAGTGGCTCGGGGTCCTCTCCGAGGAAGAGAAGCTCCGTCGGTTGGTCGGCGCCCGAGTGCTGTGCGCGCCGTCGCTGGGCGGTGAGTCGTTCGGCATGGTGGTCCTCGAGGCCATGGCTGCCCGAACCGTGGTGGTGGCGAGTGACATCGCCGGGTACCGGGACGCCGCCGGGGGCCACGCGCTGATGGTGCCCCCGGGTGACGAACGGGCGCTGGCCGAAACGCTGGCCGGGTTGCCGGCTCGGGGCCCGGCGAGCGCCAACGGCCCGGCCGACGATCCATCCTGGCTGGACGCCGCCGCCGCGTGGGCCGCCCACTGGTCGATGGACCGACTGGCGGAGTGGTACGAGCATCGGTACCGATCGGTCATGGCCGGGCTGACCCGGTGAGGCGCCCTACACTGCTCGGTCGATGAGTGGATCCCGCGGGCGACCCGGAGGGGCTCCCCACCGCACCGGCAAGGGTCGAGGTCGAGATGACGGTGGCGCGGCGGGATCCGACGGCATCCGGGCCGTCGGCCCTGGTCGGAGCACGGTCAACCCCCGGCACCGATCCCGGCGACGAGCCGGGTGGGGACCGGCTGGTCCGGCGCCACCGCCACCAGGCCCTGTCCATCGCCGCGCTGGTCGGCCTGGTGCCGGGGCTGGTGGTCGGGGTGGTGCTGGTGGCGGTCGGTCTGCCCGTCGTGGCCGCCGTGGCGTTGGTGGGGGTGGCCGGGGGAGTGTTCTGGTGGACCTGGCGCACCGCCCCGAACAGGGTGATCCGGGCGATAGGGGCCCGGCCGAGCGACGAGGACGAGCACCCCCGGATCCACAATCTGGTGGACGGGCTGTGCGCTTCCATGGGACTGCCCCGCCCGACCATTTTCGTGGTCGGTCACCAGGTACCCAACGCCATGGCGGTGGACGCGACCCGTCTACGGCCTGCCTGATCGTGACGTCGGCCCTCGATCGATCGCTCACCCTGGTGCAGTTGGAGGGGGTCTTGGCCCACGAGTTGGTGCACGTGAAACGGGGTGACACCGTGTTGGCCGGGGTGGCGGTGGTGGCCATGGCGCCGTGGTCGGTTCTGGCCGGTGTCTCCAGGGCCGCCGACCGGGTCCATGCCCTGGTCGGCCCGGGACGCGAGTTCTCTGCCGACCAGCAGGCCGCCGCGGTCGTGCGCTACCCGCCCGGCATCGGCTCGGCCCTCGAGCTGATGCTGGAGGGTCCTGGCGTCGGGGCTTCATGGCCGCCGGGAACCGGCCGTACGGCCGCCCTCACCCGGTGGCTTTGGATCGATCCGGCGAGCGGGCGGCCCGACCCCGGACCTGCCGAGGGGAACCTGGACGACACGCGGGTGCGGGCCGAGGCCCAGTCGCTGCTCTGATCACTTGGCAGCCGGTCACGGCCCGCGGAGGACCGTCATTCGCCCCCGTCACAGAGGTCCGCGTCCCCGGGCCCGAGACCCCATTCCGCACCACGATCGAAGAGGTGGTCCCGGAGGCGGCGAAGCAGGAATGCCAGGGTCGCCTCCTCCTCGGAGGTGAAGAGATCGCTCAGCACCTCGTTCACGTGGTCGATGTGATCCGGGATGGCCCGGTCCATGAGCTCCTGGCCCTCCGGGGTGAGTACGGCGAAAGCACCCCGCCGGTCCTCTGGACAGGTGCGCCGGGCGACCAGGCCATGCTGCTGCAGGCGGTCCACCGCTCGGTGAGGCCGCTCGGGGTCAACGAGGTCTGGGCGGCCAGCTCGCTCATCCGTAGCTCGCCGCCGGGGGTGCGGGCCAGCCGAATCAGGACGTCGAAGGACTGGTTGGACAGCGACCGCTCCGTCTCCAGCCGCCGCTCGAACACCCGGCGCAGCCCGGCGGCCGACTCGAAGAGGAGCCCGACCGTGGTGAGTCGTTCGTCATCGGATGCCGCCAATCGTCCCATGGGTACATCCAATCCTCCCATGGGTACATGTTATAGGAAGATCGGGAATTAGTTGCGTCTGCAAGCAGTTTCCCGTATAGTTGTTTGTACAAGTAACGAGCCGGTCGGAAGGCGGCTGGGTCGATAACAAGGAGGACGAACATGGCAGCAGAGACAGAAGTGATCACGAGGACGGTGAACGGAGTCGAGTTGCCGCCGGCCGGGTCGTACGGCATCGACCCGGTTCACACCGACATCGGATTCACCGTGCGCCACATGGCCGTATCCAAGGTGAGGGGACGGTTCGACACCTTCGATGGCGTGATCGAGGTCGGAGAGGATCCGGCCGACTCGAAGGTCTCGGTGACCATCGACGCCACGAGCGTCGACACCCGGGACGAGACTCGGGACAACCATCTCCGGACCAATGACTTCTTCGACGTGGAGAGCCACCCCACGTGGAAGTTCGAGAGCACCGCCGTCCACCCAGTGGGCCCGACGGAGTGGAAGGTGGACGGGGACCTGACCATCCGGGGCGTCACCCGGCCGGTGACCCTCGAGGTCTCCCTCGAGGGCGTCGTGAAGGATCCGTACGGCAATCTCCGGGTTGGCTTCAGCGCCTCGACGTCGATCGATCGTGACGACTACGGCGTCTCGTTCGGTGCGGTGATGGAGGCGGGTGGGCTGGTCGTGGCCAAGAAGGTCGACATCCATATCGAGGCCGAGGCGGTTCTGCAGTAGCAGCATCGGCCCACGCCACGGCGGGCGGCCCGATGGCCGGGAGTAGGATGCGGGTATGGCTGAACCGGTGATCGAGCCTCCCGAGATCGAGTCACGCGCTGGCGACGATCGTGCCACCGGCACCGTCGTCGTGAAGCGCGGCCTGGCTGAGATGTTGCGGGGCGGCGTCATCATGGACGTGGTCGACGCCGAGCAGGCCAAGGTGGCGGAAGATGCCGGCGCCGTGGCGGTCATGGCTCTCGAACGGGTCCCTGCCGACATCCGCCGTGACGGCGGGGTGGCCCGGATGAGCGACCCCGCCCTCATCGAGGGGATCAAGAGTGCGGTGACCATCCCGGTCATGGCCAAGGCCCGCATCGGCCACTTCGCCGAAGCTCAGGTGTTGGCATCCCTCGGTGTCGACTACATCGACGAGAGCGAGGTCCTGACCCCGGCCGACGAGGCGCACCACATCGACAAATGGGAGTTCGTGGTTCCCTTCGTGTGCGGGGCCACCAACCTCGGAGAGGCACTCCGGCGCATCTCCGAGGGAGCGGCCATGATCCGGTCGAAGGGGGAGGCCGGCACCGGCAACATCGTGGAGGCCGTCCGGCACCTGCGCTCGATCCTGGGGGACATCCGCAGGGTGGCCCAGGCCGATTCGGCCGAGCGGTACGGGTGGGCCAAGGACCTGGTTGCCCCCATCGGCCTGGTGCAGGAGATCGCCTCGACCGGTCGTCTTCCTGTCCCTTTGTTCTGCGCCGGCGGAATCGCCACGCCGGCCGACGCGTCGTTGGTCATGCAGCTGGGTGCCGAGGCGGTCTTCGTCGGATCGGGCATCTTCAAGAGCGCCAACCCGTCCGGAATGGCTCGGGCCATCGTGGAGGCCACCGCCCACTTCACCGATGCCGACCTGGTGGCCAAGGTCTCGACCGGGCTGGGGGCGGCCATGGCTGGACAGGAGATGGGCTCGCTCGGCGTCCGCCTGGCCGAGCGTGGTTGGTGACCCGAGCCCGGACCTGCTCGGCCCGGGAGGCCGGCGATGACGGTGGGGGTCCTCGCTCTTCAGGGTGACGTCCGTGAGCACAGCGCCGCCCTCGCCGATCTCGGGGAGCCGGTCCGTCACATCCGGACACCTGAAGACTTGCCCGGGCTGGATGGGCTGGTCATCCCGGGCGGCGAGTCGACGACCCTGTCCATGCTCGTCCAGTCGTCGGGGTTGTTCGAGCCGCTCGCAGCGTTGCTCGATGGCGGCCTGCCCGTGTTCGGCACCTGCGCCGGCATGATCCTGTTGGCCGACGAGTTGCTCGACGGGCGACGCGACCAGCGGTGCTTCGATCTGATCGACTTGACCGTCCGGCGCAACGGCTACGGGCGCCAGATTGCCTCGTTCGAGAGCGACTTGGAGGTGAACGGGCTCGGCGCCGAGCCGGTGCATGCCGTGTTCATCCGCGCTCCGGTGGTCGAACGAGTGGGGCCCAGGGTGGAGGTGCTGTCCCGCCTGCCGACCGGGCGGGGCGAGGCCGGGGGGCACGGACGGGGATCGGAGCCGGTCGTCTGTCGCCAAGGGTCCGTGTTGGTGACTTCGTTCCATCCGGAGTTGACCGGGGACCGTAGGCTGCACCGGCTGTTCGTGGAGATGACCAAGGTAGAGGGGCGTTAGTTGTGTCGGGACATTCCAAGTGGGCGACGACCAAGTACCGGAAGGGGGCCCAGGACTCGGCCCGGGCCAAGGTGTTCGCCAAGATCATCCGTCAGGTCGAGGTGGCCGCCCGGGAGGGCGGCAGCGACATGGCGGCCAACGCCAGCCTGCGCACCATGTACGCCAAGGCCCGCGACGTCTCGGTTCCCATCGACACCATCGAACGGGCCATCAAACGCGGCTCGGGCGAGCTCGAGGGAGTGCGCTACGAGTCCATTTCCTACGAGGGGTACGCCCCCGCCGGTGTGGCCGTGATCGTCGAGTGCCTCTCGGACAATCGCAACCGCACCGGAGCCGAGATCCGCAACCTCTTCAACAAGAACGGCGGCACCATGGCCGAACCGGGCGCGGTGAGCTGGCAGTTCGAGCGCAAAGGGGTCATCGACCTGCCGAGGAGCCTCGACGAGGAGCGGGTGCTGGAGGTGGCGATGGAGGCCGGTGCCGAGGATCTCACCGACGAAGGCGACCGGTGGTTGGTCACCACCGCTCCTGGCGATCTGACGGCCGTGCGTGGCGCACTGGAGGCGGCCGCTCTTCAACCGAGCTCTGCCGAGCTGTCCATGGTCCCGACCACGTCGGTCGAGATCACCTCGGACTCCGAGTCGAAGCGGGTGCTGCGGCTCATCGATGCCTTGGAGGACCACGACGACGTACAGAACGTCTACGCCAATTTCGACATCCCCGACGCCGTGATGGCGACCTACGACGGCTGACCACCCCGCGACCCGGCCGTCTCTGTTGCTCGCCGGGGATCCCCACCGGCGGCCGCGGCCGGCGATAGTGTCGAACGCATGTTCGTCCTGGGCGTCGACCCCGGCCTGTCGCGCTGCGGCTACGGGGTGGTGACCCGGCGGCCGGGCGGCCTGGCCGCGGCCGCCGGTGGGGTGATCTCGACCGACCCCTCGGCCCGATTGCCTGACCGCCTCTCGACCTTGTACGAGGAGCTGGTAAGCCTGGTCTGCGAGTTCCGGCCGGAGGCCGTGGTGGTCGAGCGGGTGTTCTTCCAGGTCAACGCACACACCGCCATGGCCACTGGTCAGGCCGCTGGGGTCGCCCTGGTGGCCGCCGCCCAATCGGGGTGCGAAGTGGCCCAGTACACCGCCAATGAGGTCAAGCAGGCCCTGGTGGGGTACGGCGGAGCCACCAAGGAGCAGGTCCAACGCATGGTGGCCTCGGTGCTGGGGCTGCCCGAGCCTCCACGGCCGCCCGACGTGGCTGATGCCCTGGCCCTGGCGGCGTGTCATCTGACCACCGAGCCGCTGCGGCGGGCAGTGGCCACGGCTACCGGGGGGCTGGGGTGATCGGCTCGCTGCGTGGGGCCCTGACGGACCGTCCCGGGCCGGGAGAGGTGATCGTCGATGTCGGCGGTGTCGGCTACCGGGTGTCGATACCGACCTCGCTGTCGGCGTCCCTCGGGAGCCCGGGGAGCGACGTGTTCGTCCACGTGCACACCCACGTCCGTGAGGACGCCATCGTGCTGTACGGGTTCGCCCACGCCGACGAGCGCCGCTGCTTCGAGGCGCTCCTCGGTGCGCACGGCGTGGGGCCCTCGTTGGCGTTGTCGATCCTCTCGTCCATGTCCCCGGCCGCACTGTCCACCGCGGTGCTCGAGGACGACGTCGACGCCCTGTGCCTGGTGCCGGGGGTGGGGAAGAAGACCGCCGCCCGGCTGATGCTCGAGCTCAAGGCGCGTCTCGACCTCCCCACTCTCGGAGGAGGGACCGAGAACCAGGGTGGGTCGCCTCGCGGCGAGGTCCGGGCGGCGCTGGTCGGCCTCGGGTACGGGCCCGACGAGATACGGGACGCCCTCGACTCGGTGGACGAGGATGGTTCGGTCGAGCAGATGGTGCGCTCGGCCCTCCGCGAGCTGGCCCGGAACCGATGAGCGGGGGGGCCAGGCGCGAGGTGCTGGGTCGCGGCGACGCCGGCGACACCGACGACACCGACGACGCCGACGACACCGACGACACCGACGACGCCGACGGCGGTGGCGATGCGGCCCGCCGGGCGCCCGATGGCCCAGTGCGTGACGTCGACCCCGAGATCGCTCCGGCGGAGGAAGCCGAGGACGCCGGTCTGCGCCCCCGCAGCCTGTCCGAGTTCATCGGCCAGGGCCAGCTCACCGAGCATCTGCGGATCGTCATCGAGGCGGCGCGCAAACGCCAGCAGCCCGTCGACCACTTGCTCTTCGCCGGCCCGCCCGGACTCGGGAAGACGTCGCTGGCCGGCATCGTCGCCACCGAGATGGGGGTCGGTCTGCGGGTCACAGCCGGGCCGGTCCTGGTCAGGACGGGTGACCTGGCCGCCCTGCTGACCGACCTCCAGGAAGGCGACGTGCTGTTCATCGACGAGATCCACCGGCTCCACCGATCGGTGGAGGAGATCCTCTATCCGGCCATGGAGGACTTCAAGCTCGACATCCTCATCGGCAAGGGCCCGACGGCCCGCAGCATTCGCCTCGATCTTCCCCGCTTCAGCTTGGTGGGTGCCACGACCCGCACCGGGCTGGTGGCGGGCCCCCTCCGCGACCGATTCGGGTTCGTCGGCCGGCTCGACCACTACGACGTGGCCGAGCTGCAGGCCATCGTGTTGCGGTCGGCGTCCATCCTCGGGGTGCCGGTCGACGCGGAGGGCGCCCGCCGGATCGCTGAGCGGTCCCGCGGGACACCGCGCATCGCCAACCGCCTGCTCCGGAGGGTGAGGGACTACGTCGAGGTGCGGGCCGAGGGCACCATCACGTCGACGGCTGCGGTCGAGGGTCTCGAGGTGTTCGGCGTCGACGAACTGGGCCTCGACAAGGTCGACCGTGCCATTCTCGACGTGCTGTGCCGGCGCTTCGCCGGCCGGGCGGTCGGGCTCACCACCCTGGCGCAGTGCGTGGGGGAGGAGCCCGACACAATCGAGGATGCCTACGAGCCGTACCTGCTCCAACAAGGCCTCGTCCAGCGCACGACCCGCGGCCGGGTGGCTGCTCCACGGGCTTGGGCCCATCTCGGTCTCGCCCCGGTCGAGAACACGTTGCTCTGACCCGGGTTGAGAACCGCTGGCGCCGCCGCCAGTTACCAGGTCTCTGACGCCGACCCGCACGGGCCGCCGCCATCCGACCCGCGGCTGCCATTCGATCCGGCTCTCGGTCCGGTCGGTCCCGTTGGCCGGTCTGTCACCATGGTGGCCGTGTCGGAGCCCAGCTGCCAACCGCCCGATGGTGTCGGCGGGCCGAAGAACGTCCGGGAGGCCGGAGCCCCCATGGATGCCTTTGACTACCGCCTGCCGGAGTCGGCCATCGCCCAGTGCCCGGCCGAGACTCGCCTCGGGGCCCGCCTCCTGATCGGTCCCGGGTTGCTCGGCAATTCGGAGCCGCTCCATGGCGGGGTGGCCGACCTCCCCGGTGTGCTGCGCCCGGGAGACCTGCTCGTCGTCAACGACACCCGGGTGCTCACGGCCCGGCTCCGGTTGACCAAGGCCACCGGCGGGAGGGCGGAGGTGCTCCTGCTCGAGCCGGCCGACCCGGGATCGGGGTCATCGGTCTGGGAGGCGCTCGTACGCCCGGGACGACGGCTGTCCGAGGGCACCCTCCTCTTCGAGGAGCGGGACGGGCCGGCCGTGGTGGAGATCGGGGCGCCCGTCGGGGCGGCGGACGACGGACGGCGCCTGGTGCGCCTGGTCGATCCCTCGGTGGTCGAGCGTGCCGGCAGTGTGCCGCTGCCGCCCTACATTCATCGACCGCTCGACGACCCCGAGCGCTACCAGACGGTGTACGCCCGCCCCTCGAACAGCTCCGATGTCCCCGACATCGACGTCCGCTCGACAGCCGCTCCCACCGCCGGTTTGCACTTCACCGAGGGGCTGCTTGATGCCTGTCGCCGGGCCGGCGCCACGGTGGCCCGCCTGGACCTGGCCATCGGCCTGGATACGTTCCGTCCCATCAGCGCGCCCACGCCGGCTGAGCACGTCATCCACTCGGAGCGCTACGCCGTCCCGGCCGAGACCATGGTGGCCTGCGAGGCCGCCGACCGGGTAGTGGCGGTCGGCACCACGGTCGTCCGGGCCCTCGAAACTGCGGCCGCCACCGGGGTCCTCGCCGGCCGCACCCGCTTGTTCATCCACGGTCGGTTCCCCTTCCGGGTGGTCGACGTGCTGGTGACCAACTTCCACCTGCCGAGGTCGAGCCTGCTGTTGCTGGTCGACTCCCTCTACGGGCCCGGGTGGAGGGACCTGTATGGCGAGGCTCTGGCTCACGGGTATCGGTTCCTGTCGTTCGGGGACGCCATGGTCGTGGGCCGAGATGCCGGGCGGGCTCCGCGTTGCCGGTGAGACCGGCCCGGCTCGAGGTGACCGGTGCCGACGGCGCGGCGAGGACCGGGCTGGTGCACACCGGGCGTGGGGCGTACCCGGTCCCGGCGTTCATGCCGGTCGGCACCAGGGGGGCGGTCAAGGCACTCGACAGCCGTGATCTCGAGGCGGTCGGCGCCGATGTGGTGCTGGCCAACACCTACCACCTGATGCTACGGCCGGGCGCACGAGCGGTGGCCGATCTCGGGGGGTTGCACCGCTTCACCGGGTGGTCGGGGCACACCCTGACCGATTCCGGTGGCTACCAGGTCCATTCGCTGCGGCCCGATGTCGACGACGACGGCGTGACGTTCACGTCCGTCTATGACGGGGCCCGGGTGCGGCTCACACCGGAAGGGGCGGTCGAGGCCCAGGGGCTGATCGGCGCCGACATCCAGATGGTCCTCGACATCTGCGTCACCCTTCCGGCGCCATCGCCCGTGGTCCGCCAGGCGGTCGACCGCACCGCGGCGTGGGCGGCCCGGGCGCGCCGCCACCACGCCCGCCTCGAGGCCAAACCCGACGGGCAGGCCCTGTTCGGCATCGTGCAAGGCGGGACCGACGGCCCCCTCCGGGCGGAGAGCGCCCGGCGGACGGTGGAGCTCGACTTCGACGGCTACGCCATCGGCGGCCTGTCGGTAGGAGAGCCCCGCCCGGCCATGCTCGACGTGTTGGCCGCCACCGTGCCGTTCCTTCCCGCCGAGCGACCCCGCTACCTGATGGGCGTGGGGGACCCGGTTGGGCTGGTGGAGGCGGTGGCGCTCGGCATCGACCAGTTCGACTGCGTGGCTCCCACCCGGATGGCCCGTCACGGAGCCATCCTCACCAGTGGAGGACGGCTCAATCTCCGGAATGCCGCCCACGGTCTCGACGACGGCCCATTGGACCCCCTCTGTGCCTGCCCGACCTGCGCTCGCTGGTCGCGCGGCTACCTGCGCCACTTGTTGGGGGTAGGTGAACCGACCGCCTGGCGGCTGCTCAGCCTGCACAACCTGACGTTCGTGCTGGCCATGATGGCGGAGATCCGATCGGCGATCGCCGAGGGTCGCCTCGACGCCTTCCGGAGGCACATCGCTCACGTCTGGGGCGCCTGACCAGGCGGCCACGGATCGAACCTGGGCTGGGCTAGTGTCGGATCGCTGTGGGCGCCACTAACCCCCCTCCGTTCCGTCGTTGATGGCCGTGCATGCACTGGCCTCCGTCCTGGCCGCCAGTAGCCCACCTGCGAAATCGTCGAGCAGCGGCAGCTCGACCCTGTTGATCTTCGTCGCCATCGCCGCCGCCTTCTACTTCTTCATCTACCGACCCCAGCAACGCAAGGCGAAAGCCGCCCGGGAGGAGAAGAACCAATATGAGGTGGGCGACGAGGTCCTCACCGCCGGTGGCCTGGTGGGGCACGTCATCGAGGTCGACGGTGACCGGATCACCCTGGAGACCAGTGTCGGGGCCTCCTTCGTAGTCCTCAAGCAATATGTGATCCGCCGGCTCGAGCAAGCCGAGTCCGAGGCCGACGACGAGTTCGAGGACGAGGACGAGGACGAGGAAGACTATGACGAGGGTCAGGGCGAGGGCCCGGAATCGGGCCATGGCGAGAGCGATCACGAGAGCCATCACGAGGACGAGCTCGAGGCGAACGGGAACCACGACGACCACGATGTCGAAGCGACCGGGAACCATGACGACCACGAGTCGGCCGGGGCCGAAGAGGCGTCCGACGGCACCGGGGCGGATGCCGGCAGTTCGGGCCGGGCTGGTCAAGGCGGTCGGGCCGGTCGTCGCCGGAGAGCGCGTTCACGCGAGGAACCCCATGATGGTGACGGTCCACCGATCATCTGAGCGGTCATGAAGAAGAAGCGGTCGCTCTGGATCAGCCTGCTTTCGGTGGTGGCCATCGTCGTGATCGCCCTGACCGCCACCGTGGCCGCCGGTTGGTCGCCGAAGCTCGGCCTCGATCTCGACGGTGGGCTGTCGGTCGTGTACCAGACCCATCGCCCGGTGAGTCAGAGCCAGCTGGACACCATCGTGACCATCCTCAACAACCGGGTGAACGCCGGTACGAGCGGGGCGACCGTCGACAGCCAGGGCAAGAACGAGATCTCGGTGTCGATCCCAGGTGAGAAGAACTCACAGAAGGTGCTCGCCACCCTGGGCAACACGGCCCAGCTCTTCTTCCGTCCGGCCCTCTGCTATGCCCCGGCCCTCTCGGTGGCCAAGGGGGCAAGTCCCTCGACCGGGCCCCTGCCGACCTGCGCGTCGTCGTCGGCGCTGACCCAGGCCAATCTGCAGGTGACACCCAACTCGAGCAACATCAACGGCTACACGAGCAACACCAACATCCCACCCGACTCTCAAATTCGCCAGCTATCCCTCCACCCTTCCCACCAACGACAACAAGAACGACACGGTGCTGCTCCCCGGCACCGCCGCATCGGGAGGCGGACGCTACGTGCTGGGCCCGGCCGGCCTCACCGGGACGGCCGTCCACTCGGCCAACGCCCAGCTGGTCAACGGGCAGTGGGCGGTCAACCTCAACCTGACCAGTCAGGGTTCCACCCAGTGGGACACCATGGCCCAACAGCAGTTCCACCAGATCATCGGCATCGACCTCGACGGCCAGGTCATCTCCGCCCCCATCACCCAGCCCACCCAGGGATCGTTCACGCCGTTCAACGGCCAGGTGCAGATCTCGGGCAACTTCACCGAGGACCAGGCCAAGACGCTGGCCACCGACTTCACCTACGGGGCCCTACCCGTCAAGCTCGACCGGCTGACCGTGCAGACCGTGTCACCCACCCTGGGCAAGGCCTCGCTGCAGGCCGGACTGTTCTCCGGCCTGGCCGGCCTGGCCCTGGTCATGTTGTACATGATCTTCTACTACCGGCTGCTCGGCGTGGTCGTGGTGGCCGGGCTGGGGGTGACGGCCGCCGCCCTCTGGGCGATCATCGCCATCATGGGCCAGACGCTCGGTACCACCATCGACCTGGCCGGCATCATCGGGATCATCGTGTCGATCGGGATCACCGTCGACTCGTACATCGTCTACTTCGAGCGGTTGAAGGACGAAGCGCGTTCGGGGCGCACCATCCGGAGCAGCGTGGACAAGGGCTTCACCAGTGCCTTCCGCACCGTGCTGGCCGCCGACGCCGTCTCCCTGCTCGGCGCGGCCATCCTCTATTTCATCTCCGTGGGTCCGGTCAAGGGGTTCGCTCTCTTCCTCGGGATCTCCACCATCCTTGACATTGTCCTCACCTTCACCTTCACCCGCCCCTTCGTCATCCTCCTCGGCCAACGGCGGGGCGGACACGAGGAGCGGGCGATGAGCATGGCCAGCGGGCTCGGCGTCTCGACCGCGGCGGCCCAATGAGCCCTCGACGCCCAGACGGGAGGGGTAACGGCCGCCGGCCGGAGTCGGACGCGGATGAAGCCGCCGCCGAGCTGGAGGAGTCCTTCGACGAGGAGATGGAGTACGCCGCCGAGGACCTCGAGCGGGCCGAACGGGGCGAGAAGGGCCACAACGCCCTGGTCCGCCTGTACCGCGGCGAGACCTCGTTCGACTTCATCGGCAATCGCCGCTGGTGGTTCGCGGCCTCGGCCTTCGTCATCCTGCTCGGGGTCATTTCGCTCGGCACCCGCGGTCTCAACCTGGGCATCGACTTCAAGGGCGGCCAGTCGTGGCTGGTGACCTCGCCCACGTTGACCGTGGCCGAGGCGACCTCGGCGGTCGAATCGGCCGGGGTGACCCAGCCGACCGTCGTCCAGCTCACCAACCAGATCAACCACACCAAGCAGATCGAAGTGGAGGTCGACCTCAACTCCAAACCGGTGGCCGAGCGCACCACCATCGAGAACAACGTCCAGGACGCGCTGGCCCGGGCGGCCCATACCTCCCCCTCGAACGTCAACTTCAACGACGTCGGGCCGACATGGGGTGGTCAGGTCACCTCGAAGGCCATCGAGGCGCTCATCGTGTTCTTCATCGCCGTCACCCTGTACATCTCGGTCCGGTTCGAGTTCAAGATGGCGGTGGCCGCCATCGTGGCGGTGTTCCACGACATCCTGGTGACGATCGGCATCTACTCGCTCACCGGCTTCCAAGTGACTCCCGACACCGTGGTTGCCGTCCTCACCGTGCTCGGCTATTCGCTGTACGACACCGTGGTGGTGTTCGACCGGATACGTGAGAACGCCAAGGGACTCGGCGCGTCCGGGCGGGTGACCTATTCCGACATGGTCAACCTGTCGATGAACCAGACGTTGGCCCGATCCATCAACACCTCACTGGTGGCGATCATCCCGGTCCTCTCGGTGCTGGTGGTGGGGTCCTTCATCCTCGGAGCGACCTCGCTGCAGGACTTCGGGCTGGCCCTGGTCATCGGCCTGACCAGCGGTGCCTATTCGTCCATCTTCATCGCCTCGCCCCTCCTCGCGGTCATGAAGGAGCGCGAGCCGCGCTACACCACCATCCGCCAGCGCCTCGAGACCCGCGGGGAACGGGCCGCCGTCCTCACGCCGGCCGCCGCCGCCGCCATGGGTGGGTCGGCCGCCGGCGCGCGGGGACAGCGGGGTGCGCAGCGCACACAGCAGCAGCCGGGGGTCATCAGGCCCGGGACGGCCCGATCGGGCCGGTCCCGGGGGAACGGCGCGGGTGGTGGCACCCCGGCCGGTGCGCCGGTCGGCTCCGGGGTGGCTGCCGGCGGCGCCCAGGCCTCGGCCGGTGCGGGCCGGTCCGCCTCGGGACCCACCCGGCCGGCGGGCAAGCGGCCCCCGCCCCGACCGCGCAAGGGCCGGGGCAAGGGTGGCAAAGGGAAGAGGCGCTGACCTCGCTCCTCGCCGATCACCCCGGAGAACGCTCCTGACCGGGAAGGACCGGGCATCGAACGGGGAAGCGAACCGGGAACAAGGTACTGGCGCGCTCCCGGCGACAGGTACCGTGTAGGGATGGCGTTGGCCACACCAGTCCCGGCTGGGGGGACCTCAACCGCCGGTCAGGAGTACCTCGCAGGTTCCTCGCTGCCACCCGACGTGGCCGCCTTGTTGGCACCCGTCATCGCCGCCTTCCTGCGTCGTCATCCCGGCGAGGAAACGGCCCTGATCGTCCGCGCCGCCGAGACCGCCACGGTGGCCCATGCCGGCCAACTCCGCCGGTCGGGCGAGGCCTACGTGACCCATCCGCTGGCCGTGGCCGGTATCGTCGCCGACCTCGGCCTCGACGAACTGACCATTGCCGCCGCCCTCCTCCATGACGCGGTGGAGGACACCGGGGTGACCACCGAGGTCATCGAACGGGACTTCGGCCCCTCCGTGGCCCTCATCGTGGACGGGGTCACCAAGCTCGACCGACTGCAGTTCGACTCGAAGGAGGCCCAGCAAGCGGCCACGGTGCGCAAGATGCTCGTGGCCATGGCCAACGACTGGCGTGTCCTCATCATCAAGCTGGCCGACCGGCTGCACAACATGCGCACGCTGGCCGTCATGCCCGAGTGGAAACAGCGACGCACCGCCCAAGAGACCCTGGACATCTACGCACCCCTGGCTCACCGGCTCGGCATCCAGGAGGTCAAGTGGCAGCTCGAGGACCTGGCGTTCGCCACTCTGCACGCCAAGCGCTACGCCGAGATCGAGCAGATGGTGGCGAGCCGGGCCCCTCTGCGGGACGAGTTCCTGGCTCGAGTGCTGGTGGCGGTGAAGGAGCGGCTTTCGGCCTCCGGAGTCGACGCCGAGGTAACCGGCCGCCCGAAGCACCTGTGGAGCATCTACGAGAAGATGGTGGTGCGCGGGAAGGAGTTCGACGACCTCTACGACTTGGTGGGCATTCGGGTGATCGTCGAGTCGGAGAAGGACTGTTGGGCCGCGCTGGGTTCGATCCACGCCATCTGGCCGCCCGTGCAGGGACGGTTCAAGGACTACATCAACTCACCGAAATTCAACCTCTACCAGTCGCTGCACACCACGGTGATCGGGCTCGACGGCAACCCCATCGAAGTGCAGGTGCGTACCCACGAGATGCACCGTCGCGCCGAGTACGGCATCGCCGCTCACTGGGGGTACAAGGAGAACCCGGTTCGCTCCGATCGGAGCGCGGCCGCACTGGCGAAGGGCACCAAGGAGGGGGGTACCGCGGTCTCCTCCAAGCGGACCCGGGGCGGCAAGGCGTCCACCAAGGATTCCTCCGCCAAGGATTCCTCCGCCAAGGGAGACGGTGCCAAGGGAGACGGTGCCAAGGGAGACGGTGCCAAGGCGGGCACCCGGGGCGGAGTGCAACGGGCCCGGACGGGCAAGCGAGACCGCCGGGCCGAGGTGGCGGCGCTGGCCAAGGAGACCTCCTCGACCACGGCAGAGATCGAATGGATGCAGCGGATCGTCGACTTCCAGAACGAGACGACCGACCCCATCGAGTTCCTCGAGGCCCTGAAGCTCGACCTCGAAGAGGACGAGGTATACGTCTTCACGCCGAAGGGCAAGGTGATCGCCCTGGCCGCCAACGCCACCCCGGTCGACTTCGCCTACGCCATCCACACCGAGGTCGGGCACCGGTGCATCGGAGCCAAGGTCAACGGGCGCCTCGTACCGCTCGACACCCGGCTGAGCTCGGCCGACACCGTGGAGATCTTCACCTCGAAGGCGCCTACCGCCGGACCGTCTCGGGACTGGCTGTCCATGGTGGCCTCCTCCAGGGCTCGGACCAAGATCCGCCAGTGGTTCAGCCGGGAGCGTCGTGAGGATGCCATCGAGCTCGGCCGCGAAGAGCTGATCAAAGAGCTCCGGCGCCAGGGTCTGCCCGTGCAGAAGCTGGCCGCCGAGCACGCGCTCGACGACCTGGCCGTGGCCATGAACTACGCCGACCTGGACGCACTCCACGCTGCCATCGGGGACAGCCGGATCTCGGCCCGCGCCGTCGCCCAGCGGGTACTCCGCGACCTGCGGGGCGGCCTCTACGAGGAGCAGCTGCCGGTCACCGCCCGTCAGCAACCGATCGCCCCGCGTCCGGGACGAGGCTCGGCCGTCGGTGTCTACGTCGAGGGGCTCGATGACCTCATGGTCCGGCTGTCGCGGTGCTGCACCCCGGTGCCCGGTGACGAGATCGTCGGGTTCGTCACCCGGGGTCGCGGGGTCTCAGTGCACCGGGCCGACTGTGCCAACGCCGCCTCGCTGGCCAGCCGGTCGCGCGAGCGGCTGATCGAGGTCGAGTGGGATCACCGTTCGTCGGGCGTGTTCGTGGCCACCATCGAGGTGGTGGCCATCGACCGTTCACGACTCCTCACCGACGTGACCAAGGTGGTGTCCGAGCACCATCTCAACATCGTGTCCGCCAACACCCAGACCGACCCGGACCGGATCAGCCGCATGAGATTCGACGTGGAGCTGGCCGACCCGGCCCATCTCGAGTCGGTCCTCAACCTCATCCGGCACCTCGATGCGGTCTACGACGTCTACCGCATCCTTCCCGGCAAGAGGGACTGAGGCCGCGGTGCCAGACGCCGACCGGCTGGCGGCGCGCGCCCCCAGTGGCACCCACGACGTCCTCTGGCCCGAATCGACCCGCTGGGAGGAGCTGGTGGCCCGGTTCGCCGGCCAGGTCGAACGGGCCGGGTACGGCCTGGCCCACACCCCCATCTTCGAGGACGCCAGGGTCTTCCGCCGAGGAATCGGCGAGGGCAGCGACGTGGTGGGCAAGGAGATGTACGAGTTCGAAGACCGGGGTGGGCGGACCCTGGCCCTCCGGCCGGAGGGCACCGCAGCGGTGGTGCGGGCCTTCGTGCAGCACCGACCCCCCCTGCCCTGGAAGGCGTGGTACGCCACCCCCGCCTTCCGCTACGAACGCCCCCAGGCCGGGCGATACCGCCAGCACCACCAGCTGGGAGTGGAGGCGCTCGGGCCGGAGGACCCCGATCTCGACGTCGAGGTCGTCTCCCTGGCCGACGGGCTGTTCCGTTCTCTCGGCCTCGGCGACTTCGCCCTCTCGCTGAATTCGATGGGCGACGGGGTGTGCCGGCCCGGCTACCTCGATGCCCTGGGCGCCTTCCTGGAGGAGCGCCGGGACCAGCTGTGCCCCGAGCACGCCGGTCGACTGGCGGCCAATCCGCTTCGGGTGCTCGATTGCAAGCGCCCCGAGTGCCGGGCCGCCACCGACGGGGCACCGAAGTTCGTCGACTACCTCTGCGATGCCTGCTCCGACCACTTCGCCCGGGTCCGGTCCGGGCTCGAATCGCTCGGCATCCCCTACGTCCTCGATCACCGGCTGGTCCGGGGCTTCGACTACTACACCCGCACCACCTTCGAGTTCTCGTCCCAGGCGCTCGAGTCGGCCCAGAACGGCATCGGCGGAGGCGGACGCTACGACGGGCTGGTCGAGATGCTCGGGGGGCCTCCCACTCCGGGCATCGGGTTCGGTATCGGGATCGAACGACTCCTCCTGGCCTGTGACGCCGAACGGGTCTTCCCGGTGGATCCCCCGGCCCTGGACGCCTTCGTGGTGGACGTGACCGGCGGGGAGGCCGCCCGGGACCTGACGGCCGCGCTGCGGGGTGCCGGACTCCGGGCCGACCGGGCCTTCGACGCCAGGTCGATGAAGTCCCAGCTCAAGTCGGCCGACCGCTCGGGGGCGGCGGTGGCGCTCATCGTCGGCCCCGACGAGGAAGCGGCCGGCGAGATCACACTCCGACCGTTGCGCGGAGACGGAGATGGCGGGCAGCGACGTCTGGGGCGCGGCGAAGTGGTCGACGCCGTCCGCCGGGCCGTCGGTCACCGGGGAGACGGTGCGCCCCCTACTGTGTCGGAGGCCCACTAGCCGGGCCTCGACCCCGAAAGGACAATCCACGTGACCGCCTCTCCACTGCCGGCCGGAGCGACGTCGATGCGCACCCGGCTGTGTGGAACCCTCGGCCCGGCAGACATCGGAACGCGGGTGTCCCTCTGTGGCTGGGTGGCCCGGCGGCGCGAGCACGGCGAGCACTTGGCGTTCCTCGACCTCCGGGACCACACGGGCATCGTGCAATGTGTGATCCCCGGGACGGTCGATGCCCGCAGCGAGTTCGTCGTGGCCGTCGACGGGGTGGTCCGGGCCCGGCCCGAGGGGACGGTCAATGCCGAGCTCCCGACCGGGCAGGTCGAGATCGGCGAGTGCACGGTGACCGTCCTCAACCGGGCCGAGCCACCCCCGTTCGCGGTGGACGACCGCTCGGAGGTGGACGAGGTCACCCGGCTCCGGTACCGCTACATCGACCTGCGCCGGCCGCGCATGCAGGCCAATCTGCGCACCAGGGCCGCGGTCAACCGCGCCCTGCGGGCGGCCATGGACCGGCAGGGGTTCGTCGAGGTTGAGACACCCCTCCTGTGGGCGCCCACCCCCGAAGGCGCCCGGGAATTCGTGGTACCGAGCCGGCTCAGCCCGGGGTCCGGCTACGTCCTGCCCCAGAGCCCGCAGCTGGCCAAGCAACTCCTGATGGTGGCGGGATTCGACCGCTACTTCCAGATCGCCCGATGCCTCCGCGACGAGGACTTGCGGGCCGACCGGCAGTTCGAGTTCTCCCAGCTCGACGTGGAGGCTTCCTTCGCCGGCCAGGAGGACATCCTCGGGTTCGTGTCCGAGGCCGTCCTGGACGCGGCCGAGGCGGTCACCGGTGTGAGCCCCCAGCCGGTACCTCGCATCTCCTGGTCCGAGGCGATCGACCGGTACGGGACCGACAAGCCCGACCTCCGGTTCGGTATGGAGCTGGTCGACCTGTCCACCGTGTTCGAGACCACCGATGTGAAGGCCTTCGCCGCCCCGTGCCTGAAGGCCCTGGTGGTGGAGGAGGGGGCGGCCTTCACCCGCTCTAGGCTCGACGGTCTCACCGACCGGGCGAAGCAATTGGGAGCCAAAGGCCTGGCCTGGTTCCGGGTGACCGGAGGCGAACCGGGCGAGCCAGGCGGGCGGGACGAGCGCGCCGGGGTGGGCGGGGCGAGGGTTCCCCGGCCCTCGACTCGCCGCTCGACCGGTTCCTCAGCGATGAGGAACGATCGGGACTGCTGGCCGCCACCGGTGCCGTCCCTGGCGACCTGGTGCTGGTCGTGGCCGACGAGTACCGGCCGGCCTGCGCCGTCCTCGGGCAGCTGCGCACCGAGATCGGGGGACGGCCGGTGAGCGAAGGCCCTTATCGTTTCCTCTGGGTGGTGGACTTCCCGCTGTTCGACGGCGTGGACGAGGCCGGCCATCCGGTGGCGGCCCACCACCCGTTCACCATGCCCCACCATGAGGACCTGGACAGGCTGGAGTCGGATCCGGCTTCGGTGCGCTCGCAGGCCTACGACCTTGTCCTCAACGGCTGGGAATTCGGGCTCGGCAGCGTCCGGATCCACCGCGACGACATCCAGCAGCGGGTCTTCGCCGTGCTCGGCATCGGCGAGGAGGAAGCCCGGGTCGCGCTTCGGGTTCCTGCTCGGCGCCTTCCGCTACGGCGCCCGCCCCATGCCGGCTTCGCCGTCGGCATCGACCGGCTGGCCGCCATCTTCGCCGGCGAGGACAGCATCCGCGAGGTCATCGCCTTCCCCAAGACGCAGTCGGGTTGGGACCCGATGACCGGGGCGCCGTCCCCGATGGCGCCATCAGTCTTGGCCGACCTGGGGCTCCGGGCCCTCCCGCCCGAGGAGTAGTCGCGCCACCGTGGCTGCCGACGACGACCTGTTCTCTGGGGCCGCCGAGGAACGTCTGGCCCAGCGCGCCCCGCTCGCCGCCCGGCTTCGGCCCCGCACCTTGGACGAGATCGTGGGCCAGCAGCATCTGGTGGGGGCGGGCGCCCCGTTACGGGCGCTCATCGAGTCCGACCGGTTGACCTCGGCCATCCTCTGGGGCCCTCCTGGCACGGGGAAGACCACCCTGGCTTTGGTGGTGGCGGCGGCCACGGCCAAGCGCTTCGTGCCGCTCTCGGCGGTCAGCGCCGGGGTGAAGGACGTGCGCGAGGTGGTGGACGGGGCCCGCCGGCTCCTCGGCGAACAGGGCCGTGGCACCATCCTGTTTCTCGACGAGGTCCACCGGTTCAACCGGGCACAGCAGGACGCCCTGCTGCCCTCGGTCGAGGAGGGGCTGGTGGTGCTCATCGGCGCCACCACCGAGAATCCCTTCTTCGAGGTCAATGCGCCGCTCCTCTCCCGATCGACCCTCTGGCGCCTGGAGCCGCTGTCGACCGACGAGCTCGAGGAGGTGGCCGAACGGGGACTGGCGGCCGAAGGGGCGACCGCCGATGACCAGGCGCGCTGCCGCACTGGTGGGGATGGCCGATGGCGACGCCCGGGCCCTCCTCGACCACCCTGGAGGTGGCCGTGGCGCTGGCCGGCGACCGGCCGGTATCGCTCGTCGACGTGGAGCGGGCCCGGCACTCGCGCCTGCACCACTACGGGGAGGACGATCACTACGACCAGGTCAGCGCCGTTCATCAAGTCGGTGCGGGGGTCCGATCCGGATGCCGGCCTCTACTGGCTGGCCCGCATGCTGGAGTCGGGCGAGGATGCCCGGTTCATCGCCCGGCGGCTGGTCATCCTGGCCAGCGAGGACATCGGGGAGGCCGACCCGATGGCCCTGGTGGTTGCCGACGCCGCCGCCCGGGCCGTCGAGTTCGTCGGCCTGCCCGAGGCCCAGCTCAACCTGGCCCAGGCCGTGGTGCATCTGGCCTGTGCCCCGAAGTCGAATCGGGTCACGGTGGCCCTCGGGCGAGCCCGCCGGGACGTGGAGGTCAGGGCCGAGGGGGTCGGTGCCCGCCCATCTCCGGGACGCCCAGTACAAGAGCGCCGCCAGCCTCGGGCACGGTGATGGCTACCGCTACCCGCACGACCAACCGGGGGCCTGGGTCGAGCAGCAGTACCGCCCGGCCGGGGTGGCCGAGAACCGCTACTACGAACCGAGCGACCGCGGCCACGAGGCGGTGGTCGCCGAGCGTCTCGCCCGCTGGCGAGCCGGGGACGCGCCGGACGAAGCCGAAGGCGACGAACGCGCCGATTCCGACTAGGCCAGACTGTCGCCCATGACGAGGCAGCGAACGGGCCCGTCGCTGGCTCCCGTGGCCCTCGCCCCGTTGGTGGCGCTCGTCGTGTTGGCGGCGGCGCATCTCCTGAGCCGGCGCCGCCGGGCGGCGGCCGGAACCGGTCAGCCAGAGACGGCGGTGAGACTGGCCGGCGCGCCCAGCCTGCCCAAGGGCGCGGCAGTCGTCGGGCCGACCAACGGCGCCGAGCGCATCACCGCCGATGTCTCCCTCGTACCCCGCGACGTGGCGGCCTCGAACGCCTTCGTGGCCGCCGTGTCCACCCCGGGCTCCCCACGTTCCGGCACTACCTGGCGCCCGGTCAGTTCGCCTCGACGTTCGGGCCGACCCCGGCGGCGATCGACGTCGGTCCGGGCCTGGCTGGCGTCCACCGGACTGCGGCTCGGCCGGACCACGCCGGACGGCCTGCTGATCCCGGTGACCGGGACGGCCGCCCAGATGACAGCGCACGTTCGGGGTGTCGCTGCTCGACACCCGGCTCCCCAGCGGACGGATCGCCCGCTACTCGACGAACACTCCGTCCGTGCCGAGCGTCAGTGGCCGGCCGTGGTCCAGGGGGTGGTCGGCCTCGAGCACCGTGGCCAGCCGCAGCCCCAGATCGTGCCGGCCCACGGTCCTCCCTGTGCTCCGCCAGCCCCCGCCACCGCGGCCGCGCCCCACGTCGGACCGACGCCCTCGTGCCCAGGCCACGCCAGACGGGTCGGCTACACCGCCGACCAGTTGGCCGCCACCTACGGCGCTCAGCTCCGCTCTACGGGCTCGGCCTGGCACCGGGGCAGGGCGAGACCGTCGGGCTCTACGAGCTCGAGCCGTACACCCCGACCGACATCGCCACCTACCAGAGCTGCTACGGGCTGGCCAACTCGGTCACCGACGTCGCCGGTGGACGGAGGGCGCCTCGGGGCCCGCAGACACGGTGAGGCGGCGCTGGACATCGAGGACGCCGCCGGGCTGGCGCCCTCGGCGCCATCAAGGTCTACTCCGGGCCGCACGGCGGAGCCGGGCCGATCGACACCTACTCGGCGATGGTCAACGACCGACTCGCCCAAGGTGATCTCGCACCAGCTGGGGCGTGTGCGAGCCGAGATGGCCGCTCGGCCCTGCCAGCAGGCCGACGGAGTCCTGCTCTTCGCCGAGGCGGCCGCCCAGGGCCAGACCGTGGTGGCGGCGTCCGGGGACGCGGGCTCGGACGGACTGCTTCGCTGCCGCGGGCACGACGACACGAGCTGACCGTCGACGACCCGGCCGACCAACCCGACGTGACCGGCGTCGGGCGGTACGAGCCTGCTCGGCGTCGGTGGCCACGCCGGTGAGACGGTCTGGAACAACTTCGCGGGGTCCGGCGGGGGTGGAGTGTCGTCAGACTTCGCCCAGCCGGCGTGGCAGGTCGGGCCGGGGGTCGGAGCCTCGCCGATGGCCACGCGCTCCGGCTGCCGCGGCCACCGGCCGGTCGAGCTGCCGGGAGGTCCCCGACGTCGCCGCCGTCGTCCGATCCGCTCCACGGCTACGCCATCTTCTTCAACGGGCGCTGGGGGGTGATCGGCGGCACCAGTGGGGCGGCGCCGCTGTGGGCGGCGATGACCGCCGTCATCGACCAGGGCCTCGGCTGCTCCGGTCGGGCTGATCAACCCGTCCTCTACGGAGCCGGGGTCGTGCGCGGCTTCGTCCGTTCAACGACGTGACCACCGGCGACCAACGCCCTGCTCCCGGCCAGCAACGGGCTGTACCCGGCCACCGCCAACTACGACCTGGCCACTGGCTGGGGGTCACCGTCGGCCCCGACGCTGGCCTTCGACCTGGCCACGCAGCCCGTCTGCCCGGTGGTCACCGGAATCCGTCCGACCAAGGGGGTGGTCGGCGGCGGCAACGGGATCGTGGTGACCGGGTTCAACTTCTCCGGCGCCACGTCGGTCAGGTTCGGCTCGACTCCCGCCCGATCGTTCACCGTCACCTCGCCCGACACCCTCTCGGCGGAGGTGCCACCCGGACCGACCGGCGGATCCGTGGTCGACGTCACCGTCTCGAACGGCGGGCGGGACCAGCCGCCAGGTCTCTGCCGACCGGTACACCTATGCCCTGCCCGGCTACTGGTTGACCGCCTCCGACGGGGGCATCTTCACCTTCGGCGACGCCCAGTTCTACGGCTCGACCGGGCGCCATCCGGCTCAACCAGCCCGATCGTGGGCATGGCGCGCCACACCCGACGACCGGGGCTACTGGCTGGTCGCCTCCGACGGGGGCATCTTCACCTTCGGCGACGCCCAGTTCTACGGCTCGACCGGGGCCATCCGGCTCAACCAGCCCATCGTGGGCATGGCGGCGACGCCCGACGGCGGCGGCTACTGGCTGGTGGCCTCCGACGGGGGCATCTTCACCTTCGGCGACGCCGACTTCTTCGGCTCGACCGGGGCCATCCGGCTGAACCAGCCCATCGTGGGCATGGCGTCCACCCCCGACGGTGGCGGCTACTGGCTGGTGGCCTCCGACGGCGGCATCTTCACCTTCGGCGACGCCGGCTTCTACGGCTCGACCGGCGGCCATCCGCTCAACCGGCCCATCGTGGGCATGGCCGCCACCCCCGACGGCGGCGGCTACTGGCTGGTGGCGTCCGACGGCGGCATCTTCACCTTCGGCGACGCCAGCTTCTATGGGCTCGACCGGGGCCATCCGGCTCAACCAGCCCATCGTGGGCATGGCCGCCACCCTCACCGGTGGCGGGCTACTGGCTGGTGGCCGCCGACGGCGGCATCTTCACCTTCGGCGACGCCAGCTTCATACGGCTCGACCGGGGCCATCCGGCTCAACCGGCCGGTGGTCGGCATGGCCGGCACCTGAGACCGGAACGAGCCAGCTGAGACCGATGATCGTCCCGCCACCATGTCCGCCGGGGAGATCATCGTGCTCACGGCCAGCGTGGCGTGCTGTGCCGCCGTCATCGGGCTGTTCGTGGCCATCGGCTCGCTGCGCCGCCAGACCCGGGCCCTCCAGGTCGTGGCCGACGAGCTGGGTCGCCGGACGGTGCCCCTGGTGGCCGACGCCCACCGGGCGGTCGACCAGGCGGCCACCGAGCTCGAGCGGGTGGGGGCGGTGCTCGACTCGACCGAATCGGTGCACGCCACCGTCGACTCGGCGTCCAAGCTGGCCTACCGCGCCTTCGCCAACCCGGTGGTCAAGGTGCTGGCGGCGCGGGCCGGCGCGGCCAGCGGCCTCCGCCGGTTCGCCTCCGGATCGGCATCCTCACCGCCCTCGTCTCCCTCCCCGGCCATGTCATCCAATGGGCGGCGCCACCGCCGCGGGCGCAACGGCGGCCGCTGAGCATGCCGAAACGCACCTTCTGGCTGGTTACCGGCGCGGCCATGGGAGCCGGCACGTCGCTGTGGGCCGAGCGGAGGCTCCGCCGGTCCGTGCAACAGGCGGCGGCGCGGTTGCAACCCGACACACTCGTCGCCGAGATGGGTCGAGACGGCGCGGCAAGCGGCCGAGAGCGCGATCGAACGCATGCGGGAGGCGCTGGCGTCGGGGCGTGACGAGATGCAGCGGCGCGAAGAAGAGCTTTGGGCCGATCTGGCCTCCGGGAACGTGGAACGGGACATGGTCATCGGGCCCGCCGTGGGGTCGGCGTCGCCCCGGCGCCCGGCCGGCGGAAGCCGGGTGCGGCGACTCACGACGGCGAGGAGCACTACGCCTTCGTCGGCGAAACTCCCTCTTCACCTGGGCCAGTAGAGTCCGGGGTCGTGACCTCCGGCCCGGCGCCCGGCGCCGATCAGTTGCGTGCCGCTTTCCTCGACTACTTCACCGAGCGCGGTCACGTGCTGGTCCCGTCGGCCAGTCTCATTCCCCATGACCCGTCGGTGCTGTTCACCATCGCCGGGATGGTGCCGTTCAAGCCGTTCTTCGTCGGAGACGAGTCGCCCCCGTGGGCCCGGGCCACCTCGGTGCAGAAGTGCTTCCGCACGGTGGACATCGACGTGGTGGGCACCACCGAGCGCCATTGCACCTTCTTCGAGATGCTGGGCAATTTCAGCTTCGGCGACTATTTCAAGGCCGAGGCCATCCCCTACGCCTGGGAGCTGGTCACCGACGTGCTGGGCATCGACGGAGACCGACTGTGGGTCACCGTCCACGAGACCGACGATGAGGCCGAGCAGATCTGGACCGGCGCGGTCGGCCTGCCCACCAGCCGCATCCAACGGCTCGGTGACGACAACTTCTGGAAGATGGGTGCCACCGGACCCGCGCGGCCCGAGCTCGGAGATCTTCTTCGACAAGGGTCCCGCCTACGGGGAGGAGGGCGGCCCAGCCTTCGGAGGGCCGGAGCGCTTCGTGGAGATCTGGAATCTGGTCTTCATGGAGTACAACCGGAACGAGGACGGCACCACCGAGGACCTGCCCCGCCCGAGCATAGACACCGGTGCCGGGCTCGAGCGGATCCTCCCGGTGCTGCAGGGCGTGGACTCCATCTTCGACACCGATCTGTTCCGACCCATGATCGACGCCGCCCAGTCGATCACCGGTCGCTTCTACGGTCAGGAGGAGTCGACCGACGTCGGCCTCCGCATCCTGGCCGACCACGGCCGGGCCATGGCCATGCTCATCTCCGACGGGGTGCTGCCGGCCAACGAGGGCCGAGGCTACGTGCTGCGCCGGGTGATCAGGCGGGCGGTGCGCAGAGCGCGGCAGCTCGGAGTGGACCAGCCCTTCACCGCCCGGCTGGTCGACACGGCCGTCGGGGTCCTCGGCGGCGCCTATCCGGCCCTGGCCGAGCAGCACCGGCTGATCGCCGACGTGGTGGATCGCGAGGAGAACGGGTTCCTCCGAACGCTGGCGACGGGGTCGGGCATCCTCGAGGAGCAGCTGGCCGCCGGGGTGGACCGGATCCCCGGGGACGTGGCGTTCCGCCTGCACGACACCTATGGGTTCCCGGTGGAGCTCACCGTGGAGATCGCCGAGGAGGCCGGGGTGAGCGTGGACCTCGCGGCCTTCGAGGCGGCCATGGAGCAGCAGCGACAGCAGGCCCGGGCCGCCGCCCAGCGCCAGCCGTCAGCTGGCCGGGGAGGAGGCCTACCGCTCGGTGCTCGACGCCGAGGGCCAGACGGTCTTCGTGGGCCAGCGGCCTGACGGCTATGCCGCGCCGGCTCGCGTGCTGGCGGTACTGGCCGATGCCGATCCCGACCACGCCGGCCAGGCCGAGGTGTTCCTCGACCGCACGCCGTTCTATGCCGAGGGCGGGGGCCAAGTCGGTGACATCGGGACGATCACCACCGAGACCGGCACCGCCCTCGTCTACGACACGGTGGCCGCCCTGCCCGGGCTCACATCACACCGGGCCCGGATCACCGGCGAGCTGTTCCCCGGCCAGGACGCCCTGGCCACCATCGACGGACCGCGCCGCGACGCGCTACGCCGCAACCACACCGCCACCCATCTCCTCCACGCCTCGCTGCGGCGGGTCCTCGGCGACCACGTGCGCCAGCAGAGCTCGTTGGTCGCCCCCGGCTACCTGCGGTTCGACTTCAGCCATACCGGTCCTGTCGCCTCCGAAGAGCTGACCGAGGTGACCAAGCTGGCCAACGCCGACGTGCTGACCGACGACGACGTCATCGTGGTCGAGACCAGCCGGGATGAGGCCGAGGCCATGGGGGCGCTGGCCTTCTTCGGAGACAAGTACGGTCAGCGGGTGCGGGTGGTACGCGCCGGCCCCCACTCGATCGAGCTCTGCGGCGGGACCCACGTGGCTGCCCTGGGCATGGTCGGGCCGATCACCGTGATGTCGGAGGCGTCGATCGGCTCGAACAAGAGACGGATCGAAGCCGTGACCGGTCCGAGCGCCCTCGAGCGCGCCATGGACCGGGAGGGGCTGCTGACCGAGGCCGCCGCCCTCCTCCGGACCGAACCGGAGCACGTGCCCGAGGCCATCGACCGCCTGCTCGAGCGCCAGCGAGCCGTGGAGAAGTCCCTCGAACAGGCGCGTAGCCGCGAGCTGCAGTCGGAGGCGAGAGCCCTCGCCGCCACGGCGGAGGGCGGGGTGGTCGTCGCCCGTCGGGACGGGCTGAGCGGCGACCTCCTGCGGGACCTGGCCCAGACGGCCCGGGCGTCGGCCGGGCTCCGGGCCGTCGTGCTCGGGGGCAGCCCGGATGGCGAGAAGGCGGCCCTGGCCGTGTCGGCGGACCCCGACGGCGGCCGGGACCAGGTCCACGCCGGTGAACTGGTTCGGCAGATCGCGCCGATCCTCGGGGGAGGCGGCGGGGGATCGCCCGAAGTGGCGACGGCCGGCGGCCGGGACCCGGGTGGGATCGACCGCGCCCTCGACCAGGCCCGTGGAGCACTTGCCGGTGGGTGACGGTTCATGACGGAGGACGATCCCGATGGTCCCTCCAACGGCGAACGGCATGGCCGGGCGCTCGGGGTGGACCTCGGATCGCGGCGTATCGGGATCGCCGTGACCGATCGGGCCGGCACCATGGCGCTGCCCCGCTCGACACTCGAACGGACGGGTGACCCCGACCTCGACCGCAGCAAGCTCGTCGACATCATCCTGGACGAGGAGGTGGCGATCGTGGTGGTCGGACTGCCCCTGTCGCTCGACGGAACGAGCGGTCCGGCGGCGTCTTCGGCGAGGGACGAGGCGGAGGCGTTGCGCACCCTGCTCGAGGGCCGCCGGGTCGAGGTGCAGCTGTTCGACGAACGCCTCACCACCGTCTCGGCTCACCAGGTCCTGGCGGCCGGAGGGGTGCGCGGGCGAGACCGGCGAGAGGTGGTCGACCGGACGGCGGCGGCGGTGATGCTGTCGGCATGGCTCGAGTCGGGTGGCGGCCGATGACCGTCGGTGGGCCCGGCGGACCACCGGAGGATCCCGAATGGGCGGGAGGCTCGGCCCGGGAGGCCCAGCCCATCGACGGCCCGCCGGTGGACACGCCCATCTCGGACGTCCCGCCCGGCGAGCCGCCGTTCTCCGTGAGCCCATCCGAGCTGCCCTATGACGACAGCCATCTGCCGGAGCAACCCGACGAGGAACCGGGCACCTCGCGCCGGCGCCTCTGGCGGATCGCCGCCCTGGTCTTCGTGGTGGCCGGCGTGGCCGTGCTGGTCGGCGGCTATCTGTGGGTCAATAGCGAGGCCAACCCGTCCGGGCCCCCGGGTCCACAGGTGATCGTGACCGTGAAACAGGGTACCGGTGTGAACCAGCTCGCCTCCACCCTGGCCGGCAGGCAGGTGATCGGCAGCTCGTTGGCGTACCGCATCTGGAGCCAGCTGCACCACCCGCCGTCCGTGCTGTCGGGTTCGTACGCCTTCCGCCAGAATTCCTCGTTCTCCGCCGTCGACGGGGTCATCGCTGCCGGGCCCAACGTGTTTCCCTTGGACATCCCGCCCGGTTTCACCGTCTCCGAGGTGGCCGACCGCGTCGGCCAGCTCCCCGGGCATTCGTGTGGCGGGTTCCTGGCGCTCGCCCAAGGGGGCACGGTGCACTCACCGTGGCAGCCGGCCGGCGTGACCAGCCTGGAGGGACTGCTCGCCACCGGTCGGTACGTGATCGTGCCCGGGGAGACCGACACCCAGCTGCTCAGCGCCATGATCGACCGCTTCGACCAGGAGGCTGATTCTCTCGGACTGGCCAACGGATCCGCCCAGCTCGGGCTCACCCCATACCAGGCGGTGATCATGGCCTCCATCGTGGAGAAGGAGGGAGTCATTTCGAAGAACCTCGGACCGGTGGCCCGGGTCATCCTCAACCGGCTGCAGCAGAACCTGCCACTACAGATGGATTCGACGGTGCTGTACGCCGAGGGTCGGGACGGCGGCCCGGTGACGGCCAAGGACCTCCAGACCGTCACGCCGTACAACACCTATCTGAGCAAGGGCCTGACGCCGACTCCGATCTGCTTCCCGTCCCGAGCCGCGCTGCAGGCCGCCCTCAATCCGCCGCCCGGCTCGTGGTTGTACTTCGTGGTCGTGCAGCCCGACGGCACCGAGGCCTTTTCCGACACCTTCGCCGAGCAGCAGGCCAACGAGGCCCTGGCCAAACAGCGCGGCCTGTCCTGAGCGCGGGCCAGACTGGGCCGGTGCCGAAGTCGTCGACCGGGATGCCCGCCGGCCTCCGCCGGCTGTCTGCTGCTACCCAGGTGGTGGGCGTCATGGGTGACCCGGTTGCCCATTCGTTGTCGCCTCTCCTCCACAACACGGCCTTCGCCGAGCTCGGGTTGGACTGGGTGTCCGTCGGGTTCCGGGTTCCGCCCGGGCGCGCCGCCGAGGCGCTGGCCGGTGCCGATGCCATGGGCGTCCGCGGCCTGTCGGTGACCATGCCCCACAAGGAGGCGATGGCCGGCCTGGTGGACCGGGCGTCTCCCGCCGCCCAACGACTCGGCGCCGTCAATTGCGTCGTGTTCGGAAGTGATGGAGAGACCGGCAGAACCTTCGGAGACAACACGGACGGAGCGGGCCTGGTGGCGGCGCTGCGAAGGGGCGCGCAGTTCGACCCGGGCGGTCGCCGCTGCCTGGTGGTCGGGGCCGGCGGGGCGGCCCGGGCGGTGGTCGCGGCTCTGGCCGAGGCCGGGGCGGCGGAGGTGGTGGTGGTGAACCGGACGGCGGAGCGGGCCGTGGTGGCCGCCGCCCTGGCCGGACCGATCGGGCGTCCGGGCGCGCCCGAGGACGCCACCGGTTGCGATTTGGTGATCAATGCCACCCCGCTCGGGATGACCGGGACCGGCGCCGGTGACGACGGGACGTGGCCCGTCGATCCGAGCCTGCTCCGAGCGGGGCAGACGGTCGTAGACCTCGTCTACGAGCCCGCCACGACACCGTGGTTGCAGGCGGCCCGCGACCGGGGTGCCACGGTTGCCAACGGGCGCGGCATGCTCGTGCATCAGGCTGCTCTGCAACTGGCCGCTTGGACCGGGTCCGAGCCGCCGGTGGAGGCCATGTGGGCGGCCATCAGCGCGCCCCAGGTGTCGGAGGGGCAGTTCCGGTAGGCGCTCCCGGACGACCTCCCTTCGGGGCCTAACCTGGACAGCCGGAGCCCGTGGTGAACACTGTCCCTGCGAACATCGCTGTCCGGCCAAGACACCTCTCGGTCCGGTTCGACCTGGTCCTGGCCGTGACGACGTTGATCCTCGGAGCGGTCGGGCTGGTGATGATCTACTCGGCCACCCGGGGCAAGCTTGTCCTCAACGGTCTCGACCCGCACTATTACCTCAAACGCCAGGCCGCCTTCATGGTCATCGGAGTGGTGGTCATGGTCGTGCTGGCGCTGATCGACTACCGGCGGCTCGAGCAGGTCAGCACCATCCTCTACGTGGGCATCGTCCTGGCCCTGGTGGCGGTGCTGGCTACACCCGCCCACCAGGGCTCGCAGCGCTGGTTCTCTCTCGGGCCGCTGCAGTTGCAGCCGTCGGAGTTCGCCACCCTCGTCCTCATCGTGGCCATTGCCACTTATTGCTCGCGACGGCCGGAGGGCCTCGATTTCCGGGACCTGGTCCGGATGGTGCTGATGTCGGTCCTGCCCATCGTCCTGGTGATCAAACAGCCCGACCTGGGAACGGCCATCGTCATGACCGTCATCCTGATGGTGATGCTGGCCGTGGCCGGCATGCCGGCCCGGTTCTTGCTGCTGCTCTTCGCCGGCGCCGTCATCGTGGTGCTCATCGCCCTCAACGTGGGCCTTCTCCAGCACTACCAGATCGAGCGGTTGACCAGCTTCATCTCGCCCAACGGCGCCAGCCAGTCGGCCACCTACAACGTCACCCAGGCCAAGGACGCCATCGCCGTGGGCGGCATCTTCGGGCAGGGGCTGTTCCACGGGGCGCTGACCAACCTGTCCTATGTGCCCTCCCAGCAGACGGACTTCATCTTCTCCGCCGTCGGTGAGCAGGTCGGATTCGTGGGGTCCGCCATCCTCCTCCTGCTCTACGGGGTGATGGCCTGGCGGGTCCTCCGCACAGCCCAGCTGGCCCGGGACAGCTACGGGCGTCTGCTCTGTTCGGGGATCTTCGCCCTGCTCGTGTTCTCCGTGTTCGAGAACGTCGGGATGAACATGGGGATCATGCCGGTCACCGGGATCCCGCTGCCCTTCCTGTCCTACGGGGGCTCGGCCATCATCGGGTTCTTCGCCGCCATTGGCATCGTCATCAGCGTCCACCAGCGGAGCGTGCGGTGAACAGGGGGGCGGCCGATCAGGTGGAGGCGGCCAACGGGGCGGAGCCGGCCGATCCGGGGGAGCCGGCCGATCAGCCAGCGCCGGCCGATGAGCCAGCGCCGGCCGATGAGGCAGCGCCGGCCGATGAGGCAGTGCCGGCCGATGAGGCAGTGCCGGTCGATGAGCCAGCGCCGGCCGATGAGGCAGTGCCGGCCGATGAGCCAGCGCCGGCGGAGTCGGCGCAGGTCCCCGGGGGGGAGCCGGAGGCCGTTCCGCCGGCCGTCCAGGCTGTCTCCGGAGAGGCGCCGCCGGGGGCGGACTTCCGAACCGCCCTGGTGAGCGGCATCACCGTCGACCTGCCAAATCAGCATCCGACCATCGTGCTCCGCGAGACCGAGACACCGAGGCGCCAGCTCTCGTTCTCGGTCAGCCTGCAGGACGGCGTGGTGCTCTCGCACGCCATCCGACGCATCCCGACCCCACGCCCCCTGACCCATGAGCTGTTGAGCGAGGTCCTGTCGGGATTCGACATCGACGTCGTCGCCGTGCGACTGGTCGGCCGGCGGGGAGCGGTCTATTTTGCCGAGCTCGATCTGATGGGTCGCACCGGTCGGTCGGTGCACTCGTGCCGACCGTCGGACGCCCTGGCCGTCGCTCTGGTCCGGCCGGTGCCGGTGCCCATCCTCATCGACGCCCGGTTGTTCGAGGAGCCCGGCGACGTGATCCCACCCGGCCCGGCGCCTTCAGCTTCCTGAGCGGGCCCGGTTCGAGCCCGGCTCGAGCCCGAGCACCCGGCTGGTGATGAGGATCAGGCGCCGCTGAGCAGGCGCTGGCGGCGTTCCTCGGCCTCTTCGTATTCGGTTTGGTCGGCGGCATCGACCGCCGCCCCACCCTCGTCCGAGATGCGCATGAGCAAGGCGATGAGCACGTAGTTGGCCACCAGCGCCGAACCACCGTAGGAGACGAAGGGCAGGGTGATCCCGGTGAGCGGGAGGATTCGCACGACTCCGCCGATGATGAAGAAGGCCTGGAACCCGAGGATCATGGTGAGGCCGACCGCCGCGAGCTTGGCGAACTCGGAACGAGCCGCTTGGGCGATGCGCAACCCGGCTCCGACCAGCAACAGGAAGGCCACGATGATCATGCTCGAACCGAGCAGGCCCATCTCCTCGCCGATGACGGCGAAGATGAAGTCGGTCTGGGGGATGGGGATCAGATAGGCACCGAAGCCAAGGCCGAGACCTGATCCACCGATGCCCCCGCTCCCGAGGGCGTACCACGACAGGACCAGCTGACGCCCCGAAGTGTTGGCGAACTTGCCCGGGTCGAGCCAGGTCTCCACCCGGATGTGGGTCTGACCGAGGTAGCGCCCGGCCAGGTAGGCCCCGACGGCGAAGAGCACCACCCCGAGCACCAGGTAGCCGGTACGTCCGGTGGTCACCCACAGCATGCCGATGAACAGGGTGAACAACATGGCCGAGAACCCGATGTCGTGCTCGAGGCTCATGACCCCGATAGCAAACCCCCAGGCCAGCAGGATCGGCACCAAAGGGCGCGGGTCGATGACCAGGCGGTTCCCCAACCGGGCCGTCGGGATGGTGAGCAGCTCTCGTTTCTCGGCGAAATAGGAAGCGAAGAAGACGCAGAGGATGATCTTGGCCAGCTCGACCGGCTGGAACTCGAAGCGACCGAACCTGAGCCACAGGCGGGCCCCACCGATGGTCTCCCCCACGTGGGGAACCAGGGGCAGCAGCAACAGCAGCACACCGCCGGCGAGCAGCAGGTACCGGTATCGGTCGAGATCGCGCGAGCGACGGATGATCAGCAGGGTCATCACGTAGGCGATCACCCCGCCCGCCGTCCATGCCGCCTGCAGGGGGGCGTAATTCGAGCCCCTTGCCCAGGTCGATGCGCAGGATCATCACGTAGCCGATCCCGTTGAGCAGGAAGGCGATGGGGAGGATGACCGGATGGGCATTGGGGGCGAGGATCCGGTTGGCGATGTGGGCCACCGCGCCGAGCAGCAGCATGACCAGCAGCAGCGGCACGACATCGGCCGGCTTCTTGGCCGTGTTCCCGTAGATCATCAGGGTGTAGGCGGCCACGATGATGACCGAGGCCGCCACCAGCAGGCCCAGCTCGGTGCGCCGCCGGGCCTTGAAGGCTGGATGGACCCGCTTGCGCGAGCCCCGCCTGCCCGAGCCCTGCCTGCTCGGGCCCTGCGTCGTCACGGCCGGCACGCGGGCGAGCCTATCGGCGGGTGGTCCCGATGCGGTGGAGCCGGGTGGCGACGAGGTGAGCTGCGGATACCATGCGCAGCCATGGGATCACGCCGATGACGCGCCCGGTGATGACCAACCCTGCAGCAGTGAGGACCGGTCCGCCTGGGCGGACGTCCATCGGCGGCCGCCAATCGGTCGGCGTCGTGGCCGGGCCCGGATCCGGGTCGGATTCCGGGGGGGCGCGGAACAGACGCCCGACGAGACCAGGTTCATCAACCGTGAGCTGTCATGGCTCGAGTTCGGGGCACGCCTGCTCCAGCTGTCCGCTGACGAGCGAACCCCCCTGTTCGAACGGGTCAAATTCCTCTGTCTCTTCTCCGAGGGTCTGGACGAGTTCTTCCAGGTGCGGGTGGCCAGCCTCGAGGACCAGGTGGCCGCTGGACTGCGTACCCGCTCCCCCGATGGGATGAGCCCGGGCGATCAGCTGGTGGCCGTACGCGCCCGGGCCGTCGCGCTCGTCGAGTGGCAGAGTCGAATTTTCCGTGACCAGCTGGCTCCGGACCTGGCGGCGGCCGGCCCCCGTTTGGTGGCCTGGTCCTCGCTCGACCCGGAGGACCGCGCTCAGCTGGCCGAAGTCTTCGAGCGTCACATCTTCCCCGTCCTGACGCCGCTGGCCGTCGACCAGGCCCACCCTTTCCCCTACATCTCCGACCTCTCGCTCAACCTGGTGGTGCGGGTAGCCAACCCGGCGACCGGCGAGGAGCGCATCGCCCGGGTGAAGGTGCCGCCGCTGCTGCCACGCTTCGTCGTGCTGCCCGACGGGGGTCGCTTCGTCCCGGTCGAACAGCTCATCGCCGCCCACCTCGATTCCATCTTCCCTGACATGACCATCGCCGAGCACCACACGTTCAGGGTCACCCGCAATGCCGACGTATCGGTGGATGAGGACGAGGCCGGCGATCTCCTGGCTGCCGTAGAGCTCGAGCTCCGGCGCCGCCGGTTCGGACAGGCCGTTCGCCTGGAAGTCGAGGCCGGTCTGCCGCCCGACCTGCTGGCCATGCTCATCTCCGAGGTCGACGTCCCCGAAGGCAATGTCTTCGTGACCGAGGTGCCCATCGATCTCGGGGGTCTCCGTTCCCTGGTCGAGCTCGACCGGCTCGAACCAGCTCATCCGGCGAACACCCCGGTGACCGCGCCGCGGCTGGCGACCGGGCGCGACCTCTTCGCCGTGCTCTCCGAGCACGACGTCCTGGTCCATCACCCGTACGAATCCTTCGCCACCTCGGTCGAGGCGTTCGTGGCCGCGGCCGCCGACGACCCCGATGTGGTGGCCATCAAGCAGACGCTCTACCGCACCGGGGACGAAAGCCCGGTGGTGGCCTCGCTGATCAGCGCCTCGCAGGCCGGCAAGCAGGTGACCGCGGTGGTCGAGCTGCAGGCTCGCTTCGATGAGCAGGCCAACATCGGGTGGGCCCGAGCTCTGGAGGAGGCAGGCGTACAGGTCATCTACGGCCTGGTCAGCCTCAAGACCCACGCCAAGATCTCACTGGTGCTGCGCCGCGAGGGTGACGAGCTCCGCCGTTACAGCCACATCGGGACGGGCAACTACAACTCGAGGACCGCCCGGGCCTATGAGGACGTCGGGTTGCTGACCGCCTCGCCGGATATCGGCGCCGATCTGGGCGAATTGTTCAATTTGCTCACCGGATCAGGGGACCTACCCAGGTTCCGCCGCCTGTTGATCTCCCCGGTGTCGGCTCGTTCCAGCCTGGTCGAAGCCGTCGACGAGGAAGCCGGAGCCGGCTCAACCGGACGTATCGTCCTCAAGACCAACGCCCTCACCGACCCGGCCGTGATCGACGCCCTCTACCGGGCTTCGCAGGCCGGCACCTCCGTGGACCTCATCGTGCGGGAACGGTGCTGCCTCCGGCCCGGGGTGCCCGGGCTGTCCGATCGGATCCGAGTCCGCTCGATCGTGGGGCGCTATCTGGAACATTCCCGACTGTTCCGATTCGGGGGCGTCGCGGGCCGGCCGCTCCGGGTGTGGATCGGGTCGGCGGACCTGATGGAGCGCAACCTCGATCGGCGGGTGGAGGTGATCGTCCCCATCGAGGACCCCGACTTGCGGCACCGAGTGGTCAGGATGCTGGACGATGCCCTGCGTGACGAGGCCAACTCATGGACGCTCGGCCCCGACGCCGCCTGGACCCGCCTGGCCGGACCGGGACCGCTGGGGTTCAGCCTGCAGGATCACCTCGAAGCCCAGGCCCTCGAGTCCCTGCACCATCGCCATAGCGGCTCCCTGAGCGCACCCGCTGCCCTTCGCGCCGCGCCCGGACCGGTTCCCCCGCCGGAGCCATCTCCACCGGTCGCTTCCGTGCCATGGTGGCGGCGGGTACGCCGGCGGGACATCTGACCTCTCCCGGCGGGGCTTCTGCCGCACGGGGGGCCGGGGTGCCCGGGTCGGGGACGGCTGTCGCCGCCGTACCCACCACGCCGGTGGGCACGGTGACGGGGAACCCTGGGGTGCAGGCCCGTCCCCGGTGCAGCCGGTAGTGGAGGAAGCGGTCGAACCGTCGATATATAGGGCGGCGCTCGAACTCGAGCGAGGCGTAGGCCAGCCCGCCGAAGGGGATGGGCAGCCAGAAGTTCACCGCCCGGTAGGCCAGCACTCCCGACAAGGCCTCGCCGGCAGTCGGGCCGAAGCCGGTGATCATCGACACCAGCACGAACTCCACCACGCCCAGGCCGCCAGGGGTGATAGGGATGGCGGCGAGGATGTTGGCCAGGCCGTACGCCATGAGCAGGTCGATGGGGGAGATGAAGTGGCTGAAAGCGGCCACGAAAACCCAGAGTGAGGCGGCGTCGAGCAACCAGTTGGCCGCGGCCCAGCCGACCGCACGTCGAGTCAGTGACCGATTCTCCGTCATCGCCGCGAAGCGGGCCGCCAACCGTTCGACCAGGCTCGTCGTCCGGTCGGCATCGAGGAACCGGATGCGGTCGGCGATCCGTCGGATGACCTGGCTTGCCCGTTGCTGGCCCCGAGTGAGCAGGTAGAACAGGCCACCGAACGCCCCGAGCAGGATGACGCCGACTCCCGCGGCCACGATGACCAGGATGGACGCCGACTGCGAATGACCCCCGTGGTGGCTGGCCGGGACATGGAACCCGTGTGTGACCAGGAACGCCACCAGCGACAGCCAGAACATCACGTTGAGCACGACCGCCGAGCCGATACCCTGGGTACCCAGGGCGAACCCCGCATCCGACCCGGTCACCCCCGACTGGGTGAGCAGCCGGTAGCCGAGCGCCGCTCCCGGGGCAGTGCCACCAGGTGAGACGTGGCTGAGCGCGAGGGTCGACATGTTGATCCGGAACAGGCGGAAGCGCTTGGGCCCGTCGATCGGCAGCACGGCGTGGGTCAGTTGGGTGTAGGCGGCCAGCGCGCCGATCTCGAGCAATACGCCGATGGCCAGGTAGGCGAGGTGGATGTGGGCCAGCGAGTTCACCTCGGCCCGGTGGCTGGCCAGTAGGGGCAGCGCCACGTAGAAGACGAACAGGAAGATGATCACCGTGGCCACGCTGAGACGCACCTCGCGGCGGACGAAGGGTCCGCGGTGCCACCAGCGGCGGTGGGATCGGGACGCGTCGGCTTCCGGCTCGGCCACCATCCACTCCATGTTGGCACGCCAGGGGCCATGAACCTGACATGCTGGCGGCGTGGTGGAACCGGCCGACGAGGCGACAGGGGCCGGCGAAGACCGGGTGCTGACCGGCCTCGAGCCCGACGGCAGGGGTGACGGCGACCAGGGCCGGGCCGCTCCGGTGACTCACGTCACGGCCCACGAGACGACCACGGTGGTGAGCGAGACGGCCTCCGAGCGCCTCGACCGCGAGGTCGGGCCCGACGCACCCCGGCGGGACCGCCTGTTCGCGGCGGCATCGGCCAAGGGCGTCCCGCTGCGCACCATCCTCACCGTCGACGCCGTCGTGATCGTCACCTTCGTCCTCTACCGGCTGATCGGGCGGCTGCGCGAGGTCATCCTCTGGATCTTCATTGCCGCCTTCATCGCGCTGGTGCTCAACCCGGCGGTCCATTTCCTGCAGCGCCACCGGTTCCGGCGGGGGTCGGCCATCGGGGTGGTGTTCGCCGGCGCCGTCCTGGCCTTCATCGGGCTGCTGGCCCTGTTCGGCTACCCGCTGGTGAATTCGCTCACCCACGTGGCCCAGAGCCTGCCCAACATGGTCCAGCAGCTCCAGAAGGGCCATGGCTGGCTGGCCCACACGCTGCAACGCTTCCACCTGCTCACCTGGGTTCAGAAGAACGCGCCCAAGCTGCAGACGGCGGCTCGCAACCTGAGCAAGCCGGCCCTGGCCGAGGGCACCAACCTCGGGAAGGCGGTGTTCTCCACCATCCTCTCGCTGGTCACCATCGCCTTCCTCTCGCTCTTCATGCTGCTCGAGGCACCGAACCTCCGCCGCAGCTTTCTCGGCTCCTTACAGCCCAACCGGCGCCATGTGATCGAAGACATCGCCCACCAGGTGTCCCGCCAGGTGACCGCCTACGTCCTCGGCACCGTCGCCCTCTCCCTCATGTTCGGGGTGGTCATCCTGGTCACGCTGTTGATCCTCGGGGTCCCCTTCGCCCTACTCATCGGGTTGTGGGTGGCCCTGGTGGCGATGATCCCGCTGGTCGGTGGGCTCATCGCCGCCGTGCCGAGTGTGGTCATCGCCCTGCTCCACTCGCCGACCGACGGATTGGTCGTGCTCATCGTGTTCGTGGGGTTCCAGCTAGTGGAGAACCACTTCATCTACCCGGTGGTGATGAGCCGGTCGGTGCGGATGAACCCCCTCTGGGTACTCCTCTCGGTGCTCATCGGTGCCAACCTCGGGGGCGTGTTCGGCTCGGCCCTCGGTGCGCTGACCGGAGCACTGGTCGCCATCCCGGTGGGCGGCGCCATTCAGGTGGTCTTCCGCGAGTTGTGGGAACACACCGAGGCCGTCGAGGGATCGGCCGACGATCCCGGTACCACCACCGGTACCGGTACCGGCGCGCAGCCGGCTCGTCCCGTGCCCCCGACCAACCACGTGCCGCCGCCGTCGACCCATTCGGTCCCACCACGGACCCGCTGACGCCCGTTCGGGCGTTTCGAATTCCCAGGTCCGTGGTCCGGGTCGGGCCGCCCTGACCCGATGGTCCGGGGGCCGGTCCCGTAAGCTGCGCTTATGGACGTGCTGGTGATCCTGCCCACCTACAACGAGTCCGAGAACATTGACCGGGTTCTGCGCCGCGTCCGCCATTCCATGGCGGCCGCCACCGTGCTGGTAGTGGACGACAGCAGCCCGGACGGCACGGCCGACCTGGCCGAGCGGGTGGGCAAGGAGCTCGGCAACATCGAGATCGTGAGGCGGGACGAGAAGTCCGGACTCGGGAGCGCCTACCGTGACGGGTTCCGCTGGGGGCTCGAACACCGGTTCGACGCCTGCGTCGAGATGGACGCCGATCTCTCGCACGAACCGGAGGCCCTGCCTGGCCTGGTCGGCGCCCTCGGGCCGGGGTGCGAGCTGGCCGTGGGGTCTCGCTATGTGCCCGGGGGGGTCATCCCCAACTGGGCCTGGCACCGGCGCCTGCTCTCCCGCGGTGGCAACGTGTACGCCTCGGCCCTGTTGGACCTCGGAGTCGCCGACTCGACTTCCGGCTTCCGGGCCTATGGCGCGCCGTTGCTGCGCCGGATCGATCTCGACCACATCAGGGCCGATGGGTATGGGTTCCAGATCGAGATGACCTATCAGGCCAAGCGGGCCGGGGCCACCATTGTCGAGGTGCCCATCCGGTTCGTGGACCGGGTCGACGGGCAGTCGAAGATGTCCACCGCCATCGTGGTCGAGGCGTTCGGCCTGGTGACCTGGTGGGGGCTCCAACGGCTGGCCCGCACGGTGGCGGGCCGGCCCCGCCCCGTCCACGTCTGATGTCCCGGCCGGACGACAGCGCCGGTCACATCCTGGTCGTCGACGACGAGCCTTACATCACCGATGTGGTGACCGCCGCGCTTCGCTTCGAAGGCTTCGCCAGCGAGGAGGTGTCGAGCGGTGCGCTGTGCCTCGACCGGGCGCGGTCGCGGGCCTACGACCTCATCGTGCTCGACGTCATGCTGCCCGACATCGAGGGGTTCGAGGTGTGCCGCCAACTGCGGAGCGAGGGAATCGCCACCCCGGTGCTCTTCCTCACCGCCCGGGACTCCACCGCCGACAAGCTGACCGGCCTGGCCGAGGGTGACGACTACGTGACCAAGCCATTCAGCCCGGACGAACTGGTGGCCCGGGTCCGGGCCGTGCTCCGGCGCATCCCACCCGAGGTCCCGGGGGGGACCGGACGGATCGGCTTCCGAGACCTGGTCATGGACACCGGCACGCACGAGGTGTGGCGGGGCGACCAGCTCATCGACCTCACGGCAACCGAGTTCAACCTGCTGCACTACCTGATGCTGCACAGCCGTCAGGTGGTGTCGAAGGCACAGATCCTCGCCGCCGTATGGGAGGACAACTTCACCGGCGACTCCAACATCGTGGAGATCTACATCTCCTACCTGCGCAAGAAGATCGACTGCTACGACCCGCCCCTCATCCACACCATCCGGCGGGTGGGCTACTCCCTGCGGGAGCCGTCTCGATGAGGTTGCGGCGGCGCCTGATCGCCACGATGATCGTGTTGGTGGCGCTCGGCCTCGCCGCCGTCGACGTCATCACCCTCACCTCCTTGCACTCCTATCTCTACGGACGGGTGGATGAGCAGCTCAACACGGCATCTCGCCTACTGACTCCGTTTCTGTCGCGAGCGGAGGCACGCGGACTGGTGGTGAAGAGCGGCACCATCCAGACGCGGGTCAGCCCCGACATCTACGTCGAGCTCCTCGATTCGCACAACGCCGTGCTGATGGCCCGGCCGTCGCGGACTTCCGACCAGCTCGACCCCTCCCCTCGGCTGCCGGCGGACCTGCCGGTGCGGCCCACCCCCGATCCCGACCTGCCCGGCCACCGGGATCAGATCTACCGGCCCCGCAGCGGCACCATCACCGTGGGTGCCTCCGCTGCCGGCGGGCCGGACTATCGGGTGCAGGCCACTTCGCTGGCAGGGGAGACCCTGGTCGTGGCCACGCCGCTCGACTCGGTCGAGGCCACCCTCGCCTCGCTGCGCAACATCGAGATTGCCGTCTCGATCGGGCTGCTGCTGGCGTTGTTCGTGCTCATGTCCGTCCTCATCCGGGTGGGCCTCAAGCCGCTCGAGGACATGACCAAGGAGGCCGACGCCATCGCCGACGGCGATCTCACCCGCCGGCTCCAACCCACCGACGGAGAGGGCGAGGTCGCCCGGCTGGGCCGGGCCCTCAACGCCATGCTGGCGCAGATCGAGACGGCGTTGGCCCAGCGGGCCGAGTCCGAGGAACGCCTGCGCAGCTTCCTGGCCGACGCCTCGCACGAGCTGCGGACCCCGCTCACCTCCATCCGGGGCTACGCGGAGCTCCTTCGGCGCGAGGTGCTGACGGACCAAGCCGGACGGGACCGGGCCCTGTCCCGGATCGAGCGGGAGGCCGCCCGCATGGGCGCCCTGGTCGGAGACCTGGCCGTCCTGGCGCGTGAAGGAGAGGGCCGCGAGCCCACGAGGAACCGGGTCGATCTGTCGGCGGTGGCGGCCGACGCCGTGGCCGACGCCCGGACCGTCGACGCCGCCCGTCCCATCGAGCTCAGCACCGACGGCGAGGTGGCGGTGGCGGGGGAGGGCCCCCGGCTCGAGCAGCTGGTCCACAACCTGGTCGGGAACGCACTGGCTCACACTCCGGCCGGCACCCCGGTCAACGTGCGGGTGGCGGTGGACGGTGGTGAAGCGGTGTTGGAGGTCGCCGATCAAGGCCCGGGAATGAGCGCGGAGCAGGCCGCGCACGTGTTCGATCGCTTCTACCGGGGCGACTCGGCCCGCCTGGATGGGGGTTCGGGTCTCGGGTTGTTCATCGTGGCCCGACTGGCCCATACCTTCGGCGGCCGGGTCTCGGTCGACACCGACCTCGGCCGGGGCTCGACGTTCCAGGTCGTGCTGCCCCTCTACGATGCCGGCCAGCTCGGGCCAGAAGGGGGGAGCGATCGCCGGGAGAAACGTGAGAACCACCGCCGAGCGGAACGCGAGAATGAACCCGGAGCAGGACGCGGGGATGAACGTGGGGCGGAACGGGAGGGAGCGGATGCTCGCATCGATTGAACTGGGCTCGGGCTCGCCGGTGCTCCTCCTCCACGGGCAGCCCGGCACCGGCGCGTCCTGGGGCCCGCTGATGGCGAGACTCGACCAGGAATTCCGGCTGCTGGCTCCTGATCGGACCGGCTACGGGTCCTCGCCCGGGGAGGCGGTGGGGCTGGCCGCCACCGCCGAGCAGATGGCCGAGTTCCTGGCCGAGCGGCACGCCGTGCCGGCGACCGTGGTAGCCCACAGCTGGTCGGGCGGAGTGGCTGTGCTGCTCGCCAGCCGCCATCCGGCCATGGTGAAGAGCCTGGTGCTGGTCGGTGCGGCCTGCACTCCTGACAGCGTCAATGCCCTCGACCGGTGGCTCACCCTACCGATGGTGGGCGACGTCCTCACCGTGGCCGGCCTGGCCGGCATCGGGTCGATCCTGCCCTGGGTCAGGGGACTCGTGCTGCCCGTGGCGCCAGCCGGCCTGCGGGACCGAGTGGCTGCGGCCCTGCCCGATCGCGACATCATGCGCGGCGCACGTGGGGCCCTCGGGCGTAACAAGCGTTCGTTCATGATCGAGCAACAGGCGCTCGTCGACGAACTGCCGACCGTGACCGCGGTCCTGGGATCGCTCGACCTCCCGGTGGCGGTGGTCTGCGGTCAGTGGGACATCGTCGTGCCCACCCGGGCTGCGGCCACCTTGGCCCGGGCCGTCCCGGGGGCCCGGTTGATCGTCGTCCCGCGTGCCGGCCACTTCGTGGCCCGCGATGATCCGGACACCTTGGCCGACGTGATCCGTGATGTCGATCGAACGGCGTCTTCGGCCCGCGACGGGCGAGCGATCAGCTGACCGGTTGACCCCGCCGGTGCGGGGCCACCGGCAGGTGCCCGAGACCGGGTGCCAGCGCGTCGAAGACGGCGTTGAACTTGAGGTTGGTCTCCGCCAGCTCGGCCTGCGGGTCCGATCCGTCGACGATGCCGACCCCGGCGGCCAGCCGAGCGGTCCGGTCCCGGATGGAGACAGCCCTGATCCCGAGCATCCATTTGCCGTCGCCGGCCGCGTCCATGTACCCGACGGGGCCGGCATATCGGCCTCGCGAGCCAGGCTCAAGACGGGCGATCAGCGAGCGGGCCGCCTCGGTCGGCACGCCCCCGACGGCCGGAGTCGGATGCAGGGCTCCGACCAGCTCGATCGCCGACAGCGGCCGGCTTCCGCCCGAGCGGGACAACGTGCCGGCGAGCGCCGTGCCCAGGTGGACGATGCTGTGCAACCGCACCAGGTAGGGCTCCGCGGGCACCTCGAGCTCGGCGCAGAGGGGCCCGAGGCGCTCGGCGATGGCTTCGACCACCAGCCGGTGCTCGTGGGCGTCTTTCGCCGAGGCGAGGAGCTCGGTGGGGAGGATGCGCTCCCCGGTTCCACCCGCCGCTCCCGGCGGCGGTTCCGTGGTGCCGGCCAGGGGCCGGCTCCTGATGCGGAGCCCGGTCCGTTCGATCAGGAGCTCCGGGCTGGCCCCCACGAACTGGCCGTCCGTCCCCGGGAGCGAGAACACGGCGCAGTCGGGTTCGAGGTGGTGCCAGCGACGCAACAGCTGGGCGATATCGATGACGTCACCGGTCGTCACCTCCACCTGGCGGGCCAGCACCACCTTGGACAGCTGACCGCGGTGGATGGCGGCGAGCGCCTCGTCCACCATGCCTTCGAACGAGTCGTCGGTCGCCAGTGCGGCGATCCGTGCGGGCGACGACCGGTTGCCGGTGCCGGCGCCACCGTCCCCCAGGCGGGCGGGGTGCCGGGCGTGGAGCCGGGCGTGGAGCCGGGAGCGGACCTCCTCGGCCCGGGTCGGGAGCTCGGAGCGGTCGGTGTTGGTCACCGTGACCCACTGCTGTCCGGATGGTTCGACGCCGAAGATGACTTCGGGGACGGTGAGGGCGGCGGCGGCTGAACGGTCGAAGGGCAGGGCGCCGAAGGCCATCACCCCCGAACCACCGGCTCCGGCGTCCGGTCCGACATGGTCGTCGCAGGCGATGGAGGCCAGACCGCGGGCGGCGTCCTCCAGCTCGAGCGGAGCGTCGAGGCCGTGCGGCAGCGGGACGGTGGCGGCGCACCCGAGGCCGACCAGCACGCGACCCTCGCTGAGGAAGGCGATCCCGTCCGAACCGGCCAGATCGAACGGATCGATCGCCGGCCCCGGTCCGAGAGGCAGCCGAACCGCCGCCAGGCCGGTCGGCGTCGATCCCGGTGGTCGAGGCGGCGCTCTCACCGGAGCCCCCGGCGAGTGGCCGTGAACAGCTGGCTGAGCCCTCCCGACAGGGCGTGCCGATTGACCGTGGAGAACCCCGAGCCCATCAGCATGGCGCGGAGCTCGGCCGGGGTCGGAAGGTATGCGGTCGACCGCGGGAGATAGCGGTAGGCGTCGGCGTCGGAGACCATGGCGCCGATGAGGGGCACGGCCCGGTGGAACCAGACCCGGTGACCGGTGAGCAAGGGGCCATGTTCGGGTTCGGCCACTTCGAGGAGGCTGAGGCGGCCCCCCGGCCGCACCAGCCGGCCGAGCTCTTCGAAGACCGCACCGAGGTCGCTGAAGTTGCGGAGGGCATACCCGCAGGTGACGCCGTCCACCGAGCCAGTGGCCAGAGGAAGCCGAGCCGCATCGGCCTGCGCCAACGGCCGGCCGGTGTGGTTGGCCTCGAGCATCCCCCACGACAGGTCCATCCCGAAGGAGCGCAGGCCGGCGGCGACCGAGGATGGTGAGGAAGTCCCCGGTGCCGCACGCCAGGTCGAGGACGAGCGCATCCGCCGGGAGTCCGAGGGCCCGGACCGCCTGCCGGCGCCACCGCAGGTCGAGCCCGAAGGTCATCATGCGGTTCACCAGGTCGTAACGGGGCGCGATGGCGTCGAACATGTTCCGGACCGCCTCGGTCTTCTCGTCACCCGTGGGCAGGTCGCTGGTGGCTGCCGGCTGGGCCAGGTCGACAGCCCCCGAACCGTCCCGGCCCGGCTCCCTCACCGGAGCAGCGCCCGGTCGGTGTCTCCGGACCCGGTCGGCACCCCGTCCCCGTCCGCTCCGATCCGATGGTGGACCGCCCGACGCTCGGCCGGGGACCCGACGCGCTCCACGTGGTCCAGCGCCGTCTTGACCAGGGTGCGGGTGAAGTGATGGCCGACCAGAGCGTTGACGGCGGGGAGGAGCTCGGCGTACGCCTGGAGCAGGCCTTCGACATCCGGCTCCCCGCTGGTGGCCGCCGAGGAGTGTTGGCCGCTCTTCGGGGACCGGCCCCGACGGAGCGGCTCCCGCACGTAGGCCGAGAACATGGCCACCGCCTCGAGGGCGGTCGCCTCGGTGGCCTGATGGTGGCGACGGGCCAGGTCGAGCAAGGCCGACAGGGGGATGCCCCAGTCGAGCAGGAGCAGGCCGGCCCGGGCTGCGGCTACGTCCTCCGGGGTGTAACGCTCGTCCCGACCGATGCGCCGGGGAATGAGCAGGCCCTCAGCTGCGACCGCCTTGAGCACGGCCAACGGCACCCCGGTGGCCGCGGCCAGCTGGTCCAAGGTGAGCGCATCGTCGTCGACCTCGCCGGGATCGACGGCGGCGCCGTCCTGCTCATGAGCCTGGTGGTCGTCGTCGGGCGCGTCCGTGACACCGGAGAGCTCCGCCACCAGGGCCTCGTCCGCCGCATCGAGCTCTCCGGAGACCAGCCGGGCGATGGTGGCCAGGGTGAAGCCCCGCTGTTGCAGTGTCCGGATGCGCTCCAGGCGGGCCAGATGCGACGCGCCGTACCAGGCCAGGCGACCCTCCCGGCGGGGCGGGTCGAGCAACCCCTTGCTCTGGTAGTAGCGGATGGTGTCGACCGAGACCCCGGCCCGGGCCGACAGCTGTTCGACCCGCATCTCCATGGGCTCATTCTAGGAGTGATTGCTCGTATTGTCCGAGCGATCCCTCGCCCGAGCTCGTCGGGGGCCTGCCGGGCCGGCCGGCGGTGGTGTCCTCAGTTGACCAGTGCCCTCCACGGATCAATGGCGTTGGGTCCGCGGAACCGGCCAGGCGGCGGGACAAGTCGGGTCAGTGGAAGTAGCGGTAGACCACCTGGGCCACACAGCTGGGCTTGCTCGACCCCTCCGTCTCGAAGGTGAAATCGAACACCACCTGGACCCCGCCCGACACGTCCTCGACGCCGGCCACACCCACGCCGAGCCGGAGATTGCTGCCGACCGGGACCGGGGCCGGGAAGCGGACCTTGTTGCACCCGTAGTTGACCCCCATCGAAGCCCCTTCCACCACGAGAACCTCCCCGAGGTAGACCGGGCCGAGGGAGAGGGTCAGGTAGCCGTGGGCGATGGCGGTGCCGAAGGGCCCGGCGGCGGCGCGTTCGGGGTCGACGTGGATCCACTGGTGGTCGCCGGTGGCTTCGGCGAACAGGTTGATCTGCTCCTGCTCGATGCCATGCCACTCGCTGAAGCCGAGGTGCTGTCCGGCCAGATCGTGGAACTTTTCGATGCCCTTCACGGTGGTAGCCATGGAAAGACTGTAGGGGAGGGCCACGGGGGCGACCACCCGCCAGGAGCCGGTTCCAGGCCGGGCCTCTTCGACTCCGAGGCCGGGTGAGGTGCTCCTTTGGCCCAAGTTCAGCATCTCCTTAGTGGGGTGTGATCGGTACGCTGGCTCGGTGGCTCTCGAGCACCACCGGAACCTGCAAGGCGGGGGACCGCGGGCGGCGGTCTTCGGGGTGAGTGACGGTCTCGTCTCCAACGTGGCCCTGATCCTCGGGATGGCCGGTGCCCACGCATCGGCGGGGGCCGTACGCCTGGCCGGGTTGGCCGGCCTCATCGCCGGCGCCTTCTCCATGGCGGCCGGTGAGTACGTGTCCATGCGCGCCCAGTCCGAGTTGATGCAGCGCGAGCTCGACGTCGAGCGCCAGGCCATCCACCACGATCCCGAGGACGAGCAGAAGGAGCTGGCGGCCATCTACGAGAGCAGAGGCCTCGACTCCGGTCTCGCCGAGGAGCTCTCGGTCAAGATGATGCGCAGCCCGGAGCTGGCCCTCGAGACCCATGCACGCGAGGAGCTCGGCATCGATCCGGAGCAGACCGGGAGGCCCGTGCAGGCCGCCATCTCCTCTTTCGGTGCCTTCGCCCTCGGCGCCGTGATCCCGCTGGTGCCGTGGCTGGTGACCGGCGGCACGGCCGCCACCCGCTGGTCGATGGCGCTCGGCGGCCTGGCCGCGTTCGGGGTTGGTGCGGCGTTGGCCCACTTCACCGGTCGCTGGTGGCTCTTCTCGGCCGCTCGCCAGCTGTTGATCTCGGCCATCGCCGCCGCCGTCACCTATTCGATCGGGCACGTGGTGGGGCTGGGCTGACCGACCCGACCCGGCCTGGGCGGCTGTCAGTCGGAGGGACCCAGTTCGGTGACATAGGCCCGGTCGACGTGGTCCTCGGTGAACCCCATCGACCGGTACATGGCCATGGCGGGACTGTTGTCCCGGTCCACGTAGAGCATCCCGGTGTGGAGGCCGTGACCGGCCAGCCACTCCAGCCCGGCCAGGGTCAGGGCTCGTCCGAAGCCCCGTCCCTGGAAGTCCGGGTCGACGCCGATGACGTAGATCTCGCCCATGGGGGGATCGGTGCCGGCATGGACCTTCGTCCAGCACGATCCAGCCAGTGTCCCCGCCTCCTCGAGGAGGAGGAAGCCGGCCGGGTCGAACCACGGTTCCTTCTCGCGCTCGAGCAGCCGGGAGAGGTCCCACTTGCCCTGTTCGGGGTGCGTGGCGAAGGCCCGGTTGTTGGTGGCGAGCCAGGCCGCTTCGTCATGTCCGGGGTAAAAGGGTCGGGTCCGGATGGATGGCGCCCGGCGCGTCGATTGCTCGGGCACAGGAAGTGGACAGCGCATCTGCACGAGGTCGCGCTCGACCTGGAAGCCGTGGGCCCCAGCCAGGGCGTCATCGTCGGGCGAGGCCTTGGATGCCCAGTAACGCAAGCTCCCGCCGCCCCTGGTCCGGACCTCGGTGATGGCCGCCCCGAGGAGAGCCCCGGCGATCTCCCCCCGCTCCTCGGCGGCCGGGTCGACCACCAGTTCCACGGCGTAGGCGTGGCTCGGCGGCCGGCCGTCGATCTGGGCATAGCCGCACAGGCCCGGCCGGCCGGCCTGTCGGGCCACCATCCCGACGAAGAGGTGTCCGTCACCCAGAGCGGACCCGTTCTCCGACGCCTGCAGCAAGGCGAGGCGCTTCTGCTCGCCGAGCGCCGGATGGTCCCGAGCGTCGGAGGTCCGGTGAAGCAGGGTGGTGATCTCACGCTCGAGTGACGGCCCGGGGGCGGCCACCGACGTCAGGGCGAGACCCTCCATGGATGCACGCTACCGGTAGTCTGCTTTCGATGGCCCGACCACGCACTGCGGCCGGGCGCGCCAGGACCGCCAATGCGCGACTGGCCGAGGCTTACCCCGGGCCGGCCGAGGAGCTGTGCGCGCTCGACCATGAGGGACCGTTCCAACTCCTCACGGCCACCATTCTCTCGGCCCAGTGCACCGACGAGCGAGTCAACATGACCACACCCGCGCTCTTCGCCCGCTATCCCGACGCACCGTCGATGGCCCACGCCGACCTGGCCGAGGTCGAGACGCTCGTCCGCCCAACCGGCTTCTTCCGCTCCAAGTCCGCCAACCTGGTGGGTATGGCGACGGCGGTGGTCGACCGGTTCGGCGGCGAGGTGCCGACCGCCATGGCCGATCTCGTCACCCTGCCGGGGGTCGGCCGTAAAACGGCCAACGTGGTGCGGAGCGTCGCCTTCGGGCTACCGGGGCTACCGGTCGATACCCACGTCCAGCGGCTGTCGCGACGTCTCGCCCTCACCGACGAGACCGATCCGGTCAAGGTCGAGCTGGCCCTCAACCCCATGGTGCCGGCGTCGGAGCGCGGTTCGTTCAGCCTGCGGCTGATCCTGCACGGTCGAGCCATCTGCCAGGCGCGGCGGCCCCGGTGCGGGCGTTGCCTCCTCTCCGACTTCTGCCCGTCGGCCACTGAGCAGTGGTTGCCCGACGACGATGCGCCGCCGGATGGGCGTAGCCAACCCGACAGGAGAACCAGGTCCTCGGGCCACGCCGAGCCTGCCGCCGATGCCGTAGGCCCCGGCAGTAGCGGGCCGATCGCCACGCCGGCGGGTCGTGGATCTCACGGAGGATCCACCCCACGATCGTAGATGCGGTCGGCGATCCCGCCTCACCCCATCCTGCGGGGAGGCGGGCGACGTCCCGGTGTTCTGGCCATCGGGCTCTCGACCGTGATCGTGCCGTCGTACAAAGTGGCGTTCCAACTGTCATTTGCGCGTTGCGATCCTCCGGGGCGATGACCACCATCGCATCGATGGATGGGACGGAAGTACTGTTTTCGTTTGATGGCAAAGGGAATGCCGCCACCAGGGTGTTCGGATCGGATGGCAATCAGTCGAGCCGAATTGTGCCGACGTGCGACTGGTAATGACCTCAAAAACGTGGTGTTGTAGATATCTCGGAACCGGTTCCCGCCAACTGGTTCCGCAGAGCGGTGTTCGGGATCCGCCGCCCGACCCGCTCCCGCGAAGGCACCCTTCGGGGTGCCTTCGCCGCGTGTGAACCCGCATGAGGTCAACGGTCGGCAAGGGTTTTGGCCAACCGGGCCAGGCGGCGGTTGGCGGTGGTGAGCGAACGCTCGACGGCGAACAGCTCTCGCGCCGTGTCGTCTTGCTTGGCGGCGTGAGCGGCTTCCGCATGGGCCGTGACCCGGCGGGTGAGCTCGTCGAGGGCGGTGGCGAGGGAGGACAGCTCGGCGGCGGCGGACGGCATCGGGCGATCATGGCACCCGGGATCGAATCGTGGGGAGGCCGCCGGCCAAAATCGACAGTTGGTCCGGTAGAATCGCAGGCCATGGGTCTCCGTCGAGTCGATCTCCGCGGCCTCGACGGCCGTCACCGCCTCCAGGAGGCGCTGGCCCGCCCGGTTGGCGATCCCGACTCGGACCGGGTGCAGGATCCGGTGCGAGGTGTCCTCGCCGAAGTGTGCCGGGACGGTGACGGCGCTCTGCGGCGCCTGACCCAACGGTTCGACGGGGTGGAGGTGGACGAGCTCCGGGTGGCGCCGGCCGAGGTGGCTGCCGCGCTTGGACGCATCCCCGACGTGTTGCGGAGTGCGCTCGAGGTGGCCCACGAGCGAATCCTCGCGTACCACCTGCACGAGTCAGGGGGCAAGGAGCCGGATGACTTCGAGTCGGGCGGCATCACCGTGCGGCAACTCCGGAGGCCGGTCGAGCGGGCCGGCTGTTACGCGCCGGGCGGGCGAGCGCGCGCTATCCCTCGACCGTGCTGATGTGTGCCGTGCCGGCCCGGGTGGCCGGGGTCGACCGGATCGTGCTGTGCGTGCCGCCGGGGAGCGACGGCCGGGTCGACGACGCATCACTGGCCGCCGCCGCGCTGGCCGGGGTCGACGAGATCTACCGGGTGGGAGGAGCCCAGGCCATCGCCGCCCTGGCCTTCGGCACCGAGTCGATCGAACCGGTCGACGTGATCGTCGGTCCGGGCAACCGCTATGTGGCGGAGGCAAAGCGCCAGGTCTCCGGAGTGGTCGGGGTGCCATCGGCCTTCGCCGGGCCGTCCGAGGTGGTGGTCGTCGCCGGTCCGGAGACGCCCCCCGAGTTGGCCGCCATCGACCTGGTGGTCCAGGCCGAGCACGGTCCCGACGGAGCAGCCTGGTTGGTGACCTGGTCGGACGAGGAGGCCGATGCCGTGGAGCAGGAAGTGGAGCGCATGGTGCAGGACTCGCCGCGCCGCGCCGACCTCGAGGCCACCCTCCGGACCGGCGGGCACGTGGTGATGGTGGATGGGCCCGAGCAGGCCTGCGCCGTGGCCAATGTCGTCGCCCCCGAGCACCTGGAGATCCTCACCGACGACGCGGACACCCTGCTGCCTCTCATCGACACGGCCGGAGCCGTCTTTCTCGGGCCGATGTCACCGGCCAGCGTGGGTGACTACCTGGCCGGCCCCAACCATGTCCTCCCGACCAACCGGTCCGCCCGGTTCTCCAGCGTGCTCCGGGTCGACGATTTCTGGCGTCACATCCATGCCGTGACGGTGACCGAGGCCGCGCTGGAGACGCTCGGACCGGCCGTCGTGACGCTGGCCGAGACCGAGGGGCTCCCCGCCCATGCCGAATCGGTGAGACTGCGATGGCCGGGTTGATGGGCGGGTTGACGCCCCACCGGCCGGGGTTCCCGTCGGTCCGCCCGGACCTGGACGCGCTGACCGGGTACCACTCGGCCCAGGCGGAGGTCCTGGCGCGCCTCAACACCAACGAGTCACCGCTCCCGCCACCCCCCAAATGGTTCGACGCCTTCCGTTCCGGATTGGCCGAGATCCATTTCAACCGGTATCCGGACCGGCACGCCGCCGAGCTGCGCCGGGCGGTGGCCCGCAACTACGACATACGCCCGGAGCAGGTCTTCTGTGCCAACGGGTCCAACGAGGTCCTCCAACTGCTGCTCCTGGCCTACGGCGGGCCGGGGCGAAACGCCGCCCTGTTCGAGCCGACCTATTCGCTGCATCGGCAGATCGCCCGGATCACCGGCACCTCCGTCGTCTCCGGCCGGCGCGCCGAGGGATTCCACCTCGACCTCGACGAGGTGAAGCGGGTGGTCGGCGCCCATGACCCGGTGATCACCTTTTTGTGCTCGCCCAACAACCCGACCGGGGTGGCCGACCCGCCCGGGCAGATCTCATCGGTCCTCTCGATCGCCTCGGGCCTGGTGGTGGTGGACGAGGCCTATGGGCAATTCGCGCCCGCTTCCGCCCTCGACGTCATGCGGTCGGGCGGCCCCGGTTCCGATCGTATGGCTGTCGTACGGACCTTCTCCAAGACGTGGTCGCTGGCGGGACTGCGGCTCGGGTATGTGATCGCTGACCCCGAGGTCATCGCGGCCTGCGAGATGGTGTCCCTGCCCTACCACCTGGATGCCGCCAAGCAGTTGGCCGGTCGCCTGGCCCTCGACTTCGCCGCCGAGATGGAGACCACGGTGGCCATGCTGCGCGAGGAGCGGGGCCGCATCGCCGCCGCCCTGGCCGAACTGCCCGTGGACACCTGGCCGTCCGACGCCAACTTCATCCTCTTCCGGCCTACGACGGTCGATGCCTATGAACTGTGGTCGAGGCTCCTCGACTCGTCGGTACTCGTGCGAGACTGTTCGAGGTGGCCGGGCGTCAGTGGTTGCCTCCGCGTCACGGTGGGGCTGCCGACGGAGAACAACCGCTTCCTCGCCGCCCTGGCCAAGAACGTGTGATGACCATCTCGACCTCGACAGACCACCGGACGGGCTCCGGGCGCCGGCGGACCAAGGAGACCACGGTCGACGTGGACCTCGACATCGACGGGTCTGGTGTGTGCGACGTGTCGACCGGGCTTCCGTTCTTCGACCACATGCTCGGCCAGCTGGGTCGCCACGGCGGGTTCGATCTCACCGTGGCCGCCCGCGGCGACCTTGACGTCGACGCCCATCACACGGTGGAGGATGTAGGCATCGTGGTGGGAGAAGCGCTGTCGTCGGCGCTCGGCGACAAGGCCGGCATCCGACGCTTCGCGTCCATCGCCCTGCCGCTGGACGAAGCACTGGTGGAAGTGGCGCTCGATCTCTCGGGGCGGCCCTATTTGGCCTACGACATCGATTTCCCGCTGGACACCAAGGCGCTCGGCTCACCGCCGTTCGATCCGCAGCTGGCCGAGGAGTTCTGGCGGGCCTTCGCCACTGCCGCCGCGCTCACGCTGCACGTGCGGCGCCTCTCGGGAAAGAACACCCACCACGTCGTGGAGGCGTCGTTCAAAGGGGTGGCCCGGGCGCTGCGGGACGCGGTGCGCCTCGAGGGAAGCGGGGTCCCCTCCACCAAGGGGACGCTGTGAGCAGCCACGCTGGTCGACCCGGCAGTCCCGGCGGTGCCGGCGGCCGGCACTCGACCGGTGACCGGCACTCGACCGGCGACCGGCCGTGATCGCCGTCCTTGACTACGGCATCGGGAACCTTCGCTCCGCCGAGAAGGCACTCCAGCACCTCGGGGCCGACGCCGAGCTGATCGCCGATCCGGAGCGGGCCGCCGGCGCCGACGGGATCGTGCTTCCGGGAGTCGGGGCCTTCGGGCGCTGCGCCGAGGCCTTGCGCCGCAGCGGGCTGGACCGGGTGGCCCTGTCTGCCGTCGAGCGGGGTGTGCCCTTCCTGGGCATCTGTGTGGGATTCCAGCTGCTCTACGAGGGTTCCGACGAGGATCCGGCCGCGTCCGGGCTCGGCGTCCTGGCCGGGAAGGTGAGGCGGCTGCCGCCGGGGGTCAAGCATCCCCAGATGCAGTGGAACCAGCTGATGCCCGTGGCCGGAGACGCCTTCGGGCCGGGCCTGCTGGCCGGTGTGCGCCCGTCGGCCTGGGTCTACTTCCTGCACTCCTTCGCGCCGGAGCGGACCGCCGACACCTCGTCGATCTGCGACTACGGCGGACCGGTGACGGCCTCGGCCGACCGGGGCCGGGTATGGGGCACCCAGTTCCACCCGGAGAAGTCCGGCGCCGTCGGCCTCGGCATCCTGGCCAATTTCGTGCGTGTCGTCGACGGAAGTGAATGATGGAGCTGTACCCGGCCATCGACATCAGGGATGGCGGTGCGGTCCGCCTGGCCCAGGGCGATTTCGACCGGCAGCACCGCTACGGTGACCCGGTCGCCCTGGCCACCCGGTTCGCCGCCGCCGGCGCCCAGTGGCTCCACGTGGTCGATCTCGATGCCGCCCGCACCGGCCACGGCGTCAACCGTCGCACCGTGCTGGCGATCGCTGCGGCCGTCGAGATCCCGGTCCAGAGTGGGGGCGGGGTTCGAACTGCCGACGACGTCGACGAGCTTCTCGACGGGGGCGTGGCCCGGGTCGTGCTCGGCACCGTGGTGCTCGACGAACCGGAGGTGGTCGGAAAGCTCACTGCCGCTCACCCCGGCCGGGTGGCAGTCGGCGTCGACTACCGGGTGGTCGCCAGCGGCCGGACCGAGGTGGCCGTCCGGGGCTGGGAGCAGGGCAGTGGCCGGACCGTCGACGGGCTGTTGGCCGAGCTGGCCGGCACCGGAGTGGGCGCGGTCATCGCCACCTCCATCGATCGCGACGGCACCCTCGTCGGGCCGGATCTCGACGGCCTTCGCCGCGTGCTCGCCTCTACCGAGCTCCCCGTCATCGCCTCGGGCGGGGTGAGCGGCGTGGAGGACATCGTGGCTTTGGCGGAGTTGCGGGCACCGGACGGCGCCGGACCGCCGGCTGGCCGGGGTCGTCAGCGGGAAGGCACTGGTGGACGGGCGCATGACGGTCGAGGAGGGAGTGGCGGCATGCGCACGGTACGGGTGATCCCGTGTCTCGACGTCGACGGCGGCCGGGTGGTCAAGGGCGTCCGGTTCACCGACATCTTCGATGCCGGTGACCCGGTGGAGCTGGCCACCCGCTACGACGCCGAGGGGGCGGACGAGCTCGTGTTCCTCGACATCACGGCATCGTCAGACGATCGCCAGACGATGGTGGACGTGGTGTCGCGCACCGCCGAAGTCGTCTTCATCCCGTTCACCGTGGGCGGCGGCGTGCGCACGGTCGAGGACGCACGTCGGCTGCTCCGGGCGGGAGCCGACAAGGTCGGGGTCAACACGGCGGCGGTGGATCGGCCCGACCTCGTCGCCGAGCTGGCCGATGAATTCGGCAGTCAGTGCGTGGTTGCCGCCATCGATGCCCGGCGCGTCGCGCCCGGCGCGGCGCGGCCGGACGGATCGGGACCGCGCTGGGAGGTGGTGACGCACGGCGGGCGGGTCCGCACCGGACGGGACGCGGTGGCATGGTCGGAGCGGTGTGCCGCACTCGGCGCCGGCGAGGTGCTGCTCACCTCCATGGACCGCGACGGGACGCGCCACGGGTTCGACCTCGAGCTGACTCGGCAGGTCACGTCGCGGTGTCCGGTGCCGCTCATCGCGTCCGGGGGGGTCGGCACGCTCGAACACCTGGCCGCCGGGGCGCGTGACGGGGGGGCCGACGCCGTGCTGGCCGCCTCGATCTTCCACCTGGGTGAGTTCACCGTGGGCCAGGCGAAGGCCTACATGGCGGCGGCCGGGGTCGCCGTCCGGCCGGTGTGATGGCACGCCGGCTGTCGAATGGCCCGGTTCGTCCCTGCGATAGCCTTCGTGCGTGGTAGCCACGACCTCGGAAGCCGCTGCGAACAGCCAGAATGGCGATGGAAGTCCCGCCAAGCTGGCCATCACCGTGCTGGCTGACCGCGTCCTCGTCCAGGTGCCCCAAGCCGAGGGCGAACGCCGATCGAGGGCCGGCATCCTCATACCGGCCACCGCGCAGGTGTCGCGGCGGCTGGCCTGGGCCGAGGCGGTGGCGGTCGGCCCCCACGTCCGCTCGGTCAAGGTCGGCGACAACGTGCTGTTCAACCCCGAGGACCGCTTCGAGGTGGAGGTCCAAGGAGACGAGTACATCATCCTGCGCGAGCGGGACATCCATGCCGTGGCCACCACCCGCATCGACGGGGGCACCGGTCTCTACCTCTGACCATCGGGGCACCAGTGACCATCGGGACACCAGTGACCAGCGGGACACCAGTGACCAGCGGGACACCAGTGACCAGCCGAACACCTCTGACCGACGGGACACCAGTGCCTGACGGCCGGCGCGCCTTCGGACCACCCAGCAGGGAGCATCAGCTGTGAGCACCACCGGGACCAGATTCACCGCCACGCCGGTCGACTTCACCGAGGATCAACTGGCCCAGATCGACTACAACAGCGACGGCCTGGTGGCCGCCATCGTCCAGGACGCCGCCGACGGGGCCGTGCTCATGTTCGCCTGGATGAGCCCAGAGTCCCTGCGGCGGACCTTGGAGACCGGACGGACCTGGTTCTGGAGCCGGAGCCGACAGGAGCTCTGGTGCAAGGGGGAGACGTCGGGAGACCGGCAGTACGTGCGTGACATTCACTACGACTGCGACGGCGACGCCCTGCTCGTGACCGTGGATCAGGATGGGGTCGGCGCCTGCCACACCGGCAACCGCAGCTGCTTCTACCGCGCCTTCGGCCATACCCCTCCGGAGCGATGACCCGGTCGGCCGCCGGAACCCAGACGGGGCCGGGCCCGTCTGGGTTCCGCACTCTCGCCCGCAAGCACCGGGTGGTGCCGGTGTGGCGCGAGCTGGTGGCCGACACCCTGACCCCGGTGGCCGCCTACCTCCAGATGGTCCACGGATCGGACCAACCCGTCTTCCTCCTGGAGTCGGTGGAAGGGGGCGAGCGTTGGGGCCGGTATTCGTTCGTCGGCCGCAATCCACTGGCCACCATCACCGCCCGTGGCCATCGGGTGTCGACCGCGGGCACTGTCGACCTCGACGCCATCACCGACGGTCGGGTCACCGGCGACCACGGCGTGTTGCGCGCCCTCGAGGTCTTGCTCGACGTCTTCGACGCCCCGGAATTGCCCGATCTGCCCCCGCTCCATGCCGGACTGGTCGGCTACCTGGGCTACGACGTGGTTCGGGAGGTAGAGCACCTGCCCGGTCCGCCTCCCGACGACCTCGGCCACCCTGATGCCGTGCTGGCGGTCATCGGCCAGGTGGCGGCGTTCGATCACTGGCGCCAGCGGGTGGTCCTGGTCGACAACGTGGTCATCGAGCCCGACTGGGGCGACGCCCAGTTGGACGACGCCCACGCCCGGGCCACCGCCAGGCTGGACCAGCTGGGGGCCGACTGCTTCCGGCCGCTCGAGCACCAGCCGCGGCCCCTGCCCGCCGAGAGCGGCCCACCTTCCGATGTGCGCCGCACCATGTCGAGCGCCCTCTTCGAGGAGGCGGTGGGGGTGGCCAAGGACCACGTGGTGGCGGGCGATGTCTTCCAGGTGGTGCTGTCCCAGCGATTCGACGTGGGCGCCCTCGACGCCGACCCCTTCGATGTCTACCGGGTGCTGCGGCTGGTCAACCCGAGCCCCTACCTGTACTTCCTGCGGTTCCCCGAGGTGACGGTGGTGGGCGCGTCGCCCGAGCCCATGGTGAGGCTGCGCGACGGAACGGTCATCTCGCGCCCCATCGCCGGCTCCAGGAGACGGGGTGCGACGCCCGAGGAGGACGGCCGTCTGGAGGGCGAGTTGGTGGAGGACCCCAAGGAACGGGCTGAGCACGTCATGTTGGTGGACCTGGCCCGCAACGACGTCGGCCGGGTGGTCTCGTTCGGCACCGAGACGGTGGACGAGCTGATGGTGGTCGAGCGCTACAGCCACATCATGCACCTCACCTCGCAGGTCTCGGGGCGCCTGGCACCCGGCCAAGGGCCCATCGACGTGTTGCGGGCCACCCTGCCCGCCGGCACCCTGTCGGGAGCTCCGAAGGTACGGGCCATGGAGATCATCGACGATCTCGAGCCCACCAAGCGGGGCGTGTACGGCGGGGTCGTCGGCTACCTCGACTTCTCGGGCAACCTCGACACCGCCATCGCCATCCGGACCATGACCGTCTCTCCCGACGGGAGCGCGTCGGTCCAGGCGGGCGCCGGCATCGTGGCCGACAGCGATCCGAAGGCGGAGGACGCCGAGTGCTCCGACAAGGCGGCCGCCTTGTTGGCGGCGGTGGCGATGGCCAGAGCCGTCGAGCCGTGAACCAGCCGAGCACAGCCACGCCGGTGGCCGACCAGTACGCGGCCGCCCGGTCGACGGCGGCCGTGCACATCCTCCAACGCGACGTCGTGTCGGTGTCCGGGGCTGATGCCGAGCCCTATCTCCAGGGCCAGTGCAGCCAGGACGTGGCCGGTCTGCGACCGGGTGCCACCACCGACTCGCTGCTGCTCAGCCCCCAGGGCAAGATCGACGCGTTCATCCGGGTGAGCCGGTCCGGGGACGGTGGGTTCGTGATCGACGCCGATCCGGGGTCCGGCCCGGTGGTGGTCGCCCGCCTCGAGCGCTTCCGCCTCCGCATGAAGGTCGAGATCCGCCTCCTCGACGGGTGGGCCTGCGTGGCGGTGCGCGGCCCGGGTGCGTCAGACGCCGTCGTCGGTTCGCCCCCGTTCGTGTTGCCGGTGGACTGGCCGGGTCTCGCCGGTCTGGACCTGCTCGGCGCGGCACCGTCCGAGCTCGCCCGCTGGGTCGATCCTGGGGCGGTGCTTTGCGGCGATGAGGCCTGGGAGGCGTTGCGGATCGAGGCCGGGATCCCCGTCGGTGGCCGGGACGCCCTCGAAGGGAGCATCCCGGCTGAAACGGGCCTGGTGGAGCGAACCGTCTCGTTCACCAAGGGCTGCTTCACCGGTCAGGAGCTGGTGGCCAGGCTCGACGCCCGGGGTTCGAAGGTGGCCCGCCGGCTCAGGGGCGTGGTGGTCCACACGGTCGGCGGCGACCACGGACCGGAGGACCTGCCCGCCGTGGGGTCGGCCGTACTGACCGCGGACGGCGCGGACGAGGTGGGGCAGCTCACGTCGGTGGCCTGGTCTCCGGGGCTCCGGGCGAGCGTGGCGCTCGCCATGCTGCATCGCCGGGTCGAACCTCCCGATCCGGTGCTGCTCCGGTCAGCCCCGGGCGACGAGACCTGGCCGGCCGAGGCCCGCTCCTTGCCGTTGTTCGCCTGACGCCGCCGGGCCGGCCCTCTGCACCGGCCTCCGGCGCCGGCCCGGCGCCGGGCGGCAGGCGAGGTGGTAGACCTTCCGTCTGACCGGAGGAGGGCCGTTCGCTCTCGCCGGGGGAGGGCCGTCCAGGCATGGCAGACGATGATTCCACGGTTGACCACGGCGTCGCCGGCGTCGGCGCCGGCGTCGGCGGCGGCGGCACCAGCGCACCGGGGTCCGCGGGCCGGGCCGGCGTGGAGGCGGAGCACATCACCACCTCCACCCGCGATCCGCAGGAGCTGGCGGAGCGGCTCGAGCGGTGGCTGGGCACCACGGTCCGCGCCGGCGGTTCGCCGACCATCAGCCAGGTATCGAGCCCCGAGAGCAACGGCATGTCCTCGGAGACCTTGTTGTTCACCGCCCGGTGGGAGGAGGAGGGCGCTCCGGTAGAGCGCCGGCTGGTGGCCCGGATCGAGCCGCCGGCCACCGACTACCCGGTGTTCACCACCTATGACCTGGACATGCAGTTCCAGGTGATGGGTTTGGTCCGAGCCGAAACAAAGGTACCCGTGCCCGAGACATTTTGGTACGAGCCCGACCCCGCAGTGCTCGGCGGCCCGTTCTTCGTCATGGAACGGATCGACGGGTTGGTGCCTCCAGATGTCATGCCCTACACGTTCGGTGACAACTGGGTGTTCGACGCCAGCCAGGCCGACCGCCGGGCCCTACAGGAGTCGGCCATCGAGGCGCTGGCCGGCATTCATGCCATCACCCCCGATCGCTACGACCTGGGCTTCCTGCAGCTCGACCAACCGGGCGCCACCGCCCTCGACCGCTGCCTGAGCCATTGGCGCGACTACCACGACTGGGTGGTCAAGGACCGGCCATCCCCATTGCTGGCCGAGTGCTTCGCCTGGCTGGGCGACAACCTGCCGGCTGACGTCGGGGCAGACGCCCTCTCGTGGGGCGATGGACGCATCGGCAACATGATGTTCCGCGATCACCGGGTGGTGGCGGTGTTCGACTGGGAGATGGCCGCGGTGGCGCCGCCCGAGGTCGACATCGGCTGGATGTGCTACCTCCATCTCTTCTTCCAGGACCTGGCGGTGCAGATGGGTGCGCCTGGGCTACCCGACATGTTCCGGCCGGTGGACGTGGCGGCCTCCTACGCCGACCACGCCGGCCGCCCGCCCGGCGACCTCACCTGGCATATCGCCTTCGCAGCCATGCGACACGGCGTCATCATGCGCCGGGTGACCGAACGTTCCATCTTCTTCGGCGAAGCCGAGGCGCCTGACGACATCGACGACCTGATCATCCATCGGGATTCACTGCGGGCCATGCTGGACGGGAGTTACTGGGCCGGAGTCGCCCTCTAGTCAGACCCCGAATCCGGCGTCACACGCCGAGGCTGCCTTTGGCCGCCCGCTCGAACAGCCGGAACGGGAGCAGCCGCTTGCCCATGATCCCGATCCGCTCGTCGAGCCGGCCCACCGAGGCCCGCCTGGGCGGTCGACGGGCCTCGAGCACCCGCTGGACCGTCATCGCCACCCGGTCGGGTTCCACCCCGTTTGCCTCGTCCTCGGCCATGGTGCTGATGGCCCGGGCGGCCGTGGCCGCATAGGCAGGGTCACCGGCCGACGCCGGAATCGACCGCCGGCGTTCGGTGAACTCGGTGGCCACGTTGCCCGGCTCGACCAGCGTCACGTGGATGCCGAACGGTGCAACCTCGTAGGCGAGGGATTCCGCATAACCCTCGAGGGCGAACTTGCTGGCGCTGTAGAAGGCCTGGAACGGCAGGCCGACCACGCCGCCGATGGAGCTCATGAGCACGATGCGACCGCGGTGTCGGCTCCGCATGAGCGGCAGGGCGTGCTGCACCACGCGCACGGCTCCCCAAAATTGGTCTCGAGCTGGGCTCGGGCCTCGTCCATCGGTGTGCGCTCCACCGGCCCGGCGAGTCCCCATCCGGCGCAGGCCACCAGGGCATCGAGTCGACCGTGGTCTCCGATCACTGAGGCCATACCCGCCGTGACCGAGTCGTCGTCATCCACGTCCATGGTCACCGGCTGCCATCCGCCCGACGACGTCCCCCGGCGCGAGGCCCCGAACACGATCCATCCTTGCTGGTACATGCGCTCGGCGCAGGCTCGGCCGATCCCGGCCGACGCCCCCGTCACGAGCAGGATGTCATCCATGGGCGGCTCTCATTCTGGCGAGGGCCCTCCGGTCAATGTGGCGCCGTCCCCCGGTACCGGGCCGATGGCGCCGGCCTCGGGGACAGGCAGGGCCTGAGGTGGAGGGACCGCGGGCGCGGGCACCGCCGGCGCGGGGGTTGCTGACGCCAGGACCGGCGAAGCGGAGCCGGGAGCGATGGCGGCCGATCCGGGAGGCGGCAGACGCCCGGGTGGCTCTCCGGATCCCGGCGGTGCGGCCCGCAGCCCGATCACCATCCGCGTCCCCCGACCGCCGGTCAGGGGTGACTCGGCCCGGACCGTCGCCCCCATGGCTGCGGCGAGCTCGGACACGATGGCCAGGCCGAGGCCCGATCCGACTCGTCGCCCGCTAACCCGGTCGGAGACGAAGTGACGCTCGAACACCTGGGAGGTCTGATCGGGTGGGATGCCGGGGCCGTCGTCGGCTACCCAGACCACGGGCTCGCCGCCCACCCGACCCGTTCCGATGTCGATCCGGTGCCTGGCAAAGGACGAGGCGTTCTCCACCAGGTTGGCCACGATCTGGCCGAGCCGGTCCGGGTCGGCCACCACCCACAGGGGTTGGTCGGAGCCGGGGGCCACGACCAGGTCCAGCCCGAGATCTGCGGCCCGGGGGCGGAAGCCCTCGACCACTTGGGCAGCGACCGCCGCCCCGTCGACGGTCCGGAGGTCCAGCGAGAAGCGGTCGGCGTCCAGGCGGGCCAGGTCGAGCAGATCCTGAACGAGGCGTTCGAGCCGGCCGGCCTCGGCACTGATGACTGCGGCCGCAGTTTGGGGATCGTCGGTGGCCTCGTCGATGATGGCGTCGGCGTAACCGCGGATCGAGGTGAGCGGAGTGCGCAGCTCATGGGAGACGCTGAGGATGAACTGGCGCTCCTGGTCCCTGGCCCGGACCAGATCGGCGCCCATGGTGTTGATCGCCTCGGCCAGTTGGGCGAACTCAGGATCGTCGTGCCGGCCGAAGGGCATGGTGGCGTCGAGGTCTCCCGAGGCGATGCGCCGCGTGGTGTTCACCGCCGACACCAGAGGTCGGGTCAGCCGCCGGGCCAGCCCGGCGGCGACCAGGGCAGCGATGAGGAGACCGATGGCCCCGACCAGGAGGAAGTAGCGGACTCCGCTGATCGGATTGTGGATCTGCCTGGTGATGACCACCACGGGGACGAAACCCTTGACTCGAGCCAGCGGGGTGGGCACGGCGGAATAGGCCAGCAGGCCAGCGGTGTGCCCGGAAACCTGCCTGCCTTGTTGGAGAAGGTGAACGTCGAGCATGGCGGCTGTGACGCCGGCAGGGAGTTGCCCCTTGATCGTCCCGTCGGGATAAAGGCCCACCACGTCGATGCCGGCGAACGCTCCGGCGTCGGCGATCACGGTCAGCTCGCGCCGGAAGGTGGCCCGGGTGATGTCGGGACTGCTCGAGATTTGATGCGCGGTGGCCGCCGCCTGGCCGGCGAGCTCCTGTTGGGCGGTGGTGATGACGGCCCGACGGACGAAGTAGAAGCTTCCGGCGAAGGTGACGAGCAGGGTGGCGGCCACGAGCACCAGGATGGCCACGGTGATCCGGCGCCTCATCCCGGCCTCGTCCCTGTCGCACCCGGCCTCGTCCCTGTCGCACCCGGCCTCATCCCTGTCGTACCCGGCCTCATCCCTGTCGTACCCGGCCTCATCCCAAGCGGTAGCCCACGCCCCACACCGTGGCGAGGGGCAGGTCGTCCCCGAGCTTCTTTCGGAGCTGGCGGACGTGGACGTCGACGGTCCGTTCGTCGCCGTACCAGTCGTCGCCCCACACCCCGTCGAGGAGCTGGCGCCGCGACAGGGCCAGGCCGCGGTTGTCGGCCAGATAGGCCAGCAGATCGAACTCGCGGGTGGCGAGCGGTACCACGTCGCCCCCCAGGCGGACCTCACGCCGACCGGTGTCGATCGACGATGCCGTTCAGCTCGATGATCGAGTGGGTCCGCGGGAGCGTCGGCCAGTGCGGTCCGGCGCAGGATGGCGTGGACCCGTGCCACCAGCTCACGGGGCGGAGAAGGGCTTGGTGACGTAGTCGTCCGCGCCGAGCTCGAGACCGAGGACCCGGTCGACCTCGTCGTCGCGGGCGGTGAGGATGATGACGGGCGACGTCGCTTGTCGCTTCCGCAGCCGGCGGCACACGTCGAACCCGTCGAGGTCGCCGGGCAGCCCGATGTCCACGATGACCAGCTCGCGGATGCTCCCGGTCCACGAGGTCCAAGCCCGGCCTGACCGTCGTCAGTCTGGAGGACCCGGAATCCGTCCCGGCGGAGGTACATGGCGACCAGGTCCGAGATGTGATGGTCGTCCTCGATGACCACCAATGTGTCCTGGCCGCCCATCTCACCAGCCTGCCACCGCGCCGGCCGGTTCGTCCGGCAAGGTTAGGAAAGTGTGATCGGGCCAGGAGGGCCGCCAGACCATCGTTGGTAGCATCGAACAGCCATGCCCGCCTATCTCGAGACGATTCTCGCCGCTCACCGGGCTCACGCTGCTCTCGACGATCGCGACCTCGAAGCCGCCATCGGGCAGGCCGCCGGATCCGGCCCCGTCCGGTCGTTCGACCACGCCATCCGGACCGCGGCCGGTCGGGACGGGGTGGCGGTGATCGCCGAGATCAAACGCCGCTCGCCGTCGAAGGGGGACCTCGATCCCGACCTCGATCCCGCCCGGGTGGCCGTCGAATACGAGGCGGGGGGCGCAGCCTGCCTCTCGGTGCTGACCGATGTCGACTTCTTCGGCGGCCGGGCCGACGACCTGGACGCGGCCCGCACCGCCTGCTCGATCCCGGTCCTGCGCAAGGACTTCACCGTCGGCCCCCTCGACGTCTGCGACGCTCGCACCATGGGAGCCGACGCCGTGCTGCTCATCGTGGCCGCCCTGTCCGATACCGAGCTCGAGTCGTTGATCGAGCTCGCCGGCCGGCTGTCGCTGGCGGCCCTGGTCGAGGTGCACGACGCCGACGAGCTCAAACGGGCGGTGGCGGCCGGAGCCGATCTGATCGGTGTGAACCAGCGCGACCTGGGCACCTTCGAAGTCGACCCGAGCGGGCGCTCGATGCTCCGAGAGGCCATCCCGACCGACACGGTGACCGTGGCGGAGTCGGGCATCGCCGGGCGGCAGGACGTCCGCCGGTTGGCCGAATCCGGCTACCACGCCGTACTGGTGGGGGAGACACTGCTGCGTTCGCCGGACCGCCGGGTGGCCGTGGCCGAGTTGCTCGGAGCCTGACGTGATCGCCTTCGACGGCGCCGGCCGACAGGATGGGAGTGTTCGTCAAGATCTGCGGGATCACTTCGGAGGCCGACGCCTTGTTGGCCGTGGGGATGGGGGCGGCCGCGGTGGGATTCGTCTTCGCCCCCTCCCCGCGGCAGATGTCTGCTGTTGCTGTGGGTGACATCGTGAAGCGCCTCCCGCACGAGACGGTGACGGTGGGCGTGTTCCGGGACGAGGCGCCCCAGCGAGTCGTCGAGATCGCCAACCAGATCGGCCTCACCGCCGTGCAGCTCCACGGGTTCGAATCGGTGGAGGACACCCGCTGGGTGGCGAGCCGGGCCCGGTGGACGATCAAGGCCTTCCCGGCCGGTCACCGCAACATCGGGCGCTTCGAGGAGTACGGAGCCGAGCTGCTGCTCATCGACGGGTCCAGCCCGGGCTCGGGAGAGCTCTTCGACTGGCGCCTGGCCGAAGGGGTGGCCGATCCGGGCCGGCTCATCGTGTCGGGCGGCCTGCGCGCCGAGAACGTGGGGGCCGCCATCAGCCACCTCCGCCCCTGGGGAGTGGACGTGGCCAGCGGCGTCGAGGCCTCTCCGGGAGTGAAGGACCCGGTCAAGCTGCGCGAATTCATCACCGCCGCCCACGATGCGGCGCGGGCGGCGGCGGCGGCGTCGGGCGAGGGGGCCGCGGGCCGGCGACCGACGGCGGATGGCGCCGGGGACGGGGAAGAGCCACGGTCCCGTTCGACTGGCAGGACGAGTAGTGCCGGCGATCATGGGTGATCCCGGCCCCAGCGGCCGGTTCGGCCGGTTCGGCGGGCGGTTCGTGCCGGAGTCACTGGTACCGGCCTGCATGGAACTGGAGGCGGCGTTCCGGTCGGCGTGGACGGACGAGCAATTCCGGGCCGAGCTCGACGGCCTCCTGCGAGGCTATGGCGGACGGCCCACGCCGGTCACCGAGTGCAGCCGGCTGTCGGAGGAGCTCGGGGTGCGGGTGCTGCTCAAGCGCGAGGACCTGGCCCACACCGGCTCGCACAAGCTCAACAACGTGGTCGGCCAGGGCCTGCTTGCCCGCCGGATGGGGAAGCGCCGTCTCATCGCCGAGACGGGCGCGGGCCAGCACGGTGTCGCCACCGCCACCGCCGCCGCCCTGTTCGGGATGGAGTGCACGGTGTACATGGGCGAGGTCGACACTCACCGCCAGGAGCTCAACGTCTTCCGGATGGAGTTGCTCGGCGCCGACGTACGCCCGGTGCTCACCGGCAGCCGCACCCTCAAGGACGCGGTGAACGAGGCGCTGCGGAATTGGGTGGCGTCGGTGGAGGACACCCACTACTGCATCGGATCGGTGATGGGCCCCCACCCCTATCCGTGGATGGTCCGCGAGTTCCAGCGGGTCATCGGCGACGAGGCACGTGAGCAGTGCCGGGCCCTCCTCGGGGGCGACGACCCGGACGTGGTGGTGGCCTGTGCGGGTGGCGGGTCGAACGCCGCCGGGATCTTCGCCGGCTTCGCCGACGCCACGTCCTCGGCATTGGTGGCTGTCGAAGCCGCCGGCGGTGCGGCCATGACCAATGGCATCCCTGGGGTGCTGCACGGGATGCGGAGCGAACTCTTGCAGGACGAAGAGGGCCAGATCCTCGAGGCCGACTCCATCTCGGCCGGGCTCGACTATCCCGGCATCGGCCCCGAGCACGCCCATCTGGCTGAGCTCGGCCGGGCCCAATACGAGTCCGCCGACGACCACCACGTCATCGAGGCGTTCAAGACCCTGGCCCGGACCGAGGGCATCATCCCGGCCCTCGAATCGGCCCACGGCATCGCCTGGATCGTGGCCCGGGCGGGGAGCGACGACCTGCCCCGCGGATCCACGGTCCTGGTCAACCTGTCGGGGCGGGGGGACAAGGACGTCGCCCAGGTACGCGATCTGTTGCGGTCGTGACCGTGGAGGGCGACGGCGCCGGCTCGGCGCACACGATGGCGACCGAGCTGCCAGAGGGCCGTCTGGCCTCGGCCCTGGCCGCCGGGCGCGATGCCGGGCGCAAGCTGCTCGTTCCCTACGTGACCGGGGGCATGGACGACCGGTGGTTGCTCACACTGGAGGCCGTGGCCGAAGCGGGGGCGGACGCCATCGAGGTGGGGATCCCTTTCTCTGATCCGATGATCGACGGCGTCACCATTCAGGAAGCCTCGCTACGGGCGCTCGAGCGAGGCACGACCCCCCATGGCGTGCTGGCCGATCTCACGCGCGTCGACGTCGGTGTACCGATCGTGGTGATGACGTACTACAACGTCGTCTTCCGCGCCGGGCACGGTCGCATGGCCGGTTTGATGGCCGAATCGGGGGTCGCCGGTGCCATCATCCCCGATCTCGCCCTGGAGGAGCTCGGACCCTGGGCCGATGCCGCCGACCGGGCGGGTGTGGCCACGGTCCTGTTGGTGGCTCCCTCGACTCCGGACCAGCGGGTGGCCGCGCTGTGCCGGCGCTCCCGGGGCTTCGTCTACGCCGTGGCCCGCATGGGGGTGACCGGCGAGCAGTCGGAGCTGGCCGATACGGCCCGCCAGGTGGCCGAACGGGCCAGGGCAGTCACCGGTTTACCGGTGTGCGTGGGCATCGGTGTGTCCACCCCGGATCAGGCGGCCCGCATCTGCGAGGTGGCCGACGGCGTGGTGGTGGGGTCGGCGCTGGTGCGCCGGCTCCTGGACGGTGCCGGACCGGAGGGTGCAGCTTCGTTCGTCTCCTCGCTCCGTCAGGCGCTCGACGCCGGTTGAGCCAGCCGGCGTCGGGGACGGCGGCCGACCCCGATGGCCCGGCCCGACCAGCCAGGGACCGGGCCGGCACCAGGCCGGTCAGGAGCGCCGGCGACGGAGCATCCGATACAGAGCGCGGTGCAGGGGCGGACGGCGCCGACTGGCGTTGCGCTGCTGCAGTCGTCGGCGGATGAGCTCTCGCCGCTCCTGGAGGTCCTGGAACGTGATGGGATCGGTCTCGTCCGGGAACCCCATGGCCGCCCGGTAGCCCTCGAGATCGACCGGTGTCCGGGCGAGATCGACGCCCACGTCGCGGGCGATCTGCTCGCCGTGATGTTCGTTGAAATAGGTGACCACGGCCAGGATCTCGCCCAGGATGTCCACGTCCGGCGCCATGGTGGCCATGGCGCCGTTGAGAAAGAGGATGTCCTTGACGAACAGCATCAGCTCCTTGGGCAACCTGGCGCCGTATCCCAGCAGGGCCTTGGTCACCTCGCGCAGCTGCTCGACCATCTCGTCGGCCGACAGGGTGGTGGGGTCCACCGCCGGCCGGTCCAGGCCGAGATCGCGGATGACCGCCTCGACGTCGGAGTCGGCCGGCAGCGCGCCCAGGTCCCGCAGAGCCTCGACCTGGACGGTGACGTTGTTGGAGGTCGCGCCCATCTGCAGGCGGAGGAAGGCCAGCCGCTTGCGTTGGTCGAGCCGGCCGGTGATGCCGAAGTCGAGCAGCGCCACCGTGCCGTCCGGCTGGACCAGGAGGTTCCCCCCGTGGAGGTCCCCGTGGAACACCCCGTAGAGCAGGGCTCCCTCGAGGAAGGCGATGAGGCTGGTGCGCAACACCGCCGCCGTGTCGATACCGGCGGCCCGCATGCCGGCGGCGTTCCCCCACCGGAACCCGTGGAGGTGCTCCATGACCAGGACGCGGCGGGTGACCAGCTCCGGATGGGGGCGGGGCACCACGATGGATCGCTGGTCGATGTGGGCGAACACGCGCGGCGATGTCGAGCATGTTCTGGGCCTCGAGCCGGAAGTCGAGCTCCTCGACGATCGTCTCGGCGAACAGCTCGACCAGGGCTGGTGGGTTGGTCAGGGCGGCCACCGGGATCCGCCCGACCAGGATCGGTGCGATGAAGGACATGGCTGCCAGGTCGAGCCGCACCGACGATGCGACGTTGCGCCGCTGGACCTTGACCACCACCCGTTCCCCACTCCGGAGCGTTGCCGCGTGGACCTGGGCGATGGAAGCGGAAGCGATCGGTCGGCGGTCGAAGGAGACGAAGACCTCGCCGAGGGGGCGACCCAGGTCCTCCTCCAGGGTGCGACGCACCACCCCGAACGGCTCGGGCGGCACCCGGTCGCGCAACAGCCGGAACTCGTCGACCAGCTCCTCGGGGAAGATGCCCTCGCCCGCCGAGATGATCTGGCCGAGCTTGATGTAGGTGGGCCCGAGACGTTCGAAGGCGGGCCGCAGGCGATGGGACAGTCCGGACCGCGAGGAGGGGGAGCCGCGTTCCCGCACCCCCCAGGCCATCAGCGCCCACCCGAGCCGCCAGCTGACCGTGGCCACCCGGGCACCGGGTGGGAGGCGGCGGCGGCGGACCAGTTGGCGGGCCAGGCCGGCGGCGTGGCGGCGCAGGCCGTCGATGTCGCCGGCGGACTCCTCGGGGAACCGCCAGCCCATCCGGTCCGGCTCCACCGTCCAGGGCCCGTACGGGGTGAAGGCGCCGATGTCCAGATCCGGGCGTTCGGTGCCCTCGGAGTCGCCCTGGTCGCGGTCGGCTGAGCCCTCGGATCGGTCGAGTTGGTCAACCATGGGACCTCAACGGTAGGGGGTGTGGAGCCGGTGCCGTGCGTCAGGCTCCCGACGCCAGCGCGCCGGTGATGTCATCCGGGGGGCCGAGACGTCCTCACATCCGCCGGATCAGGTCATCACGGGCAGGACCGAGCCCAGTTCGCCCGCCATCGTGGTTCGTCCCGCGGCGGCGGCGATCCATTCGGCCTCGGAGAGCCGTGACGCCGAAGTGACCAGGTTCGGAGCCGAAGTGGCCAGGACCTGCATCAGGGCCCACGCCGTGATCGCCTGCGCCGCCGTGTCAGCAGGGACGGGCTCGACCAGGTCGCCGCCATGCACGACCGCTTCGACGCATCGCGTCACCAGGTAGTCGACGAGGGCAATCGGCCCCTGCCAGGTGGTGATGGTGACCCTGAGGTCCGCAGCGGCGAGCTCCGGCACGGCGCGGGCCAGTGGAAGGGCGAGGTCGAACTTGCCCTTCGTCGCCCCGTCTTTTGCCGAGGAGTCGATGATGTCGCTGAACTGGCCGGTACCCGACAGGTTGGTCGCCACGCCCGGCCGGCGCTCCGGGGGCGAAGCCGTGGCCAAGAATCTGCACACCAGCACCGGCTGGACGTAGAGATGGGCGAGGACCTCCCGATTCCGCCATCCCACCACCCGACTCGACCGATCCAGATCGAGGGTCGGGATCGCCGAGGCGATGGCTTGCCACTGGCGAATGAGAGCTGCCCGGACCTCGTGGCCACCGACCGGCGCATCCATGTGCTGGCCCCGGCCGAACCGCTGCCTATCCCGGGGCTATGACCAGGCAGCCGTTGTGGCCGCCGAATCCGAAGGAGTTGGACAGGACCGGCGCCGGCTCCCACGGGCGGCCGGCGGCGGCCACCACGTCGAGGTGGATGTCGGGATCGGGCTGCTCGTAACCGGCGGTCGGGGGGATCAGGGCGTGCTCGATGCTGAGCAGCGAGGCCACCGCTTCGATGGCTCCACATGCTCCGAGCCCGTGGCCGGTGATCCCCTTGGTGGACGTCACCGGTGGGGGAGAGGAGCCGAACACCTTGGTGATGGCGTCCGCCTCGGCGGTGTCGTTGAGCGGGGTGGAGGTGCCGTGGGCATTGATGTGCCCCACCTGGTCGGGCCGGATGCCGGCGTCTTCCATGGCCAGGGTCATGCAAGCGGCGGCGCCGGACCCCCCGGGGATGGGCGCGGTGATGTGGTGGGCGTCGGCTGTGCTCGCCGCCCCGGCGATCTCACCGTAGATGTGTGCCCCTCGGGCCACGGCATGCTCCCACGCCTCGAGCACCAGGGCTCCGGCCCCCTCGGTCATCACGAACCCGTCCCGCCGGATGTCGAAGGGCCGTGACCACCCCGAGGTCGACAGGGCCGTCATGTTGCCGAAGGCCGCCATGGCCACCGGAGTCATCCCGGCCTCGGCGGCCCCGCCGATGGCGACGTCGCACCGTCCGGAGGCGACCAGGCGGGCGGCGTACCCGATGCTGTGGGCGCCGGCGGCACAGGCGGTGGTCACGGTCTCGGACGGGCCGTGCCAGCCCAAACGGATGGAAACCGCGGCGGCACCGGCGTTGGACATCATCATGGGCACGAGCCGCGGCGAGACCCGCCGCGGTCCCTTCTCACCGAACACCTTGATCTGCTCCTCGAGGGTCTCGAGGCCGCCGACGCCGGTCCCGATGACCACGCCTGATCGCCCCGGGTCGGCGTTGACCTCGCCGGCGTCTTCAAGCGCCATGGCCGCCACGGCCACGCTGAACTGGGCGAAGCGGTCGACCTGCCGGGCTTCTTTGGCGGTGAACCAGCGCTCCGGGTCGAAGTCCCGTACCCGGCGCTCACCCTCGGGAGGGTCGCTCAACAGACCTGACCACAACGACTCGCACCCGACCCCACAACAAGAGACCACGCCCCTGCCGGTGACCGCCACGCGCCGGCCTCCGATCGGGCCCTCCGGGCCGGTGCCGAGCAGCATCAGAGCTTGGCGGTGATCAGGTCGAAGGCCTGCCCGATGGTCTCGATCCCCTCGAGCTCGGTCTCCTCCACGGAGACGTCGAATGTCTCCTCGAGGGCCATGACCAGCTCGACCAGGTCGAGGCTGTCGGCTTCGAGATCCTCGGTGAAGCGCGCATCCTTGGTCACCTTGTCCTCAGGCACCTGGAGCACCTCGACCGCGCACTCCTTGAACTTCGCGAACGCCTCGTCGTTGTCCACACTTGCTCCTTTGTCGGGATGGATCAGTCGGTGATGGTCGTCCGCCCGGCGGCCATTGGCAAATTCCAGCGTCTACCAACCCTCGCTGCATGGTATGTCCGCTCCTACCACCCCATGGCCAGGCCACCGTCCACCGGCAGGACGGCGCCGGTGATGTAGGCGGCCCCGTCCGAGGCCAGGAACCCCACCGCCTCGGCCACCTCATCGGGCCTGGCCACCCGCCCGAGTGGTACCTGGGCGGCGAACTCGGTCCTCCGTTCCTCTCCGAGAGCTGCGAGCATATTCGTTTCGACCAGGCCGGGGGCGACCACGTTCACGGTGATCGACCGGCTGGCGACCTCGCGTGCCATCGAGCGGGCCATCCCGACCAACCCGGCCTTGGACAGCGGCATAGTTGGCCTGGCCGGGGGAGCCGATGAACGCCCCCATCGACGAGATGAAGAGGATCCGCCCGTGCCGCAGGCGGATCATCTTGCCCATCGCCCGCTTGGCCACCCGGAATGCGCCCGAGAGATTGGTGTCGAGGACCTCGGACCAGGCCTCGTCGTCCATCCGCAGCACCAGGGTGTCCCGGGTGATGCCGGCGTTGGCCACCAGGACCTCGACCGGGCCCCAGGCGTCTTCGACGGCGGTGAAGGCCTCGTCCACCTGGGAACTGTCCCTCACGTCGCAGGCCAGGGCCAGCAGCCGGTCGGTGTTATGGCCGTCGCCAAGCTCGGCGGCCAGTTCCCCCGACCGCGAGGTCACCGCCACCCGGTCTCCCCGGGCCAGGAACCACTCGGCGCAGGCCTGCCCGATACCTCGCGAACCACCGGTGACGAGAACCACCCGTCGGTGCTCCTGATCCCCCCCCGGGTCCCCCCCGGCTCCTTCGGCTGTGGTCAAGAGACGCTTCCCGGGGTGCGGATCCAGGCCACCGGCTGGCCCTCGGCCACCCGTTCTCCGCGCACGGCCAGCCAGCGGACCAGGATGCCCTCGAACGGGGTGCGCACGTCGTTCGGCCCGACGGTCCCGACCCGGTCGCCCACGTCCAGCCGCGAGCCGGGCTCGGCGCCGTTGCCACTGCCCGGAGCGGCGGTGGCTTCGGCCAGGGCCGTGCTCTCCAACGCGGCCAGATCGAAATTGGGCTCGAACACACCGGGAGCCGGGCTCACGATCACTCGCTCGGAGGTATAGAGGTGCTCACCCTGGTGGGTTGGCGCCGATGCCGTCCATTCGTCCGTGCCGGCCACCGTGTCCATCAGCTTGTCGAGGTCGTCGGGAACCGCCAGGCTCACCCCCCGAACATCGGGGACGGTCCGCCGGACCATGCCGGTGAGGACCCCCCCGGGGCCGAGCTCGGCGAGGACGGTCACCCCTCGGCCTCCGAGCGTCTCGAGGGATTGGCGCCACCGCACCGGGCTGCACAGCTGCGCCGAGAGCAGGCCGGGCCATTCGCTCGGGTCGGTGTGCACCCGGGCGTCGACATTGGCCACCACCGGGACCTCCGGGGAGTGGAATTCGACGGCGTCGAGCGTGGTCCGGAGCCGGGCCCGCGCCGGCAGCATCAGTTGGGTGTGGAACGCCCCGGACACCGGGATGGGGAGCACCTTGCGGGCCCCGAGCTCACGGGCGCGTTCGATGGCCGAGGCGACCCCCGATTCGGTGCCGGCGATGACCACCTGTCCCGGCGCGTTGTAGTTGGCCACCCAGACCTCGTCCTCGGCCAGCTGACAGGCGGCGTCGGCGTCGTCGTCGGCGATGCCGATGAGGGCGGCCATCGTTCCCGGGCGCTCATCTGCCGCCTCCTGCATGGCGCTGCCCCGCTCGATGACCAGACGCGTGCCGTCCGAGAGCGAGAGGGAGCCCGAGGCGACCAGCGCGGTGTACTCGCCCAGGCTGTGGCCGGCGCATGCCGCGGGGAACAGTCCGAGACGCTCGACGGCGTCGAGCACCACCAGGCTCATCACGAAGGTGGCCAGTTGGGCGTTGTCCGTGCGGGTGAGCTCGTCCATCGGTGCGTCGAGCAGGAGCGACGTGAGGTCACGTCCGGCGATCTCCGATGCCTCGGCCGCCACCTCCCACGAGGGATGCTCGACCCAGGCGTGACCCATCCCCGATCGCTGTGATCCCTGCCCCGGGAAGGTGAAGGACAGCACCGACCGACTCCTCTCGACTGCTCTGGTCCGCTCTGCTCGCTCTGCCGTGCTGCTACCGGGCTCGCTGCCGTGCCGCTCTGCTGCTACCGGGCTCTGATTGCTACGAACGCTGTGGCCGACAAGTGTGGCACGGGAGTGGTGGCGGGAGTGATTACCCCCGGGTCAGCGCCGGGCTTGACTGACCGGTATCCGCGGGTTCAGCGGTCCCGCTGCCCGTCGCCTCGAACGACCCGCCCTCCGCCGCCTCGACCGACCCGCCGTCCGCCCGCTCGACCGACCCGCCGTCCGCCGGCTCGACCGACCCGCCGTCCGCCGGCTCGACCGACCGCGATCATGAGGGCGTCCGTCAGCGCCAGCAGAGCTCCGTAGGCGATCTCCTTTGGCATTCCGTCTGCCGATTCGTTCTGCACCCGGGAATGGAACCGGATGACTGCGGGTGGAAACGGATTCACGCCGAAGAAGAACTTCCCCGGTTTGTCGAGATCGAGCACGACGGCACCGGCGATGGCGGCCACGGTCGACAACCGATCCCGTCGGTCGACAGCGATGAGCGCGGCGGCGATGGTCCCGAGTCCGAGCAGGCCGTCCCGCTTGGCGACTCTCAGGAATTGCTCGTTGGCCACGCTGTCGCCCTTCTCGCAACCCCAGTGAGGGACTGAGTCCAGGACCAGATGGGACCCGACCCCGGCGACGAACGCCGCGGCCGGTCTGCCCCGTGCCGCTCGACCGATGAGCACGCCGGAGAGGACATGGCTGGTCACGAACACCGATCCACTCTTGCAGACGTAGTTGGCGGTGAAGGAGTCGGGGCGGACCGCGGCCCGGCCGATCTTCGCCGGAGGTCGGTCGATCAGGTCTCATGTCCTGTCACACCCTTCTGTGATGATTCATCCATGACGCCGGCGAGGACGAAGGGCCCAGGGTCAAGGGCCGGTGGGTCAACTGGTGCCGGGGGGAAGGGTGCCGGGCCGCAGGGCGCCGGGGCGAAGGGCTCGGTGAGCCGGACCGCCCCTCCGGGTGGGGCGCCGGCGCAGGACGGGTCGGCCGGGTCGGCCGGGGAGCCTAGGGGCGGGAGCGGGCTGGTGGCCCGGCTGGCGGCGGCGGTCTCGGTGCTCTCGGCCTTCGTGTCCGAGCTCGACCCGGACCGCCTGACCGGGGGCGACGCCACCGCGTTGTATGCCTCCCTGGCCGGGGCGGAGCGCCTGGTGCTGGCGGGCAAGGCCCTGCTCGCCCCGAGGATCGAGGCCTCGGGAGTGTGGCGGGACTCGGGCCACCGGGACGCCGCCTCCCTGCTCGCCGCGGTGGAGGGGATCTCGCCCGGCCAGGCCCGGCACACCCTGGCCGTCGGCCAGCGCCTTGGGGAGCTGCCCGGCACCGAGGCGGCGGTGCGCCGGGGGGAGCTGTCGGGCCCGAAGGTCGGGGCCCTCACCGGGGCGGCCATCGTCGACCCCACCCGGGAGGGCGACCTGTTGGCCGGGGCGTCAGGCCAGCCCCTGGCCCGGGTGCGGGACCGGTGCCTCCGGGCCCGGGCCGCCTCGGCCTCGGCCGACCCGGCCGCCACCCTCCGGGCCATCCATGCCGCCCGCCGCTTCTCGTCGTGGACCGACGCCGAGGGGGCCTTCTGCTACCAGGGCCGGGACACCGCCGACCGGGGGGCGAGGCTGCTCGCCCACCTCGGCCCCATGGCGACCGGCCTGCGCCGGGCCCGGCGACGGGCCGGGGAGGAGGGGGAGCCCGAGACGGCCCTGCTGGCCGACGCCCTGGTCGCCCTGGTAACCGGCCGGACCCGGGACCCCGACCGAGACCGGGACCCCGACCGAGACCGGGACCCCGACCGAGACGCCGTGGACCGTCCTGACCCCGACCCCCCGGACTGCGCCGGTGAGGCGGGCACGACCGGCCCGGCGCCCGAGCTCCCCCTCCCGGTCCCCGGTGGCGGCTCGGACCCGATCTCCCCCGAGGCGCTGGCCCTCATCGACCGGCCCCCACCCTGCTCGGTGGTGGTCCGGGTGGACCTCGAGGTCCTCTTCGGGGGCGAGGACCCCCCCGAGGGGGACTGCCGCCTCGACGGCATCGGGCCGGTGCCGGCGGTCATGGCCCGGGACCTGATGAACGACGCCTTCGTGAAGCTGGTCTTCCACCGGGCCGGCGACATCCGGGCCATCTCCCACCTGGGGCGGACCATCCAGGCGTCCCTCCGCACGGCGGTGGTCGACCGGGACCGGCACTGCGTGGTGCCGGGCTGCCCCACCACCGCCGGGCTGGAGATCGACCACGTCCTCCCGGTCACCGAGGGTGGCCCGACCGAGCTCGCCAACCTGGCCCTGTTGTGCCATCACCACCACCACTTGAAGAGCTACGGGGGCTGGGGCCTCGCCCGCACCGGCACCCAGCCCGACGGCTCCCCGGCGTGGTCCTTCACCGCCCCGGTCCCCTTCGGCCAGGAGCCCGGCCTCGGCATCGACACCCCCGAAGGCCGGAGGGACTGGCACAAACAGCAGGAGTGAGGCTGCGTCTTCGAGCTCGATGCGGAGCCCAGATGGAGACGGCAACTCCCAGGTAGGGATCGGTGCCCGTTGTCTGCTCCGCCTTCACCCAGCCTCGTCAGATCCCACGAACCTGTCGGACGACGGGGCTGTCCAGAGATCAGAACTCAGCCGAGATTCGATCTGAATGTTCAGCCACCAGAGGCACTACGGAGGACCACGGGCCGGAGCGAGGGCGCGCCGATCGATCCCTCGTCGAGCAACTCATCGGCATTGCGCAGTCGGCGACTCAGCTCGATGGCCATCTTGCTGGCCACCGACGGTGCCACTCCGCCAAGGGACCAGAACTCCGCCCGGGAGAACACGAACAGAGACATGTCAGTGTCGGCGATGACGGACGCGGTTCGTTGCCCGCCATCGAGCATGGCCAGTTCCCCGAAGAAGGTTCCGGGGCCGAATTCGGCCAACCACAGTCCTTGTCGCGTAGCGGTGGCTGTGCCTTTCACGACAACGAAGAACTCGCGGCCAACCCGGTCCTCCTCCACCAACACGGTGTCCCGTTCGATGTCCATGAACATCGTGAGGGACCCGATGCGCCGGATCTCAGTTCGGCTGCAGGCCGAAAACAGCTCGGTATCTTGCAATAGTTCGACCCGTTCGTCAGGGCGTCTCCGGAGCGTTCGCATCTCAATCCTCCATCTGCTGGCTCGATGACAGGCCCGTCAGCTGACCCGCCGATTCTCTGGTTCGATTCTTAGGTCTCGGAGTGGATCCGCCCAGGGCCCGGAAACCGCACCTCAGGCGTGTTGCCGCTCCGGACCCCAGGGGGGTGAGGTCCGGAGCGGCCCGTCGGTTCCCGCCAAGACCTGCGTCCATGAGCCTGGCCCGGCCCATGTCTGTCAACACCTCGAACGAGGTGGCAGAAGCAACCGCGATGCGGCCGTCCCACATCGGGTCGCCGCGGGTGAGCGGCGGTGATCCGTCGACAGCGGTAGCCGCCACACTGCCGAACCAGCTCCCTATGGGCCGTGACACAGGTCCATCGGAAAGGTAGGCCCCCGGGTCAACCGTGCTTCGCATGGTCACCACCCTCCGCTACCTGCTTCCGCGCTCTGCGGAATGCGCTGGCAACGTCAGTGTGCGCCCGTTCATGCTGCCTGTCAGTCACCGACGAGACAGTCGGAGGATTTTTCCGACAACGACCTTCACCCGGACGTCCGACACCGGGATGGGCTGTCGCCTGGGGCAAAGGGAACAACTTCGTGCCGAGCCCGGTGGGCAGCTCCACAGTGGGTTCATCGGTCGAATGACCGGCACGCCGCGGATCGGGACTCAGAAAGAGACGACTCGGCTGAGGGCCTCAGGATCGAGCACGCGCAGGCCTCTCGACTCCATGTCGATCCACCCCTGCTTGTGGAACTCACGAAGGCAGGCGTTGACCCGCTGACGGCTGGCGCCGATGTTGGCCGCCAGTTGCGACTGGGTCATCTTGGGTCGGGATTGACCCCGATCCATCGAGTCCAGCTGGAGCAGATACTTGGCGACACGCTGTTTCAAGTCGAGGAAGACGAGGTCGGTAGCGACGCCGGTCATCCGGCGGACCAAGTGTGACAGGCGCTGCAACAAGGCGATGGCCAGGACCGGGCGCTCCGAGATCAGGTCGATGATGGCGGCTCCCGGCAAGACCAGCACCACGCTGGCTTCAGTGGCCTGGATCGTGGCCGAACGAGGACAGCCTGACAGCACCCCGACCTCACCCATGGTTTCGCCGGGCATGACGGTGTTCACGATGAACTCGGAACCGTCCCTGGAGTAGGTCAGTACCTTCATGTGCCCCGAAACGAGGACCAATACCGAATCGGAAGGGTCTCCCTCCGAGAAGAGAATTTGTCCCTTGTCGATCTGCTTGCTGCGGCTGCGCTGGGCCAGGTACCTGCGATCAGATTCGTCTAGAACGCCGAGAACCGTCGCACCAGCGAACGGATCGTCTCCAAGGCTCTTCAACGGCCTTCTCCCGCATCTCGCGCCAGGGAACAGACGGCTCTAAACCCTAATCCCGCTGGTGGCTGGTGATCGCCTGGTTGCACGCGCACTGCGAAGATGCAGCGCTGCATCAGCCCTGGCTCCGGTTCTCCGAACCGAAGACCGACAGAGGACGAAGGACCATCGACCTCGACCCAGGGTCCGTTGCGGTCGTCAAGGCCCGGCGGAAGAAGCAGGCCGAGCACCGGCATGCCATGGGTGCTGGCTGGCTCGACGAGCACGACCTCGTGTTCACAGAGGCAGACGGCCGGCCGCTCGATCCTGAGGGGGCTGAAGCTGTTCGGGGACGGAGTGCTGTCAGGGTCTCCGAGTGGCAAGCTGGCCGCCGGTCCGAGTTCGGCCACGGTTCAGGTGACCGAGACGGTGACGAACCTCAACGGCAAGAGGAAGGTCAAGACGAAGACCACGGTCCAGGCCACTATTCCGCCGACCATCAACTGATCCACCCTTCGGCTTGCGATGCATCGCGGCTCCGGTCCGGGGGCCCGTCGCGGGCAGTTCTAGGGTGGCCTGCTCGTGCCGTTCAGTGTCAGCGTTGACGACGCAGCGCGCCCATCGGACGAGTTGTTACCGGCCGTTACCACGAAGAGCACTTCACGGTCTCTCGTTCACCATCCGCAAGCCTCTGAACTGGCCCAAACGTCTATAGGAGTGCGTGCCCGGGGCGGGATTTGAACCCGCACGCCCTTTCGGGCAGTGGATTTTGAGTCCACCGCGTCTGCCATTCCGCCACCCGGGCTAGCTGGACTTTCGTCCTTGGATCGTAGGCTTTGGGAATCGTGTGATGCTCCCAGGTCGTCGAGGTCACGTCTTCGTGGCGAATGCTCACGGCCAGTACATCACGATTCGCCAGCACATCACGATTCGCCAGCACGTCACGATTCGCCAGCACGTCACGATTTGCTCGGCATCATTCGCCGACACCAGTCCGGGTCCTTGACCTCGGCTCCCCACACCAGCTGGCCCGCACCGCCACCGGGATGCCGGTAGCGATGTCTCGGCTAGGGCGTGAGACGAATCACCTGGTGGAGATCGGCGATGGCCACTAAGCCACCCGTGCTCACGGCAATGCCTCGTAGGTCGGAATCGGACGAAGGATCTACAACCGCAGAGAGGCCGGTGTAGAGGACCCCGGTCGTCGGGACAGGAGCGCAATCGACACCCGGGGAGCACGCCGCTGACGCTGCTTCCCAGGAGGCGATGTTGACGTAGCCAAAGGTCGACGCGGCGCCGAACGCTGGACGGGCGTCGTCCGAAAGGGTGAAGTACAGATTGCTGCCGGAAACGGCAAGGCCGTAGCCTTGCTCCGTGTCGGAGGCCAACGGGATCGGCAGTTGGTCGATCTGTCCGTTGGCTTTGTTGATTCTGACCAGATCACTGTCACCGTAATCGATGGCGTATACGTAGCTCTGGTCCGCCACTACTTGCCAGGGTTCCGCGCCGTGCGGCGAGTACGCATTCTTCGACGTGTACGCCAGCGTTGTCTGCTTTCCGGTAGCGATGTCGACTTCTTCGACCGCACTTCCAAAGAAATCGGTGACCCACAAGGCCGTTCCACTCGGGTCCACCGTGATCAACGCAGGAAGAGCGTCGGGAAGTCCGAGGATCTGCTTGAAACTCGGGGCCCCGCTCAAGGAATAGTCATTGGGGCAGCTCTCGCCGACCAGGGCAGGCGAGAAGGAGTCGATGGTCGGATGTCCACCCACAGGGTCGGACTCGGTGAACCAGACCACGGTCTTCCGGCCGGTGCCGGAAACCGCCATACCGATCACCTCGTTGTCGTTTCCCGGCACGAGATAGGTGCAGAAGCTCGCCGTGCTCGGGTTGTAGGCGACGATCTCGGAGTGGTTTGCCGCTGACCCGCCAGGGAAGCCCTGCCAGCCTCCCTGTGTGAACCAGACCAGTTTGTCGGCATAGACCACTCTTTCGCCCAATTCGCTCCATGAGCTCGCCTGGCAGGGGTTTGAAAAGCAGGACGCGAAGGGCTGGTTCGCAACGTCAGCTGGATCGGCGATGGACGTCAACGTCGAATTCTTTGGAGTCTCACCTATCGCATCGCTGAACTCGCTGCTGTCCCAAACGGTACCGCCGGAGAATGCCACATCCAGTGGAGTCCCACTCGACTGCGCCATAGTGGCGACCTTGTGAAAACCCTGCTTGTAGCTCACCGTCGTCCAGTTGGCCGCCACAGTGAGAGCGACCCGGGCATCCCCACTCCCACCGGGTGAACTTGAGCAAAGGCCGCTCACCGAGTCGCAGGTGTCGAGCTGAAAGGCGAAAGTGGTGCCCACTGCGACAGTGGCAGGGATCGTGACGGTGACTGCCCCCGCGGTAGTGGCCCACAACTGGTTGGAGCCGGACCAGATCGCGCCGGAACCGGCCGGCCAAGTGACCGCGCCACTCGAACCGAAATTGGGAAGGGCGTTTGGTGAGGGCGACGTGAAGAGGAAGTACTGGTGGGTTGCGGTGCCCCAATGCAGCGACACCTGGGATCCAGCCGTCACCGCGAATGCTGATTGGGCAAATGTCTCTGCTGAGGGCGGAGCAGAGGTCGCCAGTGGTCCACCTGCTCGAAGCGAGTAGGGGCTGCTGGTTTTGCATCCCGAGGACAGGCAATACAGGGGACTGACGGCGTTGACGCCAGAGACGCCCGTCACGGACCTTCCCGCTCGCACCGGATCCGCACTGGCGGATTGCGGCAATGCCAGTCCCGCCGCCAGCAACCATGCGAAGGCAACCATCACCCAACTACGACTTAGAGTGCCCCGGTCTCTCCTCATCTCACAACCTTCCGCCGATGTAGCTACAACTCTTGAAACGGTGTTAGGAGGAACCCGCTCCGGCAGACCCTACCGGCAGGGATTGTGGAAGGCCAGGAGATCCGGATCGGCAGGCGACAGTGTGGCCGGGCTCGGCGTCCGCCGACACTGACGTTGGTCGGCTGGCAACTGATCGTCGAAGGGGCTTCGATCAGGTCGTCGCCCGCGTCCGGAAACGTGATGGTGACCCCCAGTAGGCTTCCTTCCATGGTCGACGGCGGTTCCGGCCCTTCGCCGTCCCGTCGATGGCGCGAAATCGGATCCGGCGGGCGGGTACGGCTCGAGTCGGCCGATCTGTGGATGGTCGAGATTCCCTTTCTCGAGACTGTCTCCACCGCCACGGTCGAACACCGGCGCCGTCCGTTGGTCATGGTGCGGCTGGTGGCGAGATCGGACGACCAACGGATCGAGGGGTGGGGGGAGTGCGCCGCGTTGGCCGATGCCGGCTACGACCCCGAGGACGTGCAGCGATCCTTCGACGCCCTCGAACGGACGCTTCTGCCTGCACTGGGGAGTGCTTCCGCAGCGGGCCGGTACCTGCCCGGACCCGCCGATCTGGCCGGTCTCCGAGAGGCCGTGCCCCAGGCCCCGATGGCCTTTGCCTCGCTCGAGATGGCGGTGGCCGACGCTCACCTCCGAGCCGAGGGTCGTTCTTTTGCCGATCTGCTCGGCGTAGCCGGACGGGCCGTCGAGATCGGCGCGGTACAGGGTGTGGCGTCATCCGAGGCGGCGCTGGTCGCCCGGGTGGCATCGCTCGCCGAGCAGGGCGTCTCGCGGGTCAAGCTCAAGATCGGACCGGGCTGGGATGTCTCCCCGCTCGAGGCCGTGACCCGGGCGATGCCCGGCGTGCGGCTCCAAGTGGATGCCAACGGCTCGTACTCCGAACGAGAAGGTGACCGGCTGGCCGAGCTCGATCGCTTCGGGTTGTTGTGTCTCGAGCAACCCTTCGACCCGGCCGACCTGGCCGCCCACGCACGCGCTGGCAGCCCGCATACGGACGCCTATCTGTCTCGACGAAAGTGTCCGGTCGCGCCGGGACATCGCCGACGCCCTGGCCCGAGGGGCCTGCTCGGTGGTCTGCCTCAAACCTGCTCGGCTGGGAGGTCTAGGTGAGGCGTTGGCCGTGGTCGACAGCTGCACCACCGAAGGGACGCCGCTCTGGATGGGAGGGATGTTCGAATCCGGCTACGCCCGCGGCATCAACACCACCCTGGCCGCCCTGCCCGGCTTCAGCTGGCCCGGTGACCTGAGTCCCGCCCGGACCTATCTGGCGGCCGACCTGGTGCCGCCGCCCGAACTGGTCCGGACCCACGGCACCGCCGCGCTGGCGGCGCGTCCTCCGGTGGGAGCGGGCATGGGCACCGCGCCCGGCCTCGAGGTGGTCGCCCGACTTGCCGTGCGGCACGTCCGCGTCACTCCGCACTGAGCCTGCTGGACCTCTGCCGGGCGAGCCTGTCGCCCTGGCGGGTCGCCGTCCGACCATGCGTACAATTGCCCTTCCATGCGTCGGACCACCCTCGAGCGGAAACTCAGCGATGCCCACCAGCAGCTGGTGCGCGCCCGTGCCGAGCTGGCCGTGGTCAACGAGCAACTACTGGTGGTGGACGAGGTGGCTGACGACACCCGATTGCAGGCGCTGGTGAGCGAGTCGCCGGCGAGCGCCAAAGAACGCAACGAGGCGAGCCGCCAGGCCAGTGTCATGCACAGGAACCGGGACGTGCTGGTGACGCGGATTGCCGAGCTCGAGCGCCGTCAAGCCGAACTGTTCGACCAGCTGGCGGTTGGACCGGGTTGATCCAGGAACTCGTCAACGGGGCCGAGACCTCCCGAACCCGTCGCCGGACCGCGCCGCCGGCGACCGAGCTGGAAGGACCGGAGCCGTCATGACCAGACGCGTGGTCATCGCCGAGGACGAGGCGATCATCAGGCTGGACCTGAAAGAGATCCTGGTTGACGAGGGGTATGACGTCGTCGGAGAGACCGGTCGGGGCGACGAGGCCGTGGAGCTGGTCCGGGCCCACCACCCGGACCTGGTCATCCTCGACGTCAAGATGCCCGGTTCCGACGGGCTCGAAGCCGCCCGGGCCATTCAGGAAATGGATCTCAAGGTGGCCGTGCTCATCCTCACCGCCTTCAGCCAGCGCGACCTGATCGACGAGGCGAGGGATGCCGGCGTGGCCGCCTACCTGGTCAAGCCGTTCCAACGGATCGAGCTGATTCCAGCCATCGATCAGGCCATGACCCGCTGTGAGCAGGCCTGGGCCATCGACGCCGAGGCGGAGCGGGCCGACGCCGACGGTGGTCCGGGCGGCCCGGCGACCGCCGAGGACAAGATCGAGACCCGGCGATTGGTCGACGGTGCCAAGGTGGTGCTCATGGAGCGGTCCGGTATGACCGAGTCCGAAGCCTTTGGCTTCATCCAGAAGACGGCAATGGGGACCCGTTCCCGGATGATCGACGTCGCCCGCCAGGTCCTCGAGGGCGGGCTCGCGCCCTAGGTGGGCGCGGGCTGACTGCAACCATGGCCGAGGAACCCGCTTCGCCACCACTGCTCCTGCTCGACGGGATGTCACTGGCCTTCCGGGCTTACTTCGCGCTCCCGCCCGATCTCGCCACCACCACAGGTGTGGTGACCAATGCCGTGCACGGGTTTGCGTCGATGCTCGTCTACCTGGTCCGTGAACACCGCCCGATCGGCATCGCCGTGGCGTTCGATCTGCCTGGCGGCACCTTCCGGGACGAGATCGCCGCTGACTACAAGGCCGGACGGGCCGAGACCCCGGACGACCTGTTCCCGCAGTTCGACATGATCCGGGGTCTGCTCGCGTCGTTGGCCATACCGGTGGTCGGCGCCGAGGGGTTCGAGGCCGACGACGTCCTGGCCACCCTGGCCACCGAGGCACGGGACCGTCACCAGTCGGTGGTCATCGTCACCGGCGACCGTGACTCGTACCAGCTGGTCGAGGACCCCTATGTCCGCGTCCTCTACAACAAGCGGGGAGTCAGCGACTACGCGTTCTACGACGAGGCCGGCATCCAGCAGCGCACCGGCGTGCGGCCGGACGACTACGCCCTCTTGGCCGCGTTGCGGGGCGATCCCTCCGACAACCTCCCAGGGGTGCCGGGGGTGGGTGAGAAGACTGCAGCCAAGTTGGTCAATCAGTACCGGGACCTCGAGACGCTCGCCGCCCACCTCGACGAGCTGACCCCCAAGTTGCGCGACAACCTCCGCGGTCATCTCGACCAGGTCCGCCGCAACGCCGAGCTCATCCCGTTGGTGCGGGACGTCCCACTCGACTTGCACATCGACGACCTCACCCTCGGCGGTTGGAACCCCGAGGACGCCAGGTCCACCTTCGCTGAACTGGAGCTCAAAGCGGTGTGGGGCCGTCTGGCGACTCTGATGGACGAGGGTGCGTTGGGGGTGCCGGCCGGTGGGGTGGCCGGTCCCGTCGGGGGGGCCGGAACCGGTAGGACGGGTGGGACCGGTGGGACCGGTCGTGGTGAGTCGGCGCGGTCAGTGACCAGCGGCGCAGAGGCGGTCTGGCTCGCCAGCACCGCGGTCACCGTCCCCTCCACGGCCGGCGAGGCGGTGAAGGCCGTCAAGGCGGTGGTTGCCGCCGCCCGGCGCACCACCGGGAACGTGGCGCTCTACGCCGGATGGACAAGCGACCCGGGTCGGTCACCGCTGTCCAGCCTGACAGTGGTGGCCGAGGCTGTGGTGGATGACCGAAGTGACACCGACAACCACGCCCCCGACGGGTCAGGAAGGGTCGAGGGGACCGAGGGCGCCGTTCAATTGCGCGGCGCCGACGCCGCCACCGCCGCCAATGACGCCACCGCCGCCACGGACGCCGGCCGCAACGCTGGCGACGGCCCGAGACCGGTCGATCTGCTGGCTGACCGAAAGGTCCTCGCCGCCCTGGCCTCGGCCTTCGGCCCCGGTGGCGTCGGCGTGGTGGCCCATGACGCCAAGGAGCTCATGCGCTCACTGCTGCCTCTCGGGGTCGACGTGGTCTCGCTGGTCATGGACACCGCGGTTGCGGCCTATCTGCTCGATCCCTCGACCGAGCGCTACCACCTGGCCGATCTGGCCGCCGACCACCTCGGGGTGCAGATCGACGACGGAGGCGCGGTCGGGGGACAGGGTGCCTTCGAGCTCGACGTTCCAGTCGAGGCCGAGGCCGGAGGGGTCGATGGAGACCGAGGCGGGGTCGACATGGAGGCGGTGCAGCGGGCCGAGGTGCTCGCCCGGTTGCGGGCTCCATTGCGGGAGGCGTTGGAGGAGGTGGGGGAGTCCGACCTCTACGACCGGGTCGAACAGCCCCTGGTCCGGGTGCTGGCCCGGATGGAGGTGCTCGGGATCCCCGTCGATCAGGAGGTGCTGCGCTCGATCGCCGCCGAGCTGGCCGAGGAGTGCCGCACGCTCGAAGGCACCCTCCACGAGTTGGCTGAGGGCCCCTTCAACGTGAACTCGGTACCGCAGTTGCGCTCGGTGCTCTACGAACGCCTCGGTCTCACCCCGGTCCGTAAGACCAAGACCGGGTTCTCGACCGACGCACGGACGCTCGAGCAGCTGCGCGACCAGCATCCGATCGTCGAGGTTCTCCTCCGCTACCGGGAGGTGGAGAAGCTGCGCTCCACCTACGGCGAGAGCCTGGCCGCTGAGGTTGGGCCCGACGGCCGGATCCACGCCACCTTCCGCCAGACCGTGGCCCGGACCGGACGCCTGTCGTCGGACCGGCCCAATCTGCACAACATCCCGGTGCGGACCGAGCTGGGACGCCAATTCCGTCAGGCTTTCGTGCCGTCGGCCGGGCGACGACTGCTGGTCGCCGACTACGACCAGGTCGAGCTGCGGGCCATCGCCCATCTCTCGGGCGATCCCGGTCTCACCGCCGCCTTCGCCGCCGGCGAGGACATCCACGCCACCGTGGCCTCTCAGGTGTTCGGCGTCGAGCGCGACCAGGTGACTCCGGCCATGCGATCGACGGCCAAGATGGTCTCCTATGGGTTGGCCTACGGCATGGAGGCCTACGGCCTGTCGCAACGACTCGCCGTGCCGGTCGAGGAGGCCCAGCTCATCCTGGAGTCGTACTTCACCGCCTTCCCCTCCGTCCGTGAGTACATGGAGCGGGCGGTCGCCGAGGCCCGCAACGCCGGATACACGGTGACGGCGTTCGGCCGGCGCCGACCCCTGCCCGATCTGGTCGCCTCCAACTACCAGGTACGCCAGGCGGCCGAACGCCAGGCCATGAACGCCGGGATCCAGGGGCTGGCCGCCGACCTGTTCAAGCTGGCCCTGATCCGACTGGACGCCGGGCTGGAAGAGGCGGAGCTGACCTCGGGCCTCATCCTCCAGGTCCACGACGAGGTGCTGGTCGACGTGGAACCGGACGAGGCGGACGAGGTGGCCGCCCTCACCGAACGCGCACTCGTCGGCGCCGCCGATCTCGCCGTGCCCCTGCAGGTGGACATGGCCTGGGGTGCTTCCTGGGCGGAGGCCAAGGGCACCTGACGCAGCTGACGCCGGCCTCGCCGAATGGCCGACTGGGGGCTTGGAGTACCATTGACTCCCGGCCACCTTGGTGTGGCCGCTGCCTTTTGCCGCAACCCAGCTGTCGGCTGCGGCGACCCGTCCGGAAAGCGAGCTACCTAGTCCATGTCCGATACCAACGTCGTACCCGAGGGCACCGCCCTCCTCTCGCCCGAGGCCATGGGCACATTCGACGAGAACGGGACCTACCTCCCGCGATCGGTGACCGAGGACGACCTCGGCGGCGCCTCACTGGAGGACGCCATGGCCGGCACCATCGTCGAGTTCGATGACGGTGACCTGGTGGAGGGGACGGTGGTCAAGATCGACCGGGACGAGGTGCTGCTCGACATCGGCTTCAAGTCCGAAGGCGTCATCCCGGTGCGGGAGCTCTCGATCCGCAACGATGTCGATCCCTCCGACATCGTGAAGCTCGGGGATCCCATCGAAGCCCTGGTGCTCCAGAAGGAGGACAAGGAGGGTCGCCTCATCCTCTCCAAGAAGCGGGCCCAGTACGAGCGGGCCTGGGGCACCATCGAGAAGCTCAAGGAGGCGGACGAGGTCGTGACCGGCCCGGTGATCGAAGTGGTGAAGGGCGGGCTCATCGTCGACATCGGCTTGCGCGGCTTCCTGCCGGCATCCCTCGTCGAGCTGAGGCGGGTACGCGAGCTCCAGCCGTACGTGGGCAAGACCATCGAGGCGAAGATCATCGAGCTCGACCGCAATCGCAACAACGTGGTTCTCTCCCGTCGGGCGTGGTTGGAGGAGACCCAGAAGGAGCAGCGCGGCGAGTTCCTCGTCAACCTCAAGCCGGGCGAGCGGCGCCGAGGGGTCGTGTCGTCGGTGGTCAACTTCGGTGCCTTCGTGGACCTTGGTGGCATGGACGGCCTGGTGCACGTGTCGGAGCTGTCGTGGAAGCACGTCGACCATCCCTCCTCGGTGGTCTCGGTGGGGGACGAGATCGAGGTGGAGGTGCTCGACGTCGATCTGTCCAAGGAGCGGATCAGTCTCTCCCTGAAGGCCACCCAGACCGATCCCTGGCAGGAGTTTGCCAACAGCCACCAGGTCGGCGAGCTCGTCTACGGTCGAATCACCAAGCTGGTGCCATTCGGATCCTTCGTCCAGGTGGGGGATGGCATCGAGGGATTGGTCCACATCTCGGAGATGGCCGGCCACCACGTCGATCTCCCCGAACAGGTGGTCACTCCGGGCGAGGAGCTCTGGGTCAAGATCATCGACATCGACCTGCAGCGGCGCCGGATCAGCCTCTCCATCAAGCAGGCAGCCGAGGGCGGGGAGGTGTCCGAGGAGTACCGCGAGGCCTTCGGCGAGCACGCCTACGACGCGGAAGGCAACTACGTCGGGCCCTTCGAGTTCGCCGAAGCCGAGTTCACCCCAGAGACCGAAGCCCAGGCGGCCTGGGCCGACTACGTGGCCGAACACGGGCCGGGCGAGGGGAGCCCGGACGAGCCGCCCGAGGCCAGCACCCAAGCGGCAGCGGCCGACGCACATGCCGGGGCGGCTGATGCCGGGGCGTCGGGTGCCGGGGCGTCGGGTGCCGGGGCGGCAGATGCCGAGCCGGGCGGAGGAGGCGGCGCCGGTCCCGAGAGCTCAGCGACAGAGGACGCCGCGCCCGACGGCGGCGGTACCGAAGGCGTCACTGTGTCCCCACCCGATGGGGGCGACCCGGGCTGATCGCGGCTCGGGCCGTCGCCCGGTCGCATCGCGGTCCCACCGGCACCGGTCCGTCGAACTGCGAACCGCCCATCCGTTGGCCCGCTGAGCCGGGCCCCGAGACGGGCTGGGGCTGAGCCGGCCGGGCGGAGCGTTCAGGCGTCGATCTGGGAAGGTACGGGCCGGGGTGCAGGCGGAGGGTCGGCCGAGGCCCGGGCCGCCGTGGTCGTCACACCGTCGGCTTCCCCCCGACCAGCGGGAAGTGGCAGGCCACCTGGTGGCCCGGGGCGATGTCGCGGAGCAGGGGCTCCTGCTCGGCGCAGAGGTCCTGGGCGTACGGACAGCGGGTCCGGAATCGGCATCCGGACGGCGGATCGAGGGCGGAAGGGATCTCGCCGCTCAGCGGCTCCCGGTCGGACTGGTGGTCGGGGTCGGGCTCGGGAATGGACGCCAGCAGGGCCTCGGTGTAGGGGTGGGCGGCGGACCGGTAGAGGTCGTCCGCGCCGGCGATCTCGACCAGCTTCCCCAGGTACATCACGGCCACCCGGTCGCTGACGTTCTTCACCACCGCCAGGTCATGGGCGATGAAGACCATGGTCAAGCCGAACTTGGCCTTGAGGTCGGCTAACAGATTGAGGATCTGCGCCTGGACCGAGACGTCGAGTGCTGAGACGGGCTCATCGCAGATGAGCAGGTCGGGGTCGACCATCAGCGCCCGGGCGATGCTGATGCGTTGGCATTGCCCTCCCGAGAACTCCTGGGGCCGGCGATCGCCGGCCGCGTCGGCGTCGATCCCCACCGCCTCGAGCATGTCGCGGCACTTTGGCCGCACGCTCCTCCCGGGTACCGCGGCGCCAGATATTGAGCGGCTCGGCCACGATGTCCCGCACCCGGCGCCGAGGATTGAGCGAGGAGATCGGGTCCTGGAAGATCATCTGGATCTTCGTCCGGGCGGCGCGCAACTGCCGCTTGGACAGCTGAGCGAGGTCCTGGCCCCGGTAGACGACGCGGCCTGAGGTGACCGGCTGCACTTGTACCAGAGCCCGGCCCGTCGTCGACTTGCCGCAGCCGGACTCACCCACCAGCCCCAGCGTCTCTCCTCGCATCACGACGAAGCTGACTCCGGACACCGCATGGACCCGCTGGCGGCCGCTGCGGAACTCCACCACCACATTGTCAGCTTCGAGCACCACGTCGCCAGGGATGCCCAGGGAGGTAGTAGTGGCTTCGGCGGTCGTGGTGGGAGAAGCGACCGGATCGGGGCGGTTGCGTCTCACTGGGACTGCACCTCGGCCTCCGGGTCGATGGCGGTACTAGCCGGCGAGCCGCCAAAGACCGCGTCGACCGGCGACTCGGGAACGATGGAGCTGGTGGCGGGACCGACGCTGGCGGGACCGGTGGCGGTGCCGGCAGCCGGGATGCCGGCCGAATTCGCCGTCGGGACCCGGGTCGAGGGCGCCGTGGGGAGGCCGTTGACCAGTGGGAACCAGCAGGCGAAGAGGTGGTCGGGTGTGCCGGCGGTCCGGAGCGGCGGCTCGTTCTCACGGCACTTGTCCTGGGCGTAGGGGCAGCGCGGGGCGAACCGGCAGCCGGGAGGGGGGTGGATGAGGTCGGGGGGTCGCCCGGCGATGGCCCGGAGCCGGCTGCCGCTCGGCTCGGACAGCCGCGGGATCGAGTCCATGAGCGCCCGGGTGTAGGGCATGTGGGTGTCGGCGAACAGGGTGTGGGTCGGCGCCTGCTCGACGATCCGCCCGGCGTACATGACCACGATGTGGTCGGTGCGGCTGGCCACCACACCGAGGTCGTGGGTAACCAGGACGACGGCCATGTGCCGCTCACGCTGCAGCTCGGCGAGCAGGTCGAGGATCTGCGCCTGGACGGTGACGTCGAGCCCGGTGGTCGGCTCGTCGGCCAGCACCAGTCGGGGGGCGCAGGCCAGGGCGATGGCGATCATGACCCGCTGGCGCATACCCCCCGAGAGCTGGAACGGGTACCACCGCGATCCGTTCCTCGGGCGAGGGGATGCCGACCGACTTGAGGAGCTCGACGGCCTGGGCGTTGGCCTCGCCCCGGTCCATACCCAGGTGGAGCCGGAGGGACTCGGTGATCTGATTGCCGATGCGCTTCACCGGGTTGAGCGCGGTCATCGGGTCCTGGAAGATCATGCTGAGCTCGGCCCCCCACACCTGGCGGAGCTGGACCGGGCGTCATGGCGGTCAGCTCATGGCCGGCGAAGGTCACCGTCCCGCTCGTGACCACGTCGCGCTCGGGGAGGAGGCCCATGATCGACCGGGCCAGGACGGTCTTGCCCGAGCCGGACTCGCCCACGATCCCGAGCGTCTCGCCCCGCCGCACGGTGAGGGACACACCCTCGACCGCCCGTACCGTGCCTCTCGGGGGTGCGGAACGAAGTATGCAGGTCGTCGACGACCAGCAGGGGCTCGGTCGGGTCGCCGATGTCGGCGGAACTCGACGGTCTGATCGCCTCCCCTGGTCGCCGACCTCGGGCTCACAGGAGGCCCTCCCGGATGTCGAAGCGCTGGCGGAGTCGGTCACCGATGAGGTTGATCGACAGCAACAGGAGGAACATGGCCAGCACCGGCCACATCATGATGTAGGGGTTGACCTGCAGGTTGTTGTTTGACGATGCCCTCGGCGATCATGTTGCCCCAGGACGGCGTGGGCAGCGGAACCGACAGGCCGAGGAACGCCAGCGAGCCCTCCAACACGATGACAGTGGCCACGGCGATCAAACCGAAGGTCACCGCGGCCGGCACCACATTGGGCAGGATCTCCCGGAAGACCACCCGGGTGGAGCCCGCCCCCATGGTCTTGGCCGCCGTCACGAAGTCGCGGTTGGCAAAGGACAGGCTGGACGCTCGCACCACCCGGTAGAGCACGGGGATGCTGGCGACCCCGATGATGAGGGTGATCTTGAGCAGCGACTGCCCCCAGAACGCGACGATGGCGATCACGGCCACGATGGCCGGGAAGGCGAGCAGCACGAAGGACCCGGCGTTGAGACCGACGTCCAGCCACCCGCCCTTGTAACCCGAGATCAGTCCGAGGGTGCCGCCGACCAGCATCCCGATGGCCACCGACCCGAACCCGACCACCAGCGAGACCCGGGCACCGAAGATGAGACGGCTGAGCAGATCGCGCCCGAGCTCGTCGGTCCCGAGCAGGTGGTGCAGGCTGGGTGAAGCGTTGATGGCGGAATAGTTCTGGAAGTCGGGATTGGGGAGGGGGAGGAGGTTGGCGATGAGGGCGAGCAGGATCACCAACCCGACCCATCCGATGGCGAACCAGAACAGCGGACCGAGGGGTTTGCGCAGGAGGATGTCGTCCGACTCGAGCGTCTCGCTCTGGCGCGACACCACCAACTCGTCGACCGCGGCCAGCCCCGGGAACTTGATCGGCCAGCAGCTGGCTCGATGCCCGGGTGGCGGCGAGCTCACGGTCGTCGGGCACGGATCACCCCCTGGTCACCCTGGGATCGACCAGGGTGAACACGAAGTCGATGATGAATTGGAGCACCACGTAGACGATGGCCACCACCAGGGTGATGCCCTGGACGACCAGGTAGTCGCGCTGGTTGACCGCCGCCACCAGGGAAAAGCCCAGGCCGTTGAGGGCGAACAGGTACTCGACGATGAAAGTCCCGGCGATGAGGGCACCGATGTTCACGCCGGCCGCGGCCAGCAGCGAGAACGACGACGGCCGGAAGGCGTGGCGCCACATGATCCGCCGCGAGGACATGCCCTTGGAGCGGGCCATGGTGATGAAGTCCTCCTGCAGGGTGCTGATGAGGTCCGACCGGAACAGACGGTAGTAGACGGCGATCGATCCGGCCGTGATCGCCAGCGAGGGCAGGATCATGTCGTGCAGGTTGGTGCCCGGTTGCTGGGAGAAGGGCACGTACCCGGTGGCGGGGAACCAGTGGAGTCCGACGGCGAAGACGGCCACCAGGATCGGTGCGATGACGAAGGGTGGCAGGGCCAGCATCCCGAAGGTGCCGGTGGTGGCCACGTTGTCGAACGGCTGGTTGGGCCGCCGGGCGGTGACCAGGGCCAGCGGGATGGCCACGGCGAACGCGATGACCTGCGAGATGATGATGAGCTCGAGGTCGATCGGCCATCCGGTGGAGATGATGTGACGGACCGACTCATGGTTGAGGTAGGACTGCCCGAGGTTGCCGTGGAACACCGCCGTCAGCCACGTGAAGTACTGCTGGATGAGCGGCTTGTTGAGGCCCAGCTGCTTGAAGAGCACGGCCCGGTTGTGGGCGGTGTCGTTGGGCCCGAGGATGGTGACCGACGGGTCGCCCGGCAGCAGGTGGACCAACAGGAAGACGAGAACCGAGATGATGAACGCCACCACCACCAGCTGGATCAGGCGGCGGATGAAGTACTTGATCATGGTCGAGTCGGGAGGGCGGGGTGGTGGGCGGACAACGTCCCGTTACCCGTTGAGCCAGACCTGGGTCGGGAAGAAGATGCCTTCGTCGAAGCCATACCCCGGCTTGCCGTCGGGCAGGGTGGGGTTGTTGAAGTTCTGAACCCGCTCCGCCGCCACCTCGGAGAAGAAGAACTGCTCGATCCACAAGTAGGGAAGCTGGATGCCGAGCTGCTCGTTGACCGTCCGGTAGGCGGCCACCCGAGTGGCCTGGTCGGTGGTGTGGCGACCTTGCAGCATGGCCGCCTCGAGGGTGGGGTCGTTGAGCCGCGGTGAAGTTGAGCCCGATGCCGCCGATGGGCTCGATGGTGGTCGTGCTCCACCACACGTAGTTGAGGTCGGGGTTGACCGCCCCGAACTGGTAGGAGGTCACGGCCTGGAACTTCCCGGCGACGAAGTCGTCGATGATGGTGGCCTGCTCGACCTCGTTGACGGTCACGTTGAATCCCACCTGTTGCCACATCTGCTGGACGGCCTGGCACCTCCTTGATGGCGATGGGATCGGGAATGGTCATGAGCTGGAGGGATGGCGTGCCGTGCTTGGCCTTGTACTGGTTGACCAGGGTGGTGGCCCCGCTCGGGTCGTAGCTGGGGTAGGCCGTCTTGCTGTAGTAAGGCGAGTTGGGCAGGAAGATCCCGGTGGCCGGCTGCTGGGGAGGCCCTCCGATGATCTTTTGTACCTCGGCCTGGTCCATGGCCTTGGCCAGGGCCTGGCGGATGGAGAGATCGCTGGTCGGCGGCACCGCCGTGTTGAGCATGATGTAGGTGAAGGTGGGCTGGCCGATGACGCCGGTGCGGGTGTCCACGAGCTGGAAGCCGGATCCCCCGGAGCCTTCGAAGTCGGTGATGGTGGAGGGGGTGGCGGACTGGATCATGTCGACCCCGCCCGAGCGGAGCGTGGCTTCGCGTTGGGTGCTGTCCGGGATGGGCTTGAACGTGATGGCGTCGAGGTAGGGGAGGCCGCTGCGCCAGTAGTTGGGGTTCCGGGTGGCGGTGAAGAAGCTGTTCTGCTGCCATTGGGAATAGATGAACGGCCCGGTCCCGATCGGCGTCACCACGCCGGATCCTGCCGAGTTGGCCTGGTCGATCATGGCCTGGCCGACGACGTAGCCGACCTGAGTGGTGAGGCCGGAGGGGAAAGTCGGGTTGGGGCCGGTGAGGTGGTAGACGACGGTCATGGCGTCCGGGGTGTCGACGGACGCAATCTGGGCCAGGGCCACCCCGGTCAGCAGGGAGCTCTTGAGCGCCCTGTAGTTGGACGCCACCACGGCGGAGTTCAGGGCCGACCCGTCGTTGAACTTGATGTTGGGACGCAGGGTCATGGTCCAGGTGTCGAAGGTCGAGTTGGGGGTCATCGACTGGGCCAGGTAGGGCTGGATGCTGCCGTCGGCCCCCACCGCCATGAGCGGGTCGTACACGGCGTTGGCGTAGAGGAACCCGTTGGTGTCCCAGTGGTTGCTCGGGGGGTAGAACCCGTCGATCTCGGCGATGGTGCCGACGGTGAGCGTCCCGCCCCGCTTGGGGGTTCCGGTGCCGACCCCCGGCTTCGACCCCGGCGCTGTGGTGGTCGGTGAACCGGCACTGGAGGAACAGCCGGCCAGCAGGCTCGGCGCGCCCGCACCGAGGGCCACCACACCCCCGGCCAACGCACTCCGGGACAGGAAGCTCCGACGGCTGATTTCGTTACCCGATGTCACCACGATCCCCCTGGCCTTTCCCCCTGCCAACCGATGACGATTGTCGCCCACGGACAGCGACTCTGCCCTGGGCCCAATTCGTCGTGGGGGCACGTTACCGCCAAGTAGTGGCGGGTTCCAAGGGGTTGGCGAGAGCCGCCACCCGGCTTCTGTTGCTGGTTACCATTCGTTCCATGGACGCAGCACCGCCCGGGTCTGCCCCGATCGTCGAGCCGGCGATCGGGCCTGAAATCCCGGACGGGTCGAATGTCGCCACCGGGCCCGCCACGGCTCTACCCTCACGCCCGGAGACCGGATATGGGGGACCGCCCGGACACCCCGAACCAGCCGAAGAGGTGGCGGCGACCGGAGAGGCGACCCCAGGGAGCCCGGGGGCCGGCCTCGTCGCCGACGACGAGGGCCGACCGTTCAGCCGGCGGACCACGACCGTGTTCACCGTGGTGGCCGTGGCCATCCTCGCCGCGACGATGGCTCTGCGCTTCTGGACCACATCCGATCTGTGGCTCGACGAAGCCCTGACCGTCAACATCGCCCGCCAACCGCTGCACCTGATTCCTTCGTTCCTGCGCCGAGACGGCGCACCGCCCCTCTACTACCTGCTGCTGCATTTCTGGACCGGGTGGTTCGGAACCTCGGACGTCGCCGTGCGGTCACTGTCGGGGGTGATGGGCGTGGTCACGGTGCCGCTCGCCTGGCTGGCGGGGAAGCGACTCGCCGGTCGGACGGTGGCCTGGGCGGCCTCCTTGCTCGTGGCGACCTCACCGTTCGCCATCCGCTATTCCACGGAAGCCCGCATGTACTCGCTGGTCATGCTGCTCACCGTCCTCGGGTATCTGGCCCTCGACCGCGCCCTCCGCCGTCCGCGTGCCGGCAACCTCGCTGCCCTCGCCGCCGTGACCTCGCTCCTGCTCTATTCGCACTACTGGTCGATCTATCTCATCGGCACGGTGCTCCTGTGGCTGGCCTGGCAGGCGTGGCGCGGCCGGCCTCACCTGCGGGCCGGGGCGCGGGCCTCGCTGGTGGCCTCGCTGATCGGTTGCCTCACCTTCCTTCCCTGGCTGCCCACCTTCCTCTACCAGTCCCACCACACCGGGACTCCCTGGGCCACCCCGGCGAACTTCGCGGCCATGGTCAACGCCGTGGCGTCGTTCGCCGGGGGCGGCACCAATGGAGGACGGGCGCTGGCCCTCATCTTCTTCGCCATGGCCGGGCTCGGCGTGTTCGGCGCGGCCACCGACCGGTTTCACATCGACCTCGACATACGCACCCGGCCGCTGGGCCGGCCCTTGGCCATCACCGTCGTGGGCACCCTCGCCGCCGCCATCGCCGGGGGGTTCATCACCAACAGCGCCTTCGACGCCCGGTATGCGTCGGTGGTCTTCATCCCCCTCATCCTGTTGGTGTCCCTCGGCCTGATCACCTTCCGTGACCGGCGGGTACGCGTTGGGGTTCTCGCCGTCGCCGTGGTGGCCGGACTGGCCAGTGCGATCCCCAACATCACCACCAACCGGACCCAGGCCGGTGAGGTGGCTGCGGCCATCGCCGCCACCGGCCAGCCGGGGGACGTCGTCGCCTACTGTCCCGACCAGCTGGGCCCGGCGGTGAACCGACTCCTCCCGGCCGGCCGCTACCGGCAGACGACGTTCCCACGTGGCACCGGGCCCGTCTTCGTCGACTGGGCCGACTACGCGGCGGCGTCGAAGGCCGGTTCCCCGGTGGCGTTCTCGGGCCAGCTCGAGTCGATGGCGGCCTCCCACCACCAGATCTACATGGTGTGGGCCCCCGGCTATCAGACGTTGGGGACCAAGTGCGAGGGCATCGTCCAGACCCTGCAGGGCGACCCTCGGTTCCGGGCCGTCGAGCCGGTGGTGGGCAACCCCGATGACTTCTATCAACCCATGTGGCTGGTGCGATTCACGCCGACCACGCCCTGACAGGTGGTCGACATCGCACATCGCGTCGCCGGCGCCCGGTTACCTCCCGCCGACGCCGTCCCCACCCCTGACCGGCCCCGGCCGGGTGGACGGGAGCGCGCCCGGTCGGCGATGCGGACTTTCGGACAGGCAGTGGTCGAGTCGTTGCCGGCCTGGATCCTGGCCCGGGTGCTGGTGGTCGCCACCCTGGCCATCGCCCACGGGATCGTCGGCACCGTGCGACCCGGCAACTCCGGGGCCCGCCTCCATGTGCAACAGGGCCTCCTGACCTGGGATGGGGGCTGGTACCAGTCGATCGCCGCCCACGGGTACGCCGCCTCGGGGCTGCAGGCGGTCCGCTTCTTCCCGGCCTTTCCGATGGCCGGACGTGCCCTGGCCTGGTTGCCGGGGGTGGCACCAGGGCCGGCCCTGGTCTTCCTGTCCAACCTCTGCTCGCTGGCCGCCATGGCTGCACTGGTGCTGTTGGTGCGCCGTGACCTGGGCGGGCGGTTCGGACCGGACCTGGCCCGTCGTTCCGTATGGCTGCTGGCACTCGCCCCGGCCGCCTACTCGCTGGTCCTCGGGTACGCCGACGGGCCGCTCCTGCTCTGCTCGGTGGTGGCCCTGTACGGCGCCCGGACCGGGCACTGGTGGTGGACGGCGGTGGCCGGACTCGTGGGCGGCCTGGTCCGACCGGTCGGCGTCCTGCTCGTGGTGCCCGTCGCCGTGGAGATCTGGCGACAGCGGCACGCCGGGGAGAGGCCCCGGCGATGGACGGCCCGGGCCGCCGCCCTGGTCGCACCGGTGATCGGCACCGGGTCCTACCTGACGTGGGTCGGCCTCCAATTCGGCGACCCCTGGCTGCCGTTCCGGCTCCAGCAGCAGACCGGGCGCCGCGGTGCGGTGACGCTGCCGCTCGCGGCCATGTGGCACAACCTTCTCTCCGTGACCCATGGCCATCATCTGGGTAGCGCCGCCCACATTCCCTGGGTGGTCCTGAGCGTGGCCCTGTTGGTACTGGCCTGCCGGCGCCTGCCTGCCTCCTACGGCGCTTTCGCCACCGCCGTGCTGGTGGTGGCTCTGGCCAGCGCCAACCTCGACTCCTTCGAGCGGTACGCCCTGGGGGCGTTCCCGCTGGTCGTGGCGGCGTCGACCCTCACCGGCCGCCGGTCGGTGGAGTTCGTGGTCCTCGGGCTCTCCGCCCTCGCCATGGTGGGGTATGCCATGTTGGCCTTCCTCGGCATGGTGGTGCCCTGACGAGGGTTCCCCGATCCGAAGGTCGAACCCACTAGCCTGGCGCCGGAGGGGGCCCGAGACGTGCCCGCCGCCAAGGGCACGCCACGGGCACGGTGTTCCTTAGCCCTGGGAGGTGGGTCGATCGCCACAAATGCTCAAGCCGGACCCTGACCGACCCTGCCCGAACTCCCCGAGCCGGTCCACACCGTGGCGACGATGCCGTGGGGCCCGATGCCGGCGACACGGGGTAACTGCGGTGGTACGGCCTCCCGGGCCGGTCCGGCGACCGAGACGACGACCGATACGACAGAACGGACGGTAGCGAGTGGCAATTGCGACAGGCAGGGCGAAGGGCGACCATCTGGCCGTGCGGCACGGCTCGGCGCCGGGACGACGGCCGGTGCTGGTCATCGGAGCCGGCCCGGCCGGGTTGACCGCGGCCCATCAACTGGCCGAGGCGGCCGACCCGGTGGTGGTCGTCGAGGAGGATTCGGTGGTCGGGGGCATCAGCCGGACGGTGGTGCGGGACGGTTGGCGCTTCGACATCGGCGGCCACCGGTTCTTCACCAAGGTCGAGCCGGTGGAGGCGTTCTGGCACCAGGTCCTACCCCCCGAGGACTTCCTCCTGCGCCCGAGGATGAGCCGCATCTTCTACGACGGCAAGTTCTACGACTACCCCATAAAGCTCGGCAACGCCCTGGGCAATCTCGGCCTGGTCGAAGCCCTCCGCTGCGGGCTCTCGTTCCTGTGGGTGCGGCTGCGACCGCCCAAGAACGTCACCACCCTCGAGGGGTACATCGTGTCCAACTACGGGTGGCGCCTGTACGACCATTTCTTCAAGACCTACAACGAGAAGCTGTGGGCCGTCTCCGCTTCGGAGATCTCGGCCGACTGGGGCGCCCAACGCATCAAGGGCATGTCGCTGTGGACCGCGGTGTGGGAGCCCATCCGTTCCTCGCTGCGCGGGGGACGCCGCGACCGATCGAAGCAGGTGACCAGCCTCATCGAGGAGTTCCAGTACCCGAAATACGGGCCCGGCATGATGTGGGAGCGTTGCGCCGAGCAGGTGGTCGGGATGGGGGGCACGATCCGGATGGAGACGTCGGCGGCGCGTCTGCATGTGGAGAACGGCGCGGTCGTGGCGGTGACCGTTCGTTCTGGACAGGGCGAGGAGCGCATCCCGGTCTCGCACGTGATCTCCTCGATGCCATTGACCTCGCTGGCCCGCATCGTCGACCCGCCGGTCCCGCCGGACGTGCGTGCAGCAGCGGCCGACCTCCGCTACCGGGACTTCCTCACCGTTGCTCTGGTCGTCCCCGAGGATCGTGGCTTCCCCGACAACTGGATCTACATCCACTCGCCCGAGGTGAAGGTGGGCCGGATCCAGAATTTCGGCTCCTGGTCGCCCTACATGGTCAAGGACGGCCGGACCTGCCTCGGGATGGAGTATTTCGTCTTCGAAGGGGACGAGCTCTGGACACGTCCCGACGACGAGCTGGTGACCCTGGCCATCGAGGAGCTGGGCGCCATCGGGCTGGTCGACCCGGCCGACGTCGAGTCGGGCTACGTCGTGCGGATGCCCAAGGCCTATCCGGTCTACGACGACGTCTACCGCGACAACGTCGAGGTGATCCGCCATTGGTTCGAGGAGCATGCGTCAAACGTGCACCCGGTGGGTAGAAACGGCATGCACAAGTACAACAACCAGGACCATTCGATGTACACGGCCATGCTCACGGTGGAGAACATTCACGGTGCCGAGCACGACATCTGGTCGGTGAACGTCGAAGAGGAGTACCACGAGGTCGACGACAACAAGGCGGCCAAGGGCAACGGTGGGACCGGTCGGGACGCACCCGTCATCCCCCGCCAGGCGGCGACCGTCGGTCGCGCCGCGGTCTAGGCCCGGTGGCGGGGCTCCGCCGGGTGACTCGCCACCGACGGTGAGGGAACCGGTGTGAGCGGCATCACCGGGCCAGACGGGCAGCCGGTGAGCGCCGATCCGGATGACCCTGGCCTCGAAGCCATCCTGGAGGAAATCGAGACCGTCGTCGAACCGGTGACCGAATCGGTGGGGATGGCGCCGGCGATGGGCATCGCCGTGGCCGGAGGCCCGATGGTCACCCTGCCGGGCGAGAGGTCGGCGGAGCCGGGGGCGGATGCGGAGGCCGGTGTCGGGGCCCAAGCGGGCTCCAGGGCGAGACCGCGCCGTCCCGGAGATGAGGCGGAAGGGGAGGTGGCGGAGGACGCGGCCGGCGACACGGTCATCTCCGGCCTCAGCCAGGCCGGGCCGGTGGCCGTGGCCGGCATGATCGTCAACGGTGCGGGAGCACTGGTCGTGGTGGTGGTGGCCCGGCTGGTGACCCCCCAGTCCTATGGCGCCATCGCCCAGCTGCTCGGGCTGTTCTTCATCCTGTCGATGCCCGGTTCGGCCGTGCTGGTGGGCGTGGTGCGTCGGGTCACCGCCCTCCGGAAAGCGGGACACGGCCCGATGGTGCGCCAGTGGATCGTACGGGTCCGGCGTCTCATGCTCGGGGCCATCCTCGCCGGGACGGTCCTGGTCCTCGCGCTCCAAGGCTGGATTGCCCGCCAGCTCGGACTGCCCAACAGCGAAGGGGTCGCGCTCATCCTGGTGTCGGGAGGCATCTGGATCCTGCTCTCGGTGGATCGAGGCCTGCTCCAGGCCCATCGCAGCTACCGCGGCTTGGCCGGCAACCTCCTCGTGGAGGGGGGGATACGCACCGCTTTCGTCATCGGGTTGGTCTCGGCACATCTCGGTGTCGCCGGCTACGCGCTCGGGGTGTTCATCAGTGAGACGGTGGCCACCATCCACGCTCGCTGGCTTGCCACCCGGGTGTGGTCAGGTCCGGGCATCGCCGCACCCCCGGCCGATTACGACCCTGGCGCCGACTCGACCCTGGCCCGGCGCCGGCTGTTGGCCGACGTGTCGGCGGCATTCGTCGGTCTGGCCTTGCTCGGTCTACTCCAGAACGTCGACGTCCTCCTGCTCGGCCGGCTGAACCACGCCAATGTCGGGCCCTACGCGGCCATCTCGGTGGCATCCAAAGCGCTGGTCTTCGGAGCCTTGGCCCTCGGCGCCTACCTGCTCCCCGAGGCCACCATCCGCTGGAACGAAGGCGGTCACGCCATCCGCCAGCTGGGCGTGACCCTCATCTTCCTGGCCGTACCCGCCGCCATCCTGCTCGGCGTCTCGTTGTTCGCCCCTCGGTGGTTCCTCACCCTGGTGTTCTCGGCCAAGCTGAGCTCGGCGGCCCCGGCCTTCGCCACCCTGGTCGTGGCGATGATGTGCCTCTCGTTCTCCGTGCTCGTGACCAACTACCTCTTCGGCACGGGCTCCCGTTGGATCGTGTTCCTGCTGGCCGGTGGGGCGGCACTGGCCAGCGTGCTGGTGGCCCTGGCCAGTGGCCGGACGGTCGGAACGGCGCGGGCCGACCTGATCGCTCAGGCGGCGCTGGCCCTGGCGATGGGGGCGGCGTTCGTGGCCATCCACCGCAAGCACCGCGCCAGCCGCTGGCTCTCCAGACCGGCACGTCATCGGGGAATCGCGGTGCCGGCGGGCCCCGTCCAGTGACACCTGGGCCGGCCGCGAGCTGGGCCGATACACTCGGCACGTCATCGGTGGCAGGCCGTCAGCGAGCGTCGATGTCGGGAGCGAATCAGGATGGGGGATGTGACCGGAGAGCCCGACACCGCGCCCGCCGTCGACATTCCCGGCCGACCGGAACAGGACCCCGTCGGATCCGATCGCACCGCGGCCAGGCCTGAACCGGGCTCTGCCCCTGAGGGTGGCTCCCTCCGTCCGCCTCAGTCCTCTGTCCGGCCGTCTCAGCCCTCCGTGCGGCGGGTGCAGTCCTCGGTCCCTCGTCTTCTCCCCGTCCCCGGGCCGGACACCCGCATCGGGCGGAGCCCGGCGGCCTTCCGGGCCAACGGCCGGAACGGGTTGGCCCGGCTGCCGGCGGACCAGCATTCCGAGCTGTCGAGACCGTCCCGATTCTCGGATTTGTCCATCGGCGAGATCGCCGAGCGCGCCGGTCTGAAGCGCATCGACGTCATTGCCTGGCGCGACTACGACGACGCCGAAGCCGGCGGCTCCGAGCTCCACGCCCACCGGGTGATGGCGGCGTGGTCGGAGGCAGGGCTCGATGTCTCCATCACCACCTCGTCGGTGCCGGATGGACGGACGGTGATCCGCCGCGACGGATATCGGGCCATCCGGCGGGCAGGCCGCTACTCGGTGTTCCCCCGGACCATGCTCTCCGGCGCGCTCGGCCGCATCGGCAACGGTGACGGGCTGGTGGAGATCTGGAACGGCATGCCGTTCTTCTCTCCGGTCTGGGCCCACCGGCCGCACATCGTCTTCCTGCACCACGTCCACGCCGAGATGTGGAAGATGGTCCTCCCCTCCGGTCTGGCCGAGCTCGGGTACGCCATCGAGCACCGCGTGGCCCCCCCGCTCTACCGGAGGAGCCGGATCGTCACCCTGTCCAGCTCGGCCAAACGGGAGATCGTCGAGCGGTTGCGCATTCCCCCGGAACGGGTCTCGGTGTCGCCGCCCGGCGTGGAGCCTCAGTTCTCACCGCGCGGTGAACGGTCCGAGACTCCGCTGGTGGTGGCGGTGGGCCGCCTGGTACCGGTCAAGCGGTTCCACCTGCTGGTCGAGGCGCTGGTCACGCTCAAGACTCGGCACCCCCGACTTCAGGCGGTGATCGCCGGAGAGGGCTACGAGCGACCCGCCCTCGAGGCGCTCATCCACCAGGCCGGTGCCGAGTCGTGGATCTCCCTGCCCGGATACATCCCCGAGGAGGAGCTCATCGACCTCTACCGGCGGGCCTGGGTGCTCGCCTCCACCTCGCTGCGCGAGGGATGGGGCATGACGGTGACCGAGGCCGGGGCGTGCGGCACCCCGTCCGTGGTCACGAGAATCGGTGGGCACGAGGACGCCGTGCTCGACGGCCGCACCGGCATCTTGGCCGACACCCAGGATGAACTGGTGGCCGGGATCGACGCGGTGATCTGCGACGAGATCCTCCGCCGCAGGTTGGGCTCGGCAGCCATGACCCACGCCGCCCGCTTCACCTGGGAGGCGTGTGCCCGGGGGGCGCTGGTGGCGCTGGGCGCCGACGCGCTGGCCCGGCAAGCGCTGGCCCGGCAAGCGCTGGCCCGGCAATAAGAGCCCGACTCTTCCCCGCCGATCAGTCGAGCAACGGGCCGGTCCCCGCGGTTCCGCCGGCCGCGGATCCTGGCGGGTGGTCACCGGCAGACGGCGTGATGTTGCTCTGCTCCCGCCGGCGGGCGAGCACCGCCTCCACCACCGCATCTGCTCCCAGGAATACGACGCCGGTCCATGCCAACCGGCTGGCCGCATCGAATGAAAGGGTCCAGGCCCCACCAGGGGGCACGACAGCGGTCGCCTGGTGCACGACCGTGTAGATCCCGGCTGCCGCCATGCCGGCTACGGCCACCAGGCCCAACAGCAGTCGCAGGCGCGGCACGAGCAGGACCACCACGCTCGCCACCCCGACCGCCACACCGGCAGCGGGCATGGCGATCAGCCCGGCGACGACTCCGGTGACAAGCCCGGTGACCAGGGCGACCGGCAGCGGCGCCGGAGGTGCATCGGCGCGGAACGGACGGACCAGCACCGGGCCGTCCACCCTGGTGTCCGTCTCGGCCACCGCCGGGCCCTCGCCTGGGATGTCCGGGGGGGTGGACCGCGCGTCCCCGCGGGCCCGGCGCCGGCCTCGGCGGTTCCGTACCGGCGGCACGATGACCAGGGCCAGGCACAACAGGATGGCCAGGGCGGAGACGATGAGGGCCAGGTCCACCCGGCGCTGGGGCTGCCAGCGGAGCACGACCGAGACGGTGCCGTTCGGCTGCGCCGGAGCGAGATCGGAGGGGTCCAGTCGCCAGGCGTTGGCGTAACCGTCGAGGAGCTCCGGCTTCCCGAGGCTCTGGCCGCCGGCCACGGTGGCCGTCCAACCGGGGTTGATGCTCTGGCCCAGGACCAGGTCCAGACCCGACTGCTCCGACGCCGGGGTGACCCCGCTGACCGTGAGGTGGACGGCGGTGGCGGTCTGGCTCTCGACCCTGACCGCCGGCGAGGTGGTCGCCGGCGGCGCCTGGAGGGTGGCGGCGGTGGCGAGAGGCATGGGCCCACCACCAGGAGCCGAGTCCAGGGCCAGCTGGTCGATGTCGAATCCCGAGACCTGGCCGAGGGTGGCGCGGAGCGTGTGAGGCCCGGGCCCGAGGGCCACCCCGCCGGCGTCGGGACCGCAAAGCGAGACGGTCAGCGCTTGGCGGGACAGGGCAGTGGACGTGGCCCCGTTGATCGATACCCACAGCGGACGGCCGTCCACCGTGAGCAGGTCGTTCCGGCATGATGACGGAATGGACGCCGGCAGGGTGCCGGCGGAGGCACCGGGGATTCCGACTTCAGCGATACCCAGCGGCATGGCGAGGGGGTTCCGTGAGTAGTAGTTGGTGGTGTATTCGACGCGGACGGCATCGACGGTGATCCGGATGCTTTGCCCGGTCAGAGGGGGGAAGGAGATCGGGACGTCGACCACCGAGCCGGGGATCGTCCCGTCCGGAATCGGGGGCAGAGTGATCGAGGCCTGCTGACCGCCGGCCGAGATGGTCAGCTTGGTGGGCACCGAGTGCTGGCCGTCGGCCGCCACCTTGAGATCGAGGTGATCAAGGGTGACGGGGTGGGGGAGGACGTACTGCAGCCACTGTCCGGCCTGGTGGTTCACGCCGAAGCCGGGCTCCCACAGGGTGTTCGGATTACCGTCGATGGTGGCGACGGCCCCGGCCCGAAGGTCGCCCGGCAGCCGGCCCCGAGAGTACGCGGTGACCGCGCCACCCGGAGGGCTCGACCGCCCGACCAACTGGTCGATCCGGTCGTCGGGGATGAGTGGGGAGATCCGGGCCGCCCCGGTCATGGAGAAGGTACGGGCGGTCGGTAGCCAGAAGCTGCGTTCCAACGATGTCTCGGTGTCCGAGCGGGGTGGCGCCCCCGAGCTCCGCAACCGCGTCATGATCAGGCTGAGACGGTCGGATGCCGAGGCCGCGCCGGCGGCCCGAACGAGGTCCTCGGGCATGGCGATGGTCTCGTCTGCGGTGACGCCGGGGATCCTGACCTCGGCGAACCCCACCGAACTGCGGGAGGCAACCGCGCTTTGCGGCGCGGACGTCGCCACCGCATTCACCGTGATTCGCAGGGTCGTGAAGGAGCGGGTCGGGAAGGAGACCACCTGGCCCGCCACCGTCCTCGAGCCGGGACCCAGGGGGACGACGAGAGGGTGGCCACCGTCAAAGGTCAGGGTGACCTTGGTGATCCATCGGTCAGGATCACCGGTCACCGGCTGGACCAGGGTCACCGACCCGACTGTCCTCGGCCTGTCCAGGGTGACCTGCCACCACTGCCCGAGTTGTGGGCCGAAGGAGTCGTCCAACCACGACGTCTCGGTGTTGCCGTCGAGGGCGGCGGCGGGGCGGCTCTCGGGCAGATAGGTGATGGAGGATCCGTACGACGAGGCGGTCACGGACGAGACGCCGAGGTATCGGGCCGTGGTCTGGGCGTCGGCGGGGGCGCCGGGGAACAGATTGATGGGGGCATCGGTGGGGTCGCCCGTGTCGGGACCCTGGGAGGCGGTCTCGGTGTAGCCGGTGTTCTGGCTGAGCGAGTTCCACCGGTACCCCTGCTTGCGGTTGGTGTCGGTCACCACCAGGTCGGCGGGGGCACCGAGGGTCGTCTTGCGGAGCGACGGATCGGTGTCGAGGCTCCCGGCGTAGAGGATGGTGGGGTTGGAGCCGAGCAGTCCGACCGATGCGGCATTGACGATGCCCGACGCGTCGCCGTCGATGACCAGGGGGTCCTTGGTCGACTCCGTACGCACGATCGGGCGTGGCTTGGCCACGGTGTAGGTGGTGAGTGGCGCCGGCCATCCCTGGTTGGGCGGCCGGGTCAGGGTGGCCTCGTCGAAGTGGGGCTCCAAAGGGATGTTGGGTGTGGGCCGGCCGTAGCTCACCGGATTCGAGAGCCCCGGGGGCGTCACCGACAGCTCGTAGGCCAGCTGTTGGGGGATGGGCGTGTCGTAGCGCTCGTAGGCCTGGTCGTACTGGACCAGCACATCGCCGGCGCTCATGAGCGACGACAAGGGGGCGATGGTGTTCCAGTCCATGGTTCCGTCCTGGAGCGGGGTGTCGACCGCCTGCAACAGGTCGGCGGTGGCCAACGAGCCCATGATCTGCTGCTCATGGGTCACGAACGGCCGGGTCATCAGGCCGGGGTAGACCGTGTCGATGGTGTCGCCCCAGCGGTAGGCGGCGAAGTTGTTGCCGGGCAGGGCGTAGACCCGGGTGCCGGGATGGGTGCGGTCGAGGGCGGCCGCGGCTTGCCGGACGTAGAGCGGCGGGGTGGCCGGCTGGGTGAAGCCGTCGGCGATGATCCCACCCGTCCAGAGCGGGGTGGAGGCAGCCAGGACGGCGGCCGCCGCCAACCCGCCGACGACCAGCCCGGTCCGGGGGACCCGGGCCGCCACCGCACTCACCGCGCCCCCGAGGAACATGGCCAGGCTGAGGATGATCAGGGGTGAGGCGCGATCGGTGGAGCGCATGGCCAGGCCGGCTGTGGTGTCCACCATGATGGCCTTGAGCACCGAGCCGACCGCCGAGGGGTCGGCGTAGGGGTTCGGGCCGACGGCCAGCACCATGCCGACCACGGTGATGAGGATGAAATAGCCGCGATAGCGCCACCGGGCGAAGACGGCGGCAGCGAAGGCCAGCACCGGCACGACGAAGCTGGCGCCGATGAGCCACAGGTTCTGGGTGTAGGCCACCGAGGTCTGGGTCCAGGCCCCCACCCGGTCGGATCCGTAGAAGTACCAGTACCCGAGGCCCCGGAGGATCTCGGAGGCCAGGGAGGTCCCGCTCGTGGCCGGCACTGTCTCGGTGTACTTGAGCACGTTGACCCCGTAAGCCGCTTCCACCTGCAGACCCACCGCCCACCACAGCGAGACGAGGGCGCTCAGCACCCCCACCTTCCAGGCCACCCCCCAGGCCCGCCGCCAGCTCGACTCCCTGGCCACCAGCACCGCGTACGGCAACCAGAGGGCAGGAGCGATGCCCACGTAGAGGATCGAGCTGGCGTTGATGCCGCTGACCAGCGCCACCACCAGCGCGAACAGGGCGGGATAGCGCCAGCCCCCACGACGGAGTGCCAGGATCACGAAGGCCACCATCCAGGGCAGGCCGGCCCAGGGCATGAGGATGACGGAGATACGGCCGGCGTACTGCAGTACGTAGGGGGTGAACATGAAGCCGACGGCGGCGATGTACCGTCCCGGGCCGGTCAGGTTCACCGTGCGGCACAGATAGAGGGCTCCGGCCCCGGCCGCGAACAGCAGGGCCGCCATCCACAGCCGCTGGGCCACCCACAGGGGCACGTGCAGCTCGGCTGCGACCCAATAGAACGGGCCCATGGGAAGGAGGTAACCGATGTTCTCGTGGGTCACCGTCCCGAGGGCCACGCCGGGGTCCCACAGAGAGGCGGCCTGTCGCACGTACCGACCCGGGTCGAGGTAGAGATACGTCTTGGTGTCGTCAGTCACCGTGCCGGGCCGGGCGGCCAGCATGGGCACGAGAGCCAGCACCGCCAGCACCGCATAGTCCGCCGCGGTCCGAAGCCTGCCGGACGACCGCAGCCGCGTGGACAGCGAGCGCTGACGGGTCGGCTCCGGGAGCGCGACAGGAGAGGGTTGGAGCTCCAACACGAGTGCTCGGTAGTGTAAACAACCAGCGAGTGGCCACGACATCGCAGCCCACCACCCGCTATGGACCGTACGGCGACCCACCAGCCAGCTGACCGCAGGGAGCCTGCCTTGAGCATCCACCATTCCGACCTCGGGGAGCGGGGTACCGGTGGCGACGGCCGTGGCGGCGGTCGCGGTGCCGCCTCCGCCCGCCGGCTCACCGGTGAGCGTCCGATGCCGGGGGTCACCCCCGACTCGCTGCTGGCGTTGCACGCGGCTGGCTATCGGACGGTCATCGACCGCCTCGGGCCAGGCACCATGCTGGATGTGGGATGCGGTCAGGGCTTCGAGTCGGCGCGCTTCGTGGCCGAGGACCGAGCGGTGCTGGGGGTCGACTACAGCGCCGAGGCGGTTGCCGCCGCGCAGGGCCGCTGGGGGCGGGAGGGGCTACTGGTGGCGCAGATGGACGCCGGCTCGCTCGGGTTGGTCGAGGGTCGCTTCGACTGGGCCTGCTCCTCACACCTGATCGAGCACTTCGAGGACCCCGAGGGACATGTCCGGGAGCTGGCCCGGGCGCTGGCCGACGACGGGACCGTGTTCTTCCTCACCCCGAATGCACCAGCCGACTTCGAGAACCCCTTCCACGTTCACCTGTTCGAGCCACCCGAACTCCGCGAGCTGCTGGATCGGCACTTCCACGACGTCGTGGTCCAAGGCATGGACGCCGTGCCCCGGGTGAAGGCCGATTTCATGGCTCGCCGTCAGAAGGCCGACAAGGTGCTGCGCCTGGACGTCCTCGACCTCCGCCACCGCATCCCGCGGTCCTGGTACGTCGGGATTTACACACGCGTGCTCCCGTTGGCCTACCGGCTCATCGCCCGTGGCGACTCGGGGGGGAGCACCGGCATCACCGCCGACGACTTCTTCATCACCGACCAGCTCGACCGGACGACCATGGTCCTGTTCGCCACCGCCTCCCGGCCGCGGCGAGCGGCCTGATCGGCGAGGGGGGCGTGCTCGCCGTCGGGCTCACCGGCGGCATCGGGGCCGGGAAGTCGACGGTCGCCGATCTGCTGGTGGGCAAGGGCGCCACCGTGATCGACGCCGATCTCATCGCCCGGGAGGTGGTCGCCCCGGACGGCGCGGCCTATCAGCCCCTCGTCGATCGCTTCGGCCCGGGCATCCTGGACCCGGACGGTCAGATCGACCGTCCCCGGCTAGCCGAGTTGACCTTCGGCCACCCCGAATCCCTGGCCGATCTCAACGCCATCACCCATCCGGCCATCGGTGCCGAGATGATCGCCCGGAAGGACGAGCAGGCCGGTGGTGACGACATCGTGGTGCTGGACATTCCGCTGCTTCGACCCGCCCACCGCGAATTGCTCGACCTGGCGGCGGTGGTGGTGGTCGACACGCCCACCGAGTTGGCCCTCGAGCGTCTGGTGACCCAGCGGGGCATGTCCCCGGCCGACGCCGACGCCCGCATCAGCTCGCAGACCGACCGTCAGACCCGCCTCGACGGGGCTGACCTGATCATCGACAACACCGGCACCCTCGACGACCTCCGTCGCGAGGTCGAGCGGGTGTGGGACGTACTCCTCGAACTGCGCCGGAGCCGCTCCCGGCGGCCCCCGACCCCCCCGGACCCTTCCTGAGACACTCCGGCTGACTCCGGCCTCCGCGACGGGATCCGGTGTCACACCCTCCCGGTACCATCGGAAGGTGCCCGACTTTGAGGTCATTTCGCCGTTCCGGCCGGCCGGCGACCAGCCCCAGGCCATCAACGGGCTGGTCGAGGGACTCCGGCGGGGTGACCGCTACCAGACGCTGCTGGGCATCACCGGGTCGGGGAAGACCGCCACCATCGCCTGGACCGTCGAGGGGGTGCAGCGGCCGACCCTGATCATCGAGCCCAACAAGTCCCTGGCCGCACAGCTGGCCGCCGAGCTCAAGGAGCTGTTCCCGCGCAACCGGGTGGAGTACTTCGTCTCGTACTACGACTACTACCAGCCCGAGGCGTATGTGCCGTCGTCGGACACCTATATCGAGAAGGACTCGTCGATCAACGACGAGATCGACCGCCTCCGGCACGCCTGCACCTCATCCCTGCTGCTGCGACCGGACACCATCGTGGTGGCCTCGGTCTCGTGCATCTACGGACTCGGCTCACCCGATGAGTACCGCGACCGCATCGTCGCCCTGCGGCCGGGTGAGGTGCACGAGCAGCGCTCCCTGCTCAGGCGATTGGTCGAGCTCCAGTACACGCGCAATGACATGACGCTGTCTCGCGGGCAGTTCCGGGCGCGCGGGGACACCGTGGAGATCCATGCCGCCTACGAGAGCCAGGCCGTCCGGATCGAGTTCTTCGGGGACACGGTCGAGCGGATCCGCCCTTTCGACGTCACCACCGGTGAGATCGGCGACGAGCTCGACGAGCTGGTGGTGTTCGCCAACACGCACTACGGGGCGGGGGACGCGCGGATACAACAGGCCCTCGCCGGCATCGAGGTCGAGCTCAGGCAACGGCTGGGCGAGCTCACCGATGCGGGCAAGCTGCTCGAGGCCCAGCGGTTGCGCATGCGCACCGAGTACGACCTCGAGATGCTGGCGGAGACCGGCGTGTGCAGTGGGATCGAGAATTACAGCCGTCATCTCGACGGGCGGGCGGCGGGGGAGGCGCCGTTCACCCTGCTCGACTTCTTCCCCAAGGACTTCCTCGTGGTGGTGGACGAGAGCCACGTGGCCGTACCGCAGCTGCGCGGGCAATTCGCCGGTGACCGGTCGCGCAAGGAGACGCTGGTGGACCACGGATTCCGGCTTCCCTCCGCACTGGACAACCGTCCGCTGCGGTTCGAGGAGTTCCTCGAGCGCACGGGCCAGACCATCCTGTTGTCGGCCACCCCGGGCCCGTGGGAGCTCGAGCACAGCGCCAACATCGTCGAGCAGGTCATCCGCCCGACGGGCCTGGTCGACCCGGAGGTGGACATCAGGCCGACGACCGGCCAGATCGACGATCTGCGAGAGCGGATCGAGGCCACCGTGGCCCACGGGTACCGGGTCCTCATCACCACGCTGACCAAGAAGATGGCCGAGGACCTCACCGACTACTTGGCCGAGCAGGGCGTGCGGGTGCAGTACCTCCACTCGGACGTGGACACCGTGGCCCGGATCGAGCTTCTCCGCGAGCTCCGGCTCGGCACCTTCGACGTACTGGTCGGCATCAACCTCCTGCGTGAGGGCCTCGACCTCCCCGAGGTGGCCCTGGTGGCGGTGCTCGACGCCGACAAGGAGGGGTTCCTGCGCTCGGCTCCGTCCCTCATCCAGACCATGGGGCGCGCCGCCCGCAATGTCAACGGCCGGGTCGTGATGTACGCCGACCGGATAACCGACTCGATGACCGAGGCCATCGGTGTGACCCAGCGCCGCCGGGCCCGCCAGATCGCCTACAACCTGGAGCACGGCATCGATCCCCAGTCGATCTCCAAATCGGTCACCGACATCCTCGAGCGCGTCCGCGGCGAGGGGATCGGGTCGGCGGCCATCAGTGGCGGCCCGAACAGCCGCACCGTGGCCGACCGGGCCCAGACCATGCGGGGCAGAGGGGTCGATCCGAAGGCTGCCGCGGCGGAGCTGGCGCAGGCGCTCGGTCCCGATGCGGACGAGCTCTCCGCCCTCATCCACCGGCTCGACGCCGAGATGGGCCGGGCCGCGGCGGAGTTGCGGTTCGAGGAGGCAGCGCTGCTGCGCGACGAGATCTCGGAGTTGCGGTCGCTCCTGGTACGGGATCCGGTGGACGGCTCGAGCGTCCTCCCCGGAGAGACGGCTGACGTCGACAGCGACCTCCCCGACACTGACGAGGTCCAGACGGCCGGCGCCGAGGTCGTCGCCCGTCCGTGACCGCCGGGCATCGCTCCCTGCACCGGTATCCTCACCGCCATGGCTGACCGACTGGTGGTGCGGGGCGCGCGCGAGCACAACCTCCAGGATGTCTCGCTCGACCTGCCCAGAGATCGCCTCATCGTGTTCACCGGTCTGTCCGGATCCGGCAAGTCGTCGCTGGCCTTCGACACCATCTACGCCGAGGGGCAGCGACGGTATGTCGAGTCGCTGTCGGCCTATGCCCGCCAGTTCCTGGGCCAGATGGACAAGCCCGACGTGGACTTCATCGAGGGCCTCTCACCTGCCATCTCCATCGACCAGAAGTCCTCGTCGAGGAACCCCCGGTCGACGGTGGGAACGGTCACCGAGGTCTACGACTACCTCCGGCTGCTCTATGCCCGGATCGGGAAGCCGCACTGCCCGAACTGCGGGCGGCCGGTGGCCCGCCAGAGCCCCCAGCAGATCGTCGACCGCATTTTGGCCATGGAGGAGGGCACCCGCTTCATGGTGCTGGCCCCGGTGGTCCGAGGGCGCAAGGGCGAGTACGCGGCCTTGCTCGACGATTTGGCCAAGCAGGGCTTTGCCCGGGCCCGGGTGGACGGAACCACCGTGGAGCTGGCCGACCGCTTCCAGCTCGACCTGGCCCGTTACGAGCAGCACACCATCGAGGTGGTGGTCGACCGGCTGGTTCGCCGCGACGGCATCCGCCGGCGGCTCACCGAGTCGCTGGAGACCGCACTGTCCCTGGCCGAAGGGGTCGCCGAGGTGGTCGTGGTCGACGCCGACGGGACCGAAGAGGAGGCCATCACCTTCAGCCAGCACCTGGCCTGCACCGATTGCGGTCTGAGCTTCGAGGATCCCTCTCCCCGGAACTTCTCCTTCAATTCACCCTACGGTGCCTGCCCAGCCTGCACCGGGCTCGGGACCCGCTATGAGGTCGACCCCGAGCTGGTGGTGCCCGACCCGACCAAGTCGCTGGCCGAGGGGGCTCTCGCACCCTGGTCGGGGGCACGCAGCGAGTACTTCTCACGGTTGCTGGCCGGTGTGGCCGATTTGGGGGGCTTCTCGCTGGACACCCCCTGGCAGAAGCTTCGCAAGGCCGACAAGAACCTGGTCCTCTACGGGGCCGGCTCGAAGCAGGTCCACCTCAAGTACCGCAATCGCTACGGGCGCCAACGCTCGTTCCACGCCTCGTACGAGGGGATCGTGCCCTGGCTCGAGCGGCGCCATACCGAGGCCGAATCCGACTTCCTCCGCGAGAACCTGGAGGGCTATCTGCGGGAGGTCCCCTGTCCCGAGTGTGGCGGCGCTCGGCTGCGACCCGAGTCGCTGGCCGTGACGGTAGGTGGCTACTCGATCTTCGCCCTGTGCTCACTGTCGATCGGCAAGGCGGTGGAGGTGGTCGGGTCGCTCGACCTCTCCGAGCGCGACCACCTCATCGCCGACCGGGTGTTCCGCGAGGTCCAGGAGCGCATGCAGTTCCTGTTGGACGTGGGGCTCGACTACCTGACGCTGGCGCGGTCGGCTACCACGCTGTCCGGCGGCGAGGCCCAACGCATCCGGCTGGCCAGCCAGATCGGCAGCGGTCTGGTCGGGGTCCTCTACGTGTTGGACGAGCCCTCCATCGGGCTGCACCAGCGGGACAACCAGCGGCTCATCGGGACCCTCAAGCGGTTGCGCGACCTCGGCAACACGGTCATCGTGGTCGAGCACGACGAGGAGACCATCCGGGTGGCCGACCATGTGGTCGACGTGGGACCGGGTGCGGGCGAGCACGGCGGCCGCATCGTGCACTCGGGGCCGGTCACCGGCCGCGGAGGACTCGAGTCCAACCGGGAGTCCATCACCGGCCAGTACATCTCGGGGGCCCGTTCGATCCCGGTCCCTGCGGTGCGGCGCACCGGGCAGGGTGAGGTGCTGACCGTCGAGGGGGCCCGCGAACACAACCTCCACGACATCGACGTGGAGTTCCCCCTGGGCCGGCTGGTGGCGGTGACCGGGCTGTCTGGATCGGGGAAGTCCACGCTGGTCAACGACATTCTCCTCCGTTCTCTGGCCAAGCAGGTACACCGGGCCAAGGCCTTGCCCGGGCTGCACCGGACCATCCGCGGGGTCGAGCAGGTCGACAAGGTGGTCGAGGTGGACCAAGCCCCGATCGGGCGGACGCCCCGGTCGAACCCCGCCACCTACACGGGTGTGTTCGACCACATACGCAAGCTGTTCAGTCAGACCCAGGAAGCCAAGGTCCGGGGCTACCTGCCCGGCCGCTTCTCCTTCAACGTGAAGGGCGGCCGTTGCGAGGGATGCTCGGGGGACGGGACCATCCGCATCGAGATGCACTTCCTGCCCGACATCTACGTACCGTGCGAGGTCTGCCAGGGGGCTCGGTACAACCGGGACACCCTCGAGGTCACCTTCCGGGGAAAGACCATCGCCGACGTGCTCGAGCTGTCGTGCGAGGAGGCTCTCGCCTTCTTCGCCCACCAGCCGGCCATCGCCCGCCATCTGCAGACGCTGGTAGACGTGGGCCTCGGCTACATCCGGCTCGGGCAGCCCGCTCCCACCCTGTCGGGCGGCGAGGCCCAACGGGTCAAGCTGTCCTCAGAGCTCAGCCGGCGATCGACCGGCCACACCCTCTACGTCCTCGACGAGCCGACCACCGGGCTGCATTTCGATGACGTCCGCAAGCTGCTCGACGTGCTCAGCCGCCTGGTCGACCAGGGGAACACGGTCATCGTGATCGAGCACAACCTCGACGTGATCAAGAGCGCGGACTGGATCATCGACCTCGGCCCCGAAGGGGGCGACCGCGGTGGGAACGTCGTGGCGGCCGGGACACCGGAGCAGGTGGCCGCGGTCAGCACCAGCTACACCGGTCAGGTGCTCGCCCCCGTGCTCGGGCGGCCCAGTTCGAACGGCAAGACCACCCGGCCGGTGGCCGCGGACAAGCCGAAGGCCCGCACTACCAGGCAACGGGTATCCGACAGCCGCACCGGCGCCGGGGCCGGGCGCCGGTAGCCCGCTAGCGGGCCGGCAGCGGTCGAACCCGGGATCAGTCGAACCCGGCACCGGTCGAACCCGGGATCAGTCGACGGTTGGATGGTCAGAGCGGTCCGGTCAGACAGTGGCCAGCATCCGCTCGAGGGCCACCCGGGCCCAGCCCGCCGTGTCCTCGTCCACCGTGATCCGGTTGCGGACCTCGCCCTCGACCAGCCCCTCGAGGACCCAGGCCAGGTGAGCGGCATCGATGCGGAACATGGTGGAGCACGGGCAGACCAGGGGGTCGAGGGAGACGATGGTCTTGTCCGGCGACTCGTCGTCCAGCCGCTTGACCAGATGGATCTCGGTCCCTACCCCGATCACCGACCCGGACGGGGCGTCGGCCACCGCCCCGATGATGTAGTCGGTGGAGCCGACCTGATCGGCCAGGGCGACCACGTCATGGGCGCACTCGGGGTGGACCACCACGATGCCCTCGGGATGCTCGGCCCGGAAGGCTTCGATATGGGCGGGCCGGAACCGCTGGTGCACCGAACAGTGGCCCTTCCACAGGAGGAGGGTGGCGCTCTTGAGGGCAAGGTCGTCGTGACCGCCCTGTTCCAGCCGAGGGTTCCATACCACCATGGCATCTTCGGAGTAACCGAGCTCGAAGCCGGTGTTCCGCCCGAGGTGTTGATCGGGGAAGAACAGAACCTGGTCGCCCCCCGCACCCCCGGCGCCGATCGAGGAGAGCGCCCAGGTGAGGACGGCCCGGGCGTTCGAGGACGTGCACACCACCCCTCCGTGCCGGCCGACGAATGCCTTAAGCGCAGCCGACGAATTCATGTAGGTGACCGGCACCACGTGGTCGAGGTCGGTCACCTCGCCGAGGGTGTCCCAGGCCTCCTCGACCGAGTCGATGTCGGCCATGTCGGCCATCGAGCAACCGGCGTTGAGGTCCGGGAGGATGACCTGCTGGTGCGGGCCGGTGAGGATGTCGGCCGACTCGGCCATGAAATGGACGCCGCAGAACACGACGAACTCGGCCTCGGACTGGCCGGCAGCGATGCGGGACAGCCCGAACGAGTCGCCTCGGGCGTCGGCCCACGCCATCACCTCGTCGCGCTGGTAGTGGTGCCCGAGGATGATCAGCCGCTGGTCGAGGTCGGCCTTGGCTTGGCCGATCCACACGGCGAGCTGTTCCTGGTCGGCTTTGGTGTAGCGGTCGGGGAGCGCTGTCTGGAGCCGGAGCATGTCGGGTGTAACCCCCTTATGGAGGCGCTCCGGTCGTGGCCGGCGGGGACAGCCTGGTCGCCCATCCGCGGGGATGTCGGCCCCGGAGCGGTTGATGTCGCCGGATACCAGGCCGGCGTTTTCACCCAGTCTAGGCCGACAACCTCCCGGCCGTGCGGGGGACCGACCCGACCGCAGTCGGTCGCGTATCGGTCCGGGCACGGCACACTGGAGGCGTGGTCACCCGCCCGCTCCCCGGCTCCGTCCCCGACGCCCCTGGTTCGTACCAGTTCGTCGACCGCGACGGCCGCGTGCTTTACGTAGGCAAGGCCAAGTCGCTGCGGCAGCGCCTGAATTCGTATTTCCAGGACCCGGCCGGCCTCGGTCCCCGAACGGCCCAGATGGTCCATCAGGCCGACCACGTCGAGTGGATGGTGGTCGATTCGGAGGCGGAGGCCCTGCTCCTCGAGCACAACCTCATCAAGCGGAACCAGCCCCGTTTCAACGTGCGCCTCAAGGACGACAAGAGCTACCCGTGGCTGGCCATCACCATGAGCGACGAGTGGCCGCGGCCCGCGGTGGTGCGCGGGCGAAAGCGGAGCGGCGTGCGCTATTTCGGGCCGTACCCGAACGTCGGAGCCATCCGGGAGACCCTCGATCTGCTGCTCCGGTCGTTTCCGGTGCGGACCTGCTCGGACACCAAGTTCCGTCGTCATCAGCGTCTCGGTCGTCCGTGTCTGCTCTACCACATCGAGCGGTGCTCGGGCCCGTGCATCGGCGCGGTGGACCGCGACGACTATGACCGGATGGTGGACGATCTGGTCTCCTTCCTCGGCGGTGACACCGGCCCGCTCGAGCACGAGCTCGAGCGGACGATGCGTGAGGCATCCGAAGGGCTCGAGTTCGAACGGGCGTCGGTGCTCCGCGACAAGCTCGAAGCCGTCCGGGCTGCCGATGCCGTCCGCCAGATGGAGCTCGCAAACCGGGAGGACCTCGACGTGTTCGGTCTGGCCGGCGACGAGCTCGAGGCGGCGGTGCAGGTGTTCCACGTCCGGTCGGGCAAGGTCATCGGCCGTTCGGCGTTGTTCGTGGACAAGGTCGAGGACCTGAGCCCGGGCCAGCTCATCGAGCGGATCCTCGTCGACGTCTACGCCGAGCCGGCCTCGGGCGTGCCCCGTCAAGTACTCGTCCCGACCATGCCCGAAGACGCCGAGGCGGTCATCGACTTCCTCGGTCGCCAGCGGGACGGCCCCGTGGCCGTCCGGGTCCCGGTCCGAGGTCCCAAGCGCGCCCTCCTCCAGACAGTCGAGCAGAACGCCGGGGAGTCGTTCGTGCGCCACCGCCTGCATCGGACCTCCGACCACAACAGCCGGGCCCGGGCCCTCGAATCGCTGCAGCAGGAGCTCGGACTGCCCGATGCCCCGCTACGCATCGAGTGCTACGACATGAGCCACCTCCAGGGCACCGACTACGTGGGATCGATGGTGGTCTTCGAGGACGGGCTGCCCAAGAAGAGCGACTACCGCCACTACCGGGTGTCTTCGGTCCCCGGCAACGACGACTATGCGGCCATGGAGGAAGTGCTGACGCGACGACTGTCCGCCCTGTTGGCCGAAGAGGCCACGGTCCCCGCCACCGGGGGCGACGGGGACGGTTCCGATGCCGAGATGGACGGTCGTCGACCGGCCCGGCGCCGCTTCGCCTACCCACCCCAGCTCCTACTGCTCGACGGTGGCCTCGGGCAGCTCAACGTGGGCGTCCGGGTGCTCGCATCCCTCGGCCTGAGCGAACGGATCCCCATCGCCTCCCTGGCCAAGAGCTTCGAGGAGATCTACCGGCCGGGGAGTGCCGAGCCCATCCGCCTGTCCCGCCAATCCGAGGGGCTCTATCTCCTGCAGCGACTCCGTGACGAGGCCCATCGCTTCGCCATCTCCTATCACCGCACCCTGCGCGGCAAGCGGATGACCGAGGGCGCCCTCGACGGGGTTCCGGGCCTCGGCTCGAAACGGCGTGCCCGGCTTGTCGACCAGTTCGGCGGGTTGCGTGGCTTGCGCAGTGCATCGAAAGACGAGCTCCTGGGCGTATCGTGGTTACCGGCCCAGGTGGGCGCGGCGGTGTTCGAGAGGTTGCACACTCCGCTCTCCTCCGGGGGACGGTTCGGAGAACGGCCGGGAGAACGGACTATGGGGAAACCGTGAGCGAGTACCTGGTGGTGACGGGCATGTCCGGTGCCGGCCGCTCGACGGCGGCTGCCGCGCTCGAGGACCTGGGGTGGTTCGTGATCGACAACATGCCCTCCAGCCTGATCTCCAAGGTCTCCGAGCTGGTCGACGGCACGGGCTCGGAGATGGAGCGGGTGGCGTTCGTGGTGGGCCGCAGTGGTGGCGATCACGATGACGTGCTGGCGGCCGTGGACACGTTGGTGGCTGGACGGCACCGGGTGCGGATCCTGTTCCTCGACGCCCCAGACGACGTCCTCATCAGACGGTTCGAGGGTACGCGTCGTCGCCATCCCCAGGGAGGCGGTGTCGCCGACTCCATCGCCGAAGAGCGACACCTGTTGAGTGGGCTGCGCGACTCCGCCGACCTGGTAATCGACACGGGAGACCTCAACACCAACCAGCTCCGGTCCCGCCTGATGGAAGTGTTCGGAGGAGAGGAACCCGGCACGGCCATGCGGACCTCCATCGTGTCCTTCGGCTTCAAGCACGGCGTGCCGCTGGATGTCGACCTCATGTTCGACTGCCGTTTCCTGCCCAATCCTTACTGGGACGAGGCACTGCGGAGCCACAGCGGGCTCGAGGAGCCGGTGCGGAAGTTCGTCCTCGACCGACCCGAGACCGCCGCCTTCCTCGACAAGCTGGACGATCTGCTCACCATGCTCATCCCCGCCTACATCCGTGAGGGCAAGTCCTACCTGACGGTGGCCATGGGCTGTACCGGCGGTCGCCACCGATCGGTCGTCCTGGCCGAGGAGCTGGCCCGCCGGCTCGACGGAAGGGGCCTGCCCACGACTGTCTTCCATCGGGACGTCGAGCGTTGAGCCGACCGGAGACCGCCGCCACGGGGAAGGCGAAGGTGGTCGCCGTGGGAGGTGGCCACGGCCTGGCGGCCACGCTCCGCGCTGTCCGCCGCTACGCCTCGGCCGTGACGGCGGTGGTATCGGTGGCCGACGACGGCGGGTCGTCGGGACGGCTGCGCCGGCTGCTCCCGATCATCTCGCCTGGTGACCTCCGCATGTGCCTGGTGGCCATGGCGGAACCTGATTCACTGCTGGCCGCCACCTTCGACTACCGCTTCACCGAAGAGGAGCTGGCCGGCCACGCGCTGGGCAACCTGATCCTGGCCGGCCTCCTCGAAGTGACCGGAGACCCGGTGGCCGCCCTGGACGAGGCCTGCCGCCTGCTCGGCGTACAGGGGCGGGTGCTCCCGGCCAGCACCGACCCGGTAGTCCTGAAGGCCGAGGCGGACGGGGGGAACGTGGCCGGGCAGGTGGCCGTGATGTCGACCGACAACATTCGCCGGGTCTCCTTGGTCCCCTCCGACCCCGAGGCCCCGCCGCAGGCGGTGGCCGCCCTCGAGCAGGCCGACCAGATCATCATGGGTCCGGGGTCCCTGTTCACCAGCGTGCTGGCGGCCATCGCCGTGCCCGACATCCGCGAGGCGGTCAACCGGTCGGGGGCCCGCAAGGTCTACGTCTGCAACCTCCGCCCAGAGGTGCCCGAAACCGAGGGGTTCGACGTCGCCATGCACATAGAAGCCCTGGTCGAGCACGGTATCGCTGTCGATGTCGTCCTATCTGACCCGGCCGGGATGACGGTCGGGAAGCCAGCTGTCCCGGTGGTGGAATGCAGCCTGGCCCGCCCCAACGGTCTGGCCCACGACCCGGTCAAACTGGCGTCGGCCCTGTCGGATCTGCTCGGATGACGGCCGGAACGAAGAGGATGCCCTAGCGTGGTCGACTGCGGTGAGGGGGCGGGAACGCCCGAGCGGCGAGGGGTGGAAACCCCCGAATAGCGAAAGGTGAGGCAGGAGGGGAATGAGCGTACGGATCGGCATCAACGGTTTCGGACGCATCGGTCGCAATTACCTGCGGGCCGCCCGGTCTCTGGGGGCGGACGTCGAGGTGGTGGCGGTCAACGACCTGACGTCGGCCGAGACCCTGGCCCATCTCCTGCGCTACGACTCCACCCACAGCCGGTTGGACAGCGAGGTGAAGGTCGCTGACGGCTCGATCGTCCTCGACACCGGGACGATCACCGTACTGGCCGAGCGGGATCCGAAGGTCCTGCCTTGGGACAAGCTCGGGGTGGACGTGGTCATCGAGTCCACCGGCCTGTTCACCACCCGTGCATCGGCCGGCACACACATCGAGGCCGGCGCCACCCGCGTCATCGTCTCCGCCCCGGCCACTGACGTCGATGCCACCTTCGTGGTCGGCGTCAACGACTCGGAATTCGACCCGGCCAAGGATTTCGTGGTCTCCAACGCCTCCTGCACCACCAACTGCTTCGTTCTCATGGTCAAGGTGCTGGACGACGCCTTCGCCATCGAGAGCGGGCTGATGACCACCGTGCACGCCTACACCAACGACCAGAACTTGCTCGACCTGCCCCACAAGGACCTGCGGCGGGCCCGGGCCGCGGCTGTGAACATCGTGCCCGCCTCGAGTGGGGCCGCCCGGGCGACCGGGCTCGTGCTGCCGTCGATGAAGGGCCGGCTGGACGGAGCGGCCCTGCGGGTGCCGGTGTCGGACGGTTCGATCACCGACTTCACCGCCGTGGTTCCCGGGTCGGTGACCGTCGAGGAGGTCAATGCGGCGTTCGCCGAGGCGGCAGCCTCAGGTCCGCTGTCGAGGGTTCTGGAGTACACCGAGGACCCCATCGTCTCCTCCGACGTCGTCGGCAGCCCGGCCTCGTGCACGTTCGACGCCGGCCTGACCATGGTCATGCCTTCAGCGTCGGGCATCACCTTGGTCAAGGTGCAGGGTTGGTACGACAACGAATGGGGCTATGCCAACCGCCTGGTCGATCTGTCGTTGATCGTCGGTGGGGCCCGGCCCTGAGCCGCCGGTTGGGCTGAGGGATGAGCGAGGGGAGCACCGGGTTGCGAGCAGACCAAGACAATCCTCTCCGGGACGGCTTGCCGTTGCTCCATGACCTGCCCGACCTGGCCGGCGCCAGCGTGCTGGTTCGGGTCGACCTCAATGTCCCGCTTCGGGTGCCCTCGGAGGGGCCGGCCGTCATCACCGACGACTTCCGTATCCGAGCCTCGCTCCCGACCCTCCAGTACCTGTCGGCCCGGGGGGCCAGGGTCACCGCCTGCACCCACCTCGGCCGGCCGTCCGGGGCACCCGAGCCGCAGTGGGAGCTCGGACCGGTGCGCGAGGAGCTGGCTCGGCTGGCGCCCCAGGTGGAGCTGGGCGAGAACCTCCGCTTCGATCCCGGCGAAGTGGCGAACGACCCTCACTTCATCGACAAGCTAGTCAACGGTCACGATGCCTACGTGAACGACGCCTTCGGCGTATCCCACCGTCGTCACGCCTCGGTGGTAGGCCCTCCCGCCCGGCTGCCGAGCGCGGCCGGATTCCTGCTCCAACGTGAGATCGACGGCCTCGGCCGGTTGCTCGGCTCACCCGCCCGCCCGTTCGTGGCCGTGGTGGGCGGAGGCAAGGTGGCCGACAAGCTGGGGGTGCTCCGCTCCCTCCTGGACAGAGTCGATGTCCTAGTGGTCGGGGGCGGGATGGCCTTCACCTTCCTCGCCGCCGCCGGGCATGACGTCGGCGCGTCGATGGTGGATCACGAGTACCTCGACGAATGCGCCGAGCTGCTCCAGACCGGGAGGTCCATCCTGCTCCCGACGGACATCGTCGCCCTCGAACCGGGTGCGCCCTTCGGCTGTGACTGCACCGACGGCGAGGTGCGGACGCTCGGTGACGACATCCCTGAGGGTTGGCAGGGACTCGACATCGGCCCGAGCACGGTCAAGCTCTACGGTGACGAGATCCGGGCGGCCGGGACCGTCCTGTGGAACGGACCGATGGGCGTGTACGAGGACACCCGGTTCTGTGCCGGGACCGCCGGCGTGGCTCGGGCCGTGGCCGAAAGTCCCGGTTACACCGTCGTGGGCGGGGGGGACAGCGCCGCGGCCGTCGACGAGCTCGGCATCAGCGACCGGATCGACTTCGTGTCCACCGGTGGCGGAGCCGCCCTCGAGCTGCTCGAGCACGGCGACCTGCCGGGGCTGGCCGCCCTGCGGGGTGCGCCCAACGCCCCGGCCTCGAGCCGAGCCGTGCCGCGGAACGCCACCGGCGGTGACTGACGCCGGGGGTGGTCGCAGACCGCTCATCAGCGCCAATTGGAAGATGAACCTCGATCACCACGAGGCCCTCCACGCCGTCCGTGATCTCGGTCTTCGGCTGCAGGCATCGGACGTCGCCGCCGTCGACGTGTCGGTGCATCCTGCGTTCACCGCCATCCGTACGGTCCAGTCGGTGGTGGAACCGGAGCAGATCCCCGTGGCCCTCGGCGCCCAGAACTGCGCAGTCGAGGACTCAGGCGCATTCACCGGTGAGGTGAGCGCCCTGATGCTGGCCAAGCTGCACGTCGAGTACGTGATCGTCGGACACTCCGAGCGCCGCCGCCTCTTCGGCGAGACCGACGAGTTGGTCCTGACCAAGCTCAAGGCGGTGCTGCGCAACGGCATGACGCCGATCTGCTGTGTGGGGGAGACCGAGGACGAGCGCGAGATGGGACTGACCAACGATCGGCTCGCCGAACAGGTGGGGACGGCCATCGGTCCGCTGGCGGCCGAGGCGGTGGCGGGCATGGTGATCGCCTACGAGCCGGTGTGGGCCATCGGGACCGGGCAGGCAGCCACTCCCGACGACGCCGAGGACGCCTGCCGCTGGATCCGAGAGGTGGTAGCCGGCTGTTCCGGCGCAGAGGTGGCCAGCCGGGTGCGAATCCAGTACGGCGGATCGGTGCAGGAGGAGAACACCGAGGCCATCATGAGATGCCCCGATGTGGACGGTGCGCTGGTCGGGGGGGCCAGCCTCGACGCCGCCGTCTTCGCTGGCATCATCCGGGCCGCCACCCTGGCCACGAGGTGAGTTTGGTAGCGTCTCCACCGGTCGTGAGCCCTAGGAGGAAGATCGCGTGCTGACCGCCATCATTGTCGTGCTGCAGGTGCTGACCAGCCTGGCCCTGATCTTCCTCATCCTCATGCACAGCGGGAAGGGGGGCGGTCTCTCCGATATGTTCGGCGGATCGGTCGGGTCGGCGGCGGCCGGGTCCACCGTGGTCGAGAAGAATCTGGACCGGATCACGGTCACCGTGGCCGTGATCTTCGCCTTCACCAATCTCATCCTCATCCTGCGTCTGCAGTGAGCTCGACCGGCGCCGAGCCAGTCGAGCGCCGGCAACGCTTCGGTTCGTTGTGGCGCGGGTACGGCGCCCGGTGGACGCTGCCCCTGGTCATCATCGTGATCATCGGATTGGTGGCCATCATCGATCACCTCGGGTCCAACCGCATCAGCCAGGTCGACCAGCCCCATAACTCAGTACTGGTGGCGGCCACCGGAGGACAGGCGACCGTCGAGATGGACCGGGCCTGGTCGGGGTTCAACCCCAACACGGCGGCGGGTGCCGCCTCCTCGACCCCGACCTTGATGGCACCGGTCCTGCCGAGCGCCTACAACATCAGCCCGAAGCTCGTTCCCCTGGTCAACAGCGACCTGCTGCTCAGTGTCGAGGCCATCTCGACGTCGCCCCTGGTCATCCAGTACACCATCAACCCGCGGGCAGTCTGGTCCGATGGCGTGCCGGTCAGTGCCGACGACTTCATATACGCGTGGCAGTCGCAGCGTGGAAACGGCGTGGATGTCGACGGGCAGCCCGACCAGACCGCCTCGACCCTCGGGTACCGGGACGTCAGCTCGATCACTCCAAGCCGCGACGGGAAGACGGCGACCGTCACGTTCTCGACGCCGTTCACCGACTGGCGGGTGATGTTCGACCACATGGTGCCGGCGCATATCGCCCGCCGGGTGGGATGGAACCACGGGTTCGACACCTTCACTCCGTCTGTCGATCTCTCGGCCGGTCCTTACGTCTTGCAGTCGGTGTCTCCTGATGGGCACGTGCTGCTGGTTCGCAATCCCAGATGGTGGGGGACACCGGCTGCGATCGGCCGGGTGGTGGTGAACGTCGCCCCGAACCAGGCGGCTTGGAGCGGCGCCTTGGCCGCCGGCAACCGGACCGTGGTGCAGCCGTGGTCCTTCGACCTCGCTTCGGTCAACCAGGTCACATCGATGCCGAACACCCAGAGCGAGATCAAACCGTCCCTCACCTTGCTCGACCTGGAGTTCAACATCACAGCACCGACCACGTCCAGGCTGGCAACGCGCCAGGCGATCGCCCATGCCATCAATCGAAGCGACCTCCTCGACCGGATCTTCGGCCCGATCGATCCTGACCTGGTGATCAACGAAGACCACCTGGCCGTGGCCTCCCAATCGAGTTACAACCCCTCCACGGTGTCCAGTGGGTACGACGTTCGGGACCTCGGGGCTACGGACCGCCTACTCAGGAGCGTCGGCTACCACGAGGATGCGGCCGGCAAGTACGTCGACGCCAGTGGCGTCCAGCTCACGGTGCGGTTGGCCGTCGAGACCGGCGATCCGTGGACGGCTGACGCGGGGTCGGAGCTCAGCGCCCAGTTGCGGGCAGCCGGTATCGCGGTGGACACCGTGCCGGTCGACGGGCCCGAAGGCCTGGCCCGGGCGGCGGCCGCCGACGATTACGACATCGCTCTCGTCACCCGCACGGCCAGCCCGTACAAGACGTCCACCGCCAACTGGTATTCCGGCACGGTGGGGGCCACCGGCACGTCCGGATCCGAGGACTGGAGCAACTACGACGATCCGACGGTCGACCAGCTGTTCATCGAGGCGGCCGGGGCCCTCAACCCGACGACCGGCCAGGCCCTCTACGGACAGATTGATGACCAGTTGTGGACTCAGATGGTGGCCCTGCCGCTGTTTGGTGAGCCGGCGCTGGTGGCCAACGGAGTACAGCTCGCCAACGTGCAGTACAACGCGAGTACGGACGGCATCCTGTGGAATCTCTCCACCTGGCAGACGCTGAAACCCGGCCCACCCGGCCACCAGAACTGACGCCGGTGTGACTTCGGCTTGGATCCTGGCGCGCTACCATGCCATCGCCCCGACAACGGAGTCGGAGTCACTCGTCGGAGTGGCGGAATAGGCAGACGCGCTAGCTTGAGGGGCTAGTGCCCGCAAGGGCGTGGGGGTTCAAGTCCCCCCTCCGACACACTGCGCCCTCCACGAACCCGGGCGGGGGTCCACTAACCTGCCTTGCTCGTGGCAGTACGCGATGAAGCACCCGTCGTCATCGCCGGCGCGGGCCCCGGCGGCCTGACTGCGGCCTACCTGCTCACCGAACAAGGGGAGCGCCCGGTCGTCCTCGAGTCAGACGACCAGGTTGGCGGCATCTCGCGCACGGTCGTGCGGGACGGTTGGCGTTTCGACCTGGGCGGACACCGGTTCTTCACCAAGGTGCCCGAGGTCGAGGCCCTCTGGCACGAGATCCTGCCAGAGGGCGACTTCATGGTCCGGCCCCGCATGAGCCGCATTTACTACCGGGGCAAGTTCTACGATTACCCTCTCAAGCCAGTCAATGCGTTGCGCAACCTCGGCCTGGGGGAGGCGATCCTGTGCGGGCTCTCTTACGTCTGGGCTCGCATCCGTCCCCCGCGAGACGAGTCCAACTACGAGAACTGGCTGGTGAAGCGGTTCGGCTGGCGGCTGTACCGGACCTTCTTCAAGACGTACACCGAGAAGGTCTGGGGCGTGCCGGTCTCGGACATGCCAGCCGACTGGGCGGCGCAGCGCGTCAAGAACCTCGATCTGCGCAAGGCCGTGCTGAACGCCATCCTCCCCAAGCACGGCCAGACCAAGATTACGACGCTGATCGAGGAGTTCCAGTACCCCAAGTTCGGCCCCGGCATGATGTGGGAGGTCTGCGCGAAGAAGGTAAAGGCGGCCGGGGGGACGGTGAAGATGGGGGCGCGGCTGACCGGAGTCATCGTCGAGGGCGGCCGCGCGACCTCAGTGACATACACGCAGGACGGCGAGACGCACACCCGGCCGGTCTCGCACGTGATCTCGACGATGCCCATGCGCGAGTTGGTGCACACGATCATGCCACCCCCGCCGGAAGAGGTCGTCGCGGCGGCCGACGATCTCCACTACCGCGACTACCTGATCGTCGCCCTCATCGTGCCCAAGTCGCGCAGCTTCCCCGACAACTGGATCTACATCCACGCCACCGACGTCGAGGTCGGGCGCATCCAGAACTACGGCTCCTGGTCGCCTTTCCTGGTCAAGGACGGGCGGACCTGCCTCGGCCTCGAGTACTTCGTCTTCGAGGGCGACGACATGTGGAACACGCCCGACGACGAGCTCATCGCGCTCGGCACGAAGGAGCTCGTCTCGCTCGGTCTGGCCGCCGAGGGCGACGTCGAGCGCGGCTACGTGGTCCGTGTCCCGAAGGCTTACCCGTACTACGACTTCAGCTACAAGGCGAACGTCGAGACCATCCGCAAGTGGATCGAGGCCGAGGCGCCCAACATCCATCCCGTCGGGCGCAACGGGATGCACAAGTACAACAACCAAGACCACTCCATGTACACCGCCATGCTGACGGTTGAGAACATCTACGGCGCCACACACGACATCTGGTCGGTCAACGTGGAGGACGAGTACCACGAATCGGGATCGACCGGACGTGATGCTCCCGTGCTGCCGCGTCGCACCGCCGTCACGGCAGGCTCACGCGACGCTGGCCGAGGACGCGCTCGGCGCCGGCGCAGCGGTGGCGGCCGTGGATGACGCTGGCAGCCGTGGGAACCGTGTACATCGGGTTGGGCGTCATCCTCTGGGTGCACGCGATTATCGGCCACTCCCAGCTCGGTCTATTAGAGACCCACGATCAGTTTGGTCATCCACCAAACGGACCCAGATGATCAGCCTTTGCCTCGGGGATTAGCGTTCGCAGATAGGGCGCCAGATAGACATTCGGAATCGAATTGCCGTAGGTCTCGTACCTCGTCCACTGTGAATATGGGATACGACTGAGCATCACGGTCGTTCGGGCACCAGCCAAAAACTCCTGCCGCTGTTGATTGCCGCCGTTAAGTCCATACTCAGTGTTCGTTGCTACTTGCACCAAAACGAAGACTGTCAACGCAGCCAAAGCAAGCTGGATGCGGTGCCTCGCAGGTGGCTTTGGACGGGTGCGTTCTAGATTATTGAGCCACCACAGGCCGTAGCAGACGATTCCAAGAACGACCAAGAGATTGGGCATCGTGTACACATCCAGAGAGGCGAATGCGAGACCAAAAGAGAGACGGCCCGTTGCGACCCCCACGTCCCACAGCAGGCCGAAGCTGATCAGCGCGATGGGAAGCGGCAACCTTGGAGAGTCTCGCTGGATTAGAAAGCATTGCACGAGCACGAAGACGGAGAGAACACATAGCGCGGCACCGATCAATTCATGGAGTACTAAGCCGGCCTGTGGGATCACGTTGCCCACGTCCACCACGAAGAACTGAATCAGTCGTCCAGGATGGGACAAAGCCCAACTCGGCGGTTCCGCCGTCGGGTAACCGGAAAATCCAGGCTTTGAAGCGGAACCTCCGAGATTCGGTGCGTAGTTCCAAAAGTAGATTGCCGTCGTTATGGCTCCCACCACCAACCACGCGATGAGTGCGAGGTACTGCTGGCGTGTGTATTTACCGCGGGCGTGCCAAAAAGGCCAGAGGAGACAAAGCAGACCCGTGATCCAGAGTAGTAGCCCTTGGGTCGACGAATACGATGCTATGACAGCGAGAGCTATTGCACAGACTAGTGCTGGTAAGCCGCGGTTCTCGCGCAGAAGGAAGTACAGCATCCCGACAAAGCACAGAATGATCAGATACCACGCGAACTGAAAGCCGAAGAGCGCGTTGAAATAGTCGAGGAGGCTAAACCAGATCAAGCCGGTGGCAAGAACCGAGATCACTGTCAAGGACCGCTGCAGATATGAGCGCAGAAGCACGAGAATGATCAAGTAGGTCGCGCTAAAGACGGCTGCATTGATCACAACCATGAATCTCGTGTTGTCATTGGTCGCGAGGCCTACCCCAATTATTACGAGATACGGAAAGAGTACGCGGTTCTCACCCCCTCCCTGCCCGTTCTGTGTAGTCCACAGCTGATCGAGCGTCAGGTGATGGTGTAGCGCAGCGTTAATAAACGTTACGATCGTCCAGTCGTCGGAATAGAGGTTATTGATAGAATCATGAACCGTGTACGCCAAGTACAGGGCCACTAGGAGGAAGACTGCCCCGCCCCAAACGAACCGATTTCGGTTGATACTGGACAGCGTGGACCAGTGACCTTGGATTGTCTGGTGTGTTGCTCCATCCGACGTTTGCACGAACGGAACACTACGCGGTCTTCAACGGTGGAGTCGGTGCGTCGCGCGTGTTTGCTGTCCGACCAAAACCCGCCCCGCCTATCTTGCCGCGATGGAGCGTCCGCTCGACTTTCTGGGACTCCCGTACGCCCCGACATCTGAACATGACGACCAAAGGTAGGGGCGTGGGAACGACCGGTCGGCGTCCCTAAGCGGCCCACTCGGTGTGCCATGCGGCCGGCGCGCTTAAGGTTGTATTCGCTTCACCGTCGTGGAGGCCGCTTAAAGCAAGTCTGGCCACAAAACCGACCTCTGCGACATCGGCAAATCTCCGTTTTGGGGTTAGGGCGGTTCCGCTCCTTCCGAGCCGGGTGTTCGCGTCTTCGCCAGCCGGGGCCGAGGACAGACGAAGTCCCACCCGGCGCAGATACGGAAATTCTGAAGTTGGGATCGTCTGAACCCAATACACGGCGCCCCATTTGGCCCGACCGGAGACGGGCGTTACCGCCCTTCGTTCGACTCGAGTGCACCTGGGGCTCCGGGCCATGCAGATGGCGCCGGACGTGCAGCAAGAACGGGGAGCAGCGGACTGGCCGCGTCTCTCTCGCGGTTCTCGCGGCAGGCCCTTGGTTCACGACGCCCAATCAGTACGCCACCCAGCGGCGTGGGCTGAAGGTTCCAAACGCGCCTCAGACACTCTCCGACACCCCTGTTCACTAGGTATTTCACCGCGAATCTGGATCGGCGTTGGGCCCTGGAACGCGTCGTATGTAGCCTGATCCCATAGCTCCGCACACCGAGATCGTCGGCATTGGAACAAGACGGCGAGTGGTCGCCGCTCTCATCGTCGCGGTGGCCGCCATTCCCGTTGCCCTACTGCTCCCCGCGCCTGCGTCCGCCTCACCAAGCCCCAGGTTTCTGTGGATTCAGGGTACCTACACCCAGCACGAACTCAGCGGCGAGGACGTTGGCACCTTCGTCCTGCTACCTGACCACACCGGTACAGTCCCTAACGGGATCGTTACCTCAACCGGCGTGACTTGGTCGGGAAGCCACGTGGTTACCGTGGTCGCCACTTTCTCCGTCGCCGCCCTCGGGGCCATCCGCGAAGTCTTCGTCGGTGCTCGAACCTCAACCGGTCTGGGTAGCCCACCGCAACCGGGCTCGATCACGATCACGCTCAACGGGAGCCTCGTGTACCACAACTCGTGGTGGGCATTACGGACAGGTGGTGTTCGTCAGTCCAAGGTGGCCGGCCCGACGAACTGACCGGCGGCAGGCGCTAAGCGGCCCACGGGGTGCGCCACACCCGCGGTGTACTGAAGGTTGCGAACGCCTCTTCGACACACTCTGTTGCACACGCGGTGTGCGGCCGACGCTTCGGCAACTTGGCGCTGGTCAGGGTGACAAGTGACCCTGATGCCAAGCTCGGCGTAGATCGTCGCCTTGTCCTCCGGACGGGCCTCTGAGAAGGACGCCCGTCATGTCGCTGAGGCCCTGGACCAGCTCCCGCGTGTCGTCTTCTGCCGGGGCGGTTCAGGCCGTTGTGGCCAGCTCTACCTCGGCCCACAGGGCGCTCGGACTGGATCTCGCTCATCCATTGGCAACGAGCGCTGGGTCCGCGCCACTGTCGAGTGCATGTCCGGTATTTGCCGAGCCGGTCGTCGCAGTCGGCCAGTTTCCGCCGAGCTGCCTCGGCGCGGGCCTCTGTGGCGTGCATCCGGGCCCTGGTGTTCACCATGGCAGCGATGGTGGCGTCGACTGACTCGGGATCAAACAGCTGGGCGAGCCACTTGTCGAGCTCGGCGACGATCGACGACACTCGGATGTCGGACGATCTACAGGTACACGGAGATTTGCTCTTCGACCCAGTCACAGATCGGCACATGCTCCCCGGAGTACGACTCGGCCGGAAACGACCCCGCGGTTCAGCTCAGCGGTGGTAATCGACTGCGGTTGCCGGCGAACAGGACGGCTGCTCGCAGATCGTCGCCGCGCAGAACCAGTACGCCTCTGATGGTAAGCGTGTGTTTTCGCGGCCGGACTTCGTAGCCGAAGTACCTGGTCAGAAGGCCGCGTGTTCCCGGATCGTTTGATAGCTGCGCTGGGTCGAGACAGTCATTGTGACCTGGTCGAAATGGCAAGTATGCGCGACGGCCGCGTACCCTACGATTCCCTTCGCGTCCGTAGGATGGGTGATCACCCGGGGGGATCCGATGTCGCTACTGGAATCGAAGCAGCCTTTAGCTAGACCTGCACGACACGTCGGTGGTCAATCGCGCTTGTTTTCCTCTGGAGGTCACGCAGGATCCGCTCCCGAGGACCGCCCGTTTCGACCGGATGTTCAGGGCTTGCGGGCCGTTGCCATATTGCTCGTAATTCTCTTCCACGCCGGCGTACCGGGCATGAGCGGCGGATACGTGGGAGTCGACGTTTTCTTCGTGATTTCTGGTTTCGTCATCACCGGCGTTCTCCTGCGAGAACGAGAATCGACCGGTGTAACCTCAATCCCTCGCTTCTACGCCCGACGGGTGCGCCGGATCATTCCCGCCGCGACCGTGGTGATCGTCGTGGTCGTGCTCGCGACCTATCACTTTCTCGGAACGTTCTCCGGAGCCGAGGTCGCAGAGGACGGGCGTTGGGCGGCGGTGTTCCTTGCCAATTTCCATTTTGCTGCTTCGGGTACGAGCTACTTAGCCTCGCAGCGCCTTCCTTCGCCGCTGCAGAACTTCTGGTCGCTCTCAGTGGAAGAGCAGTTCTATCTCGTGTACCCGGCACTCTTCCTATTGGTGGCGGCAAGAGGGAGACGCACCTCGAGTCGACGGAATCTCGCATCGATGTTGGGGCTCGTGATCGTTGCGTCGTTCGTGTTCTCGATCCTCGAGACGAGATCCAATCCCACACTTGCCTACTTCTCGCCCTTTACAAGGGCCTGGGAACTGGCACTCGGGGCGTTCGTCGCGGTTTGTGCGGGCACGCTTCGGCGGTTGCCCGCAATGGCTGGCGCAGGGATGTCGTGGCTCGGTCTCGGGATGGTCATGGCAAGTGCCTGCTTGTTCAATACGTCGACGTCGTACCCGGGGTCAGCAGTGGCGCTGCCGGTGATCGGAACGGCCCTGGTCATCTCGGGTGGTACTGCGCGCCCCGTCTGGGGTTCGGAATCCTTGTTGAAACTACGAGCGTTTCAGTGGATCGGCCTCATCTCGTATTCGCTCTACCTGCTGCATTGGCCGATCCTCACAATCGCCGCCGAGCGCACAGGATCGGACACCTTGCCGGTGTCTGACAATTTGTTGTGGCTGTTGGTGGCTCTGGGGTTGTCCATTCTCAGCTATTTCTTGATCGAGAAGCCATTTCGTCAGGCCCCGATATTGACTCGTCGGAGATGGTTCAGCATCGGGCTCGGCGTCGGTCTCGTTGTCTCGGCGCTCGCCGTGTGTACCGTCGTGCCCCAACCGACAACCTCCTATGCCGCAAACCTCACCGGTTTGGCTACTTCGTCAGGGTGTCCAGCCGTCCCGGCATCCGAAGTCGCGGCATTGCGTGGTCAGGCCGGTCTGACTGGCGTGACCACGGCTCCCCCGGATGTTCGCCTTCTCCTGGTCGGAGATTCGACTGCGTGCACGCTCGGCGCGGGCCTCGACGCCCTCGGTCCCCACTATGGCTTCGAGGTCGTGAACGCCGCAGTCATCGGATGTGGTGTAGTCGAAGCCCAGTCGACGAACGTGAGCAAGGGTCCTGAAGTTGACCCGTATGCGAACTCATGCCGATCGAAAGTCAACGAGGTGGTCGCGTCGGCATTGAAACGAAGTCATCCCATCCTTGTGGTCTGGTCCAGCCAATGGGAACAAGGCGACATCGTTCGCAGTACCCCGAGTGGTCAGGTGGTCCTTCCCGCGGGTTCGCCCCAATGGAAAGCGGTTCTCACGAAGCAAATGGACCAACGGGTCGCTCAATTCACCGCCACGGGGGCCAAAGTGGTGATCCTCACCCAACCGCCATCGTCCGACCTCAGCACGGTGACCCGACCCACCGCGAGCGACGAAAGCTACCTCCGCTTCAACGACTTCCTTCGCGACTTCGCGGCCATGCATCCGCGCGATGTCTCGATAGTCGATTTGGCCTCTCACGTCTGTCCCGGAGGGCCGCCGTGTTCTGCTGTCGTAGGTGACACTTGGGTTCGGGGGGACGGCCTCCACTACACCACAGTGGGCTCTCTTTGGGTGGCGCGCTGGCTCATGCCAGAACTCGTCACGTCTACCCTGCATTTGCCCGCGCCCGCCCCGCTGCCAGCGCCAACACCTGCTCCACGCTCGATCATCGCAAGTCCCTCCAGCGGAGCCACGGCGACCGGGAACCTTGAAGTCGTCACCAATGCTGTGGACAACGTGAAGGTAGCGAAGGTGCAGCTCCAGGTGAGCAACGCGTTGCGCCGCGTGATCTCCGTCACAGCGATGGCGACGACAGTCAGCTTCACTCCAACCCAGACCTGGGTGACGTCGTGGGACACAAGGAAAGTGCCCGACGGTGCGTACGATTTGCGTTCGGTTGTCTACGACATCAAGGGAAAAAGCACCTCGAGCACACCTGTGACGGTCCACGTCGGCAATTGACGGAGGTGCTGTATGCCTACGTGGATCCCGAACCGGCAAGGTCTGCGGCCCGGGGGACGGCTACGACGGGGCGCCTCGGCAGCCTCCGGCGGCCTGACGACGGCCGAATAGCACCCGGAATACCCGCCGCCGCACCGACTGAGCGTCGATGGGCGCCGTTGGCACGCCGGCGCGCATGCGCCTGATCTTCGCTCTCGTCGCGGCCAACTGGCCGGGTGTCAATGAGTGTGGCCGCGGTTGGGACATCTAAGGATCCATTATGGAACTGCGACCCGTGATTGAAACAGGCGTTTTGGGTCGACTTTCTTTAGCTTCAGGGCGTGCTTCTCCACAATCCACCAACTGGCAACAGCAAGCGGCACCGTGATTACCACCGTGAGCGCCATATAGACGGGCATCCCCCAGCGTTGAGCATCCAGAATCGACAGGAGCTGTTGGACTGCGGCGGCATAGAGATAGATGCCGTAGGAGTAGTCATTGCGAGAGCCGATCTTGTGGAACGGAAGGTGGATACCGAGCCAGATCATTGGATACGCGAGAGCGACGCAGAAGAGAGCAGGGGCGTTGAGCCTGTGGGCGAAAGCGAAATCTTCCTCGGTCCCGAAGGGCAGCCAGAGACTGCCTACGAAAATGGCAGTTGAGCCGAGCGCCAACCACCCCGAGTCGGGGATCTTGTCCCAGTACAGATAGAGGAGAGTCCCGGCAAGGAACAGCGGCAGGAGGCCAACGAACCGGACCAAGCTTGGGTTCAAGGTGCCGACTTTGGCGAAACAGATGTAGGCAGCCCAGATCCACACGGCTGCCGCAATGGTGAACGTCATGAACCGGTGCCTGAGGAATCCGACCAGGGCCAGGACCGCAACAGCCAAGTAGCAGAGGAACTCGTAGGAAAGGGTCCACAACGACACGTTCCACACGCCGGGTAACGGGACTCCGTGAGGCGTGCCAGCGATTGTCTGCTGATTCAGCTTCAACCACGCGTTCCGGTATACGTACTGGAATGGTCCGGTAGGGCTGTTGAAGTAGCAGGAAAGCCCGCAATGTGGCGGGATCGCCTGGCCGTGCTCCCAAGCAATGACCCCCAAGAGCAACCCCGTGACTGCCAGACACACCCAGTAAGCCGGAAAGATGCGTAGGAACCGCTGCCACAGGTAGCGGATGACATTGTTGTGCGCCGCACTCCGGGCGATGAGGAAGCCGCTGATGCCAAAGAAACCAAAGACAGCCACCAAACCAGGCGTCGTGTTGAGCACGTCCTCATTGGAGACACTCCCGTTCCCGCCGAGCGTCAGGGCGTGGGAAAAGAGGACGGTCAGCGCAAGGAGGAGCCGAATGAAGTTCAGGCTGTTGCGGTGCGGATCAAATGATTCGCCAATCGTGATTCGCCGCCGCGATGGCGCTTCCTGATGGCCACTGCCAGCAACTGTCTCAGATACATCCAATGGACCCTGCCCCTTACGGTGAGTGGCGGCTGAGCTGAGTGCCGAACACTTTCGCACAAGCTCTGGTTGATCTGCCGCGACCCCCAGCTAGAGCCGGGATCTCCACCTCCGCCAGGCCCGGCCCCGTAGATCCTGCCGCTACCGTTGGCCCATGGCCCACTACGCCGAAGCCTTCTCCGTCATCCCTGGCCAGTGCTTCAGGTTCGTCCACAACGGCGTCGGCCACGCCAGCCACTGCGAGGAGCCCATCGTCCGGGGTGGCCGTTTCACGGACGGCAACGGCAAGCGGTGGACCGTCGAGGCCTGCGCCGAGCACGCCGACGAGCTCGCTCTCCGGGACAATAACCGGGAGAGCGGGCACCGGGGTCCGCCAGGACGACACTGAGCAAGGGCAATGTCACTCTGCGAGGCGGTCCTCAGGGAGATGAAAGGCCAAGTACCGTGATGCCTCTGTGACTCTCGATGGGGCCATCAAATGGACTGAGATCCGTGACATTCTGCCGCAGCTGCACTTGATGAGGCCGCTCAGCGCGTAGGCCGGCTGACGACAGGAGACTTACGGGTGACCATGCGGTTCCCGTGGGCGCGCTGTGGGCGGGAACACCGTCCGGCGTCAGACCTTCAGCGATGGCATACAACCCGCGGCCAGACAGATACTCGGCGGAGATTCGTCGTGTCACCGGACCCGAGACGGGTCGATTTCAAGTCGGTGCATCCGTCGTCCTATCGCCGCCTTTCCACGTGGGAGCGGCACTGTCGACCCTCTGGGTGCTTCGGGGTGGCCTCGCGACCAACGGAGGGTCTCCCAACGCACGGACTGCAAGCCTCTGGTCCGCCCGGGTACGGATATACCGCGATCGGTGATGGGGGAGGCGGTGCACGTGCCCCAGGTAGAACAGGAGGAGCGGGAGGTGCCGGTGCCCCTGGGCTGATCGTGTTCTATCTCGTGGCGGAGGGCATCGTCGTCAAACAGGCTTGTTGGGCTCTCGGCTGGCTGGGGGATTCCCTTGGATGGCTATCGATCTGGTTGATCGTCAGATGTCGGCGCGAACAGGCACAAGGACCGGTTATTGTCGAACACGTATGACTCAAGAGGTGAAGGGGAGTCGTCGGCGAGCCAAATTTCGAGAGTTCGGGTGCGGGTAGTGTCCATCCGTGCCAACCGGCGAACTGGTACTTGCGTCTGAGTCGACAAAACAAAGTGGTCAGCGCAAGTTGGTTCTATCTGCGAGGCGTCTGCTTGTTCACGTATTAGTCTGCGCAGCGACTGTTACGGCTGTGGTCCTGCTGGTCGGCTTGATGCTCACCTTTGTGGGCATCCTCTTCGTGCGGCATCCTTCCCTGGGCTTCTCAAGCAACGTCGTCGCTGATGCAGGGGCGGTGGCGACGGGGCACCTTGAGTACGGAAATCCCGCGACTGAGTTTGTCGGCCTCCCGTATCCGCCGGTTGAGACCTTCATGCTCGCCGGATTGCTGAAGATCTATTGGTGGGAGGGTTGGGAGCTCGTTGTCTCCTTGCTTGCCGCTGCGGCGGCAATGGTCTCGTTGGTTCGGATGCTGTGGGCAGCCACATCCCGGTGGGAGGGCCGACTCGCGACAGCGAGCGTTGTTGTGGTCCTGTCCATGAGTGGGCTCCTCACGATCGGCCTTTACGGTCAAGGCAATGACCAGCTGGCATGGTCCCTGCTGGTCATTTCCGGCGCAATCACATTCCGAGGGATCCTGTCACCAGCTGGTATGTCCCGCCGACTGATGCTGGTCGTGGGCTTACTCTTGACGGGCTCGGTCTTCACCAAGCAGACGACGGTTGTGTCCTGCCTGCTCGTTGCCTGCCTGCCTCTTGCGGTTTTGATTGTCGTTGACCAAAGACGGGCGCGGACGTGGAAGAAATGGGTCAGGTCGGCGACTGTATTGCTGACCTTCGCAGGAACATCGTGTCTCCTCGGGTTGGCCTTGCAAGTCACCAGCCATGGGTTCGCCTATGACCTACTGGTGGCCGGCCAACTCCGCTATGTCCGGGTGGTCCCGCTTGCACAAGAGACCGACCTAAGCCTCAGGTTCCTGATTGTGCCGCTCGTCGCCCTCGGGACCCTCGCATTATGTGTGACCTGGGGATATTTCGGCGATCGGGGGCGCCGCTCGCGGCTTCGAATCCTCGTCGCTGCGGCGGCGGTGGTCGTGGGAGTCAGCCCGATACCCACGGCCATTCTGGCTGAAGCCAAGCTGGGCGGCACCTTCAATCATCTCGCGGGACCGATATGGACACTAACGCTGGGATGTTCGGTCCTCCTTCTGCTGTTGCGTCCCTCGGTTCGAATTCTCGTCGCTGCGGCAATCGCCTGTGGCGTGCTGCTCGCCGGAATTGACCCTCTGTCATCGGTGATGGCCGAGAACAATCTCATCGCGCCAACGCTCTATCGCCATGTGACTTGGCCCGGTATCGATCCGTTCCTGTTGGCAGCTGTGAACAAGGGGGAGACTGTCTACGACGGGGGCTACCCTACGCTGTCGGCATCGCCGAAGGCACCTGAATATCCCGCTGGGGACGTGTTCGACATCTTGGCGGCGGGTTACACCCCGAGATGGTTCATTCAGAACATTCTAGATGGCCGGTACTCGCTGGTCAGACCCTTCGATGAACATGCCTATCTTTATCCGACCTATACCGCCTATACCTCCAACCTCGGCCGGTACGACGCCTCGGTCTTGTGGAAACTCGACCTGTTGATCAGGATGGGATACGCGCCGTTGAAGGACCCCGATTCGGGGGTGGTCTACTATCAGCCGACGCCCAATCTGAAAAGGCTCGGCTGGTTTGCTGCGTGTTTTGGGCCGTATCATGCGGCGGGCGCTGGTGTGGATGTGCGCGTTCGCGGCGAAGGCGGGCTTGTCTGTATCAACCAAGGCGGCTTGACTCTGAGCCGGGCACCAGCCGCGACGACCGATCTCGTCATGACGCTCGCTGCAGGCGACGGCGAGGTCAGTGTGCACCTCGATTCAACCTCCCACACTCTCCGAGTGGTGCGGCTCGATGGCAACGATCGAGCTTCGTCGTCCCGTTCCGGAATTCCCGGCTTTCGCTTGGCGGTCACGAATTGCCTGGGTCGGGTAACCACGACCTTGACCCTCAGGGCCGTCTACCCTCGGCGTGGCGCTCTGTGCCAAATCTCCGCTACTGGACCAGTTCTCGACGTACCGGTGGCCGAGGGCGAATCCACAGCCCATGTCTCGATCCAGCTCGCCGCTGTCGATTCGCCGACGCTTGTTGCGACGTCCAGGAACGGGCGGCTGATGCCGTTCACCCTCCTGAGTCCCACCCCGGCGGACATCAACAGCCTCTGAGAACGAGAACCTCGAGCCCAGGCCGGGCACCCCACGCCCGAACCCGAAGAGCCATATATGTTGATGATGGTCGCGGGGAGGGACTAGTCGGGACTCCGGCGGCGAGGGCTGGATGTACCGAGCCCTGAAATCGTGGCACCACGGCGGTGGTGGGATGGAGCGGGCACGTTCATGGACACGGGGTAAGAGCCTCATCATGGGTTCGCCGAGGAGCCTCCGAGTGGACCTTCGCCGCCGGTAACGGTAGCGCCAAGTGATTCACTCTCACCGGCGACATTGAGCGTAGATGGCTTTCGCGCTCTTCGTTCCCACTCCCCTGGAATCGGAATCGGTTGAGCTTGAGTTCAGACGCAATTGGTTTCGGCCACCTCGAAAGGCGAGGTCCGACCCGATCCGCCCTTATGCAGCCCACTCGGTGCGCCATACACCTCCGTGTGCTGAATGTTGCAAACGCCCCTGGGACAGGAGGACGCAGGCCGGAAATTGCTTTCGACCCCCTGAATCCAAGGGTGATAGGGAACACCGTGCGAATGTTCTCATAAGCGATTCTGACGTCAGGTTTTTAGACTTGTCACCTGGACTGGCCGACTGTGATTCTCGGCGCTTACCTCGGGGTCGACGTTTGGACTCGCGGAGTCCCCATTGGGCTAGGGGGGTTGATGGTGAGCGTGAGTGTCTGTGTGGCCTGGGTCTTGCTCGAGTGCCTGGAGTCCAAACACTTCACCGTGATGGTGTAGCTGCCAGCGCGCCTCGGCGTACCCGAGATGAGGCCGCTCGGGGAAAGGCTCACCCCGCGGGGCAGCGTGCCCCTACCCTTTTGCAGGTACTTGTTCCAGGTATACGGCGGCGTGCCACCTACGGCCTCGAGCTGAACCGAGTAGGGCCGGCCGACGGTGCCTGGCGGTAGGGCGGTCGTTGTGATGGTGATCGGAGCTAGCTCTACAACAACGTCAGTCGGCCCCGAGCCGGTAGCGACGGTCGCAGGGGTGTTGGGCGAGAGAGCGCCCGTCAACGCGTCGATGGTGTACTGCGACAGGGTGTTGTCGCCAACATTGGTGACATAAGCGTTCTTACCGTCGGGAGTCACGGCGATCCCTTGAGGTCTCAATCCCGTGGCGACGGTCGCGGGAACCTTGGGCGACAGCGCGCCAGTCAGCGGGTCGACGTTGTACTGGGAGACCGTGTTGCCAGGTGGTGGACCCACTGGGTTGCCAAAGTTTGTGACGTAGACGCTCCTGCCGTCGGGGGTCACGGCGATCCCTAGAGGCCCCGTGCCCGTAGCGACGGTAGCGGGAACCTTGGGCGACAACGTTCCGGTCAGCGGGTCGACGTTGTACTGGGAGATACTGTCGCCCAATCCGCTACCCGTGTTCGTGACGTAAACGCTCTTGCCATCGGGGGTCACCGCTACGTCATTGGGATCACCTCCCGCACCTGCGGCGATGGATGCGGGGGTCTTGGGGGATAAATCGCCGGTCTTTGGGCGGATGTTGTACTGCAAGACCACACTGCTGCTGCCGTTGTCGGTGACGTATGCACTCTTGCCGTCGGGAGACACGGCCACTGCCCAGGGTTGTGCTGGTCCGGGGATGGCGACCGTCGGTGGGCTCTTCGGCGAGAGCGCGCCGGTCAGCGGATCGATGTTGTATTGCGCGATGGCTCTATCGATATTGCTCACTACGTAGGCACTCTTGCCGTTGGGGGTCACCGCGATGCCTGCGGGAAATGGACCTGGGGAAACCGTCGCGGGGGTTTTAGGCGTGAGCGAGCCGGTCGACGGGTCCACGGTGTACTGCGAGACGGTGTTGTTGACCTCGCTGCTGACGTAGACGCTCTTGCCGTCTGGGGTCACGGCCAAGAAGATGGGGGTCAGGTCCGTGGCGACAGTCGCAGGACTCAGTGGAAAGAGATCGCCCGCAAGGCCAATCCCGTACTGCGAAACGTCGTCACCGCCGGGCGTGCCCTCGTTGGTGACGTAGACGCTCCCGGAACGCTGCGTCGTTGATGTCGAGACGGAACTCGTGGCTACAGCCCTTGGCGCGGCACCAGTGCCCGGGGACAGGGCTGTCGTACCCAGCCCTAGAAATGCGGCAACCGTGAAAAGCCTGGACAAAATGGCGGTTGAGCGACTGACCATGGCGACCTCCCATCGGTTGACGAACGAACCACAACTCAAATGGGCCTGGTGGAACTCATACTGTGGTTTCGTCTTCTCCTTTTGACGGTACTCCTTCGCCATCCGGTGTCAAGAGACTTGTCAACTGAGTCGGAGCTGCGGATAGCCCCGAAGTGATGCGATGAAGGAGCGGGGCCTCCGCTCCCTGTGAAGAGTTCCACTCTCTCGACCGAGACTGGCTTGCACAGCAGTTTCACAAGAAGGGAGGCCTCTGCGGGTAAAGAGTATGTCGGCATCGACCTGCACCGACGCCGGTCGGCGATCTATCGGATCGACGAAGCAGGCAAGAAGGTCGACTGCGTCCGCATCAACGACCCGGTCTGGTTCGCCGAGGAAGTGAGCAAAGCGCCCAAGGGCTGTGACGTGGTCATCGAGGCCACCTATCGCTGGTACTGGGCGGTCGATTTCCAGAGATGGACCTCGGTTACGAGGTCCATCTCTGCAACCCCCATGGCAACGATTGGGGCAAACGTCGGGTAAGAACGACGAGCGTGATGCCAGAGACCTGGCTGACCTGTTGCGGTTGGGGTCGACTGGCCGACGCATGGATCCCACCACCACCAACCCGTGAGCTCAGAGAGCTGGTCCGGTCCCGCTGTAAACTCTCCGGACTACGCACAGGCATCAAAGCTCAGGCCCACGCGCGGTGATGGCAGAACGGGATCCTGCCCGTGCTCAACGACATGTGGGGTGAGAGTGGGACGGCCAGTTCGATTCGCTCGACCTGCCCGACGCTTTCGACCATCGATTGGCCGTGTTGCGCGATCTCGTCCCTACTACGACGAGGAACTCGAACGATCGATCGGACCATCCACTCCATGTGCAAGGACGACTCCGGCTACCACTCCGTCCAGGCCATCTACGGAGTGGGCAAGGTATTCGCCGCAGTCTTCGTGGCCGAAATCGGGGACGTGCACCGCTTCGACTCCCCCAAGCATTGTGTTCCCCGGCCGGGCTCACGCCCCTCCACCGGGAGTCCGACGGCAAGGTCCAGCGGGGACGGATCACCAAACAGGGATTCACCCCTGGTCCGGTGGGTGGCCATCGAGGCGGTCGTCTGCTATCACGGAGGTGCGCTCTTCCAGGAGCACTTCCAAGCCCACCAGTCGGAGTCGCTGGAGGCCCATAGCAATACGCCGCCCACTCGTCCGCAAGGGAGACGGTGCACTAAGGCCGACTAACGCCCCTCCGACACCACTCTGTTCCCCGTTCAGATGACACATCGCCCCCGACCACACATTCATGGGAGGTAGAGCATCACGGACAGGACGAAGTTAGACCGAGGCGGATCGGCAGCTGACTGATTTGACTTGGATGCGACCCCAGCGCACCACCGGGCTATCGGGAAGAGGATGATGGCGCACGGCCACGACGCTTGGTAAACGGCCGCCAGCGGCTTCTTGGAGACCAGGGGATCAGTTTCGCAAGGTGATCCTGACAGCGGTGCTTCGAGTCATCTTGCCCAGAGCATCGTAAGCCACGCTTTGCAGCTCGTAGGTCCCGTCGGCCACCGTCGTCGTGTTCCAGTGGAGAAGCCAGGCAAAAGAAGCCTTAGCACCCGTGCCGATGAGGTGATCTCGAAGTCCTCCTCCACTGAGGCGGAACTCCACCCTCGTTACGGGCAAGTTATCGGAGGATGCCTCGGCGGCAAGCCAAATGGAGCCCGACACGGGCTCATGCGGTGACGCCACCTTTGTGAACAGGTCCGTGACGTTCCCGGACGGTCCGATGGCCTGTGAGGGGTGGAAGAGCGCCTGTTCGAGCACACCTCGGAGGTACAACGAGTAGGTGGCGGTGAGGTGTTTCCTATCCAGGTAGACCTCATAGTTCCCGATGACAGCCGTGCATGTGGTCGAACAGAACCATGAGGTCGTGTCGATGTAGGTCGCGCCGACAGAGGTTGCAACTGTCCGTTCGACCTGGTTGAACGACGAAACAGCGGCTCCGCGTGGTGCCGAACATGCCTGGACATCACTAGGGTGGGCCGCCAGGCAGGTTGGCCCGGATTGAGGAAGCAATGGAATGTTGCCTAGGACGATCTTTCGCGTCTTGGGGGAGGTGATGGCCCTCAGCGCCCGCTGCAGGCCTTGCTCCCATTGGGTCGCATCGAAGAAGTCGACCTGTGCCTCCTGAGTGACCACCAGTAGATCTGGCTGAGTCTTGTTGATCCAATTGGTTGCCCAGTTGTGCCATTGATTGCACTGGATGTAAGGGCCGTCGACCGGACCGATTCCTGGTGGGTTTAAGGTGGTCACCATATCCGCGGGGCAGCCTGACTTTCCCAGGACAACCAGCCTCCAATGGTCTTTGGTGGCGATTGAAGCGAAGGCCTCGGCCCACATCAGGGCATGGGAGTCTCCGTAAAGGACCATCTCATGCTGGCCCTTACGATCGCCAAGCACACAAATCGGTTGGCTGGCCTGTGTGAAGCTGGGAGCGCAGGAGTCGTTGGGGCGGCCCCCCCAGTCGTTTGGGGCATCTTGAAGTGACGGAGTGAGGCTGGGTGGGACGGTTCGGATATGAGGGGCCCCCGCCACCGTGTTGAGAACGCTGGCGCTGTCGACTGCTGGGCCGCCTTCAGGAGCGGCCGAAGCGGAGTGGTCGGATATGACCAGGGAACAAAGCCCGATTGTGACCGCGGCTAGTCCAACGCCGATGCCGATACTCGGCTTGGAGGGGAGTCGGGCGTGGCGAATGGGATTTTCTACTAGCGCGAAGGTCACGACTGAAGCCACCAGGGCCACGAGCAGCCAGCCGAGGCTCTGTCCAAGCGGAAGACTGCTCTTGCCGGCGCGCTGGGCGGCGATGATCAAGATTGGCCAGTGCCACAAGTAAAGCGAATAGGAGAGTTTTCCTAGCCAGCGAAATGGGTGTAGCCCGAGCACGGACTCAGCGCCCAATCGGGGGGTGGCGGTTCCTCCGGCGATGATGAGCCCGGCGCCCACGACTGGAAGCGCTACCCATGCACCTGGATATGAGGTCTGGGCGTTGAATGAAAAAGCAGATATCACGATGCCTGCCAGTCCCAACCAGGTGGCCCCGGCGGCCACCGAGGGGGGTACGTGCTTCAACCAGCTGGTGCCGACAGCGATCAAGGCACCTAGAGCCAGCTCCCAGGCCCGGGTGAGCGGCGAGAAGTAGGCGGCTGTGGGATGGGCGGAGGTTTGGACAATCGACAGGGTGTAAGAAGCCGCGATGACCAAGCTCAAGAAAACCGTCAGGCGTGCCCGGAGGGAGAAACGTTGACCGAGCCGGGCCACCAACAAAAATAAAGTGGGGTAGACGATGTAGAACTGCTCCTCAACTGAAAGGGACCAGTAGTTCTGTAACGGTGATGGAGGTAGTTGAGACGCGAAATAGTTGGTTCCGATGGCCGAGAAATGAAAGTTGGCCAGAAATGCCGCCGCCCATCGTCCGTCGTTGGCCACGTAGTTGCCACTGACAAAGCCGAGCAGACCATACGAGAACAAGACCGTCACCAAGATCACGAGGGTGGCGGCGGGGATGATGCGTCGGCAGCGCCGTGCATAGAAGGCCAGGAGCGATGTCTGGCCGGTAGCAGTTCGCTCTCTCAGCAAGAGGCCGGTGATCACGAAGCCGGAGATGACGAAGAAGACGTCTACGCCGACATAACCCCCGGTGAGTCCAGGGACTCCGGCATGAAAGAGAACGACGAGCAGGACAGCTACGGCTCGGAGACCCTCGACATCGGGCCGAAAGCGCCGGTCTTCGGGTGCAGTTCCCGCCTCTTGGCCCGAGGCCAAGAGGCGGCCACCTCGAGGTGCCAACACTTGCTCCACCGGCATCTCCCCGCCATCCGCGATGGACACGAGCGATGTTAACTTAAACATCTGGCAGATAACGGAGCCCGACCCGACGGCCGCATTTGATTGGTGCCGCCGCAGTGCCGCCCTATCGAACCCCTGACCTTACTAGCTGGGCTCGACAACATCTTCCTGAGTCGAAGTGTCGTCATTTGAGTCGCCGGCTACAACCACCGTGGTCGCCAGCGACGTGGACGTTCAACCCGGGATGAGGGATGGTTCGGCGAACGCAAGCAGCGCAGCCTGATCTGCGGGGAGGGCGAAACCGGCCTTGACGGTCGCGTCGGCGTCAGCCTTGTAGCGCTGGAGGTACACGGTGCGGGACGGGTACAGCTGAGCGAGACGTCTGGCGGAGAACGGCTTCGTCGAACCGAGCAGCAAGCAGATCGTGGAGGGGTTCGGCCCGGGCGCGCCCGAGAGGGTCGCGACCGGCACGTCGACCGGCGGTGTCCGGATGCCGCCAAGGGCGATCCCATCGGCGTTGCGCACGATCTGCGGCGACGGGCCCGGCGTCACGTCGATACGCGGCGCGATGACGGGAGTCTTGCCAGTCTCGAGCCAGATCGTGAGGGCGTGGAGTGCCGCCTTGGCCACGACGTGCATCGGGCCGTTGTTGATCGGCACCCCGCAATCGATAGACGCAGCACTCGGTCCCAGGAGATGTGCATCGGCGTGCGCCGTGCCAGCCACCTCCCAGAGTCGGAACCGATTGCTGTCGGGTTGGCGCGCCGCGTAGGAGTTGAGGATGCTCCCCACATCTGTCTCGGTCTGGATGTCGAGCACGGGCGCGACCTGATCGGTTCGGAAGATGGTCGGCGTGCCACTGATGGCACTGGCAATGTCCGCGGTCTGACCCGGTGCGACCAACGGCAGCCCGACGGCCCCCCGGCTGTGCACGAAAAAGCCGTCGAAGGCGTGGGCGAGCGGCTGCACGCCGTTGTAGTAAGTGACGAGCGCGAACGCCGACTGGGATTCACCCGCGGCGATGAGCCGCTGCGTCCGAAGACCACTCAGACCGGCACCGGTGCGGAGAGCGTGGGCGACCTGGGTGAAGATGTCGAAGGAGAAGCCGTCGCCAGGGTGCTCCAGGGTGCCATAACGGGCAGGGTCGATGGCCTTGAGGCCCTTGCCCTGGTCTTGGGAACCCGCAACTCCCTGGACACTCACCAGGACGGGACCACCCTCTACGCCGATCCGCTGGGCCGACACACCCACCCAGGCGTCACCGGCCCGCACAATCTCTTCGTGGAGACTCACCCACTCGGGATCGGCGTCAACGCCGCCACTGACGTTGAGCCATTCGACGACGACCGTGCCACTGAACGCCGAGGCCTTCGCCGGCGCGCGCACCAGCACGCGTGTGCGATAGGGCGCGGTCGTGTTGGGCACAAAGCTCCAGCGCCCGTCACTGGTGGGTGAGCCATCCATCGTGTACGAGGTCGCCGTACCAGCCGCGACGAACTCGTGTTGCACGTAGCCGACACTGCCGAGGTTGGGAGGGGTCGCTTCCCCCATGAACACGCCCGATCCGCCGGTCAACGCGGTCAGGCGGGCCGCCGGACCAGAAGGCCGCTGCCCGGTCACGGCCAGAGCGGACGTGGTGGTGCTCGATTGCGACTGGGCACTGGAACCGCTGGAACAAGCAGCCAGTACCAGCGGGGCACCGATTACGATCGTTGCGGAGAGCAACGACGCCCGGGTCCGCCCCCTCAATTGCTCGACCGTCCGCATCTGACCATCCCCCGATCGAAGTCTCGCATTCTCTGTCTGTTGCGGCAGCCTATGTCGTCTACAGCACGTCTTGACAGAATTTCTGGTGGCCCTCTTAAAGTCCCATCCATGGCGGCCGTCCTGGGCTCGCCCGTGCCGTGCATCTTGGTGGCTGAAACCGAGTCGGAGGAAGCGAACCAACGGAAGACGGAGTATCGACCCCATCGTTGGCCCGGCAGCTGCGGGTGAAGCGCTCCGAGATGATGATCTTGGAGTTGGAGGCGGTCGCCCTGCGGTTGTTCGAGCAGCGTGGGTTCGACATCACCGTCGAAGAGATCGCCTCGGAGGCACAAATCTCCGTGCGCACTTTCTACCGGTACTTCCCCGCCAAGGATGACGTCCTGCAGGTGAGGATCGACCAGCGGAGCGAAGGACTGCGAACTGCGCTGTCCAATCGTCCGGCTGACGAACCGCCACTGCACTCACTCCGAGTTGCGCTCACGGAGGTGGTGACGGCCGAAGACATGGCGCTTCTGCGCCGTTGGACCGGAGTCATCGCCGCCACTCCGAATGTACTGAGGGGCGTGGTCGGCGGGATCCAACTGAAGAGCCACCGGATCATCGCCGAGTTCTTCGGCACTCGATTCGACCTGCCCAGTGACGCCCTGATCCCCGTCATGCTGGCCGCCGCCGTGGGAGGTGTCATCCAAGCGGCCCAGACACAGTGGTTCTTCAAGGGTGGGGACCTGGCGACCGCCATCTCCGACGGGCTCGAGGTGCTGGACGGAGGCATCGGCACCGATCCGAAGGCCTGGTCCGGCCGAACCGCGGGGTGATCGCCGGCCAAGCAGACCTGACAGCACAGGACGATCGCCGGCTTGCCTTCAGCTCGCAGCTAGTGGGGATTTAGCCCTTTCTTACCGGCATCCAATCTTGCGTTTAGCAATCCGCGATCGGATGTGGCTGGGCCCCGCGATTGGTAGGCAGGATCATGAATCGAGGGACGGTGGGGCAGTTCCAGCACGTCGGCGGCGAGGCAATCGGGGCGGCCACCGTCGGCGTGCTGGGTTAAGACGCCGACCCCAGTGCTCCGTGTGCGCTCCTTCGAGCTGTCACGCCACCGGCTCGTCGGCATCGCAGTAACGGCCCTCCAACGCCAGAGAGAGTTCGTTCCTGGGCACCGGAATCATCTAGCCACCCAGCGGTAGCGGTCTCCGCTCCGTCACGGCGTCGCAGAGATGGTTGGAAACCATTGGCAGAAACCACTGCCCACCAGCCGCTCCACAGAATCGGCTTCAGCGGCGAACGGCAACGGCCGAAGATCTAGTGTCGCGAGGATCCGTCGCGGGATAGGGAGCTGCATGGGACGTCTGAGTCATCGTCATCTGGCCATGAAGCTCACCCTGGTAGCCGCCATCACCATCGCCGGGATATCTGCGCTGGTCGTCCACGTGGCTGCGCAGCCCACTTCGACCGGGACCAAGCCGACCACTCCGGCATCGCTGCCGTTCTCGCCAGAGGGGATGTACGCCTACTACTACCTGTGGTGGGACACCCAGCACTGGCAGGACAGCCTCGGGCCGAACTATCCGTACGGCCAATCACCCCTCCCACTACCGGCTGCGCTCGACGCCAGCGGCTGCAATCCGGTGAGCTCGTATAGCGGCAACATCGAGACCGATGCTCCCGCTGCCCTGTTCTCCGAGGACGACCCGCTTCAGATCGACTACGACGTGCAGAGCGCCGTCGCCGCCGGGTTGTCCGGCTTCGCTGTCGACTGGTACGGCACAGGCTCCGGTTCACAGACACCGAACTCCAACGCCCAGAACCAGCGCCTCGACAGCCTGGTGCACGCCGTCGACCAGGTTCAGGCCGAGGGCCACAACTTCCATCTCTGGCTCTCGTACGAGGCTTCGTCCACCGGCCTCACTCAGGCCGCCATCAGCGGGGATCTGACCTACCTGACCAATCAGTACAGCGGCAATCCGGCGTTCGACCGGAGCAACGACGGCAAGCCCACCTTCATCTGGGTGGGTTCGTACAAGTACGCCACCGCGGTGGTGGGTGCCATCAGCGGTCAATTCCGGTCGGCCTGGTACTTCGTCGGGGGCTACCAGTGGAACCAATGGAACTCGACTCTCGCCCAGTACTTCGATGCGGACAGCCCCTACTGGTCCAGCCAGGATCCGTGGCACAACAGCCAGAGCTTCCAGCAGCTCGACGGGCTGGCCGCCACGCTCCACGCCGAAGGAAAGAAGTACTTTGCCCCACTGTCTCCCGGGTTCGACCGGCAATTGGATGGTTCGAGCACCTGCGTCCCCCGGGACAACGGCGCCACCCTCCAGGCCCTCTACCAGGGCAACGCCACGGGCGACCCCCAGGGCTGGTTGCTCATCTCGTGGAACGAGATCACCGAGGGAACCTACGTGACGCCCGAGCTGCAGCGGTACGGAGACGCCTACGGGGGTCCGAACGGCTTCGTGCACGCCCTCACGTCCGGTCTGTCCGGTCCGGGTTGCGGCGTCGACGCCAACCAGCCCGGACTGGGCTCATTCGTGGCGGTGGCGGCCACCGCCGGCACGGACGGGTGCCCGGGGTACTGGATGGTCAACTCCGCCGGCCAGGTCCGTTCCTTCGGCGGCGCCTCGTTCTTCGGCTCGCTGGGCGCCCCTCTGAATGCCCCGATCATCGCCATCGCGGCCACACCCGACCACAACGGTTACTGGCTCCTCGGTGCCGACGGCGGGGTCTTCACCTTCGGCGATGCCCGGTTCTACGGATCCACCGGCAATCTGCGGCTCAATGCCCCGGTCATCGGCATGACCCCGACCGCGGACGGCCAGGGGTACTGGTTGGTGGCCAGCGACGGCGGCGTCTTCTCGTTCGGGGATGCCGCCTTCCACGGTTCGACCGGGGCATTCCGGCTCAACGCCCCGGTGGTGGGGATGGCGGCGACGGCCGACGGCGGCGGGTACTGGCTGGTCGGGGCAGACGGCGGCGTGTTCTCGTTCTCGGCGCCGTTCCTCGGATCGATGGGTTCGGTCCGACTGAACAAGCCGGTGGTCGGGATCACGACTGATCCATCGGGGAGGGGATACCGCCTCGTTGCCGCGGACGGTGGCATCTTCTCCTTCGGCGCTCCGTTCTTCGGGTCCTTGGGCGGCCTGACCCTGTCGGCACCGGTCCGCACCATGGCGCCATCGCTCGACGGCAACGGCTACTACATGGTTGGTGCCGACGGCGCGCTGTACGCGTTCGGCGACGCCCCCTTCCTCGGACGGGTCATCTCGTAGGGCATCCGTCGCAGGGGCGTCTGTCGAAGGGGCGTCGGCCGCAGGGCTCGGCGAGCGCCGGCCCGACACCGGCAAGCTCCGGATCGCCTGGCCCCGGTGCCCCCTCGGCCAGGCCTACGCCGGCAGTCCGTCGAGGGCCCGGTCGACGACGGCCTGGTGGTCGAGGCCGGCGGCCCGGGTGGCCCGGGTGAGCAGATCGCAGAGATAGGCGGCGAGCACCAGGGTGTCCGCCCTCGGGTCCCGCCCGACGAAGGGGAGGGGCTCCTCGGCCCGGTCGAGACCGGCGGCGGCCACGACGGCCTCCCGCAGGGCCGACAAGGTGGCCCGGGCCTCGGCCGTCCCGACCCCGGCCAGGCGCATCCAGGCCGAGAGGCCCAGCTCGAGGGCGAGATCGGGGCCCCCGGGGGCCCCGGGCCCGAAGGTGGCGAGCCCGGAGAGGACGATCCGGGCGAAGCGGTCCCGGGCCCCGGGATCGGCCTCCGGGGTGCGGTGGAGGGAGAGGGCCATCACCGCCAGTGTGGCGAGCGGGTGTGACGGGGTGGTGGACCATGGTGGTCAGGCCACCCTGACCTGGGTAAAGCTAGGGGCATGGCACGCACCATCTGGAAGGGCTCCCTCAGCTTCGGCCTGGTCAACGTCCCGGTCGGCCTGTACCCGGCCACGGCCGAGAAGACCATCCGCTTCCACCAGTTCGAGGCGGGCACCGCCGACCGCATCCGCTACAAGAAGGTCAACGAGCGCACCGGGGACGAGGTCGACCAAAAGGACATCGTGCGGGGGGTGGACCTGGGCGGCGGGGACTACGTGCTCCTCACCGACGAGGAGCTGGCGGCGGCGGAGCCGGTCAAGTCCCGACTCATCGAGCTCACCGACTTCGTGGACCTGGGCGACATCGACCCGGTCTACTTCCGCACCACCTACTACCTCGCCCCCGAGGGGGAGGCGGCCGAGAAGGCCTACGCCCTGCTGCGCTCGGTCATGGCCGGGGCGAAGAAGATCGCCATCGGCACCCTCGTCATGCGCAACAAGGAGTACCCCGTCGCCATCCGCCCCGACACCGACGTCCTCCTGCTCGAGACCCTGTACTTCGCCGACGAGATCCGCCGCCCCGACCAGGAGCTCCCCGGGCTGCCCCACCAGGTGGAGCTGACCGACAAGGAGACCGCCATGGCCGAGCTGTTGGTCCAGTCCATGGAGAGCCCCTGGGACCCCACCCGCTACGAGGACACCCACCGGGCCAAGGTCGAGTCCCTCATCGACGAGAAGCGCCAGGGCCACGAGATCGTGACCGAGGCCCCGGCCCGCCCGGCCAAGGTGGTCGACCTCATGGAGGCGCTCAGCGCCAGCATCGACGAGGCCCGGGCCAAGACGACCGCCACCGCCGGCACCGGGAAGGCCAAGGCCAAAGCCAAGCGCCCACCCCGGGCCCGCACCGTGGCCAAGCCCGCCGCCGCCACCCCGACCAAGAAGGCCGCCCCGAAGCCCCGCCGCAAGGCGTCCTGAGCTCCGGCCGCCGACCCGACGGGGCCCGCCCGAGCCCGACCGAACGTGGGGGTGCTCGTCGGCCGCCGGGTCCGCTGGGCTCGATCAGCCCGCGCGGATCACGCCGTGACGCGCACCTCGGCCACCGTCACCGCCCGGCCGCCGAGTACCACCCGGTCGCCTGCGACCCGCATGTGGACGGTCCCACCTCGTCTGGAAGCCTGGTAGCCGACCAGGCGTTCCTTCCCGGTCCGCCGCTGCCAGAAGACGGCCAGGCAGCAGTGAGCCGATCCGGTCACCGGGTCCTCGGGTATGCCGGCGTTGGGGCCGAACACCCGGCTCACGCAGTCCACCCCGGCCCTGTCCCCGGCGGCGGTGAGGATCACCGCCCGGGATCCCAGTCCGGCGAGCGCGGCGAGATCGGGTCGGTAGGAGCGCACGGCTTCGGCCTCACCGAGCTCGATGAGGATGTCGGTGCGTCCGTGCCCGAACCAGTGCACGTCGTCGACCGGCAGAGCGAGCGGAGCGGTGTCTGGCTCCGGAGGGTCGGCCGGGAAGTCCATCTCGACGAGACCGTCGGCGCCCTGGGTGCAGCAGAGGATCCCGCTCCGGGTGTGGAACCGCGCTGTGCCTCCGAGGAGATGGGCCGCGGCCAGGGTGGCATGACCGCAGAGATCGACCTCGACGGCAGGGGTGAACCAACGCAGGTCGAGATCTCCGTCCCGCCGCCGAGCGGCGAATGCCGTCTCTGAGAGGTTGAGCTCGGACGCCACCGCCTGCATGTCCTCATCGGGGGGAAGCTGTCGACCATGGCCACCGCCGCCGGGTTGCCCGAGAAGGCATGGTCGGTGAACGCATCGACGACACTGAGCACCAGCGGCATCGACGGAGGTTAACCAAGCCCCCGGTGTGGCCGAGCGGAACTCGCCACGGCAACCAGCCGCGGGCTGCTAGACAGCGGACCGGTATGGAGGTGGCGAGGACATCCACGAGACGCGCCGTGGTCACCGGGGCGACCCGCGGTATCGGCAAGGCCACCGCCATCGCGCTGGCCGAGTCCGGGTGGGACGTCGCGGTGGCCGGTCGGACGGCGCGGCCGGGGGAAGGTCGAGATCATTCGGACACCGGGACCGGGGAAGTGCTGCCGGGCAGTCTGGCCGAGACCTCGGCCCGGGTGCAGGACGCGGGGGCCAGGTCGCTCGAGTTGGTCGCCGACCTCCACGACCACACCGCGCTGCGGCACGCCATCCGACAGGTTGCCGACACCTGGGGCGGGGTCGACCTGTTGGTCAACAACGCGGTGGACACCGGTCCGGGAAGCATGGTCCCGGTGCTCGAGCTGACCATCGAGCAGGTCGAGGCCAAGTTGGCCGCCAACGTGGTGGCGCAGCTGGTCCTCATCCAGGCCGTCCTCCCCGGCATGTTGGAGCGGGGCGGCGGCATCATCGTGGACGTGACTTCGCACGTCGCCACGGCCGACCCTCCCGGACCGGTCGGACGCGGCGGCTGGGGACTCGCCTATGCCGCGTCCAAGGGAGCGTTCCACCGCTTCGCGCCGTTGCTGGCCGTCGAGCTCGCCGAACGGGGGATCCGGGCCTTCAACCTCGACCCCGGCTACGTCGAGACCGAGCGCCAGCAGCTCCACGCGGCCGCCCTCGGGCTCGCCGGACGCTACCGGGGCGCACCACCCTCGGTCCCCGCCGCCGCCATCACCTGGGTGGCCGACCACCCGGACCAGCTGGAGAACGGCCAGACGGTCGTGGCCCAGAAGCTCGCCCTGTCCCGGCGCCTCCATCCGGACTGGCGGAATCCCTCCTGACCGCGGTAGGTCGTCGCCGGGTAGGGCGACTCCGTCGGGGCGGGTGACGGCACGGTCTTGACCCCCCGTGCCCGCACCAACCGTCGGGTGGACTACGGGCGGCTGGCGGATACGGCCGGGACCCCGTGGAGGGCGGCCTCCCCGTCCCGGTAGTAGACGCTGCGGTAACGGATGGCCGGCACCCGCGGCCCGCCGAGCACATCCCCGGTGAGGTTGAGCGGGTCGGCGCCGGCCACGGTCACGTCCGCTCCCCGGACCGGGTCGCGCCGCACGTCGGCCAGCAACGCCGCCGCCTCGGGCAGCGCGTACTGCTCGCCCGAGATGCCGGCCACGAAGCGGCCTCCGAGCACCTGCCCGTGGGCCTCCAGGCGGCGCAGGGCCCGAACGACGTCGCGCCAAGGGATACGGAACGACTCTCTGGTCCACAGTTCCCACACCACGACGCCCCACCGTGCGAGCAGCTGCCAGGCCACCGCCTCGGCCATCTCCTCGGCCGGCGGGCCGGTCTCCGGTCCGGACCCGTCGAGGTCGGGTTCGGGTAGGAGCGACCAGCGGCCCTCGCCGACACCGCTGCCCGGTACCGCCCGCTGGCGGCCGAGCGCGGCCCGCCGAGCCAGCGACCTCCCGCCGCCCGAGGGGCGCCGCTTGGCCGGCGAGAGCAGGGAACGCACGGCCGAAAAGGCGTCGGCGGTGACGATGCCCCGGGCCACCAGGTCCCACAGCCCCTCGTCGACGTCCGGGCCGAGCCGGCCGGAGGCGGACGCCAGCTCGGACCGGAAGCACGCGCCGCGGGACCGGAGGACCCCCAGCACATCGCAGGCGGCCCCGGCGGCGGGTTCGGTCACCGGTCGGTCGAGACGCACGGCGCCGAGCATCCACGCCAGGTCCTGGCGGGTGACGATGGCCAGCGGCGTGGCCGGCGAGGGAGTGGACGTGCCCCGGCGTGTACCCGGCACCGGCGCCCGCTCGCCGCCTCCGGGCGATGCTCCGTCCGGCTCGAGCCCGGATTCGGGACGAGGGGTGAGGCGGCCCCACGCCACGTCACCGGCCAGGCAGAGCTCGTCCAGCCATCGCGGCTCGTAGGCGGTGACCCGAGCCGGCAGGACGTGGCGTTCCCATTCTCCCGCCGCCACCTCGATGCCCTGCAACTGCTCGATGACGGCCATGAGCCCGGCCCGTCCCTCGACCTGGCTGCCGGCGGCCACGTGCTGCCAACAGGCCAAGAAGCGCACCAGATCGGCGATGCTCGCCGGCTCCACCCGACGCCGGCGCCGGCTCCGACTGGCCGCATGCAACCGGGCGAGGAGATGCCGAGCGCACCAGCGCCCGTCGGGCAATTGCATGGCCAGGCCTGTCCCCTGAAGGCGGGCGAGCCCGGTCCGCGCCCGGGGCACGGTGACGGGCGCGCCGCGGACGGTGCCGGTGGGGAGCGGCTCCTCGGCCACCAGCCGCTCGAGCGAGACCGGCCCGGCCAGCTCCAGATGCCCGGCCAGACACTCGGCCAGCGCCACGTCCCCGGCGTCGGAGGCATCCCCGGCGTCGGCGTCGGCACCATCACCGGTATCGATCGACTCGGCCGCGGCCCTCCGCTCGGTGGGCACCCACGCCCCTCCCAGCCCGCTGGCCCGCCCGTCCTGCTCGAGCTCGGTGAACCAGCTCAGCCAGGCCTCAACCGGCCGGCATCGGACCAGCGAGAGCAAGAGGTCGTGGAGCTCGTCGGCCGAGCGTGGATGCGGCTCGATCTGGTCGAGCACCTCGGCCACCGCCCCCTCGTCGAGCGGGGCGAGCTCCGAGGCTGTCACCGGCAAACCGGGGGGAAGGCCTGAGGGTCCGATCGGCCCGAGGCCCCTGGGGACGGCCACCGCCCGGGTGCGTCGTTCCTCCAGGGGAGCGCCGTCGAGGAAGGTGTACGGCCTTCCGGTGAGGATGCCGTGGGAGAGGGGTGAGGGCTCGGACGACTCGACCAGGTGCACGGCGACGCGGCCCGCCTCGAGACCTTCGAGCAATGCCACCAACCCGCTGGCGTCGAGGGGCTCGGTCAGGCAGTCGGCCAAGGTCTGGCGGGCGAGGACGTGGTCGGGGACCGTCACCGGTCCCGGTCCGGCATTCTCCTGGCAGGCGGCCAAGCTCGGCCACACCGCGGCCAGCAGGTCCTCGGCCTCCATGCGCTGCAGGTGGATGGGGCGGCGCTGCCCTCCCCTCGACCGCGGCACTACCAGGGCCCGGTTGAGGTTCCACCGCCACCGGGCCGCCAGCATGGGGTGGAGGAGCACCGCCTGGGTGAGAACCTCGACGGCGGTGGAGCTGCGCAACATTGTCGGCACGTCGGAGAGCGGGAAGCTGTGCTGGGGCCCGAGCGAGAGCACCACGGTGTCGTCGTCGGCCGCCGCCTGGAGCTCGAAGTCGAAGGAGACGCAGAACCGCTTGCGGAGGGCCAGTCCGAGCGCCCGGTTGATGCGGCCACCGTAGGGCGAGTGCACGATGAGCTGGGTGCCTTCGGTCTCGTCGAACACCCGCTCGATGACGAGGCGCTCCCGGGTGGGGAGCGCGCCGAGGGCGGCCAGCCCGGCACCCAGATAGGCCACCACCTGCTCGGCCACCTCGGTCGACACGCCGGCTTGGTCGCTCACCGCTCGTCGGGCCCCATCCCCGTCGCCCGCCGCCAGCCGTGGCTCGAGGTCGGCGCGCAGCCGGCCCACCTCTTCGGAGAGCTCGGCGGTGCGCGCCGGGGCCTCGCCCAACCAGAACGGGATGGTGGGAGGCAGGTCGGCGGCGTCGACCACGCGCACCGTGCCCGTCTCGACCTTCACCACCCGCCATGAGTGGGTGCCGAGCAGGAAGATGTCGCCGGCGGTGGCCTCCACGGCGAAGTCCTCGTGCACCGACCCGACGGTGACACCCTCGGGATCGAGCACCACCCGGTAGTCGCCCGTCTCCGGGATGGCACCGCCACTGGTGAGGGCGGCCAGCCGGGCCCCACGCCGGGCGCGGAGCCGTCCGTTGACGGCATCGTGGTGGAGGTGGGCACCGCGCCGGCCCCGACCGGTCTGGATTCCCCACGAGACCAGGTCGACCACCTGGTCGAAATCGTTCCGCGACAACTCGGCATAGGGCGCAGCCCGGCGGACGAGGTCGTAGAGCGGCTCGACCTCCCACTCGTCGGCTCCCGCCACTTCGGCCACGAGCTGTTGGGCCAAGACGTCCAAGGGGGCGACGGGCGGCTGGAGGAGGTCGAGATGCCCGGCCCGCACTCCGGCCAGCAGGCCCACCGACTCCACCAGCTCGTCGCGGGTGAGGGGGTAGAGCCGACCCGCCGGCGTACCCTCGAGCTGGTGGTTGGCCCGGCCCACCCGCTGCAGGAACGTCCCGATGGCCCGGGGGGAGCCGATCTGGCAGACCAGCTCCACCGGCCCGACGTCGATACCCAGTTCCAGCGATGCCGTGGCCACCAGGGCCCGCAGATCGCCGGCCCGCAGGCGCTGCTCGACAATGCGGCGTCGCGCCGCCGACAGGCTGCCGTGGTGGGCGGCGACCTGGAGGGCGGCATCGACGGGGTCGCCGCCGACGGCGCCGGCTCCCGAGGGGTCGCCGGCCGTCGTCGAAGGACCGTCGTCACTCTCGGCCCCTGACCCGAGGCGGGCGGCAAGTTGGTGGGCCACCCGCTCGGCCATCTTGCGGGTGTTGACGAAGACGAGGGTCGTGCGGTGCTCGAGCACGTGCCCGGCGATCCGGTCGAGCACGTCGGCGAGCTGGGCTCCGCTGCTCACCGCCTCGAGCTCACTGGCCGGAAGCTCGATGGCCACGTCGAGCTTCCGCCGGTGGCCGCAGTCGACGATGGCCGTAGGGGACCGTCCGGGGTCCGACCCCGAGAGCAGGCCGGCCACCACCTCGAGTGGCCGCTGGGTAGCCGAGAGGCCGATCCGTTGCAGACGTCCACCGTGGGCCGACACCAGGTGGTCCAGCCGTTCGAGGGTGAGGGCGAGATGGGCACCCCGCTTGTCGCGGGCCAACGTGTGCACCTCGTCGATGATGACCGTGTGGGTGCCCTCGAGCATCGTTCGAGACGAGGCGGCGGTGAGGAGCAGGTAGAGGGATTCGGGCGTGGTCACCAGCAGATCCGGTGGCGACCGGCGCATGGCCGCCCGCTCGGTTGCCGGGGTGTCGCCGGTGCGGACGGCAACCGTGAGGTCGGGAGCCGGCAAGCCCAGCCGCGACGCCGCGGCCTGGATGCCTTCGAGCGGCAGCCGGAGGTTCTGGTGCACGTCGGTGGCCAGGGCTCGCAGTGGTGAGACGTAGACCACCCCCGGCCCGGCGCCCGGCTCGCCGGCGCCGTGGATGGTGTGGGCCCGGTAGGCGGCATCGATGGCCACCAGAAAGCCGGTCAGCGTCTTGCCGGTGCCGGTGGGCGAGGCGACCAGCACGTCCCCGCCGGCCATGATGCGTGGCCATGCCTCCCGCTGCGGCTCGGTCGGCCCGGCGGGGAACTGGCGCAGGAACCACGAGGCCACGGCGGGATGGAAGGTGTGCAGGATCGAGTCCGGTGCGAGCCGGGAGAGCTCGGAGAGGTCACCGCGCTCACCGAGCGCGGCGGGCGCATCCCGCGACGGAACCGGGTCCTCCCCGGAGGGCGGACGCACCGGAGCGGGCCGGTCGGAGCGGTCGGAGCTGGTTGTCGTGACCACGGGCACAGTTCACCTTACGGGTGTGCCGTCAACGCCGTGGTCCAGCGCTCCCCTAGGACACGTCCTCGGACTCGACGCCGAAGAACTCCTGGTACTCGGTGGCCCGCTGCCGCAACGCCATGGCGTCGAGCCCGGTGTCGGCGAAGGTGTACCGGGTGCCCCCGCCCCCTCCGTCACCGGGGTGGTCGGCCAGGAAGGCCCGCATACGGCCCTCCACCGCCGGCGTGAACTTCCGGCCCAGACGGTCGTAGACCTGGCCGATGGTGGCGAACGGGTCGGCCATGAAGTCCCCGAACTGCACGTCGATGACCTGGTCGGCCCGGAGCGTCCGGTCTCGCCGGGCGGTTATCGAGCGGTCGAGGCCGACGAAGATGTCGTCGGAGTACTGCACCGCCGCCCGGGCGACCGACGTCTCGTCACTGGCCATCCTCCGCAGGTGGGCGGCCAGCGCGCTGACCGAGGCAATGACCTTGAGCGGGTCACGGTGGGTCTGGATGATGACCGCGTCGGGGTACTCGGCCAGCATTGCCGGGAGGTGCCAGAGGTGGGCCGGCGACTTGAGCAGCCAACGATCGGCGTCGTGCTCGGACTGGAGGTGCTGGAGGAACATCCGGTGCCAGCGATAGGCGGGTGCCATGTCCGCCTCGTGCAGCAGCCATCGGTCGTAGTCCGGGATGTCGTACTGGAGCGGGAAGATCATGGAGCGGAAGTCACCGCCGGTGATGCGCACGCACTCCTGGGCCAGCCGCGCCCCGAGCGGATGGAAGGCACTGAACCCCGGGATGAGCACGTCGGCCATGTCCGCCACCGCCTGGGCCTCCTCGATGCGGGGATCGGTGTCGTAGGTGGCGGTCTGCGGCGGGGGACAGGGGAAGTCGACCTCCCAGGTCAGTGGGGCCCGGTGGGCGGGGTCGAGGGCCAGGAGGTCGTAGAGGATGGTGGTGCCGGTGCGCGGTTGGCCGCAGATCACGACGGGCATCGTCACTGTCCCGCGGGCCACCGCCGGGTGGGACTGTCGCCAGTCGAGGATGCGCATCCGGTTCGACAGGTAGTTCACCAGCTCGGTCTCCACCATCACGCGACCCACGTCGTTGAGCCGGGCGGTGCTGGCGAACCCATCGATCAGCCGGTCGAGACCCTCCTGCCAGCTGGGTTCACCCAGATCGTGCAGCCCGGTGTCGGCGACGGCCGCCTCCACCAGCCGGTCCCGGTCGAGCCTGGTCGTCACGACCGGGTCACGGTCGTGGACCGGGTGCAGGCGACACCAGCCGGCAGCGCACCGTCGGTGGGTTGGGGTTGTCCAGCCACCGGAGGATGACGAACCCGCGGTGCCGTCCCCCGGTGTCGAGCCAGTTGTCGCCGTCTTGGCCGTCTTCGTCGGCGGGTGTCCCACCGATCGTCACCCGGACGGTCCCGTCCGGCCCGCGGACCGCACCGGCGTTGGTGAGGCAGCTCCGCCGCCGGCGGGGGTCGATGCACTCGTGCCAGATGTTCTCGACCGTGACGCTCCAGTAACGGGTGGCCGGTGGCTCGAACTCGAGGCGGAGGGTCTCGCCCTCGACCAGCCGGAACGTCCCCAGCATGTAGAGGTTGTCCGGGGTGGTGTTCTCGGCCCCCAGTGCCGCGGCCTCCGCCGTGACCAGCTGGTTGGGCGCTTCGAGCAGATCGGGCCGGATGGTCTGGTGCAAGGTGGTGAGCTTGGCGATGGTCCAGGCCATAGCCGTGAACTGGGCGGCGATGCCGGCGTCGGTGGGTGGTTCCGGCCGGCCGGGGCGGTCCAGAGGCTCGATGTGGAAGCCGGCCGGCGTCTCCCTCGCTCGGTCGGCCACGTACTGCCTCACCACGAGGCCCGAGGCGTCTTCAGGGATGGCCACCCAGGTCGATCCGACCAGCTCCGCCCGGGACGGCTCGACGGCCGACAACACGAAGGAAAAGCGGCCCGCCTGGTCGACGACGAGATCGCGGTCGGACAGGTAGGCGGTCATCCGGCGGGGAGCCAGCCCGGTTCCGGCGAGGACCTGGAACCCGAGGTAGGTGACCGTGTTGCGGTCCCCGGTCACCCGGTAGCGGTGCCAGCCGTCGATCATCGCCAGGTGGTACTCACCGTTCGGATCGGGCCCCCCGATGAGGCGGGCCTCGGTGTTCATGCTGAAGAACCACGGCCGCTCGTGGTCGACGTCCAAGGAGAGCTCCGAGCACAGGGCGGCCGCCCGACCGATGACCCGGAGTCCCTCGACCATCTCGAGCTCGGTTTCGGCGGTGGCCTCGACCATGGACGTCATGTCGTCGAGCATCTGGCGGACGAATCCCCACGCCTCCAGCGCGGCCGAGCCGGGCCACCGCTTGCCGGCCGTTCCATCCAGCACGTCGTCGGTCCCCGATCCACCCCCCCGGGGTGTCGCCGGAGAGATGTTCGCCGTTCCCATTCGGCTGCCCACGGTAGCCACTGGCCGGGCCGGCGTCCTCCGCCGCCCGTCGACCGAGGGTAGGGCCAAGTGCGCTCAGCCGTAGGCGCTGAGTTGGGAGTCCGGCGGGCCGTCGGCCACCCGGTCCGTGGCCGCCTCGGGAGCCGCGGCCGACTCGGGAGCCCCGGGAGCCTCGGACAGCCGACCCGACTCGGTCAGCCTCAGGCGAGAGCTCACCACGTGACAGTGCTCGATGAGCGCCTCTCCGTCGGCCGCGGTGAGCGGGGTGAGCGTGCCGCCCATCCGCCAGCCCGCTTCCTCTGCCCGGCGGCACGAGCACACGGTGAAGTGCACCCGGACCTGGCGCACGTCGCCGCCGACGCCCGGGAGGTCGAGGCGGAGCTGGACCGGGGTCCCCAACTCCAGGGGACGCGGACCGAGCACGCCGGCGCCGCCGGGGGTGAGGTCGACCACACGCACCAAGGCTCCCTCCACCACCCCGGCGACCTCGACCGGCACCCGGTAGTGACGGCGGACCTGGTGGCGTCCGCCCACCCGCCACAGGGCCACGGTGATCAGCAGGAGCTCCCAGGCGGCGAAGGCCAGGCCGGCGACCAGGGCCACGCCGCTCAGGCCGGGCAGCGGGACCACACCGAAGGCGGCCAGGGCCCGGACCACGATGGCCGACGCCAGCACCACAGCCATGGCCAGGACCAGGCGGAGCTGGCGGGCAGCCGCCCAACCGCCGTCGTCGATCCCGTCCTTCGGGGTGACTCTGAAGGACGTGCGGAAGGGGTGGACGAGGACGAGCGAGGCCCGGAGGAAGATCTCGGTGGTGAGGAGGGAGGAATAGGCGCCGTCCCACAGGCTGACCTCGCCCCGGCACAGCCGGGACGAGGCTCCCAGGTTGAGGGCCATCCACGGCAACCACAGCAGGGCGAGTTGCCACAGCGTGGCGTGCAGCGGTAGCTGGCCGCTCACCAGCATGGCGACCAACACGGACAGGAGGGCCAGCCGTTGGAGAGGGACGAAGTAGGCCAACAGCGATGAGAGGTAGCTCAGCCGTTGCTTGAGGCTCAGCCCGGACGCCACCACCGGGTTCTCGGGAGTGCGCAGCACGGCCAAGTTGCCCCGAGCCCAGCGATCACGCTGGAGGAGGAACGAAGCCAGATCGTGGGGGGCGAGACCCTGCACCAATGTCTCGTCGTGGTACCGGGTGTGCCAGCCCTGGCCGTGCAACCGGATGGTGGTGTGGAAATCCTCGGCCACCGTCTCGGTGGCGATGCCGCCGATGCCCTCGAGGGCGTGACGCAGGATGACCGCCGCCGATCCGCACCAGAACGCCCCGTCGTGGCGATCCTTGCCGGGCATGATGACTTCGAAGAACATGCTCTGATCGTGCCGCCCGGTCTCGAAGTGCTGGAAGGAATCCTGGTTGCCGAAGTCGTGCGGGGTCTGCACCACCGCCACCGAGGGATCGTCGAAGTAGCCCAACGTGGCATCGAGGATGTCCGGCTGGGGCACGTGATCGGCATCGAGGATCAGCACCACCTGTCCAGATGTGTGGTCCAGAGCGTGATTGACGTTCCCCGCCTTGGCGTGCTCGTTGCTCGGGCGCGTCAGATAACGCGCTCCGAATCGTTCCGCCAATTCGCACACCGGCTCGCGCCGGCCGTCGTCGAGTACCCAGGTCGTGTGGGGATAGGTGATCCGGCTGCACCCGACCAAGGTGGCGCCGAGCACGTCCAATCCCTCGTCATAGGTACAGACGAACACGTCCACGGTGGGCCGCCAACCGATGCCCGGCCGCTTCATCGCCGGGACTCTCCAGGCGAGGAAGACGAACGACGCGAGCACCAGCCACCCGAAGACCTCGCCGGCGAAGAGTACGCCGAACAACACCGGCTGGGCGCCGTTCCGGGTGTCCAGGAGACGCCAGGCCAGGTAGGCCACCCCCCACACCAGTGCCGCCGCCGCGATGGTACGTGTCAGCCCGTCCCGGCCCCGGTACGACGTTCGGCTATCCCCAGATGATCCTGGCATCAACCAGGTCATCGGCCGCTAGGTCGAAACCCTTGAGTCACCAGGGGCGATGGGCCGGAGGCGCGGGAGACGCCGGGTGACGGGACGGCGGGAAAGCGGGCGGGAGAGTCGGGGAAGGGAAGCGGGACGGGAGCGGGTGGTCAGCCCACCGCTTCGAGGATGTCCACGATCACGAGGGTCAGAACCATCCCGCCCACTACGGCGTACAGGGCGGTGAATGCCCACCGCTGACGGTGGTCGGCGAGCCAGAACCGGCGGATGCCGAGATAGTCGAAGGTCAGCGCCAGCACCCCGATGGGGATGCCGATGGCCGGCCCGACACCGCGGGCCAAGCCGACGGCAGGCAACAGGACGGGCAGGACGATGTAGCTGACCAGGCAACGCAGGGCCGAGAGGAAGATCGACGCGCTGAAGATGCGGTGGGTCTCTGACTCGTCGATGGGTGGTCGGTCGCCGGGAACGCGGAGCAGGCGGCGCATGGCTTCGTCGGCACGCGATCGCTGGGGGGCCTCGATCGACGTTTGGGGCACCACTGCCAACCGGTCCACGGGCCCATGGTATGCGCCGCACCGGCCCAGAGCAGATCGGCGGGAGCCCTGGATACAGCCCTGACACCGATGCCACCTGAGCAAGAGCCTCCTGTATCGTGCCCCGACATGGATGCACGGCGATGACGTCGAGCGCACCAGGTCGGCCGGGCTCCAGGCGCTGGCCTCCCGACGACCCCGGAGTGCGGCCGGCCCACGCCCGAGCCGCCGGCATGTGGACGATGCGGCAGCCTGACGGCACCGTTCCGACCGGCTGGTTCCTCATGCCCCTGCGTCTGTTCCTCGGCGTGACCTTTCTCTTCGCCGGCCTGCAGAAGCTGGCCGATCCCCAATTCCTCAAGACTTCCAGCCCGACCGGCATCCACGCCCAGCTGCTCGCCACCGTCCACTCGAGCCCCATTCATCTGTTCACCAGCCATCTGTTGCCGTACGCCACCGGGGTCGGGCTGGTCATCGCCATCGGTGAGGTGTCCATCGGTGTCGGCGTCCTGGCCGGTCTGTGGACCCGGGTGGCGGCCGCGGCCGGGATGGCTCTCTCCCTCAGTCTCTTCCTGACGGTGAGCTTCCACGCATCGCCCTACTACACCGGTTCCGACCTCGTCTTCTTCTTCGCTTGGACGCCGATGCTGTTGGCTGGGGCGGCCGGGGCCCCGGCTCTCGATACCTGGCTGACGGATCGTGAGCAACGGCTTGGCGGCGCGCCGGCATCGATGTCGCGCCGCGCCGTGCTATCCAAGGGCGCGCTCACCGGCATCGCCGCCGGAGTGGTCGTGGTACTCGGCGGGTTGACCGCAGCACTCGGCCGGCTGGCCGGGGGCACCACCGATACGACCGCGCAGCCGGCCGGCACCCTGTCGAGAAGTGGCTCCGGTTCGGGATCGGGGTCCTCGACCACCTCCAGCACTGCTCATGCGGGAGGTACGACACCGCCGTCGGATCCATCCGGAACGGCTATCGGACCGGCGGCGAGCGTCCCCGTCGGCGGGTCAGCCAACTTCACCGATCCGAAGAGCGGTGACCCGTCGCTCGTGATCCAGCAGACAGCCGGGGCCTTCGTGGCCTTCGACGCCGTTTGCCCGCATCAGGGCTGCACCGTGGCTTACCAGGCGTCGGCGCGGATCATCGCCTGCCCCTGCCATGGCTCCGAGTTCAACCCCAGGAACGGTGCGGTGGTGCGCGGTCCGGCCCCGATCGGGCTGACCAAGATCTCCGTCGTCCAAGGGGGCGACGGCAACCTCTACGTGCCGAAGTGACCGAACCGGCCCGGTGCGCCCCCCGGTGGCGCCGGGTCGGAGGCCCGTGGGATACCATTCGCCTCACCGCTGCTAGGCGCCTTCCATGACCTCCACAGACACCCGGCCGACCGCCACTGCCATTCCCTTTGGGCCGGAGAAGTCGAAGGAGGGGACGGCCTGGTTGAGCGCCACACCGTTCCTGGCGGCCCATGTCGTGCCCTTCGCCGCGCTGTTCGTGGTGGTGACCTGGCAGGACTGGGTGCTCTGCGCCTGCGCCTACCTGGTCCGGATGTTCTTCATCACCGCCGGGTACCACCGGTACTTCGCCCATCGCAGCTACCGGATGGGCCGGGTGAACCAGTTCCTCATGGCGTTCGGGGGCACGACGGCGCTACAGAAGGGGCCGCTGTGGTGGGCCGGTCATCACCGGGTGCACCACCGTTTCACCGATCTCGACGGCGACGTCCACTCGCCCCGGGACGGCTTCTGGTGGAGCCACGTGGGGTGGATCCTGTCCACCAAGTACAAGGCGTGTGACGTGGCGGCCATCAAGGACTTCGCCGCCTATCCCGAACTTCGCTTCCTGGAGCGTTTCTCGTGGATCGGCCCGGCCATGCTCGCCGCGTTCTGCCTCCTCGTCGGCGGGTGGGGTGGTCTGGTCATCGGCTTCTTCCTCTCCACCGTCCTCCTCTGGCACGCCACCTTCCTGGTCAACTCGATGGCCCACGTGATCGGCCGGCGGCGGTTCGCCACGCCCGACACCAGTCGGAACTCCTTGTTCATCGCCTTGCTCACCGGGGGCGAGGGGTGGCACAACAATCACCATTACCTGCCCGCCTCGTCGCGCCAGGGCTTCGCCTGGTGGGAGGTCGATCCCACCTGGTACACGCTGCGGGTGCTGTCGTGGCTGCACGTGGTGCGCGACCTGAAGGACCCCCCGGCGCGTCTTCTCGACCAGGCCCGGGTACGGGACGGTGCGTTCGACATCGGCATGTTCCGGTCCTATTGGGAACGGGCGGCCAGGGTGGCCGGGGAGCGCATCGCCGACCTCAGCACGCGGCCGGTGGCCCGGTCCTCGGAATCGCATGCAGCGGCACCGGCGGTTGTCGAGGACCACGGTCCCGTCGCCGAGTCGCGGTCACACCTCTCCGGGTTGATCTCACGCGTGCTGGAGACGGCCGACCAGCTGGCGGTTTCCACCCGCCGGACCCGGCGGGTGGAGAAGGTGGCGCCGGCCGAGCCGTCCGCACCCGACCCCTCCGAATGAGCGGGGAGGATCCGAGCGCGGCGGCAAGATTGGGATCCGCATCGCTCTGGATCATCGACCTCGACGGGGTGGTCTGGCTGGCCGGTGAGCCGATCGGTGACGTCGCCGCAGCCGTGGGCGATCTCCGTCGGCATGGCATTCGGGTGGTGTTCGCCACCAACAACTCCGCCCCGACCACGCAACAGCTGCTCGACCGACTGGCCCGGGTGGGTATCGATTCCGAGCCCGGGGACCTCGCCACGTCGGCGGCGGCGGCGGCCACGCTGCTGGAGCCCGGCCAATCGGTGAAGGTGCTGGCGGAAGGAGGCATGCTCGAGGCGCTCCACCGGCGAGGCGTCGCCATCGCCGACGAGGGCCCGGTCGATGCCGCCGTCGTGGGGTGGAGCCACACCTTCGACTTCGACCGGCTGGCATCCGTGGCGTCGGCCGCACGCGCCTCGGGCCGGTTGATCGCCACCAACGAAGACCCGACGCATCCCACGCCGGCCGGCCTGGTGCCCGGATCAGGAGCGCTGGTGGCGGCGGTGGCCACCGCCTCGGGGCTCACGCCGGAAGTGGCGGGCAAGCCCCACCGGGCCATGGCACGGCTGATGCAGGACCGGTTCGGGTTCGGCGAGGGAGACACCTCGGTGGTGGTGGTGGGGGATCAGCCCCGAACCGACGGCCGGCTGGCCGAACGCATGGGTATCCCGTTCGCTCTGGTCGACTCGGGTGTCACTCCGGCCGGACCCGACGGGTCAGGTGTACCCGTGGCCCGGCGGTCGCCCGATCTGGTGACTCTGGTCCGGGAGTCGCTGTCCGCCCAGACGTCGGGCAAAAGTGCTTGCTGATAGCAAGCACTCCAGGTAGAGTGATAAAATGGCCAACAAAGACCCATTCCAGAAGTACCTCGATGCCGGAATCGCCTTCACCAACCTGACCCGGGCCCGGGCCGAGGAGCTCGTCTCCGAGCTGGTGCAGAGTGGCGAGTTCCGGGGCGACGCCAGGGCCAAGGTCGACGACCTCATCGAGCGCAGCCGCAAGAGCCAGGAGGCGATGTTCGCCCAAGTCCGCCAGGAGGTCGATCGCCAGCTCGAGAACCTGGGCATCACCAACCTCGAAGAACTGGCGAAACAGGTCGTCTCCCTGATCGGCCGCACCGCCGAAGCCGGTCGGGCGGCCACCGGCGGGCGGGGGGCGGCGGGCAAGAAGTCGACCGCCACGAAGGGCACCGCCAAGAAGGCGGCAGCCAAGAAGTCTCCGGCCAAGAAGGCGGCAGCCAAGAAGTCTCCGGCCAAGAAGGCGGCAGCCAAGAAGTCTCCGGCCAAGAAGTCTCCGGCCAAGAAGGCCACGGCCAAGAAGGCGGCCGCCAAGAAGTCCACGGCCAAGAAGGCGGTGGCCAAGAAGTCGTCGTCCGGGACGGCAGGCTGACCGGCCCGCCCCGGCGCCGGCTCGACCGGGCCCTCGTCGACCGCGGCTTGGCCGACAGTCGGCCCGGCGCGGTGGCCCTGGTGCAGCGGCGCCTGGTGCTGGTGTCGGGGACCATCGCCGACAAGCCGTCGCGTCTGGTCGGGAGGAATGAGCCGATCGAGCTCCTCGGGCCCCCGCCCCGCTACGTGAGCCGGGGCGGCGAGAAGCTGGCCGGCGCCCTGGCCCGTTTCGCCGTCGACCCGCGAGGGCGGCGGGCGCTCGACGCCGGCGCCTCGACCGGCGGCTTCACCGACTGCCTGCTGCAGGCCGGGGCATCGACCGTCTACGCCGTCGACGTGGGGCGGGGCCAGCTCCACGAGCGCCTGCGTGCCGACGGGCGCGTGATCGGCTGCGAGCGGACCGACATCCGGGACCTCACCCTGGCGACGGTGGGAAGTGAACCGGTCGACCTGGTCACCGCCGACCTCTCCTTCATATCCTTGCAGCGGGCCGTGCCGGTGCTCGTCGGGGAGGCAGTGGCTCCGGGTGCTCCGGTGATCGTCCTCGTGAAGCCCCAGTTCGAGGCGGGGCGGGCCGAGGCGTCCCGCGGGCACGGGGTCATCCGGGACCCCGCCGTCCACCGGCGGGCGCTCTACGACGTGGCGGGCGCGCTCGGCGCCGCCGGAGCGGACATCATGGGGGCCATGCCCTCTCCTCTGGCCGGCGCGGCCGGCAACACCGAGTTCCTGCTCCACGCCCGCACTCCGGCCACACCGACCGGCGCCAGGGCTCTCCAGCGGACCGACCCGACGCCCGACCTGTCGGCCCTGTTGGACCCGGCGCTGGCCGAGGCGGCCGGGTCGGGACGGGAGGGCTAGCCCGGGCGATGGCCGTGATCGCGTTCTACCCCCATCCCCTCCGACCGGAGGCCGCCCTGCTGGCTGAACGGGCCGCGACGTGGCTGGCCGACCAGGGACACAAAGGGGTGCTCGTCCCCGGACCCGACGGGCCCGCCCCGGTGGACGGAGCCGACCTGTTGGTGAGTCTCGGGGGCGATGGCACCCTGTTGCGGTGCCTCGACGCCGCCCTGGCCGGCGGTATCCCCTTGCTCGGGGTCAACGTCGGCCGACTCGGTTACCTCACCCAGGTCGAGCCCCCCGACCTGGAGGAGGCGTTGGCCCGGTTCCTCAGCGGCTCCCACCAGGTGGAGGAGCGAATGACGCTGTCGGTGACCGTCACCGGCCCCGACGGGACCGAGCGGGTCCGACGGACGGCGCTCAACGAGGCCACGGTCGAGAAGACGGTGCCCGGCCACACCGTCCGGGTCGCCACCGCCATCGACGGGCGCCCGTTCGTCACCTACGCGGCCGACGGGCTGCTGGTGGCCACACCCACCGGGTCCACGGCCTACAACCTCTCCGCCCGCGGGCCCCTGCTGTCTCCCGGCCTGCGGTCCATCGTGGTCACCCCGGTCTCGCCCCACATGCTCTTCGACCGGCCCCTCGTCCTCGACCCCGCCGAACATCTGCGGCTCGAGGTGCTCGAGCCTCGTGCCGCCGTGCTGGTGGTCGACGGGGTGACCGTCTCGCAGCTGGTGCCCGGCACCGCCGTCGACTGTCGCGAAGGCGAGCAGCCGGCCCGACTGGTGACCTTCGGCTGGCGGGACTTCCACGCCATCCTGCGGGCCAAGTTCCACCTCGCCGACCGGTAGGGAGCGGGCGGATGCCACACCACCTGGTCGAGCTCCGGGTGCGCAACCTCGGGGTGATCGACGACGTCACCGTCTCCCTCGGCACCGGCATGACCGCGTTGACCGGCGAGACCGGCGCCGGCAAGACGTTGCTGATCCAGGCACTGAGCCTGCTGCTCGGCGGTCGGGCCGACCCTTCGATGGTGCGGGCGGGCGCCGACGAGACGGTCATCGAAGGCCGGTTCGCCATCCCCGACGGGTCCCTCGGCGACCGAGGCGAAGACGACCCGTCGGGGGAGAGCCGCGACCTGGTGTTGGCCCGGTCGGTGGTACGCGGCGGTCGCTCGAGGGCGTGGATCGACGGCCGCATGGCGTCGCTGGCCGCGCTGACCGAGGCCGCCCGGGGTCTCATCGAGCTGCACGGCCAACACGAGCACCGGTCGCTGACCCAGACCGACGCCCAGCGCCGTGCCCTCGACTCGTTCGGGAACATCGACCTGGGCCCGCTCGAATCGGCACGACGGCATCTCCGCCGGCTCGTCGGCGACGCCGACGCACTCGGAGGCGACAGCCGGCAACGGGCGCGGGAGGTGGACCTCCTGCGCTACCAACTCGACGAGATCGACGCCGTCGGCATCGAAGACGCCGGGGAGGACGACCGGCTCGAGGCCGAGGAGGATCGGTTGGCTGCTGCCGAGACCTACCGGGAGTCGGCCGCCGCCGCCCTGGCCGCGGTGTCCGGGTCCGAGGAGGCGAGCGCCCTCGGGCGGCTGGCCGAAGCATCGAGTGCGCTGTCCGGGCGCGACCGGATCGCTCTCCTGGCGGACCGGATCCGCTCCGCCATGGCCGATCTCTCCGACCTGGCCGCCGAGCTGCGCGTCATCGTGGAGACCTGGGAGGACGACCCCGAGCGACTCGAGTCGGTCCGTCGGCGGAGACACCTCTTCCGCCAACTCGAACGGAAGTACGGCGACAACCTGGCCGAGGTTCTCGGTTTCGGCGCCGGTGCCCGCGAGCGCCTCGAGGCCATCGACCGTGAGGATCAGCGGGCACGGGAGTTGGATGACGAGATCCGGTCCGCCCGCCAGACGCTCGAGTCGGCCGAGTCGACGGTGGCCACGGCTCGTCGCCGGGCCGCCCCCCGCCTGGCCGCCGACATCGAGGCGACGCTCCGCGGTCTGGCCATGCCTTCGGCCCGGTTCTCCATCTCGGTCGAGGGCACCGGGTCGGCCGACCAGGTCACCTTCTGGTTGGCGGCCAACCCCGGCGAGCCGGCACAGCCGATGGCCAAGGTGGCCTCGGGCGGCGAACTGGCTCGCACCATGATGGCCGTGCGGCTGGCCGTCGGCGGGTCGCCCGGGGTGATGGCCTTCGACGAGGTCGACGCCGGCATCGGGGGTGCGGCGGCCACCGCGGTCGGGACGGCGCTGGCCGGGTTGGCCCGCGGCGCACAGGTCCTCGTCGTGACCCATCTGGCCCAAGTGGCGGCCTTGGCCGACCACCAGACCGAGGTGCGCAAGTTCGAGCAAGGCGGCCGCACCTGGTCCGACGTCGTGCCACTCGACCACGAGGGCAGGGTGATCGAGATCAGCCGCATGCTCTCGGGTCGGCCCGACAGCCAGTCGGCCCGGCGCCACGCTCGTGAGCTTCTCGACGGCGTACCGGCAGCCGGGGCGCCAGCCTGAGCGGCGGATCAAAGACGATCGTTCGCCGGGCCCGATGATCTTCGGGCGTACACCCATGGTCCCGCTCCGCCCGGGGTCCGCACGGCGGGCCGGCCCGGTCCGCTAGCCTCGACAGGTGCCCGACATGGATGGCCGCCCGGTTCGATTCGGGGAGCAGCCGTCGGCGGAGCCACCCGCGGATTCCCCACCTGACCGCGCCACGGCCTCGGGACTTCCCGACCCACGAGTCGTGCGGCCACCGGGCGGGACCAAGTTCATCTTCTTCACCGGCGGCGTGTCCTCCTCGCTCGGTAAGGGGCTCACCGCCTCCTCGCTCGGCCGGCTCCTCAAGTGCCGCGGCCTACGGGTGACCATGTGCAAGCTCGATCCCTACATCAACATCGACCCCGGCACCATGAACCCCTTCGAGCACGGTGAGGTCTTTGTCACCGAGGACGGCGGAGAGACAGACCTCGACCTCGGTCACTACGAGCGGTTCATCGACGAGAACCTGCACCGCGACTCCAACGCCACCACCGGCAAGATCTACTCGTCGGTGATCGCCAAGGAGCGCCGCGGCGATTACCTCGGCAAGACCGTGCAGGTCATTCCCCACGTGACCGACGAGATCAAGACTCGGGTCATGGGGCTCGGGACCGAGGGGGTCGACGTGGTCATCGTCGAGATCGGCGGCACCGTCGGCGACATCGAGATCGTGCCGTTCATCGAGGCCATCCGCCAATTCCGCCGGGACGTCGGCCGCGACAATGTCTGCTACGTCCACCTCACCCTGGTTCCCTATCTGGGCCCCTCGGGCGAGCAGAAGACCAAGCCCACCCAGCACTCGGTGACCGAGTTGCGCAGCCGGGGCATCCAGCCCGATGTGATCGTGTGCCGCTCGGACCGCCTGATCTCCGAGAGCCTCAAGCGGAAGATATCCCTCCTGTGCGACGTGCCCATCGAGGCGGTGGTCTCGGCGGTCGACGCCGACAACATCTACCAGATCCCACTGGTCCTGCACGAAGAGGGCCTCGACCGTTACGTGCTACGTACGTTGGGGTACGACGAGGACTCCCATCCCATCGATCTGAGCGGGTGGCAACATCTGGTCAAGCAAGTCGACGCCGCCGACCGCCCGGTTCGGATCGGCATCATCGGCAAGTACGTCGACCTACCCGACGCCTATCTGTCCGTCGTCGAGGCGCTCCGTCACGCCGGGTTCCAGCACGGAGCCCGGGTCCAGATCGAGTGGGTCCAGGCGGCTACGGTGCCCGACCTCCTCGACCAGGACGGCCTACGGGGATTCGACGGGCTGGTCATCCCCGGCGGCTTCGGCGAGCGGGGCGTCGAGGGGAAGATCGCCGCCGCCCGGTATGCCCGGGAGCACGAGCTCCCCCTGCTCGGGCTCTGCCTCGGCCTCCAGGTCATGATCATCGAAGTCGCTCGGTCGCTCGCCAAGCTGGAGGCGGCCAACTCGCGGGAGTTCGACCCCACCACGCCCTACCCGGTGGTGGACCTCATGGACGAGCAGCACGATGTCGTCGACAAGGGCGGCACCATGCGCCTCGGTGCCTACGAGGCCCGCCTCCTCCCCGGCTCCCAGGTGGCCAAGGCCTACGGCACCGAGCAGATCTCCGAGCGCCACCGGCATCGCTACGAGGTCAACCCGCGCTACCGGGCCTGCCTCGAGGACGTCGGCCTGGTGTGCTCAGGCATCTCGCCCGACGGGCGGCTGGTCGAGTTCATCGAGCTGCCCGGCCATCCCTTCTGGGTGGGCACTCAGGCCCACCCAGAGTTCAAGAGCCGGCCGGACCTGCCGCATCCACTCTTCCGCGACCTGGTGGAGGCGGCGCTGGACCGGGCCGAGGGACGCGACCCTCGCCTCCTCGACATCGATGCCGACCACTGAGGTGAGCCCGCCGGCGGGAGGAAAGACCGGCGACGACTCGGGCCTCTCCCGCTTCGAGATGGTCGGCGAGCAGATCATGTACGAGGGGTGGGTCCTCCGGATGACCCGGGCCACCTTCCGGGACCCGGACGGGGTGATCTTCGAGCGCGACCTCGTACGCCATCCGGGAGCGGTGGCGGTGGTGGCGGTCACCGACACCGATGCGGTGGTGCTGGTGCGCCAGTACCGGCCCGCCCTCGATCAGTGGCTCCTCGAGATCCCGGCCGGGACGTGCGACGTCGATGGCGAGCCGGACCTCGCCGTGGCCCAACGGGAGCTGGCCGAGGAGGCGGGCTACGCCGCCTCCCGGTTGACCCTCCTCACCCGCTGTGCCATCACGCCGGGCTTCTGTGACGAGCTCTCGGCCGTGTACCTGGCCACCGGCCTCACCCCGGTGGCGCTGGATCGGCAAGGCACCGAGGAGCGCTACATGGAGGCGGAAGAGGTGCCCCTCGTCGGCTTCGACGCCCTGGTGGACGACGGCTCCGTCATCGATGCCACCACCATCTTGGGGGTGGGCCTGGCCATGCGGCGGCTAGCCGGCGGGGGGTGACCGCCGACCGTGAGCCGGCCGCTGTCGAACGGCGCCGAGGAGTACTTGTCATGGCTGGGGGTCGAAAAGGGGCACGCCAGGAACACCCTGATGGCCTACCGGCGTGACATCGGGACCTTCGAGGAATGGGCGACCGAGGCGGGGGTGGACCCGGTGGCCGCCACCCCCGAGGCCGTCGAGCGCCATCTGGCCGAGCTCCGAGGGAAAGGGCGGAACCCGGCGTCGATGGCCCGTACGACCAGCGCCCTCCGCGGCCTGTTCCGCTTCCTGGCGGGCGAGGGGGTCGTTACCGTCGACCCGACCACCGACGTGCGTTCGCCGCGCCTTCCTCGCCGGCTGCCCAAGGCCTTGGAGGAGCCCGAAGCGCTGGCCCTGCTCGACTCGGTGAGCGGAAGCGAGCCGCGGGACCTCCGTGACCGCGCCCTCCTCGAGCTGCTGTACGGCACCGGAGCTCGCATCTCCGAGGTCGTCGGTCTGTCACTCGGCGACCTGCAGGAGGACGACGGGCTGCTCCGCGGTATTCGGCAAGGGCGCCAAGGAGCGCCTGGTCCCCGTGGGGGCCCCGGCGCGGATGGCCGTGGACCGGTGGCTCTCGCCGGCCGGCCGGCCCCGGCTCGCCCCGGAACGCTGGCGTCGCCGGGACGACGCCGAGGCGGTGTTCATCAACACCCGCGGCGGACGGCTCAGCCGCCAGGGGGCCTGGGCCATCGTGGCCCACCATGCCGAGCGGGCCGGCCTCGGCGCCGTGGTGAGCCCGCACGTCCTCCGCCATTCCTGCGCCAGCCACATGCTGGCCCACGGTGCCGACATCCGGGTGGTCCAGGAGCTGCTCGGCCACGTGTCCATCGCCACGACCCAGATCTACACCAAGCTGAGCCAGGACCACCTGCGCAGTTCGTACGAACGGGCCCACCCGCGGGCCACTGCAAAACAGCTCAAGTAGGATGTCGGCCGTGCCGAGTGACGCCCCGACAGATGCCCCGACGATCGACTTCCGCCAGCTGCTCGAACACGAGCGCCGCCAACTCCAATCCGAGCTGGCCGAGCTGGGGTTCGGCGAGGGGGGCGGACTCCACTACGACCCGAATTTCGCCGACTCGAGCCAGGTGACGGCCGAACGGGGTGAGGCCGAGGTCCTGGCCGGCCAGCTCCAGGAGTCCCTGGACGAGGTGGCCAGCGCCATCGATCGCCTGGAGGACGGGAGCTACGGGCGGTGCGAAGTCTGCGGCCAGGCGATCCAGCCGGCTCGCCTCGAAGCCATGCCGGCCACTCGGTTCTGCATCAGCCACGCCAGTCGGTCCTGATCGGCCCGGTGGGCTGATGGCCTATGGAGGCTACGGCGGGGGCAGTGGCGGCCCGAGCCGTCCCCGGCGCCGCCAGTTGGACCAGCGGACCACCATCATCGTGGTGGTGGCGGTCGCCATCCTCCTCATCCTGCTCCGCACGCACAAGATCAACCGCTTCGAGGTCATCTACTTCTGCGTGCTGGTGCCCTCGATCATCCTGCACGAGATCTCGCACGGCGTGGTGGCCTTGGCCTTCGGGGACGACACGGCCAAGCGGGCCGGGCGTCTGACCCTCAACCCGGTCAAGCACGTCGACCCGATCGGAACGTTGCTGGTCCCGGCGCTGCTCTCCCTGTCGGGGATCGGCGCCTACGGGTGGGCCAAGCCGGTGCCGGTGTCCACCAACCGGCTGCGCAGTCCCCGCAACCACACCGTGGTGGTGTCGCTGGTCGGGCCGCTCACCAACTTCGTCCTGGCCGCACTGATGGGACTCTGCTACACGCTGGTCACGCCACAACTCATCAGACAGATCGTGCACGCCGGTGGGTACTATCCGCCCAGCCTCCCGGGCCAGATCTTCTTCATCGCCGGCTTCGCCAACATCGTGCTCGGCGTGTTCAACCTGATCCCGTGCCCGCCACTCGACGGTGCGTCGGTGCTCGAGCGGTTCCTGCCCGCCCGGTGGCTGCCCGAGTACTACCGCCTCCAGCCGCTCCTCATCTTCCTCCCCTTCGTCCTCATCCTGGTCTTCCGCAACCAGTGGTCCGAGCTCATCATCCACGTCGTCAACTGGTGGTCGGGCCTGCTGGTGTGAACCAGGTCTCGGCGCGCTCCGTCCGACGGCGGTGAGGACGTCGGGCACCGCCCTCGTCTCGAGCCCGGCACCCAACCTGACACCGCGGCCCGACCGCGGGCCGCGGGCGGCGGTGTGGGCCCGCACCCACGTCGCCCTGGTCTTGCTCCTCCTGGTCCCCTTCGCCGTGTTCGGCCTTCCCACCCTGTTCGGCCACACCCTCCTCGACGGCGACAATTGGATCCAGAACTTCCCGCTGCGCGTGCTGGCCGGTCGAGACCTCGGGCACGGGATGCTGCCGCTGTGGAACCCCTACCTGTTCAGCGGCACGCCGTTGCTGGCGGGGTTCAACGCCGGCGCCGCCTACCCGGGCACCTGGCTCATGGCCGTGCTTCCCGTGTTCGCCGCCTGGGCCCTCACCTTCGCCGCGGTGTACGACCTCGCCTTGGTCGGGATGTACCTGTTCCTCCGCCGGCAGGGCATCTGCAGCGCGGCGGCCACCTTCGGTGCAGCCACCTTCACCTTCGCCGGCTACATGACGGCACAGATCGTCCACGTCGACCTCATCCAGGGAGCGGCGTCGCTGCCGTGGATGCTGCTCGCCGTGCACGGGTTGACCGAACGGCCGGAGCGACATCCCTCCACGGGGGCTTGGGCAGCGATCCGCCGGGTCCGGGGCCTCGTGGCCCTGTTGGCCGTGGCCCTCGGCCTGTCCATCCTCAGCGGCGGGGTCGAGGCCTTCATCGACGGCACCGTGCTCCTCCTCATCTATTGGGGCGGCCGGCTGGTGGCATTGGGGTACCTGCGGCGGGGAGATCGGGGATCGCTCGTCGTCCCAGTGGTGACCTTGGCCCTCGGCCTGGCCGGGGGCGTGGCCCTCGGGGCCGCCCAGTGGGTTCCCGGTTGGGCATTCGTGGCTCAATCACAGCGAGCCGGCCCGTCCTATGACTTCTTCACCAGTGGCTCGCTTCCGGGCCGGCTGGTCACCCTGCTGGCGTCGCCGTTCGTGATCGGCACCAACCAGAACCAGCCCGCCTACTACATCGGGCCGTACAACTTCCAGGAGGTGACCGGTTACGTGGGCATCCTGGCGCTCATCGCCGCCTGCGTCCTCCTGGTGCGCCGGTGGCGCACCAAGCCGCAATCCCGGCACTGGCGCGTCTGGTACGTGGTCATGGCCTTCGGGTTGCTCTCCGTCCTCGGCAACCAGACGTATTTCGGCCGGGTCCTGTACGTGGTGCCCGGGCTCAACAGCCAGCGGCTGCTCAGCCGCAACTTGCTGCTGGTCGACTGCTCGCTGGCCGTGCTCCTCGCCTGGTGGGGCCATCTCCTGCTCACCGAACGGGATCCGACCGCCCCCCGGCGCTCGCCCGTGCGGAGCCGGTGGAGACCCGGTCTCCGCGCCGAGCTGATCGCCACCTGTGCCCCCTTCGCCCTCAGCGCACTGCTCTGCCTGGCGCTCTGGGTGGCCGGCCCGCTCCTTGACCACGTGCTCGAGACGTCCTTCCCCTTGGACGAGACGAGCCGGCTCCATCTGGCCCCGTTGGTGACCGGCGGGACCCTCATCGCCGGGACCGCCACCTGGATCGTGCTGGCCGAGGGGCGCTTCTCGACCACCGCGCTCCGGCGCCTGCTGGCCGGTGTGCTCCTGGCCGACCTGGTCCTGTTCAACCTGTTCGTGATCCGTCCGCCCATCAACGAGGCCGAGGCGCAGGCGCAGGGGCCGGCCGCCACCGCGTTCCAAGCCCGGGTGGGCGACGGCCGCTTCATCATCTTCGACCCCGACCGGTTCTCAGGCGACCAGCTGCTGGCGATCGGGCAGACCGATCTCAACATCTTCAATCACTTGCCCAGTGCCCAGGGCTACACGGCGCTGACCGACGGGCGTTACTACCAGGCCACCGGGGCTCATCTCCAAGAGGATCTGGACCCGGCCTCGCTGGCCGGCCCGGTGTGGGACGACCTCAACGTGACCACGCTGTTGTCGCTACCCAACTATTTCGTCACGCCCGCGCCGGCGGCGCCGGCCCCGACGGCCACCGGCTCGACGGTGGCGACCGGCGCCCCCGTCAGCCCGGTCAGCCCGGCCAAGTCCGGCCCGGACGGTCCGTTCGCCGTCGCCCGGGGAACCGTCCGCCGCTGGTACCTGGGTGGCGTGCTCACCGTGCAGAGCTGGTCCGTCCCGATCGACCGTGGAACGGGAAGCGGGCTGCAGCTTGGCCTGGTCGACACCTCCGGCCGCCTGCAGTGGCTCCCCCGGTCGGACATCCGCCGCGCCGGATCGGCCCACCACCGCACCGTCGAGGTGTCCCTGTCGACCCCGGTGGCCGCCGGCGGCCTGGTGGTCCGCGCCACGCGCCCGCTGTCGGTCGGGGCCCCGACCGCCCGCACGGTCGAGATGGGGAACGTCCGGCTCGACGGCCCCCTGCAACAGGTCGTGACCGATCCCCACTGGGTCTTCACCGGAGCCCTCGAGGGCTTCGGTGTCTTCCACAACCCGGACGCCCGCGGGTGGGCCTGGCTCCGAGCACCGGGCGGGGGTCCCGCCGCCGCCGGAAGCATCGTGTCGGCCGCCGCACCGGGGTCCATGGGGGGCCAGGACATCGTCGTCCATGCCACTTCGGCGGTGTCGCTCGATCGGAGCGAGTCGTCGTCCTCGGGCTGGCACGCCACGTTGCAACTCCTGGCTCCGCCTGGGTCCGGCCAGCCGGCCGGCCCGTTGGAGCCGGCCGCGGTGACGTCGGACGGGATCCTCCAGCAGGTGGCCATCCCCGGGCCGGGGGACTACCGGGTGACCTTCGCCTACGCACCCACCTCGGTCCGCGCCGGGCTCCTCGTCTCGGCCACCGCCGTCGGCGCCGGGGTGGTCTGGGGCGTCGTCGAGCTGTTCGATGGTCAGCGCCGGCGCCGGCGCCGGCGCCCGGGGCCGAACGACCGCTCCGAGCTCAGTCCGGGATGAGCAGCCCCATGGAGGCCGCCGCCCGGCGATAGGTGGTCGAGGCGATGGCGTGGGCCTTCCCGGCTCCCAGCGCCAGCATGGCCCGGACTGCGCCCGGGTCCTCGGCCAGCGCGGCACGCCGTTGGCGGACCGGACGGAGGAGGTCGACGAGGGCATCGGTGAGGTCCTTCTTCAGGTCGCCGTAGGTCCGGTAGCTTCCGGCCAAGGCGGCCGGGTCCTGACCGGTGGCCACCGCCAGCAGCTCCAACAGGTTGCTCAGGCCCGGCTTGGCTGCGGGGTCGTAGCGGACCTGGCCGTCGGTGTCGGTCACCGCCCGCTTGACCTTCCGAGCGATGTCTGCGTCCCCGTCGAGCATGAGGACCGTGCCGAGGGGGGAGTCCACCGACTTCGACATCTTTCGCTCGGGGTGCTGGAGGTCCATGACTCTCGCCCCGACCTTGGGGATGAAGGCCTCGGGGACCACCAGCCCGGCCCCGAACCGCCGGTTGAAGCGCACGGCCAGCTCACGGGCGAGCTCGAGATGCTGGCGCTGGTCGTCCCCGACCGGTACCCGCTCGGCGTCGTAGAGGAGGATGTCCGCGCTCTGCAGGACGGGGTACGTGAACAGCCCGGCCCGGACCGAGTCCTTCCCCTCGCTCTTGTCCTTGAACTGGGTCATGCGGCGCAGCTCGCCCATGGTGGCGGTGCACTCGAGCAACCAGGTCATCTGGGCGTGCTCGGGCACGTGGCTCTGCACGAACAGAGTGCACCGCTCGGGGTCGAGGCCGGCGGCCAGTAGGTCCAGCGTCGTCTCGTACGTGCGGCGTCGGAGCTCGCCCGGGTCGATGTCGAGGGTGAGGGCGTGCAGGTCGACGATGCAGTAGAAGGCGTCGTTCCCGTCCTGATCGGCTACCCAGTTGCGGACGGCACCGAGGTAGTTCCCCAGGTGGAGGTCGCCACTGGGCTGGATGCCGGACAGGACTCGTGACATGGGTGGTCATCGTAGGTCGGGCCCGGTGGTGCACGAGATCCGGCCCTTCAGCCGGTATGGTCGTCCGACGTGGGCGCGACCGTCACCACACCAGCCTTCGAGGGCCCGATCGACCTGCTGCTCCACCTGGTGAACACCCACCAGGTGGACCTCTACGACATCCCGCTGGCAACCGTGGTCGATGCCTTCGTGGCCGAAGTGGCGGGGTGGGACAGCGTGGACCTGCAGACGCTGTCGGAGTTCCTCATGGTCACGGCCGTGTTGATCGAGCTCAAGTCCCGCCTGCTGCTGCCTGGTCCTGACGACGTCGACCCCGACGAGGAGCTGGTCGGCTGGGAGGAGCGCGACCTGCTGTTGGCCCGCCTGCTCGAGTGCCGGGCCTATTCCTCGGCCGCCGACGCCTTCGCCGCTCTGGCCGAGCTGGCGGCTCGTTCGGTACCCCGTACCGCCGGCCTCGACCCCGAGTTCGTGGTGCACGCTCCCGACCTCTTGGAGGGCGTGACTCCCGGCCAGATGGCGGCGGCCTTCCGCCGCGCCACGGCAGACCGTCCGGTCCCCACCGTCGACCTGTATCACGTGACGGTCGACACGGTGACCGTGGCCGACGCCGTCTCCGAGATCGGGCAGCGGATGGTGACCATGGGGCGCACCACCTTCCGTACGCTGACCCGCCACCTAACCGCCCGGATCGAGATCATCGTGAGCTTCCTGGCCCTGCTCGAGCTGTTCAAGCAGGGCCGGGTCTCCCTCGATCAGGGCCACACCTTCGGGGACCTCGACGTCGCCTGGGTCGAGGGCGCGTCGGTGCCAGTCGCACCGGGCACCGACGGAGACGTCGACGGAGACGTCGACGAATACGAGGGTTCACGATGAGCCTCTCGCCCGAGGCCCGGGCCGTCGAGGCCGTCCTGATGGTGGCGGTGGAGCCGGTGCCGGCCGGTCTGCTGGCCGAGCTGCTGGAGCTCCCGGTGGAGCAGATCGAGCCCATCTGCGACGAACTGGCCGCGTCGTGCCGGGACGAAGGGCGCGGCTTCGAGGTGGTCCGGATCGCCGGGGGTTACCGCGTCCAGACCCACCCGGAACTGGCGCCGTACGTGGAGCGGTTCGCCAACGTCGGGGTGTCTTCGCGACTGTCGGCTGCCGCCCTCGAGACCCTCGCCATCGTCGCCTACAAGCAGCCGGTGTCGCGGGCTCAGATCGCGGCGCTCCGGGGCGTCAACGTCGACGGCGTGGTCCGGCTGCTCGAGCACCGCGGCTACATCGCCGCCGCCGGGCGGGCCCCGGGGCCGGGCCAGGCGGTGCTGTACGCCACCACCGACGCCTTCCTGGAGCGATTGGGCCTCGACCGTCTCGACCAGCTGCCGCCGGTCGAGGATCTCCTGCCGGGTCCCGAGACCCTGGCCGACATGGAGGAGCAGATGCGCCCGGTCGCCGATGGTTGAGGCGCCGGATGCGGCGTTACCCAGCGGAGAACGGCTGCAGAAGCTGCTGGCCCGCATCGGAGTCGGGTCCCGTCGGGCCTGTGAGGAGTTGATCGCCGAAGGTCGGGTGACCGTCAACGGTTCGGTCCCGGCCCCGGGTCGTCGGGTCGACCCCAGGATCGACCGGGTCGAGCTCGACGGCGTACCCCTGCCGGTGCAACCCGGATTGGTCCACTACCTGGTGAACAAGCCGGCGGGCGTGGTGAGCACGGCCGAGGACACCCACGGGCGCCCGACGGTGGTCTCGCTCGTGCCCGACGAGCCGCGGGTGTTCCCCGTCGGCCGCCTCGACATGGACTCGGAGGGACTCCTCGTCCTGACCAACGACGGTGAGCTCACCCACCGGCTGACCCACCCATCGTTCGGTGTGGCCAAGGAGTACCTGGTCCAGGTGGAGGGCGAGCCCGGCCCGGGCGAGGTACGCCGCCTGCGTCAGGGAGTCGACCTCGAAGACGGACGCAGCGCGCCGGCCCGGGTTTCGGTGGTGGCTCCCGGTCTGCTGCGGGTGGTCATCCACGAGGGGCGAAACCGCCAGGTGCGCCGCATGTGCGATGCCGTGGGCCACCCGGTGGTCCGGCTGATCCGCACCCGGGTCGGGCCGATCAGCGATCCCACCCTGGCACCGGGTGCCTACCGGGCCCTGGGACTCGACGAAGTGCGGGCGCTGGCCGCCGCCGCCGCTCCGGCCACCCCGGCCCCTGCCGGCCGCACCCCGTCGGATTCTCGACGGCGCTGAGTAACATGCCTGGCTGATGCCCGCAGCCGTTCGAGCCGTCCGCGGCGCCACTACTGTCGAAAGCGACACCCCCGAGGCCATCACCGAGCGCGTGGTCGCCTTGCTCCGCCAGATCCTCGACCGCAACGGGCTGGCCGAAGACGACATCATCTCGATCCTCTTCACCGCCACCGAAGACCTGGTGTCCACGTTTCCCGCCACGGCCGCCCGGTCCATGGGGCTCGGGGCCGTCCCGCTGATCTGCGCCCGCGAGCTGGCGGTCGATGGGTCGGTGCCGCAGTGCGTACGGGTCATGCTGCACGTGACCTCGGATCGTCCCCGCGACCGGATCCACCATGTGTACCTCGAGGGCGCCCAGGGACTCCGTGACGACCTCCCCGACTGAGGCCGGCACGGCACGGTCGACGGCCACCCGGGGTCGGATCGCGCTCCCGGGGCGGGCCATGATCTTCGGCACCGGTCTCATCGGTGGCTCGGTCGGGCTGGCCCTGCGCAGCCGGGGCTGGACGGTGAGCGGGATCGACGCCGACGGCCGCGTGTCCGCCCGGGCGCTGGAGCTCGGAGCCCTGTCCGCCGAGGGGATCGACCACCACGCTGACCTGGCCGTGGTGGCCACCCCGGTCCATGCCACCGCCCAGGTGGTCGGGGAGATCCTCGCCTCCGACGCCTGGAACCCCGACATGGCCATCACCGATGTCGGTGGGGTCAAGAGTTCCCTGGTGGCCTCCGTCGGCCACCCGCGCTTCGTGGGCGGCCACCCGATGGCCGGGTCGGAGCAGATGGGCATCGACGGCGCCACGGGAGATCTGTTCGTCGGGGCGACCTGGGTGCTCACCCCGACCGGCAACACCGACGCCTCGGCCTACGCCCGGGTGCGCGGCGTGCTCGCCGACCTCGGCGCCGATGTGATGGCCCTCACTCCCGAGCAGCACGACTCCTTGGTGGCCGTGGTCTCCCACGTCCCCCATCTGACCGCCGCCGCGCTCATGGACCTGGCCGCCGGGCTGGGCCAGGAGCACGCGGCGCTGCTGCAGATGGCGGCCGGAGGCTTCCGCGACATGACCCGCATCGCTGCCGGCCAACCGTCGATCTGGCCTGACATCTGCGACGACAACGCCGAAGCCATCGTCGAGACCCTCGACCTGCTCATCGAGGCCCTCGGCGCCATGCGGCGGCGGGTGGCCAAGCACGACCACGAATCCCTGCTCGAAGTCCTCGACCGGGCGGCGGCGGCTCGCCGAGCCCTGGGCGAGCGGGTCACCCGTCCCGAGGAATTGGTCGAAGTGCGGGTACCGGTGCCCGACCGGCCGGGCGTGCTGGCCGAGGTGTCGGTGCTCGTGACCGAGCTGGGCATCAACATCGTCGACCTGGAGATCGCCCACTCCGTCGAAGGCGACCGGGGTGTGCTGGTGATCGTGGTGGACAAGCTGTCGGCGCCCACCCTGCTCTCCACTCTGGCCGGGCGAGGCTACCGGTCCTCGAGCGTGCCCGTGGGGAGTACCCGGTGAGCCTTCCCGAGGGCGGTCCACCGGCCACCGACGCCGGAGCCGTGCAGTCGGTGCGGGGCGGGCGGGCGTTGACCGGGACCATCGAGGTACCGGGGGACAAGTCGATCTCCCACCGCGCCCTCATCCTCTCGGCCCTGGGTGAAGGGACGTCGACGATCACCGGCCTCTCGTCCGGTGAAGACGTGGCCCGCACCCGTGCGGCGGTGTCGGCCCTGGGCGCCGAGGTCTCCTCCGACGGCGCCGGTCTGCGGGTCGGTGGCGGCCGGTCGCGCCTCCAAGCCCCGGCCGAACCGATCGAACTGGGCAACGCGGGGACGGCGATGCGCCTGTTGGCCGGGCTGGCCGCCAGCCTCCCCGGGGTCACCACATTGACCGGCGACGACTCACTCCGGGCTCGCCCCATGGACCGGGTGGCCGAGCCCCTGGTCCGGATGGGGGCGGGGGTGGCGGGCACCGGGCCCCGCTGCCTGCCGCCGTTGGCCGTCACCGGCGCCGAGCTGCAGGGCATCGACTACACCACGCCGATGGCCAGCGCCCAGGTCAAGTCGGCCGTCATCCTGGCCGCCCTGGCCGCCCGGGGCGACACCGTGGTCCGCGAGCCGGTAGCCACCCGCGCCCACACCGAAGAGATGTTGGCCGCCGCCGGCGCCGACATCGAGTTCCGGAGAGAGGGCGCCGGTCGGGTGGTCCGAGTGCGGGCGAGCACGCTGTCGCCCGGCACCTTCACCGTGCCCGGCGACCCGTCCCAGGCGGCTTTCTGGCTGGTCGGCAGCGTCATCATCCCGGGCAGCCTGGTCACGGTGACCGACATCCAGCTGGGCATCGAGCGGCTCGGCTACCTCGGGGTCCTGCGCCGGATGGGGGCCACCATCGAGGTCGAGGAGACCGGTAACACCACCGGCTCGGTGACCGCCTACCGCTGCCGCCTCCACGGCACGGTGGTCGAAGCCGAGGAAATCCCCTCCCTCGACGAGGTGCCCATCCTGGCGGTGGCCGCCGCCGGAGCCGAAGGACGGACCCGGTTCCGTCGGATGGGCGAGCTCAGGGTGAAGGAGTCGGACCGCTTCGAGGGCACGCTGGAACTGGTCCGGGCGTTCGGAGGAGTGGCCGAGGGCGAGGGCGACGATCTGGTGGTCGACGGGTCCGGAGGCCCTCTCCGCCCGGCCCGATTCGATGCCCAGGGGGACCATCGCCTGGCCATGGCGGCGGCCATCGCCGGGGCGGCGTGCCCCGCGACGGGCGATGTGACCACCATCTCGGGTTGGGCGTCGGTAGCCACCAGCTATCCGGCCTTCGCCGAGGACCTGGCCCGGCTCACGGGTGGGGCGGGGGGCGGGGGGTGACCGCCACCAAGGTCGCGGACCGGCCGGCTCCGCTCATCGCCATCGACGGACCGGCCGGCGCGGGCAAGTCCACCGTGTCGCGGGCCCTGGCCCACCGGTTGGGGCTCGACCGGCTCGACACCGGGGCCATGTACCGGGCGGTGACCTGGGCTGCCCTCCAACGCGGCCTCGAACCGGACGACCGCTCGGCGGTGGCACGGCTGGCCCGCCAGCTCACCATTTCGGTGGGTGAGCGGGTCGAGGCCGACGGGACCGATGTCACCGATGCCATCCGAACCCCGGCGGTCAGCGCCGCCGTCTCCACCGTGGCCGCCCATCCCGAGGTCCGCGCCGTGCTGGTCGAGCGCCAACGCCAGTGGGTGGCCGAGCACGACGGAGGCATCGTCGAGGGTCGTGACATCGGCTCGGTGGTGCTGCCCGATGCCGACATCAAGATCTACCTGACCGCGGCGGCCGGCGTCCGGTCGGGCCGAAGGCCGGAGGAGGAGGCCGATGCCCTGGCTCGGCGCGACCGGTTGGACAGCACCCGCCAGGAGTCGCCGTTGGGGGTGGCCGACGGGGCGAAGATCATCGACACCACCGACCGGCCGGTCGAGGACATCGTGGAGGAGGTCGTGGCGTGGCTCTGACCGAGGGGATAGCGCCCCGCCCCGCGGGACACCCGGGCGACGGGGGAGCGACCGATACCTCCTTCACCCCCATCTATCAGTTCCTCCGGATGCTGGTACGTGGTCTCAACCGCATCCTGTTCCGCACGAGTGTCGAGGGTGCTGATCTCGTGCCGTCCAGCGGGCCGGTGATCATCGCCCCGGTGCACCGCTCTTTTATCGACTTCTTCGTGGCGTCGGAAGTCACCCGGCGCAAGCTCCACTACATGGGCAAGGACAGCCTGTGGGACAACCGGCTGCTGGCGCGCATCCTCCCGACGCTCGGCGCGTTCCCGGTGCACCGCGAGTCGGCCGACCGCGAGTCGCTCCGCCAGGCGCAGAAGGTACTCGAGGCCGGCGAGGCGCTGGTGCTCTTCCCGGAGGGAGAACGACGGACCGGCCCGGTGATCGAGGACCTGCACGACGGGGTGGCCTTCCTGGCGGCCCGGACCGGGGCCACGGTGGTGCCGGTAGGCATCGGCGGGTCGGCATCGGTGATGCCCAAAGGCACCAGGATCCCGCGGCCGCGGCATATCCACGTCATCGTGGGCCGGCCCATCTTCCCTCCGGAACGGACCGGAGGCGGGCGCATCTCGCGAGCCGCACCCGTCAGATGACCGAGGATCTCGCCCACACCCTCCAGGACCTCTACGACCGGTCGGTGGCGGCCACCGGGCGGTACTGACAGGCGAGCCGGACCCTCGGCGTCCCACCCTCGGCGCCCCACCTTCGGCGCTCCACCCTCAGCGGCGCCGGTTACCCACCGTGACGTGGTACCAGGTGCTGACGATGACCCGGGCGTACTGGAGCCCGAAGACGAGATTGCCGCCCTTCTTGGAGGATCCGGAGGCCCGGGGGTGCCAGACCGTCGGCTGCTCGAGGATGCGCCAGCCGCGGCTGGCCGCGGTGATGACCACCTCGGCCGTCTGGTACTGGTCTTCGACCAGGTGGGGGAGGATGTCCTCGAGCAGCTCGACCCGGAAGGCGCGGTACCCGCTGGACGAGTCCGACAGCGGCTGGGAGATCATCCGGTTGAGGACGGCGGCGTAGAGCTGGACGCCTGCCCGGCGGAACCGATCGGTGGTCTGGTCCACGCCGAGCCGTCGCGACCCGATCACGAAGTCGGCCTGGTCTTCGATGAGTGGCCGCACCATGGTCTCCAACTCGGAGGGATCGTTCTGCCCGTCGGCATCGAGGGTGACCACGTACCGGGCTCCGTGCGCTGCAGCCAGCCGGTAGCCGAGGCGGAGGGCAAGACCCTGCCCGAGGTTGACGGGCAACACGCAGGTGAAGGCGCCGGCATCGATGGCTGCGGCCGCGGTGCCGTCGTTGCCGCCGTCCACCACGACCAGGGTCGAGACCTCGAGGCCCGCCACCGTCTCCGGCATGCCCTTCAGGACGTCGCCGATGTTGTCCGCTTCCTCGTAGGCGGCGATCACCGCCACGACGGGCCCGAACCGTGCTCCCGGATAGCGTCCCCTGAAGTCGGTCTGCGCCTGGTCGACGGCCAAGCGCAGCAGCGCCGTGGTCCGCCGCCGGTTACTGCTGTCGGGTCGGGTGAGCCAGCGATGACGCTGGGTCGGGGCCATCTACAGGACGTGCGGGTTGCCGAAGATGGCCCTGACCTTCGGCTCGAAATGCGAGAGGGGCTCGGTGGGGTAGTCGGGGTCGAAGCTGTTCTGGTCCCACTCGTCGGCGAACCGCTCGCCCAGCGAGTACCAGTCCTCGTCCCGGTAGCGCTCGCGGATATTCGGATCGAGGTCGAAGTGATGGTAATAGTGACGGCCCTGGAAATCCTGGTGGCTGGCGATGACGGCGGTGATCTCGGGCCGCACGTAGGGTCGCAGGATCTCGGCGGCGATCTTCGGATGATTGGGCACCGACACCGCCTTGCCGATGTCGTGGCAGAGCGAGGCCACCACCCATTCGTCGTCGGCCCCGGCCCGCTCGGCGCGGGTGGCGGTCTGCAGGCAGTGGGTGAGCTGGTCGACGGCGAAGCCGTCGACCACGTCGGCCAGCGACTCGAGCATGGCCAGCACGCTGTCGGCCACGCGCCCCTGATGCTGCATCGTCTCGGCGCCGATCACCGCCCACTGGTCGGCAGTCGACACATCCATGCTGGTGAACGAAGTCGTCATACCCACAGTCTCGCGCCGATTGACGGCCAGGGCACCCCGATCCTCACCCGGTCAGTCGCTCGAGGACGTCGGCGGCGACCGTAACCCGGTCACCGGCCAGCACCCGTTCCGGTGAGCCCCCATCGGCCGGCTCGGGCCATCCGGCATCGTCCGCCGTACCGCTCATGAGCCCCAAGGCGACCTCGAGGCTCCGCAGCAGGTCGCGCAGCTCGGGGTGGGGGAGGGAAATATTCCTCCTCCACGGTGACCGGGGCGCTCACCACCCCGTGGACGGGGGCGAGCCGGTCGACCACGGCCTGCACCAGTGCTTCGGGGGCCGACGCCCCGGCGGTGACCCCGACTGTCCCGGCGAGATCATCGGGCAGTTCGGAGGCATCGTTGATCCGGACCACCCGCGGGCAGCCGAACGACTTCGCCACCTGCTCGAGGGCCACAGTGTTGGAGGAGTTGACAGAACCGATCACGATCACGGCGTCGGCCTGCCCGGCCAGGGCCTTCAGGGCAGTCTGGCGGTTGGTAGTGGCGAAGCACAGGTCGCTGCGGTTGGGCATCCACAGGTCGGGAAAGCGTTGGCGGGCCCGGTCGACGATGCCCGCCCACTCGTCATGGCTCAACGTCGTCTGGGCCAACAACGCCATGGGGGCCGTGCCGTCGGCGCCAGGGGGGTCGACGGCGTCGACATCCTCCACCCGCTCGAGCAACCGAACCGAGTCCGGCGCCACCGCCATGGTGCCGATCGCCTCCTCGTGGCCCTGGTGACCGACGTAGAGAACCGTGTAGCCCTTACGCGCCCTGACCCGGAGCTCGTGGTGGACCTTGGTCACCAGAGGGCAGACCGCGTCCACGACCACCCGGCCGTGGTCCCGTGCCGCCTCCACCACTTCGGGGGCCGAGCCGTGGGCCGAGAGCATGAGCGGCGACCCGGGCGGCACCTGGTCGACGTCATCGACGAACACCACGCCCTGGGCCCGGAACTGGTCGACCACGTGCCGGTTGTGGACGATCTCGTGATAGCAGTACACCGGAGGCTCGAACACCCTCACCATCCAGGCCAGCGCCTTGATCGCCTTCTCGACGCCGGCGCAGAACCCTCGGGGCTCGGCCAGCAGGACACGGTCCACAGCCACGTACCCAGGCTACCGGGGTCCCTCCCGCACGATGGACCGCGGCGCCGGGTCCGAAGTGGGACCGGATACGCTGGTGTCATGTCGGCGCCCATCGTGACGAGGGCACCGCAGGTGGTCGCGGTGGCCCGATCGTCACCCGCCGAGCGAGCCGGTCTCCTCCCGGGGGACGAATTGCTGTTCCTCAACGGACGGTCGCCCCGGGACGTCATCGAGTACAGCCTGTTGGTCGACGAGCCCGAGCTGGACCTCGTGATCCGTCGTCCGCCGCAGAGCCGGCCGGTGGCGCTCCGGGTCTCCAAGGCCGCGGGTGAGCCGCTCGGCGCCGAGGTGTCGTCGGCCGTCTTCGACCGGGTCCGAACCTGTGACAACCACTGTGAGTTCTGCTTCATCCACCAGCTGCCCAAAGGCATGCGGCGGAGCCTCTCACTGAAGGACGACGACTACCGCCTCTCCTTTCTCTACGGCAACTTCACCACGCTCACCCGCTTCACCGAGATGGACCTCGAGCGCGTGCTCACCGAGCGCCTGAGCCCGCTGTTCGTCTCCATCCACGCCACCGACCCGGAGATCCGGGCCCGTCTGCTCCGCAATCGGCGCGGGGCGACCAGCCTGCGCTGGCTCGGGGCGCTGCTCGACGGCGGCATCGAGGTCCACGGTCAGATCGTCATCTGCCCGGGTCGCAACGACGGGGCGGTGCTCGACGACACCCTGGCCGGCGTCCTCGATCGCTACCCGGCCCTGGCCACGGTGGCCTGCGTCCCCCTCGGCGTGAGCCGCTTCTCCGGCGAGGCGGCCATGCGGGCTCACTCCCGGGTCGAGGCCGTAGCGGTGTGCGAGACGGTGGAGCGGTGGCAGGACACGTTCGTCGCCGCCCTGGACCGCCGCATGGTCTTCGCCGCCGACGAGTACTACCTGATGGCGGAGCGGAGTTTTCCGGACGTCCTCTCCTACGAAGGGTTCCCCCAGCACGAGAACGGGATCGGCATGGCCCGGGCCTTCGAGGCGGCCTTCGGCGGTGACCGACACGCCGCTCGCGGAGCCCGGCCCGGCTTCTTCGCCGCCGTGGACGGCGCTCCCGCCTCGGGTTACCGGGCAACCCGGAGCGCGGGCCCGAACCCGCCCGGAGAGAGCGGTGCGCCGATCGCCGTCCTGAGCGGCGAGTACGGGGCCCAGGTGGTGAGGCCCCTGGTCGACTCGCTCGACCGCACGGACATCCGGGTGATCGCGGTGGCCAACCAGTTCTTCGGCGGCAACATCGGCGTTGCCGGTCTCCTCACCGGCCACGATCTCGTCCGCGTCCTGGACGGTGAGCCGAGCGGGCACCGGTATCTGCTGCCGGATTCGTGCCTGTCCGAAGGCCGCTTCCTCGACGACCTCACCCTCGCCGATCTGCCTCGCCCAGTCGAGGTGGTCCCGACCGACGGGCTCTCGCTCCGCCGGGCGCTCGACGTCACCGGGGTCGAGCCGGCGACGCCACGGGTGCCGGTGTCGCTCGGACGCCTCACATGACGGCGACGGGGCGGCCCGTGGTGGTGATCGCCGGTCGACCCAACGTGGGCAAGTCGACCCTGGTCAACCGCATCGTCGGCCGTCGGGCGGCGGTGGTAGAGGAACGACCCGGCGTTACTCGGGACCGGAAGGAGCTGGACGCCGAGTGGGGAGGTCAACCCCTCACCGTGGTCGACACCGGTGGCTGGCTGTCCGCCGGGGACCTGCTCGACGCCCAGGTGACGGCCCAGGCCGGGCGGGCCGTGGCGCAGGCGGACCTGGTCCTCCTGGTCATCGATGTCACCGTCGGTGTCGTCGACGAGGACATGGCGGTGGCCCGGTTCCTCAAACGGTCCGGCCGCCCGGTCCGGGTGGTGGTCAACAAGGTCGACTCGCCGCAGCGCGAGCTGGACACCTGGGAGGCCATGAGCCTCGGGCTCGGGACGCCCTGGTCGATCAGTGCCCTCCACGGGAGGGGGACCGGCGACCTTCTGGACGAGGTGGTTCGCCTCATTGCCGACGCGCCGAACGATGGCGAGGTCGACGGTCTGCCGGGCGAGGAGGGAGCCGACAACGTTGTGTCCGACAATGGCTCCGGCATTCCCCGGGTGGCCGTGGTGGGTCGACCCAACGTCGGAAAGTCGACGCTGTTCAACCGGTTGGTGGGCGATGAGCGCTCGATCATCCACGATGCCCCCGGTACGACCCGCGACGCGGTCGATACCGTGGTCGAAACCCCGGAGGGGACGGTCTGCTTCGTGGACACCGCCGGCATGCGCCGGAAGTCCCGCACCGAGCGCGGGACCGAGTACTTTTCTGTGCTCCGGGCTCTCGAAGCTCTCGACCGGGCGGACATCGCCCTCCTGGTCATCGACGCCACCGCGGGCGTCACCCACCAGGACCAGCGTCTGGCCGAGCGGGTCGGCGCGGCCGGGTGCCCCACGGTGGTGGTCCTCAACAAGTGGGAGCTCGTCGCCACCGAAGACCGCACCGACGTACTGGCTGACGTGGGTGACCGCCTGGCGTTTCTCGGGGAGGCCCCGGTACTCAAGGTCAGCGCCCGCTCCGGGCTCGGGGTGCAGCGCATCCTCCCGGCGGTGGCTGCCGCCGAGGAGGCATACCACCGGCGGATCCCAACCGGTGCACTCAACCGGGCGCTGGTGTCGATCCAGGCCGCCCACCCTCCGGCCGGGGCGCGCATCCGTTACGGAGTGCAGGGGGCCAATGACCCGCCCACCTTCACCCTGTTCACCAACGGGCGCCTCCAGCCCACGTATCTGCGGTATGTCGAACGCGGGCTCCGGGAGCGATTCGAGCTGGGTCCCACCCCCGTCAAGCTGCGGGTACGGGCCGAGAGCGGCCGTCGGGGCGGGGGTCGGCGATGACCGGCCGCAGCTTAGGTGGCTACGGCCATGGGTGATCGAGGCGAACCGGCTGTCGGGGCGGTGACCGGTGGGATGATGGGCCGGGGAGGACCGAGCCGTGCCGTGGTGTGAGACCTGCGATCAACGGGTGGCGGACGACGAGCTCGCCGACGACGGGACGTGTCCCGACTGCGGCAGTGTCCCGCTCGCCCATCGCCAGTCCCCCTGGTACTTCAAATTCATGCTGGTGGCGACGGTCGTCTACCTCGGTTATCGGGCCTTCCAGGGCGTGACCTGGGTCGTCCACCACATCTGACCGTCCGGCCCGGGGCCCGGCCTTCACGGCAGGTGAACGCGGAGGGTGGCGAATCTGGGGCCTCTCACTCACGCACCGTCTCGGACGACCCTCGATTGGTGTCCCGGTGGCCAGCCTCAGGAGCAAGTGCCGGTGACCTTGTGGTAACAAAGGTCACTCTTTATGTCATCAAGGTGAACTGCTCAACATCGGGGGATCTGTACATGCATCGACGCTCAACTCTGTCCGTGGCCCTGTCCGTCCTGGTAGCGGGGGCAGTCGCCCTGATCGGTCTAACGGTGGCCCCCGAGGCCAGCCAAGCGGCCAAGTCGCCGCCGAAGTTCTACCTCTCGCTGGGGGACTCCTATTCGGTCGGGTACCAGCCGGGCATAGGCGCGACGGCCGGCTACACCGCGTACGTGGCCAAGAAGACCAAGTACCAGCTCGAGAACTTCGGGTGTGGCGGGGCAACGACTGCGTCAATCCTGACCGTCATGGGCTGTGTCGAGTCGGGGTACGGTCCGGTGGCCGCAACTGACGCCGTTCCCTACCCGACCACCACACAAGAGCTGGCCGCCCTGGCGTTCATCAAGGCCCATCCGGGTCAGATCGGCCTTATCACGGTGTCCATCGGAGGCAATGACGTGACGTCATGTGCCAGTGCCGGCGGTCTCGGCGCCATTCTCACCTGCGTCGAGAATGCTGACACGGCCATCACCACCAATGTGGGCTCGATGGTCTCCGCGCTCGACACTGCGCTCATGATGGCCGGGGACAGCGCCAAGATCGTCGGTCTCACCTACCCGGACGTGATTCTGGGCGACTATGTGTACCCGGCAGGATCACCCAACTCCGGATTGGCGAATGCCTCTGTGGCGGCGTTCGATTCGTTGATCAACCCGACACTCAAGGCTGCCTATACCTCTGTTGGTGATGGCACCTTCGTCAATGTGACCCAGGCGCCCTACAAGAAGGCAACTGCCGGGGACGATTCAGATATGGGGACACCTCCACCACCGGCGGTGAAGCTTGCCCCCTACGGGAAGATTCCGCCCGCCGTGTGGGAGATCTGCAAGCTCACCTACTACTGCTCCATGGGCAACATCCATGCCAACACCAAGGGTTACGACTTCATCGGAAAGCTGGTGGTCGCCGACCTGGCCGGGCTCTGACGGCGCCCGGCTCAAAAGTGAGCTGGGCCGGCCGCCCGTCCATCATCGGCATCACATGTGGGCGTGTGGATAACTACCCATCGCCAACCCGAGACGGGCGGGATGGATAGGTGACAGAGGATCGGACTGACAGGGGGACAATCACCCCACTCTGTCGAGTCAAGAACCATCTACCGGGGCGGGGTGAGCATCAGCCTCAGGGTGCGACGGTGTGGGCGGGTTCAACACGATCTGGCCCTTAGCTGGCCACGGTTGTCGCCTTTCGCTATCGAGATCGCCGCCAGAAGTGCGTCTGCTGAACAGGTGGTGGTTCCGTGACCACGGCATTCAGATGGCCTTGTCGCTCCGCCCAGCACCTGTCGCATAGATAGAATTCCTCGTGGATCCTGGTGGGTCCAGGCTGGTGGCAGTCGGCGCACAGGTGATCGAGATAGATGACGGCCACGGCGCCAGGCGCACCTGTGGGCAGCAATTCATCGAGCCGCTGCTGGGCCCTAGGCACAAGCTGCCACGTCCCCGTCGTCCCCTCCTGACGTGTGACAAGCCTCCAGCAGACGAGGTCCCGAAGCAGAGGGTCGAATGTCTCGATGGGGTAATCCCGTTGGGCCTCTTTCACCCTTCCTCCTAACAACTGCGGCGCCATGCGATGGACCTGGAGGCAGGAGTCAACGGCGAAGCGCCGGTGCAGGTTCTGCTCCTTCGGACCGAAGTACCTTGTCGCCTCGGTCATCGGGACGACCTGCGGCTGATCGACCCCAAACGTTCGCCCATGGGTCACGACGGTGGCCTGCCCGCTGGCGAGAACGTTCTTCATCCAATCGGTACGTTCGCCATAGGGGAGGGCGATCAGAAGGCCGTCATCGTGCTCGACCGCTACGACCGGGGTCTCGTAGATCCGACCTGAACGGCGTCCGACGTGACGGACGATCGAGGTGCTGGATTTCTCCGTCCCGGCAGATCGCATGGCGAGTGGCCGTGTTGCTCGCGTCAGTCTGCGCAGAGCTGTCTGGATGGGTCCTTTCATTCCTCCAGAGTGCCACTGGTTGGTCCTTGGGGTAGGGCCCGGGTGACCCGACCTAACTCGCCGCCAGCTTGCCGCCAGCTCGGAATTGCCGCTTCTTGCCGCCTGGCGGCTCCGTCTAAATGAGGAGCTAGCTCGGAAATGCCCCCGACGCCGGCCTTGAGGCCCCACGGTCAAGGTTTCGCTCAGCGGCCCGTTGGGTAGGCAAGGGCCGATGCCAGCTGAAGAGGTGGTGTGGGGCAGGGCACCACGCGCCAGTCATCCCAACCAACTCAGTTTCGATGAAGTGCCTGCCCTCAGGGCCTCAGACGAGGCGAACGCTGACTCGGTGATCGCCGAGATCCTGGCCCGCGCAGCCAGTTGAACGAAGGTGATCCGTGAGGTAACTGGGTACGCCTGATCGCTGGGATATGCCCCCCCACTCGACGGCATCTCCCGGGCACCCGTACCCGAGCGGTATCCGTGGCACTACTGGACGGCGAGAACGCACTCAGCCGGCGGTTCGAGGTCGAGCGTCTGGCGGCGGACGGCACTGAAGCCGGCTTCCCGGAGGAGGGTCGCCAGCTCTTCGGCGGCCGCAGCCGATGTCGACGCCGTGGCTCCCGGACAGCGGGGCTGCGAAACCAGCGCGATCCGACCGCCGGTCCGCAGCAAGTGGCCGATCTCCCGCAACCGGGCCTCAGGCTCGGACCAGAAGCCGACGCTGTTGACCGCCAGTGCCGCGTCGAATGGCCCGTCGATCAACCGCATGTATTCGACCGGAGCGTGTATCAGTCGGACCCGTCCCGCACGAATGGCTGCCGCATTGCGCCTGCTGGCCTGCCCGATCATCACCTCAGAGTGGTCGACACCGACTACCAGGCCCTGACTGGCCCGGCTGGCGAGGGCAGCGATGGCGACCCCTGGCCCGCAACCAAGCTCAATGACCCGGTCGGTCGGCTGGATACCGAGGAGTTCCACCGCCCAGCGACTGCGCTGGACGTTCGACGAGCGGCGACCCATGATCCAGCCGACCACGTGCCCGCCTGGGCCGGTTGGGTTGTGAAACTGTCGAACAGCGCCGTGGAGAAGACGCTGCCTCATGCCCATGAGGCAAGTAAACGACTTCGAGTACACTCGAAGTCAATGCCTCTTGCCAAAGGCGCTCGGGAGTCGGACCCGCCGAGGCTCCTATCCATAGGCGAACTGGCTGAGCGCACCGGCCTGGCGACGACCGCGCTTCGCTACTACGACGATCTCGGACTCGTGCGACCGGTGACCCGGGCCTCGGGACAGCGGCGCTATGCCGATTCGGCCATCAGGGATGTAGGCGTGATCCTCTTTCTCCGCGAAGTTGGCTTCTCGCTGGCTGAGATCGGCTCCCTCGTCGCCGGAGGCGATCGGCGGGCCTGGCAGGAGATCCTCGACCGCAAGCTGAGCGAGCTAGACGAACAGCAACACCGCCTCAACGTGGCCCGAACCGCGCTCGAGCATGGTCGGCGGTGCCCGGCCGGTGAGCCCGTGCGGTGCTCGCGGTTCTGGTCGATCATCGACGGTCAAATCCGCGGCCTTTCACTGGAGGAAAGCCATGCGCGAGCGCACTGACCCCTCTCAGCCTCCGATACATCCTCTTTGCTAGGCGCTCGAGCTTTCCCTAAACACGGCCGTCGGGCACAACGTTGGACCAGGCTGTACGCCGATACCGGGCGGGTTCATGGCGGCTTCACTACTGGCTGGCGAGTCGGGTCCCGCCTGGACCTCTGGCGCAACTCGGACGGTCGAGGAGGTGAACGGGTTCGTCGAGGCACTCATGGACCCCACTCGGACCGCCCGACACGAGACTCTTGTGGCCCAGAGTGGATGGATCGGGGAGCGTGCCGGGCAAGGGGACCAGAGGGTTAATCCCTGTTCGGGAAGAACCGATGGGTGATGCCAAGGTGGTCTCTGCCGAGTGTCCGGTGCGGGCCGAGTGTCTCGACTAGGCATGGCCGATCCGGACCTGGTCGGCGTGTGGGGTGGAGCATCGGAGGGGGAGCGGGCGAGGATGCGCGCCGGGTGGTGGCGTAATGGTGGGGGAGTAGGCTCTCGAACGGTCACTTCTGAGGCTTTGTTAGCGAAGCGTTGGCAAATGACTTTTTTGGTCAGAGCGTCGCCCTTGATTTGTAGCTCTGACTAGGAACGGGCTGTGGCGCAGCTTGGTTAGCGCGCTTGACTGGGGGTCAAGAGGTCCCGGGTTCAAATCCCGGCAGCCCGACCACGTGCATGCTCTGCATAACGTTGCGGAGGTGCCTGGCCACAACGCTCGTAGTGCGCTTCACACCGGGCATGGCCAAGAGGAGAGACAGGCCCCCGTCGATCACCCACCGGTGCCATGACCCGATCCCCGTAGCGAACTATTCGATCCTCTGACGCCGGAAAGGTTCGTCGTGTTCAGGCTGGCGCCGGATCCGTTGGCGCCGAGTCATCGCCACTTACGAGCTCGGAAGGAATACCGTCGTCGTGGCTGTCGGGCTGCCGCCAATGGCATTGACAGCCCTGACCCTCACTGTGTAGTCATGACCTCCTCTGAGGCCGATCACCGTACAGGCGGTGGGACCGGTGGCAGTGGAACCAGGCGTCGTGCAGGTCTTAGTGCCGTTGTGGGTGGCGGAAACCACGTAGTAGAGGATGGGAGACCCGCCGTCAGAAACCGGAGCCGTCCAGGAGACGGAGATGGACTCGAAGCCAGGCGTGACGACGACCGCTGTGGGGGCACCCGGCCTCTTGATCCTGACTCTGGCCGATCTTGAGGAAGCTTCTGCCAACGTCGCAGATGTAAATTGGGTGTATCCAACGGCCGTGCACAACGTTGGCGATATGCACGACACCGCAGACAAGCTCGCCGACCCGGCGGTCGGGTCGGGTGTCGCCTCGTCCGCCCACGTGAGCCCGTTCCATACCTCCGCCAGCGTCATGACGAAGAAGCCAGCATTTGAGAATCCGACGGCCGTGCACACCGTTGGCGATGTGCACGACACGCCCTCCAAGATGTTGCGGTTCGGATTCGGTGTCGGCTGGATCGTCCACGCATGCCCATCCCAGGCTTCGGTCAGCGACTCGACGGTGACGAACGAAGGGGTGAACGAGTAGCCGACGGCGATGCACGCGTTCGCTGACGTGCACGACACGCCATCCAGGTTGGTGAACGGCGACCCGGCCGGGTCGGGCGCGGACTGGATCGTCCACGCGTGACCGTTCCAGACTTCGACGAAGCTCGCTGTCACGCTCGTGACCACGTTCGTTGAGTACCCAACGGCGGTGCACGCTCTCGTCGAGGCACACGACACCGCTGATAGCAACGTTGTCGACGCGCCGGTCGGGTTTGACGTCGGCTGGATCGTCCACGCGTGGCCATCCCATACCTCTGCCAACGTCACTTCGGGGCCCCCGCCCGACGCAACGGAGGACCCGACCGCGACACAGTTGCTCTCGGAGGTGCACGACACCGCTGATAGCTCACTGTTCGGGGCGCCGGTCGGGTTTGGCGTCGGCTGGATCGTCCACGCGTGACCGTTCCATACCTCTGCCAACGTTCCACCAAAGGTGGTGCCAGGCGTCGTTGAGCGCGCCCCAACGGCGACGCAGTCCCGCTTCGAGGTGCACGTGACCGCAGAGAGGTCACCACCCATCCCGGGCAACGTAGGGGTCGGCTGGATCGTCCACGAGAGACCGTCCCAGACCTCGGTCAAGACGTGAAAGGTGTCCGGCGAGTAGGAGTACCCGACCCCGACGCAGTCCCGCTTCGAGGTGCACGAGACTCCCGACAGCACGTTCTGCGACGCGCCGACGATGTTAGGGGTCGACTCGATTGCCCATGTCCTGGTCGAGGACGGCGGCGCCGCGCCAGCCACGCCGACAGTCGCACCACCGACGGCCGAACCTCCCGCGAGCATCGCTGCGACGATCACCATGACGAGAAAGTGCCTGGATCGCATCAGCTCTCCTCCTCGCACCCCCCACGGCCCGAACACGTACAATACCGCTCGGCGCTCGTTACGGCACGGGGCCGGCCGTACAGATCGCCGTAGCCGAGTGTCCCCGTCATTTGCGCCAGATGCCCGCGGGGGTGACCGATTGCACCGAGTCGGAGTCGCGCCATTCGGCTCGACTAACCGTCCGCGCTTGGCCTCGCGAACCCGAACAGATTGCCCTCAGTTTCTGGAGCTTCAGCTCCCGCCATCCGTGGAGAGCGCTGGACCTCCGGGACACACCTCTCGGGCCAGGAGTATTTCCGGGACTAGTTGGGGGAGTAGCCGATGCGACGGTGCGTCGGAAGAACCACGCGCCGACCAGCCAGGTCTCGCAGGGGTCGCGTGTACTTAGGGTTTGTGTCGTCCCACCAACTCGATCTCTGAACATGAAGAAGTTCCGAGAACCGCACCATAAACCGTTGGCGCGCACCCGGGGAAGTTGGTCACCGAATAGAGAGGACCAAGATGGCTCTCATGACGGTGAACGACGAGGGATCGGCTGACTTCCGGTCGAAGAATGGTTGTCAGCGAACAAGAACCTATTGAGTTGGGCGGTACTCAGTTCAGACAAGCGAACATGGCTCGCTGCGCCATCTCCTGGAGCCGCTTCAGGCGTCCTCAGGGCCTCCCCGAGTTCTGGGACGGCAGCCCTCGCGTCCCGTGCCCGCTCCCGCCAGGCGGAAATCTCCGACCTGGCGGTCAGCTCGGCAATCCTGCATTCGATGGTCGGTAGGTCGTCCGCTGTCTCAGGCTCGAGCCGCTGCTTAACCACTCGTCGGCCAAAGTCAGCAGGCACTCGGGGTCCGACAGCAAACACTTGACTTCCCCCAACACCCGCTCGATGAGCGGACCCGGCACAGGCTTGCACGTGCACCGAACCTTGCCCGCCACCGACTCGGAAACGGGGACAGCGGTAGGCGTAGGTACCTGGACCTTTGCGGCTCTTGCCCTGCATCGCCGTGTCGTAGGGCAAGTAGCGAATGCCCTTAAACAGGATGAAGGCCGGACGTGGAGTCAGAGGGGCATTGACTATGAACGGCATTCACGGTCCGGTAAGGCGTACCGCCCTTTTGGAGCTTGATAGCCTCAGCAAGAGTGAGCAGGCCCGATAGCGGCACGGCCCGGGTCGGGAAGGAACATTTGCGATTGCACCGCCTCCGGTGGGTCGTCGGGCCGCTTACGAACCCTTAATAGACACCGAGTACCGCGGATAAAGTGACGAAGGTTGTCCGATGATGGCAATAACCCGCTGGTACTGCCGAATGAATTTTCCTATCGGACGATTTGCCTCTGAGCCGCCCGGGTTCCATACATAGTAGTGGCTATTGAGATTGCGCACGATGCAAACCCGCTCGCCGGAAGCCTGAAGATGGGAAAGCTCGGAAACGACTTCCTGCTCTTGGGGATCGGTCAGCGCGCCAGGCCAATTCGCGAGCTGACCGGTCGGAGTGGGGAGACTCAGAATAAATGTACAGACTATCGAGGCCGGGCACCGAGTAGAAGGTGTTGCAGTTCTTCTTCACCACGTACGTAAGCTGCCGGAGTTCGTGACCGGACTGAGGATCGACTCGAACTAGCTGGGCGCCGGGCAGATGCAGAGGCAGAAGGTCGTAGTAGTTGACCCACGCCGCCAGCGGCCATAGGCCTTCCGTCGAGCGCAACGACAACGCAAAGTCGATCCCACAGTGAACCCTCGCAGTGCGAGACGGGCTTCGCGCCACATCCGTAGACCATCCATGCCCGCGGCCAACGCGATGGCACAGGGAACAAACATCACGACAGTGGCCCATTCGATCTGAGAGCCTGCGACCGGATAAGCCTGCAGCACCTGCAGAATCGCGATCGGCACGATAAAGCGGAGGGCCAACCGAACCCTTGGCGACACGTCGGCGAAGAGAGCCAGTGCTGGAAGCAGCACGATCGCCGGAAGCCATGCTCCGAACGTACCTCCGAAGTATCCGGACGTATCGATTCCTAGTCCCAAGACGAAAACCGCGGCGGCGGACAGGGCCAAGTACCGGATCGGCGATTTCGGCGGTAGGAGTTGGTCGACGCCAATGCGCCGTGCCGACACCGCAATGACTACGAGCGCGGTGATCAGAATCGCAAACCATTGAATCCCGACCACCGGGAGAATGGTGAGGATGTTGACTTGTTGCAGCGGCCGAACGAATACCGCGCTGAAAAGTGCACCCGGTGACGTGCCGCTGAACAGAGGCCACAGCAGCGATACGAAGACGACCGCTCCGAAGCCGGATGCCGCGGCAATGAGCCCACGGGGCGCAAGAGAGATCGCGTCAACAGACATCACGGCGCACGTACCCAGCATCGACACTCCGACGAGGAACGCGAACGTGGCGATACCCGATTTAGAGATCCGTTGAAACATCAAGACGAAGGGCAGGAGAACGGCTCCCGCTCCGATGATGCTGCGGAACCATCTCGGGTATGTCGAATTCCCGACGACCAACGCGACAGCCAGCCCGGCCACGGCAAAGATCCCTATGTTGATCTTGGTCATCGTCGAGCGCGCCCGTGGCCATCCCGGCGATCACGAGAAGGCTGTTTCGTTGCTTGACGGAATAGCTCGCGAGCGCGATACACCAGAATCGATAGCAGGAGGACGATTGTTGATCCCGGAGATATTGGTTCCCTCCCCGCGACGAGAATCAGTGCGCAGAAGGTCGTGACCTGGCACAGGATGCTGAAGAGTAGGTTGCGCGTCACGTGCCACACAGCCGCCGCGAAAATTCCAGACGACAGTGTCGTGAACGCCAACACCAGCAGGCGTCCACTGTCCAGCGTCGGGTTCTGACCGGTCAGGCGGTAGATCAGGCCGATGAACGACCAATAGAAGGGCCCATAGCTGGTGCCCAAGGTATGGACGTACAGGCTGCCGTGATGGAGAAACTGTCGAACAGTGACGAGGAAGAATCCCTCGTCGTCGTAAGTCTCGACTGTGTTGAAGAGCTGTGGAAAGAACGCGACCGCGAGAAACAGACCTAACCCGCCGAAGACAAGACCGACTTGGGCGGTGCTCGATCGCGGGCCGAGCTCTAACTCGGTTGTAGGGCGAACGTCGTCGGCGTCTAACACTTAGTTCGCTCCTGCATCCTACGGGGTCACGTGCCGTGTCGTCGTTGTGCTCCGCTACGACTTCTCTGGCCCGCGCGCCAGTCGAGCGTCCGGCGCATAGAGCACCGAACTGGCAGTCGGTTGCGGTTCGGGCATGAGGGATCCGCTGGCTCGGCGGAACTACTCCTGCGGCCCATTGGGACTGTCGGGTGGAGCCGCGTGAAAAAACTGCGGAGCACCCTCAGGAACGAACTTGACGAGCGGAACGTGGTCTCGTAAGAAGGCGACCTCTGCCGCTGCGTGGCGCTTGTTGTACGTGCGAGTTGAGACATCGAACCAGGTGACATCGTCGCGACGCAGGGCCGGGTCTTCAACCACAACGATCTCGTGGCGCCATTGCGGGAACTGATCCATCCAGTGCACCACGATCTTTTGGAGCCGTGCCGCCTTATTTGCGGGTGTGAGCAATTCGAACTGCGGTCCCATGCGCTCGGTAACATCTGCGGCGGGGACACCCGCGTAGACATGATTGGGAAGCATCTCGCGTGTGACGACAGATCCCACGAGGGCCATGCTCCGCTCACCCACCGGAACGGGTGAGACGATGCAATGTCCCACGAACCAGGCATCCCGCCGTACATGCATATAGCGGTGGGAGTAGAAGCGACAGCCGTCGACGATGTCCCCGAACTCCAAATGGGTCCACAGCTGACTCTGGCCGCCGATCCCAACATTGTCATCAATGTCAAGTCCGGCCATGGAGTCGAGGACTACATTGCCTCCGATCCAGCAATTGCGTCCGATCCTCAGGGGATGCTCACCCTGCCCGAATGAGCCGGCGTGGAGCTTTGAGTAGTCGCCCAGCAGGAATTCGGGGGCGAAGACGCGGACATTGTGACCGACGTAGCAGTAGTCTCCGAGCACCACCCGGTGCGCAGTGGTGCCCTTGCCCGATATCACCGCTCCTTCCTCGACGACGACGCCACGTCCGATGCGAATGTGTGCAGCATCGATCACGCCATTGATCACCGCAGACGGATGGGTTTCGTTGGTCTGTTCCATCACAGAGGGCAGGTTGTCACGGTCTCGAGCACCGAATCGATGTCATCATCCGATATGTCGTTGTACAGGGGAAGTCTCACCAGTCGTTTGCTGATGTCTTCTGACACTGGGCACTGACCGGGTCGGCCACCCAACCGACGTCCAAATGGAGAAGTATTCAGGGGCACGTAATGCGAAACAGCAAGGATGCCTTGGCTCGCTAGGTGAGCAATCAAGCGAGATCGGGTTGAAGTGTCGGGTAGGCAAAGGTAGAAGAGATGTGCAGGGTGCTCACAGTGCGGCGGCACGGTTGGAAGCGTAACGCCATGCGTCACCGCCCACGGCTGTAGCTCCTGCATGTAGCGTTTCCACGCACGCATACGCGTTTGCTGGATCAGCTCTCGTTCTTCGAGTTGGCCCAAGAGAATGGCAGCGAGTGGGTCCGCCAGTAGATAGCTGGAACCGATGTCGCGCCACGTGTATTGGCTCACCTCACCGCGCCAGAAGCGGGCACGGTCAGTCCCCTTCTCACGCAGTATCTCGGCGCGATCCAGAAGCTGCTCGTCGTTGACGAGCAGACATCCACCCTCTCCACACGGGAAGTTCTTGGTCTCATGAAAGCTCAAGGCAGCCAGCGCGCCCAAGGTACCGAGTGGACGCCCGCGATACTGACCCAAGAGCCCATGTGCATTGTCTTCCAGGACTGTGATGGACCGGTCGGCGACAATATCGTGGATCGCGTCCATCTCGCATGCCACGCCGGCGTAGTGCATTGTCACAATCGCTCTCGTCCTCGGGGTGATCAATTCGGGAAGGAGCCGCTCGTCGAGGTTCAGAGTGTCAACACGGGCATCTATGAATACTGGCCGGACGCCCCGCAGAATGAACGCATTGGCGGTCGATGCGAACGTATAGGACGGGACGATCACCTCATCCCCGGTCGCTGACGTCGATGAGAAGCGCCATCATTTCCAGGGCGCTTGTTCCCGAGGTGGTCAGCAGAGCGGCCGGTACAGTCCAGCTCCTGCTCGAGCAGCTGACGTACCCGGCGCGTGAATGGTCCGTCGCCTGACCAAACCGATGAGGAAATGGACTCGGCGAGTCGGCTCCGCGCTGCGCTCGTGAGAAAAGGTCTGTTGAATGGGATTCGATATCGGCCCACGACGCTACGGACTGGAATTGCCGAGGGCTGGCTGAGCCTCATTCAGCGGGCGACCGTCGTTTATGGGGTGACTGGCGGTGGTCTCTGCAACCACGTACGTTGGCCGATCCATTGAGCGCACGTACACTCGTGAAAGATACTCGCCGATGACGCCGAGGGTGAACAGCTGCACTCCCGAGAAGAGAGCGATGATCGACGCGAGGAAGGAGAAGCCCGGAACGCTCCCGCCCTGAATGAGGTAACGGACGAGGACGTAAGCAAGAACAAAAAATCCGACCACCGTAAAGGATATGCCCAGCAGACTCGCCAGTTGCAGCGGTCGGGTGCTAAATCCCGTCAGCATGTTGAGCCCGTGTGTTGACAAGGCGCCGAAAGGTGTAGGTCGATGTGCCATATTGGCGGGTGTCCTGTCGCACCGTCACCGACGAGACGCGCGACGTCCCCCACGCGAGGAGAATGTCGACGGACACAAACGGCGATTGATAAGTCGCGAACGCCTCGCGCAGCGAAGTCCGAAACGCACGAAATGCGCTGATATCCCGTGCTGTGCGATGGCCGCCCATCGCCTGCTGCAAGGCGACTCGGGTGAGTTGACCGGCGAGCCTTCGCCACAGTCCGTGGGCCTGAGCGCCGGGGATTCCGTACACGACATCGTAGCCATCGTTTAGCGCTGCGACCAGCTTCGGAATCTCCTCCGGAGGGTTCTGTAGATCATCATCCATCGTAACGACAATGTCATAGCGAGCGCGGCGGATACCGAGAAGCAGCGCGTTGTGCTGGCCAAAGTTGCGCATCAAGCGAAAGCCGAGGACATGAGCACTGCATTGTGCGAGGTGCTTCACGACAGACCAGCTTCCATCAGTGCTTCCGTCGTCCACCAGGATCACCTCGTGCTCGTTCCCAAGGGTGGCCAGTACCGGCAAGACACGGTCGACGAGCGCGGCGAGGCTTTCTTCACTGTGAAAAACGGGCACGACCACCGAGATCCCCGGCAGAAGCTCGGAGCTGCCGTGATCCGGAACCGGCGAAGTGCTCACACCTGCACTCCGGGCCGGCGAAACGCGAGAGGTTTTCTTCCTCGGTTTGAGCTAAGTGACAAGGTTCGCGGCGTAGAAGTGTCGTTCAGTTGTTTACGCTAACGGAGATACCAGGGCTCACGCCTGTGTCGCCACCCCCGTCGTAAGCCACGCTTTGCAAGGTGTAAGTGCCGTCGGAGACGGTGGTCGTGTCCCAGCTCGCCAGCCACCCGTAGGAGCTCGGGGTGGCCGTGGCAATCAGCGTGTCGTTCAACGTGCCGCCCGTCAGGTGGAACTCGACTTTGGTCACACCGAAGTTGCCTGAGGCGCTCGCATCCAGCGTCTGGCTTCCCGCCAAGGTCGCGCCGTTTGATGGGACGAGGACGCTTGTGGTTGGTGGGGTGTGGTTGTTGTCGATATTAATGGAGACGCCAAGGCTGCGGGCGCTGTTGCCACCCCCGTCGTAAGCCACGCTTTGCAAGGTGTAGGTGCCGTCGGGGACGGTGGTCGTGTCCCAGCTCGCCAGCCACCCGTAGGAGCTCGGGGTGGCCGTGGCAATCAGCGTGTCGTTCAACGTGCCGCCCGTCAGGTGGAACTCGACTTTGGTCACACCGGAGTTGCCTGAGGCGCTCGCATCCAGCGTCTGGCTTCCTGCCAAGAAAGCACCGTTTGATGGGACCAGGACGCTTGTGGCTAACCCTGGCACACTGAACGCGTACAGGGTGCCGCTGTTGTCGCCTATGTAGAGGACGCCATTGGCGATCGACGGGGCACCCCAGATCGACGATTGCGTCGTGTAGGCGAACAAGGTCTGCCCGGAAGTGGCGGAGACGACGAGGATCTGGTTGCCTTCGGCCACGGCGACGACGCCAGGAGCCGAGGTGACAGCACCGAGTACCGGCCCATCGGGCAGACAGCGCTGCCACAGGATCCCGCCGGTGGCCGGATTGAGGGCGCCGACGCTACCCGCGCACCTCACTCCGTTGATCGTGGTGTTGCCGCCCGCCACGTAGAGCGTGTGGCCGTCCCAGGCGCTGGGAGCGATGCTGCCCTGTCCGCATTGGGGGCACGCACCGCTGATGGCGATCGGGATTTGCCACATCGGACCCGCCCCTAGGTGGTCCCGTTTCAACGCGTAGTAGACGCCGTTCTTGTTCGCGATCCCCACCATGGCTTGCGTGGTTCTGTTGAGCGTTCGCGTGAACAAAGTCGGCGAGGAACCGAAATCGCCGTCGTCCGTTTGTTGGGCCGGGGGGATCTGCCAATGGCCGATCACTCCGAGGTCGGAAGCCCTGACCTCAATCACCGCCTCAGCGTTACGTTCAGTCGTCCGGCACGGGCCGGGATTACCGGTGGCGAAATAGACCGTACCGGCGGCTTCGTCAACCGAAGGTGTACTCCACACGGCACCGCCGAGGCAGCCGTCCGGCACCACCTTCATCGTATTCTCAACCGCGCCGGTCGTGGCGTCCAAGCGCACCAGTTGGCCTTGGACGAGTGGGCAGCGGAGGTACGATGCCACGCCCATATAGACACTGCCACCGAACACGGCGGGCGAGCCCCACAGAAACGTGCTCGGTGAGACCCCCAAACGGGTCTGCCAGAGCACGGCCCCGGTCGTCGCATCGAGCGCATAGAGCTGAGCATCACCGCCACCCACGTACACGACCCCGTTCACCACCGTCGCAGTGCTGGCCACGCCGGCGGTGGCATTGCAGGCCGTTGTCTGTCCGAGATACGTCTGCCACACCAGGCCTCCCGAAGAGTTGGTCGCCCGCTCGTAACCGTCAAACGATCCCCAATAGACGAGTCCGTTCGAGATCACAGGCTGGGAGAAGACAGTGTTCTGGGCCGCAGCCGTCCACGCCACGTGCAGATGCGAGGCCGTACTCGGTGTTATGGCCGTCTCGGCCGCGTTGAAGCCGGACCGGCCATTCGTCGCGCCGTAAGTAGGCCAGTCGCCACTTGCGGCGATGGCGGGACCTGCTGTGACAAGAGTCAGACCCACCGCAACCGCAACCGCAAGACTGCTAGTACGCCCTAGCTGCCACACGACCTCACCCTCCCCCCGGGGAAGAATCGGGCCTCCGCCAAGAACCAGGTGAGAACCCAGAACCGCCACGCCTCGGCCGACGCTAGCAGGTAATCGATTCAGCAGGTGCCGCCACACGTGTGACATTGCGAAGTATCGAACACCATGCTGCGGACTTGCAGATAGCTTGGCTTTGGCGCATCGACCCGATGAGCGCAGGTGTCAAACCTCCAGATCGTTGTCCGGTGCCGAGTTCGTGCCCTCGGTCACGTTCCGTGATCATGCCACCACCTGGCGCTGCTGAGGGCTCCGTCACTACCTATCGGGGAGTAACCCCGATGGACATTCAATGTGCGTTACCAGACTGGCGGGGCCGCAGCCCAGCCGCACCTTCTGGTCGGAGTGCGGATCGCGTGAGAGCTTGGCGAGGTCGATCTGCCAACGGACCTAGGACAGTCCATCGATGGGCGATCTGCCATATTCGAACTAGTGCCCTCGGTCGAGGCGGTGGCTTCAGGGGATAGGGGTTCAACCAGGATCGCTAAAGAACGAGCGGATTCCCGTCGATGATCGGTCCCGGGGTATTCCAGAGAAGGCGAACCATGACCACCACAACCAATGCCACCCACACGGTCGCGGAACGGATTTGCGTTGCCTCCGGCTGCCGCGAGACGGGAGTCCTCGTCGAGCTGCACACTCGCCCGGCCAGATCAGACCCAACTCTGACCGACGTGACCCTCAGGTGGCGATGCCGAGCACGACACGCCTGGCAAGACACCTACGCACACGATGGTTCCTCAACACTTATCGAAACCGTGCAGGTCCGATAGCTCCATAGAAGAGGAGTCAACAGCGCCGACGGCAGAGCGACCCGCGGACGGAGGTGGTATCGCCTTGGACGAGGTGAAGGCGAGTCGATTGCATCACCTTGCTCCAAGGGCCGACTGAAGGGTTGAATTCACGGTTGATGTCCCTCCGAAGGGTGAGTTCCCGGGTGGCTATTACCCATAGTGACCTGAACCAACTACTCGACGCGATCCGCCCGCCGGCGGTGACATGGACGTTGTGCGTCGGGGGATGTGTTCTTGGACGCCACCCATCTGAAGGGCCGGGTCGACCACCAAGTCGTCTCCCGGGCGGTGGTCGTGGCCACCGGGGTGTCCATAGATGGCCACCGGGAGGTGCTCGGCTGTGCCGTTGGCGACTCGGAAGACGGGGCGTTCTGGACCGAGTTCCTGCGCTCGCTGCGGGCCCTAAGCCTGTCTGGAGTCCATCTCGTCATCTCTGACCAGCACTTGGGGCTCAAGGCAGCGGTCGAGGCGGTGATGGTGGGCTCTGCCTGGCAGCGGTGTCGGGTCCACTTCATGCGGAACGTGCTGACCAGGGTGAAGCGCACCAACACCCACATGGTGATCGCCGCCATCCAGACGATCTTCGCCCAGCCCGACGCCACCACGGTCCGCGAGCAGTTCGACCGGATCGTCGCCACCCTGGAGGGCCAGTTCCCCGAGGTGGCCACCATGCTCACCGACGCCAAGGAGGATCTGCTCGCCTGCACCACCTTCCCCGAGGCCCACTGGCGGAAGGTCTGATCGACCAATCGCTTGGTGCGTCTCCACCGGGAGATCAAGCGTCGGGCCGATGTCGTCGGAGTGTTCCCGAACGACCGGTCCGTCGAGCGCCTGGCCGGGTGAGGTCATTAGCCTCGGGGAGATGGCCACCGTCCTCCCCGAGCTCGACGTGGCGAGAGTCAAGCGCTGGTGTGAGAACCGGGTACCGGCGCGGGTGAGAGACAAGGTCCGCCTCGAAGTGGTCACGAGAGGAATGACCGTCTCCATTTATGAGCGGCGACCGCACTGGCAAGGGAAGCCCGTTGAATGGTCGAAGACCCGAATCGCTCAGATTCGTTATGAGGGCGATGGCACCTGGACCCTCTACTTCGGCGATCGCTACGACAAGTGGACCATGTACTTCGATCTCGACTCGAACCAGCCCATCGACGTGATCATCAACGAACTCGAAGAGGACCCCACCTGCGTCTTCTGGGGCTAACACCGGACGGGGCGGAGAGGTAACGCCTGCACGCCTACCATCACATCAGGCCGAAGGCGATCCTCCACTAATCGGCGGGACATCACCACTTCACGCGCATCCACCGGCTGGTTCGATAACTGTGGCTCGGAAGGTCGTGGCTGTAGACGTCTGCCGGCCCGAGGGCAACGGATCAGTGGCCAAGCCGTCCGCTCATGATGACGAGGGGTAGGCCGGCGGCAGACCCAGGATGCATGCCAGTGGCGCAGGCGAAGGTGCCGATGGGAGCGACAGGCCGGGCGTTTTGCTGCCCTCGCGCAGACGCCGGACAGGGTCTGAGGGCGCAAGGTCGATGTTTCCTTTCCACCTAAGACCAGGTCGTTGTCCTTCCCGAAGGGCCGCTGTCTAGTGCCTAAAGCTGAGCCTTACGGTGAGACTTGAGGGTTATGACGACGTCGGCATCCAGAGCAACCATGCGACAGGACCGCGAGGTCTTCGGTAGCGCCAAAATGGGGTTGTATCGATGGAGGCCGACACACCGGCGTCAGGCGACGGTTCCGGCTTCGAGGCGATGGTGGCCCACCTGAGCCTGAGCAGCTCGGATCTGACGGAGCCCAGTGTCGGCCCAGGCGTGGCAAGCGGGGTCAGGCCACTCACGCCGGTGAGGAACGGCCCCAGCCGCTCGGCCGTCCATGAGGGGATGGATCTCCGGGCCCGGCCGTCGTTGCCCCAAGCCGTTGTCGGCCCGACGAGAACCGTCATCGATATGGACGACACTGCGACACTCTGGAGGACCTGGAACAGAACCTCAGAATATGCGTGGGTAAACCTCCATTGGCATTGGACAAGCCACGCGTTTGAATGGTTGGAGCGGTCGTCGGTGGGTCCAGCATGCGCACACGAAGGGCGTCTGACTCGAGCCGCTAAATCCGAGCAACCATGCGGCAGTGCGTATCGGCCACCGTCCGATCTCCGATCTCCGCATGGGCCAGCCGTCGCTCCACAAGACTTGAAAAGTGGGCCAGCTCTGCACGCCGACAAAGAACCACTCCTATGAGCAGCCGATGCGAAACCCGTGGGAACAGCGGGCTCTGCAAACAGAGGCCGCATCTCGGCCCCTGACGACCCCACGGCTTCCGATCGAGGGGCACAGGGGTGATTCTGCAGGGAGGGGGGTCTCAAGCTGGGCCATTGTCGTGCCGATGTCGCAATTGGCAGGCGGGATGCCACAAGACAAGGTCCCCAGTAGGAGACGTCTCGCGCTCTAGACGAGACCGCCTGAGCGGAGTTCACGACGATGCAGACGCATGAGGTCAGAGAGAGATTCACCACGTTCCCGGGCAAATGCTTTCGGTATGTCGGTAACGACGACGATCACGCACAGCCCTGCCCGAACGGCGTGGTCTGCACCGGCACGTTCACCGATGCCAACGGCAAGCGATGGACTGTCGATGCCTGCTCCGAACATGCCGAAGAGCTGGCCGGCTGACGGGCCATCCTTGCTTGGCCGTGGCGGCACATCTGGCCCGCGATGACAAAGGCTTGCCGGTGTGCCCGCCGGGAGACACCGCAGGTGCTCGGAGGTCGCCATGTTTCAGGCCTCGACCACGATGTCTCTTCAGGTTGGTGGGCCCCTTACCGCGCTAGCGGATCCTTCTGGCGCGGTCAGACCCCAAAACCGTCTACTAGAGATGTGCCCATGGCCCTTGTTTCGACAGCCGTGCCATGGTCGTCGAATGGATCGTGACAGGGGAATGACGAAAGGAAACGGTTCAGGCCAGAGCTACGGCGCGCACCTCGTGCCGATCCGTCCAAATTGTCCGCGGCGGGATCGCATCTCCAGCACCGGCTAGCTCCTCGCTGACTTGGCCCAGCACACCGTCGACGGCCTTGATGGCCTCGCCGAGATCGGCGAAGGCGGTCACCTGTCCCTCGAGTTCTTGCACCTGAGCCTGCATTGCATTCGCATCATTACCATCGGCCATGATCCAGCCTCCCGCGATCAATTCCTGAGGACCTGCAGGAGGGTATCGAGCCAGCCCGATTCGGCGGTGGATGGTCGCCAGGCACTCGGAGAGGTCGGAGGCTCCGAAGTCGGCCCTCCGAGCAAAGGGCAGTGGTTCCGGCATGTTTTCCCTGGCTGATGGGGTCAGGCCCCTCCAAAGGCAGAGGTGCCCGACCGGGGCGGTCAGCAGACCCCGCCGGCGGAGGATAGCTTTGCTCGGGTTCACCGGAGGTGTCGGAATGATCAAAGCCAGTGAGTCAAAGGACCTGGCCAAGACGTTGGTGTCGGGGATCAAGGCTTGGGCATCGGGGCTGAAGCAGTGGCTGAAGTGGGTTACTGGTGAGGCTCCCGTCCCGGACAGACGGGCAAAGCAGATCCTGGGCGGAACCGCCGGGGCAATCCTCCTGCTCGTGGTGGGCGTGTCCTTGCTTCCGGGCGGAAGTGGGAACCCGCCCGCCGCGAGGCACAGCGCAAGTAGCAGCCATGTCGCGGCACTGACAGCGCAGCAAGCCGCCGAGAGAGCCGCGCTGCTCCGCGACCACGCCAACGAAACCACGACGACACCTCAGCAAGCCGCCGATAGAGCCACGCTGCTCCGCGACCACGCCAACGAAACCACGACGACTACGACGCCGGCAGTGACGCGTCGAGGGAACAGGTCGCATTCTGGGCATGGCGGAGGCGCCAGGCGGCCGCGGGCCTCGACCGCCGGCCACACCTAGACCCGATCGTCTCGAGGCATCGCCGCCGGATCCCGATAGCGATCGGGTTGATCGTGATCGAGGCCGGAGAATTTCGCGGGGAAGAATCGGCGGGATCGCTACCGACGCTTGGCCGAGAGCAGCACCCATCCAGAGACCACCACGGCAAGGGGGCCCGTCGCTCCCGCGGGCGCGGTCGCCACTGAGCCCGTCTGTCGGGGGAGGGGCGGCCGGGTCAGGTCGGTCGCAAGGCGATCAGCTCGGCGACGTTGTCGTTGAGGATCAGGCGGCGCTCGTCCGCGTTGAATTCTTTGAGCTCCACCACATAGTCGAGTGGCTCCGGCAGGGCCTCGACGTGGGGCCAGTCTGAGCCGAAGATGACCCGGTCGGTTCCCATGCACTCGGCTACTTGGTAGACATCGTCCTCCCAGAAGGGGTTGATCCACACATGCCGGCGGAGGGTCTCGACCGGATCATGCTCCCAGTAGCCCGGCATCTTGTTGGCCGTCGAGCGCAACTTCTTGATGAGATCGGTGAGGTACTCGGCACCGTTCTCCACCGAGGCGATCCGAAGATTGGGAAATCGTTCGAGGTGTTTCTCGAAGATGAGGGTGAGCAGGTAGTCCCGGATGGCCTGCTCGATGTGGAGGGACTTGATGCTTGGCTTTCGTCCACCCGAGAAGGTGGCTACAAACCCGTCCGCTGCGTACCCGTTCGACGAAAGCCCGCTGTCTGCGGCATGGACGACCACACAAATTCCGGCGTCGTTGGCCAGGCTCCAGAATGCGTCGAACATGGGGTCGAACGGATTGCGCCTCCCGGTGGCGGTGACCGGAGCCGCCGGCCGCATCACCACCAGACGGGCACCTTGTTCGAGGGCCCAGGCCAGCTCCTTCGCCGCCCAGTCCGGATCGGCCAGAGTGAGGTAGGGAGCGGCGAAAATGCGGTCACCGTGGTTGAAGGACCAGTCCTCCACCAGCCAACGGTTGAAGGCGGAGAACAGATGGCACACGGCTTCGGGATCGTGGGACAGCGGCTCCTCGTAGATCATGCCGAGGGTCGGGAACAGGAGGCAGCCCTGCAGACCCTGCGCGTCCAGCGCGGCCAGGCGCGCCTGGGGATCGCGATATGCGGCACGGATCGGCTCCCGCCGGGAGAGGAACTCGAGAGGATTCCGGCTCTCCGGGTTGCCTCGGAAGTAGTCGTGCAGGGCTCCGGGGAACGCGATCGGATCGAACGTCGGGTTGGTCACGGCCCGGTTGACCTGTCCGCCGATCACGTGGTAGCGGCGACCGCCGATCTCCGACCACTGGATGACTCGGGGGCCGAGCTTCGGGTCGAGGTGCCGGGTGAATGCGTCGAGCTCCTCGTAGTAGTGGTTGTCCGCGTCGAAGACCGGGTGGGGGAGTTCCCCGACAGCACTCATGATCTGCCTCCTCGGTGATGACCCCTATCGGGTCGACACCATCCTAAGCCGGCCCCCGTTACCGGTTACTGCGGAGCCGGACAGTGTGCCCGATCCCGGCCGGGTGCCGTAGGGTCGCAAGCCATGGCCATCTACCGACTCGAAGACCTCGTGCCGACCATCGATGTCGAGGCATACATCCATCCTGACGCCGTCATCATCGGTGACGTAACCATCGGACCGGAGTCGACCGTGTGGCCCGGGGCCGTGCTTCGCGGCGACTATGGCACCATCAGCGTCGGAGCCCGTACCTCGGTACAGGACGGGACGGTGATCCACGCCGGTCCTGGCTTCCCCACGGTGGTGGGGGACGGATGCGTGATCGGTCACCTTGGCCATCTCGAAGGCTGCACGCTCGAGGACGGCACACTGGTCGGCTCGGGATCGGTGGTGCTCCACCATGCATTGATCGGCAAGGGGGCGACGGTGGGGGCCAACGCGGTGGTCCCGAACCGGATGCACGTGCCTCCCGGAGCCCTGGCCGTCGGGGTTCCAGCCTCGCTCCGGCCCGGGCAGTCCAACCAGAACGTCATCCGGGTGGCGGCAGCCGAGTACGTGTCGAACGGTCACCGGTTCAGGACCAAGCTCACCCGGATCGACTGACATTGGTCGCACCGTCGCAACCCGAACCGTTCTCGGCTCCAGCCGGGCGGTGCTGTGAGCTTCGCAGACGCCGCGTAATGCCTCAGACGGTCGTCAACCTGATCGGCGATGTTTGGAGGCGGCTCCTAGCACGGCGCTGACCGATCGGTATGAGAGTGCGGAGGCCACCGAGGCGAACGACAGGACCGAGGCCACGCTGAGGAAGCTCCCGGCCGACGCCACCGAGAGCAGCGAACCGACCGAGCCGACCGACAGGATCGACCCGACCGAGCCGACCGACAGGATCGAACCGACCGAATTCACCGAGAGCAGCGACCCGGTCGAGTTGACCGACCACGGGGAGGTCCGGTCCCGGGGGGCCGCCTCGGGCAGATCCGTTACGGGGTCACGCCCCGTCGTCATGGTGGTACCACCTCGGTGCCGGTCGGGTCGAGCACGTACCACCGGCCGCCGGCGTTGGTCAGGCCCTGGCCTGTGGCCTTGCCCGGGGATCGGTCGGGGGGCCAGAGGTACAGCGGCCATCCGTTGTAGGTGATCTGGACGGTTCCGTCGGTGCGGGGCGCGGTGCCGAGCAGTCTCGGCTCGATGCCTGCCCCGGCGACGGGAGCGGCGACTCCGGCTGGAAGGACCAACGGCGGCCACTGCACGGCGCAGATGTCATAGCAGCGAGACGGTGAACCCTGGTGATCGTTGGCGAACATGTACACGGTGATGCCCTGGCCGTCGACGAGCACGGATCCGATGCCGCTGACCGGTGCCGCCTTGATCTGGTAGACGGGCCCGCGCTCGAGCGTCGGGGGTGACGTGGCGAAGGGCGAGGTCACTGCCGTTCCCGACGACCCACAGCCGGCGATCAGCCCTATCGACAGACAGACGGCGGCCACGGGGACCGGCCTCGTCACAGCCGACCGCTCAACCCGCAGAGGACGGTCATCCCGGACTATTCAGCTCGACGATGTCATAGGACCACAGCTCGCTGTGCCGGCCAACCGGGCGCTCATCGCCGCCGTGGTGGCCCTCGCCTCCCGCCGATGCACCCCGGTGGCCGTGCGCAAAGGCCGGCGAGGCCACCCAGGCATTGAAGGACTCCTCGTCCTGCCATCGGGTGACCACAAGCCACGTCTCCCGGTCGTCGGTGGGCCGGAGCAGTTCGAATCCCTCGAACCCGTCTGCGTCGTCGACCGCTCCCGCTCGCCTGGCAAACCGATGGGCCAGCTCGTCGCCGGAACCCTCCCTCACGGTGATGGCGTTGATCTTGACGACGGTCACGCCCCGATCATTGCCCGGGGCGGCCGACCGTCCAAATCAGAAAACCGGCCCGGTGGCGGGTTTCGCCCGCAGCTCACACCCAGGTAATTACGGTTATGTGATACCGTTGCTTACCCAGGTTGACCGTGAGGTTTGGGTTCAGGGTGAACCTCACATCGAGGTGGAGGATCCTGAGGTGGAGGGCGGAGAGGTGGAGGGCTGACGGTGAACGAGATAGCGGGCGAGAGGATCGGCAGCCGACGTCGGCCCGGGCCAGACGATGGCTTCCGCGGTTCGGAAGTGTGTTCGGTGGTGGGCATCACCTATCGCCAGTTGGACTACTGGGCCCGCACCGGCTTGCTCAGACCATCGATCGTCGATGCCAGCGGCAGTGGCAGCCAGCGGCGCTACTCGTACGGAGACGTGCTCGAGCTCAAAGTGATCAAGCGCCTCCTCGATGCGGGTCTCAAATTGCAGCAGGCTCGTCAGGCCGTCGAGTGCCTCCGCGGTGACCTTGGGGGCGATGTAGCCAGCGCCCAGCTGGTGCTGGCGGGCAGCCGATCCGTGTTGGCCCACTCGGACGGCGAGGTCGTGGACCTCTTGGCCGGCGGTCAAGGCGTCTTCAACATCCTGCCGCTCTCAGCGGTGGTCTCCGAGCTCGACGCCGCCATCGTCGAGATCGGTGAGGCCGGGAGGGGCGGTCGGGAGCGGCCCGAGACCGAAACGGCGACCGCATCGGCCGAGGCCGCCCACCGTTGACCATGGGCCTCGGGGGGAGCAGAGCCGGTTGGAGCGGACCAAGCGTTTCGCACACGAGTCAGAGCGTCGGTTCGCGCGCATTCTCGACTTCTACGGCGTGCGGTGGGAATACGAGCCGGTCGAGTTCGCCCTGGAGTGGGACGGGTCGGGCCGGCCCACGTCGGGGTTCCGTCCGGACTTCTGGCTCCCAGACCCGGGTCTGTTCGTCGAGGTGACCACGCTCAACCAACGGTTGGTGACGAAGAAGAACGGCAAGGTCCGGCGGATGGCCGAGCTCTATCCCGACGTCAGGGTGACCCTCCTCTACCAACGCGACACCTTGGACCTCCTGGCCAAGTACGGGCTCGCCGGCGAGGGCGCCGGTCGGTCGGACATCGCTCGTACCGCCTGATCCGGCGTGCCGGTAACCTTTCCACGTGGGTGACACCTCGACGGCACTCGGCGACAGCTCCCGTGCCAGGTCAGGTGACCGGGTCCGGCACACCGCTTTGATCGACACCCATCGTCGCCTGGGAGCCAAGTTGGTGGGCTTCGGAGGATGGGAGATGCCGCTGTCCTACCCGCCGGGCACGATCGCCGAGCATCGGGCCTGCCGCCAGGATTCGGCGGTCTTCGACGTCAGCCATCTCGGGACGGTCCGGGTCTCCGGTGCCGGTAGTTTCGAGCGTCTCCAGTCCACGCTGTCCAACGATCTGGCCAAGATCCACCCCGGACGGGCCCAGTACACCCACCTCCTCGCCGAGAATGACGGGTCCGTCGTCGACGACATCATCGTGTGGTGGATCTCCGAGGATGTGTTCGATGTCATGCCCAACGCCTCGAACACCGATCGGGTGGTCGACGCCATCGGAGGAGAGGACACCACCGACGAGCGCTGCATCATCGCCGTCCAAGGGCCCCATGCCCGCACCCGGCTGGCCGCCATCGCCCCCGAAGCCGCGGCGGTGCCTCGCTTCGGGGTGTCAGCACTGGTCTGGGAGGGGGTCCCCTGCGTGGTTGCCGGCACCGGCTACACCGGGGAGGACGGCGTCGAGCTGGCCGTACCGGTCGACGCGTCCGAAGGCCTGTGGACCGCCCTCATGGGCACCGGAATGCGGCCGGCGGGGCTCGGGGCGCGGGACACCCTGCGGTTGGAAGCGGGCCTGCCCTTGCACGGGCACGAGCTCGGACCGGGCATCACCCCTCTACAGGCCGGACTGGGCTGGGTGGTCGGCTGGGCCAAAGGCGAGTTCCGTGGCCGCGCCGCGCTCGAATCGGAGCGAGAACGAGGTGTCGGGCGGCGCCTGGTCGGCCTTCGGACGGGTGGGCGGCAACCGCCGCGCCAGGGATCGGTCGTGCGCCGGGATGGCCGCACGGCAGGCACCGTCACCAGCGGGAACTTCTCGCCCATGCTCGAGTGCGGGATCGCCATGGGCTTCATCGACACCGCCGACGGCCAACCGGCACCGGGCCTGGACGTCGAGATCGAGCAGCGGGGCCGGAGCCTGGCCGCCACGGTGGCGGAGATGCCGTTCGTGCGGGCCGGCCAGTGGGCCGCCTCGCGATGAAGGAAGATCGGCCGGGGCATTGGGCTGACCGGGCCGGGCTCAACTAGACACAGAAGGACAATCCGTTCGAGGAGCGGCCACGTGGGCACCTACATCCCCCATACCGACGACGAGGTGGAGCGCATGCTCGCCTTTCTCGGCCTGGCTTCGCTGGACGAGCTGTTCGCCGTCGTGCCCGACGCGCTCAAGCTGCAGCGCGGCCTCGAGCTGTCGGACGGGGTCGGCGAACCAGATGTGCTGGCTCGGTTCGACCGGTACGCCGAATGCAACCGGGCCCGTACGGACCGGATGGTGTGCTTCGCCGGGGGTGGCGCCTATGACCACGAGATCCCCTCGGTGACCCGGGCGCTGGCCGGTCGATCAGAGTTCGTCACCTCCTACACGCCCTACCAGCCCGAGGTGGCCCAGGGCGTGTTGCAGGCGGTGTTCGAGTTCCAGACCATGGTGGCCCGCCTTGCCGGGCTGCCCATTGCCAATGCATCGCTCTACGACGGAGGCAGCGCCGCCGTCGAGGCGGTCAATCTCGGCACGGCGGCAACGGATCGCCAGTCGGTATGGGCCTCCGCCGGTATCCACCCGCATTGGCGCCAGATGCTCGCCACCGCGTCGGCCGGAACCGGGCACCGGATCTCGACCATCCCCCTGGTTGACGGGATCACCGCCTGGCCGGACCCTGAATCCGATCCGGGGGACCCGCCCGGCGTCCTCCTGGTCGGTTACCCGAACTATCTCGGATGTCTCGAGGACCTCTCGGCGGCCCGCCGTCTGTGCGACCGGACCGGGGCTCTGTTGGTGGTCGGGGCGGACCCGGTGTCGGCCGCTCTCCTCCGCTCTCCGGGAGCCTGGGGGGCGGACGTGGTGGTGGGGGAGGGGCAGGCCTTCGGCACCGCTCTCGGGTTCGGCGGCCCCTACCTGGGCTTGTTCGCCTGCGCCTCGGCTCACGTGCGGCGCTTGCCCGGACGACTGGTGGGGGAGACGGTCGACGTCGACGGACGCCGGGCCTATGTGACCACCCTGCGGGCCCGCGAACAGGACATCCGGCGGGAGAAGGCCACCTCGAACGTCTGCACCAACCAGACCCTCATGGCAGTGACCGCCGCCGTCCAACTCGGATGGCTCGGGACGTCGGGACTGTTCGAACTGGCTCGGAGATGCGCCCAGGCGACCCACTACACCCGCCAGGGGCTTCTCGCCCTCGACCGGGTGGAGCCCTATGCCGGAGCACCCGTCCTCCGCGAATTCTCCGTCCGCCTGCCGGTTCCGGCCGCGGTGGTGGTCGACCGCATGGCCGACGCCGGATTCCTGGCGGGCATCCCGCTCGGTGAGAACTTCGACGGAGGTGAGGACGCCCTGCTGGTGGCGGTCACCGAGCGTCGCACGCGCGAGGAGATCGACGCCTATCTCACCGCCATGTCCAAGGCGGTACGACCATGAGCCAGCTGCCGGGCAACAACGGCGGAGGGGCACCGGGGGGGATGGCCAAGAGCGCCCCATTGCTCGGACGGGAAGAGGAGCCGACCCTGTTCGAGCTGTCCCATCCCGGTCGGCGGAGCTGGTCGTTCCGCACCTCGGGCGTTCCCGAAATTCCCCTCGAAGAGCTGGTCCCAGCAGCCCACCGGCGCGCCGAGCCAACGCCGCTGCCCGAGGTGTCCGAACGGGACCTGGTGGCCCACTTCACCCGCCTCTCGCACCGGCAATTCTCCGTGGATCTGGGGGCATACCCGCTGGGTTCCTGCACCATGAAGTACAACCCGAAGGTCTGTGACACCGTAGCTGCGCTCCCGGGGCTGGCCACCGTGCACCCCGCCGCCCCCGCTTCGCTCAGCCAGGGCTGGCTGGGCCTGCTCGTCGACCTGGAGGAGGCGCTCTGCGAGATCACCGGCATGGCAGCCGCCACGCTGCAGCCGGCGGCCGGGGCCGCGGGCGAGCTGACCGGTCTCCTCCTCATGCGGGCGTGGCACGCGGCGCAGGGATCGGCCCGCCACAAGGTCATCATCCCGGACTCGGCCCACGGCACCAACCCGGCCTCGGTGACCCTGGCCGGGTACGAGGTGGTCACCGTCCCGAGCGACCACCGGGGCTGCGTCGACATGGCCGCCCTCGAGGCCGTGCTGGACGAGGACGTGGCCGGCATCATGTTGACCAACCCGAACACCCTCGGCCTGTTCGAGGAGGACATCGCCGCCATCGCCTCGGCGGTCCACCGCGTCGGTGGCCTGCTCTACTACGATGGGGCCAACCTCAACGCCATCCTCGGCGTGGTGCGGCCCGGCGACATGGGGTTCGACATCGTCCACATGAACCTGCACAAGACCTTCGCCACCCCCCACGGTGGGGGAGGGCCGGGGGCCGGTCCGGTGGCGGTCTCCGAACGGTTGGTCCCGTTCCTCCCTGGCCCCCGTGCGGTGCGGACCGAATCAGACCAACAGGCCCCGGTCTACCAATGGCAGATGCCGCTCCGGTCGATCGGCCGCATCCACACCTGGCACGGCAACGCGCTGGTCCTGGCCCGTGCCCTCGCCTACATCCTGGCCAACGGCGGGGACGGGTTGCGCCGGATCGCCGAGATCGCCGTGCTCAACGCCAATTGGATCCGGCAACGCCTGTCCACCAGCTACGACGTCCCCTTCGACCGCCCCTGCATGCACGAGGTGGTCCTCTCCGCCAGCACCATCAAGCAGGCCCACGGCGTGCGGGCCCTCGACGTGGCCAAGCGGTTGCTCGAGGAGGGTTTCCACGCCCCGACCGTCTACTTCCCGCTCATCGTGGACGAGGCACTGATGGTGGAGCCGACCGAGACCGAGAGCCCTCAGACGCTCGAGAGCCTGGCGCTCGCCTTCGAGCGCATCGCGGCCGAGGCCACCTCGGACGGCGGGGAGAAAATGGTCGACTTCCCCCGCTCGACGCCGGTCCGGAGGGTGGACGAGGCGCGGGCGGCCCGATCGCTCGTGCCGACCTTCGACGCCCGGGGCTGAGCGGACCGCCCGCCCGTGGACGGCATCTTCACCACGCGCTTCGTCGACCCGTACCTGCGGTTTCACAAGTACCTCTACGAGAAGTCCGACGGCAGGATCGGCAAGCACAGCAACCGGGTCCCGGCCCTGTTGCTCACCACCACCGGGCGGAAGTCCGGGCTACCCCGCACCAACGGCCTCACCTACTGCCGCGACCGCGGCGACATCATCGTGGTGGCCTCCAACGGGGGGAGTGATCGGCCCCCCGCCTGGTTGCTCAACCTGCAGGCCCACCCGAGCGTGACGGTCCGGCTCGGACGAAGCGTGGTCGAGGCCACGGCGCGGGTGGCCAGCCCCGAGGAGCGGTCACAACTGTGGCCTCTGGTGAACAGCTCCAACCGCGGGATGTCCCGGATCTTCCACCGCGGCGTGCGGGGCCGCTACGACGTCTACCAGCGCGCCACCAGGCGCGAGATCGCGGTGGTGATCATCACCCCTGTGCGCGGCGACCCGGCCGGGTGCGTCGACGGGCGGCCCGAGGGACGGCCGGAGGTCAGTCCAGCAGGTCGGGCTGCTCCCGGACGATCCGGTCGAAGAGGGGCTGGAAGCTGAACCAGCCGGCCACGTGCGAGCCGACCTGTCCGGCGGTGAGTCGGGCCATCTCCGGGTCGATGAGAATCGGGTCACCGGCGGCCGAGGCCAGGAGCTGCGCCTGGCACGACCGCTCCATGGTGATGAACCACCATGCTGCCTCGTCGACCGAGTGCCCCACGGTCAGCAGGCCGTGGTTTCGCAGGATGGCCGCCTTGTTGTCCCCCAATGCATGGGCGATGCGCTTCCCCTCCTCGAGATCGAGGACGACCCCGGTGTAGTCGTCGAAGACCTCGTGGTCCTCGTAGAAGGCACACACGTCCTGGGTGATGGGGTCGAGCTTGCGCCCCAGAGAGGACCACGACTTGCCGTAGATCGAATGAGCATGCGCGGCGGCTACCACATCGGAGCGGGCTGCATGGACCTGGGAGTGGATGACGAATGCCGCGGTGTTCACCGGCTTTGCCCCTTCGACCACCTCCCCTTTGTCGTTCACCAGGATCAGGTCGGACACCCGGATGTGGCCGAAGTGCACGCCGAAGGGATTGACCCAGAAATGATCGAGGTGCTCGGGGTCACGCGCCGTGATGTGACCGGCCACCCCTTCGTCGAACCCGAACCTCGAGAACAACCGGAACGAGGCCGCCAGGCGCTGTTTGCGGTAGAGACGTTCCTCGGCCGGCGACTCGAACTCCATGCTGGACGGGAACGGCACGATCTCGGGCACGATGTCCTCCTCGACGTAATCGACCACGAGCCTGTGGCCCGGACACCGTCATCCTAGCCTTGATGACTGGGCGTGCTTACGGGTCGACGCTCTCCTCTTCCCCATGAACGCCTGCCCTGGCCTGGACGAATGTCACCCGTCCAACACCGCAACCCGACTGGCGAAGCGTCCCTCGACGCACTCGGCGCGACGGCCGACGCCAGGCGCCAACGACGCCCGGAGAACATCCACGGGCTGGACGACGGGCCCGTGAGCCTCAACCGCCTTTCCGACGCGGCAGATGGCCCGCCGAATGGCCGATCGAGCTCCAGTGCGACGGTCGGACTCCATTTCTCCGCCGGGGAACGAAGTCCGGTCTCGCCGGGGGCGCGGGCCGGCTCTCCTGCCGATACGGCCCGTGACCGTCACCGGGGCAGTAGCGACCCAGCCCAGTAATGAGCAGGGCGGGAGACAGACCGAGCAGCCCGCATACCCGGTCTCGGACGAAGGAGAACCGCCCAGCGACACCGTAGAGACGGTCCGAGGGGGCAAACGTCCGCTCGACCGGACCATGAATCAGGTCGCCGGATAACCGTATGGCACGTTCTCCACCGGATCCGATCCACCTTCTTTCCCGTGGGCTCTGGCATCCGCAGGGCATCGACACAGCTCGCCGAGTGGCTGGAGGGGGGTGGTCAGCGGTTCTCCTGCAGCTCACGAGCCTCATCCTGGAGAACGCTTTACTTGACATAATATACATTATCGGCGGTTAGGTCGAACAAGAGTCGAACAAGAAGAGTCACCCTCGGACGGGGTCGACAACCATGCCCACCAGGTCATTTGCCGCCTCGAGCAGATGCTCGAAGGCCCGGCGCCAGGTAGCTGTGTTCGGACGAATGGCGACGTCGGCGCGAACATCTTCCACGGCCGACTCGAGTTGGTACAGCCGATCGTGCAGCAGGCGGAGGTCCGCCTCGGCGACGATCGTCTGCCCGTCGGGAACATGCAGGGCGTCGGCCCTCCGACGGGCCTCGTAGGCCCGCTGCCGATGTGAGGGGCCGCAGAACATCGCCGGGCGGCCGGCGCCGGGCCTCTCCTCCAGCGGGCGATGACACCACCCGCACCTTCGGGAACCATTTTTCGTCACAGTGACGATATTAGTGCCGTGCGCCCGACCGGCGCCATTGAGCCCGGATGGCGGAAGTCGACGGTTGACGACCGCCACTGGGTGGCGATGGACGGCCAACCGGTCATCGAAACCGGGCAGGTAGGTGCGAACGGATCACCGGGCGCCTTCATGACGTCCGCTCGCGTCGACGTCGCTCTCTCGCCGTCACGGCTCTATCGGTGGTCGGGCGTGGGCGTCGGGACGTCGGTCGGGATTCGTCCCCCGCCAAAAAAGGAGCGGAGGGCGACGGTATCCTCGGAGAGGGACCACCGCCATGGACCATGACCCGGACGAGCTGACCTTCGACGACCTCTACGACGACGATGCCTATTTCCGCACCTGCGGGCGGTGCGGAGCCCGGACCGCCCCGCGATGGTCGGAGTCGGCCTGCCTCGAGGAGGCCCGTCGTTACGGATGGCGCCGGATCGCGGTTTCCGATCGACCCGGGGCGCGGCGGATGGACCTGTGCGGCAGCTGCGCCGCCGAGGCTGGTTTCGGGCCGCCGATGGCCCGCTGGGGCTACTGACCGCCCGGTTCAGAGAGCAAGATCGACGCTGACCAGGTCCTCGGCCACCACCACCTCGCCCTCGAAGTGGGCGGCCGCCTGGTCCACCCACTCCCCCTCCGTGCCGGGTGCCGGTGCCGGTACCAGGTGGGTGAGCACGATGGTGCTCACCCCGTTGCGGGAGGCCGTCCGGGCCACATCGGGAACCGACGAGTGATAGTCGAGCACGTCGCTGAGCCTCGGCAGGCCGATCTGCTCGATGAGGTCGCGCCGTACCGCCGTGTGGACCAGCACGTCGGCACCGGCGCACAGTGCGTCGAGGCCCGGGCACGGAACCGTGTCACCGGCGATCACCACCGATCTCCCTTGATCTTCGATACGGAAGCCGACCGTGGGTCGCACCGGCGCATGGTCGGTGGCCTCGGCCCGCACCCGTACTCCGTCGCGCTCGAACACCGTTCCCTGCTCCACTTCTCTGACCTGTGTCGATGGGCGCCAGGTCAGGTCGTCGTGGTGGGCCAGGCGGTAGCCGATGTCCCATTCGAGCACGGACTCGGTTGCTCTCACCAGGTCGGCCGTCCCGAACGGGCCCACGACCGGCAACGGAGCCGGTTCGAACGAGGTCGCCCAGCGCATGGTCATCACGTCGTTGAGGTCGGTGATGTGGTCGCTGTGCAGGTGGGTGAGGAACACTGCCTGGAGCGCCGCCGCGCTCGAACCGGCCGCCGCGGCGCGCATGAGCACTCCCCGACCGCAGTCGAACAGCAGGTCTCCTGCCGCCGTACGGACCAACGTGGAGGGTCCGGCCCGGTGCGGATCGGGCAACGGGCTGCCGCTTCCCAGCACAACCACCTCCACGACCAACCCCTCCTCCCTCTGCGCCAGCTACCGGGCCGACAACGCCCGATGCGGACAGCCTCGGTGCTGGGCCTATTATGTCAGTAAACCTGCCACATTGAGCACCTGGGACCGAGGAGACCGCTCGGGGGTGCGAAAGGAAGCCATGACCACCACTCCGACGCCGCCGGTGCGCTACGGCACCATCGACTCCGACTACGCCCGCCGCTTGGCCACCACCCCGACGGTCGAGGACGGCCCGGTGTGGATGGTCAACCTCATGAAGTACCGCGCCCGGGCCGACTACGCCGACGGGCGGGCGGCCGAGGTCAGTGGCCGTGAGGCCGACGACCGCTACGCTCCGCTCGAATCCCTGGCCGCGGTGGGTGCCGAGGTGGTCCTGGTCGCCGACGTGGACGAGCAGCTGCTCGGGGATTCACCGCGCTGGGATCGTGTGGCGGTGGTCAAGTACCCGACGCGTCGTGCGTTCATCGACATGCAGTCGCGTCCCGAGTTCGTCGACAAGCACGCCCACAAGGACGCCGGGATGGAACAGACCATCATCGTCGGAGGCCAACCCTTCGCCCCGCCGCCCCTGCCCGATGACGCGCCCCCGTGGTCCGACGTTCCGCATCCGCCGACCGCCGACGACGGCCCGGTACTCGTCACGCACGTCATCCGGTTCCACGAGGGACAAGCCGACACCAACATGGTGCAGTACCAAGAGGCCGCCGGAGCAGTGGCGGTTCCCCACGGCGTCCGCCTGGCCGGATGGTTTGCCGCCGAGGGCACCATCGTCGGCGACGGCAGGTCCTGGGATCAGGTGCGCTTCAACGCCTTCCCGAGCAAGGCCGCCTTCATGGCCGTGGTGTTCGATCCCGAACGTCTGGAAGCCCATCGCCACCACCGAGAGGTGGCGATCGCCGACACCTACACGATGATCCTGCGGCCGACCATCGACCGGCTCGAGCAGTCGGTCGGGTCTTCGGTGTGATTGGTCACGTGACCGGAGCCGAACCCTGACCGCGGTGGGAGACATCGCGGTGGCCCACACCCCGCCGGGCGGATACGGATCGACCATGCCGCCGCCGGTCCTGGCCCGCTGCACCGAACCGATCGTGGTGGGGGCACCTGACCTGCGAGGCACGTGGCGGGTCGTCGACCTCACCTCCGAGGATCCCGCCTTCGACGCGGCAGGCCTCACCAACCACGTCGAGCGGCTCGAGCAGGCCGGCGACCGCGTGGTGGTGACCGCCGGCGGAGTGGTGCACGACATGCGGGCCGACGGCACCTTCGAACACGGAGTCGACGATGTGATGGCGATCGACTTCACCACCCGTATCCGGGTGGCTGCCACCTTTGAGGCCGGCGTCCTGGTGCTCCGCCCGTTAGGGCTACCCGACTTCGAGGTCCGTCGTTGGCGCCAGGGCGATCAGTTGCTGTGGCAGTACGGGCGCCAGTTCACCGCCCGCCTCGGACGCACCGACTCATGAGCTGAGCGGAGCTAGGGGTTGGAGTCGAATGGGCGGTCGTCGGTTCCGACCATCGTGACAAGACCGCCCAGGTCGACAGGCTCCTCTTCCGGTCGGCGCCTGCGGCCCGGCGGCGCCGGCGAGCCGAGGTTGATCCATCCGAGCAGGCGCTCCTCGTCGGCCAATCGGAACAAGGCCCGTACCGGGCCGGCGTCAACGACGGCCGCGCTCTTCCACACCGCCCCGAAACCCAGTTCGGCCGCGGCCAGGACCATGGCGTAGCCCGTACACGAGGCCGACGCGACCTGCTCCCATACCGGGACGTTGGACTCCGGCTGGGGTGATGCGATGAGGGCCACGGCGCACGGCGCGGCATGGGCCTTCCCCCGCATCTTGGCCACCGCTGCCTCGGGCTGGTCCCCGCCCCGCAGCTCGCGCAGTCCCGCCTCCAGGGCGTCGGCGAAACGGTCCTGGCCCGCCCCCCGAACCACGGCGAACCGCCAGGGACGCAACCCTCCGTGGTCGGGCACGGTGGTGGCGGCGTGCAGGATGAGAGCCAATGCCCCGTCGTCGGGAGCCTCGCCGTCGCGCCGGGGCTCGGCTCGGCGGGCGGTCAGACGCTCGAGCGGCCGGCGGGCGGCATCGGCCGTGTCCGACGGCCTCGGGTCGGCAGCAGAGCTCGGGGTCACAGTGTCGATGCCCCCAACCTAGGAGACCGGTGGGCGCGATCGCACCCCAGGCCCGAAGGACGACCCGGTCAGCTGCCGGTCTGGCTCTGGCCCGAGGACGCCAGCGTGGCGGTCACCATCATCTGGGCTTGGCCCCGGTAGAGCCCGATTCGTACGCTCTGACCCGGTTTGGCGCTCTGCACCATTTGCGCCAGTTGGTCGGCGCTGGTCACCGCCTTGCCGTTGAAGGAGGTGATCACGTCGGCCTGCTGCAGGCCGGCCACATCCGCCGGCGAGCCGGTCACCACCTGCAACACCACCGCGCCCTGGTTCGGGACGAAGTTGTACTGGCTGCGCAGCTGCGGGGTGAGGGTCTCGAGCGACACCCCGAGGAAGGCGGTGCCCCCCGAGCTCTGAGGGGCGATCGACTTGTTGCGCAACGGGGTGAGGAGATTGTTGATCTTGTTGGAGGGGATGGCGAACCCGATGTTCTGGGCCTGGGAGGTCCCGTCCGAACTGGCCGCCACGGCGGTGTTCATCCCGATGACCTTGCCGGAGCTGTCGACCAGCGGACCGCCCGAGTTGCCGGGGTTGATCGCCGCGTCGGTTTGGAACATGTTGGTCAGTGTCTCGGTACCGTTGCCCGAGGGGTCGCTGGCCTGGACGGTGCGACCGGTGGCCGAGATGATCCCCTGGGTCACCGTCGGGGAGCCGGCCGACAGGCCCAGGGCGTTGCCGATGGCCACCACCGCGTCACCCACCTGCACGTTGTCCGAGTTGCCGTAGGACACCGTGGGCAGGTTCGATGCCCCGTTGATCTGCAGGAGGGCCACATCATTGGTCGGGTCGGTGTCGATGAGGGTAGCGGGCATCGATGTCGTCTTGCCGTAGAGGGTCACGCTGATGGTGGTCGCCCCCGAGATCACATGGTTGTTGGTCACCACCTCACCGCTGGGTGTGATGATCATCCCGGTGCCCTGGTCGTCCTGGACCCCGCTCCCAGAGCTGCCGCCGAACAAACCCTGCGACGATGGTTGGGGCGACTTGGCGTCGATGGAGACCACCGCGGGCAGCACCTTGGCGATGATCGACTCGATGTTGGTGGTGCCGTTGAGGAGGGCGGGACCGGCCGAGATCTCCTTGACCGTGGTGGAGCCGTTGCTGTTGGAAGCAGCCACGATGCCCCCGCCGATGAGGGCGCCGACCAGCGCCGCCGCCACCGACACGACGACCCAGAGCCAGCCGGGCGCCCGCCGGCCGGCCGGCGCCGGCTCGGTGGCCGGAGACGGGCCGATCGGCCCCCACACCGGTACGATCGTCGAGGACGGCGGGCCGGACGGCGGCTGGTAGGCAGAACTGGGACCGCCCGATGGCGCAGCCGGGGTGGGCCCACCCATGGGTGGGGGGGCGTCGCGCCAGGCAGACGGGACGCCGGGCTCGGCGACCGGCGGTGGCACCGGCGGTACCGGTTGGGTCGGGGTAGGCCGCACTTCGGCGGTCGGCTCGCTGACCGGGCCGAGTGGCACTGCCGTCGAGGCCGGCGGTGTCGGGGCCGTGGGTGGAGCGCCTGCCTCCTCGTCCCGGGCAGGTTGACCGTCGACTTCCGAGTGCTCCATGACCTGCCTCCTCGAACGGTCCGCTTGCCGGCCGGCCGCCTGCCGACCTGCTCGAACCCTGGTCCTCAGTCGTGACATGGTACGGCGCCAACGCGCGGTCAAACCCGCATTTCAGGGGGTTCTTACGGCCTTCTTACCGGAGCCCGACGCGTCGGTTCGCGGCCCGGTGGGTCACGGCAGTAGCCTGTCGCCCGGTATGGCCCATCGCATCGAGGTCGAGCTCACCAGCCAGACCGACGAATCCACCTGGACGTGGCGTGCCGCCGGGGCCCGGCAGCCGCGTGGCACCGTCGACGCCGCTCTGGTGCCGGCCGGGTCCGGGGCGGGATCGGTCTTGCGCGCCGAGGTCGAGACCACGCTCGACGGCACGACGGTCCTCGCCCTGTCGCCGGGAAAGGCCAAGACCGAGGGCCGCAAGGCAGAGACGATCGAGATCATCGGCTCGGTGCCGCGCGGTCCCGACGTCAACGTCGTGCTGGCCGGCAAGCCGAGAGGGCGCCGGGACGAGCCCACCGCCCCGGGTCGCCGACCTTCGACCCGGCGGCCTGGCCGCCAGCGGGTGCCCGGCGACGGAACGTCCGGCCGGAGCCGGAACCCCGACCGCGGAGCGACGGACGAGGAGGGACGGGGTCGCGGCCCGAGCGGACCGAAGCGGGAGCGGAGCCGGACCGGCACCAGACGGGACGGGCCACGCCGCCTCACCCCGTCGAGCACCTTCCGCAACGCCGCCCTGGCCACGCTCCGACCCGAGCAGCTCCCGGTGGCCGAGCAGCTCCTCAGGGGCGGCATCCCGGCCGTCCGCCAGGCCATCGAGGAACAGAACGGGCGGGCCCGCGCCGAGGGCCGGCCCGAGGTGACCCCGGCCCCGCTGCTCGCCATGGCCGAGGAGCTCCTACCCCTGGTCAATCTGGCCGCCTGGAAGGACCGGGCCGCCGCCGCCCGGGCGGCCGGCAAGGACGTACCCTTGCGGGAATTGCGTTCCATCGTGGCGGCCGGCTCCACGGTCACCCTCGACGGAGAGGGAGCCGAGATGGCCGCCGCGCTGCGCACCTCACTCGATCAGCGGGTCACCGCCCTGCGCGATCGCTGGGTCGAACGGATCACCACATCCCTCGACGAGGGGCGGGTGGCCGATGCCGTACGGGCATCCGTCCGGCCGCCCGAGCCGGCGGCCCGGTTGTCAGCCGAGCTGGCGGTGCGCCTGGCCACCGCGGCCGGCCAGGCGATGTCGGCCGACACACCCACCGACGAGTGGCTCACACTGCTCGAGGTGGTGGTCGACTCCCCGGTCCGCCGCACGGTCAAGCCCCAGGGCCTGCCGGCCGGTGCGGATGAGAGCCTGCTGGCCGCGGCTCGCCGTGCCTCGGGCCATGTCCCCGAGCTGGCCCGGCTCATGGGCATTCCCATTCCCCCGCCTCCGGGCCCCCGCCGTCCGGTGCCGGCCCGTTCCATCCAGGGTCGGCGCGCCTCCTGACCGCGGACAACTCGGCGGCGGCGCTCAAGAGAGCGGTCGGTACATGGTCAGCATGCGGGCCTTGAATCCGGCCGACTCGAAGAAGTTCTTGGCCTGGCGGTCACCAGGGAGGGCGGTGCCGTCGACTCCTTCGACCCGCTGGTCTGCGAGCCACGACACCACGCTCTCGACCAACAGGTGTCCGATCCCCACGCCCCGAGCTCCCGGCTCGACGTAGCAGGCTTCCAGCACACCTTGCCGGTCGCCATCCGGACGCTCATCGACGCGGCCGCAGGCGAATCCGGTGACCACGCCCTCCAGCGTTCCCATCAGCACCACCCGCCCGGGCGACCCGATCATGCCGGCCAGGCGGTCGGCCAGACCCGCGCCGTCGGGGTCGGTCGGATCCGACTCGAACAGGAGGCGGCCGTTTCGCTGGCCGAGCAGGCCCTCGAGCCACTCCCCCGCCAGTTCCCGCAGGCGCGGGCGGTCATCGGCGGTGGCCGGACGGACCGCCTCCATCGCCTCGGGCCGTCCGATCGGTGCCAGGCCCTGGCCGTCCGGGCTCAGGACCGCTCGTCGAGCAATTGGTCGACCCGGCTCAGGATGGTCCGCCGGCCCCTCGTGGACGCTTCGTAGGTGCGCACCGACACCAGCTCGGCCCGATCCAGGCCGTCGAGCCGCTGGACCACTTGGGAGGCGGAGAGGGTGTCGAACCCGGGGATGGCAAGCGCCGATACCGCCGGAACATGCCCGTTGCCTTGGGGGGTGCTCCCCGACGGGCGGGGCGTGGGGACCACCCCGGCCGGCGCCTTGGCCCCCGAGGCACCGGTCGTCCGATCGTGCTTGGCCCCGGCCGGACCCGGCCTCCCACCGAGCAGGCCGCCCGAGCGCCGCGACAACTCGCGGCGGCCCGTCTTCACGGCGTACTGCCCGACCGCCCGCGCCGAATTCACCCGCACACCCAGATGCTCGCGACCCTTGGCCGCCAGTCGCGGGAGCTCTTCGACCGCAGAGACGGCCATGCCGGCCGGGATGAAGATCAGCAGATCCCAGAGGCGCTCGTTGAGCGGTGGCCCCCCCGGGGTCTCGTCACGCGGCTCTGGCATCGTTGGCTCCTGTCACACGCAGTCGCGGCAGACCATCTTCTTCCTGTCCGCCAGCTGGTTGGGATGCTTGACGAGGAAGCAGGATCGGCAGACGAATTCACCGGGCTGCTTGGGCAGCACCCGCTCCACGCCGTCGCCCGTACGGTCCTCCGGCTCAGGCGGGTCCTCGTCGTCCTCGACCTCCTCGACGACCAGGCGCTCCTTCAGGATGGTGTCCAGGCTGGCCTCGACGTCCTCGTCCTCCGGCTCGTCCTCGTCCTCCTCGTCGGCCTCCTCCCCGGCCTTGGCCGGCGCTTTGGTGCCCACCTCGGGGACATCGACGACGTCGTCTACTTCCACTTCCTCCTCGGCCAGGACGGCGTCGTCCTCCTCGTCGGGAATGGCTATGGCGTCGTCCTCGGCAATGAGGTCGTCGTCCTCCGCCAGCTCGTCGAGGTCTCCCTCAATCAGCTCTTCAGGCCCTTCGACTTCGTCGAGTTCTTGTGGCATCTCGGTCTTCCGATGTGAGTTTTGGCGGAGCATAGACCGTGCGACCACTCGACCGTTCCCTCCACCGGCCCCGGCCTGCTCGGCTCCCGGAGCTCTACCCCGGTCCCACACTCTCCGCAGCCCGGCAACCAACCGGCAGCACGGCTTATTCCCGAAATGTGGCCCGGCGCAATTTTGCTCTGCCTCCAAGACGGGATGTCGGAGATCGGGAACCAGTCACAGGCGGTCGGACCCAGGGGTCTTTGGCACCATTCCCCCGCTACCTACGGCCGGTTCGCTCCGCCGGTCTCGGGGGAATGTTTTCTACTCGATCCCCTGGGCCTCCTCCGCCTCTCACAGCATCCCTCCCTCGAGCACGTGCCATGGATGCGGCCAGCTCGTCGGGGCGTCTGGGACTGGGCGCACGATAGGCCACCGGTACCGGCGGTCGTCAAATGGTGCCGACCACTCCCCACCTGCGTGTTTGACCAACCCCCCAGGTCAGCGGATTGCCGGATTTCCCGCCGCCGACATCGAATTCCGACGGTCCTCGGCGCGGCGTTCCGCCTCCAGCCGCTCGAGCTCGTCGGCACCGAAGTCCACGTGGGACATGGCCTCGGCCAGCAGCCGATGCCCGGCCCGTTCGGCGATCTGGCGATGCATCTCCTGGGCCACCCACCGGTAGCTCGGATGGCCCTGCGCACCTGAGCGGAGCTCGAGGAGATGCATGGCCTCACGGGCGTTCATCTGCATGGTGTACCGGATCCGAAAGGCGAGGGCGACCGCGTAGGCCGACTCCACCGGGAAGGAGGGCAGCAGGTCCTCGCACAGCTGGCGCGAGCGCTCGAGCGACGCCACGTACCGGCCGGACAGACCGGCGCCCTCCACCACGTCGGGTACGTCGTAGCCCAGCCGGGTGCCGAGTGGCTGCCATTCGACGGTGAGCATCCGGTGGCGCTGCAGGTCGCGAAAGGCGCCGTAGTCGGTGACCACGTCGAACCGGTAGCCGGTGCGTTCGAAGGCCCGACCGGGCCGATGGCGCCGGTTCGACCGCTCCCCCACGTAGGCCCGCAGCAGCGAGCGCTTCTCCTCGGCCCCGAGCCGGGCCACCCGCTCCGCCACCTGCTGCTCCCCGGCACCGGTGAGCGGGCTGCAGATGGCGGTGATCACCTTGTCCTCACCGTCGGGGTCGTAGTCGACGAGGGTGACCGAGGGTTGCCCCGAGGGACCGCCCACCCCCCCTCCGGCCGGATCGACCAGGTCGGGCAGGAGTGACTCGACCAGCTCGGCGCTGTCCCGCCGGGTCCTTGCCAGATAGTCGGACCACACCCCGCCCCGGTCCGGGCGGTCCACCCGTTGGAGGAAGGAAGGGATCACCTTGCGCAACTCCTCCAGCATCAGCTCGGCGTACTGACGGGCCTCTCGCAGCGGATGTGAGCGCATGCGGAGGAGCAGCAACTCGAAGGACTGACCGCTGCCGTAGATGCCGACGTTGGAGAGCGATGCCGCCGGCAGGAGGCCGCGCAGGGCGTCGAGGGCCTTGGCCCGGACCGCCTGGCGGTGGACGAAGTCCGAGTCGCCCGGGTGGCGGGGATGACGCTGGGCCAACCAGATCTGGGTCTCTTCGAGCAGTTCGCCGTAGGTGTCGAACATGCGGTCCATCTCGCCCACGTAGCGCGCCCCGAGCGGGGAACGGAGCAGGGCCGCATCGCGGTAGTAGCGGTAGTGGCCCGAGTTCAACCGGCTGTTGTAGGGGATGTAGCGGGTCGACTGCTCCAGATAGGCCATGAGCCGTCCCCGCTCGATCACCTTCGTGAGGACGTTGGATGCCTGTTCGCATGCCAGGTGGACCCCACCGAGCTGTGCCACCGAATCGTCGCCGTACTCGATGAACACCCGTTGGTAGAGATCCTCTGCCCGCTTGAGGCCCACGGTGGCGTCGACCGTGACATCCCCGGCGATGTCCAACTCGCCGACGAACTCGTCGAGGAAGAGTCGCCGCAGGCTCTTGGCGGATCGCGAATAGCGGGCGAACAGGGCGCCCTTGACCACCTCAGGCAGGTTGACCAGGGCGAATACCGGTTTGTCCAGGTTGGTGACGTAGCGACGGAGGACGTCCTCCTCCTCGGCGCTGAACGTCTCCATGGCGTAGGGGAACATGCCCGGATCACACTACGGCGGGCCGGTGCGGTCAGGCGCGGACCCCAGTGCGGCCGGGTCGTCGGCCCCGACGACCCCCCGTCGGAGTCGGGAGACGGCCAGGTCGGCGTCCTTTCTCGTGCCCGGGTCCGGGGCCGTCTCGGCCAGCTGCCGGAGGAGGTCGATGAGCTGGCGCACGCTGCGCACGAAGTCGCCCGGGGCCACGTCGGACTCCCGGAGGACCGCCTCGAGGGATGCTCCCTCGGCCCAGTCGACGACCGTCCGGGCCAGCCCGGGATCGGGCGTCCTCGTCCGGCGCAATCCGAGTCGCCGCTCGTCGGTACGGAGGGAAGTGGCCAGGGCGTCGAGCCGACCGAGGCGCTCGGCCACCACTGGCGGCCGGATCCGGACCGGCCGGGCCCCGTCGACCCGGCGACGGGTCTCGAAGGTCAGCGCCGAGACCACACCCGACAGCGCCGCCGGGCCCAGCCCGTCGAACACCCCCTGACCCAGCGCGTCCGCCACCAGCAGGTCCGACTCGTGGTAGATCGAGGCCAGGGTGGCCCCTGCTTCGGTGAGCCGCCAGCCGTCCACGAAACCTCGCTTCTCGAGCACGGTCAGCCGCTGGTCGAGCTGGGTGGCGAGCGACACCGACCCCGGGGTGGCCTGCCACTGGCCGTAGGAAGAGGCCACCACCGCTTCGGCTTCCTCCCGCGACCACCGCCGCACCAGATTGACCGCCAGGTTGTAGGTGGTGTGGAAGGACGAGACGAGGTCCGGTGGCGGCGCGATGGCCGTGCGGGCCACCTCGGCGAACGACACGGCCGCCGACCACAGGACGAGCGCATGCCCGACGGTGTCGATGCCCCGCCGCCCGGCCCGTCCGGTGAGTTGCCGGTACTCCCCCGAGGTCAGCGACGAGGCCTCCGGTCCCCGGAACTTGGCGAATCGCTCGACGACCACGGTGCGGGCAGGCATGTTGATGCCGAGCGCCAAAGTCTCGGTGGCGAAGACCACCTTCAAGAGGCCCTCCGAGAAGCACTGCTCGACGGCCTGTCGGAAGGCCGGGACCAGCCCGGCGTGATGCGGCGCGATCCCCGCTTCGAGCGCCGCCGACCAGGGCCCATAGCCGAGCGTGCGGAGGTCGTCGTCCCCGAGGCGTTCGACCGCCCCTTCGGTCAGCTGGCGGATCCGCTCCCGCTCCTCGGGCGTGGTCAGCCGTACGCCGTCTCGGAGGCACTGGCGCGTGGCGTCGTCACACGCTGCTCGCGAGAAGATGAAGGTGATGGCGGGCAACAGGCCCGCCGCGGCCAGGTATTCGACCACCTCCACCCGACGGGGAGCCCGGTAGCGATGGTGGGAGCTGCGGCGCCTGCGCTGGTCGATGGCGATCCCGTCGGGGTTGGGACGGTCGCCCCGAAGCAATGGAATCACGGTCAGCCCGTCGCGCCGTCGCTCGGCCAGCGCGTAGTGGTGATGGAGGGTGACCGGCCGGTGGTCCTCGACGACCACCCTCGTCGGGCCTCGGATGGAGCTGAGCCAGGCGCCGAAGTCGGCGGCGTTGCTGACCGTGGCCGACAGGCTGACGAACCGCACCGGCCGCGGGGTGAGCACCAGCACCTCCTCCCAGACTGAGCCGCGATAGGGGTCCTCGAGGTAATGGACCTCGTCGAGCACCACCACCTCGAGACCCCGGAGGATCGACGACCGGGAGAACAGCATGTTGCGCAGCACCTCGGTGGTCATGACCACGATGGGGGCGCGGGGTTGGTGGGAGATGTCGCCGGTCAGCAGGCCGACCCGGTGCTCGCCGTACCGGTGGGACAGCTCGGCGAACTTCTGGTTGGACAGGGCCTTGATCGGCGTGGTGTAGAAGGCCTTGCCACCCCGATCGAGGGCTACCGCCGCCGCATAGTCGGCGATCACCGTCTTGCCCGACCCGGTCGGTGCGGAGACAAGCACCGACTCTCCCCCGTCGATGGCATCCATGGCTCGCGACTGGAACTCGTCCAGACCGAACCCCAGCCCCCGTTCGAAACGGTCCCGCCGTTCAACCGCCTCGCTGGCCGCACCGGCGCTCCGGGGTTCGTCCCCGACGCGCCCCCCTTCATCGCCCCAGGAGCTTCCCAATCACGATCGACAACTCGTAGAAGACATAGAGCGGTATGGCCATGGCCATCATCGAGAACGGGTCGGAGCTCGGGGTCACCACCCCGGCCACCACCACGATGAGCACGATGGCCCACCGGCGCCAGGATGAGAGCTTCGCCGGGCTCAGCACACCGGCCAGCTCCAGGGAGACCAGCAGGACCGGGAATTCGAAGGTGAGCCCGAACACCGTCATCAGCAGGACGATGAGGCTCAGGTACTTGGTGGGGTCGAGGATCTGGTGCAGGCTCGGCCCGCCGATGGAGTCGAGGAAGTTGAGGGCGTGGGGAAAGGTGAGGTAGGCGACCACGCACCCCAGGGCGAACAGAGCGATCGAGGCAACGATGAAGGGGATGGCGTACCGCTTCTCCTTGGGATGAAGGCCGGGGGTGATGAACCGCCAGAGTTCCCACAGCAGTACCGGCGAGGCGAGGAAGAGCCCGCCGTAGGCGGCGATCTTCACCCGGAGGGCCAGGCCGTCGAGCGGGCCGGTGATGTAGAACCCGCAGTGGTTCGGCGCCACCTGACAGTACGGGTGCTTCAGAAAGGAGAGGATCCAGGGGTAGAGGAGGAACGCCACCGTGGCCGTCACCACGAAGGCCACGGCCGAGACGATCACCCGGGTTCGAAGCTCGGTCAGGTGCTCGACCAGCGTCATCGAGTCCGGCGTGGGCCGGGCCTCGTTCCGCCGCTTCAGCGATATGGCCACGACGCTCCGGTTTCTCTACGACCCGCGACTCGGGGCTCGGGACCGGTCAGTTGAGCCCGGGGTCGTCGGGAACGACCCCGCCGGTCGAGCGCACCTGGTGGACGATCCCACCCGGATCGGCGATCAGTACCCCGGGGATGGCCGGGGTCTCCTCGGAGGCCTGGACCGATCCGGCCGGTCGATTGGCGTCCGCGGGCGGCTGCACTGCGTCACCGTGCATGTCGGGGGGTTCGGAGCCGTTGACCGATCCGGATGTTGCATCGTTCTCGGTGCCGTGGGCGTCGGCCAGGTCGTCGAGGAACGCCATCGGCGACCGCACGGCCTGGGCGATCTTCTCGGATGAGGGGAGATCGGGGAAGGAGCCGCGCACGTCGGACTCGAACCGCTGCCGGAACCGGCGGAAGTCGCCCCACAGGCTGCCGATCTGTCTCGCCACCTTGGGCAATTTGTCCGGGCCCAGCACGATGAGGGCGACCACCAGGATGACCAGCAGCTTCGCCGGACTGAGAAACGGCACGAACCAAGTGTACTGGCGGGTCAGGCCAGCCGCTGGCCTGGGACTCTCCTGGGCAGGCCTACCAGGCTCCCTCCGAGGCGGGCGGAGCGCGAGCGGGGCGTGGCTCGCGGAGTGCGAGCACCAACAAGATGAGAACCACCCCGGCCACGACCGAGAGGACCACCAGCCACGTGTTGTCGCTGATGGGCCAGGCGACGAAGGACATCTTCCCCACGATCAGGTTCTTGGCGATCGGCCCGAAGTACCGGCTGTCCTCCGAGTCCGTCCGGTTGTCCCCCATCACGTAGTACTCGCCCGCCGGCACGACGAATGGGTGATTGAGGCTGAAGCCCTCCGGCAGGGGGCTCGCTGAGGTGACCGGGGCCGGTTGGGGCAGCCACGGCTCCGCCAGCGGCTTGCCGTCGATGTACACCTGGCCGCCAATCGCCGCCACGGTGTCGCCCGGCAAGCCGATCACCCGCTTCACCAGGTCCGAGTAGTCCGCTGACTCGAGAGGTGGTCTCCGGAACACCACGACGTCCCCTCGGCCGACCCCGTGCAGCCGATAGCTCAACTTGTTCACCACTATCCGGTCGCCCACCTGCAACGTCGGGAGCATCGAGCCGGACGGGATGTAGAACATCTGGGCCACATAGGCGCGCACCCCGACGGCCAGCATCAGGGCGACCGCCAGCACCACCAGCCATTCGACGACCCATCGCCTCCCCCGCACCGGGCCCGTACCTCGCGCCGCGTCGAGCGGACGCAGGCCGGTGGCGGACACCACCGGCCCATGATGATTCGACCCGCCGGCCGGAGTTTCGAGCGAGGGCACGGCCTGCGGTGACGCTACCGGTGTGGTGGGAGCCGTCGGATCGAGGTTCGGTAGTGACCGCGGGATCTCTGCCATCGTTTCGCCAGGTTCGACCGGGTACCCGATGCCGGGATGCTGGGTGTCGGCCTGCACCAGAGCGCGAGGCTACTCCACGCTCGTGGACTAGAGGCCCTTGATGTGGCCGAGTGGCCACACGACGGCGACGGCCCGACCGACGATCAACGACCTGGGGATGGGACCGAAGAATCTGCTGTCCTCCGAGTCCTTCCGGTTGTCCCCCATGACGTAGTACTCCCCAGGGGGGATCTTGACCGGGCCGGGGAGGTCGAACTCCGGATGGGAGTCGCCTCCGGCCAGCGCACCGGTGTAGCTCTGCGGACCCGACGGGAGCCACGGCTCGACCAGCCGCTTGCCATTGATGAAGACGGCACCGTTCTGCGACGAGATGGTCTCACCGGGAAGGCCGACCACCCGCTTGACCAGGTCGGCATAGGCCTGGTCCTCCAGAGGCGGCCGGGCGAAGACCACGATGTCCCCCCGGTGGGGATCGTGGAAGCGGTAGCTGAGCTTGTCGACGATGATCCGATCGCCCACCTGCAGTGTCGGGAGCATCGACCCGGACGGGATGTAGAAGGACTGGACCACGAAGGTCCGGAGCAGCACCGTGCCCAGCACCACCGCCACCAAGATGATTCCCCACTCGACAACCGCCCGCCGCCCTCGCCGCTGAGACGTTTGCGTCGCCGGATTGACCTTGCGGCCCTCTTCGGCCAGCAGGCTCGAGGCGCTGAGCGCGGTCGCTTCCCCGGGGGGTTGGGTGGCCACAGTCAGGTGACGCTACTGCACGGGGGGCGCGTGGTTACGTCGAGCGAAACGATTGTCATCGGTTCGGCGAAGGTTCACAGCCCGGCGATGAGCTTTTCCACGCGATCGTCCTTCGACTTGAAGGGATCCTTCAACAGCACCGTGCGTTGAGCCTGGTCGTTGAGCTTGAGATGCACCCAGTCGACGGTGAAGTCGCGCCGGCGCTCCTTGGCTTTCTTCACGAACTCGCCACGGAGTCGAGCTCGAGTGGTCTGAGGGGGCGACGACATGGCCGCGCCGATGTCGGTGTCGTCACAGACCCGGTCGAGCTGGTCGTGGCGCTGGAGCCGGTAATACAGGCCACGGGCGCGGTCCACATCGTGGTACTGGAGGTCGAGCAAGGAGACCGTCGGGTGGTGGAGGGGCAGGCTGTGACGGTGGCGGTACTGGTCGATGAGACGGTACTTGGCGGCCCAGTCGCACTCGCGGTGGAGCGACAGGGGGTCTGACTCGAGCCCCTTCAGGCAGTGTTCCCACATGTCGAGGGCGTGGTCCTCCTGAGGGGAGAGGCCTTGCCGATCGCGGTACCGGACGGCGCGCTGGAGGTATTCACCTTGGATGTCGAGGGCACTCATCTCGCGGCCGTTCGCCAGTCGGACCGGGCGCCGGCAGGTGATGTCGTGACTGATCTCGCGTATGGCCCGGATGGGATTCTCGAGGGTGAGGTCCCGCATCACCGTCGAGGGGTCCTCGAGCATACGCAGCACGATGCTGGTGGCTCCCACCTTGAGGAATGTGGCGTACTCGCTCATGTTCGAGTCACCCACGATGACATGGAGTCGCCGATACTTCTCGGCGTCGGCGTGCGGCTCGTCGCGGGTGTTAATGATCGGGCGGCTGCGGGTAGTCGCCGAGGACACGCCCTCCCAGATGTGCTCGGCCCGCTGGCTCAGGCAGAAGACCGCGCCCCGTGCCGTCTGCAGCACCTTGCCCGCCCCGGCGTAAGCCTGTCGGCTGACCAAGAAGGGGATGAGCACCTCGGTGTAGTGAGCGAAATCGTCGCGCCGGCTGGTCAGGTAGTTCTCGTGGCACCCGTAGGAGTTGCCGGCCGAGTCGGTGTTGTTCTTGAACAGGTAGATGTCGCCGCGGATCCCTTCTTCACGGAGACGCGTCTCGGCCCCCTCGACGAGAGAGGAGAGGATCCATTCCCCCGCCTTGTCGTGCACGACCAGCTCGGCGATGTCGTCGCACTCGGGAGTGGCGTACTCGGGATGACTCCCCACGTCGAGGTAGAGGCGGGCCCCGTTCTCCAGGAACACGTTGGACGATCGGCCCCAGCTCACCACTCGGCGGAACAGGTAGCGGGCCACCTCGTCGGGGCTCAGCCGTCGCTGGCCGCGCAAGGTACAGGTGACCCCGTACTCGTTCTCCAGGCCGTAGATGCGTTTGTCCACTGCTCTCACGGTACCGTGAGGAAGGGCCGGTGCTACGAATCACCGGGAACCGGACCGAAAACCCGGTTGAGGCGTCAGGCCAGCAACGACTCCAATTCCCCGTTCACCAGGCGGCGGAAGGCCCGGCGCCCGTTGCCCGGGGAGAGCACCGCCACTTCGAGGTCCGCCCCCGCCAAGGTGCGGTCCGGACCGGCCAGGGCGTCCACCGCGGCGCGCAGCGCCGCGGCCAGTGGCCACCCGCTCGTCCATCGCTCCTCGAGCCGTTGGGCGATGGCCTCGGTCTCGCCGCCCAGAACCGCGTACCGGTCCTCGTCGGTGATGGTCCCCTCGTAGGCGATGTGGTACAGCTGCGGCGGCTGCTGCCCGGTACCGATCTCGGCCACCAGGATCTCCACCTCGAGGGGCTTCATCTCGTGGGTGAAGACCTGACCGAGGTACTGGGCGTACAGGTTGGCCAGCGAGCGGGCGTCCACGTCCTCGCGGCTGTAGGCATATCCCTTGGTGTCGGCATGGCGGATCCCCGACACCCGAAGCTGGTCGAACTCGTTGTACTTGCCCACCCCGGCGAATGCGATGCGGTCGTAGATCTCGCTGATCTTGTGAAGCGAGCGGGACGGGTTGTCGGCCACGATGACGATGCCGGCGTCATAGGCCGACGCGACCAGCGAGCGGCCGCGGGCGATGCCCTTTTGCGCGTACTCGGCCCGGTCCTTCATGACCTGTTCCGGGGCCACGTAGTAGGGCATCGTCACGGTTGGCGACCCTCCGCCCGGCGGCGCTCGATCAGCGCGGCGAAGCGCTCTGCCACCTCCTCCTCGGCGACGCCGGCGAAGCCGTCGGCGGTGACCGTGGCCACCAGCGGGTAGATGCCCCGGACCAGGTCGGGGCCGCCCGTGGCCGAGTCTTCGTCCGCCGCCTCGTACAGGGCTTCGATGGCCAGCTCCACGGCGTCGTCTCGTGCCATGGCGTCCCGGTAGCCGAGCTTGATGGTGGTGCGGGCGTCCCGCCCCCCAGAACCGGTGGCGTTGTGCTCGGTCTCTTCGTAGTGGCCGCCGGTCACGTCATAGGTGAAGATCCGGCCGGTCCCCCGGGCCAGGTCGTACCCGGCGAACAGGGGCACCACGGCCAACCCCTGCATGGCCATGGGGAGGTGCTCCCGCACCATCTGGCTCAGCTGGTTGGCCTTCCCCTCCAGGCTGAGGACCACCCCCTCGACCTTTTCGTAGTGCTCGAGCTGGGTCTGGAACAGCCGGACCATCTCGACGGCCGGACCGGCCGCCCCGGCGATGGCCACAGCCGAGTACCGGTCGGCGGGGAACACCTTCTCCATCGCCCGGTGGGCGATGGCATTGCCTTCCGTGGCCCGCCGGTCTCCGGCCATGACGATGCCGTCGGCGAAGCGGAGGGCGGCGACCGTCGTCCCGTGCCGGAGCTCGCCAATGCCGGCTGGGGACCCCCCGGCCGGGCCGACGGTGGCCTGCACCGGTAACCGGAGGCGGCGGATCAATCCGGCGAAATCGGGTCCGGGGTCTTCAGTTGTGGAGAACAGCGGCAGCGTCACCTGGGCTACTCGCCGCCCTTCTGGACGTAGTTCCGCACGAACTCCTCGGCGTTGTCCTCCAGCACCTCGTCGATCTCGTCCAACAGGTCGTCCAGTTCGGCTTTCAGCTTGTCGCCGGTGGCCGACGTGGCCGGGACCTCCTCGACGACCTCATCGGACCGCTCAGTGGTGGTCTTTCTCTTCTGCTCGCGCTCAGCCATGATGTTCAGCCATCCCCTACTCTCCCTAGCTGCTCAGACGGTCCATCAGGTCGGACGGACTCGCGCTGGACTGCAACAGCTGGTCCACGTGTTCGGCCGTGCCCTTCAACGGGTCCATCATAGGGACGCGCCGCAGGGGATCGGTGCCGAGGTCGAAGACCAGAGAGTCCCAATTGGCGGTGACGACTGATGCCGGCCATTTCTTCAGGCACTGCCCGCGGAACCAGGCCCGGGTGGAACGAGGCGGTTCGGTGACGGCGGCGAGCACCGAGTCCTCGTCGACCAGCCGCTCGGTGTCCAGCCGGGCGAACAGCGACCGGGATGGACGAAGGTCGTGGTATTGGAGGTCCAGCGCCGCCAGACGGTGGTCGTCCCAACCGCACTGGTGACGATCCCGGTACGCCTCGATCAGCTGCAGCTTGGCCACCCAGTCCACCTGACGAGACAGGGTGGTCGGGTCGGTCTCGAGGCCGTGCAGCACCGACTCCCACCGGGCCAGCACCGCATCGCCGACCTCAGTTTCCCCCAGGCATTCGAGCCCGCGATCCTCCGCGTACTTGCGGGCCAGCGAGAACAGCTCCCATTGCACGGCCAGTGCCGTAGCCGTCGAGCCGTCGGCCATCGCCAGCGGCTTCGACATGGTGAGGTCGAGGGCCACCTCGTGCATGGCCAGCACCGGATCGGCCATGGCCAGGCTTCGGGTGCCGGAGAAATCGTCCTCGATCATGGCCAGCACCAAGGCGGTGGTGCCCACCTTGAGGAACGTGGCCACCTCGGCCAGGTTGGCGTCCCCCACGATCACGTGCAGCCGCCGGTAGCGGTGCGGGTCGGCGTGCGGCTCGTCCCGGGTGTTCACGATGGGGCGCTTCAACGTGGTCTCGAGCCCCACCTGCTCCTCGAAGAACTCCGCCCGCTGCGACAGCTGGTAGTCGACGGAGACACCGTCGTGGACCCCGGTTTCGGTGCCGACCTTCCCTGCGCCGGTGAAGATCTGGCGGGTGACGAAATGCGGAGTCACCCCGGCCACGATGCGGGCGAACGGCACGGCGCGGTCCATGAGGTAGTTCTCGTGCGTGCCGTAGGAGTTGCCCTTGCCGTCCGAGTTGTTCTTGTAGATGACCACGCGTGAGCCATCCTGGCTCAGGAGGTCGGCGGCCTCCATCGATCGGATGAGGATGAGCTCCCCCGCCCGGTCGTAGCGCACGCACTCGAGGGGGTCGCGGCACTCGGGCGTGGAGAACTCGGGATGGGCATGATCGACGTAGTAGCGGGCACCGTTGGTCAGCACCGTGTTGACCAGATGGGTCTCGACCTGTGGCGGCATCGATCCTTCGCGGGCGAACCCCCGGGCGTCGTTCCCCGGGGCCTCGTCCTCGAAATCCCAGCCAGTCTGCTGGCGCGCCACGTGGTGCGCGTACGCATTGATGAGGACGGAAGATGCCGCGATGGGGTTCGGGTCGCCGTGCACCACTTGGATGCCGTACTCGGTCTCGATACCGCAGACCTTGGGGATGGCCACAGGTCGACCCTATCCCGACCCGCGCTCAGAGATACTGACCGGTACCCACCCGCTCGATCGACCTGCCACCCTTGGTTTCCTCGTCGTCACTGATAAGGGTGCGGATGTAGACGATCCGCTCGCCCTTCCTACCCGAGATCTTTGCCCAATCGTCCGGGTTGGTGGTGTTCGGCAAGTCCTCGTTTTCCTTGTACTCCTGCCGGATGGACGCCAGCAGGTCCTCCGTGCGGATGCCACGGGTCTGCTCGGCGATGGCCCGCTTGATGGCCAGCTTCTTGGCCCGCCGCACGATGTTCTCGATCATCGCCCCCGAGGAGAAGTCACGGTAGTACAGCACCTCCTTGTCGCCGTTCTGGTAGGTGACCTCGAGGAATCGGTTCTCCTCATCGTTGCGGTACATCTCGCTCACCGTGGACTCGATCATCGCCTGGGTGGCCTTGGCCGGATCGCCGCCGCCGAGGGTACGGACCTCTTCGGCGTCGAGCGGGAGATCCGGCCGCAGGTAGCGGGAGAAGATCTGAGCGGCGGCAGCCTCGTTGGGACGCTCGATTCGGATCTTCACGTCCAGACGCCCGGGTCGGAGGATGGCCGGGTCGATGAGGTCCTCGCGGTTGGAGGCACCGATCACGATCACGTCCTTCAGCGTCTCCACCCCGTCGATCTCCGCCAGCAGCTGCGGCACGATCGTGGATTCCATGTCCGAGCTGATCCCGGTGCCGCGTGTCCGGAACAGCGAGTCCATCTCGTCGAAGAAGACGATCACCGGGACGCCTTCCTCCGACTTCTCCCGCGCCCGCTGGAAGACCAGCCGAATCTGGCGCTCCGTCTCCCCCACGTACTTGTTGAGCAACTCCGGGCCCTTGATGTTGAGGAAGTAGCTGCGGGCGTTGGTGTTACCGGTCACCTCGGCCACCTTCTTGGCCAACGAGTTGGCCACCGCCTTGGCGATCAGGGTCTTCCCACATCCCGGAGGCCCGTACAGGAGGATGCCCTTGGGGGCCGGGAGCTGATGTTCCATGTACAGCTCGCGGTAGAGGTAGGGCAGCTCGACCGCATCGGTGATGGCCTCGATCTGCTCGTCCAGGCCGCCGACGTCGGCGTACGTCACGTCGGGGACCTCTTCGAGGACCAGTTCCTCGACCTCCGGGCGGGCCAGTTTCTCCACCAGCAGGCCGGTGCGCGGCTCCATCATAATGGTGTCCCCGGCGCGCAGCTTGAGGCCGATCAGGGCATCGGACAGCTCGGCCACTCTTTCCTCGTCCGCCCGCCCGAACACGAGGGCCCGCCGACCGTCCTCCAATACCTCCTTGATCACCACGACCTCGCCAGAGCCCTCCCCGCCACGGGCCAGGATCACGTTGAGCGACTCGTTCAGTACCACCTCGTTGCCGCGCTGCAGTTCCTCGACCTCGATGTCGGGGTGGAGCGAGACCCGCATCTTCCTGCCCCCGGAGAAGACGTCGACCGTGCCGTCCTCGTTCGTCCCGAGGTACGTGCCATAGGCGGCCGGCGGCTGGGTGAGCTTCTCCACCTCTTCCCGGAGCGCGGCCACGTGCTCCTTGGCCGTCTGCAGCGTGAACGTCAGCTTCTCGTTCTGCGAGACGGCCTGGGCCAGTTGGCCCTTGGCCTCGAGCAGCTTTTCCTCGAGCGTCTGCACCCGCCGCGGGCTCTCCTGCAGGCGGCGCCGCAGCAGGGCGACCTCCTCCTCCGCCGCCTGGGCGCGCACCAACAACGCATCAAGATCGTCGTCGCCCGCTGGGCCAGCGGGCCGGCGATCGCCCCGGACGTCATCGAAGTCAGCCGTCGGAATCACCTCGCTCGCGTCTTGTCCCCTTTCTGGCGACCATACACCGGTGCCCTTCCGGCCAAAGCACACCTGGCTCGGCCGGGACCCGCCATCGGACCGATCTGACACACCGTCAGCTACAGTGGTGGGGGTTGCCGATAGCATGGTCGGTGGACGCACGTCGCATTGGGGGTGGCGACGGGCCGAGGTAGGCCGGGCCCGCGCGATGGTCACGGGACCGCGGTCGGCCAGTCGGGCACGCCCGGGCTCCCCGAGACGTAGGAGAGACGTAGCTGATGAAGGTCTGGATCGACCAGGATCTGTGTACCGGGGACGGCCTGTGCGAGGAGATCGCGCCGGCGGTGTTCACCCTGCTCGACGACGGTCTCGCCTATGTGAAGGAGGGCGACGCCGTCCGCAACGAGCCGGGCGGCTCGGCCGGGATGGCCGCCGTGCCCGAGGACCTCGAGGACGCGGTAGTCGAAGCCTCCGAGGAGTGCCCCGGCGAATGCATCTTCATCGAGCAGAGCTGAGGTTGCTCCGCCAGCTCGACTGAAGGGCCAGTCAGTCACCGGTGACTGCAGACCGAGTCGGCAGCGGCGGACCCTCGGTCCCGAGCAGCCGTCGGGCAGTGGTGAGGAACCCGGTGTGGCCGACCATCCGGTGGTCGGGCCGCACCGAGCGCGGTTCGACGTGCCAGGTCCGGTGCAGCACCTCGAGCGTCGAGGCCAGGCCGAAGCTGCTGCGGTCGAGCATCTCGCGCAATTGCGAGGTCTGGTTGACGGAGGGCAGGTAGGCGCAGAGGATCCCGCCTGGACGCACGGCCGCTTCGGCGTGGCGGAGGACGCGCCAGGGCTCGGGCAGATCGAGCAGGACCCGATCGAGCCCCCGCTCGTCGATACCTTGGTAGACGTCGCGGACCTCCACCCGGTACGGCACGTTGTCCCCGAGCATGGCGGTCACGTTGCTCGCCGCCCGCTCGGCGAAGTCCTCCCGCAGCTCGTAGCCCACCACGTTCGCACCGGCCCGGAGGAGCGTCATCGACAGGGCACCCGAGCCGACCCCGGCCTCGAGGACCCTGACCCCGGGGGCGATGTCCGCCTCCATGAGGATGGCTCCGAGGTCCTTCGGGTAGATGACCTGCGCGCCACGCGGCATCTTGAGGACGGCGTCCGACAGGGTGGGGCGTACGACGAGGAAGCGCCGCCCGGTGCTACCCAGTACGGTCGAGCCTTCCGGTCTCCCGATCAGGTGATCGTGTTCCACGATCCCCACGTGGGTATGGAACGAAGCCCCGGACCGGAGGGTGATCAGGTACCGACGGCCCTTGGCGTCGACCAGCAGCACCGGGTCGCCCGCCTGGAGCGTGGCCCGGTCCTCACCGGCCCCCACCGCGCTCAGCTGCCGGGCGACTGGGGGGAACCGGGTCTCGACGTCTTCACGACGAGACGCTCACCCGGCTTGAGCACCGTGCGGTAGACCACGTCATCTTGGTGGCGCGCCCGGTTGATCATCCAGGCGGCCGCCCCGACCACAAACCAGGCCGTGTGGTAGCCCCGGAAGCCCCGACCGAACGCCTTCAGCTGGATGTACCGCAGGATGTTGTCCACGGCGTCAGATCCGGCGGACCTCGACGACGGCCGACCGGCGCCGCCCGCTGCGTCGGCCGATGAGGAAGACCAAGGCGACCAAGGTCACGGCCACGGCCAGACCGACCGTCATCACCTGGGTGCGGGCCGACTCGGCCTCGTCGGTGACCTCACCGGTCAGCTCGCGGAACTTGGCCTCGATCTGGTCACGGGTGATCCGCTCAGTCCCGTCGCTCATGGCGCCTCCTTTTCCGGTCTGGTCCGGCTCTGTCCCCGGCTGATCGCCCACACGGCCGCGGCCGCAACCATCAGGACGGCAACCATGCAGATCACGTAAGGGACCCACGACCAGTTGCCGGCGAAGGTGGTGCCGGTCTCGCCCTGGAGGAGGCGGAGGAACCCTACCGACAGGACCACCAAGCCCACGGCCAGGGCCACCGAACCGGCCACCCCGAACAGCATGTAGCGACCGAGTCCCTTGAGCGGATCGAGGGTCTCCTGCTTGACGTAGTCGATGACCAGCTGGAGCGCTTCGCCTCCGGTGGTGCGGAGACCACCCAGCCCCCTGCCTCTGTCGCTTCGACCTCGGGCCACAGTCCTCCTCGGTTCGTCGTGGGGCGAGGGCCGGCAGCCCCGCCACCTGCTCATTGCCAGCCCCAACTATAGGCAGCACGGCTGGTTGGGCCCCTGCGGTCCGATTCAGTCCCGCTCGGTGAACAGATAGGTGGAGCTGGCCCGCGCCACCGTGCGTCCCCGATCGTCGACCACCTCGGCCTCGGTGAAGGCCACCCGGGCGCCACCCGAGACCACCGCGGCCCGGCACTCGAGCAGTACACCGACGGGAACCGCGGCCATGAAGGACGTCTTCATCTCCACGTTCGACGAAAACACCCGTCGGCCGGCGGCGGCGGCGAAGGTGACCGTGGCCGAACCCATGGCCGAGTCGGCCATGGCACCGATGAACCCCCCCTGGAGGATCCCGGCCGGGTTGGCGAACCGCTCGTCGGCGCGCATGCGCCAGACGGTCCGTCCCGGCTCCGACTTGTCGACACAGGTCATCCCGAGGGTCAGCTCGCACCGGGGGGCACCTGGATCCGCTGATCAGCCACCATATGACGCTACCGCTCTCCCGCTCGTCGATACTGGTGGCATGGCAAACTCGGGCAGTGCGACCATCCGGCCAGGCCTGCTGGTCGGCGAGGCGGTTGAGGACTGGACCGGGGACGCGGTCTTCTATGAGTACTCGGCCGCCGTCGATCCCTTGGCATCGGGCGCCATTGGGGCGGTGCCCGTGCGTCGGTTCGCCCCGGAGCCGGGCGGGGGCGAGCGGTCGCGGCTGGTCCCGCTGGACCTCTCGGCCGAACTGGGCGTGGACTACCCGGCCACCAGTCCCGCCTTGCTGGCCATGTTCGTCGTCCTCCTCCCCGGGGATCCCCTTCCCACCGTCGGCGCCTGTACCAGTGAGCTGTACTACTGCCTGCGGGGCCGGGGTCGCAGTGAGTTCGAGCGATCGGCGGCATCGGGCCGAACCGGCCGAATCGACTGGGCGCCAGGCGACTTCGTCACGCTCCCTGCCGGTTGCTCCGTCGTCCACACCGCCAGCGGCGGGGACGACGCGCTCCTCTATCGGGTCACCGACGCCCCGCTGCTGAGCTACCTCGGCGTGACCCCGGCCGAGAGCCGGTTCGAGCCCACCCGGTTCGACGGGCCGGCCGCTCGGGAACGGCTCGCCGAGGTGGAGCGCGACCCCCGGTCCGCCGATCGCAACCGGATCAGCCTGCTCCTCGGCAACACCGCCACTCCTCAGACCCTCACCGTGACCCATACCCTGTGGGCCATGCTCGGCGTCCTACCGGCGGGCCGCGTCCAGCGACCGCACCGCCATCAGAGTGTGGCCCTCGATCTCATCACCGACTGCGCGTCGGGGTGCTACTCGATCATCGGCTCGAGCCTCGGGGCCGACGGCACGATCGCCGATCCCGAGCGGGTCGACTGGGAGCCGGGCGGGGCCTTCGTCACGCCTCCTGGTCTCTGGCACAGTCATCACAACGAGTCCGGCCGGGCCGCCTACCTGGTTCCCATCCAGGATGCCGGGTTGCACACCTACCTTCGCTCACTCGACATCCGGTTCGCTCCTCCTCACCGCTGACCGCTGACCGCCCGTGCCGTTCGCCAGCGCCCTGTCCGAACACCCCATCCCCACCGAAGCGACCGGAGAGGTTTCGGGGGCGGTACTCGAAGCGATCGGTGACCGACCCGACCTGGCCATCGTGGTGGCCACCCGGCCTCACGCCGGGGCGCTCGAGGACATCGTCGGGGCCGTTTCCAGCGTGCTGCACCCGCTGGCCGTGATGGGCGGCATCGCCGAGTCCGCCGTCGGGAGCGGCCGCGAGGTGGAGGAGACCGTGGCCATCAGCCTGTGGGCCGGACGCCTCGGGCCCGTCGTCCCGCTGTCGCTCGACGCCACCCGACTGGCCGACGACTCGTGGCATTTCGACGGGTGGCCCGACGGGCTCGGGCTGGACCCCTCGGCCCTCATCCTGCTGGCCGACCCGTTCACGTTTCCCGCTCGGGAGTTCCTGGACTGGCTCGAAGTCGCGCGGCCCGGCCTCCCGGTCATCGGTGGGAACCTCTCGGGTGGTCGGGGCCCGGGCGGCACCCGCCTGTTCCTCGGGGACCGCTCGCACACCTCGGGCGCCGTCGGCGTGCTGGTCGGGGCAGGCGTCGACGTCGAGCTCGTCGTCTCCCAGGGCGGCCGCGGCTTCGGCCACCCGTTCACCGTCACGCGGTCGGACCGGAACGTGATCTACGAGGTGGCCGGCGTCCCGGCCATGGACTGTCTGGTGGAGCAGATCAAGAACGGGCTCGGGCCGGCCGAGGTGGCCGGCATCGAGGCCAACGGGCTTTTGGTGGGACGTCTGGTCGACGAGCACCTCGAAGCACCCGGCCCGGGTGACTACCTCATGCGGAGCGTGGTGGGGGCGGACCGGGCGACCGGTGCGCTGGCCGTCGACGACCGCGTGCCGCTCGGCAGCACCGTCCGGTTCCACCGGCGCGACGCCGAGACCGCCCACGCCGAACTGGAGGTCCTGCTGCACGGGCGGCGGGCGGAGTCCGCCCTGCTGTTCACCTGCAACGGACGTGGCACCCGGCTGTTCGACATGGCCGACCACGACGCGGCAACGCTCGAGGGCGCCTTCGGCCCGATCCCGGTCGGAGGGTTCTTCGCCGCCGGGGAGATCGGCCCGATCGGCGGGCAGAACTTCGTGCACAGCTTCACAGCCTCGATGGTCCTGTTCCGCGACCGGTAGGCGGGTGTTTCTCGTCCGGTAACCCGGTCGTTGCCGAGCCGCACAGACCGGGGCTGCCGTTCGGCCCGGCCGTCACTCCGGGCCGGATCGGGCCGATAGGGTGGCCGTCGATGACCGAGCGCCTGCTGCACCCGGGACGAGCCGTCGATGCCGACGTCGAGCAGCTCGGGATCAACGTCATCCGCGGCCTGGCCATGGACGCCCCGCGGGCCGCCAACTCCGGCCATTCGGGCACGGCGATGGCGCTCGCCCCGCTGGCCCATGTCCTGTTCACCCGCGTCATGCGTCACGATCCGACCGATCCCGAATGGCCCGATCGGGACCGGTTCGTGCTGTCCAACGGGCACGCGTCCATCCTGCTCTACTCGATGCTGTACCTCACCGGCTACGGACTCACCCTCGACGACCTCCGGGGGTTCCGACAGTGGGGCAGCCGCACCCCGGGCCATCCCGAGCACAACCACACCCCCGGTGTCGAGGTGACCACCGGCCCTCTGGGCCAGGGGGTGGCCAACGGTGTGGGCATGGGCATCGCCGAACGCTGGTTGCGCACCGAGTACTCGCCGGACGTCTGCGATCACCACACCTACGTGATCGCCGGCGACGGGTGCTTCGAGGAGGGGATCTCCCACGAGGCAGCCTCGCTGGCCGGGCACCTCGGCCTGGGTCGTCTGGTCTATGTCTACGACGACAACCACATCACCATCGACGGCCCCACCGAGCTCGCTTACTCGGACAATGTCGAGGAACGCTTTGCCGCCTACGGGTGGGGGGTGGAGAACATCGGCGAAGTGGCCAACGACGTCGACGCCCTCGAGGCGGCGCTCCTCCGGGCCAGGGAGGACGAAGAGCGGCCGTCGCTGATCATCCTGCGGAGCCACATCGGCTACCCGTCCCCCCAACTCATGGACACGGCCAAAGCGCACGGCGACCCCTTCCCCGAGGACGAGATCCGCCTCACCAAGGAGATCCTCGGCCTCCCGGCCGACCGCACCTTCTGGGTCCCCGACGAGGTGCTCGACTTGTACCGGGCCTGCATACCGAGGGGCCAGGCTTTCCGGTCGGCGTGGACCGAGCGCCTGGCGGCGTGGACCGGGGACCGGGCACGATACGAGGCGGGCCTGCGCGGTCACGGGCTGCCGGGTTGGACTACCGAGCTGCCCACCTTCGGACCCGAGGATGGCCCGATGGCCACCCGCAAGGCCATCAAAGCCTGCATCGACGCCGCCGGGTCGGAGATACCCGGCCTGATGACGGGCAGCGCCGACCTGACCGGCAACACCGGGATGGCCTGGGAGGGGGCCGACGCCCAGTCCGACGCCGATCCCGGAGGCCGACTCGTCCATTTCGGGATCCGGGAGCACGGCATGGGCGGGGTCATGACCGGCATGGCGGTCCATGGCGGCCTGCTGCCGGTCGGCGGAACCTTCTTCGTGTTCAGCGACTACATGCGGGGGGCGGTGAGGCTCGCCGCTCTGTCCAACGTGCACGTGATCTACTCCTGGACGCACGACTCCGTGGGCCTGGGTCAGGACGGTCCCACCCATCAGCCTGTCGAGCAGCTGGCCGCGGTGCGGGCCATGCCCGGGCTCCGGACCATCCGTCCGGCCGACGCCAACGAGACCGTGGCGGCCTGGCGCATCGCCGTGGAGGCCGACGGGCCCACCGCCCTGATCCTCACCCGGCAGTCCATCCCCGTGCTGGCCGAGACAGCCGAGCTTGCCGCCGCCGGTGTAGCTCGGGGCGCCTACGTGCTCCGGCGGAGCGAGGGCGAACCCCAGATCGTCCTCATCGGCACCGGCAGCGAGGTCCACGTCTGCCTGGCTGCCGCCGATCGCCTGGCCTCGAACGGGGTCCGGGCCGGCGTCGTGTCCTTCCCCTCGTGGGAACTGTTCGCCGCCCAGCCCGAGGGCTACCGGACCGAAGTCCTCCCCGACGGCGTCCCCCGGTTGGCCGTTGAGGCGGCCACGGCATTCGGATGGGACCGGTATGCCGACGCCAGCGTGAGCATCGACACCTTCGGGGCCTCGGCGCCCGGCGAGGTCGCCCTCCAGGAATTCGGCTTCACTGCTGACAATGTCGCCCTCCAGGCCACCATCCTGCTCGCCCGGCCGGTGAGGTGAGCGCCGCGCCACGCTTCACCGGCCGGCGTCCCACCCCGACCCGACGGGTCCTCCGACCACCCTCGAAAGGATGCCCGTGACCACACTGCACGATCTCTACCGACAACAGGGCCAGAGCCCGTGGTTGGACAATCTGCGGCGTGACTGGCTCCAGGACGGCACCCTGGCCGGCCTCGTCGACCAGGGCATCCGCGGGGTCACCTCGAACCCGACCATCTTCGCCAAGGCCATCGAGGGGCAGAACACCTACGACGAAGAGTTCGCGGCCCTCATCGCCACCAAGTCGGTCGAGGACGCCTATTGGGACCTGGTGCTCGACGACATCGCCGGGGCCCTCGACCTCTTCGGTCCCCTCTACGACTCGTCCGGGGGCGGCGACGGCTTCGTCTCGGTCGAGGTCGCCCCGTCGTTGGCCCATGACACTGCGGCCACGGTCGCCATGGCCAGGGACCTCCATGCCCGGATCGACCGCCCCAATGCCTTCGTCAAGATCCCGGCCACGGCGGAGGGCGTGCCCGCCATCAGTCAGATGATCGGCGAGGGACGCAGCATCAACGTGACCCTCATCTTCGGCCTCTCGCGTTATGACCAGGTGATCGAGGCCTACCTGTCCGGGCTCGAGGCGCTGGTGGCGGCGGGGCGCGACGACCTCTCGACGGTGGCCAGCGTGGCGTCCTTCTTCATCAGCCGGGTCGATACCGAGGTGGACCGCCGCATCGAGGCTCGGTCGGCGGAGGGTGATCGGCTCCGAACCCGGCGAGGAAAGGCGGCGGTGGCGCAGGCCAGGCTGGCCTATCAGCTGTTCCAACGGCGCTTCACCGGTCCCCGTTGGGAGGCCCTGGCCGAGCGAGGGGCCAGACGTCAGCGACCGCTGTGGGCATCGACCTCGACCAAGAACCCGGCCTACCCCGACCTGGCCTACGTCGACACCCTGATCGGGCCCGACACCGTGAACACCATGCCCGAGGGCACCATCGCCGACTTCCTCGACCACGGGACGGTGGCCCGCACCGTCGACGCCGACATCGGTGAGGCGGAACAACTCATCTCCGAATTGGCGGAGGCCGGCATCGACATGGAGGATGTGGCCACCACTCTCGAAGCAGAGGGGGTGGCGTCGTTCTCGAAGTCCTTCGACGAGCTCGTCCAGAAGCTCTCGGACAAGGCCAACGCCCTCCACTCCCGATCTTGAACCCGGAGTGAACCCGGCACCGGCTCCAGGCCCGGGTGGTTCCGGCTGCGCCGGTCCGGCCCACATTCGATGAAGACTGACCGATGAGTCGAAGGAGAGCCACATGAAGATCGCCATGGTCGGCCTGGGCAAGATGGGCGCCAACATGACCCAGCGCCTCATCGAGCACGGGCACGACGTCGTCGCATTCGATCTGTCCGCCGAGGCCCGGACGGCGGCGGCCAAGGTCGGCGCCGAACCGGCGGCCACACTGGAGGAGCTGGCCGGGAAGCTCACCGCCCCCCGGGTGGCTTGGGTGATGGTCCCGTCGGGAGCGCCCACCAACTCGACCATCACCACCTTGGCCGGCCTGTTCGAGCGGGGCGACGTGATCATCGACGGGGGCAACTCCAACTACAAGGAGACGGCCCCGCTGGTGGATCAGCTGGCGGCCGAGGGCATCGCGCTGGTCGATGCCGGCACCTCCGGCGGCATCTGGGGTCTGACCGAGGGCTACTGCCTGATGGTCGGGGGCACCGAAGAGGCGGTAGCCGTGGCCGAGCCGGCGTTCCTCGCCCTCGCCCCCGAAGGCGGCTACGCCCACGTCGGGCCGCCCGGTGCGGGGCACTTCGTGAAGATGGTCCACAACGGCATCGAGTACGGGCTCATGCAGGCGTACGCCGAGGGATTCGAGATCATGTCCCAGGCGCCCGAATTCGACCTCGACATGCACGAGATCGCATCGATCTGGCGCTACGGCTCGGTCGTGCGCAGTTGGCTGCTCGAACTGGCCGAACGGGCGCTGCGCCCCGAGTCAGGGTTCGACCAGATCGAGGCGGTGGTGGTCGATTCGGGTGAGGGACGTTGGACGGTGGACGAGGCCATCGATCGCGGGGTGTCCGCCCCGGTGATCTCCTCCGCCCTGTTCGCCCGCTTCGCCTCCCGGAACAAGGACGCGTTCGGTCTCCGGCTGGTGTCCGCGCTGCGCAACCAGTTCGGCGGCCACGCCTTCGTGACCGCCGGCGGCAAGCCGGGTGGCGAGACGTTCACCCCCAAATGAGCGCCGACACCAATACCGACGAAGCCGGTCCGCCCGCCGGGACCGGTGCGGTGGCGGGACGGCACCGCACCCTCCCTCCGGTGCTGTCCAAGGCCCCACCGGTGGCCATGGTGATCTTCGGCGCGTCCGGCGACCTGACCGCCCGAAAGATCCTCCCCGCCTTGGCTCACCTGGCCGACCGGGGTGTGCTCGACGACGGGTTCACCCTCATCGGCGTCGCCCGGACCGAGTGGGACGACGAGAAGTTCCGGTCCCAGGTGCTGGAGGCGACCCCCGAGGGAGGCCCGAAGTGGCGGGCGCTGAGCCAGCGCTTCAAGTACATCGCCGGGGAGTACGACCATCCCGACACGTTCGCCCGGCTCAAGCAGCATCTGGACGAGGCCGATGGCGTCGACGGCACCGGTGGCAACCGGCTCTACTACCTGGCCACCATCCCGAGCGTGTTCGGGCTGGTGGCCGGAGCGCTGGCCCGGCACGCCTGCACCAAACCGGCCGGCGACGGCACGTTTGCCCGCATCGTGGTGGAGAAGCCCTACGGCCGGGATCTCGACAGCGCCATCGCCCTCGATGCGCAGATGCACTCGGCCTTCGAGGAGAGCCAGATCTACCGGATCGACCACTACATGGGCAAGGAGACCGTCCAGAACGTACTGGCCCTCCGGTTCGCCAACGCCATCTTCGAGCCCATCTGGAACCGGCGCTACATCTCCGATGTGCAGGTGACCGTGGCCGAGCGCCTCGGGGTCGAGCACCGCGGCGGTTTCTACGAGACGGCCGGCGCGTTGCGCGACATCGTGCAGAACCATGTGATGCAGGTGCTGGCCCTCACGCTCATGGAGTCCCCGACCAGCAGCGACGCCGACCGGATCCGCGACGAGAAGGTCAAGCTGCTCCGGGCCATCGAGATCCCGACGCCCGACGAGGCGGTCGACCGGGCGGTGCGCGGCCAGTACACCTCCGGAGTCATCGACGGGGACAAGGTGCTCGGCTACCGCCAGGAGCAGGACGTCTCCCCCGACAGCCAGACCGAGACCTACCTGGCCCTCCGGTTGAACGTGGACAACTGGCGCTGGAAGGGAGTCCCCATCTTCGTGCGGACCGGCAAGCGACTCCCGGCCCGGGTCACCGAAGTGGCACTGGCCTTCCGCCAGGTACCCCACCTGCTTTTCGACCAACGCACCAGCCGAGACCTCCGACCCAACGCGCTCATCTTGCGCATCCAGCCCGACGAAGGGATCAGTCTCGAGTTCGGGGCCAAAGTGCCCGGCGAGAAGTTCCACCTCCGGTCGGTGGCCATGGACTTCTCCTACGCCGAGGCCTTCGCCGGGATGGAGGCGGCCGATGGCTACGAACGCCTGATCCACGACGCCATGGTGGGCGACGCCACGCTGTTCATCCGTACCGACGAGGTCGAGCAGGCGTGGCGCATCGTCGACCCCTATCTCGAGTCGTGGTCGGAGCCGGGAGGCGGCATGCTCTTCTACCCCGCCGGGTCGTGGGGTCCGCACATGGCCGACCTGCTGGTCGAACGCTCGGGCGACGAGTGGCGGAACCCGGTCATCGACCTCGAGTTGAGCGGCGGGCGGCTCACCGAGCTTCCCCAGTGAGGCCGGCACCGGCGTGAACGGGGAGCTCCGTCGCGTCGACTCTGTACCGGACGCCTTCGCCGACCTGGTCATCGACACCCTCGGGCGGGCTGGGCCCCCCGGCTCGGACGGACGCTCCGTCTTCCTCTCGGGTGGCCCGACCGCCGAACGGTGCTACCAATGCGTAGCCGCGCACAAACCGGGTGTCGATTGGTCGGGCGTGGACGTCTACATGGGCGACGAACGGTGCGTACCACCCGACCACCCCGACTCCAATCACCGGATGGTGGCCGAGGTCCTCCTCTCGGCGGTCGGACCGGTGCGCTCCGACCATCCCATGTACCGGTCCGGTTCGCCCGAGGAGGCAGCCGCGGCCTACCAGCGCGAGCTCGACCCTCTCTCCCGGTTCGACGTCGTCCACCTGGGCATGGGCCCCGACGGTCACTGCGCCTCCCTGTTCCCCGGCTCGCCCGCCCTCGCCGTGGACGACCCCGCCGTGCTGGTGATGGCCAACCGCGACCCCCAGGTCGCCAATCCCCACGACCGGATCACCCTCACACTGCCGGCCATCGCCCGCGCCCGGCTGGTGGTGTTCACCGTCTCGGGCGCATCCAAGCGCCCGGCTATGCAAGCGGTCATAGCCGGCGAGGACCTGCCCGCCGCCCGCGTGGTGGCCGAGCACGTGGTCTGGCTGGTCGACGAGGAGGCAGCCGGGCCCGGTGAGGAGGCAGCCGGGCCCGGTGAGGAGGCAGGCGGGCCCCGGTAAGGTGTCGCCGATGCCCGCCGACCCCGGCTCTCCGCGTGCGATCACCGCCGTGTCCGCGTCGGTCGGGGTGGACCCCGAGCTGCTGGACCTGCCGTTGGCCGAGATCCAGGCGCTCGCCGACCGGATCCGGGCCGAGGCCCACGGCACGCGGGTCACCTTCTCGCCGAAGGTCTTCATCCCCTTGACCATGCTGTGCCGCGACCGGTGCGGCTATTGCACCTTCGCCAAGGCGCCCGCCCGCCTCGGCAGCCCCTATCTCCCCCTCGATGAGGTGCTCGCCATCGCCCGGGCCGGAAAGTCGGCCGGCTGCCACGAAGCCCTGTTCACCCTGGGCGAGGGCCCTGAGGAGCGCTACCCGGCGGCTCGCCGCTGGCTCACCGATCACGGGTATGGGTCCACGGTTGACTACCTGGTGGCGGCGTGCCGGGCTGTGGTCGAGGAGACCGGCCTGCTCCCGCACGCCAACGCCGGCGCCCTCGGGCTCGACGACCTGGTCCGGCTCCGGCCGGTGACCGGCAGCCAGGGGATGATGGTCGAGTCGGTGAATCCGGACCTGGCCGCCCACCGGTCGGCCCCCGACAAGGAGCCGGGCCGAAGGTTGGCCACCCTCGAGGCGGCCGGCATGGCCGCCGTCCCGTTCACCACCGGCCTGCTGGTCGGGATCGGCGAATCCCGTGCCGACCGCCTGGCCACCCTCGAGGCCATCGCCGAGAGCCACCACCGCCACGGGCACGTCCAGGAGGTGATCATCCAGAACTTCCTGCCCAAGTCGGGCACAGCCATGCACCGCGCCCCGGCCTGCCCGGCCGGTGAATTCCTCTGGACCATCGCGGCTGCCCGCGTCGTGCTCCCCGCCGAGATCCACCTGCAGGCGCCCCCGAACCTCTCCGACCATCTGGCCCCGCTTCTCGCCTCGGGCATCGACGACTGGGGAGGCGTCTCGCCGGTCACCGCCGACCACGTGAATCCCGAGCGGGCCTGGCCCGCGCTCGACACCCTGCGTCGGGCGTCGGAGGCATCGGGCCGCACCCTGGCCCCCCGGCTGACCCTGTACCCGGACTACGCCCTCGACCCGGGTCGCTGGCTCGACGACGCCATGCGGTTCGCCGTCCTCGACGCCTCCGACGCCGAGGGGCTCGGCCGGGACCACCCGTGGTGTTCTGGCGGGGAGATCCTCCCACCCGACCTGCTCGGCCCGCCCGTGGCCACCATGTCCTCGACCGGGGGCGCCGTGGGGGACGTGCTGGCCGGCGTGCTCGCCGGTCAGACGGTAGGCGAGGACGAGATCGTCACCCTTTTCGGGGCCCGCGGCCCGGAAGTCCGGGCCGTGGCCGAGGTGGCCGACCACCTCCGTTCCGAGGCGGTGGGTGACGAGGTGACGTTCGTGGTCAACCGCAACATCAACTACACCAACGTGTGCACCTTCAAATGCCGGTTCTGTGCCTTTTCCAAGGGACCGCTCTCCCTCAACCTGCGCGGCCGGCCCTACCTGCTCGAGCTGAGCGACGTGGCCGACCGGGTGCGCGAGGCCGAGGCACGGGGGGCGACCGAGGTGTGCCTGCAGGGCGGAATCCACCCGCAGTTCGACGGGGACTACTACCTCGACGTGATCAAGGCCGTGCGGGAGGCATCCGAGCGCATCCACATCCACGGATTCACCGCCCTCGAGGTGACCGAAGGAGCCCGGCGGTCGGGTGTGCCCCTGGCCGACTACCTCGTCCTGCTGCGCGACGCCGGCCTGCGGACGCTCCCGGGCACGGCCGCCGAGATCCTCGACGACCCGGTTCGCCAGGTGCTGTGCCCCGACAAGATCACCACCGACGAGTGGCTCCTCGCCCACCGCACCGCCCATCAGGTCGGGCTCCGCTCCAACGTGACGATCATGTTCGGGGCAGTCGAGCAGCCCCGGTCCTGGGCTCGTCATCTGGTGCGCACCCGCCAGCTGCAGCACGACACGGGCGGGTTCACCGAGTTCGTGCCCCTGCCCTTCGTGCATATGGCCACGCCCATCTACCTTCAGCGGCGGTCACGCCGGGGGCCGACGTTCCGGGAGACCTTGCTCATGCACGCCGTGGGCCGAATCGCCTACCACCGAGCCATCGACAACATCCAGACCAGTTGGGTCAAGACCGGGGCCGATGGGGTACGCCAGCTCCTGCGGGCCGGCGTCAACGACCTGGGCGGCACGCTGATGGACGAGAACATCTCGAGGGCGGCCGGGGCCAGCCACGGCCAGATGATGGATGCGGACCGCTTCGCCGCCATCGTCGCTCCGCTCGGGAGGCCCCTCGCCCAGCGGACCACGCTCTATGGGCGGGTGCCGGGTGGGAGCCGACCGGGCGTGCTCGCCGCCGCGCCCTGACATGGCCGGAGGTGGCGGCGGCCCGCCGGCCGAGGCCGACCACCCGGCCCTCGGTGTCGGTGGCGAGGCCGAGGCGGGAGCCGACCCTGGGCCGGCAACGGGGAACGACCGGGTGGCTGCCGCTGTGGCGGACATGGCCCGAGCCGTCGACCGGCTGGTGCCCCCGGGAGGGCCGGCGGCCCAGGCGCGCCTCTACCGGTCCATGCTCGCCACGGTGGCCCGGCTGGCGGCCGACGGTACCGAGATCGTCGACCTCAAGGTCGCGGACTCCGCGCTGGCCGAGATGGCCGAGGCCTTCCGGGTGTTCCAGCCCTTCCGCCGTCGGCGAAAGGTGACCATCTTCGGCTCGGCCCGGACCCTCCCCGACCATCCCGCTTACCGGTCTGCCCGAGCTCTGGCCGCATCGTTGGCCGACGCCGACTGGATGGTGGTCACCGGGGCGGGCCCCGGGATCATGGCCGCCGGGATGGAGGGCGCCGGGCGCGACCGCTCGATCGGCGTGAACATCCGCCTCCCGTACGAGCAGGGGGCCAACGCCTTCATCTCCCAGGACCCCAAGCTGGTCGAGATGCGCTACTTCTTCACCCGCAAGCTGATGCTCATCAAGGAGTCGGATGGTTATGTCGTCCTACCCGGGGGCTTCGGCACCCTCGACGAGGGATACGAGCTCCTCACGCTGTTGCAGACGGGCAAGGCCGAACCGGCACCCGTGGTCATGCTCGACCTCCCGGGCGGGGCCTACTGGCGCGCCTGGACCAGGTTCCTCGAGTCCGAGGTCGAGCCCCGGGGCCTGGTCTCCCGGGAGGACCGTTCGCTGTTCCTGGTGACCGACGACGTGGACGAGGCCACCGGCGAGCTGCTGGGCTTCTACCGCAACTATCACTCGTGCCGCTGGGTCGGCGACCTTCTCGTCCTGCGCCTCCGGCGACCGCCGGACCGGGCCGAGCTCGCCGCCCTCAACGGAGCGTTCAGCGACATCGTGGCCGACGGGAGGATACGCCTGTCGAAGCCTCTCTCCCCCGAGCGGGCCGACCACGACCACCTCGACTTGGCCCGGCTGGCCTTTCGTTTCGACAAGCTCCACTACGGGCGGCTACGTCAGTTGATCGACGCGCTCAACTCCCTCCCGTAGTTTCCCCTGCCGCAGTTTCCCTGCCATGCGCGCCTGACGGAGGCGGCGTACCCGGCCACAGCGGCACCGACCCAGGCTCAGGGCCCCTCGGCCGCCGCCGCCCTTCCGTCCGGTCCGGCCAGGAGCCCGGCCGCCCGCTCGACCGAGCGCCGGGCCCGGGTGATCCGCTTCTCCTCGGCCATGAGCCGGATGTCGGGATCCCCCCCCGAACGCACCGACTCGCTCGCCTGCCGCAGGCGATCGATGGCCACGTCGGCCAGCTCCTCACCGATGGCGGACAAGCGCTCGGCGATGTCGGCAAGGTCGGAGGCCATGTCGGTCAGCGAGCCGCCTTGATCTCGACCTCCACGACGTCGAACCCCCCGTCGGCGTGCTGGGCGCGCAACACCTTCTTGTCGAATTTGCCCACGCTGGTCTTCGGGACCTCGTCGACGAACACCCACCGCTCGGGGAGCCACCAGCGGCTGACCCGGCCACTGAGGAATTCGAGCAGGTCGTCAGCGCTCACCGAGGCACCCGGTTCGAGGACCACGGCCACGAGCGGTCGCTCACTCCAGCGTTCGTCGGGCACGGCGATCACCGCCGCCTCCACCACCTGGGGATGGGCCATGACCTCGTTCTCCAGCTCGACCGAGGAGATCCACTCCCCACCGGACTTGATGACGTCCTTGGTCCGGTCGCTGATCTGCATGTACCCCCGTTCATCCAGCGACCCGATGTCACCGGTGCGGAGCCATCCGTCGTGGAAGCGCTCGGGCGCGGGGTCTTTGTAGTACGAGCCGGTGATCCAGGGTCCCCGGACCTCGAACTCACCGACCGACTCGCCGTCGTTGGGCAGGATCGACCCGTCCTCTCCCGCCACCCGGACCTCGACCCCGGGCACGACGCGTCCCGCCTTGGCCCTCCAGACCATCTCCTCTTCCGGCGGCGTATCCCGCGGCGGAAGGGCCAGCGCGCAGAGCGGGCTCGTCTCGGTCATCCCCCAGCCCTGGATCATCTCGATGCCCAGTTCGCTCTGGAAGCGCTCGATGAGCTGGCGGGGCACGGCCGCGCCCCCGGCGGTGATCATCCGGAGGGACGAGAGGTCCACGTCGTGGGTCTGGGCGTAGCGCAACAGGTCGCTCCAGATGGTGGGCACGCCGGCCGACAGTGTCGGTCGATGGCGCTCGATGGTGGCGACCAGGGGCTCGGCCTGGAGGAACTGCTGAGGCATGATCATGTCCGCCCCGGTGAGGAACCCGCCATAGGGCGTTCCCCAGGCGTTGGCGTGGAACATGGGCACGATGGAGAGCACCCGGTCCCGCTCATTGATGCCGAGCGAGGAGCCCGAGGTGATGGCCAGGGTGTGGAGGTAGGTCGACCGGTGGCTGTACACCACGCCCTTGGGGTTGCCGGTCGTGCCCGACGTGTAGCACATGGCCGCGGCCTGCCGTTCGTCGAAGGTCGGCCACTGGTAGCCGGGCTCCTCGGCGGCCAGCCATTGGTCATAGGAGATGGTCTCCCCCAGCGAGCTGGCGTCACCCTCGCCGGCCACCACGATGTGCTTGACCGTGGTGAGCTGGTCGCGGACCCGGGCGAGCAGTGGCACCAGCGACGCGTCCACGATGATCACCTGATCCTCCGCATGGTTGATCACGTATGCCAGCTGCTCGGGAAACAGGCGGAGGTTGAGGGTGTGGAGGACGGCTCCGAGCCCCGGGATGCCCAGGTAGGCCTCGAGGTGGGTCTGGTTGTTCCACAGGAACGTGCCCACCCGGTCGCCGTCGCCGACACCCAGGTGCCCGAGAGCCTTGGCCAGCTGCTCGGAGCGGGCCGCCACCTCGCTGAACGATCCCTCGACCGACTCGCCGGCCGGGCCCACGATGGTGATCACTCGGCTGTCGCCGTAGACGAGCTGGCCGTGGCGGAGAATGCCACTCACCAACAGCGGAGCATCCTGCATGGTACTGAGCACGATCGGTCCTCCCCTGTCCCGCTCCGGCGGTACCGGATGGTCGAGCTTACCGACCCCCGTCCCGACGGTCATCCGCTGAAATGGGGGTTGTCACCAGCACCGGCCGATGGTCTACTGGTGCGGCCGGGCCCGCATCAGCTGGTGTGATCCTGTTCACGCCGATGTGCCGGGCCCACTCCTCTGAGCGAGGCCGCTCACCTCGTACCACTGGTCGGCTCGGAGGCGCGCGCCATGGGCAAGTGGGTGACGGCGGCGGTGCTCGGCGCGGTGTCCGTGATGGTCGTCGCCCTCCCCGTCGTGGCCATCACCGCGGGTGGCGGTCCCGGCCCGGCCGGCCAAGCGGCCTCGGACTCGGGAACGGACGGGCCCGGATCCGGAGGCCACGCCCCCGGGCCAGCCATCCCGGCGGGATGGCTGGCCCTCTACCAGCAGGCGGCCACCACCTGTCCCGGGCTGCCCTGGTCGGTGCTGGCCGCGGTGGGCACCGTCGAGACCGGAAGCGGCCAGTCCCGCGCCCCCGGTGTCTGGTCCGGGGCCAACCCGGCCGGGGCGGAAGGCCCCATGCAATTCGAGCCGGCCACGTTCGCCGCCTATGCCACCGTCGGCCCGGACGGGGCTCGACCGGCCTCCCCCTACGACCCGGTCGACGCCGTCTACACCGCAGCGGCCTTGCTCTGCGCCAACGGTGCCGGCCAAGCCGCCACCCTTCGGAGCGCCGTCGCCTTCTACAACCACTCCGATCCCTACGTCGACACGGTCCTCACCCTCTCGCTGGCCTTCGATGCCGATCCGGGCACCTCCGGCAGCGTGGTGGCCGCCCTCAGCTTCGCCGCCCACCAGCTCGGCACCCCCTACGTCTGGGGCGGCACCGGGTCGGGCGGTTTCGACTGCTCGGGCCTGGCCCAGGCCGCCTATGCCACGGCCGGCATCGTCCTGCCCCGGGTGGCCCAGCAGCAGTTCGAGGCGGGCCCGGCCGTCCCTGCCGCCGCGGTCGTCGAGCCCGGGGACCTGGTCTTCTTCGGTGGCGGGCCCGCCGCAGTCGACCATGTCGGTCTGTACGTCGGAGCCGGCCTCATGATCGATGCTCCCCACACCGGAGCCTCGGTCCGCTTCGACGATGCCCACTGGTCGGGACTGGTGGGCGCCACCCGCCCGGGTTGAAGATCCGCCCAACGGCTACCGCCCCGTGGATCTAGCCTCCATGACCACGGCGACCACGGCCCGGTCGATCCGCCGCCGGCGCTCGAGGATGTTCGGGAAGACACTGCCCTGGCGGATGCCGTCGATGTCACCGCCGGCGCGGATGGCGTCGAGCAGTTCGTTGAGGTCACTATGGGGGATGGCCACGGGGGCGGCCCTCCTGGGTTGAGCTCGCTGTTCAACCGAAGATCACCCGGCGGCCTCCTCTCAGGTCGACGCCGGGATCTGCACCAATCGGAGGACATCAACTCCGTGCGTCGTCCTACTCCCGGTCGGCGTAGGACGGCGCCTCCGGGCGGCCTTGCCCCTAGGACCTCTCTCCTCTCACCACATCACACGGGATAGGTGATAGGACCAGTCAAAACGTCCACCGATCGACGCCGAGCTACTTTTCGATTCTCGACCAGATCATTCGGAGCAGCGTTCCCGCTGTAGTGGTAATTCTTGGTCCATCTATCATGTCGAGAACGACTCTCCCTGTTATTGCTGCCATACCTAACTACAATATGGCTCAGTCCCTAAGCGACCTGTTGTCGCAGGTGGCTGAGCTGGAATATGCCGCCGTGTTCGTACTTGACGATGGCTCGACGGATCGTAGTCAAGATGTAGTAAATGATTTTGACAAGAGCATCAACTTCGTGCCTGGATCTGAAAATGTCGGTGCTGGCGCTAATCGTAACAGGATTGCCGACGTACTTGGCTATAGGGCCATCATCCATTTTATTGATGCCGATATGCGCCTGGCTACTGATCGTATCCCTGATTTGGCGAAAGAAGTAGCCGCAAGTGACCGCATAGGTTTTGTTGGCGGCTTGATTACAGAAAACGGCACACAGCACCCATTCAACTACGGTCCCCGTCAGTGTCTACGGAGCGACATCGGAGCTAACCTACAGGCACATGTTTGCTTGGTTGCGGAAACGGATCCTGAGCGAGCCAAAGCACTACGAGAGAAGTACGGCAAGTTGTTGAAAGACTGGCCTGACCCACAAGCAGAGCCACAACCACGACAAGTCTTTTGGAATGCTGAGGCAAATCTGCTTATTCGTTCCGACGTGCTCGCTGGCGTCGGCGGCTTTGACCCGAAACTTCGATGCCACGAAATACAGGACCTGGCAATAAGACTATACAAGCAAGGATTAGAGCGACGCTTTGACCCCACTCTGGCCGCATTGCATCGAGACGTTATTGTTCGTCCCGGCAATCGCTACTTACAAATGACAAAGGCTAAACTGCAGATAGCTCGTAAACACGGCTATTTGAACTGGTTGCTACCAGACGGAAAGATTCGACCAGAACTTTAGGTGTAAGACATCTTGACTGTGCCCTAAAGGCGTTTTATCTGGTCCAGCCACAAACTCCTCGGCATCGACCACCTGGATGCTCGACGGTGCTTACCCCGAGTCCGTGCTGCTGCGCATGGAGGAGACTAGCACCCGGCACCCTTGATGCGGCGTGACCTGAGAAGCGGCATTCCGTTGCTTGTGTTGATGAAGCAATAGGCGAATCGTACGCCCCCCGCTCCGGCAGTTCGAGAAGCGCGGGCCGCCCACCCATGCGTCGCCTTGTCGACAGAGCACGAGGGCCGGTGACCGGTGCTGGTCCGCGTCGTACAGTTCGTCTACTGGCCTGAGGGCGGCGGGGCGGCGGGGGTCGTGGTGGAACTAACGTCCGCACGGATGCACGCTTACCGACGGCGCCCGTCTGCCGTATGGGGCAGGGTCGTGTCGACGTCTCGGCACGTGAGGAGCGGCCTGGCCGGTGGCGCACTCCCCGCCCGCAACCGGGCTAGCGCGGCTCAGTGGGACGCGGAGTATGCCGACGGGGACTGGGAGCGGCTCGACACCATCACCGAGGTGGCCCACTACATGGTGATCCTGGGTTTTCTCGACTACGGGGTGCCGCGCCCGACGGTCCTTGACATCGGTTGTGGACCCGGGCGGTTGACCGGCTTGCTGGCCCGCTTCGGCTTCGCGAACTACCTCGGCATCGACTTCTCGGTCGAAGCCGTCCGGCGGGCACGGTTGCTGTCGATCCCCGACGCCCGGTTCGAGGTCGCCGACATGAACCACTGGGACACGGCCGAGCGCTTCGACACGGTGGTGCTGAACGAATCCCTCTACTACGCAGATGATCCCCCGCGGATGTTCGAGCGGGCGATCGGTTGGCTCGCCGAGGACGGCATCGTGATCGTGTCGATGTTCAAGCCCGCCCCCGGGGCACGTGGCATCTGGTCGCAGCTCGAGTCCAGCACCGTCTACCAGCTCGCCGCGTCGACGGTGACAGACCACGGCAGCGGAAACGCCTGGGACATCAAGGCGATGCGCCACTCCCGTTGATCGCCCGGATCGACACCGGCCTCCGCGGGCCCGGAGGGAGCCCGCGCCCATCTGCAGAACCCGGCGCTCCAGCAGGGCGAACCTGGCTGTCGTCGGTGTGGGTAGAGCAGGTCCCTGGACGGCACCTCAGCAAGCTCTCCTGGAGGTCATCGATGACGCCGACTGCGTTCGAAACGATCCCTATCCGGATCGACCTCGGTACTGCGGCGGCGCTGGGCCTGCGATCCGTTGGTGGAGCGGGAGTTCTCTGCTCGGGCGCCGGCTTGTGGTTGACTCCATAGCGAGCGAAGGTCTTTGCGATGGTTCAGGACACCCGGGTTCGATGATGTCGTCTGACGTCGGATCGCCAGTCCTAGGGTGGATCGCCCGTCTTAGGTGTGCTCGGCCGCGATCGTCTTGGTACAGCACGCCTTCGGGCTACAGACGCGAGCCGACTTGCGGCTATCTTTGGGACCGTCGCAAAATCGGCGAAGCGACCAATTGGCGCATGGCGCCGTCGGCCAATCGCCCGATTCACGTTGGCAAAGGGGCGGTGCCAGTGCGGCATCGATTTGTCTGGGGCTGAACGAGACCCCGATGAATATCTTGGTGGTGGCGGATTTGTTTCCCTGGCCTCCGTTGGAAGGCGGCCTGATTCGACTAGCCACTACCATCGAGGCGCTTTCCGAGGTGGGAAGCGTGGACCTGTTTTCGTTCGTGGACCAGCGCCACCAGGATCGGAAGATACCCCAGCACGTATCCATCCGACGGCTGGAGACGGCACCCTACCCGGCCGTCGGTCGATCGAACCGCTGGAGGGCGGCATGGTTGGCTCGGAGGGGGGTGCCGATCGAGGTCGTCATGCACCAGGCAGATCAGGCGCCTCGACGACAGTTTGCCGCGTGGGTGAACAAGCAGTACGACCTCGCATGGTTCAGGACACCAAGGACCTTCGCTTGGTTGGATCGGCCCCACCTCGGGCCCACAGTTGTCGACCTCGACGGGCTCACCCACGAGGGGGAGAGGGAACGAGCGGCTCTCATGACGGGCCCCTTGTCCAGTCGCTTCGATAGCCAGCGGCTGCGCATGTACCTGGCCAGGCTGCAAGCCCGCATCAATGCTCGGGACTGGAGGGACTTCCAGCGCTCCATTGCTGCCGACGTGGACCGGGTGGTGCTCTGCTCAGACACGGAGATCCGCCGCTCAGGGATACCCAATTCCGAGTTGGTCATAAACACCTACCCGCAGCCGCCCGCGCCACTCGGACCGAAGGTTCCAGGCGATCCTCCGGTCCTATTGTTTCAGGGGGCGCTCGACTACGGTCCAAACGTCGATGGGGCACAGTGGCTTGTTCGAGAGATCGCTCCGTGCATCCGCGGCTCGGTGCCCGGGACGACGATTCGCCTCGTCGGAAGGTCGACCCTGGCCGTGAAGCAGCTCAATAGCCCTCCAGCAGTTACCTCCGTCGGTTTCGTACCGACGATGAGCTCGGAGCTCGCTCGGGCCGATCTTGCCGTCGTGCCCATCCGTTACGGCAGTGGCACCCGGCTGAAGCTCTTAGAGTCGTTCGCCCACCGCATTCCCGTTGTATCCACCACGCTCGGCGCCGCCGGGCTTGAGGTCGAGAACGGGGTGCACCTTCTGCTGGCCGACGATCCCGACCAATTCGCCATCGGATGTCAGCAGATCCTGACCGACGCTGATCTTCGTGCTCAATTGGTCGCTGCCGCCGAGCAGTTGTATCTGGAACGCTACAAGTCAAGTGTGGCCAAGGAGCAGATCAGGTCGATCGTCAGCGACCTCACCGGCATGCAACCCCGCGACGATCACTTGCGCGCGCCCTGAGTGATCGCATCCCGGCGACCACAATGGTAAAAACCTGCGGGCACGAATGTGGAACAGGCTGATGCGTAGTCAGTGAATGTGTTTGTTACGAGCACGCCCCCTTCCCCCCGTCGCCGAATATAACTTGTCGAGGGCGAGAGACGTCGGATCCTCTCCTGCGTATCTATTGCGACGTTGACCCCATGGCCGAGCGGTCGTAGTTGCGTCTGATAGCAATCCACCAATTCGCGCTTCGATCTAACGGAGTAGGGCTTCTCAACGGGAATGGCTTGAAGTTTGAAGCCCTTAGAACGAAGGGCATCAATCGCCTGAGCGATGTGCTCGGGATAGGAGATCGCATACGGAAGATCCTCGTAGATAAGCCAATCGATTTCAGGGTGCATCGTGGCAACCGACAGGCATGCCGCTGCAGTAATCACATGATCCCGGTGAAGAAGTCCCATGGGAACTATCCAGGTATCGACGGTCGATTCAACGACGAGAGTCTCAAGATCAGCCTTGAGCGCCCGAGCGATATCGACTTCGTCAATCGGCCGCTTGTACCCGTATGTCGCATTTCGATACTGGGCATCCCAATAGTTGAGGTGGCGACAAGTTGAACGCAGCATGGAGGATGCCTTGGCATCTTCTGCTCGTCGGACTCCGACGACATCCGCTCCAGGTTCAAATACTCCTGACGCTGCATCCCAATCTGGAAGGGGATCGACTTTCGGTGGGCCGCCGGCGAATACCGTCACCATCAGCGAATCTGGATGACTGTTCAGAAAGCCTCCGCAGCTAAGTGCGAGGTCGTCGAGATGCGGGGAGACGGCACCAACTCCGGAGCTCACGGGTCAAATGCTATCTACCCTCAATCCGCGATCCGGGCCCGAACGTGGGAACCGGTGGCGGACGCCGCCCAGGCACGACTGGGGGCAGCAACAGGCGTCAAGACGGGTCGTCCGGAACCGTCAGGTCGCGGGGGTCGTGTCTGGAGGTCGGCGTGGATGGGCGCGCCTCGATATCCGAAGGTCAGCGGAGCGCCAGTTGGCCGGGCACGATCGGGGCCGGCAAGGCGGTGCGGCCCATCAGGTACCGGTCGACCGCGGCGGCAGCGGATCGGCCCTCGGCGATGGCCCACACGATGAGGCTCTGGCCCCGGGTCATGTCACCGCACACGAATACCCCCTCGACGTTGGTCGACCATGAGCGGTCGGCGGCGACGTTGCCCCGGGCGTCGATCTCGAGGCCCAGGTCGGCCACGACCCCTTGACGCTCGGTACCGAGGAACCCCAAGGCCAGCAGCACCAGCTCGCAGGGCAGCTCGAACTGGGATCCGGCCATCGGGCGGAATTGGGGCCGGCCACCGTCGCCCTCCACCATCTCGACCTCCTCGCCTCGCAAGGCGCGGACCTGGCCGGCCTCGTCGCCCACGAACTCGGTGGTGGTCACCGAGAAGACCCGTTCACCACCCTCCTCGAGTGCCCCCGAGGTCCGCAGGATCACCGGCCAGGTGGGCCACGGGTTGTCGCCGGTGCGGAAGGCCGGTGGCTCCGGCATGATCTCGAGCTGGTGCACGCTGAGGGCACGCTGGCGGTGGACGGTGCCGAGGCAGTCGGCCCCGGTGTCTCCACCCCCGATGATCACCACGTGCTTGCCCCCGGCCGAGATGGGCGATTCCCGGAGCGCCCCCTCCCGGACCAGGTTGGAGGGCTTGAGGTAGTCCATCGCCCGATGGATGCCGGACAGTTGGCGGCCGGGGACCGGGAGGTCCCGCGGCAGGGTGGCGCCCCCGGCCAGCACTACGCTGTCGAACCCGTCGATCAGGGCCTGCGCCGGCATGACGGCCGCATCCGGGGAAAGGGCGGAGCGCGTCTCGGGAGCGCACTCCCCCACGCTCACCCGGCAGCGGAACTCGACCCCCTCGGCCCGAAGCTGGTCGAGGCGGCGGTCGAGCACCGCCTTCTCCATCTTGAACTCGGGGATCCCGTAGCGCAGCAGGCCGCCGGGACGTTCGGCCCGCTCGAACACCACCACGTGATGGCCGGCCCGCACCAGCTGCTGAGCGGCGGCCAGGCCGGCCGGCCCGGATCCCACCACCGCCACCTGCTTGCCGCTGCGCACGTCGGGCTGGACCGGGTCCACCCACCCCTCGGACCAGGCCCGTTCGACGATCTCGTACTCGATGCGTTCGATGGTGACCGGGTCGTCGTTGATCCCGAGAACACAAGACCCCTCGCAGGGAGCCGGGCACAGTCGTCCGGTGAACTCGGGAAAGTTGTTGGTGGCGTGCAAACGCTCGATCGCCCCCGACCAGTCGTCTCGATAGACCAGGTCGTTCCATTCGGGAATGAGATTGCCGAGCGGGCACCCCTCGTGGCAGAAGGGGATTCCGCAGTCCATGCAACGCGCCCCTTGATGCCGGGCCGAGTCGGTGGGGAACGGTTCGTAGACCTCCCTCCAGTCGCGCAGGCGAACCGGGACCGGGCGCCGGGCGGGGAGGGCCCGGCCGTACTTGAGGAACCCGGTGACATCACCCATGGGCCGCCTCCATGACCGCCTCCTCGACCGACCGTCCCTCGGCCACGGCCCGCTCGGTCGCCTCGAGCACGCGGCGGTAGTCCTGGGGCATGACCGTGACGAACTGCTCGGAGCAGCTGATCCAGTCGGTGAGAATGCGGTCGGCGACTTCCGACCCCGTCTCGTCCCGGTGCATGGCGATGCGGTCCCGGAGCCAGACCCGGTCCTCGGCCGACAGGGGCTCGAGGTCCACGTCCTCGGGGTTGTACAGTCCGGCCAGCAGGCCCATCGGGTCGTAGACGAAGGCCGTCCCTCCCGACATCCCGGCGGCGAAGTTGCGGCCGCAGGGGCCGAGCACCACCACCCGGCCGCCGGTCATGTACTCACAGCCGTGGTCGCCCACCCCTTCGACCACGGCGACCGCCCCCGAGTTGCGCACACAGAAGCGCTCACCCACCTGGCCGCGCAGGAAGACCTCGCCGCCGGTGGCGCCGTAGAGGATGACGTTCCCGGCCACGATGTTCTCCTCGGCGGCGAAGGGCGACCCCAGCGGCGGACGGACCACGATCCGTCCCCCGACAACCCCTTGCCCAGGTAGTCGTTGGCGTCGCCGAACAGGCGCATGGTGACACCGTTCGGGACGAAGGCGCCGAAGCTCTGGCCGGCCGAGCCGTGGAAGGTGAGGTCGATCGACCCCTCGGGCAGCCCGGCCCCCCCGTGGCGTCGGGTGATCTCGTAGCCGAGCAACGTGCCCACCGTGCGGTTTACGTTGGTGATCGGCAGCTCGATGGCCACCCGGGTGCCCTGTTCGATAGCCGGTCGGCACTGGTCCAGGAAGGCATGGTCGAGGGCACGCTCGAGGCCGTGGTCCTGGGCGTTCACGCAGTACCTCACCGCCCCCTCGGGCACCTCGGGCAGCACGAGGATCGAGGTCAGGTCGAGGCCGCGGGCTTTCCAGTGGTCGACCGCCTGCGCCGTGTCGACCAGGTCCACCCGGCCGATGGCCTCCTCGAGGGACCGGAGGCCGAGGCTGGCCAGATGCTCACGCACCTCCTCGGCGATGTACTCGAAGAAGGTCTCGACGAACTCCGGGGTCCCCGAGAACCGGGCCCGGAGCTCGGGCTTCTGGGTGGCGATCCCGACCGGGCAGGTGTCGAGGTGGCAGACCCGCATCATGATGCAGCCCGACACCACCAGCGGCGCCGTGGCGAACCCGAACTCCTCGGCTCCGAGCAGCGCCCCGATGACCACGTCACGGCCCGTCTTCATCTGGCCGTCGACCTGCACCACGATGCGGTCGCGCAGGTCGTTGGCCAGCAGGGTCTGCTGGGTCTCGGCCAGGCCCAGCTCCCAGGGGATGCCGGCGTGCTTCTGGGAGGTGAGTGGGGTGGCCCCGGTGCCCCCGTCGTGCCCCGAGATCAGCACCACGTCCGAGTGGGCCTTGGCCACCCCGGCGGCCACCGTGCCCACCCCGACCTCGGCCACCAACTTCACGTGCACCCGGGCTTCCGGGTTGGCCGACTTGAGGTCGTGGATGAGCTGGGCGATGTCCTCGATGGAGTAGATGTCGTGATGGGGTGGGGGCGAGATGAGGCCGACGCCCGGTGTCGAAAACCGGGTCTTGGCGATCTCCGGCGTGATCTTGTACCCCGCGAGCTGGCCGCCCTCGCCCGGCTTGGCCCCCTGGGCGATCTTGATCTGCAGGTCGTCCGCGTTGACCAGGAACTCGGAGGTCACTCCGAACCGGCCCGAGGCCACCTGTTTGATGCGGCTCCGCCGTAGGTCGCCGTTGGGGTCGGGCGTGAACCGTTCGGGATCCTCCCCGCCCTCGCCCGTGTTGGACCGCCCGCCGAGCCGGTTCATGGCGATGGCCAGTGTCTCGTGCGCTTCGGCCGAGATCGAGCCGTAGGACATGGCCCCGGTCGAAAACCGCTTCAGGATGGCCGAGGCCGGCTCGACCTCCTCGATGGGCACCGGCGACCGGGCACCGGTGCGGAGCTGCATCAGCCCGCGCAGGGTGGCGAGCTCGGCCGACTGGTCGTCGACCGCCTTCGTGTACTCCTTGAACACCTCGTAGCGCTTGGTCCGGGTGGCGTGCTGCAGCTTGAAGACGGTCCGGGGGTTGAACAGGTGGATCTCCCCCTCGCGCCGCCACTGGTACTCGCCACCCACCTCACGCTCGCGGTGGGCCAGCTCGGTGGGCCGGTCCAGATGGGACATCCGGTGCCGGGCGGCCACCTCTTCGGCCAGTACATCGAGACCCACACCCCCGATGCGGGAGACGGTGCCGGTGAAGTACTCGTCGATCACGTCCTGGGCGAGGCCGACGGCCTCGAAGACCTGCGCGCCGGTGTAGGAGGCCACCGTCGAGATGCCCATCTTCGACATCACCTTGATGATCCCCTTGGACGCCCCCTTGATGTAGTTCCGCTGGGCCTGCCTCGGCGTGACCCCGGTGAGGTAGCCCGACGCGATCATGTCGTCGATGGTCTCGAAGGCGAGGTAGGGGTTGATGGCGGCGGCGCCGTACCCCTTGAGGAGCGCCATGTGGTGCACCTCGCGGGCGTCGCCCGACTCCACCACCAGGCCGACCCTGGTCCGGGTCTTGTCCCGCACCAGATGGTGGTGGACGGCCGACACCAGCAGCAGTGAGGGGATCGGGGCCAGTTCGCGTGTCGAGTTGCGGTCGGAGAGGACGATGACGTCGGCACCCTCGGCGATGGCCGCGCTCACCCGGCTCCGCACTTCCTCGATCCCGGCCCGGAGCGCCTCACCCCCACCGGCCACCTCGAACAGGCCGTCGATGGCGAAGGCCCGGAACCCGGGTGTGCTGCCGTCCTCGTTGACGTAGAGCAACTTGGCCAGGTCGTCGTTGTCGATGACCGGCATGGGCAGCACGATCTGTCGGCACGATTCAGCCGTCGGTTCCAACACATTGGCCTCGGGCCCGAGGGTGGAGGCCAGCGAGGTCACCAGCTCCTCGCGGATGGCGTCGAGGGGAGGGTTGGTGACCTGGGCGAACAGCTGGGTGAAGTAGTCGTACAACAACCGGGGGCGGTCGGACAGGACGGCGATGGGGGTGTCGGTGCCCATCGACCCGACGGGGTCAATGGCCGTCCGGGTCAGGGGACCGAGGATGACCCGCAGCTCCTCGTCGGTGTAGCCGAACAGTCGTTGGCGCCCGACCACCGACGCATGCTGGGGGGTGAGCATGGTGCGGGGCGGGAGGTCCTCGAGGTCGATCTGGCCGGCGTCCAGCCACTCGGCATAGGGATGCTCCACCGCCAGGGCGTCTTTGATCTCGTCGTCGTCGACGATGCGCCCGGCGGCGGTGTCCACCAGGAACATGCGACCCGGCTGGAGGCGGCCCTTGCGCACCACACGCTCGGCCGGGACGTCGAGCACCCCGACCTCGCTGGCCAGCACCACCAGGCCGTCCTCGGTGACCCAGTACCGGGCCGGGCGCAGGCCGTTGCGGTCGAGCACGGCGCCGATCACCGTGCCGTCGGTGAAGGCCACCGCCGCCGGGCCGTCCCAAGGCTCCATCAGCGAGGCGTGGAACCGGTAGAACGCACGCCGGGCCGGGTCCATGGTGCGATGGTTCTCCCAGGCCTCGGGGATCATCATGAGCACCGCATGGTGCACCGGACGGCCACCGAGGTGGAGCAGCTCGAGTACCTCGTCGAAGGAGGCCGAGTCGCTGGCCCCGGGGGTGATGACCGGGAAGGCCCGCTCGAGCCCGGGGATCAGGTCGGTCCGACAGAGCGCCTCGCGGGCCCGCATCCAGTTCCGGTTGCCGGCCAGGGTGTTGATCTCCCCGTTGTGGGCCAAATAGCGGTAGGGATGGGCCAACGGCCACGACGGGAACGTATTGGTGGAGAAACGGGAATGGACGAGTGCCAACCCGCTGGTCACCCGGTCGTCGGACAGGTCGGGGAAGAACTCGGCCAGCTGGTGCGAGGTGAGCATCCCCTTGTACACGACGGTCCGGGCGGAGAGGGACACCGGATAGCAACCCTCGATCTCGCGTTCGACACGCTTGCGGAGCACGAAGGCCAGTCGATCGAGGGCCAGGGCCGGGTCGTCACCGCTCAGCAGTGTCCCGGGTGTGGGGGCCACGAACAGCTGGTGCATGGAGGGCATGGCCGCCTCGGAGATCGATCCGAGCGACCGGGCGTCAATGGGGACGTCCCGCCAGCCCAGGACGGTGAGCCCTTCCTCCCCGGCCAGCTTGGCCAAGGCGGTGCGGGCCGATTCCGCCCGTTGGGCGTCGCGCGGAAGGAACATGATGCCCGTGGCGTAGCCACCTCGGGGCGGGAGTTCGAAGCCGACCACGTCGGCGTAGAAGTCATGGGGCACCTGGAGGAGGATCCCGGCCCCGTCGCCACTGTCCTCCTCGCTGCCGGTGGCTCCCCGGTGGGCCAGGTGCTCGAGGGCGCCAAGGGCCTGGCGCACCAGGCCGTGCGTCGGTCGGCCCTGGAGATCGGCCACCAGCGCCACCCCACAGGCCTCGTGTTCGAAGCGAGGGTCGTAGAGCCCCGAGGCTGGTGGCGTGGGCCGACGCCGCGGGCGGGCTACCGCCACGACGCTTGGCGTCTGGCCGTCGCTGCGGGTTCCGGGTGTTGCCATGGGTCACTCCAACGAGGGAAGGGGATCTGCCCGCCGGGGACGCCGTTGGCCCATGCGTGGTCCGTCGAATTCTACACCGCACCCGGTCGGGTGGACCGCTCTCCGCCGCCGGGCCGCCGTCCGCCGGCCGGACCCTACCATTGGGCCATGGGAGCGAGTACCGCCGGAGACGTCGTCGTCGTCGGCGGGGGCGTGATCGGGTTGTCCATCGCCTGGCGGGCGGCCTCGGCCGGCATGTCCGTCTCGGTCGTCGACCCGCGGCCCGGCCGGGGCGCCACCTGGGCGGCGGCCGGCATGCTGGCACCCGTCGGCGAAGCGAACTTCGGCGAGGAGCCGCTCACCGCCCTCAACATCGAGGCCGCCCGGGTCTGGCCCGGTTTCGCCGCTGAGCTGGAGGCGGCATCCGGACGGCCGGTGGGGTACGTGGCCGCCGGCACCCTGCTGGTGGCCGTCGACGCATCCGATCGGGCGGCGACCGACGACCTCCTCCAGTACCGGGCCCAGCTCGGGCTCGCCGCCCAAGCACTCTCCTCGAAGGAGTGCCGGGCGCTCGAACCGCTGCTCTCCCCCGCCATCGGTGGCGGAGCCGACCTGGTCGACGACCATCAGGTGGACAATCGCCGTCTCGTCGAGGCCCTCGTCGACGCCTGCCTGGCCAGCGGGGTGGAGCTGATCGAGGACGAGGTGTCCGAGGTCGAGGTCGGAACCGGGCGCGTCCTCGGCGTGACCCTGCGTCACGGGAGTCGCCGGCCGGTGAGCACGGTGGTGGTGGCCGCCGGATGCCGTTCGGGCCATCTTGGCGGGATACCCGGACCCATGCTCCCCCCTGTCCGGCCGGTCAAGGGACTCACGTTGCGCCTACGCGCACCGGACGGGGCAGCCGCGCTGCACCGCACCGTCCGCGGCCTGGTGCACGGCCGGAGCTGCTACCTGGTGCCGCGGACCGACCGCACCCTGGTGGTCGGCGCCACCGTCGAGGAGCGCGGGTTCGACCTGTCCGTGCTGGCCGGCTCGGTCGGCGACCTGCTGGACGACGCCCGCCGACTGGTGCCCTCCCTCGAGGAGTACGAGCTGGCCGACACGACCACCGGATTGCGGCCGGGATCACCTGACAACGCCCCCATCGTGGGCTCGACCGGGCTGCCCGGCCTTCTCGTCGCCACCGGTCACTACCGCAACGGCATCCTGCTCGCCCCCATCACCGCCGCCGAGGTGGTCCGCTTGGCCGGCTCGGGCGGGCTCGGCGGGCCTGAGGGACCCTTCGCCGCGTTCGGCCCCGCCCGGTTCGGCTCGGCCACCGACCGGGCGGCCGCCACCGTGCCGTCGGGGGCCGGACGCTGACCGCGGTGCAAGTCAACGGCACGCCCTGGGACGGACCGCCCCGGACGACCGTGGACCGGCTGGTGGCCGAGTGGTGCGACTCGCCCCGAGGGGTGGCGGTGGCACTGAACGGGGAGGTGGTCCCGAGAAGCCGGTGGGAGGTGACCCGGTTGTCGCCCGGAGACCGGGTCGAGATCGTGACCGCCACGGCCGGCGGCTGACCGCGCCGTCGAGGCGCTTCGGGCCTGGCGATACCGTGGGGACGATGGACGGACTCCGGCCCCCCGCATCGATGGTCACTGACACCGCCGGGCGGAGCGACACCGTTGGGCGGAGCAACACCGCCGGGCAGGCCGACCCAGCCGGGCGGACCGACCCAGCCGAGCGGGTGGCCCCGGGCCCGCCCGAGGACGACCTGGTCATCGCCGGGCGGTGCCTCACATCGAGGTTGATCCTCGGCACCGGCGGCATGGCCAGTCCCGAGTCGCTGCGGGCGGCTCTCGTCGACTCGGGTACCGCCATGGCCACCGTGGCCGTCCGGCGGGTCGACCCGACCACCCGCCATTCGCTCGTCGACCTCCTCCGTCAGCTGGACATCCAGCATCCTGCCCAACACGGCCGGCTGCTTCACCGCCTCCGACGCCGTCCTCACCGCCGAGCTGGCCCGCGAGGCATTCGAGACCGACTGGGTGAAGCTCGAGGTGATCGCCGACGACCGCACCCTGCTGCCCGACCCGGTCGAACTGCTGGCCGCAGCCGAAGAGCTCGTCGGCGGCGGCTTCGTCGTGCTGCCCTACTGCGGCGACGACCCGGTCACCGCCCGGCGACTCGAACAGGTCGGGTGCTCCGCGGTCATGCCCCTCGGCTCGCCCATCGGCAGCGGGCTCGGTATCCGGAACCCCCACAACATCGACCTCATCACCGAGCAGGCCCGGGTCCCGGTGGTGCTCGACGCCGGGATCGGTACGGCCTCGGATGCCTGCGTCGCCATGGAGCTCGGCTGCGACGCGGTCATGGTGGCCTCGGCCATCACCCGCTCCCGGCAACCCCGGTTGATGGCCCGGGCCATGCGCGACGCGGTGACCGCCGGCCGGGCGGCCCGTTTGGCCGGTCGCATCCCCCGGCGCTATCACGCCGAAGCGTCGAGCCCGTTCGAGGGGATGATCGAACGGTGACCCTGGCCGGTGCCACCGGTGGCCCTCACCATCGCCGGATCGGACTCGGGATCGGGTGCGGGCATCCAGGCCGACATCAAGTCCATGGCTGCCCTCGGAGTCTTCGCCACCGCAGCCGTCACCGCCGTCACCGCCCAGAACACCACGGCCGTCACTCGGGTCGACTACCTGTCCCATCGACATGGTCGAGGCCCAGATCGACGCGGTGCTGGACGACCTCGATGTCCGGGCCACCAAGACGGGCATGCTCGGCACCGGCCGGACTGCGTCGATGTCGTCGGCGCCCGGGCTGCGGCGCGGCGACCTGCCCCAGCTCGTGGTCGACCCGGTCATGGTGGCCTCGACCGGACGTGTCCTGCTGGCCGAGGAGGGCATCGCCGCCTACCGGCGACCGACTCCTTCCCCACGCCTTGGTGGTCACGCCCAACCTGTGGGAGGCGGGCACTACTCGTCGGCATGGCGCCGTCACCGGCCGACGTGGACGCCATGATCGAAATGGGCCGTCGCATCCACACTCGGACCGACCTGGGTCCTCGTCAAAGGAGGGCACCTTCCCGGCGTCGACGTCCCGCGGCGCCGGCGGCGCCCCCGACCCGTGACGACATCCTCTGTCGACGGTCACCGACGTGCCGAGCTCACCCGCCCCCATGTCGACACCCCGAACACCCATGGCACCGGCTGCTCGTTGTCGGCGGCCATCGTCGCCCACCTCGCCCCGGCGAGGACGTGCCGACTTCGGTGACGGCGGCGAGCGACTTCGTGCACGCCGCCCTCCTCGGCGGGGCGTACTGGCGACTCGGCCGCGGCCATGGGCCCATCGACCACTTCGGTTGGTCCGCCCCGGGCCACGGCCAGCCCGGCGCTTGAACCCGGCTCTCGTGCACCCTTGAGCCCGGCTCTCATGCCAAGTGGCCGGGTCCCTGAAGACCCGGCCACTTCCCCCCCTTATCCCTCTGGATCCTTCCGCCGATGCCGCTGGATCTGCGCCCCTCCGCTTGGCGAGCTAGGGAGGCTCGCCAATGCTGATGGCATTGTGAATGATCGGGTGCGGAAAGTAAACATCAGATGAGCTGGGTGTCTCACCCGCAGTAGTGAAGCAGGCACTCTGCGTAGTTGGATCCGGCGGCTCATCGCGGTCGTCAGGCCACGGCACGTCGGCAACCAGGTCCTGGGGCTCGAAGCCGGCGCGGCCGCTCCACGGTCGGGGGCCGGTCGTAGCATGTGGGCGTCATGGTGACGACATCACAGGATCCGGGTCCCCCATCCCCGCCCGGGACCGAGCCCGAGCCGGGCGGCCGCCGTTACCACCCGTCTCGGTCCGGGGCCCGGCCCTCGTCGTCCTCGGCATCGCCGTCGTCATCGTGGTCGCCGGGGTGGCGGCCTCCGCCCTCGCCTCGGGGAAGGCGTCGCCGACCACTTCGCTGCGATCCATCGCCCTCCCCGATGGCACCGTCGTCGCAGCTCACCCCGGCGACCGTGGCCATGCACTCGATCGTGAGCGCCAGGCGAGCCGCCGGGCGACATCCTCGACAACCTGGCCGTACCGGACGGCAGCGACGTCACCCATGTCGTCAACAACGACCAGGCCGTCGGCCCAGTTCGACCGGACCGTCGCCTTTGCGACCTCGCTGGCCGGCAACCAGGTGGTCGACACCTACAAGCGCTCTCCTTCCCCGGCTCGGATGGCAGGTGATCTACGACGGGCCAGGCTGCGGGCCGATTCGGTGGCCAGGGAACCGAGGTCCTGGCCAAGCTGGGCAGCGGTGACGGCTACGACTGGGAAGTGGGCGTCGTGGTCTCCGCGACCACGGCGGCCGGCACCACTCCATTCTCCGTCGAGCTGTTCGAGCTGTCCGACGACAACTGAACGCCGGCCACGGCTGGCCGCCGCCGGTCGGCGCCCGAGGAAAGCCGACCCGGAGCCGCAGACGGCACGGCCGGGTCCTCGGCCCGACGGAGCATCCACCCCCAGACGAACAGGTTGATCGGGTAGAGCAGGTACCCGACGCGGGTGGCGGGGCGAGCAGGATGGCGATGGTCATCACCCACCCGGTGAGGGTGGCCACGTCGCCCGCGTCGGACGGCGGCCGGCGAGATCACGGTACCAAAGGAGCACCACCACGCCGACCAACCCGACGATCAACACGTAGGGCCGGTGGATGGAGGAACAGATCGACACGAGGATGTGGCCGGGCAGGGCACTGGCTGCCGGTGACGACACCCCGGCCAGCCCGAGCGGGAAACGGATGACGTTGTCGACGAAGGCCGACGGGTTGCTGGACGGCGAAGGGAGCGATGACCGGGACGCATGACCGCGGCCACCCCGAGCACGTACCAGCCCACGGCGCCTCGCCGACGCTCCCGGTCGAAGGCGGCCCAGGCCGCCAGCACCACGAGCGCCCAGGCAGTGAACTTGAGCGATGACGCAGCCCCGAGGGCCAGGCCGGCCAGCACCGGTCTTCGCCGCTGCAGGGCCACCAGGCCGAGCCAGCATGAGGGCCACGACCGGCATGTCGTCGCCGCCGGTGGCCAGCGGCAGAGCGGCGGTCGGCAGGACGGTGAGGGCCTGGAGGGCGCGCACACGGGCGTCGGAGGGCGGCCGGAGCCGGCTCAGGGCGATCAAGCCGATGGCCACCGTGACCACCAGGAACTGGATGCGGGCGTCGGTCAGGGTGGCCTCGATGCGGCTGTGGCTCTTGACGCTGGTAAAGCTCGAAAGCCGAAGATGACCATTCCCGGCAGGTAGGGGTAGTAGAGCTCGTAGGTCGGCTCGGCGGACTGATGGATGAGGAGGTGACCGTTCCGGTCGATCACCCGATAGGGGTTCTGTCGCCGTGGGCCGCCCGGATGCCGGCCCGTTCGACGACCAGCACCTCGGGCTGCACATGCTGGGCGGCGTTGCCCTCCGAGGGCCAGACGACCTCGAGGCCAGGGGGACGACGGTGGCCCCGAACAGGACGATGAAAAAAGCGATGACCCGGGCCGTGTTGCGCACGGTGGGCGGGCGTCGCGTGGCCGCCCGGCGGGCGGCTCCGGCGGCGGCGATGGCCATGAGCAGGGCGGCCACTGCGTAGGGACCGACGGCGAGCTGTCCCCACTGGCGGTACAGCGGGATGCGGACGATGAGCCCCGTACCCCCGGCGAACAGCGCCGAGCAGCCGTAGAGGAGTGCATCCCTCCACGCCGGTGAGAGCGACCTGAGCTCCGCGATTCCCCGGCGGGCCATCGCTCGAGCGCCCGTCCAGGCCCGGTCCGCCGGCGGTGACCGGTCACCTCGGTGCACCGAATCGGACACAACGGTCGAGGGTACCACCGGCGCCTGGGCCGGCCGGGGGGTTCACCGCCGGTCAGCCGGTCGGGGCTCGCAAGCCGGATTCCGGGCCCCCGCCGAACAGCCCACGATAGAAATCCAGCTCGGCGGTGAGCGCAGCCTCGATGGTCTCCGCCCGGCGGAAGCCGTGGGACTCGCCGGCGAACAGGACCAGCCGGCACGGCACCGAATGGTCGGCCAGCCTGGCGGCGAACCGCTCGGACTGGTCGGCCGGGACCACCGGGTCGTCGGTGCCCTGCAGCAGCAGCACCTGACCCGAGACCCGATCCGGATGGTGGATCGGCGACCGGGCGCGGTAGATGGCGGCCGCGGCAGGCCACGGTCCGACCAGCGAGTCGACATAGTGCGACTCGAAGTCGTGGGTGTCGGCCACGAGCGACTCGAGGTCGGTCACGCCGTACCAGGACGCCGCCCCGGCGAAGCAATCCGATCAGACCAGCGCGCCGAGCGCGGTGAGCCCGCCAGCGCTGGTGCCCCGTATGGCCATACGGCTCGCGTCCACCAGGCCGGCCCGGCCGAGCGCCAACGCGTAGTGGACGCAGTCCTCGACGTCGGCCTCCCCCCACAGTCCGCGCAACCGCTGCCGGTAGCCGCGGCCATGGCCACTGCTTCCCCGGTAGTCGACGGCGGCAACAGCCAGGCCGCGGCTGGTGAAGAACTGGATGGTGGGGTCGAAACCCGGTTCGGCCGACGCCGTCGGCCCACCGTGGCAGAAGACCACTACCGGCGGGGGGCCGGGCTGGTCGCCAGCCGGCACCGAGGCGTTGGCAGGGACGAACAACAGGCCCGGGACCGGACCGGCAGGAGTCGGGGCCACAAAGGCCTGGCCCACCGAGATGTCGGCGGCGGATGCCGCCACCTCGGGCCCGGCCGAGATCCGCTTTGCCGGGTGTCCCCCCTCCAACCGGAGCTCGAAGACGCCGTGTGACTGGTTCGGGGTGGACCCCATCACGTAGACGGTCCCGACCGGGCCCACGCCCGGCGGGGCGGCCACGCCCGACAGGCTCACGCAGGGCTGGTCGACGACCTCCGGTCGCCAGGGTTCCCCGGGCCGGTCGGACGGCATGAGCCGGACCAAGTGGTCCCGGCCATCGACGCAGGCCCGACAGACCAGCGAGCCGTCGGCCAGCTCGGCCATGGTCGCCTGCCCGAGAGCCCAGTCGGGCGCGTGGAACTCCGCCTCCAGGTCGGTGAGCGCCGCCGGGGGCGAGGCCGGATCGCCCGGTTCGAGCCGGTACGGTAGCCACCACCCCGTCCGGTCGTCCACGTACGACAGGCTCCCGTCGTTGCACCAGCGGGGCTGCCCCACCGAGACACCGGCACCCCCGGCCACCCGTCGGGCGCCCACCGCGGCGAAGGTCGTCTCCGACTCCTCCACCGCGGCCATCCAGAGTTCGGAGCTGTCCCAGGGCATCGACGGATGATCCCAGCTGACCCAGGCCAGCCAGCGGCCGTCCGGGGACGGGCGGGGCGCGGCCACGAAGTCGGCCTGGCCGCCCAGGTTCACCACCTGCTCCGAACCGTCGACGGGTACCGCCGCCAAGCGGTGACGGACGGATCCGTCCCCGAGATGCTGCTCCACCACGCTGACCAGCCACCGTCCCGAGGCACTGACCCGCCCGTCGGCGTAGCGGCTGGCCGCTGCTCCCGTCCGCCCCGGCGGGGTGAGCCGGAGCGGGTCGATCGGGCCGTCGGCCCGCTCGATGGGCACCCGGTACCACTGCTGGCTCTCGTGCTCGACATAGAACAGGGTGTCCTGGTGAACGGTGGCCCCGCCGCCGCCGTATTCGTGGACCCGGGTGCGCACGCTCACCTCGCCGGGCGAGACGTCCTCCCGCCCCTCGCCCGACCGGGACCGCACCACCACCTGCCGACCACCCTCGGCCGGCCGGCTCTCCAGCCAGTACACGGCATCGCCCTCGGCCTGCAGCCCGCTGCGGCTGACCTTGCCAGCGGCCACGGTGGCCGCCGACCACGGGGATGGCCACCAGCCGGGGCGCGAGGCGGAGCCGAAGGCCCCGGATGGGCCGGTCCCGCTTTCGTGTCGGGCTCCCATGGACTGGGTACGGTACCCCGCCATGGGCACCCGCCCCTCGCCCGGTGCCGGTCCGCCGTCTCACTTCTCGGCGTTCGTGGTCGAAGGCCGGGGTGACGCCGTCGAAACCGGGGTGCGGACCTTCGCTCCCAGCGACCTGTCGCCCGGCGAGGTCATCGTGGGCGTCGACTGGTCGGCGGTGAACTACAAGGACGCCATGGTGACCCGGCCGGGCAACCGTGTCGCCCGCGTGTCGCCCCTCGTGCCCGGAGTCGACCTGGTCGGCACGGTGCTGGCCTCCGAGGACCCGTCGGTGCCGGTCGGCCTCTCGGTCATCGTGCACGGGCACGACCTCGGTGTGGCCCACAGCGGTGGGTTCTCCGAGGTGGCCCGGGTGCCCGCCGGGTGGCTGGTCCCGCTCCCCGTCGGTCTCAGCCCCCGGGAGGCGGCCATCATCGGCACCGCCGGGTTCACCGCCGCCCTGTCGCTGCGACGGCTCGAGGACCACGGTCTCCGTCGGGGAGACGGACCGGTGCTGGTGACCGGGGCGTCGGGCGGGGTGGGAAGCATGGCGGTGTCCCTCCTCGCCGGGCGGGGGTATGAGGTGGTGGCCAGCACCGGGAGGACCTCCGAGCGCTCGTACCTCACCACGCTCGGCGCGGCCGAGGTCATCGACCGGCACGACCTCGACGGCGGGCCGGGACGTACCCTCGGCCCGGAGCGCTGGGCCGGCGCGGTCGACTGCGTCGGGGGTCCGACCCTGGCCGCCGTCCTCCGCTCCCTGCGCTACGGGGCGGCCGTGGCCGCCAGCGGCCTCACCGGTGGCAACACCCTCGACACCACGGTCTACCCCTTCATCGTGCGCAGCGTCTCCCTGCTCGGGGTGGACAGCGTCCGCACGCCGATGGCCGAACGGCGTGCCGTATGGGAGGGGCTGGCCACGTCGTGGTCGCCCGAGCTCCTCGAGGGGATGGTCCACGACGAGGTCGGGCTCGACCAGCTGGGCCCGGCGCTCGAGCGCATCCTGGCCGGCCAGGTCCGGGGTCGGGTGCTGGTGCGGCCGGGCCGCTCAGCCTGACGCCGGCGCCGTCGACTGGCTTCCCGGGCTACCGGCCCCGAACACCGGGGACACCACCATGGTGCCTCCCCCGCACGGGGCCAGGGCGGCCACCACCACCAGGTGGTCGGTGGCATCGGGCGGGGTGACTTCGAGGGAGGTCGAAGTCGGGCAGCTCGTCTCGCCGCCTGCCGGCACATCGGAGTAGCCGATGTTGAAGTAGGCCGACTGGCCGTCGGCGAGCGTGACCGTCGTCGGCGCCGCGGCGGTGAAGGAGTAGTTCCCCTTGCGTTGCACGCTGGTCGGGAGGGCAGAGCCCCCCGGGCCGAGGAGCTGCAGTCCGGGATAGCCGGTCAGCACGCAGGTGGCCGCCGAGGTGCTCTTCAGGCCCACCGTCACCTCGACCGTCCCGGCTGCCCCGCTGGTCCCGGTGACGGCACCCGACAGGTCGGTCGTCGGGCAACCGACGGGGCCCGATGGCGCCGTGGACGAGGCCGGCGTCGTGGAGCTGGTCGACCGGCCCGACGTGGTGGTCGAGCTGGCTGCGGGCCGGGTGGTGCGAACGGTGGTGCCGGTCGACGATCCCGACGAGCAGGCGGCCGCCAGTCCGCCGCCGAGCACCAGCACGGCGGCCAACCCCGGCGCCCGCCTGAACACCGGCACCCTTCGGTCCGGGTGGGACCGGGTCAGGAGGAGAAGTCCTCGGGCCGGATGGAGTCGAGGAACGTCCGGAACTCGCCGACCAGCTCGTCGGGGTTCGAACCGTCGTCATCGTCGGCGTCCTCGTCGCCCTCCTCGTCATCGACGGCCAGCATGATCCCCTCGCTGTCCATGAGGTCGTCGGCGACGAACAAGGGAGCCCCGGCGCGCACGGCCACCGCCACGGCGTCCGACGGGCGGGACGACACCGGGTTCTCCTGGCCTCCGTGACGAAGCACGATCTCGGCGAAGTAGGTCGCCGTCTTCAACTCGGTGATCACCACCCGCACCACTTCGGCCCCCAGGGCATCGAGGAGGTCGCGGATGAGGTCATGGGTCATGGGCCTCGGGGTGTCCATACCCTGGAGGGCGAAGGCGATAGCGGTCGCCTCCGGAGCGCCGATGAAGATGGGAAGGGTGCGGCCGAGCCCTTCCGATTCCTGCAGCAGTAGCACTGGTGTGTTCGACTGCAGGTCAACCCGAACGGCCCGTAGTCGGACTTCGACCATGTGCCCAAACTACTCGCCGTCGGGGCGCTGTGCGATCAGGCGGGGGTGGTCACCGGCGGCCGGTGGGCGCATAGGCGCCCGAAGTCGGTCACCCTTCGAGCAGGTCCCCGAGGGCGCTGCGCAACAGCGAGCTCCGGAGCTGCTGCCCCAGGAGCGCCAGCTCATCGGCCGTCTCTTGGGCCCGCGCCCGGGCTTCGGGGTTCCGCTGCCTGACCAGTGGCAGCACGATCTGCTCGACGAACCCGGCCTCGCGGTCGGCGGCGTTCTTGTACAGGCGGAGATGGCGGGGCTCGATGCCGAACCGGGCGAATTGAGCGGCCAATTGGGCCACTGCCAGGGCCTCCTCGCCGAAGCTCTCGATCCCGGCCACGTTGGTCGACGCCAACAAGCCGAATTCCTCGAGCTCGCGTAGGACGGCGACCTCCAGGCCGCAGGCCGACGAGAGTTCGTCGACCGAGAGGCTCGACCCGGTCCGGCCGCTCGACGCCGAGCCGGGCGACTTCGACGAGCGGCGCGGCGACTCGGTGGCACCGTCGCGACCCGGACGGGTACCGGCAGGCGATCCCGATCCACCCGCCGGAGGCGCGGTCGCCTTCCCACGAGACGGGGCGGGCTCCCCGTCGTCGCCCGAACTGCGCGATCGTCGCGCCGCTGAAGCCACGGCCGCGCCGCTCGACGCCGCATGGGGATCCGACCCGCCGGTTGCCGTCGTCGATCGCTGGTCGGGCGCGGGCACCGGCACCGCTTCGGCCGCCGCCGGCGGCGAGGTCACCGACGAGCCGGGACCGGTGCCCGCTCCAGCCGACGGTGGTCCACCGGCGGCAGTCGACGACGTCGGGGTGGCGACCGTCGCCGAGCCGAGCGACGACTCGATGCCGGGGAGCGTCGAACGCGTGCCGCCCTCTGGCGTGGTGCGCTGTCCGACCAGCACCGGCCGCACTGACTCGTCGCCCGCCGTGGCCTGGCTTTGCCCGTCAGGGGACGCTGTCATCGGTGGCGACCGCTCCGGCCGCGGCCCGGCGCGACGGGGTGGCCTGCGATCCGACGGGGTCGTCGTCCAAGCGGTCTTTGATCACCTTCAGGGGAAGGAAGTGCTCGCGTTGCTGGCGGAGCACCCATCGGAGCCGCTCGACATCGTGCTCGTAGAACTTGCGGTATCCCGAGGGTGTGCGCTCCGGGTTCACCAGGCCCTGGCTCTCGAGAAACCTGATCTTGGAGATGGTCACATCGGGAAACTCCTGGCGGAGCAAGGTGAGGACGTCGCCGATGGACATGTAGGAGCGGGCGCTCATACAGCCTCCCGACCGTGAACGAGCCGCTCCCTCCGGGCCGTCATTCGCCGCTGGCCACCAGGTACAGGAGCTTGAACTTTCCGATCTGCACCTCGTCGCCGCTCGACAGGCGAACCTCCTCGATCCGCTCGCGGTTCACGTAGGTCCCGTTCAGCGAGCCCACATCTCGGACCGTCGTGACCTGGCCGCTCGTCATGAACTCGGCGTGCCGGCGGGAAACGGTGACATCGTCGAGGAAGATGTCGCTCTCCGGATGTCGGCCGGCCAGCGTGATCGGCGCTTCGAGGGTAAATCGGGCGCCGACGTCGGTGCCACGCTTCACCACCAGCAGACCGACACCACGCGGGAGCTCGAGCAGACCGATCGATGCCTCGTCGTCGAGCCCGTCACCCAGGTCGTCGATGGGCGTGGTCGACACCGACGTGTCCGGTACCGAAGTGACCAACGCGGCACCGCACGACGAGCAGAAGTTGACCCCTGCCGGATTGCGGTGGCCACAGTTGGGGCAGAACACGCCCAACACGGTAGCCGCTCCCACCTCGCCGCTCTCCAGGCCCCAGAGGCCTTCGGTGGCGGTCAATTGTCGATGAGCTGGCGGTAGCCGTTCGAGTCGAGGAGGGCCTCCGTCTCGGCGGGGTCGGAAGCGATGAGCTCACAGATCCATCCCTCGCCGTACGGGTCGCTGTTCAGCATTTCGGGGGTGTCCGCCGAGCGCGCTGTTGACGGCCACGACTTCCCCGGCGACCGGGGCATAGATCTCCGACACCGACTTGGTGGACTCGACCTCGCCCAGCAGGCCTCCCGTCTCCACCTGCGCGCCCTGCCCCGGGAGATCGATGAAGACGATGTCCCCGAGGGCGTCCTGCGCATAGTCGGTGATGCCCACCCGGACTCGGTCGCCAACCGTGCGAGCCCATTCGTGATCGGTCGAGTAGCGCAGATCCTCGGGCACGTCCATGGGTGCGGACGATACCTGACCGCGGTCCCCCCCGCCCGGGGGTCAGCGCAGGAGTTGCTCGAGGCGCACGGCGTACTCCTGGGCCCGGGCCAGCGCTTCGGCGTCGGTCGGACCCTCCGCCCAAACGTGGGTGAGCGGCTCTTCGGGATCCGGCAGCACGAGGGCCCACCCGTCCGTCTCGATGACCTTGACCCCGTCCACCAGGACCAGGTCGCGGCCCTGGGATCGCTCGACCAGGGTGCGCATGACCATCCCCTTCTGGTCCCACGGGGTATGAACGCCCTGGTGGGCGATGTGGACGCCGGGCAACTCCTCGACCAGCTCGGACAGCTTGCGGCCGGTGGGTGCGAGGAGGGCCACCAAATTGACCAGGGTGGCGGCGGCGTCGTAGGCCGCCAGGAAGTGGGGGAAGATGAACCCGCCCGATTGGCTGGCCGCCATGGTGACTCCCTGGGAGCGGGCCACCTCCATGAGGTGGGAAGCGGAGAGCTTGGTCCACACGATCTCGGCTCCGGCCCGCCGACAGATCTCCTCGGCGGCCTGGCTGGCTGCAACCGGAAGGGCCACCGTCGGCCGGGATTGGCCGCGGTCACCAGCGTCAACAACACCAGCAGGGCCTCGTCGTCGGTGAGCGGATGACCAACGTCGTCGACGAGGGTCAAGTGCTCGCCACCGGGATCGAGCACCGCACCGAGATGGCGCGCCGGACGCCCGGACCAGGTCGGACACCCGGGCGGCACTGGCCTGACGATCGAAGGTCAGGACCGGCGCGGTGTCGGCGTAGGGGTTGACTGCGAGCACCTCTGCCCCGAGCTTGGCCAACACGTTCGGCATGACGAAGCTGGTCGCCCCGTACGCGTAGTCGAGCACCACCTTGAACCGGGCCTCACGCGCCTTGGAGAGTCGACGATTCCATCAGTCATGGCCGTGTAGTACTCGACGGTGCGCACGGCGGGAAGTCCGATGTCGCCGATCTCCCCGGCCAGCGACCGGCGATAGTCCTCCCGGTAGAAGAGCCGCTCGATCTTTCGCTGGGTCGGCCTCGCCGACGTCGATGCCCCTCGCATTCGAAGAAGCGGATGACCACCGACTGCGGGTCGTCGGGTGCCAGACGGACGGTGATGCCGGCCAGCGAGTGCCGACGTCGTGACCCCGAACCGGGTCACCGGGACGGTGGCCACCTCCAGGTCGGCGACGTCGACGCCGGCGGAGTTGAGCCCGACCATCATGGCCCGCTTGAGGACCCGGGCCGCCCGGCTGGTGTCCCGGGAGGCGACGACCGTCGAGCCCTTCTCATGGTGGTGGCGTAGGCCATCGCCAGGCGGACGGCCAGCTCGGGGGAGATGTCGACGTTGGCCAGCCCGTCCACGCCATGACGGCCGAAGAGGTTGCGGGCACCCCTCGACTCCCACACGATCGACGAGTTGACGATGGCCCCGTGCTCGACCGTCTTGAACGGGTAGACCTTGACCCCCGGCTTGATCACGGCGTGGCTCCCGACGAAGCACTCGTCGCCGAGGACCACCCCCTCCTCGCAGCCGGGCCCCCCGGCGGAGGTCGGATCCCGACCGACCACGCTGCCCGCGAGGCGGACGCCCGGCCCGAGGTAGACGTTGTCGTGGACCACCGACCGCTCGATGAAGGCGTCTGTCCCCGACCCGGACGTTCGGACCCGAGCACGGTGTACTCGGCCAGATGGGCCCCGGCCTCGACCCGGCAGTTGTCGCCGATGATCGCCGGGCCCGACCATGCGACGCCGGATCGATCTCGGAGCCCTCCCCCAGCCACACCCCGTCGCCGAGCCGGAACCCGGGGATGTCGACCTCGACCTGCTCGTCGAGAACGTCCTGGTGGGCCTTGATGTAGGCGTCGAGGGTGCCGACGTCCTCCCAGTAGCCCTCGGCCACGTAGCCGAACATGGGCTTGCCCGCCTCCAAGCGCCTGGGGAAAGACGTCGCCCGAGAAGTCGACCGGCTGCGTCGTCGGCGATGTAGTCGAAGATCTCGGGCTCGAGCACGTAGATCCCGGTGTTGATGGTGTCGGAGAACACCTGGCCCCAGGTCGGCTTCTCCAGGAAGCGCTCGATCGAGCCGTCCTCGCCGGGTGATCACGATGCCGAACTCGAGCGGATTCTCCATGGCCTTGAGGCCGATGGTGGCGATGCCTCCCTCTTCGTCGTGGAACTCGACCACTGGGCCGAGGTCGATGTCGGTGAGCACGTCACCGGAGATGACCAGGAACGGCTCGTCGAGCTCGTCCATGGCGTTGCGCACCGAGCCGGCCGTGCCGAGCGGCGTTTCCTCGGTGGCGTAGACCATGCGCACGCCGAACTCCGACGCCGTTGCCGAAGTAGGTGCGGATGGCGTTGGCCTGGAAGGCCACGGTGACCACGATCTCGTCGAAGCCGTGCTGGCTTCAGCAGGTCGACGATGTGCTCCATCATCGGGCGGTTGGCCATGGGCATCATCGGCTTCGGCTGGTTGGAGGTGAGCGGGCGCAGCCTGGTCCCCTCGCCTCCGGCCATGATCACGGCTTTCACGACGCGGCCTCCTGCCGTGGCGGGCCCGCCGGCCGCGAAGCAGCGCACTGCGGGCCACCGGGACGTAGGTGCCGGCGGCCAGCCAGGCCAGGACAAGTCCGATGATGCCGGTCACCCAGGCGAAGACGTGGATCGGGTCCTGCCAGGCGGCGTTGCCGTCACTGAGGAGGAAGGCCGGGTAGGAGAACATGAGGGCGAACGTGCCCGCCTTGCCCACCCAGAGGACGTCGATCCTGGTGGCTCCGAGCGACGCCAACAGCAGGACGGCCACCGACACCACCACCTCGCGGGCGAGGGTGGCCACTCCGAACCACACTGGGACGGCGCCGTGCACGGTGATGGCGACGACGGCGGTCACCACCAGCACACGGTCGGCGACCGGATCGAGCACCTTACCGACGGTCGACACCTGGTGGTAGCGGCGGGCGACGAACCCGTCCACCCAGTCGGTGGCGCCGAGCGCGCCCAGCAGCACCGCGGCTGCAGTCTGTCGACCCGCGCCGAACAGCAACCAGAGGAACAGTGGTATGCAGGCCAACCGCACCACTGTGATCCCGTTGGGTACGGTGAGACGACCCGTCCGAGATCCTCCTGTGCCGGCGGCCCGGCTGCGACGGGGGCTGCTCGATCGAGTCCCCCCATCGCCATCTCGCCGGCACTCTTCACAGAACCGAGTCTACGAGCCAGGGTCGGCCCGGGCTGAACCCCGGACCGCCAGTGTCGGGCCGCCCACCCCGTTGGCACCCGGGTGACCACGACCTTTCGCCTGTCTCCCGGACCTGAGCAGGCCACACTGGTGGGATGGGCAAGGTGAGCCGGGTCGACCGCGCCATCGCTGTCGGGTTGGTAGCCGTGCTGCTCGTGCTACTGGTCCTCGCCGTCGTCCACCGGTCGGGCCCATCCCGCGCCGCCACCCCGGTCGCAGCCTCCATCCCCTCACCGCGCTCGCCCCACCGTGTGCGCGCCGACTTCCGCCTCGGGCTCGGCGGGCGCGGGCTTCGGCGTCCAGTTCGCGCCGACGACTTCCAGCTCCGCGCCGACGGCGTCGACTCCCTCGGCGCCGCTCGGCTGGGCCGGGTCTCAGCCGTCGGCGACTCGATCATGCTGGACATCGAGCCCTACCTCCAGACCGACTTGCCCGGAGTGAGGGTCGACGGTCTGGTGAGCCGGCAGTTCGAGACCGGCATCGCCGTGGTCCAGGCGGAGCGGGCGGCCGGGACCCTCGGACGCGTGCTGGTGGTCGAGCTCGGCACCAACGGAACGGTCACCGCCTCCGACTTCGACGCCATGATGCAGGCCGCCGCCGGCGTGTCCCGGGTGGTCTTCGTGAACGTCGACGTGCCCCGGTCGTGGGAGGCTCCGGACAACGCCGTGCTGGCCGCCGGCGTCGCCCGTTACCCGGGGGCGGCGGTGCTGGCCGACTGGTACACCCTCGCCGCCGGCCATCCCGAGTGGTTCACCGCTGACCAGGTCCACCTCCAGCCGGCGGGCGCCCAGGCCCTCGCCGACCTGGTCACCCAGTACGCCTGAGCAGTAGCGCCGAATCGAGGACGTGGGACCAACGTTGCAAATGCCTTGGATGCATCGCGGTTCTGGAGTTCGGGGCGGCGTACGACCATGTGCTACGCAGTGCAGATGGTTCGATTCGCGCCCTTTGCCGGCCTCCGTTACGACCCCGCTCGGGTCGACCTCTCCATGGTCATCGCCCCGCCTTACGACGTCATCCCCCCGGACGAGCGGGCCCGGCTGGCCTCTCGGCACAGCGCCAACTCCGTGCGGGTCGAGCTGCCCGAACCCGACCTCCGGGCCGGCCTGGACCGCTACGCCAATGCCGCCCGCCAACTCGAGCAATGGCAGCAGGAGGAGGTCCTGCGCCGTGACCCGACACCTGCCTTCTACGCCTATCGGATGACCTCTCCGGACGGGCATGAGACCAACGGGGTGATCGGGGCGCTCGGCGTCGACGACGCCAGTGCGGCGGACATCCTGCCCCATGAGCAGACCCTGCCCAAAGCCAAGAGCGACCGGCTCGACCTGTTGAAGGCGACCCGGGCCAATTTGTCTCCCATCTGGGGCCTGTCGATGAGCGACGGGCTCAGTGCCACCTTCCTACGCGAGGACCCACCGGATGCCCAGGCGGTCGACGACGACGGCGTCCTCCACCAGCTCTGGGTCATCGACGACCCGACCACCGTCCGGGAGGTGCAGCAGGCGGCGGAGTCGGCCCCGATCGTGGTGGCCGACGGCCACCATCGCTACGAGACGGCCCGTACCTACCTCCGTCAGTGCGCCATGGCACCGGCGGCCGGATCGACGGCGGAGTCGGTCATGGCTCTCGTCGTCGAGTTGGCCGAGGACCAACTGGCCGTGGGCCCGATCCACCGCGGCCTGTCCCGGCTGCCCGACGGTCTCGATCTGCTCGATGCCTTCGCCTCGTGGTTCGACGTGACCCGAGCCGGTGACTTCGACGAGCGGACGGTCGGGGCGCTCGGCGAGAGCCGGTCCCTGGCCCTCGTCATGCCCTCGGGGGCCTGGCTGCTGTCCCCCAAGGACGGGACGCCCGAAGCAGCCGGGGCCGATCTCGACTCGTCGATGGTGGCCCTGGTCATCGCCGAGCTGCCCGATCACGAGCTCGAGTTCTTCAACAGCTGGCAGGACGGGATGCGGGCAGTCGCCTCCGAGCAGGCCCAGGCGGTCGTCCTCCTCCGGCCGGTGTCGGTCGGGCAAATTCAGCAGTGGGCCGGCGACCGCCGCCAGATGCCTCCGAAGAGCACCTACTTCTATCCGAAGCCGCGCACCGGCATGGTTTTCCGGGACCTCGACGCCGCCAGCCTGACCATCCGTCGCCTCCATGGCCAGGAACCCGATCTCCGGTTCCGGACTGCACGTCGACGGCACAGTGCCTTGGTCTCGGAGATCGCAGCCGTTACGCTGCCGTGTCGGTCGGGCGAACGACCGGTGTGCGGAAGTCGGTCGAGGAGGCAGGTGGCACGCAGAAGGACCGCGGCAACCGTCCTGGCCCTCGTGGTCGTGGCGGGAAGCGGGTGTGCGGCGCCATCGTCCGGCCCGGCGGTGACCCGTCGGCCCCTGATCCGGCCGGACCCGACCACCACGGTGCCACCGACCAGCACCAGCCTCGGACCGTCAGCCACGCCGACCACCGTCCCGGCACCGGTCTCGCCCCCACCGGGCTGGACAACGGCGCTCACCTCACTGCCGCCCGGTGGCGGCTTCACGTCGCTGTCGTGTATCTCGGACACGTTCTGTGTGGCCGCAGGGGGTGGTACCGACGACACCGGCGGGCCGACGACCACCGGCGCCGGGGTCACCGTGTCCTGGGACGGAGCCTCGTGGTCCGAGCCCTCGGTGTACTACCCCGCTCCGGGCACGGGGCCGGTCACGGCTCCCGTTCTGCCGTCGATCTCGTGCACGTCGGGACCGTCGTGCACCATCATCGACGGCTCGGACCACGTCAGTCGTGGTGACGGGACCAACTGGTCGGCCCCGGTGGCCATGACGCCCGCCCCGGGGCTGCCGGCCAACCCGGCCGACCCGGGCCCCGGTCACCCCGGATCACGGTCGTCGTCGGTCTCCTGCCCGACCGCCACCTTCTGCGCCGTCGTCGACAACACCGGCCACACCGCCGTCATGCGGAACGGGAGCTGGCTCCCCCCGCAGGCATTCGCCGAAGGAGGTCCGGGTCCGGTCTCCCTCTACCAGGCCGGAAGAGTTGGAATCACCTGTCTCAACAACTCGTTCTGCGCCGCGGTGGTGGGGACAGCCGTGCTCGACTGGGACGGCACCACCTGGACCGAGGAACCCGACCCCTGGACGGTCACGTCTCCAACCGGGCCGACGGCCATCGCCTGTCCGAGCACCCACCTGTGTGCCATCCTGGCCGGCCCGAGCCTGTGGGTCCGCAACGGGCAGGGGTGGACGCCGGGAGGGGCGATCGACCCGGGCGGCGTGCTCAACGCCGTCTCGTGCCCGACGGCCACATTCTGCCTGGCCACCGACACCAGCGGTAGGGCGCTGACCTGGAACGGCTCGAGCTGGTCACCGCCGAGGCAGGTTGTCCCGCAGGCTGTCCAGTACCCCGGCGGCGGCACCTCCCTCTCGTGCCCTACCGCTTCGTTCTGCATGGTCATCAACGGTGATGGCGACTACGCCACCTACACCGCCCCGGGCACGCCCGGATAGCCCGGCGGCGTCACACCTCGAGCCCGGCCATCCCGGCCAGGGTTGTGACAGTGCGCCAATTGCGGGTAGTGGCGGGGCAGCCCAGTTGGCGCTCCAGGTAGGCGTTGTTGAGCCTGGTCCGGCCATAACCGCCGGGGCAGTGAAGGTAGGCCTCGTGGCCCACCAGCTCGACTCGGTCACCCCCGGACCGCCCGGCGCCGGCAGAGAGCGTCCTCATCGCCCCCGGGTCGGGCTCGCCGGCCAGGAAGGTCACATGCAGCGTCTTCGGGTCGAGGTGGCGGTGGGCAAAGGGGTTGGCCCCCAGGACCGCGCCGAGCTGAGCCTTGCTCCGTACCACGACCGGTACCGACCACCCGAGGTCCGAGGCCATCTGCTCCTCGATGGCCCGGCCCACCGCCCCCGGGGAGCCGCGGCCGGAGACCACGACATTGCCACTCTGTACGTAGGTGACCACGTCGGCGAAGCCCGCCGCCACCACCACGGCGCGCAGCTTCTCCATGGCCAGCGGGTTTCGACCGCTGACGTTCACGCTCCGCAGCATGGCGACGTATCTGGCCACTGCCTGTCCCTTGGGCCGACCGCTCGTGTCGTCTGGTCGGTAGACCGGCTCTACGCCACCGTCCAGGTGGACCCGGAGCGCAGGAGCGCTTCGAGGTCCCCGGAGCCACGCTTGGCCGTGGCATCGGCGATCTGCCGGGACATCTCGGCGCCGTACTCCCGGCGATCGACGTCGCGGAACACACCGATCGGAGTGGGCTCGTACGGTCCCCGGGAGAGCCTGCTCAGCTGGAAGGCGAGGCCTGGGTTGTCCCGATGCTCGTCGTGGACCAGCAGGGCCGACTCCCCAGCGTCGGCCACCTCGACCACCTCCAACGATCCGTCACCGTGCAGCACCACGCCATGCTCGCCCTCGGCCCCGAACCGGATGGCCTCGCCGTGGACGAGCGGGATGAGCATGGCAGACCGCTGGTCCTTGCCCGTGATCTGCTCGAAGGCACCGTCGTTGAAGACATTGCAGTTCTGGTAGATCTCCACGAACGAGGCGCCGGCATGGTCGTGCGCCCGCTTGAAGGTCTCCATCATGTGCTTGCGGTCCATGTCGTGGGTTCGGGCCACGAACGAGGCCTCGGCGCCGAGTGCCAGGCTGAGCGGGTTGAAGGGTTGCTCGAGCGAGCCGAACGGCGTCGACTTCGTGACCTTGGCCACCTCGGAGGTCGGCGAGTACTGGCCCTTGGTCAGACCGTAGATCTGGTTGTTGAACAGGAGGATGGTGAGGTTGACGTTGCGACGCAGGGCGTGGATCAGGTGGTTGCCGCCGATCGAGAGTGCGTCTCCGTCGCCGGTCACCACCCACACGTCCAGGTCGGGACGGGTCGTGGCCAGCCCGGTGGCGATGGCCGGCGCCCGCCCGTGGATGGAGTGCATGCCGTAGGTGTTCATGTAGTAGGGGAAGCGGGCGGCACACCCGATGCCGGAGAGGAACACGGTCCGCTCGCGGCGGACACCGAGGTCGGGCATCAACATCTGGACGGCCGCCAGGATGGAATAGTCACCGCACCCGGGGCACCAACGCACCTCCTGGTCGGAAGACCAGTCCTTCCTGCTGGTCACCGGCACTGACGCCGCTTCCGCCTCGAGATGGACGACGTCGGTCATCAGTCGGACACCTTCTCCTTGGGGGCGTGGGCCACCCGTCCGTTGCCGCCGGGCGAGTCGGCCGACCCGTCCACCCCAGCGTCCGGTGCCCCTTCGATCTGTTGAAGGATGGCGGCCTCCAACGCCGCCGCCCGGAACGGGATGCCCTGAACCTGGGTGAGCGACACCGCATCGACCAGGTACTCGGCCCGCAGCAGCCGGCTCAGTTGACCGAGGTTGACCTCGGGGACGAGTACCTTGCGATAGCGGCCGAGCACCTCCCCGAGATCGGCGGGGAACGGATTGAGGTGGACAAGATGGGCGTGGGCCACCCGGTAGCCACGGGCCCGGACCCTCCTCACCCCGGCGGCGATGGCGCCGTAGGTGGACCCCCACCCCACGACCAGGAGCTCCGCGCCCTCCTCGTCATCCACATCGGTGGGTGGGATGTCGGCAGCGATCCCGGCCACCTTGGCGGCGCGTAGACGGGTCATCCGCTCGTGATTGGGGCCGTCGTAGGCCACGTTGCCGGCGCCGTCGGACTTCTCCAGACCGCCGATACGGTGCTCGAGACCGGGCAGCCCCGGCGGAGCCCACGGGCGCGCCAGGGTCTCGGCGTCACGGATGTAGGGCCAGAAGATCTCACCGCCATCGGGTTCGGCGTGGTTGGGTGCAGTGGCGAAGCCGGGGTCGATGACGGGGAGCTCGGCCAGGTCCGGCAACCGCCACGGTTCGGTCCCGTTGGCCAGGTACCCGTCGGACAGCAATATCACCGGAGTCCGGTACTTGACCGCCAGGCGCACGGCCTCCAGGTCGCCTCGAAGCAGTGCGCCGGTGTCTTGGCCGCCACGATGGGCAGCGGAGCCTCGCCGTGACGACCGTACATGGCGTGCAACAGGTCGGCCTGCTCGGTCTTGGTCGGAAGACCGGTGGACAGCCCCCCGCGCTGTATGTCAATGATCAGCAGCGGTAGCTCGAGGCTGATGGCCAGGCCCATCGTCTCGGACTTGAGGTCGATACCCGGTCCCGAGGTGGTGGTCACACCCAGCCCTCCACCGAATGCCGCCCCGAGGGCCGCCCCGATGCCGGAGATCTCGTCCTCCGCCTGGAACGTCCGCACACCGAATTGCTTGCTGCTTGGAGAGCTCGTGCAAGATGTCAGAACGCCGGGGTGATGGGTAGGGTACCGAGGAAGAGCTTCAGACCGCTCCGGGTGGCGGCCACGATGAGGCCCCAAGCCGTGGCGGTATTGCCGGTGATGTTGGCATACTCGCCCGGCTCCAGTGCCGCCGGCCGCACCTCGTAGGAGGACTCGAACAGCTCGGCGGTCTCCCCGAAGTGGTAGCCGGCCTTGAAGGCCCGCAGGTTGGCCTCCATGACCAGAGGCCTGCCCGCGTAGCTTCTGCTGGATCCAGTCGATGGTGGCCTCGATCGGCCGGGTGTACAGCCAGCTGATCAGGCCCAGAGCGAAGAAGTTCTTCGAGCGTTCTGCGTCACGCGGTTGAACACCGGCTTCCTTGGACACTTCGGTGGTGATCGAGGTCATCGGGACCTCGTAGACGGTGTAGGCCGCAAGCGTCCCGTCACCCAATGGGTTGGTGTCATAGCCGGCCTTCTTGAGGTTGCGTTCGTCGAAGGCATCGACGTTGACGATGACGGTTGCCCCCTTGGGCAGTCCGGAGAGGTTGGCGCTGAGGGCGGCGGGGTTCATGGCCACCAGCACGTTCGGCGAGTCGCCCGGCGTCAGGATGTCGTGATCCGAGATGTGCACCTGGAAGGCGGACACCCCAGCCAGTGTCCCGGCCGGGGCGCGGATCTCGGCGGGGAAGTCGGGGAAGGTGGCCAGATCGTTCCCCAGCAGGGCCGACATGTTGGTGAACCGGTCGCCAGCCAGCTGCATTCCGTCCCCAGAGTCGCCCGCGTAGCCCGGATCACCACGCGGTCCAACAGTTGAGGGGATTTCGGATCGGCGGTGGTGTCGGACACCATGCTCCTGTTCGTACTGACTCGTGGCTCCTTGGCGGCGCCGGCATCAGTCTACCGCCGGCCCCCTGCACCGTAGCGAAGGCCGAGGCTCAGCTTGGGTCATGCCGCCGATCGGATTGGGATCAGTACGGCTACGTCGCCGCTCCACTCAGGCGATGGTCACCGACTTGTCCAGGTAGACGTCTTGGACAGCATGGATGAGGGCGGAACCCTCCTCGATCGGTCGCTGGAAGGCCTTGCGTCCGACAATCAGCCCGGCCCCTGCGGCCCGCTTGTTGATCACGGCGGTGCGCACCGCCTGAGTGAGATCGTCGGCACCCTTCGATTCCCCGCCGGAATTGATGAGCGGGATACGCCCGGCGTAGCAGTTCACGACCTGCCAGCGGGTGAGGTCGATGGGATGGTCGGTGGTGAGCTCGCTGTAGACCAGCGGATCGGTCTTGCCGAATTTGAGTGCGTTGTAACCACCGTTGTTCTCAGGTTGCTTCTGCTTGATGATGTCCGCCTCGATGGTCACCCCGAGATGGTTGGCCTGACCAGTGAGGTCGGCCGACAGGTGGTAGTCGGTATCACCCTGCTTGAAGGCCGAGTTACGGAGATAACACCACAGCACGGTGAACATCCCGAGACGGTGCGCCTCGCTGAACGCCTTGGACACTTCACCGATCTGGCGGTCTGCGCCTTCAGAGCCGTAGTAGATGGTGGCGCCCACCCCGACGGCCCCGAGGTTGGCCGCCTGGCCCACACTGGCGAACATCACCTGGTCGTAGGTATTCGGATAGTTGAGGAAATCGTTGTGATTGAGCTTCACGATAAAGGGGATGCGGTGCACATAGCGGCGCGAGACGATGCCGAGACCGCCGAGCGTGGTGGCAATGGCGTTGCAGTCGCCGGCGATGGCCAGATCGCACAGCCGGGCCGGGTCGAAGTAGGCGGGGAATTTGGAGAAGCTGGCCGCCCCGGAATGTTCGATGCCCTGATCGACCGGGAGGATCGAAAGATAGCCGGTTCCGGCCAGTCGCCCGTTGTTGTACACGGATGCGAGATTGCGAAGCACGGTCGAAGAGCGGTCGGAGTCGAGGAACACCCGTTCGAACTGGTCGGGCCCGGGGAGCGTGAGGTGATCGGCGGGAAACGCCTTGGCCACATGGCCGAGGAGGGACTCGGACTCGTCACCGAGTAGTTGTTCGAGGTTCATGGGGGAAGCCTAACGGGCGGCCCGCGGGCGGTTGGCCGGCCGTCGGCGGCGGGCGGGCGGACCGAGCGAATCGAGCCGCTCGTCCACGTCGTAGGCATGAGGATCGGCCTCGCTCACCCGAAGGAAGAGCTCCCGGGACTTGGCCAGGTCACCTGATCGCTCCATGAGGTCTGCGAGCACGTACCACTGACGGACATGCCGCTCCGCCGGATTGCGCACCCGGCGCCCGGCGCCGGCATCCAGGAGCAGCGCCACTGCCCCGGCGAGGTCACCCCGGTCGGCGCGGGTCCCGGCGAGGACCAACCGGCCCTCCGAGAGCACTTCGGGGTCAGGCGACCCCTGCCGCAGCTCGGAGAAGAGGGCCTCGACCCGCTTCGACCGGCCCAGGGCCCGTTGGCAGTCCATACGTACCGGGTGCTGGTCGACCGAACCGGTGAGAGCGCCGTAGACCTCGAGGTTGGCCAACGCCGCCCGCCACCAACCCTGGTGGTACTGGCTGAGGCCGAGCAGCTCACGGGCCGACGGGGCGTTCGGGACGGCGTCGACCACTGTCTTCAGGATGCGAGAGGCGTCTCGATAGCGCTCACGCTCGTAGGCCCCGAGGCCGGCGGTCATCCGCTCGCTGACCCGATCCCGCAACATGCCCCAATCGCTCTCGGCCGCCGAGGCCAGCTCGGCGACCAGGTCGGGCGGCAGACCGTCGACCAGCCCCCCCTGGCGGCTCGGCGCTGACGCAGGCGTCGGCCTCGGCGTCGTGGACCGGGCCGAACTACCCCCGGTAGCCGACCGATCGGTCCGTTCCCAGCGCTCGGGAACGAATTCATCGTCACGGGTCCGGGCCCGTCGGCGTCCTTCGGCGGTGTCGGCGCCGGGATCGCCACGGGTGCCGTGATCGGCCCGCACCACGGCCGCCCCCCGCCGAGCGACGCTCCCCCAGCCCTTGCGCACCACCGGACCGCCGTCACGGGGCGAGCGACTTGGTGCCGACCGGCGACCGGAGCGCTCCACCGTCGTCTTCCCCGGTGCCGTCTTCCCGCTGGCCGCCTTCCCGCTTGCCGTCCTCCCGCTTGCCGTCCTCCCCGGTGCGGTCCGGCCTCCGGCGGGCGCCGGGCGTCCGTCGGAGGCGCGAGAGGCCTGACCTCGACCTCGGCGCTCCGCCTGACCGCGCTCGAGGGGCCGGCGGTTGGCGGGCTCCTTCTGCTCGGTGGGCCGGTCGCGGCGGCCCGGATCTCTGCCCGGCGGTCGACCCCCGGCCGGATCGGCTCGCCGACCCTTGGCCCTTGGCCGACGGAACGGGATCCGACCGCCCCGTCCGCCGCCCCGTCCCCCGCCCCGGACGGCCACCGGCAGCGCCGCGCTCGGCGCGACGATCCAGAGGGTGGTTTCGACGGCATGCCCCGAGCCTACCGGCAGCTCGATCAGGGACCGGGTCGACCCGCGCCGTTCTAGGCGGACCCGCCCCTGTCGTCGATCGTGGGCAGGGCGGTGCCGGGCCGCGATCGGGAGGGAGATCCCACCGGAGCTTCCGCCACGGCCCCGCTGAGCATGGCCAGCTTGTCCGGATTGGACACCACCCGTACCCCGACCACTTTGCCCTGGAGGATGTCGAGCACCAGTGACGCCACCACCACGCCGTCCTCGACGAGGACGGCGCCCGGCTGACCGTTCAGGGTCATGCCGTGGGGCACACCATGTAGCCGTTTGGCCACGTTGACGAGAAATCGTGAACTCCGATGCACTCCGACCACGGGACGCATGGCGGCCCGGACCTTGCCCCCGCCGTCCGTCCACACCACCACGTCATCGGCCAGCAGCCGGCGAAGGCCGTCGAGGTCACCGGTACTGCAGGCCAACAGGAACGCGTGGGTGAGCTCCCGGCCGTGGTCGGCGTCCGCATCGAAGCGCTGGCGCCGGTCCTCGATGCGCCGGCGCGCCCGGGCTGCCAACTGACGGCACCCGGACGTGGTCCGGCCCAAGGACCGGGCGATCTCGTCGAACTGGTAGCCGAAGATGTCGTGCAGGAGATAGGCGGCCCGCTCCGGTGGTGTCAGCTCCTCGAGCAACACCAGAAAGGCAAGCGACAGGGAATCAGCCTGCTCGAGGGCGGACGGTTCGTCGTCGAGCACCACCGGTTCGGGCAGCCACGGTCCCGCGTAGTCGACACGCTTTGCGTGAGCCGAGTCGAGCTGGTCGATACACAGCCGAGTGACGATGGTCACCAGGTAGGCCCTCACGGATGCCACCTCGTCGTCTCCGCGACGGAGCCAACGAATGCAGGCCTCCTGGACCATGTCCTCGGCATCCGATGCGCTACCGAGCATGCGGTAAGCGATCCCGAACAGCAGCTCTCGCCACTCCTCGAAGGCGGCGACGTCCGCCTCAGACGAGCGCGGGCCCACCCGCCTCCTTCGAAGTCGGGACGGCAGCAGACTGCACCGGCGCGGGTGGCACGCCACACTGCTCGGCAAAACCCTGGCTTCGCAGCCCCAGTCCGGCGTTGAAGCGGGAACGGAAATTCTCCAGCGCCACCCACGCCGCCAGCTCGACGATCTCTGCATCGCTGAAGTGCCGGTGCAGGCGGTCGGCCAGGTCACTGGAGACCTCAGCGGGTGTATCCGTCGCCTGCTCGGCGTACTCGAGGACCACGCGCTCCCGGTCATCGAAGAGATCGCTCTGTCGCCACATGGTCGCAGCCCGGACTTTGGCCGGATCGATGCCGCCGTTCATGCCCTCGTAGTACCCATAGTCGATGCACCACGAACAGCCGATGTCGCTCGAGGCGGCCTGGATGGCCAGCCAGCGGAGCGACGGGTCGAGCTTAGTCCATCCCTTTGATGCCGCCGTCTCGAGCGCCCCCATCGCCACGAGGACTCCAGCATGGTGTGAAGCGGCGCCGGTTGGCTCGACCATGGTTCCGAACCGCTTCTTCGTGTAGCTCCGGGCGAGCCGGGGAATCACACCCCGAGCGTCGTATTTGAGTGGGACATGGGCCATCGTGCACCGCCTCTTCTCGTTCCAGTCGTCTGCTGTCACCTGCATAGACGGGACAGGCCCCCTCCGCGTGACAACCGGTCATCCAAATCTGCCGTTGCCCGAGAAGCGACCGGCGACTCGGGCGCGACGACGCCCCCGAATGGGGGCGTCGTCATGAGAAATCCCGGCGGCGTCCTACTCTCCCAGGGGGCTACCCCCCAAGTACCATCGGCGCTGGCGGGCTTAACTGCCGTGTTCGGAATGGGAACGGGTGTCTCTCCGCCGCCATGGCCACCGGAAACTGTGCGCTCGTGGGGGCAGCCGCACCGAAAGGGCCAGCCGGGCCGGGTGCGACCGATATCGGTCGCCCTGAGCGTTCCATAGCGAGCACGAGCAAGTTTCCAAGCCCTCGGCCGATTAGTACCGGTCAGCTGAATGCGTTGCCGCACGTACACTTCCGGCCTATCAACGTGGTCGTCTGGCCACGGGCCTTACCAGGTTTTCCCTGTGGGAGATTTCATCTTGGAACGAGCTTCGCGCTTAGATGCTTTCAGCGCTTATCCCATCCGAAGGTCGCAAATCAGCAGTGCCCTTGGCAGGACAACTGACACACGAGAGCTTCGTCCATCCCGGTCCTCTCGTACTAGGGATAGCCTTCCTCAAATCTCCTACGGCTGCATCGGATAGGGACCGAACTGTCTCACGACGTTCTAAACCCAGCTCGCGTACCGCTTTAATGGGCGAACAGCCCAACCCTTGGGACCGGCTTCAGCCCCAGGATGCGACGAGCCGACATCGAGGTGCCAAACCTTCCCGTCGATATGGACTCTTGGGGAAGATGAGCCTGTTATCCCCGGGGTACCTTTTATCCGTTGAGCAACGGCGCTTCCACAAGCAACCGCTGGATCACTATGCCCTGCTTTCGCACCTGCTCGACTTGTAGGTCTCACAGTCAAGCTCCCTTGTGCCATTGCACTCGACGGCTGATTGCCAACCAGCCTGAGGGAACCTTTGGGCGCCTCCGTTACGTTTTAGGAGGCGACCGCCCCAGTCAAACTACCCACCTGACGCTGTCCCTGATCCGGATCACGGACCGAGGTTAGGGTTCCGGCACATAAAGGGTGGTATTTCAAGGTTGACTCCACACTGGCTGGCGCCAATGCTTCGAAGTCTCCCACCTATCCTACACAATATGTACTAAAACTCAACAGCAAGCTGTAGTAAAGGTCCACGGGGTCTTTCCGTCCTGATGCAGCTAACGAGCATCTTTACTCGTACTTCAATTTCGCCGGGTCTGTGGTTGAGACAGTAGGAAAGTCGTTACGCCATTCGTGCAGGTCGGAACTTACCCGACAAGGAATTTCGCTTGATTCTGTTACAACCAATCAATCATCGTTCGATTGATTGACGGACCGGTCGTTTCCGCCGGTCTCCCTGCGTCGCCGCAGGGTCCGGACCATATCTTCATCTCGTCATGAAACTCACGAGATGGTCGGCGTATGGTCTCTGAGGATTCTCACGAACTGGGATGGATTCACCATCCAGCTCCCGAGTCTTTCCTGCTGATTGTCCGCACCTCTCACATTGTCACTGCCGTTCCCAAATCACAATACGTCTCAACGCACAGTGATCCTGTATGACTAGTAGTGGAGGATTCGACGGAGTTTCCAGCATATAGCCGACTGCTCACGTACCGTCGCCGGTACGAGGGGCAGCACCCTTTCGCACGTGAAAGGGCATTCCTACCTTAGGCACTTTTGTTACTACTCACCGACGATCAAAGCCTCGATTGTCAGCGAGCGGCCAGATCATTTCTGCCTGGCTCCCCATGTCGCCATGGGGGTCGGACTGTATCTTCACCTTGGTCAGGCCCGGACCCACAAGTCCGATCGCAACCGAGGTGCCTCGCGTGCAGTCTCTGAGGATCCTGCCGACTGGGGCAGTTTCCTGCTGATTGTCCGCACCGGATGGATTTTCACTATCCGTGCCAACACTCTATGAAGAGCGTATGACCAGGATGAGTACCACCGGATACTCGGATGTTCCAGCATATAGCGGGGTTTTCTAACGGCCAGGTTAGAGTACTAACCGTTATAGTTACGGCCGCCGTTTACCGGGGCTTAGGTTCAGAGCTTCGCCCGAGGGCTAACCCTTCCCCGTAACCTTCCGGCACCGGGCAGGCGTCAGAGCGTATACATCGTCTTACGACTTCGCACGCTCCTGTGTTTTTAGTAAACAGTCGCTTTCCCCTATTCTCTGCGACCCCTTCGGACTCGGGACGCGTAGTCCGTCATCCTGGTGGGGTCCTCCTTCTCCCGAAGTTACGGAGGTATTTTGCCGAGTTCCTTAACCACAGTTCTCCCGATCGCCTTGGTATTCTCTACCCGCCCACCTGTGTCGGTTTGGGGTACGGGTTCCGTGTCAGCTCGCTAGAAGCTTTTCTTGGCAGCATGGGATCAGTGACTTCACCTGGTGTGGCTCGGCATCGCGTCTCGAGGTTGCGAGGCCCGGATTTGCCTGGACCTCCCTCTACACGCTTACCCCAGGACAACCAACGCCTGGGCTCACCTACCCTCCTGCGTCCCTCCTTCGCTTTCCGCCACCGGGTCGGTCGGTTCGCCCCGAAGGGCAGCCCCTTAGGACACCGGTATTGGAATGGGCGCGGACACGGAAGTACTGGAATATCAACCAGTTGTGCATCGACTACGCCTCTCGGCCTCGCCTTAGCTCCCGACTTACCCTGGGAGGATTAGCCTTCCCCAGGAACCCTTGGGCTTACGGCGGAGGGGTTTCTCACCCCTCTCTCGCTACTCATACCAACATTCTCACTCGACCGCGCTCCACGACGGTTCTCACCACCGCTTCTCAGCAGGATCGACGCTCCCCTACCACTCCCACCCCGTAGTTCCCAAGCGCTTTACGACACCGGCCGCGGCAAGCCGCATTCGGCATCGAAGCTTGGGCGGAATGGAAATCCGCAGCTTCGGCTTTTGACTTAAGCCCCGTTACATTGTCCGCGCAGGACCACTCGACCAGTGAGCTATTGCGCACTCTTTCAAGGATGGCTGCTTCTGAGCCAACCTCCTGGCTGTCTTTGCGTTCCCACATCGTTTTCCACTTAGTCAAAAATTTGGGGCC
>CAVTHA010000008.1:0-299726 GCA_963734435.1 uncultured Acidimicrobiales bacterium | reverse complement strand
AGTACGTCCGGCCTGTCTTGGCTTGGACCTGGTGAGCTGAGTCCTGGCCTCATGTTCCGCCCGTAGCGGGCGTCGTGGAGACAAGCGAGGTGTAGACAACGATGTTCGACAGATAGCTGCCGGTTTGCGCGTCAAAGGCTCCCCCGCAGGTCACCAACTGCAGCGCGCTGGACCCGTGCGATCCGTAGACCTGCTGGTCCGGGAACTCCGACTTCGAGTACATCGCCACTGAGGTCACGGTGAATTGTGCCATTACTCCATCGGCCAGTGTGACGTCGACCGGGTCGCCAGGCACCAGGGACCGGATCTGGAAGAACACAGCTGGTCCCTGGTGGTTGTCAACATGTCCCAAGATGACTGCCGAGCCCACCTGGCCGGGGGTGGGCCCCAGTCGGAACCAACCCGGCTGCTGGTAGTCGGTGGGCACTTGAACCGTCCCATCCGTATTGAGCCCAAGCGTCGACAATGACGTCGTGAGTCCAATCGCCGGGATCTGCAACGCAACCGGTACTGAGCGGGCCACGACCGACGCGACCTGGCTCGACCGAGTGGCGGTGACATCCCGATGCAAGGATCGCGCCGGGCCGGCCAGAGGGTGCTCGTGGCCGGGCACTCCGACTACGAGGCACCCGGTGCCTATGGCCAGCAACACGGCAGCGACGATCCACCAATGCGTCGAACGGAGTTTTGAATCTCCGGCTGGAGTGGTCCAGGCCATTCATGGCCCGTTCGGCCCGGCCACGGCGGGGGCAAGGCGACGTCGACGGATGGCCAAAGCCACTGCCACTCCCGATCCGCCCAGAGCCAGACCGCCGAGGGCTATCAGATAGCTGTCATTGGAGTATGCGGCCCCGCCCGCTCCGGTGTGGGGAAAGCCGGTGGGGACGACAGCGGTACCGGTTCCCGTCGAGCCACCGGCTCCAGACGCTGCGCCCGATGTTCCGCCGCTCCCAGTGGTGGCGACACCGCCGGCTGAACCCCCTGCTCCAGCGGCCCCACCACCTATGCCGGCGGGCGATGTCGTAGCCGTGGTCGGTGACGTGGTGGGCGTCGTCGCAGCGGCAGTGCATGTCGTCGGGACCGTGATGGTGTTGTGATCCAAGGTCACGGCACCGTTCCTGGCGAGTATCCGCCCCTGCACCGTGGCTCCGGTATCCAGAGTGGCCGAGGTCAACGCCATGAGCGTTCCGACGAAGGTGGAGGAGGAGCTGAGTGTCGCAGAGCTCCCGACCTCCCAGAACACGTTGCACGCCTGAGCACCATTTTCGAGCGCCACCACGCTGTTTGACGCCGTGACGAGGTCGGAGGAGGCCTGGAAGACGAACACCGCGTTGGCATCACCTTGACCATTGAGAGTGAGAGGACTGGCCGCGGTGATGTTGGCGGTTGCCGCATGGCCGAATGCATAGACCCCGGGGACCAGGGTTTGGCCGCCGAGTTGGTTGTCCCCTGCGACAAACGTCGTGGTCGGTGATTGCCCCGCGGCGCTGACGAAAGCGGTTGTCAGGTCGTTCTTGGCGGTGGTGAGGAGCGCGGGGTCATTGACAGATCCCCCGGGACCGCTGGCATCCGTGGAGTAGATCGTCCCCGTCACCTCTGATTGGGTTAGCCCTGCGTAGAAGCTTCCAGAAGCCGGACTCAGCCCGACATTTCCGGTGATGGCGGACGTGGGAACGTCGGTAACCGCAGAGCCCGCCAGCACTGCGAACGGGGCGGCCGTCCCCAACTGCACCGTCGTTGCCGCCGACGCAATCGGCGTCCAGGAGAACATGGCAAGAACGAGTGCAGCGAGGACTGCCCCCAGGACCGATACGGCCCGGACCGGTGATCGCTGAATGCTCGACCAGAGGCGTCGGTTTGACCGCCTCTCATCCCGTTGAGCCGGGACGCAAAAAGGGAAATTGTGGGACAACTGAGACGATCGCGAGACACGAGGCATGAGAGCCTCCTTCGATTTCCCCTGAGATAGATAACCGTCGACGACGGACGCTCTGGGTCTTTTGTCATCATACGCTGGTACTGGATAACTAGCAATCAATTTCCAGAATCAAGTGGGTAGAGTGGCGATGATGACCAAATGGAGTTTCCTCAGCAACTACGGCCGAGCCCTCCTGTGCATCGCACACGATCCGCAGGTGCGCCTGTGCGACATCGCAACGAGCCTCGGCATCACCGAACGGCGCGCCTACGCCATTGTGACCGACCTCACCGATGCCGGGTACATCGTCAAGGAGAAGGACGGTCGCCGCAACCGCTATCAGATCCAGGACCATCTGCCTATCCCGGAACTGGCTGATCGGGATCAGGCCATTGGTGAGGTGCTCAGCCTTTTGGCCGGCCGAACCGCAACGCGGGGATCGAGAAAGGGTCAGCGGGTTGGACGCCGCTAGTTCCTCAGCTAGGCGAGCTGACCGTTTCAGAAGCTGTGTCGTGGATATTGTCCGCGACCAGCGTGGCCAGCGCCACTGGGCATTGCCATGCTCCGGCGGCGTCGTCTTGGAAACCCATGAAATGCTCGACGAGGCAGGAGGCCACGGCGTCAATCGGGGACCAGGAGGTCCCGGCTTCGGCGGCTGTGACGTCACTCATCAAGCTCGATACGGCGTCGTTCTCAGTCTCCGCGTTGGCGACCTCATGGGCGACGAGCGCGAGAGTAGGCGAGCCGGCAAAAACGCTCCGCGCGAAGCCGGCAGCCCCGAACGTGCAGCCCGTGGCGACGCTATTTCCGAGCGGGACACCGCACTGAGCCGCCGTGTCCCCCATGCTCCAACTCCAACTCGAGCCAGGGTCGACCCCAGCAGCCTCTACCTCGGCGACCAGCGTGGCAACCGGAGGCTCCGCGACCGGCGTGGCTGCCGCAGCCGTGGGCGCAGTCGGTGGCGTGATGGCTGCAGCCTGCGGCGTCACCACTGGTGGGGTCGCTTTCGGGGTAGTCGTTGGAGTTGTCGGTAACGTAGCGGCAGAGATAGTTAGAGGGGCGGCCGCCGTCGTGGGGCCGGGGTGGGCCGCTTCTGGCCTAGCAGTGGGCGCGGTTACAGCCGTGGCGGCAGGTGGTGTCGAGGTCCGGACGGACTGGACACGGGGCAGACCGAGCGCCACGGCTGTAAAGGCCGCAAGGATCCCCGCCAGCAAAACGACGGTCATCCAGCGGCATGGATGGGCCCGGCCCGGAGCTGCGCCCCCGTCCGTCTCGGACTCGCGAGGTGTCCTGGTGGCATTCGGATCCATAACGGAATCGAGTTGGACCTCATGGGTACGGATATCAACCATGTGTTGAAGCCTAGGCCTCTCAACACATGGTTGTCAACACATGGTTGATATACCAGGCGAGAGCCGGTAGGCTGGGTCAATGCCACGAGATCCAGAGTCGATCGCAGACTGCTTGGTGGAGAGTGGACGCCAAAAAGCTGCCGTTGGTATGCCAGGTGAGCCTGATGGTTCGCTCGCCACACTTCGCTTCGCCGATCTCCTTCGACGGTCGGCGGAGCGTCTATGCCAGGCGTCCGCGGAGACCGCCCGGCGCGAGGGCGCTAGCTGGCGGGCGATCGGACAGGCCGTTGGTGGCATCACTCCGCAGGGTGCCGAGCACCGGTTCAGTCCGGCCGCCAAGGAGCGCAGGTCGAAGGCATCGAAGGTGGAGTGGGCATCGAAGGAACGCAGGGCAACGTAGCCGACCGGCCTGGACCCTCTCTGCTGGGAACTCCTATGGCTGCCTCGCCGGCTCCATTAGCTACCGATGTCGTACGCGGCCGCATGCACGCCGAGACAAACCCGGCTCGGGTGCGTGCCGAAAATTTCATCCGAGGGTACATCTGCCGCGCCCCATCGGTCACCCCGACACCTCGAACTCCATTGCGTAAACGCCCCGCAACGATTATGTGGAAAACCGCTGATCGCGGCCCAGAAGAGATCGTCGGCACGAACTGACTAGGCAGACCTGGCGTTGGGCCCTTGTCCATGATCGGGGCTATGGAAAACTCCAGGTCACGGGGTTGTTGCCACGAGTCCAGCTCCTCCGCTATGATTACCTCCTCTAGTTGATGCCGGACTTATGGGCCGGAGCTAAGCAAGGGCGCCTTCGGGCGCCCTTTGCATTTCTGTGAGGCTCCTACAACTGGGAAGAGAGGAGCAGGGCTCGCGGCCTCCTTCCTTTTGGTGCCGTTATCTCGTACGGGACGACAGCGACTTCATCGCCTTCTTGGAGCCCAAGGGCACTGTCGGCCAATACCGAGAAGTGTCCCTGAGGAGCGGCCACGGTCGCCCACGTGCCTCTCTCCGTCTTTAGGCGAGTCACCTTGCCTCGATGCGCAGTGGCCGGGGGTATACCCGGAGAGTTCTCAGGGCCGACGATCCGCCAGGGCGCGCCGTTGATTTCGGCCCTTGCCAGGATGACGTGGTCCCCAGCGCGCCACCAGCCCGGAGCAGGAAGGTTGACCATCACCACGGACCCTTGACCAAGATCCACGGGGATCCTCTCGCTGCTGAGCCGGGTCCCCGCGGCTGGGAGGCACACGCCCGGGGTACCCGGCTTTGCCGCTGCCGCGTCGTGAACGATGGGCCGTGGCACGTGTGACGCATCAGAGCCCCGTCCCCACTCGAGGCGGAGCAAGGCGTAGGTTGCAGGAGGGCTCGTGCAGCCCGGCGCCATGCGGGCTCGGAGCGTCCCGGAAGTAGCGAAACGGCTGTCGTTGTCGGGAAGAAATGGGAAATTTCCGGCCTACCGCGAGCTGACCAGTGATGTGGCGCTCCACGAGTGCAGCGACAGGGTCGCACCCAACGACAAGGTGACGGGAGTCCTGATCAAAGACGAGCCAGCGTGGGCGCGAAGGTCCCGTGGCTTCGGACTCAAAACGATTGCGGACCTTGCCCGAACCGGCGACCACTACGCGCACATCGGTGCCGGAGGCAAGTGCTGCAGCACTCCTCAGTGCCGGTGTCAGGTCGTCATCGTCAGAGAGGACAATGACGGCTCTCGGTCCTCCCGCCGAGAGTGCCTGCTGGGTACGCTCGATGCACGCGACGGCGCAGATGGTGTCCACCTGCTTCTCGTCAGGAGATCCACCATCGAAGCCAGGGCGAAACCGACCTTCGTGGGGCGTGACAACCGGTGGCCCAGACCATTGGGTGAGATCCGCCAGGTGTGCCAGGTTGCGTTCGCCCGCATAGGCGTAGGAGCTAATGGATTGGATCTCTTGCTGGACACGTTCGAACGCCCTCATGGCCTGCCAACACGCATCAAGCGCTTCGAGATCTTGGGGACCGACGGCCCGGTTCGGTCGCTCCCTCGCCTGCCTAACGAGAGTCTCGCGCGTCGATTTGAGGGTAGTGACGACCTTGCGGGCATGCCCGAGGGCGAGCTTTACGGCAAGGTTTATGGCCAGCATGTGAGAGCCGAGATCCGATCCCTCCATGGGGCTGGCAAGACTCTCGATAGCTTGAGCCATCCGTGTGGGCCCGTAGCCACCCCAGATCGAAGGGTGGTTACAAAGCTCCTGTTGCATGCGCTTGAGGTCGGAGACCGCCTTCTCGACGGCCTTGAGTACGTGCGGCACGTCGTCGGAGTCTGGTTTGCCGATCGGAAAATCCACCTGTTGAACGTCGAACCCATACGGAGCAAGAGCCGAAGCGACACCGTCGGGAGTCGGCTTGCGGCGGGTCCCAACTACATGGCCGCTCAGGCCGTAGACGTTCATCACATCGACGACGGCTACGGCGGGAATCACGGCGATCTCTCAAGGCTCATGTGGCACCTTAGGGTCAAGGTCCGGTTCGATTGCGTGCGGACGAGCACGCCCTGCCGCGCTAGATGTTCAGGGGCGGGCGCTCACGAAAGGCCAAGCTCTGGGTCCCCTCAGGTACCGCATCCAGGCCCTTGGTCACGTCCCCGACCCGCGGTCCACATGTAGCGGCCACCTTCGCCAGGGCCGCCATGTTGAAGCCGTAGAGCGCCGCCGCCGTGCCGCCCAACATGGCCTGTGCCTCTGTCGGGTCGACGTCGGCAAAGGTGCGCTGCAGCGCCTCCAGGGTAAAGGGGAAAGTCCCCTCGAGGTGGGGGTAGTCCGAGCCCCACATGATGCGGTCAGCACCGACCGTCGCCCGCCGGGCACAGTCAGAGGGGTGCATGAAGCTGGCTGCGACATAACAGTTCGTGCGCCAGAACTCGCTTGGCAAGCGCGACAGACGCAGTTCGTCGAGGCTGCGTAGCTCGCCGATCCCCCCTCCGGCGATGCTCGAGTAGTGGCCGTCCATAGCCTCGAGCGCCGCCGGAATCCAGGCGCTTCCCTGCTCGGCTAATGACATGCGCAAGGCTGGGAACCGGTCGAACACCCCCGACAGCACGAGCGTCCAGAACGGCCGGTGCGAGAACCACGTCGTTTCCATCAACCACAGCAGCTGCGAGCCAGGGTGCTCGCCGTAGTCCGGCGACGCGCTGCCGCCGTGCGTGTTGATCACGACGCCCCGCTCCTCGCACGCCCTCCATACCGGGTCGTACGCGCGCGAGTGCAGCGGCTCGATCGGGGCCCCAGGCGGCGCGCCGGGCAAGAGGATGCCCCGCAGATCGTGGTCGGCGATCCAGTACACATCGCGCACGGCCTCGTCCAGGTCGTTGAGGAGGATCTGGCCGACCCCCGCCCGGCGACCCGGCTCCGCTGCGCAGAAATCCGCCAACCAGCGGTTGTGGGCTCGCAGGCCAGCCAGGCGCAGTTCAAACTCCTTGGCTGACGGCACGAGCGCCGTCAGGCCTCCTCTCGGGAAAAACGGCGGGACGGTATTGGGGTAGATGACCTCTCCGACGATTCCGTCGGCCTCGAGTTCGCGGATGCGGCGGTCGCTGTCCCAGTTGCGATCGGCGTCGGGCCCCGCCAGGTCGCCGAAGGGGTTGACGTAGTGATCGGCCCAGTCGTCGAAGGCATCGTGGTAGCGCGATTCGAGGAACGGCTTGTAGCCGCGCAGGTCGGCACCGGCGTGGCAGTCCGCCGAGATGACGGTGTAGAAGTCGTCGCTCTCCACGGCCGCCACCCTATGTCGGCTGCAGACGGGCGATCATCCCGTCGTAGCGCTGGTGTCGGAAGGGCCACACCCATTCCGGGGGAACCGTGCGGAGGATCTCGCCCGTCTGGGTCTGTTGGCTCTCGGTGTAGGTGATAGAGATGATCCGCCGGACCGGTAGCTCGGCCAGGGGGTCGAACGGCGAGTCGCGCAGGATCACCTCACCCTCGATCCGCTCGCGGACCCGGTCCTCCTGGGTCCGTCGCACACGGACGAGCGACGGATCGCCGTCGAAGCGATCACCCGCCGGGTCCATCAGGAACTTGAAGTAGAACGCGAACCGCTCGTCGACGGGACCTGGCGTCAACCGCTCAACGGCACGTCCCCGGATCTCGACCAGGTCGACGCCCTTGCGGCTCATGGTGGCGACCACACCTGCGCCGGTGCGCTGTATCGAGGCAGTCCCGAGCTTTTTCGGCTCACCGAAGGTCTCGCGGCCGCCGAGCACCGCCGCCTCGGTGCTCATGATCATGAGCAGGTCGTAGGAGCCGATCACACCGTCGCAGGAACATCGCACGGCGACGGTCCCTGCCGAGAGTGGGCCGTCGGGCATGTCGACCTGAGCGAAGTTGGCGCGCACCCACGGCTCGGCGACCTTGAGAGGCTTTGGGAGGACCGACGCCACGATGTCCGCATCGGTCTCGTAGATAGCCAGAAGGTTGTGGGACCACATCGGCTCGCCGGTCGACACCTCCGGCTGGGTCTGCATGGCGGCGTAGCGGATCATTGGTGGCTCCTCGTTGTGATGTCCCAGGCCTCGTGGTCGGTGAGCCACGGGCGTCGGGCTTGCCTGTACGGCTCCCACTTCTCGAACGCGCACGGATCGGTCTGACCCAGTTCCTCGGGCGTGGGCCCGATCCGTTCGGCGATCGGCTGCAGCTTGACCAGGTCGAAGCCGTAGAACTCGGCTTGGTTGAGCCCGAGGATCCTCGCCGTCTCTTCGGGGGGCACGTCCCAGAAGCGGTCCTTCAGGAACTCCCGCGTGTATGGCCATGTCCCCTCGGGATGCGGGAAGTCGTTCCCCCACATGATGTTGTTGACCCCGATCTCGTAGCGGCGGCCGAGCTCGCGGCGCCGGGTGTTGGACGCGCCGATGGCGCAGTTCCGGTCGAAGTACTCGCTCGGCAGCATGGTCAGCACTCCACGAGGGTCGACCAGCTTGCGCATGCCGTGCTCCCGCGTGGCCATCATGTCCATGCGCCAGAGCATGTCGGTCACCCAGAAGCACCCGGCCTCCGTGACCGCCATCTTGAGCCGAGGGAAGCGTTCGAAGACGCCCGTCAGCAACATGAACCACAGCGGCCGGGCCGTGAAGAAGATGGTCTCGTAGCCGTACACGCTCATCCATCCACGGTCCTCCCCGTACTCCTCCCTCGGCGCCGGCCCGGAGTGGCAGTGCACCGGTAGGGACAGTTCCTCACAGACGGCCCAGACCGGGTCGTAGTCGTGGCTGGTGTAGGAGTCATAGCCCGTCCAGCGGGGTGGGATGATGACGCCGCCCGTCAGGCCCTCACCGTGCGCCCGCCGTATCTCGGTGATCGCCCCGTCGATGTCGCCCAGGATGGGCGCAACAATGAGACCCCGGCGGCGCTCCGGACTCTCCGAGCACATCCCCGCCGCCCACCGGTTGAAGGCCCTGGCGCCTGCGAGCAGGTGGGCTGGGCTGCGCGTAGCAACGGGGTTGAAGCCCGCACCGAACGGAGCGCCCATCGTACCGGTGACCGCGTCGGGCCCCGGGAACACCACCTCGCCGCACACCCCGTCGTTGTCGAGCTCCTTGTCCCGCGTGGCCGCGTCCCAGCCACCGCGGAGCCCGATCTCGTGGAGGCTCTCGCCCTCCTCCTCCGTGCCGAACCACTCCTCCTGGAACTCGTCGTCGCCGGTAAATCGCGTGGCGTCGAGCAGTCCCTCTCGTTCCGTCAGCTCGTCGTCGAAGTCGACGCGATAGGCCGGATCGAGGAACTCGCGGTAGGCGGGAGAATCCGGCCCCGCATGGCAGTCCGCCGAGATGATCACATAGTGGGTCACGAGAACACGCCTTTCTCCTCGACGGTCGGTAGCTCGCCGGCGCCGATGTGTTCGGCCCGCCGCCGCATCAACTCGCCAACCGACGCCGTGTCGGCCGTGATGATGAACTTGCCGTCGCGCAAGGCCCGCAACAGACCGCGGCCCTGTTCGACCAGGTCGGCGACCTTCCCACCGCTGGCCAGCACCCGCGCCTTCACTTCCTGGTAATCCCATTGGGGGTCCACGTGGGGGCGCTCGCGGCTCAGTTCGGGGGGCCGGTTACGGCCGCTGTTCCAGAGCCGTGTTTCGAGGAGCCCGTCCCCGCCGGGGTAGAAGATGGCGGCGCGCAGCTTCGTGCCGCTGAGCGCGAATGCGTTGGCGAGGCACTCGGTATAGGTGCTCAGGCCGGCCTTGGATGCCGCGTAGATCGCGAGATCGGGCAAAGGCTGGTAGCCCCCGTTGCTCGAGGAGGTATTGACAATCCAACCGTCCTCGCCTCCGTCCAACATGCGGGGCACGAAGGCGGCCACGCAGTTGGCGGCACCGAACAGGTTCACGCCGAAGCACCACTTCCAGTCGTTCGGCGTCCAGTTCCAGGGTTTGGCAACGCCGCCACCGCCGACGCCGGCGTTGTTGAAGAGGAAGTGGCACACCCCGTGGCGGTCATAGACCTCACCCGCACAGGCCTCCATCGACTCCGGCCGGGAGACATCGGTTTGGATGCCGATGAGGCGCTCTCGCCCGAACCTGTCACCGAGACGCGCCACCGTGTCCTTGAGCACCGGCTGCTCGATGTCAGCGACGACGACGGTCGCCTCCTCCTCCAGTAACGCCTCGACCAGCCCGGCCCCGATCCCGCTCGCCCCACCCGTCACGACGGCGACCCTGCCGGTCAACTCCCCCACGGCCGCACAGGATATGCCAGATTCGCAGAATGGCTATCAGCTGAAGGGCGCCAAAGCCCAATTGGGCCTCTGACTCGTCCCTTCCATCGGCACTCCGGCATCATCCGGTGTGACTTTCTCCCTCCCTTATCTTCATGGGCATCCGCCGCATCCTCGGACTCGTGGCGTCGTCCCGACGAAAAGGGTTTGAGAAGACTTCGAGTTCATGGTGATTCGGCACCACGTGCGTGTTCTCGAACGCTAGCTCCATGCACGCCTTTCGGTATCGGGAGGCAGTGCGGTGCGGTCGGTCGGTGGGGCTTGATCACAAATGTTTAGTTCGCGACGGTGATGCTCACTCCCGGACTGAAGGCGCTACCGCCTGAGTTGAAGGCTTCAGACAGCAGGGCGTACGAGCCGTTGGCGACGGTGGTGGTATTCCAGCTGTAGAGCCATCCATAGGAGGTGAGCGTGGCCGTGCCGACCAGGTGACCGGAGTACCCGTAGGAGCCACCCAACAGCCAGAACTGGACGCTGGTGGCATTCGTGGCGGTGGCATCCAGGGTGGCGGCGGTCCCGGACAGCGTCGCCCCGTTGGAGGGGATGATCACCTTCGTCGCCGGGGACGGCGCATTGTTGACGGTGATGCTGACCCCCGGACTGAAGGCGCTACCGCCTGAGTTGAAGGCTTCGGACAGCAGGGCGTACGAGCCGTTGGCGACGGTCGTGGTGTTCCAGCTGTAGAGCCATCCGTAGGAGGTTGGTGTGGCCGTGCCGACCAGGTGACCGGAGAGCCCGTAGGAGCCACCGAACAGCCAGAACTGGACGCTGGTGGCATTCGTGGCGGTGGCATCCAAGGTGGCGGCGGTCCCGGACAGCGTGGCGCCACTTGACGGTACGAGCATGGTCGTGGTCGGCGGAGGCATCGAGGAGGTGTAGTTGAAGCTGTATGAGTCGAAGGGCTGGTTTTCCGCGTTGTAGGCCGTAACAGTGACCTTTCCACCGTTGACGGTCACCTTCAGATAGTTGAACACCTGCATGGCCGAGGTCGGCGTCGAGACCACGTTCCCGTTGCTGCAGGCTGAGCCCTTGGACGTGGTCGGAGACCAGCCAACTGCATAGACATTCGCTTGGGCGATGAGCGCCTGACACTCACCACTCTTGTCGCCGTTCGAGTCAACGGGCTCGAGAATGCCCCCGCCGCCACCTGTCACGAAGTTGGCGACCGTACCCGGCGCGGTCGGCACGATCCGCTGGTATGTGTGGGCATGGCCATTGAAGGCCACCTGGACGCCGTTTCCGGCCAACAGCGATTCGAGGCCGGACAGATACGGGTCGCTCGGCTGGGTGTTGTTGGCGCTCTGCAGTGGGTAGTGGAAGACGGCCATCTTGACCCCGCCGGGATGGGCGGAGAGATCACTCTGCAGCCACTTGTATTCGGTCGAACTGGTGGTCCAGTGCTCGTCATGATCGGCCTGGTACTGCTTGCAATCCGTAGTGACGGGCTGGCAGAGGGAACCCGTGGCACTTCCCGTCCCGTTGTCGGCCCAAGACGCGTCGAGGACATAGATGCGCACGTCACCGTCTTGAATGGCATACCAATCGCTCGGCGAGGAATTGGTGATGCCATCCACCTGGGCTGGTGGTGCGCCGTAGGAGTAGACGCCGTTCGATGCGGCGGCACTGTCGGGCTCGGGCCAGAGCCGCAAGTCGTCGGTGGTCTGACCGTGATTGCCGTCGGCCACGAATGTCGGGATGCCCTTGGCCTGGGGTAGGTACTGGGGACCGAAGATGTCGCTGATGTCGGTGCCCTTCTGGTTCAGGTCGCCGTAGCTGGTCTCGGTGCCACCCGAGTAGCTCACGTCACCTGCCATCAGGAGGAACTTCGCACCGGAGTTGCCGATCTCTTGGTAGATCGCCTGCTCACCCGGGTTCAGGTCGTTCGGGTACTCGACACCGTTGGCACTTTGCGTCTCGCCGGTGTCCCCGAGAACGTCGAAGGTCAGCGGCGCGCTCGAGCTCGGGGCGTCGAGTGTGGTGAAGGTTTGGGTAGCCCAGAGTTGGCTGGTTGGCACTGAGTGCGACGAGTAAACCGCGTAGCAGTACTGCGTCCCGGGCTGCAGGCCGGTCACGGGGGTCTCGGCCTGGTATTCCTGGACCCCATTGACCGTGATCGACCATGACACTGTCGTCGAGGTCCCCTCGACCAAGGGGTCGACCGTCGGACTGGTGATCTCCTGACTGGCGCTCCACGCGATCGACGACGGGCACTGCCCAGCCGAGGCGGGCTGAACCATAAGAGAGCCCGCCGTCTGTTGGCCTTCAATGGCCCAATCCACATAGGCACTGCTGGTGGTCAGGTCAGTGACATAGGGCGCCCGGCTGATCGTTGCTGATGTCGCGGCCCCAGCCACAGACGCTCGGGTCGCTGACGTCGCTGTCGCTATACCTAGGGCCAACACGCCAGCAACGACCGCCGCGAGCCACCTCTTCTCCACCGGACCTCCCCAAATCCCCCTGCCCCGAGGTGTCAACCTATCACCGAGACCGCACAGTGGCTCAAGCAGAAAGGTTCGATACTCAGGTCTTCTTCACTGGACGGGCTGAGGCCCGTAGGCCGCCGGCGTGCGCGACCGTCCAGCATCATGGTGAGGTCTCGGGCCGCTGAACACCCATGACCGATCGTATGAGCGGTGACCCCGGTCACGCACACCCGTCGGGTGTCGAGCTCGATGAAGAACACCACGTAGATCCTCTTCAGCAGGACGCACTCAACCTCCACTGAACGCGCCGCCCGAAGTCACCCATGTGGTGACGGTGGGTAGCGTCACGATACCGAGGACCACCCCGGCCACCAGCGCCCCCGCCTGCAGCCACAGGCGCACGCCGGCTCCGCCGACCTGTCGACGCGTGCGCGCCACGAAGTCGGCGGGCGCAAGCCGAGCCGTGTCGACCAGATGGCCGAGCACGTGGATGGTCATAGCGCCGAACCACAGTACGAAGCTCGCTTTGTGCACGAAGAGTAGTTGTGAGCGAGTCGAGTGGGGCCCGAGCACGAGCGCGATGCCCGACCCGATCATCACCGCGGTGAGGAGGACGAGTACGGGACCGAGCAGGCGAAGAAGCAGAGGCGGCGGACCCTTGGCCCGGTACGCCGGGGAAGCCAGGTAGTAGCGCACGAACCGCCAGCCGGTGCTCCCAAGCTTGAGGAGCAGGGGGGGCACCAGGAGCATCCCGATGAAGACGTGCGGTCGGAGGAGACGGTGGATGCTGAGCAGCGTGAAGCCTTCGGTGGCCAGGAGCAGGACGAGGACGGCGGCGGTGAGCCCGGTGATCCGGGCGTTGCGCTCGGCCTCGTCGCCAGGGCCCCCGCGGTCAATGCGACCGCGGCGATGATCAGGCAGCGGGCGTGGGGCCGTGGGCGGGCCGGTCGTGTCCGGGGGCTGGGTCATGTGCGGTCCACCTTGCCCGAGCAACCTGACGATGTGATGACGACCCACCTCAGAGCGGGTATTTGGCGTGGTTTATCTCTGGATTGTTGGGCGGTCGGTCCCTCAGGCATTGGCGCCCTTGGCCCCAGACTTGCGCACGGAAACGGGAGCAGTTGATCCACTGTCCCCACACCTAAATGAAAGTTCGCCGTCCAGCGATGGTCATGCTCCAAGGTTTCTCGTCGACCCAGCGTCGTCACTATCTCGGCGGCTCAATTCATCGCCCATCATCTCCCGAATTGTCACAGCACATAAGGTGCGCAGCGCCATAGCCAGTGGCACCTGAGAAAGGGGCAGAGGTCCCGTCGATCTCGAGCATCTGTCGAGTCCTCTCCCGGCGGGGGTTCGTCGAGCCCAGCCCGAGAAGGGCCCGCACGCCCCTTTCATCCGGTTCGAGGCCGTCCTGCCCAATGAGTGCTGTTGGCATATTGAGCGGTGTCGTGGAACGCGGCCGGCAAGAGGTCTTCTATGACTCGGGCCAAGGCGTGGGCCCGGTCAGCGGTGACCTCAGTCGGCTTGCCATGGGAGCAGGTCGCTGTGGCGAAGAACGCTGTCGCCGCCTTCAGATCGCGCTTCCTCGACAAGAACACGTCGATGACCTGCCCGTATTGGTCAACGGCTCGATAGACGTACCGCCACGACCGGGAGACCCTCACGTAGGTCTCGTCGACGAACCAGCGACTACCGACGCTGCGGCGGCAAGGCCGGCCCGCGTCCACCAGCAACGGCGTGAACTTCTGGACCCATCGATACAGGGTCACGTGGTCGACCTCGATACCCCGGTCGGCGATGAGTTCCTCCAGGTCCCGCTAGGACAGTCCGTAGCGCAGGTACCAGCGCACGGCGACCAGAATGACATCTGGCGGGAACTGGAATCCGGCGAACGGCGGCTGGGCGGCTGGGCGGCTGGACGGCTGGGATAAGACGGACGTGCTTCACCTCTAGAGCCTCGCCCATCGACAGTCCGGGCACGAACCCATCGGTGTCCAGCCGAGGTCGCACTCAATGCAACAGTGCCCTTGGCACCAACACCCTCGGTATTCGCCGCCGGTGCTTACACGGGCGACGCTGTGAGGTCTCTACCGCAGCAAGACCGTTTTTGACACAGGGCCTCTATTTTTCAAAAGTTACAGTAGAAGTTGCGTCGGCTGAGCCGCCTGGACCGGTAGGTGTCGATTTGTTAAAGGTTATGTGGGCTCCGTCGGTGGCATTCCAGCTAGCACCATGGGGTTTGACGTAGGGGCTTGGAACATTGCCTATTCTCACATTGTTAAAGGTTAGATTGCCTGGACCCTGGACCGTAATACCACCAGGTGGTGATCCATTATCGTAAATAGGAAGTAAAATGCTTCCGCCATTGAAGGTAACCGGTTGATGAGAGGCTGCGGCGTTATTGAGCATCCAAACGTGGCCTGATGTTATGTCCGCATTATTGAATGTTACGGGTCCAAAAAGTGGTTCGCTCATATGAGTGCCCTTACCGGAGGCATCATTAATGGTAATGTTGCCAGCTCCAGCAGCTGAATCACTTTCAAAATCCCAGCCTGATTGAGCAGTTTGCCCGATATGAACATTAGTTAAAGTGGAGTTTACCACGGAGCCCATAGTAACGCCCTGTCTACCAGCGTTGTTAATTGTGTAATTATTTACCGTAATACCCTCGCAAGGACCCTTCCCACTAGCCTGGTCAAAAATCAAACCATCGCCGAACGTATCGTTCGTGGTGATATTAGATATTGCTACATTGTGAGATGAATTGAGCTTGAGTCCTTCTTGAGCGACCCAAGGTAGACCGTGGTAAATAGGCCTGGAGTTTTCTCCCGTGAGGATCAAGTCGGTTAGCGTGACGTCGCTGGTAGGGCCAACCATAATAATCGGATGCATGAAATCGTGTTTGGGCGCACCTTGTGTTCGTTCCTGCGGATTGATGAACGAAGCATTTTCGAGCGTCAGTGGGCGATTGATATCGATACCGGCATTGGAGATTACGTAACATTTGCCTCCACCATTCCAAACGCCACCATCTGGTAAAGCATCAATGGTCGTACTGGGGTCGGGTAGACAAGTTTTTGTTTCCGTGACTCGGGTGCCGGCCGTCTCGTAGCAGCCGGCACCTTGGGATATGGCGCCCGTTGAGAGAGCCGCGCTGGTACCAGCCGGGTCGGGCGGGCACAACGGGGACTCCGCTTGGGCTGGTGGTGTGATCGTCGTTGGCTGCGTAGTGGCCGTTGTTGTCGGGATCGTGGTGAGGTTCGTGGTCGTCGGTGTCGCGGACACTCCAACCCTTGTCGGTGTTGTCGTGGGCGTTGTAACCGTTGTCGGTGTTGTGGTGGGCGTCGTAACCGTTGTCGGTGTTATGGGGATCGTGGACGTCGGGGTCGTGGCGGGTTGCGTGGTCGTCGGTTTCAGCATCGTCGTTGTTGTGCTTGAAGTGGGTGGACTCACCGCGCCGACTGGGGAAGTCGAGGGGCCAGAAGCCGGCGCCTTGGCCGGAGGGCCTCCTGTGAGCGAGGTTGCCAGGGCTCCCGCTGGCAGCAGCACCGCCACCAGAGCCATCACTGCGACGACCACCGCAAAGATTGTTAGAGGTGGAGTCAGGACTTTCGGTCGCCAGTCCGAGCCGGTCCGCTGATCCGTTAGTCCGTGCTGCAATGCCCCTCATCCCCGAGTGACGGAATGACTGAGCAGAGTGCCCGTTGGCGCCCCGATTCGGTATCCCGGCTGACTCGTGAAGTCCCGTGGTTTTGCGTCCCCTTCTCGCGAAGGGTTTGCCCTTTTCGTCTATGCGCCCCGATACCGCGAACTGCGGAGCAATTTGCACAGTACCATCAACAAGATCAGCGCAAGAGAGACCTTCGAGAAAGAACGTCAGTCCCTCGATACTCAAATGCGATGAAAGGCCACGTCGTACGTCGTGCAGAAGTCACAGGCCAGGAGGGTCGTGGCCTGGACTTCAGGAGCTCGCTCCAGGTGAGTCCAGTTCTGACCGTAGGGGTCGGTTCCGCGGTTTGAACGGTGGACCCACGGGGCATTTGCGTCCTCGGGGCCATATGGTGACTGTCGAGCGTGGCAGCCTGTGAATCTCCTGCCGGGGGAGGGCCCTGAAATTGGTCCCGACAAGGATAACGCACCCGTTCCGATGAGCGGGGTTCTATCAGCGCCCCAATTTTGTCGAGACGTCGCGGCCAATTTTGTCGACACCCCAGTGGTGGACCTAAGGGGACAGTTCTTGAACCCCGTAGTCAGGGGACTGGTGGAAACGCTCAGCGTGAGCCGTGCATGAGACGGTCGGACCAGCGGAGTCACAGTTCGCTTGAGTGCGACCCCCTGCACGGGAGTCCGCGGGACCCCGTTTCGAGCGAAGGCTGTCCGGGTTTGGTTCTGCCGGTAACTCACTCGTCGCTGTCAACTTCTCTGCCGAATGCTCCATGGTTGAGAACGTCAAGAAATGTTCGGAGTACGTGAGCTTGGCTGGGGTCGATGATGCCGAGTTCCATGATTCCACCCGCACCCCAGTCCACAATGGCGGCGAGATCAGCGACTGGGATCAGCAGTTCGCGGTCGAGACCCTCGAGAATCTCTGAGAGATACGAGACAATTCGGTCCCTGTACTCGTGGTAGTGCGCAAGGTATCGGTCGCGAACAGCGGGGTTCCGAAGGGCGTACAACCGGAACTCAAGGGCGAGGGCAACCCACTCCGGATCGCTACCGGCTGCAAGCTGTCTCCAGACACGCACGACGTCGTCATCGGCGGCTGCAATAGGGCCACCGGCGTCTTCGAAGAGGGCATCGAAGGCGGCGACCTGCAAGTCCACGTGACGATCAAGAACGGCAAAGAAGAGCTCTTCTTTGTTCTCGAAGTTTGAATAGACAGCCCCACGAGTGAACCCCGCGGCCTCGGCGATCTCCTCCAACGAAGCCGCGTGAAAGCCACGCTTTGCGAACACATCCCTAGCCGACGCGACCAGGGCGTCGCGAGTGAGCTGACGCCGCCGCTCCGGGGTCCACTTCTCAGCCTTCACGACCCCCATCCTTCAGCAGCTGTTGACTCGATCTGTTCACCGGCGTATGTTACATACAGTTTCGTATCTACGATACTCCATTGGATGATGCCATGACTTGGACGATGCCATGACCGTGCCCGCTGACCACTGCTGCGGCCCAGGACCAGGAAGTAGCACGGGAACTTGAGGTCTTTTCGGGCTCTGCCCAGGTCCCGGTACTTGAGGTGGCCACCGTCAGCAAGTCCTATGGCATGCGCCAGGCCCTCCAGCAGATCGATCTCACGGTGTCTCCGGGGCAGGTTGTGGGCCTTCTTGGCCCCAATGGAGCCGGTAAGACGACCCTCCTCTCTATTGTTGCCGGACTCCTCCGGGCCGATGCTGGAACGGTCCGGGTCAACGGATCAGATGTCGGACGTGACCCCCTCCGGGCGCAGCGAAGCTTGGGCTTCGCTCCCCAGGGCACCGGCCTCTACGAGCCGCTCACCGTCGAGGAGAACCTGCGGTTCTTCGGAGGGTTGGTCGGTCTGCGACGGCGCCATTTGACCCAACGAGTCGCCGAGGTTTCCGAGGCCCTTCTCCTGGGGGAGCTGCGGTCTCGACAGTGTCAACAACTGTCAGGAGGCGAGAAGCGGCGTGTGCACACTGCCATTGCACTGATCGCCGAGCCTCCACTGGTCTTGCTGGACGAGCCGACTGTCGGAGCGGATATCGAAACCCGGATGGCCCTGTTAGAGCTGGTACAGGACCTCGCCAACCGAGGGAGCGCGATTCTCTATACGACGCACTACCTCCCCGAGGTCGAGGCGCTCGACGCAGCCGTGGTTCTCATCGACCGGGGTTGTGTCATTGCCCGCGGTTCGATCGACCATCTCGTTGCCGCGCACGGATCGGGAGAGCTCGAGCTCCAGTTCAACGGACCCGCGCCCTCTGTTGAGGTTGAAGGGCTCTCGGTTCGCAAGGACGGAGATCGCCTTTCCCTCTCCACGCCGGATCCGGCCCCAGCTGCCGCTCAGATCCTCAACAAGCTCGACGCCGACATTCATCGGTTGGTTGGCGTCAACATCCTTCGCCCCAGCCTCGAGAGCGTGTTCCTCAACTTAACCGGGCGTCGCTTCCGAGAGGAGGAGCATGGCCATGCGGCGTAGCTTCGCCATCATCGGGAACGAGCTCCGGCTGCTTCGACGCGATCCGGCGTGGCTCATCTTGATGTTCGTGATCCCGTTGATCTTGGTCGGCTTGATGCGCGGCGCCATTCACTTCGTGTTGGTGCTCACCGGCCATCCGGGTGCGTCGGGCGCGGAGTTCACCGTTCCTGCCCAGGCCGTCACCTTTGTCTTCTATCTTCCCGGTCTGATCGGTATCTCGTTCCTGCGGGAACACGGCTGGGCGACCTGGGTACGTCTGCGGACCAGTGGCACGTCCCGAACGCAGATCTTGCTGGGCAAGATTTTCCCCATTCTTGTGCTCGGTCTGCTGCAGATGCTCTTTGTCTTCGGGATCGGGACGGTGGCCTACGGCTTGCGAATCAGGGGGTCAATGTTTGGGGTTGCCCTCATCGCGGCGGCCTTGGTCGTGACCGTCATCGCTCTGGGCCTAGCCATCACCGCGGTGGTTCGGACCATGCAGCAGCTGAATGCGATTGCCAACATCGCACCTGTGGGACTGGGTGCGTTGGGTGGAGCGTTGGTGCCACTGGCGACCCTTCCCTTGTGGGTGCACCGCGTCGCCCCGGTGACACCCCAGTACTGGGCCATGCGTGGTTTCAACGGGCTCATCCTCAGTGGTCAAGGATTTGGATCGGCACTGCTTCCCACCTTGGTTTTGCTGGCTTTTGCGGTGGGGTTCACAATGGTCGCGATCCTGGGACTCCGGACGGCTGAATCGCGGCTCTCGTTCGGATAGCGCGGAGCAGTTCCTGGACGGTATTTCTTCAGTCCGGGTTCAAGTGAGAGTTTTCTAGTCCTACCTGTGTGTGGGCGAGGGGGTGTGTGGGCTACCGACAAAACCCCACTGACCACCCCGGATGGCGAGTTCTTGAGCGGCACTTTCCACGCTAACGACTGAGATTTTCCACATTGTTTCTGGTGCAACTAAATGTGAGAATGACCTGCTCAACCATGCCGGATGGCATTTTCGGCACCCTCAGGGCAGACAAGTATCACGAGCGCTGCCGAACCGAAGCTATCCCGCCCCCCCACCTGTCATCTTGCAGTTGTCCGTCGACAGCTGATGATGTCGTGACGACTCAGGCCAAGGCGTAATGCAAAGTACAAGAGTCCAACGTGCATGCTCCTGCCCAGGGAAGGTGCTAGCGGCGCAACCGAGCCACCCCCGAGTGGCGACATGCGGCAGAAAGAGGCGCCCTCAGCTCTTCACTGGCGGGTGCAGCGGATGGGCCTGGAAGAACGCCCACATGAGATGATCGGCCGAGATGGCGAAGGTCGTGTACCCGATGATCGAGGCGATCGAGCGACAGAAGGCGCTGCCCGGCCACGCGTGGCCGCCGCCAGTGACGCGGTACAGCTCGACGGTGGCGTCCGACGGGCACGGGTAGCTGATGAGCGTCACCTTGTTCGCCGCCGTCTTGTACGAGGCGTTGGTGCCGCACCCGTTACGGGCCGCCCACTTCTTGGCCTGGTCGGGGATCGACGATCCGGGCTTCGCCTTGGCGCTGGCGCCGGCCGCGCCGGACTGGCCGAGCGTGCCCTGCCCGTTGGGGGCGGGCAATGCGAGCGCCTTGGCCCCGAGTCCGCCGCCGTAGCTCACGAACGGGTCGGCCGTCCCATGGAAGGCAATGACGGGAACTGGTCGCGACGGGTGGCAACCGGACACGGCCTGGATGCCGGCCACCGGCGCAACCGCTGCCACCTGTGAGGCGAACTGGCATGCCACTGCTGACGTCATGAAGGCACCGTCCGAGTAGCCGTCGACATCGACACGGTTGCGGTTGACGCACTCGTTGGCCTCGACCGTGCTGAGCAGTGTGCCGAACCAAGCGAGGTCGCTGCTCCCGAGCCCGGTGTCCCACAACTGGACCGTCCGGTTGATCTGCGGGGCCACAGCGATGAGGCCGTGCGTATCCCCGAAGGTGGCCCAGTCAGAGACGTCCGTCTGGATGGCGGCCGATTCCGAGTAGCCGTGGAGGTCGATGACAAGTGGCAACGGCCGGGGGAAGCCGGGCGGCACGTGCTGGACGTAGCTGCCGGCCAGTCCGTCGGCGTCGAGCGCAGCTGTGGTGGTGCCCGGTGGTCGGGCGGCAGCCGGCTTGCTGCAACCCGGCGACGGAGAGGCGGGAACCGAGCTGTTGGACGCCGGGGAGCTGTTGGACGCCGGGGCGGCCGCGCCGCCGGCCGTCGTCGAGCTGGCCGACGACCCGGAAGAGCCGCACGCGGCGAGGCCGACCATGGCGCTGGCCACGACCACGAAGATCACGAAAAGGCGGCGAAGGGGACGGGCGCGCGTCCGTCGGCGGGCCCCAAGCGGCAGCAAGCATGGCGGATGGAGGGGACCAAGTGTCGGGATAGCCCAGAACCTAGTCAGTGGGCGGTTACCTCGCACCGAACGGGCAGAGGGAACCGCTATGGGGGAGTCCGGCCAGCAGCGAGGAGCCAGGCCGATCCGGCCGTCAGCGGCGCTCGCGGCAGGCGGTCTCCGGGCTGCGGGAGCGATCCTGTAGGTGCTGAAAACTCCATCCATCGGTTCACCAGGGAATCCCAACCGCCAGGTGAAAGACCCCCGATCTCCCGGTGGGCACGCTGGAACCGGCGATCAGGGCGTTCGTCGGGCCTTGGCTTGCTCAGCGCCTCTGGGCGAAAGGCCAGCTCAGCGTTCCGGATGACATTTTCGGCACCCACAGGGTCGGTTTGACTGATATCTCGCGAAATTGTTCCACCAGTCAACTCGTGAATCGGGTTTTCTCCGCAGCGGCATTAAAGCCCCGGGCAACCGACGCGCTCAGCACCTGCCTTCGTAACGGAGGGTGCTCGCCTCTCCGTGTTGTGACCTCAAATTGAGGGGGTGAAACGGGTTCCGGTCACCCTCGTCCGCACTCCCACACGATCTTGTGCACGTTAGATCCCGTCGAGGAATGCACAAACTGCCGCGTTGAACGCCGCCGGCTGATCGATATTGCTCGCATGCCCGGCACTTTCGATGACGTTCTTGGTGGCTCTTGGAATCTTTGCCGCCATGTAGTCAGCCGCGTCCAAGAATGCTCGGTCTTCGGATCCAACGAGAACCAGTGTCGGTACACCAATCGAGGGTAGCGATTCGATCACCTGGTTGGTCTGCTGGGTGAGAATCCCTTTGGCTGCACGTGCGAGTCCCCGGGGATCCTGTGAGACCATCCTGGTTTCAGGACTTTGGCCCAGTGCTGCCAACCCATCGATTTCAAAGGACTCCCCGCGGGCGATCGCCCAACTGTTCCATCGTTGGCGACCATCGTCTCGTTTGTACCCTGGCCCGGTGTCGAAAAGGAGGAGGGCTCTGACTCGCTCGGGGTGTACCAGGTGGAAGGCCAGACTGAGGAAACCTCCAAGAGACAGGCCGCCGATGGCAGCCTGATCGATACCGCAGGCATCCAGGATGGCCCCCATGTCCGCCACGCTCGCACTCTGGGAATACAGGGCGGGATCGTCGGGCGAGGCGCTGTGGCCATGACCGCGGAGATCCCAGGTGATGACTCTTCGATCTCGACTGAGAGCCTCCAAGTTGGGCTCCCACATCGCCGACGATGCCGCGTATCCATGTGACAATAGGAGCGGAGGTTTGTCGGTGGCGTCTCCGTACAGCTCGTAAGCAATCGTGACGCTATCTCGGTCCAACGTTGTCATTGGCAATGTCCGGCGACCCGACTCAGGAGATCTCGTCCACTGGCCGCTGTGTCCGAATCTCCCGGAACGGGAGGTCACGGGCTGGATCGGGCTCTTTCGGCAATCTGAGCACCTGCTCACCGATGATGTTGTGCTGTATCTCGTCCGTACCGCCAGCAATAGAAACCGCCGGAACGGACAAGAGAATCTCCGTGATTGTCCCTTCGAGCGGGGCATCAGATCCGGACAGCATGCCTGACGCTCCGGCGATTAGCCCGTGCACTCTCGAGCCAGCCCGCGCAATGTTGCTGCTGGCGAGCTTTCCGAGTGATCCCTCAGGTCCAGGAGGCCGGCCGAGAGCACGCGCCGCGGCAGCGCGCTGCGCCGTCCATTTCGACGCCCTCGCTCGACCGACGACTCGAGCGATCTCCTGGCGAATCAAAGGATCACCGCTCCGCCCGGTAGCCTTCGCCTGGGGGAGGACAAGGTCAACTCTTCCGGCGCGTTGTGGGTACCACTTATAGGGCTCAGCCACACGGGCGATCTCTTCCGCCGCTTCACGCAGCGCCCGGCCGGGTGCAACTGACTTCGACGGCCTGTCTCGCCCGAGCGGGGCCAGCCGGCGCTCATGGGCGAGCGTGGTAAGGGCAACCGACCATCCGCCATTGATCTCGCCGATCACATGGTCTGGTGGTACACGAGCATCGTCGAGGAACACCTCGTTGAACGACGCATGGCCGTTCATCTGACGTAACGGTCGGACTTCGATGCCGGGCTGATGCATCGGGATTGCGAAGTAGGTGATGCCTCGATGTTTCGCGACGCCCCAGTCAGTCCTCGCCAGCAGTAGCCCGAAATCAGCATGCCCGGCCGAGGTGTTCCAGACCTTCTGTCCCTTCACGATCCATTCATTGCCATCACGAGCGGCGCGGGTCGTCAAACCAGCGAGATCCGATCCAGCGCCAGGTTCACTGAAGAGCTGGCACCATGTGGCCTCCCCGGTCACAGTCTTGCGGATGAAGCGTTCCTTTAGCGGCTCAGAGCCGTGCTCGAGGATTGTGGAGGCCGCCAGGTGCATCCCTACCCCCTCGGGAACTCCGACAGCTCCTATCCTGACGATCTCCTCCGAAACGACCATTGCGGCAGCGGCGGGCAAGGCCCGGCCGCACCACTCCCGCGGCCAGTTGGGACAGGCCCAGCCCGAATCTGCCATCCGAGTTCGCCATTCGATCAAGCCCATGTCTGGATCCCAATGCTGCTCCAGCCACTCTCGGACCTCGCCCCGAATCTGCTCGACATTGATCGTCACCACGGCATCTCTTATCTGCCCTCGAAATGGGGCTCACGACGCTCCGCAAGGGCACGGATCCCCTCGGCCCAATCGGACGTTTGGCGCAGCCGATCCTGCTCGGCCAATTCGCGTACGGTTGCGACGCGTACCTTCTCGGCAAGCCCGTCTCGCATCGTTTCCCGGATGGAGCGCACCGCCAATGGTGCAGAGCGAGCGATTTCCACAGCCATGGAGTGGGCGGCGCGACGAAGCTCATCAGGCCCGACAATCTTGTCGCACAAGTGGATGTCGCAGGCCTCCGGTCCAGAGATGCGTCGTCCCGAATACAGGAGGTCCAGGGCGTGTTGCTGGCCTACGATCAGCGGCAAGGTGATCGTGAGGCCAAATCCGTGATGGAAGCCCAGGCGGGCGAAGTTGGCGGAGAATCGAGAACGCTCAGATGCAACACGGAAGTCTGCCGAGCACGCCAACCCCAACCCCCCGCCGACCGCCGCACCTTGCACAGCTGCGACAACAGGGGTCTGGGTCTCGAACAGCCGCACCGCCTCTCGGTAGAGGTCGTCAGCACCCCAGGCGCGCCCCTGGGGTGCTGAGCCACTCGACCGACCGGTGAAATCCGCGCCGGCACAGAAATTCTTCCCGTCGGAACACAAGACGATTGCTCGACAGTCGGACTCCCCGTCGAGCAACTCGTAGACCTCCGCCAAAGACCGGATCAGTTCGACGTCGAAGTAGTTATCCGGTGGTCGCTGGATCTCCACTGTCGCGACGAAGTCTTCTTCCAGCACCACAGCAACGTCGCCGTGCTGCCCATTCATATCTCGCCGTACTGCCGTTTCGTGTCCCTGAAGGGCACCTCGCGGAAGACGTTACAAGGGCTACTCTTCTCGGTCACAGGAGCAGATTATTCGATATAGCTGTCGAACCCAAGAGAGGCTCACGCGGCGATCCGCGGAACACCGAACTCGGGGTAAGAGCCGACTCCTGTGGCAAGGTGACCACCCGCCACGGCTCCCGCGTTTTCCACATCGGGATCGGCCGACGTCACAATGGCAGTCGGTCCGGCTCCAGATTGCTGGTCTCGATGTTCGTGTGGTGACCATGGACAGAACGCTGCTTCGCCACCTCACACTCGACACCTGGAGGGCCTACCAGCCGACGGGGCTACCTCGTAGCTATCCTCGTGGGGGTTGGCGTGTCCCGCGACAACAACGTTCGGTCGGTCGGTCGGTGGGTGGGTGGTTAGTTAGTGCGTGCGTGGGCTTACGACAAACCCAACTGACCTGAAGCTCCGAGCCACTTGCGATCGGCACTTCCCACGCTATTGCCCCAGAATTCCCACATCGTTGTGAAAGAAACGATCGATGGATAGCTCCAGGTCACCGTGCGGGAGTGGTTCTTGGTCCCCTGAATTGCTGTCTTGAGCGGCCGGCCAACCTCTCCTTCCCAGGACCGCTCCGAGATCCCCCCTGGGGCTTCCCGGGCGTCGCTCTCGATGATGGTGGCTCGTTCTGGATCGGCCTTCGAGCTCCGAAGCTTGCGAGAGCGGGTACGAACTCGGCCGCATCGATCGTGCCCCAGCCGCTTGCCAGGTCATAGCCGGGAGAGGCAATGAATCCGCTTACGCCGTTAAAGCTGTTGTTGCCGTGAGTGATGTCCTGAATGCCTGTGGGCAGGCGGATGTGTGTGCGGAGCAAGCCCAGAGAGTAGAGGTGGGGATTGATGTTGCCAAGCCGGTGATGTGCCTCCTGATCGGCCAGAGCTACGATCCCTGAGAACATCGGGGTGGCTTCTGACGTGCCGCCGACGAGTTCCCATCCTGGTGCGCCCGCCCCGGCAAACGACCAGTAGACCCAGGCTGCACCGCTGACTGCGGCGCTCATCGAGATGTCGGGGGTACCACGATGGGCTCTGACCGTGCTCGCGACACCAAGCTGGAACCGCGGGCGTGAGAATACGCCGGACCGCCCGCCACCGCCGGCGCCGTAAGCGTCATTCCACACCGAGTCAGGCGCGACACGGTCGCCATTGTTATCCAGATAGAGCTGAGACCCGCCAACAGAGGTGACCAGCGGGTCAGACGACGGCCACGAGTCGACCCGGTGCCGGTACAACGTCGTTCCGTCGGTCCGGTAGTCGGTTGCGCCGAAGTCGCCTGACGCGCCCAGGACCGTAACTCGGTGAATTGCCGCGTCGGCGAAGGCGTAGCGCAGGCTCAGCAAGCTTGAATAGTGGCCCCGAGCAAAGCCAGGGAAGGTGTTCTCGGTTGCACCGAAGCTCTGGGAGATGACGTCACCAACGCCCTGGTCGATCAAGTATTTCTCGGCGGCCATCATCTCGGGGAAGCCGGTTACCCCCTCGGTCTCGGACACCGCAGTCTCTGCCAGAACGATCTTGGCCCCGGGAGCCATGGCGTGCGCGTACTCAACGTCAAGAGTGGTCTCCGTGGCCCAACCGACTTCATCGGAGTTGGTCGGGTCAAACGGAGGGACAGCGCCGAACGGAATGATCTGCAGGTCAGGGTTTGGCAGTCCGAACTCGGCGTCGAAGGATTGCAGGTCCTTACCGACGGTGGGCGACCCGAACGAGTCAACGATCACGATGGTTTGACCGGCACCGGTGATCCCATCCCTGTAGAGGGGAGACACGTTGTAGGCGGTGCGGTACTGCAGAGGGGTGTAACAGCTAATTCCGAAAAGGGCTTGGCAGTCGGTGGTCGCCAGCGGTGCGGGGAACTGGTGCCCGGTGTTGATCACTCGTATCGCGGACGGCATGGCCACCGCTCCTGTCCTGCTCGCGACGCTCCTCGCCAACCCACCAGCGAGTTTCGGTGCAGCCACCCCCGGTGGGACCGATAAGGAAGCCAGAACCGCCACAGCGACAGGAATCAGTCGCGTTCTTCGTGAAATTCTCATCGCCGCAACTCCCCGCCTCTCTGATTGGCCCAGCCGAAGCTGGCATCCCGCACCCAACACAGTGCGCCGCTATGTGCGGAAGCTAACCCGGCGACCTTTGGGCCGCAAGCGCTCGCCCCGGGTTGCGGCACGGTGAAATGCGGAATACCCACAATCATCGTGTCGAGCCTCGTGGAGATCGGAGGCCCTAACGATCCCGTGCATCGTGAGCGGTGGACTTCAACAGCCGACTCGTTGTCGTCGCGGCGACCGAGGAGCACCAACCCGAGGATTCTGACGAAGGCGAGGTAGAGAAACGAGAGGGCCATAGCCCAGTTTCGTTGCCTCAGGTCGATACACGAAAGGCCTCGGTCGTCGGGTGGTTAGCTTTAGTTGGTTGGTGGGCAAGGGGGTGTGTTGGTCCATGCCATAGCGGACGGCATGTCGCGGGTCATCGTGGACACTTCAGTACATGGGTGGCTCGATGTCAGTGGCTCGCTATGTGGTCGATGCAGTGGTCCTGGACGGCCGAGGTGTCCGGGAGGTAGCCCCTCTGTGCGTGCGTGCGTGCGTGCGTGCGTGCGTGCGTGGGTGGGTCGGGGTGGACCTGGAGGGACAGCACTTGAACCCCTTGCCACCTGGGGAGACGCCAAATGTCCTGGCGACTCTTAGAGCCGTGGCCAACGACCGTACGATGAAAACCTTGATCGACGAGCTGCATCGCAGCATCGCCTGACATAGGCGAGGGTACCGGCTGCGTACTGGGGCAGTGGCCCTCCCTGTGAGGGTTCCTCGGACGGGCCAGTCTGCGGAGGTCAGGTGTGCAACGCAGCCACTACCGTCCCTAGCTCGTCGGCAAAGGAGTCGGGATCGCACCGGTGGTCGTCATCCGCCCAACCGGGCTCGCCCATCTGGTGAACCCACGCGGTGGGCATCGGCAGAGTGTCCATCCATATAGTCCCAGCCACGTAACCGAGGTAGATGTCCCATGCGATGAAACCCGGACGTCCCAGCAACTCTGCCACCATCTCGCCAATCAGGTCATTTCCATCCCAGAAGTGCCTGACGCGGTCGTCAGGGTAAAGACTGGCCTGCCGATTCGCCTCCGGCATCGAATCCTCGGATTCGCCTGGCATCCAGATCATCAATATTTGCACGCGCAATCGTGGGTCCTGTTCGAGCACGGATGCAACGGCTTGCGCGCCACGGAGACATGTCTTGCAGGTCGGTGATAGGAGGGCGACCAGCCGCTGGACATTTACAGCCTCATTGAACGCGTCGCGGATCGGATCCGGCGAAGCGATCGAGGTGGTCGGATGGCGCTGATCCATAGTTCAATCATGCCGGTTGCCAGAGCCGCCGATCTCCCCGACACTGCGGAACCCCAACTCCTCGTAGTAGCGCCGGAGCCGGTCGTTTCCAGCCCAGCAGTCAAGGCACAGAAATAAGCGGCCCTCCTCGGCTGCTCGTCGATCTTCCCAAGCGACTAGCTCGCGACCGTCGGGGTGCCACTCCTATACCGGGGCCCGGGCTACCCCAGCCGAGTCGCGGTGATCAGGACGGTCTCGAAGTTCAGGACGAACGAGCCGCCGTGATCGTCGATGGCCGCGCCGATGGCTTCGAACAGACGGTCTTGGACTGCTGATTCGAGGGCGGTGTGATCGCTCCGTGACATGAGCTGGTCCAGCCACTCATCCCGCCGGTAGGACCGCGTCCAGGGGAACCACTTCTCTGTCGGCGCACCGAAGTCGGGCACCGCTGAGATGGCGTCGATCTCCGAGTCGAGTCCAGTCTTCACGTCGGATGACCGGCTGGCCGCGTACCCCCGGAACAGACGGTGGCCGTCCGGCGGTACGACTCTCGCGTACACCTCCTCGAGAGCATCGGCCAGATCATCGGGCTGATACCCCGCGTTCCAGATCAGACAGAGCTTGCCGCCCGGTCGCAGCACAGAGGCCGCTTTGGCGGTGGCGACAGGGAGATCGAGCCAGTGCCAGGCCTGCGCCGAGGTCACCCGGTCGAAAGTGCGACTAGCAGCGTCCCAGGCTTCGAAGGCCGCGATCTCCACGTCGACTCCATGACCGCGGGCGATCTCCGCCATTCGCGGAGCGAGTTCCACGCCCAGCACCTTGGCGCCACGCTGGGCAATCTGCCGTGAAGCAATCCCGGTGCCACAACCCACGTCGAGAACGACCAGGCCCATAGGCACCGGACCGAGCAGCTCGTCGATCACCGCATCGGGATAGGCCGGCCGGGACCGGTCGTATGCCTCGGCTTGCTGGTCGAACAACCTCGAACGCTGCAGGGCCAGAGGGCGCGCTGCCAAACGGTCGCGGTCGCTGGCATCCACAGACGCCAGCCTGCCCCAGATCGTCGCCGGCTATGGGCTCAGCTGCGGTCGGCCACCGGCACATGCGGGTCAGGTGTTCGTGGTGAGCATCCCTTGACCAGTTCAGGTCCTGCGTACCAGCATTATCGGCATGCCAAGCCGAGGATCACAACCGGCAGGTAGTGACGTAAGCCCTATCGCAGAGTGGGAATCGAACGGCTATTTCCGTGTAAATGGGTTCTTGACAACCCGTGACTGTCACAAGCTCATCAGAGCAGCTCAGGATGTGCTCGAAGATCAAGATGCGATCGTTCGGTATGAAAGCAATCTTTCTGGCGACCTCCCCGCAGACAAGAGGGTGTCCAAGCTCTACCGATTCCATCGAGCCCAACCCTTCAAGTCGCTGGCGACGGGCCCACGGTTGATCGGGTTGATTCGACCTCTTATAGGCGGCGATTTCGACATATTTCTGTCGCAGGTCGTGTGGAAGGTGCCCGGGGCACTAGGACAACCCTGGCACCAGGACTCTTCGATATTTCCATTTGAGCCTTCACGTCCAGTCGTGGCTGCCTGGATTGCTCTGACTGAGGCAACCGAAGCAAACAGTTGTTTGCGGTTCGTTCCTCGCTCGCACAAGGCCAGCCTTGCTCAGCACGGACCGGACCGGAGCGGACCAACGGCTGGGCGCTATGTGATCTCGGTTGACCAAGACGTAGTCGATTACAACTCGATACTCATGTCTCCCGGGGATCTTGCGGTCTTTGACAGTCATCTCGTCCATTCGAGCGGCGACAATGTGTCACATCAGGCACGAATCGCTCTCTGCTTTCACTTTGCTGCCTCAGGAACGGTCGACCGGACGGCCGAGGTCTTCGGCCAATCTCCCTACAACGACTGGATGCCAGCGGCGAGAGCGAGCGACTAACGAGGCTGCCCCTGACCGCTGGCGGGTAAGTCCTGCCCTCGACCGGCACTTCGTGGGCGCATGTCCAACTTTCACAGCTCTGCCGAGGAGACCCTTGACGGGGTGGATTTGGCCTCGGTCCGGAACGAGACTGCGAAGGTGGCATATCAGGAAGGGTGGGAACGGCCGGCGCTCGCCGCCGCTGTGGCGGCCACGTCGTTGCCCGAAAGCGGTTGGGTGTTCGTAGGAAGCAGCCGGAAGCGGGCGGCCTTCCGATGCGCCTGCGCTGGAACATTCGCGAAGGTAACCACATCTGAGGGCATCGACAGGATGGGCACGGAGACTGCTTTTGCCCGGTGGGCTCACGATGCCGGTGTGCCAGTAGCGGCATTATTGGGCGACGTGGTCGAGCAGCCGGTTATCGGTTCGTTTGGGGCCGCCACCTTCTGGGCGCTGTATGAGCCAGTTGCCGCTGAAGCCGTCGATATGGTGTGGATGGGCCGCACCCTCGCTGGACTACATGCAGTCAAGGATCGGTTGGCGTTACCACCGTGGGATCCCGCCTCGTGGTTCGACACTTTCATGGTGCGGCTGCGCTCCAACTCTGGGCTCGACACCGACTTGGTTCACCGGCTAGCTTGCCGTGGCGGCCGCATCATCGATAGAAGCGGTGACCTTGTGGCTAGTGCACAGATGGTGGTTCTGCACGGCGATGCGTACCCGGACAATGTGGTTGCCAGCGACAGTGGGCCGCGACTGATTGACTTCGAGCTAGCCCAGCTCGGCCCAGCCGAATTTGATCTCGCCCCGACAGTGGTCCTGGCCCGCCGATTCGGGTTTCCCCGGTCCTCCTCGTTACGTTTGTTGCGCTCCTACGGCGACCACGATCCGGAGCTTCTCAATGTCATGGTGGACCTTGCCGAACTACGAGTCACATGTGGGGCCGTTGCGATCTACAGCCAGCACAGCTCGTTCCGGACCGAGCTTGGGGTGCGCGTCGACTCTCTAGGTGACGCTGGCCAAGCGGAGTGGACACCGCACCGCCGGCTGCTCGACCAGCTCTCCTGACAATTCCAAGCGGATCCGAACTGACTCCTAACGTCCTTCGACCACGAAGCCGGCATCTGCGCGACCGACGCTGTTCGTACCCCTAATCGCTCGTCGTCCCACCCGCCCGCGAAAACGTAAGGCTAATCCCAGCCTCTACGCCAGCGGACACAAAGCCGATTGTTCCCGAAGCTGAGATACCGAGGGAGACCTCCACCTCGGAGAGTTGAAATCCATGGCGCACTTCCTGATCAATCTTAGATAGCACGTCATCTACTTCGGATTGCACTCTGGCCAGCTCTGTATGGATCCTCTGAATTGGCACGTCTTCTTTACCGACGAAAAGGGATTTAATGGCTTGGATCGGACCAGCTTCCCGGATTCCTGCTTCGGGAGGCTCGCTGGTTGCAACTGTGACAATCGTCAGCGATGTTGGCTGAGTGGTTGAGTTCGTCATTTTCCGCCTCCCGGAAGTTTGTTACGAATGGATCTAATCAGGACAAGAAATCGCCAGCGCATCCAGTCGATGGGGACCCGCAATGACCCCCTAGACATCGGTCGAACGTGTCGATCACCGTCTACTGAGATCTGGCCAGCAGCGGCCGCAGCTGCATAATAAGCAAGCTTGCTGTTTCGATTTACAAGGTTGGACCGGTGCTTTCTCGCTACCTCGTTAAGTGACCGCTGTAGTTCGTCAGCAACTTGGGATACAGAACGGCCTTGTCCCAGGCCGGACAGCGGCTGTACGAGGGCCTCACCGAATGCCATCACATCGTTTGGATCGTCTAGCCACAGAAGGAGAACATTCCATCCGAGATGAGCTCTTGCACCTGCCTGTACCAACCTCGGCCCCAGTTCGAGCCCGGCTTCACAGGCAACCGAGACGACAGTCTTTCCCGATGCCTTCCGGGAGTTGAACTCGTCGATAAGTTGAGAATGACTCGGGCCTAGTAATGACTCGCCATCGCCATGACCAAAAAAGAAGAGGGCTTCGATGCTGGAAGCCATTGCATCCTCGCACGAAGATCGGTCGCATGGAAAAGCTGCATCCACATCGATTGCGATCTGGTGCCCCGATCGCTCAAACGTCGATCGCAGGTCCCCAGCCCAACTGGCTAGGTCATCTGCTGCGGGATCGCCACCTGGTCGGATGAACCCTACGTCAGGCATCGACTGGTTGACTTGCGGCCGCGGCTGGAGGCGGTTCAGTTTCAAAGTACGCAAGCTCGCGAGCCACATCCTCCAGGGACGAGCGACGAACGCTGTACTCGAGTAGTGCCATGATCTGCTGGCCAAGCGGATCGTTTTCGAGGACCGAGATGTAGATCTGTCTGGGAGTCAGCGGTTCGGAAGCCTGAGCGATTCGAAACGCTGGATCGTCCGGATCAGGATGCCCATCGATCCATATGCTGAGGGCTTCGGCTATTCCCTGGCGTTCGAACTCCTGGAGCACCGCCGTAACTTAGCTAGTTGGAGTCCGTGGTGCTCGACGAATCGGGTTGGGCCGACGAACGTGCGGAACCCGGGACCCGCCTCTACCGGCGCCGATCCAGGATCCAGTGTCGACTCTTCCGGAGGATCGGCGGAGATAGCTTCAGTCAAGGGGTGATGGTCTGTTAGCCGCAGGGAGCTGCGTTCGTCCCTGGCCTCGACCGCGTTCCCAGAACCGGTTTTCGGCGGCGCTGGCACTGGCCGATTTCGATTACACGCGAAATCCCGGTGGTCAAAATGGCGTAGCGCCCTCCGGCCAATCAGGGTGCTGCTGCTTGGTCCAGTTCCTCAGGGCTTCGAAGGTCGCCTCCGAAACGTGCTGAGCGTCTTCCCATCTTGGGACAACCGTCCGCTCGTACCCCACGACTCCTGGTTCGTTTCCCCAAAGCGCTGCAGCGTTGTACCGGCGCAGTGCGGATGAGAGTTGCTCGACGCTGAATGCGATGTTGGCGGGAAGCTCCGCAAAGGTGAGCAGATCGTCCAGGTCACCGTGATCAAGCGTGAAGTAGGGGTGCTCAGGTTCCTTGGTCATATTGAGCAGGTTGGTCGCTGTGAGCGCTTGTTTGCCGGCCCGTTTCACTGCACGATCGAACTCGTCCTGGGCTGCCTGAACCCGTTCCTCCCGCGTTGTTTCGAGTTGGGACCTTAGCGTTCGGTTTGTCGACCAGAATACGGCCCAGCGCACCGATTCCGGCGGCGAACAGAGCGACGATCCCCGTTACGAGTGTGTTCGCCAAATCCATGACGATCCAGGGTATGCGACCCTGCACATCGGGAGGTAGGAGGTCGGAATGACCGCGAAGACCAGATAGATAGCAGCGATCAGTGACAAAGCCGATGGCGTAGTTGGTCAGACTGGAGAATGACAGGTACGGCCGGGAACGACGCCAAGCAACCGGCCACCCGGATCCTCGCTGACTCGGTTCATGATCCTTCGAGACCGCGGACCACGGCTCGAACCGCGAGTTGACCGCCGTAGCTTGGGTCGCGGAAGGGGGTTCAAGTGCGAGCCGTTTGTCTCGCGGCGAACGGTTCCACAAAATTGGCGCATGTTCAGGGGATCCGATGTGATTCCTACTACGCAGTGGACCGAAGGGGACAGCTCTTGAACCCCGCGATCCGCTGCCTTGTTGACCAGCTCCACCGCTTTCTGACGGCCAAGTCTTGAGCGAGAGCGAGAACCGTAGGCTCGAGGGCCCGGCTTTCCGCACGGGTCGAGCGTTGAACGATCCCCGGGGAGCCTGATCGTGCTGCTGAGGGCCATGGTTGCACTAGACAGGGGACGTCACGCACTGGGCGCGAGAGAGGGTCGGATAAGATCCGCTCCAGGGGGCGCGTGTGATCAGAAAATTTCTTGGAGTGACGTGCACGCCTTCGAGTTGTGTTCTTCGCGCTCGTTGAGGACGGTGTTGTCCTCGACGTCGAACCGCAGAAGGCGGACGTGCTCGGGGGACTCGAACACGGAGCCAGCCTGCGGGCCTTGTCGACCGAGCTTCACCGCCGACTGGCCGAGGCAGCACCCCATGCCGCAGCGCTACTCCAGCCGACCAGCTATGAGGGTGGTCCGAAGGCGATCAGGGCGCGGGTGGGCGCGGAGACGATCTTCCGCCTGACAGCGCACGCGATGTCCCTGGACGTCGAGCTGTTGCCCCGTGCTACGGCGCGGAAACGAATGGGCCTGGGGGCGTCCGGCCAGCTCGACGCAAAGATCAGGGAGCTCATTCCTGTTCCCGTGGGGAACTACTGGAACGACGGCCGACGGCTGGCGGCGTTCTGCGCCCTGGCTTGCGAGAGGGGGAACCGCTGATGCCCCTTCTGGGAGAGGCGCTCGCGTTTCCGACCTATGTCAACCACTCTTTGGTGGTGGCGCAGCCGGACCGGGTTGTGCACCAGGCCTACCACAAGGTATTTCAGGGGCCATGCGTCCAGAAGACGGTGCCCCTCACCGGGCTGCCCGACGCCATGATGCTCACAGAGCCTCAGGTCATCGATCGACTCGATCACCCACACATCGTCAAGATCCGGGAGGCCCAGTTCGACCCTCAGGTCCCGGGAGCGGTGACCTACGTTATGCCGTACTACCCGGGCGGGAGTGTCGAGAAGCAGCTCTTTGCGGGAGGGAAGTTTTCTGTGGTCCAGGCGCTGACCCTGACGGGCCACCTTCTCGACGCGCTGGCGTACCTGCACGTCGAGGTCGGCTTCGTACACCGTGACGTCAAGCCTGGGAACCTCCTGCTCGACGCGACCCAGGCCACAGGATTCCTCAGCGACTTCGGGTCGGCGGCACGTCTCGGCCCGGGTGGGAGTGTCGTTACGAGGGGCTTTACACTGCCGTACGTCGATCCCGCGGCGATGACTATCGGTCTCATGACCGTGCGGAGCGACATCTTCGGGGTTGGCATGATCCTGTTCGAGATGCTGTCAGGATCGCTCCTGCCGTGGTTCGATCCTGCGAAGGCATCGACACGTGTGATGAGCGGCAAGCGGGCCTACCCCGACGGCTACTTCCACTATGCACCGCACATTCCCGACGCAGTGCGACGGCTCGTCAACAAGGCAATCATGGCGGAGCCGACCAAGAGGTTCGCAAGCGCGGCTGATATGGCGACCGCCGTAGACAAGGTCGTTCGGAGGGTCATCGACTGGCACAGGGTTAGTGGCTCGGGCCTCGAAGGTGAATGGCAAGGCAGCTGGCCGCCAACGAAGCCCCAGGCGCAAAGGCGGCAGTACCGCGTCACGAGCAGCATTGTGCCCAGGGGCAAACATGCCGGAAGGCGCTTTCTCGAGGCGACCTACCTGACCGGCTCAGGCTGGAGGCGTTTCGGCAGACTGGTCTTGCGCGTGGACACCTCGGACCACGCCGCCGTTTCGAAGTTCTTCGACAGCGTCGACGCACAGGTTGCCCAAATCAGGGCCGCCCGATAGACAGCTTGCGAAACATCGGGCTCGAGCGTCATCATCATCCGTCGCCCAATCAGAGTGCCTGAGGGGCTAACTATCAATCGCCTGGAGCGGCTGGGGTCGGGTTGCATCGCACCGGTGCTCATGGTTTCGATCACGGCGGCTCCGAGGGCGGGTACACCCAACCCGGCGTGGTCCACCAGCCCGACTTCGTAAGACCACAGCCGGCTGTTCCCGGAGTTCGTTTCAGCAGCTAGCTCGGCTAGAGCGCGATGCAGGGGCCATGGGAAGTCGAGATCATGGGTGCAGCGGTGGTCGCACGCTGCCATGATGGTGATGAGGTCTACCAAACGTTTAATAGAGGTATTTCTATCATCTAGGAATGGAGCGATGGTTGAACGGAGGCTGTCCTTCGCCAGGGACGAGCGGCTCGTCAGGTGTGAGGCCAAGGGCGCTTCGATCGCCTGGCCGATACCCCTGGACAATCTCGTCGATAGGTTGGTGGAGCTCTCGGACGAGTTCGGCCAACCGACATCCCGAAAGGAATTGGTCGCTGCCATCGTCCTTGCGGCACCACGGGATGGTGAAGCACTTAGTGAGCTCCTGCTCGCTTACCGGCGTGCAAGTGTTGCTGACGTCGGTGCTAAGAGCTCTGACACGGAGAACGTGGTCTCCTTCGAAATCCGCCGGCCCGGTCCTCGTCCCAAGAAGGGAACTACTGCCTGAATTCGCCGCGTTTTCGGGCAGGTCCCGTTTTTGTAGGGAGGCAATTGGGTTGCCATGAAGCCCCTCGTGGCAGGTTCGCTCTTTAAGAGAGCTCTGAGACGATCTGCAGCAGTTCGTCCCGATGGACGCCGTTGCGCCGACCGACCTTGACGAGTTCCCGGGCGCGCTCGATGACGATCGAGCGCGCCGGCGCAGCGGCCGTCACATGAACGCCCCTCCCGCGGCGGAACTCAAGGAGTTCCTCTGCTCGCAATGTCCGAAGTGCTCGAAGAACCGTGTTGCGGTTGACACCGAGGACAGCGGCAAGGTCGACGGCCGGCGGTAACCGATCTCCCGGTCCGCATTCACCTTCGCCGATGGCGCGGCGGATCTCTGCTGCCACCTGCTCGTGTAGCGGCACGACGCCTGCGAGATCGAGCTTGACGATCGGGATTGTGCCAGTCACAATGGCACCATGTTAGTGGGCGAGCGACCCTCGCCGAGTACGAAGTCCCCTTCGCCACTCGACGCCGAGGCGCTCATCCGAGAAGCCCGTGAACACCAAGTACGGCGGCGCCGGCGGCGCGGGATGGCTGTGCTCATCGTTGTTGTTGCGGCCTCCGGGCTGGCGATCGGACTCCTACAGCTCGCCGGCCCAGAGGCGCCTCGGAGGCTTCACCCCCACTCTGTTCCCTCCGCGCCGCCCGGACACCACCTTCCGCTCGGTGATTTCGTCATCGTGCAACCTGGAAGCGCAGAAGCGGGCCTGGGCCAGAGAACAGTCGAGATTGTGAACGCAGCCAGCGGGGCCACCGTCGTGCGTCCAATCCTCGCTTCGCAGGACGGGACTTTCCCCTGGACGGTCGTAGGCAATGTGGTCGTCGCAGTCGAGGGAGTGTCGGCGAACGGGGACCAACCGAGTACCGGTACGGCGTATGCAATCACGCCGTATGGAGCGGTGCCGCCGGTTGCCCTCGGTCCTGCCAACGCAGCCGTCGCCGCCTTCGGTGGGCGCGCTGTCTGGCTATGGACCAGTTCAGTTACCAACGCTCAATTGCTATACAAACAGGACTCGGGCGTGCGCTGCGCACTTGAGGAAGTGAGCGTGACCGGGGCGGTCCTGCAGCCGAGTACTACTTGGTCGTGCTCCATGCCTGTTGTCGGCGCCGTATCTGGTGGGCTCCTCGTCAATATGAATGGGCGCGGGACTCGACTTGGGGTCTGGAGCCTTTCTCGACACCGGGTCGTCCGAACCATCGCGGGCGCCAACCCACCCACCCTTTCCATCGGTCGCCGTTTCCTTGCTTGGACGACAGCCGCTGGCGTCGATCCTGCCTGCACCAGAACCGGTGCTTGTCCGATCGAGGTGGTCGACACCACGACCGGGCGCAAGGTGGAGTGGCGGCCCCCGCAAGGCCTTGCGGTACTCGGCTGGTCCCTTGCACCCGGCAGCCGTAGCGACATCGCCGTCGTGGCAATCTCGAGGGCCGCATACGAACGAGCCGCAAGGGACAGACCCTTTGCGGTCGTACCGCAGGAAGGAACGACACCGGGTCGCCTCTTCGTCGTGAATGGAGCAACCGGCAAGGTGCGGTTGTCACGCGGGATTGCGACTGCTTTCAGCGACGAACCCACGTGGGCGCCAGACGGAAGTTACGTGTTCGTGACTCGCTACGTGGTTCCGAACCAGTACAAGGCGCGTGTGGCGGCATATCCAACGTGGTCAGTAAGTGCAAGCCCGTCGATGATCACAATGTCTCAACTTGACTTTGCTGTCGTCGCCGAAAGGTGATCTGATCGCGGCACGAAGCATCGGACGTGAGTTCCACAACACTGGAAAGTGACAATTAGAGGCTGAAGTAGGACGCCGATGATCGCCATTTGCGGAGCGTAACGATGGCTAGCGCCTTCCCATCCGCATTGCAGGCTGCCGACGTAGTTCCCATTCTTGTGCTCGGTCTGCTGCAGATGCTCTTTGTCTTCGGGATCGGGATGGTGGCCTACGGCTTGCGAATCAGGGGGTCAATGTTTGGGGTTGCCCTCATCGCGGCGGCCTTGGTCGTGACCGTCATCGCTCTGGGCCTAGCCATCACCGCGGTGGTTCGAACCATGCAACAGCTGAATGCGATTGCCAACATCGCACCCGTGGGACTGGGTGCGTTGGGTGGACGTTGGTGCCACTGGCGACCCTTCCCTTGTGGGTGCACCGCGTCGCCCCGTGACACCCCAGTACTGGGCCATGCGTGGTTTCAACGGGCTCATCCTCAGTGGTCAAGGATTTGGATCGGCACTGCTTCCCACCTTGGTTTTGCTGGCTTTTGCGGTGGGGTTCACGATGGTCGCGATCCTGGGACTCCGGACGGCTGAATCGCGGCTCTCGTTCGGATAGCGCGGATCATGCGTCAATCGAAAGCACGGAGCAGTTCCTGGACGGTACTTCTTCAGTCCGGGTTCAAGTGAGAGCTTTCTGGTCCTACCTGTGGGCGAGGGGGGACTTGAACCCCCACATCCTTTCGGACACAGGAACCTGAATCCTCCGCGTCTGCCAATTCCGCCACTCGCCCGAGCGACCGACAGAGGCTACCTGATGTCCGGAAATGACCTGTTCACGCCGCACGGGCGCTGGACGTCAGACCGGACGCCTATTTCCCTCGGAAGCACTGGGTCGGATCGCGGGCTACCCCCTACCTGGGGGTTGACACCGGTAGGCTGACCGCAGCATGGGACTCCAAAAGTTCGAAGGGCGCCTCGAGCGCCTGTTTGACGGCGCCCTTTCGAGGGCCTTCCGGGGTGAGCTCCACCCGGTCGAGATCGGCCGCCGTCTGACCAGAGAGATGGACCTGCAGCGCCGGGTGGGTGTGCACGGCCTCATCTCACCGAATGCGTTCGTGGTGCACATCTCCACCAGTGACTTCGACAGGTTCGAGTCATTCCTCGACGCCCTGGTGCGTGAGCTCGAAGAGGCGGCTCGCGAACACGCCCGCACCGAGGACTACGTCTTTGTCGGCCCAGTCACCGTTTCCATCCTCGAGGACACCCGCGAGCGCCGGGGTCGATTCGAAATCATCTCGGAGGTGCAAGAAGGCCCGTCGGGCCTTCCGGCAGCGTCGGTAGTCCTTTCCGACGGAGAGCGGGTGGTCCTCGGTCCCGAACCATTGACGATCGGGCGTCTCCCCGAGAGTGCGGTGACCGTCAACGATCCCAATGCCAGCCGGCGTCACGCGGAGCTGCGGAGGGTTGGGAATGACGTGATCCTGGTGGACCTGAATTCGACCAACGGCACCAGGGTCAACGGGGCCACCGTACGTGAGCGAATGCTGGCTGACGGAGACGAGATCGTGATCGGGACCACTGTTCTACGGTTCGAGACCTCGTGACGGTCGACGTCTGAACGCTGATGCACCAGATCCTGGTCTCGCTCCCCGGGCCCACTGACAACACTCCGGTCCTCCGTGCCCTCGAGTACGGCGTCATCATCCTGCTCTGGTTGTTCTTCATGTGGGTGGTGCGAGCCGTGTGGGTCGAGGTTCGTCCCCTCAAACGGCCCCGGCGCCGTCGGGGTGCGAACGAGGTGACGAGCACCAACGGAAAGGGACGACGAGGGAAGCCGCTCCGCCTGCACGTGATCAGGCCCGAAGATCAAGCGGGTCGCGCCTTCGACATCGGAGATGAGGTCACCGTCGGTCGAGCGGCCGGCTGCGGTGTCGCGATCGACTACGACACGTATTCGTCCAATCTGCACGCTCGCCTGTTCCGTCTCGACGGCGATCTGTGGGCCGAGGATCTCGGATCGACCAACGGGACCTGGGTGAACACGGTCCGTATCGGTGAGCGGACCAAGCTCCGAAAGGGAGATCTGTTGCAGGTGGGCGGCACGGTGTTCGAAGTAGGGAAATGAAATGACGCTTCTCAGAAGCGGGTCGGCGACCGACACCGGACTGGTCCGTTCGGTCAATCAGGACCTGGCCATGGAGACCCCTACCCTGTTCGTGGTGGCCGACGGCATGGGGGGGCACGCCGGAGGGGAGGTCGCCTCGCGGCTGGCCGTCGAGACGCTGGCGATGGCCTTCGGGCGCCAGCCCACCGGGGTGGGACTGTCCGAGGCGGTGTCCGAGGCCAACGCCGTGGTCTGGCAGCACAGTCAGACCAACCCGGAGCTGCGGGGAATGGGCACCACCATCACCGCACTTTCCTTGGTCAATGAGGACGGCGAGGACACGTTAGCCCTGGTCAACGTGGGTGACTCCCGGTCCTACCGCTTCCACGACGGCGAGATCAGCCAGATCACCACCGACCACAGCCTGGCCGAGGAGATGGTCAGGACCGGAGATCTCACCTCGGACGAGGCAGCCGTCCACCCCCATCGCCACATCCTGACCCGTGCCCTCGGCGTGGCCACCGACGTGGCCGTCGACCTCTGGCGCATCCATCCGGTGCGAGGTGACCGCTATCTCTTGTGCAGCGACGGCTTGACCAATGAACTGAGCCCGGATCAGATCGCCGAGGTCCTCTCGTCCGTGAGCGATCCGCAGCGGGCCGCTGAGCTTTTGGTTCAGGCCGCCCGTACCCACGGGGGCAGCGACAACATCACCGTGGTCATCGTCGACGTCGTGGTCGGCGAGAATGACGAGACCGAGGCGCCGGCCGTGGCGGCGGTGGGCTCCGACTTCGGGACCCCCGTGACGGTTGACGGCCTGCCCGAGGCCGTTCCTGAACTCTTCCCGGTCTCGGTGGCCGCGGAACCGCCTCCGAGCCGTCGCGAACGGCGCAAGGCCAAACGCCGCGAACGCCGACTGGCGCGTGGGCGACGTCTCATCACCGTTCGGACCCTTCTATTCATCGTGATCGTCGCCGCGGTGGTCGTCGGAGCCTTGGCCGCGGTGCGCTGGTACGACACCAACTCGTTCTACGTAGGCGTCGACAACAACGAGCTGATCATCTATCAGGGGAGGATCGGCGGATTCCTCTGGTACCACCCGACGGTGGTCAAGCCCACCGGAGTTACGACCGCGGACGTGCCGTCGACCTACCTGCGTGCCCTGGACGCAGGGGTCGAGGAGACCTCGGTCGCCAACGCCGAGAGCTACGTGAACAATCTGAAGACCGCCAAGCAGCAGCAGAACTCGATCACACCTTCCACGCCCCCCACCACTGGCTCTGTGGCCCCGGCCACCACGAAAGGAGCGTGATGGAACGACGGATCCGACGGCTCGGGGTCTTCATGGTGCTCTGCTTTCTCGTCCTGTTCGTCCAGCTCAACAACATCCAGGTGTTCAAGTCCAATACGTTGGCCAATAGTCCGAACAATCCTCGAGTGGTGGCGCTCGCCCGGAGCCAGACCCGTGGGAGCATCCTCTCGTCGGACGGGGTCACCCTGGCCTCCTCTGAACTGGCTCCGCCCGGCAGTATCGACAAGTACCAGCGGGTGTACAACCCCTTCACGGCCACGTTGTTCTCCCAGATCGTCGGGTATGTCTCCCCGCTGTACGGCAACTTCAACGGAGTCGAGGCGGAGTACAACAGCAACCTCATCCCGCACACCAGACCGGCACACACCTTGCGCGACCTGCTGGTCAACCGGACCGAGTACGACAACGTCACGCTGACGATGGACTCGAGGCTGCAGGAGCAGGTAGCGACCGCCCTCGACGTCGGGGCACCAGGCCAGATCGGTGCGGCTGCGGTGGTGTTGAACCCGACCACCGGAGCGATCGAAGCCATGTACTCGAATCCGTCCTTCGATCCCAACCCGCTGGTCTCCCAGAACCTGACCACCGAGCGAGCGGCATGGTTCACCTATCTGGGGCAGCCCGGGAACCCGCTCCGAGCCGGCACCTACAACCAGATCTACCCTCCGGGTTCCAGCTTCAAGGTGGTGACCACCTCGGCCGTGCTCGAACATCGCCCCGATCTGGCCTCGATGACCTACCCCGTGGTCAGCAGCATTCCTCTGCCGGATACCGGCACCCCGCCACAGATCCTGCACAACTACGCGTTCGGATCGTGCGGCGGCAACCTCGAGCAGCTGTTGATCCAGTCTTGTGACGCCGACTTTGCATCCATCGGCCAGCAACTGGGGGCGCAAGCACTCGTGACCCAGGCCGAGCTCTACGGTTTCAACCAGCGGGTCCCACTGGACGTCCCTCCGTCGACGGTGGCCATTTCGAACTTCGGCACCACCGCCACGTTCGCCACCGACGTGCCCGGCCTCATGAAGTCAGCCATCGGCCAGGACAACGTGGCGGCGACGACCCTCCAGATGGCCATGGTGGCGGGTACCGTCGCCAACGGCGGGACCGAGATGACCCCGCACGTGATGGCCGAGATCCGGAGCTCCCAGGGCAATCTCGTTCGGTCGTACCAACCCAAGCCGTGGATGCAGCCTATTTCGCCCCAGACAGCCTCGACCCTCACCACGTTCATGCAAGGGGTGGCGAAGTCCGGTACCGCAGCCGGAGTCTTTCCGGCCAACTGGAACGTGGCCGCCAAGACCGGAACGGCCGAAGTCGGTGTCAATCTCCAGAACACGACCGACTGGCTGATCGCCTTCGCCCCCACGGCTACCTCCAAAGTGGCGGTGGCGGTAGTGGTCCCGAATCAACCTGCCCATCAGACGGGTGCTGGGATCGCCGGCCCCATTGTGAGGCAGATCCTCGGTGATGTGCTGGCGGATCAGAAGAGCTGACGACCGATGAACACCTCCCCGATCACCCCTGACCGTGCCGTGAGCTTCACCGAATCCCGAGTCGGTCAGTTGCCCCCGCCATCGACGCGGATACGGACCCAATACGGTGAAATCGCCGGTGACGAGCGACGATGAGAACCCCGAACCCGATCGAATGCGAGCCTAGGCTTTGACCCACATGGACCCGACCCAGACGCCGCGTGTCTTCTCCGAGCGGTATGAGCTCAACCACCTGATCGCCAGAGGTGGCATGGCGGAGGTCTATCGCGCCCGCGATCGCTTGCTCGATCGTCCGGTCGCCCTCAAAGTGCTCTTTCCCGAACTGTCGGTGGACCGCTCGTTCGTTGAGCGGTTCCGACGGGAGGCTCAGGCTGCGGCCAACCTCTCGCACCCCAATATCGTCCCCGTGTTCGACTGGGGTGAAGATTCCGGCACCTATTTCATCGTGATGGAGTTTGTCGACGGGCGGCCCCTCTCGTCGATACTGAAGTCCGCCGGTCCGCTGTCGGCCGAGCGAACCGCCGATGTGGGCGCTCACGTGGCCGCCGCCCTCGGCTACGCGCACAAGCACGGAGTGATCCACCGCGATGTGAAGCCCGGCAACGTGCTGATCACCGACGACGGCCAGGTGAAGGTCACCGACTTCGGCATCGCCCGGGCCATCAACACCGAGGAGAGCCTGACCCAGACCGGAGCGGTCATGGGGACGGCCACCTACTTCTCACCGGAGCAGGCCGAAGGTATCGGCGTCGACGCCCGGAGCGACATCTACTCGCTCGGTGTCGTGATGTTCGAAATGGCGACGGGTCGGCCCCCGTTCCTCGGGGAGACCCCGGTGGCGGTGGCGTCGAAGCACGTGCGTGACCACCCGCCTGCGCCTCGCGAGCTGAATCCCGCCATCCCGCCCACCTTCGAGGCGATCATCCTCAAATCGATGGCCAAGGATCCCGCTCACCGCTACGCCACGGCCGAGGACTTGCGGGCGGACCTGTTGCGCTTCAACGAGGGACGGACTGTCTCGGCTATGACCGATGCGACAGCCATGATGGCTGCCGGGGCCGCCGGGGCGGCCACCACCCAGGCATTGGGGGCGGTCGACGGGCTCGATGCCACCCAATCGGTGGCGGCGACCACCGCCGGGGAAGAGGAGGTCCCCGACGAAGAAGGTGGGTCTCATCGAACCCGTACCTACGCCATCATCCTCGCCATCCTGCTCATCGCGCTGGTGGTGGCCGGCTACTTCCTGGGGCGCAGCCTCGGCTACTTCGGCGGGAGCTCCTCCTTCAACCTCCCCACGGTCACCGGTCAGCCGGTGGCCCGGGCGACGACCACCCTGATGAACGATGGGCTGGTCGTCAAGCGGTCGAACCAAGTCTCAAACGATACCCCAGGTACGGTTATCTCGACCGATCCACCTCCCAACTCGCTCGTCAAGAAGGGTGACAGTGTCACCTTGAAGGTCGTGGTCCCAGCACCCATCCCACAGGTCGCGGTCCCCTCGAGCATTGTGAACACGACGGTCAACAACGCCCAGTCCATTCTGCAGGCGGCCGGTCTCACCTCGTCAGTCGTCTACCGGCCAAGCCCCACCGTCCAGAACCGCACCGTCATCAGTTCCGACCCGAGTCCAGGCACGAAGGTCCCCGAAGGCAGCTCGGTAACGCTGACCGTTTCCTCAGGACCGGCCAATGCCATCGTTCCCTCGCTCATCGGACAGAGCCAAATCCAGGCTGGTGCGTTGCTCCAACAGGCCGGACTGGTGGTCGGCGGGGTAACCGCCGAAACGTCGAGCCAGTACGCGGATGGTCAGATCATCGCCACGAATCCGGGTCCGGGGGCCTCGGTGCCGCCTGGCAGCTCCGTCAGCATCGTCGTCTCGACCGGCCCTCCTCCGACGACCACCACCACCACGACCACGACCACCACGCCGAGCTCCTCGTCGACGACCTCGTCGACGACGTCAGGCTCGCACTCCGGGCACGGCGGTGGGAATTCACAGGACGGAGGGGGCTGAGCCCCCAGGGTCAATCCCTGGTGATCGAGGCCAGGAAATTCGAGAGGAGCGACGGCCCTTCCGAGGTGAGTAGGGATTCCGGGTGGAACTGAACGCCCTCGACCGCCAAGTCGCGGTGGCGGAGGCCCATGATGACCCCCTCGGCAGTGGTGGCGGTCACTTCGAGCTGCTCGGGCACCGTATCGGGATCCACCACCAACGAGTGGTAGCGGGTGGCGACGAACGGGTCAGGCAGTCCGGCGAAGACCCCCAACCCGTCGTGATGGATGGTCGATGTCTTGCCGTGCATGATGGTGGGGCGGCGACGATCTCACCTCCGTAGACCTCACCGACCGCCTGGTGACCGAGGCACACCCCGAGGATGGGGATCTCGCCGGCCAGCTGCTCGATCACGGCGTTGCTGATGCCGGCGTCCTCCGGCCGGCCGGGCCCGGGTGAGATGAGGATGGCATCGGGCGAGGCCGCCCTGATGTCCTCGATGTTGATGGCGTCGTTGCGATGGACGACCGGGTCGGCTCCCAGCTCCCCGAGCTCCTGCACCAGGTTGTAGACGAACGAGTCGTAGTTGTCGACGAGCAGAACGCGCGTCCCCATGGACCCGAGATCGTACCGGGCTGTGGCCCCGCCAGAGCCAGCGCCAACGGCGGCTACCCGAGCCTGGCTATCCTTCGGCCATGGCAACCAAAGCCAAGTCGGGCCCCGGCCGGGCACAGAAGAAGGGACGCTCCTCGGGCGGGCGCACCACTGTGGCCGGGCGGCCGGCCCAGGGCCAGCGCTACACCCCTCCCATCTCGAAGAGCGTCAAAGCCAGCCCCCGCTGGATGGGCATTCTCATCGTCGGCATGTTTGCGCTCGGGGTGCTGGTGGTGATTCTCAATTACGCCGCCGTGCTCCCCGGCGGTGTGAACAACCTGTGGCTGATCGCGGCCATCGGTGCCATCTTCGTGGGGCTCATCCTGGCCACCCGGTACCACTGAAGACGACCCTCACCCTTCGACCCCGATGCCGGGTAGTCGGTGGGGCAGGTGTCTGCCCGGTCGAGGTCAGCCCAGCCGCTCGATGATGGTGGCGTTGGCCATCCCACCGCCCTCGCACATGGTGAGCAGTCCGTAGCGGCCCTCGGTACGCTCGAGCTCGTTGAGCAGTGTGCCCATGAGCTTGGCCCCCGAGGCCCCGAGCGGGTGCCCGAGGGCGATGGCCCCCCCGTTCACGTTGACCTTGCTCAGATCGGCGTCGAACTCCTTCTGCCAGGCGAGCACCACCGAGGCGAAGGCCTCGTTGATCTCGATGACGTCCAGGTCGTCGAAGCTGAGCTTGGCCCGCTCGAGCACCGACTTGGTGGCGGGGATCGGGCCAGTCAGCATGGTGATGGGATCGCTGCCGACGACGGCGAAGGCGTGGAAGCGGGCCCGCGGGGTGAGACCGAGGGCTGCCGCCTTCTCCTCGCTCATGATGAGCACGCCTGATGCTCCGTCGGTGATCTGGCTGGAGTTGCCGGCCGTGACTCTGCCGTTTTCGGCCCGGAAGGCCGGCTTGAGGTTGGCGAGCGCCTCGACACTGGTATCGGGTCGGATGCCCTCGTCGGTGGTGATCATCTCGTCGGTGTCGGCTCGGTCGTCGTCCTTCACGGCCACCGGTATGAGCTCACGCTCGAACCGCCCTTCGGCCGTGGCAGCGGCGGCGCGTCGGTGAGACTGCACCGAGTACTCGTCGAGTGCGGTCCGATCGATGTTCCATTGCTCGGCGATGAGCTCGGCGCCCTCGCCCTGGCTCACCAGGCCGCCCCGCTCGGCGTAGCGGGCCATCATCCGCGGTCCGAAGGGATAGCCCAGCTCGCGGACGACCGAAGCCCCCATGGGCGTGCGGGTCATGACTTCCACGCCTCCCCCGATGACCAGGTCATAGGCCCCGGCCATGACGCCCTGGGCGCCGAAATGGATGGCTTGCTGGGACGACCCGCACTGGCGGTCGATGGTGGTGGCCGGCACCGACTCGGGGAACCCGGCGGCCAGCACCGCGTTACGACCCACGTTGAGGGACTGCTCGCTCACCTGCATGACACAGCCCATGATGACGTCGTCGACCATCGCCGGGTCGAGATCGTTGCGCTCGACCAGGGCTTTGAGGGGCTCGGAGCCCAGATCGGCGGCATGCCAGTTTCGGAGCTTCCCATTGCGCTTCCCGCCCGGGGTGCGGACTGCATCCACGATCACGGCGTCGGTCATGATGATCTCCTTTTGCGGTCCGGCGATGTGTCGACCTGCCGGCTGCACCCGCCGATTGCGGTCAATCGGTGCCACCCGACTCTAACGGAAGACGCTCGAAAGGGCGATCCGATGGCCGTGCCGGCCAGTGGGCGTTTTCGTCGCTTCCGTGCGGGGAGCCACCCGGTTCCGAATCCGGGCCCGACCGGCACGGGCGCGGCGGGTGGGGCAAGTCGGAGGCCGCAGCTCAGACGGGGTGGTCGACCGTTCGAACGTCGACGCCGAGAGAGCCCGGCGCTACGGTCATGGGGATGACGGGTCGGATCAGGGACATGGACCGGTGGCTCGGTGACGGGGGAATGGAGCTCATCGGTCTGGTGGGGGCGTCCTTCGACGACTACGGCGTCGACGGTGAGGATCTCGGCTGGGTGTCCGGCACGTTCGTTCCCGATCGGAGAGCCTGCAACCCCCATGGTGTGGTCCAGGCCGGTGTGCACGGTCTCCTGCTGGACGCAGCGATGAACTTCGCCATCAATGCCGCGCTCGCCGACCGCGACCGCACCCGGGCCACCCTCGAGATGAAGGTCGAGACCATGCGGCCCGCCCTGGCCGGCGAGCCCTACCGCCTGCGAGGCGAGGTCGTCCGTATGGCCCGCCAAGTGGCCTTCGCCGAGGCCACCGTCACCGACGGCAAGGACCGGATGGTCAGCCGGTCGACCGGCACATTCCTGCTCCACCGTCCCGCCGACGAGGATCGACCGGCCGCGGGCGACTGAACCAGCAGGAACGTGGGGCCACCGACCGTCCCGTCGGTCCGAGATCGCGACATCGGCCGACGGCCGCCTCGCCGATATTCCGGGCCAGGTTTGGCCCCTCCGAGACTCGAGCATCCGATGGTCGCTCCCGTTGGCACCACACCCTGCCGGGTTTGCGATGCGCCAGCCGCCGCGCCGTTCCCGCTCTGCTTCTGTTGCGCCACTCTGGTCCGACAGCTGCGGATGCCCCTCGTCCCGCTGACGGCGCTGACCGGCTTCCGGGCAGGGGACGCCTTGCACCGGAGACTGCGCGGCTACAAGGACGCACCGGTGGCCGAAGTCAGAGCGGCCTGCACGGAACAGCTCGCCTCCATGCTGGCGGCCTGGTTACCCGACGCCGACGTCGGGCGCTGGGACTCGGTGGTGACCGTCCCGTCATCGAGCCGACCAGCGGGTGCACCGGTCGAGGCGGTGATCACCTCGGTACCCGGACTGGCTCGGTACCATCGGCCGTTGCTGGTCCGCGGGCCCGAACCGACCGACCACCTGCTGGCGGCCCGTCGAGGGTTCTCGTTGCGGCCGGGGACGGACCCGGCCCGGTTGCGCGGCCTGAGAGTCCTGGTCGTCGACGACAGTGTCGTGACTGGGGCCCGCGCCCAGAGCGCGGCCGCCGCCGTTCGCCTGGCAGGTGCCGAGGTCATCGGGGTGGTCGCCCTGGCGCGGCTCATGCCCGATCGCCCGGCCGCCGTTGGAAGACAGGCCCGCCGCTGACTGCGTCGCCTGTCCACCACCTGCAGGCACTGCTGACCGATCCGCACTAGACAGACGGGCATGCTCCTTCGCATCTTCACCGAGCCCCAACAGGGTGCGACCTACGACGACCTTCTGTCCGTCGCCCGATCGGCTGAGTCCCTCGGGTTCGATGCCTTCTTCCGCAGCGACCACTTCCTCACCATGGGCGGCGACGGCCTTCCCGGACCGACCGATTCGTGGGTCACGCTGGCGGGTATCGCCCGGGAGACCAGCCGCATCCGGCTCGGGACGCTCCTCACCGCGGCGACCTTCCGCTACCCGGGGCCCCTGGCCGTGGCCGTGGCCGAGGTCGACGCCATGAGCGGCGGGCGGGTCGAGCTCGGCCTCGGGGCGGGCTGGTACGACGACGAGCACGCCGCCTACGGGATCCCGTTCCCTCCGCTGGGAGAGCGGTTCGAACGCCTGGAGGAGCAGCTGGCCGTCATCACCAACCTATGGGCCACGCCCCTCGGTGACAGATACTCCTTCAAGGGGAAGCACTATCAGTTGTCGGACAGCCCAGCTCTCCCCAAGCCGGCCCAGGTGCCGGGGCCGCCCATCATCGTCGGCGGGAGCGGGCCCCGACGGACGCCGCGACTGGCCGCCACCTTCGCCCACGAATTCAATATGCCGTTCTGTCCGGCGCTCGACACCGGTCGGCAGTTCGAACGGGTCCGGGAGGCCTGCGAGTCGGTGGGACGGGACCCGGCCTCCCTGGTGTTCTCGGCCGCCCAGGTGGTGTGTTGTGGCCGTAACGAGCGGGAGATCGCCGCCCGAGCCGCCTCGATCGGCCGGGCCGTGGACGAGCTGCGCGAGAACGGCCTCTGCGGAACCCCGGACGAGGTGGTCTCGAAGCTCGCCACCTTCGCCGAGGTGGGTGCGGGCCGCCTCTATCTGCAGGTGCTCGACCTGCACGACCACGAGCATCTCGCCCTTCTCGGGGAAGAGGTCCTGCCCGGCTCCGCCTCGCTCTGACCGCTCCGGGATGAGCGCCTCGCTCAGAGGCCCGGACTGGACTGCATGATGCCGCCGTCGGCGAAGATGGTGGTAGCCGTCAGGTAGCTGGCTCCCGGGCCGGCCAGGAACGCCACCACGCTGGCGATCTCGGACGGTTCGGCCAGCCGGCCGAGCGGGATGGCGGCGTCGAGGGTCTTGAGGGCCTCCGGGTCGGCGACCGTCGCCTGGTTGATCGGAGTGTCCACCGCGCCGGGCCCGACACCGACCACCAGGATGTTGTGGGGGGCGAGCTCGACGCCCGCCGTTCGGGTCAGCATGCGCATACCGCCCTTGGACAGGCAGTAGGGGGTGTTGCCCGGCATGGGCCAGTCTTCGTGAACCGAGGTCATGTTGATGATCCGACCCCCCTCACCCTGGGTGATCATCTGGGCTGCGGCCAGCTGGGTCCCGAAGAAGGCGCTCTTGAGATTGATGTCCATCACCGCGGCGAACTGCTGCTCGGTCGTGTCGAGGACGGAGGTGCGGGTCTCGATGCCTGCGTTGTTGACCAGGACATCCAGGCGACCGAAATTGGAGACCGCCGCGTCGACCAGCATGCGCAGGTCCTCCACCTTGCTCACGTCGGCCTCCACGCCGACCACCCGGTCCCCGAGGCCCTTCACCTCGGCCTCGAGCTCGGTCTCGGCCTCCTCGTTCGAGATGTAGTCGATGACGATGCTCGCCCGCTGCTCGGCCAGCGCCAGCACCACCGCCTTGCCGATGCCGGTGTTCCCGCCGGTCACGATGGCTACTTTCCCCTGCAGACTCATGGCCCTCCCGTCGTGGGCGAGGTGAACCGCGTCCTGACACCAACCGACCGGCGTCACGCCCTGGGGCCGGCCCTGGGGCCGGATCCTACCGCCGAGCCCCTCATGGATTCCCTTGCCCATCCGTCCGATGGACGTAGCGGGGCCGGTCGGTAGCATCAACTGGCCGTGCCCCGACCCTCGATGACCGACGCCACCGCCATGCTCACCGGGCGGGACCCGGTACTGGACGCGCTCATCGCACGTCACGGCGTGCCGCCGCGGCGCCGGATCGTCCCGGCCTCCGACCGGTTCGCCGCCCTGGCCGAGGCCATCGTCTACCAGCAGCTGGCGGGCAAGGCCGCCGCCTCCATCCACGGTCGCTTCGTGACGACGGTGGGCGGCACGGTGACGCCCGAGGCGGTGCTGGCCGTGGATCCAAGCGAACTGACGGGTAGCGGGCTGAGTGCAGCCAAGGCCGGCTCCATCCGTGATCTGGCCGACCGGGTGGTCCGTGGGGACATCGTCCTCGACCGCATCGGGCGTCTCTCCGACGAACAGATCATCGAGCACCTGACCCGGGTCCGTGGCATCGGACCCTGGACGGCCGAGATGTTCCTGCTCATCACCCTGGGTCGTCTGGATGTGTGGCCGACCGGTGACTTCGGGGTGCGGGCCGGTTTCGCCCGGGCCTGGGGTCTCGAGCAGGTCCCCAGCCCCAAGGAGCTCGTCGCCCTCGGTGAGCCCTTTCGCCCCTACCGCAGCCTGGTCGCCTGGTACTGCTGGCGGGAACTCGACATCCGCTCGGCGGTCACCTGAGGCCTCCAGCGTCGGCTGTCCGGTTCAGGTCAGCGGCAGCCGGTCGGCGATCAGCGCCGACACCCGCTGCACGGCCGAGGTGTCGAGCACCCCGGGTGCCCGCACCTCACCGGCGACCAGTCTCGGCCAACCGACCCAGACACCGCCGATCTGTACCGCCGAAGGGAAGCCCCATTCCGCCCGGGTGAGGCAGAGCATGGCATGAATCGGCACCGCGCCCACCGACCGAACCGCGGCGTCGAGGGCCGCTCGCACCGTCTCGGTCTGGCGGCGGACGGCATCGACCGAGTGGGTGCAGTTCCGCCGGCCCACGTGGAGCTCGTAGGGCCCGAGATTCCCGATGGTGCCCGGCCTCATGGTGTGGACGAGCCCTTTGTAGCGCTTGGTGTCGATGACGAACACGCCGGCCGGGGAGACGGCGATGAGCTTGATGCCCTCCTTCGACCCGGGGATCCGGCGATCGTTGAGCACGATCACGCCCTCGCCCTCGACCAGGTCGAGCCGGGCGCGCGACCGGCGTTCGCCTTCTGCTCGCTGGACCCACCGGCGGGCGGGCGCGGTCTCGGGCATCCCGGCCATGGTAGGAGGAGGCCACTCCGAAATGGTGTTTCCTGTCTCCGGGCCCCGGCCGAGGCTGGTGTCGGCTGGCCCGCCACGCCCGAAACCCTCCGGGCGGCCGATGCCCGCGCCGGCCGATCCCAATGGTGAAAGCCCAGCTCAACCGAGGTGTCGGCGCCACATCGCTTCGTTGCAGTTTCGAGGCACTGGTTTCATTTGCGCCGGCCGGGCGCGATGATGTGGGCAGTCAAGGGATCGGCCTTGGCGGAGTCTGTGCCCATGGAGGCTCCGAAAGGGGAAAGTCCATGCTTGTCGCCAATGTGCTCGAAAGTAAGGGAACCCTGGTCGTCACCATCGACAGCACGGCGACGGTCGACGAGGTGGTCGCCGACCTGACCCGACATCGGGTCGGAGCCCTCGTGGTGTCATCCGACGGCACCTCGATCGACGGCATCGTGTCGGAGCGGGACATCGTGCAGCGACTGAGCGTCCTGCGCACCGAGCTGCTCGGCCAGCCGGTGTCCTCCATCATGTCCGCATCGGTGCACGTCTGTCGGCCGTCCGACGACGTCGAGTCGATCATGAACCTGATGACCGAGCACCGGATCCGACACGTTCCGGTGGTCGAGAACGATCGGCTCTGCGGCATCATCAGCATCGGCGACGTGGTCAAGAGCCGGATACAGGAGTTGGAAAAGGACCGCAACGAGCTCATGGAGTACATCACCGCCCGCTGACCGGCGGGGCCCGGCGACGTCCACTGCCAGGGCAACCCGCGGTCGCCGCCGCCCTAGGCTGTTCGGGTGCCCGCCGCCGTGAGGTTCGTCGATTCGAGACACCGGTGCGAGGATTCGCCGGCGGTCAGCGCCATCTGAGGCGGGTGCTCGTGGGCGTCACCGGAATCGTCATCGTCGACCATGGCTCGCGTCGGTCGGAGGCCAATCGTCGCCACCAGTCGTTCGTCGAGGAGTGGCGCGGGCGCGGGGGGTACCGCATCGTCGAGGCTGCGCACATGGAGCTGGCCGAGCCATCCATCCGGCAAGCGTTCGACGCCTGCGTGGCCAGCGGCGCCACCACCGTCGTCATCGTGCCCTATTTCCTCTGGCCCGGAAGCCACTGGGATCACGACATCCCGGCGCTGGCTGCCGCGGCGGCGTCGCGTCACGACCATGTCGACTACCTGGTGGCTGCCCCCCTCGGCCCCCACCCTCTGTTGGCCACCATCGTGGAGCAACGGATCGGGCACTGCCTGGCCCACGTAGCCGGTACCGCACCCGAGTGCGAGGTCTGCGCCGGGAGCGGGCGTTGCCGTCTCCGGTGACCGTGACCGGCGAGAGCCATCGACGTCGCCCGGTCCAGATCTAGGCGCTGCAGCGGTCTCCCAGCCAGGGCTGCTCGCCGTCGAGCGAGTAGAGGACGACGGCCAGGGTGTCCTGATCGGCCTTCGAGGCCTGGTTCGGGGGGACTCCGATCAGATCCGGGCGGCCCGCGGCCTGAGCGGCGACGTCCCAGGTGGATTGGCTGAACTGGAAGGCGCCCATGTAGGTCCCATCGGGGGAGACGGCGCCGTAGTTGCCACCGGACTCGGCCGAGACGACGCACTGGAGGAACGGGTTGAGGGCGGGGTCGGTCGAGCTCCCCGACCCGCCCACCGGGGGTCCCGCCGTCGGCCCCGGTGACCCCGCCGTCGGCGCAGACGCCTTCGTCCCGCCCGGCTTGGTCGCTGAGGCCCGGTCGGCGGCGGCGACCGCGGCCATGGCCTGAGACGCCTGGGCCGCCTGCTGGTTGGCCACGGCCGTGGCCAGCTGGCCGGTCACCTCGGAGTGCAGGGAGGACAGGCGGTTGGCCGTGGTGTTGGCCTGGCCGAGCGCGGCGGCCTGCCGTGACTGGTCCGCCTGGTCCTGGGCCTCCTGCTGGCGGAGCGTTGCTTCGTGGGCCTGCAGCGCGGCCTGGGCCGTATGGAGCTCGTCCACGGCGGTGGTGATGTTCCCGACGGCGATCGAGGAGTACTCACTGGCCGCCTGGACGGTCTCCTGGCTGCCGCTGAACAGGCTGTTCGCCGCGGAGCCGTTACCGCTGCCGTAATTCATGTAGGAGCTGATGGCTTGATGGCGGACGGCGTCGGATCTCGTGCTGATCTGCTGCTGGTCGTCGGCGATCTGCTGATCCGCCTGGGCGACGGCCTGGCTGTCGGCCGCCAGCCGCGCCGACACCACCGAATACTGCTGCTGGTAGGCGCCGACCTCGAGCTCCTGTTGGACGAGTTGCTCGGCGATAGAGGCCGCCTGGGCCTGCAGATCGGTGACCGGATCGGCGACGGCCGGGCGCTCCGGCCATGCCACCGCAATGGAGGCAAAGACGACGAGAGCCGAAAGGAGCACCGCCGAGATGGTCTGCCGACCCGGCACTCTTACGATTGGTCCCGCCGGCGGCGAGCACCGGGCGCAAAACACAATGGTTGAATAACTTAGCCGTCAGGGTCGAATGGTGACAAACGGGCCTGGTCAGGTGAGCTTTCGGGTCCTGATTCCCGGCAGCTAGTCGACGCTGCCTTCGCCCTTGACGTCGGCACCGATCTCGTTCATTTCGCGGAAGTGCTCGGCCACTCGGCGTTGCTCGTCGCGGTCGAGCTCCTCGAGCTCCCGATCAGCCGCCGCACTCTCCTCCGCCGTCGCCGGACGATCTGCTGTGTGGGTTCGCTCCCCCTCGGCCTGTTCAGCCGTACGCGTTGCCTCGTCGGGCTGGGTCCGCTCAACCATGGACTTGCCTCCTCATGCCTGGGTTCTCATGCCCATGCCTTCTCATGCCCATGCCTTCTCTCGGTCGGCTGCTGGTGGCCGGGCCCACCGGCAATCACGGGGCCCGCCTCGAGGTTGTCTACCCGCCCGTCCCGGCACCAAACCTGGGCCGAGTGACCGTGCGGACCCTGACCAGCCGGCGGGATCCCGGCGGAAGGTCCGACGGTAGGCCCGGGGACCGGTGAACTGCACCCGCTGGAAGTGTCTGCGGGGATGAGGGGAGCGCCCGGGTCAGGGCGACTCGTCAGCCAGGAGCTGACGAGTCGAGTGGACGACTGACCGGACCCCGACCAGGGCGGCGGCCAGCCCGGCCACCATCATGGCGCCGGCCACCAACATTGCCGGCGGGACGAGAGAGCCCGGCGAGCCGAACGGCCCGCTGCCCAGGAACCCGGGCGCGACCCTGGCCATCGCCACCCACCACGCGATCATTCCCCCGGTGATGGCAGCCATCACTGCCGCCATCAATACGGCCAGCGACCCCTGTAGCCGCACGATCCGGTGGTCGAGATCGAGCTGACGGACCACCGATACGGAGGCGGCCGCCAACACGGCGATCGAGAAGCAGATCATCAAGACCCAGACCACCCCGACGACGTGGAACGGCCATGCCCCACCGTTGCTCCCCCGAGACCCGAGGCGGTGCGCCCAAATGGCGACGCCGACACCGACGAGGACCGTCGCCGAGGTCACAAGCCCGGCGCCGAGCACCGGGCGGCGGATCCTGAACCACCCCCCGCTCCGCACCAGACGGCCGAGGGCGGGAAGGCACAGCGCGGCCGCAGTCAGGACGATGAAGGTACCGATGAACGAGGCCCACTGCACGGTGCCGTAGGCGGCGTCCGGGACTCGCCGGTCGCCGGGCGGCGTGGCCATGTCCCAGTGCTCGGCGAATTTGGCGAACCCCGCTCCGGCCACGATGAAGAGTGCCCAGGCACAAAGAACGAGCAGCGAACCCGATCGCACCCCGTCGAGGGAGTGCTCGCCGAGCACGGTGCGTGCACCGCGGAAACGTTCCACGGTTCCAGCCCGTATCAGCGACATCCTGGTCCTGAGCGGTACCGATCCACCGGGGTAGGTGTCCTCCAGCAGGACGCTCAGCTCGTCCCCGTAGCGCTCCCGCCACTCCTTCGGGTACCACCGCAGCTCCCGGTCGAACCGGCTCATCGACTCCACCGTGGATTCCAGACTGCAGCCCCCTCGGCCAGGGCACGGAGTCCCAGCCGGGCCGCTCCCTCGTCGGCGATGGTCCGCATGTCGCGCACGGCTTCGGCCAGTGCGGCGCGGCCGAGCGCCGTGATCCGGTAGGGCCGCCGGCGGTCGTCACTGGGGGTGGGCTCGACGAGACGCCGTTCCTCCAAACGGGTGATCGCCCCGTACAGGGTGCCAGGGCCAAGCGTCACGCCGGCAAATTCGCCGATGTCCTTGGTCAGTGCGTAGCCGTGCTTCGGTCCGGAGGCCAGGCTGGTCAGGATGAGCACGGTCGGTTGGTTGGCCCGGCCCAATTCGCCTCGACCGGCGGCTGCACGTCGACCCACAGCCTGAGAAGACTACTACGTGCTACGTAGTAGTCAAGGCCAGTGTGCAGCTACGCCACGGTCTCCAAGGGGAGCTCGGCCAGGCTGCGCATCGTTCGCGAGCAGGCCCGGGCCGCCTCACGCCCTTTGACCTTGAAGTGCTCGGCGAAGAAGGCTTCGTGCACGTCGTGGTCGTGGAAGTGGTGCGGGGTCAGGACCGCCGAGATGACCGGCACGTCGGTGTCCAGCTGCACCCGCATCAGACCGTCGATCACCGCCTCGGCGACGAAGTCATGGCGGTAGATCCCGCCGTCGATGACGAGCCCGGCGCCCACGACGGCGGCGTACCGACCGCTGGCCGCCAGACGCTTGGCATGCAAGGGGATCTCGAAGGCTCCCGGGACGCTGAAGAAATCGAGATCCTCCTCGGAAACACCGAGCCGTACGATCTCCTCGGCGAAGGCGGCTCGGCAGCACTCGACGATCTCCTCGTGCCAGCACGACTGCACGAACGCGATACGTCGATCCGTCCCACGGTCTCCGGCTGGTGGGCTCATGGTTCCCTCCCTCTGAGCTGACACCGGGAAGTCTATGGTCGCCCATCACCGTTCCTTCACAATTGCCATGTAAACCAAGCTGGACGGGCAGGCGTGGAGGTTGGGATCGATGACCGGCGGGGTTGACAGCAGGTGGCGAACGAGAACTCGGCGGTGCGTCGCCTTGGTCATGGTGGTCGCCGGGCTGATGGCCGGTTGCAGCTCGAGCGCCCAACCCTCACCGACTTCGTCGGCCGGGTCCGGTCCCCGGTTCGGGCCAGGCAGCCGAGATGCTGCCGGCACGACGTGGCTCTGCCGCCCCGGCGAGGCCGCCGACCCTTGCACCGCCGACTTGGCGACCACCATCATCGACGCCGATGGCCGGAGGACCACCGTCCATCCCCGACCGATGGCCAGCCCGCCCATCGACTGTTTCTACGTCTACCCCACGGTGAGCCGGCAGAAGACCGCCAATGCCAACCTCCACGTCGACCCGGAGGAGACGGCTGTGGCCGTGGACCAGGCGTCCCCCTTCTCACAGGTCTGCCGGGTGTACGCACCGATGTACCCGCAGCTCACGTTGTCCGCCATCGGGGTCGCCGCCCGGCAAATCGATCCCCACGCCGCCGCCGTGGCCTACCTGGGCGTCCTGTCCGCCTGGCAGGACTACCTCACGCACGACAACCATGGTCGTGGTGTCGTGCTCATCGGTCACTCGCAAGGTGCGTCGATGCTGACCGCCCTGGTGCGCAACGAGATCGACCCCCAGCCCGCCGAACGGCGATTGCTGGTATCGGCGCTCCTCATGGGCGGGAACGTGACGGTCCCGATCGGGCAGACCGTCGGAGGCGATTTCAAGGACATCCCCGCCTGCCAATCGGAGCACCAGACCGGGTGTGTCGTGGCCTACTCGAGCTTCGATTCCGTTCCACCCGCCAACAGCCTGTTCGGTCGAGTCGGCACCAGCATCGGCTCGAACCTGACCCAATCCACCGCCACCCTGGCCGACCTCCAGGTCCTGTGCTCCAATCCGTCGTCCTTGTCGGGTGGAACTGGATCGCTCTCCGCCTACTTTCGCAGTGACTCCATCTACGCGCCGGGCTTCGGATCGAATACCGGCCCTCGCGTCCCGACGCCATGGGTCGCCTTTCCCGGGCGGTACAACGCCACCTGCATGACGAGCGGCGGGGCGACCTGGCTCCAGGTGAGCGCGGTCCCCGATCCGGGCGACCATCGTCCACTCGTCACCCAGGCACTCGGGCCCCGCTGGGGTCTCCATCTGGTCGACGTCAACCTCGCCCTCGGGAACCTGGTCGGTCTGGTGGGGGACCAATCGGCCGCCTACTCGTCGTCAGGCTGAGTGTCGGCCGATCCGGCCATACCGAGGGGCAGCGCAGCCGATCAGAAGCCGAAGGCCGTCCGGAGGTCGGCGGCCGTGGCCGCGTTGCCCAGTCGTGACACACCGGCGATGTCCTCGGCGGCAGCCAGCAGTGAGTAATGGGTGAACCCCACGTTTGACGTGCGCCCAGGTTGGACGAATTGGCTCATGAAGATGGCCGGGATGGTCGAGGGGGAGTCGGTGCCCGACCCGGAGCCCTCGTCGTAGACGATGGCGATGGCGAGTCGGCCTGACTGGTAGTCCGGCCCGGCGACGATCTCGCTGATCCACGATCCGAGATATGTGTCGGCCTGCTGCAGCGTGCCGTTGTGCTGGTCGTTGTTGACGTCTGGGGTCAAGGTGGCGAACGTGGGGAGCGTGCCGTTGGCGATGTCCGATTGCAGGGCCCCGCCGGCAGGAGTGCCGATGTTCACGTCGTTGCCGAGGCAGGCCAGACCGAGGTCGGTGTAGTAGACGGCGGGATTGTGGCGGGAGAGGTACGGCCCGAGGTCGGACGGGCTGCAGGGCACGGGCATCGACTGGGCGTAGCCCTTCCACCCACCGGGGCCCACCTGGTCGAAGATGTTCTCTGCCGGTGTCTGGCAACCACTCGACGAGGCTTCACAGTCGCTGGTCCACGGGCTGGTGTCGTAGGCCAGGCCCGAGGTGGCCTCGAGATAGTTCGGAAGGCTCGGATGGCCCAAACTCGTGTAGTTGGTGGCCTGTCCACAGTCTCGGGCGTAAGTGTTCATGTTCGGAGCGGCCGGATTCCCGTAGACGGACGAGGCGTCGGCATTCTCCTCCCAGATCACCAGCAACTTGGTCGTTGTCGGCGGTCCGCTCCGCCATCCGCAGTAGGGGTTGCCTCCGGTGGCGAGGGTGGAGGGCGCGGCTCGGGCGATCCCGACGATCGGCCGGTGGAGGCCGATGGAGCCGGCTGATCCCTCGAAGGGTGCGTCCCCGAAGGAGAACACGCCTCCGTCGGCCCCGGACAGCCAATAGCCATGACCGTCGGGACTCGCCGCCATGCCCACGATGGGCTTGTTGAGGGAAACCCCGATCGAACCGAAGAACGGTGCGTCCCCGAACGCGAACACGCCACCGTCGGCCGCCACCAACCAGTAGCCCCCGCCATCCGGTGTGGCGGTCATGCCGACGATGGGTCGGTTGAGGGCCATGCCCGCCGCCGAACCGTGGAAGACGGCGTCCCCGAACGAGAACACGCCACCATCGGCGGCCACCAACCAGTAACCATGTCCGTCGGGCGTGGCCGCCATCCCCACGATCGGCTTCCGCAACGGGAGCTGGGCGGTCGACCCGTAGAACCCGGCATCGCCCGAGTAAATGCCGCCATCGGCCCCGACCAGCCAGTAGCCCGGCCCCACCGGATCGGCGGCCATGCCCACGATGGGGCGGTTGATGGCTATCCCGGCGGTCGATCCGTGGAACTGGGCGTCCCCGAAGCTGAACACGCCGCCGTCGGCGGCCACCATCCAGTAACCCTGTCCGCCGGGCGTGGCCGCCATCCCAACGATCGGTTTGGTGAGCGGAAACGGGGCAGCTGACCCGTGGTACGGCGCCGTACCGAAGGAGAAGATGCCGCCGTCGGCGCCGACCAACCAGTAGCCCCGACCGCCACCAACTGCTGCGCCGTTCGGTATGCGAGCGGCCAGTACGGCAGAGAAGCTGCCCACGATGACCAGAAGCGCCAACCCGATCCGTAGCCGAACTCTCGGTCCTCTTCTGTTCCGTGCTCGCATTCCTCGTCATGGTGGCACGGTTCCGCTGTCGGCGCTCGAGCCACGGATCCCCCGGGTCGAGTTCGAGGCCCTCTCGAGACCTGACCATCCGGTTCGGCGTCAGCTGAGGTCTTCGGCACGGCGCGTCTGGAACTCGACACCCTTCGGCGGGTGGCTCCCGGCCCCCGACACGGCATTCAAGGCCCTCCGGTCGCCAGCTGAGTCCGCATCCGGATGGGTGCGTGGGTGCGTGGCGGTCGGGAAAACGCCGCATTTGTGAGTCTGCCGGCCGGACCTCGGCTCGCAAGAGCGGCCAAGGACCGCGACGTGGTGCTATGAACCAAGCATTGGCGAATTGAGATCTCCAAGACGAGCGACGGCGTCAATACCCAGACTTCCGGGCCGAGCACGATGAACACGGACAGGTCGGCGAGAACGCCACAATCAGGCGGCGAAACCAGCTCCCAGGGCCCGACGGTGGTCAGGTACGGAAGCCATCTCGTCGTGTGGGCCGCGCTGTTGACGCCGATGGCGGTGGTGCTGGCCCACGGGTGGATTCCCTCGGGCGACGATGCCGCCATTGCCATTCGGTCGTACCAGACGTTCACCCTCCACCCGCCTTTGATCGGGTTGGTGTCGACGATCGGGACGGGCACCGGGCGCTACGTCTCGGATCCAGGTCCGTTGCTGTTTTGGCTGTTGGCCGTGCCGGTACGCATCGATCCGCTCCATGGTCCGCTGTGGGGCGCGGCGATCCTCAGTGGAATCGCGCTTTCGGTGGCCATCGAGGCATTGTGGTGGGCCAGGCAGTGGCTCGCCTGTGCCGTGGTCGCCTTCGCTGTCGCCGACTACCTGTGTTTCGCCCCACCGGTGGTCGAGAACATCGTCTGGAATGCCTATTTTCCGATCCCCTTCTTCATCGCCGCCATCGCCCTGGCATGGGTCGTGGCCAGGGGCTCGTTCGGCTGGTGGCCGGTACTCGTCTTCGCCGGATCGGTGGCGGCGCAGAGCCAGCTCATATTTGCCCTACCCGCGGTGGGAATGGTGTTGGCCGCTCCGCTCGTGGCCCTACTACTCAAGTGCCGCCCGGCGACCGTTCGATGGCTGGTCGTCGGCCTGGTCGTGGCCGTGGGATGCTGGCTGGCGCCGTTGCTGCAGACCTTCGGGTCTCACAGCAACCTCTCTGCGCTGGCCAAGAGCGGTCAAGGTCTGCCCCGCATGGGACTCGGCTGGGGGCTGCGGGTCGTCGGGACGGTGGGCTCCCCATCTCCCCTTTGGCTCCGTGACTTGCCCGGCGAGTACTTCGGCGTGCTCGGTACGATCGCCGCCAACAGCCCGGCCCTGGGTGTGGTCGTGCTCGCGGTCCTCGCTGGCATTGCCACGGTGGCGTGGCGACGTGGACAGTCCAGGCTCTGTGCGCTCTCCCTCGTGGCTCTGGTGTGTACGGTGGCCATGGCCGTCGGGTTTGGATTGGTGCCGAGCCGGAACTCGCTGAACTTGGCTTACATGATCACCGCCCTGTGGGCCCTGAGCGTGCTGGTGTGGTCGGTGGTGCTGTGGGCGCTGGTGCTGCTCGTTGCCGCCATGGTCCGGCGGGTGACGGCGCCGAACCGGCTCGAGCCCTTGGTCGGCCGGCACTCGGTGTGGGCGCCTGTGGTCCTGGCCGTTCCCGTGGCGACACTGGTCGTTGGGGCGGTTGCCCTTCGCTCGTATCAACCGGGACTGGTCAACGTCGGCACGAGCGCCAGCGACTCCCGGTCGCTACCTCGCATAGCCACTCAGATCGAGCGGGTCACCCCTCGGGGCCGCGTGGCCGTGCGGGTCAACGAGCCAGGCGCGGACGGACTCCTGTCGTTCTGGTTGACCGAGGGCGCAGCCTGGTCGCTCGAAGCTGCCGGCTGGCATCCAGGAGTGTACGGCTTGGCCGCGGCCTATACCGGCCTCGTTCCGGAGCCGGGGTGGGCGGTTTACGACGTCACAGTCGTTCCCAAGGGTCAGTCTGCGGTCGTTCGGATCAAGCATTCGAATTAGCCGTGGCGAGGAGGCGCCGGGACTCCACCGTCGTAGTGTCGCAGTACGATCAACGATCGGATCAGCACATCGTGGATCAGCCCCTCCCGACGTCAACGGCTCGCACTGCCCCGGCGACAGATCCCCTTCGACAGGAAGGAGATCTGCGCAAGATGCGGCTGCGCCGAATTTGGCCGTTCGTGAGGTACCTCGTCGGAATTGGCATTCTGGTCATCGCCGTCGTGGTACTCAGCTCCCATACCGACGAGCTGTCCGGTGTCACCGCGGTCTTCGACCGCCTGAATTGGTGGTGGATTCCGGTGGCGGTGGTGGCGGAGGGGTTGTCGTTCGTCTGCTTCAGCGTCATGGAGTACCAGATCCTGACCGCCGGCGGGGTCACGCCTCCGCCGTTTCCCCTCTTCAGGGTGACCCTTGCGTCGCAGGCCATCACCAATTCCCTCCCCGCCGGAAATGCCGTGACCGCCGTTTACGGCTACCGCTGGTTCCGGCGCTTCGGCGCCGACGAGACCGTGGCGGTCTGGGCCATGGCCGGGACCTTGATCGCCTCGATGGTCTCGTTGTCACTGGTCGCCACCGGTGGCCTGGCGCTGGCCGCGGGTGAGGGTGCCTCTCTCGATCTGATCCCGGTGCTCCTCGGGGTGCTGCTGATCGCGGTCACCGTGGGGGCACTCTTCGTCTACGAGCGACCGCTCCTCTTGGTGCTCACCTGGATCCTGCGAACCTCCCGCGCCCTCGTGCGACGGCCGAAGGGTGATACGGCGGCGCAGGTCGACCGGATCCTGCGACGGATCGCCTCTGTCCGGCTGGGCTGGCGGAGGGTCGGCTTCATCGTTCTGTGGGGCACGGCCACCTGGCTGTTCGACTGCACCTGCTTTGCGCTCATGTTCCTGGCGATCGACGCCCCCATCCCCTGGAAGGGGCTCCTGCTCGCCTATGGGGCGGGCCAGCTGGCCGCCGCCCTTCCCATCACGCCCGGCGGACTGGGCGCCGTCGAAGGGAGCATCACCATCGCCCTGGTCGCCTTCGGCGGAGCCCAAGGGGCCACGGTGGATGCTGTGCTGCTCTATCGGCTCATCAGCTTCTGGCTCGTCCTGGTCGTCGGTTGGCTCCTGTGGGGGGAGCTCGCCTGGGGGGTGCGGCGGGGTCGATGGAGTCGACGAACCCTGGGCTCGCCGGCAGTGGTGGAGACCGATGCGCTCGCTTCCGAAGGGTCAGTCCGGAGTGTGTCGACCGACGTGCCTTCGGTGTCCGGATCGTGAACACCACCGCCGAGTTGCACCGGGTCATGTCCCGGTTGAGGCGCGCCGTGGTGGGCTGCGGCTTGGTCGTGTGCGTCGTGGCCGGCTGCACGTCGGTACGCAGCAACCTCGGCACGAGCGACAGTCCTTGCTATCTAGCCCTGCCGGCGGCAACGAAGGCCGTGGGCCAGCACAGCCGGTTGCTCGGTGTTCATCTCTACACGCTCGCCAGCCTTCGGCACCAGTCCCCCAAGCTGTTCAAACAGATCTCATCTGCCGACTCCTCGGGGCAGCGCGTGTGTGTCCTTGCCTTCTCCGGGAGGTTCACGTCGACCTCGGTATCCAAGCCACACGGACAGCCCGCCGGTCAGGTGGCCATCGCCGTGCTGACCAGTCCCTCCAACAAGCTCCTCGGGACCGTCATCCTCAAGCGGACACCCCTGCGCTTCAGCCATTCCCACATCGGCTGAGTGAGACGGAGTCATGGCTGTGTTGGGACTGGGACTGGCCGCATTGGGGCGACCGGGTTACCTGACGCTGGATCACGGTGCCGCCATCGGCGCCGATCGTTCCGTTCGGGCGCTGGAGGAACGGTGCGACCGGGTCTGTGACGCCGCCTGGGAGAGCGGGATCCGGTGGTTCGATGCCGCCCGCTCCTACGGTCGAGCCGAGCAGTTCCTCTCCCGATGGCTCACCCGGCGCGGCGTTCAGCCGGGACAGGTGACGGTGTCGTCGAAATGGGGATACACCTACACGGCCGGCTGGAAAGTCCAGGCCGACATCCACGAGGTCAAGGACCACTCTGCCGGAGCGTTGGCTCGCCAGTGGCCCGAGACCGAGGCCCTGCTCGGCCCCTGGCTGCGGCTCTACCAAGTGCACTCCGCCACCTTGGATTCCGGCATTCTCGACAACCAGCACGTCCACCGCCAGCTGTCTGCGCTCGGCGTGTCCGTCGGGCTCAGTCTGAGCGGGCCGAGACAGGCAGAGACTCTCCGGCGGGCCCTCGAGATCGAGGTCGATGGCGCGCCGCTCTTCTCCGCCGTCCAGGCCACCTGGAACCTGCTCGAAGTCTCGGCTGGACCGGTCCTGTCGGAGGCCAAGGCGGCCGGATGGACGGTGATCGTCAAGGAAGCACTGGCCAACGGGCGACTCGCCGTACCCGGGCCGATGACGGCCGTGCTCGGGAAGCGCCCTGATGCCACAGCCCTCTCGGTCGTCCTGGCTCAACCCTGGGCGGACGTGGTTCTGTCCGGGGCCGCCACCGTCTCCCAGTTGCTGTCGAACGTGATGGCGATCCAGGAGAGCCCACCACTCGACGCTGACCGTCTGGCTTCCGTGGCACTCGATCCCGAGGTCTACTGGAGCGACCGGGCCGCCATGCCGTGGACGTGAAGCCGGCCTCGGAAGCCATGGACCCGTCGACCGTCGACCGGTCCACTCGGGGCCAGCGACAGTCGGGAGGCCTACGAGTAGCGAGCCGCCCGTGTGCCAGGGGGATGGTGAACACCAGGAAGCGCGTCGGGGTTCTCGACGCAAACCTCGCACTCGAGTCCGTCGGGGTCGCGAAAAAAGATGCTGAGCATCGGCCCGAAGTCGGTAACGAAGTCATCAGCCGCTCCTCGAGCCATGAGTCGTTCCCGGATCGTCTCGAACGCCTCGAGCGAGGCCGCCTGCACGGCCAGGTGATCGATACGGCCACGACCGAACATCGGGGTCTGGCGGTCGGCCTCGGTATTGCCCTCGATCTGGAAGACGTTGAGCTCTGCCCAGTCACCGATCTTGATGATCGAGAGACGTGGACCAGTGGCGCCGGGCAGCTCCGATCCATCCCGGAGGACCTCCGCCTCGAAGATATCCCGGTAGAACCCATTCAATCGAGTGGCGTCGTTGGTGATGGTCGCGACGTGGTTGAGGCCTTTGAGTAGCACGGAGTCCTCCTCTCACAATGTGTCCGCATCAATATAGGTGGAAGGCTCTGGACTGTTGGTTGGGATCTGAGTCCCGATCCATCTCTGCCCTGGACCATGCGATTGAGAAGTGACGATTCGGTCCGTCGCTCGCGAACACCAGCGGCTGGGTATTTCTCTGGGCGTCGGGGAGGCAGTTGTGCGGGCGTTCGGATAGGACGCAATCACAGGGTGGCCAGGTGAGCCAGGTAACCCGCGCCATACGGGGTGGGGTTGCCGCTGTAGTCGGTGATGAGGGAGGGCGCGCTGCATGCCCAGCTGGGCCCGGCGTTGAAGCTCCAGGCGAGGTAGGACACACCATTGGCGTCGGCCCAGGACATGTAGGCGTTGATGAAGTTCGGAGTGCAGTCCTTCTCGCCCAGCTCCCCGGTCACGATGGGCACCTTGGAGAGCAGGCCGATGTGCACCCACTTGTTCCAGCTGGTCGGTTTCTTCGCCGCGTTGAAGTTGTAGACGTGCACCGAGATGGCCAGCTGGCCGATCGGATCGGAGGGCAGGCTCGTCCGGAACCCGGTCGGGTTGGCGGCAAAGGCGGTTCCGGCCACCATGACGACGTTGGTCGCTCCGGTGTAGCGCACGTCGGCGATCAACTGGTTGTAGCCGGCTACTTGCATCCCGTGCACCACGCAGCCGCCGTTGACCAGGCAGGACCAGTGGAGGTACCGGGGCTCGTTGTAGAGGTCGAACACCACCCCCTGATGCCCCCTGAAGGTGGCGGCGACCGAAACCCAGAAGGCAGGAGCGTGGTCCTCGTCAGCCATGGTCATCCCACTGACAGCGGTCTGAGAACCGGGCGCGTTCCAGTGCAGGTCGAGGATCACCGCCAGCCCGGCGGCGTTGAGGTCGTTCACGTAGTTGACAATGGCCGACTGATAGGCGGCCCCCCCGAGCAAGGGGTAGGGCAGGTTGATGCCGAGCCAGCAGTCCTCGTTCAGGGGGACCCGGACGGCGTTGATGTTCCAGCTCTTCATGACGGCGATCATCCCGGGCGTGTCGGAGTTGGGCGGATCGAAGATCCCCTCCCCGTCCACACAGGCAGACTCCGAGCCGCTGTGGTCGACTCCGATCAGCCGGATCGGGTTGCCGGCGCCGTCCACCAGGTGGTTGCCGGAGACACGCACGACCGGAGGCCCCGAGAACCCGACGGCGGCTGACGCCGGGGTGGCCTTGATCGGGCCGAGCCCGAGTTGGAGGGCGGCGACCGCCACCAGGGCCACTCCCACGCGGAGCAACCGGCTCCGGTGCCAACCGGGCTCTGGCCGCGGTCGGCGGGTAGAGGCGGACATCGCGGTCAGACGCTGCGCCATGGTCTTCACTCCTTGATGGTGCCTATCTCGATGATTCGCCCCTGCCTATGACCGACAGCGATCTGTCGTCGAGAACGGGCAACCGAGAATTCCGATTCGACAGTCGGCGTCTGACCCAGAGGACAAGCTGTGAGCCTGCCGGCGACCGACATCCAATGCGAAGGATTGGGAGGCTATGGGTTCGGGCCGGACCGGGCCGGGAGCTCAGGCCCGGCGATGAACGCATAGCGATGCATCGACCAGGTCCGACGGCATCTTGAACCAGGACTGTCTTCCAAGGTGTTCCCGACGACGGAGCCGCGGCCCAGTAGACGCGTCGTCGGTGCGCCTGCCCGCACGGAAGACCATGGCCGGCGGTGGGGAGCGATGACCGGTAGCTCGGGTGGCTAACGCTGGGTCGCCCTCCCGGCGCTCGAGATCGATGGCGAAATCGAACATCCGAAGGGACTGCGGACACTATTGGGTCTGCCCTGATCCTTCGACCCGATCCCCAGCTTCTGGCCAGGGCGGGATCGGAGCCGGAGGCGTTCGGCCAGCTCCTCTCGGTTCTAGGAGTCGGGGATCACATACAGCAGCTTGTCGTACTGGTCTGGAGGTAGCTTGGCCAGCTCGCGCAGAGCGGTCTCGCTGCTCACCGTTAGGAGGTCGCCTCGACCGTTGGGTTCGGCCGTAAGGGCGCGTGCGACAGCATTCCTGGTCTCGGTGGTGAAGGTGGCGTTCTTGTAGAGCCCGGCAGTCCTCAGGATGTTCTCGGCCCAGATCAGGTCGAACCCCGGCTGACCGTAGGAGCGGTGGGCGTCGAAGTAGGCCAGAGATCTCTCAGTGAGCTCTACGGCATCCCTGATGGGGTAGTTCGTGGGATCGACCGTGGAAAGTGCTGTCATGGCACCAACCATCATTCCCTGGGTGTAGGTGTATTTCGTCGTGTCGATCCTTGTTCGGCCGCCGTAGTCGTCGATGTTGTCGTTGAACAAACCAGTCGTTGGGTCTCGCAGTTCCGCATCGAGCCAGGCCACGATCATCTCGCTCCATGTGAGATACCGGAGGTCTCCGGTCTGCCGGAAGAGCTCGACTCCCAAGATGGCAGCCGGTGCGTTCGACACCACAGTCCTGGCGTGGTTGGTGGCACCGGTCGCCTCCCAGTAGACGCCGCCGATGCCTCGGGCCCAATTGCCCTGCGCCAAGCTGAAGACCTCTTCGGCGCGCTCGAGCAGCGCCGGATCCTTCGTCTTCGAGTATTGCTGCATGATGGCCAGTCCCATCCACAGGCTGTCATCCACCCGCGGCAAGTCGGACGTGAAGTGGAATGCGCTCGGACCCTGGTCGTAGGCGCCGAGACCGCCCGGCAACGACTGGCTCCAGTAGTTCTCATCCATAGCCTGAAGCGATTCTCCGAAAGCTGTGGAGCACGCCGACTTGCCGGGAAAGAGTGACGTCAGGTAGAAGGCGCTGAGCGCTTGGTAGCTCGGCCACACGCTTGCATAGAAGCCGAACTGGCGGTTCTTGAACAGATGGTTGCCCACTCCGAACGTGGATTCGAGATCGGCACAGGGTTCCATCGAGGTGTGATGCCCAAACGGATCGATCTTCGAAGCGGCTGTCGCCGCATCCGAGGCCACTATCTCGGCCGCCAGGGCGGCTTGGTCGTGACCGAATACACCCGGTATCGATTCGAGACCAGCAAGTATCACGACGGCGAGTGCCACGCCGCCCAACCAGCGTGTCCACCTCCTTCTCGCCGACCTTCGACGGGGCGGCATGGCGACCTTCACTGCCGAGCAGCAATGCGGTACATATCAGTCCCGCCCCTACCCGCCTCTGCGTTTGAGGGTAGTCGGCACATGCGGGGCCAGCTTAGGGAGGATCACCCCGCTCTATCCCTGACCCCATGGACCACACCGGCTACTGCGCCACGCCATCCGGGCCGAACCCGGCATCCGCTGACGAATGGTAAGCCGGGGCCCTGGGTATGGTCAGTGAGTGCCCGGAGAACACTGGAAGGACAAGCCCGAGAGTGAGGATTTCCCGTCTGCCAAGTCCTACCTGTCTTTGCTGGTCGGGGCGGCTACAGCCGCCAAGCTGAGCAAAGCCCTCCGAAAAGAAGAGGGCCTGGAGCACTTTGCCGCCAAGGACATCTTGCGTGCGGCCGGCCTGCCGCTACTGCCAAGGGATGATCCTGAGGTCGCAACCGACCTCGAGAAGGTCAAGTTCGGCACGAAGCTTTCGCCGGTGCTGCTCATACAGGGCGATCCTCTGTGGATAGCTGATGGCTATCACCGGGTGTGTGCGAGCTATCACCTTGACGAGAAGGAACTTGTGCCGTGCCGGATCGTTCCGAGGTCGTCATAGCTGGGTATTCGTGTGGGTGGACCGACCATGCGGCATTGTCACTCCGCCCGGCCCGGACCTGATGGACCAGGACGGGTTCTATGCCAACGCAGTCCCGGAGCCAAGGTGACGCACCATGGGTATAGCGTCGCGTGCGTGGCCAAACCTGAGCATGACTCTTGTCCCCACTGCGACAGCGTGGAGATAAGCGCGCGATTCGAGAGGTCCGAAAGCTCGGAGGCTCCCAAATGGGAATGCCACTGCACTAGCTGCCGGTTCAAGTGGTCAGAAGAGCGCTAATGGCACAACCCTCATGGAGTACTACGCCAACGCCTTCACCCTGACCTCGGAACATTGCTGCGGAAAGGTCCATGCCGATGACGGAACAAGGCACGCCCAATACTGTCCCCACGGAATGGTGTGGCGAGGCCGATTCAAGGACGGGCCGGCAGGTGGCACACGGTGAAGGCGTGCGACGGTCACCGGGTCGACCGGGACGCCGTTCCGGCGCCGGTGGTCGGGATGGCGGCTACCTCTGACGGGCACGGCTACTGGTTGGTAGCGACCGACGGGGGCATCCTTCAGCTTCGGAGACGCCGCCTTCTACGGCTCGATGGGCGGCGCAGCCCCAAGCAACCCGGTGGTCGGGATGGAGGCAATAGCTTGAAGCTGGCGGTCATTAGAAGTTCATGTTCGGTCAGCAGTCATGACTGCCCGTTCGTGCCTGGTGGTACCGCTGTTGCCCCTTGTCACGGGCATGATTGGACAGCGTCACCGAAGCGATAGCGAGGAGGAGGCGACCGCCAAGCTCCATTTCGTTGCGGCCTTCTGACCTGTCGCCGCGACTCGAAACCCCCTGATGCGGGGCAGCCCGGGACGGCATCACTGTCTGTGCCTATGGGCGGCTCCTACGATTCGTACATGCCAGCGGAGAAGGTGCGCCTTCGCATTGGCAACTTAGCCAACGCAGTGCTCGTCAGCGGACAGGCGTATCAGGACCCGAAGGACGCTCTGAACGAGTTCGTCTCCAACGCCGCTGACGAGTACGTCCAGGCCGAACGACGCGGGGAGCGAATTCGCGTTGCGTTACGGAGAAAAGGTCGATACCCGGTTATTGCCATCGATGATGTGGGGCGTGGAATGTCCCCCGACCGGCTTCGGACTGTTGCGAGAAACCTCTTCGAGTCCTCCAAGGTGGGCGATGCGCGTACCCTTGGCGAGAAGGCCATTGGAATCCTCGCTTTCCAGCAGCTCGGCGGTCGGTGCGAACTTGTGTCGCGAGTCGAAGGGAGTCCGGAGACCTGGGTCCTCAGGCTTGAGCGCGGGAAGGCGACAGCCGTCCTCGAGCGGGAGCGGCGCCGAGCGCGCCAGGTAGCGGGCACGACCGTCTATCTTTCCGATCTCGATCCGGACGTCCTGCGAGTCCTGACGCAGCGGAAGGTAGTGGGGTACCTCCGTTCACGACGGGGCTCTGCGCTAGCGCGGGCGGATTATGAGCTCGAGGTCTCCGAAGGCCGTTCCTCGGAGCTCGTGCTCGCCCAGAAACCTGAGGGCGTGCGACTGACCATCTCACCTCGCCACACTCTTTGGGGACGAATAGAGTTCGCGATCTACGTCGCTCCTGCTGACGGGCGGCATCGTCGGGTGGCGGTCGTGGGACGTGCCGGTACGAGTGTGGTGGACGACTTGAGCGAGCTCGACGAATTTTCCGGATTTCCCTGGAATAGCGACCAGGTTTCCGGCCAGATCGTGTTCGAGGCGCTGCAGCAGTCGGCTGGCCGGCGGGCCATCCTCCGCGATCGCGAGGCCTTTCCGCTTTTCGTCGACGCCGTGAAGTCGGTTGAGTCGGCGGTGGGTCAGACTGTCGAACGGATCGCAATGGAGGTTGACGCCCAGACGGCCGATCGTTTGTCGGATGTGATCAGGCGGATCTTCGGTCGCGTGCTCAAGGAGCTCGCCGATCTCGACAACCCGATGCGGTCGCCTGTAGGCGAGGAGCCGGGAGTAGGTGGGTTACTCGAGAAGGATCGATCGTCCCCCCCGGGCGGCGAAGGCGGTCCAGAACCGACTCGTCTGGCAGATCTCCTTCCTCCGCCCAGCGACCCAGTGTCGTCCGAGAGCAATCCGGACGAAGCCAGACCGGAGAGGTCTGGGGCCAGTCGCCTTCCCACCCTTGCACCCGATCCGACTCCTGGTGACGCGCGAAGCCGTTTCGATCCCGAAATGCGAGTCGTGTTCTACAACGATGTTCATGCCGACTACCTGATGGTCAAGGATTCAGAGGCGATGCTCCTCGACTACCTAGCCACGCTCGTTGCTAAGGAGTATGTGGTGTTCAACAACCCTCGAGCGTCATCTGATGAGCTGGGCGAGGAGTTGGTCCGGATGCTCGTACGAGTGCGTAGGCATATACCTAGGCGCAGCAATGGCCCGACGAAATCAGGACCCGAACGATCCGGCTCCGTTTAGAGCCACTCCGGCTTTCCGGCCCGATGTTGTGGCAGAAGTGCCACAGTTGAGGCGTGGCCGACATTCGTGCACGTGAGCTTCGAAATGACGTCAGCGCTGTGCTTCGTCGCGTGGACCGCGGTGAGCAGCAAGAACGACCGCTGTCCTCTCGTGCTCCCAACCACGTCGCGGTCTCCGTAATCACAATCGGAGAGCTGCGACTCGGTGTCTTGGCGGCAAGGAATGGACCGACTCGGGCGCGACGACTGGAGACTCTGTCAGCCGTGGCTGCGCCCGATCCCACACCGCTCGACGAGCAAGTTGCCCACGCCTGGGCCACTCTACGTCTCGCACTCCGGGATGCGGGCAACCGAATGCCGATCAATGATTCATGGATTGCCGCCACGGCTATGGCCAACGGCATGGCCGTAGCATCCCAGGACGATCACTACGACAACGTCCCCGGACTGCGTGTTTTGCGGGTCTGAAGTCGGAGCGTGTGGGCGGGGCTCGAAGCGACCGGATCAGCACCTTTTTCACTGGCACGACTGGGCACGCGTGAGGCGGGCATTGCCCGCTTGCCACCAATGCAAGCTTGGGGTCGCCAACCAACGCGGACCGTGGCTCACAGGGCACGAGTCGCACCACACGATAGAGGAACGTCCCATCAGACTCGCTCGAGCGCGGGACATTTCGGTGATCGCCAGTGGGGGGAATTCACCAATCGCGGCCCCTGGCTTCAGCCGAGGCGGTAGAGCCTCTTCCCGTTCTCGGCGAGGATCTTGCGGCGCGATTCGGGCCGAAGCGTTGCCATGGCCTCGTGCACGTGCTCGAGTGGCTTGGGCCAGAGCGCCGTCGGGTGGGGAAAGTCGGTTTCGAACATGACATTGTCTTCGCCGACCTTGTCGACCAGTTCTTGAAGATGCCCGCGGCCCGTCTCGAACCACATGGTGGCGTACCAGTTCGACTTGAAGTACTCCGAAGGTGCCTTGCCGAGCTCGGCCGCCTGCGCGGGTGCGTTCTCGGGGAGTTCCCAGTCCATTGTCTCGAGGATGAAGGGCACCCAACCGATCCCGCTCTCTACGGAAACCATCTTGAGTTTCGGAAAGCGGTCGAATATTCCCGCAAAGATGGTGTTGATCACCACCCGGGCGTTGCCGATGAAGAGCATCGCTCCACCGATGGCGGGCTTGACGAACTCGTCCTGGGACTCCCAGAAGTACTGGCCGAAGAAGTTCATTGCCGTGAGGCTCGCGCCGATGTGGAAGTGGATCGGGAGCTCGAGATCGGCGCAGACCTCCCACAGAGGGTCCCAGGCCACGTTGGCCAGGTCCGGCGAGCCGAGGTCCTGGGGATCTGAGGTCATATTGATTCCCCGGAGACCCATTTCGGCGACCCGCTGCGCTTCCCGCACGCATCCCTCGATATCCCAGGCGGGAAGTATCGGCATGGGCAAGAGCCGGTTGTTCGTGTCGGTTCTGTATCTCGGCCCGGGAGTCGTTGAAGATCTCTACGCACAGGCGGCGTAGCACGGGGTCCTTCACATCGGCCAGTGCATGACCCCCCAATCCCAGAGCGTTGGGGTACGTGACCTGGTGCTCGATTCCCATGTCATCGAGAACCTCGAGACGGGCGTCGATGTCCCACGCTGCCACGTGGGCCCTTTCGAAATCCCACTCGAGCATCGATTCCTGGAATGGATGCTTCACGCCTGCCCGGTCAATGGTGCTGCCGCCGCCAGCCTTTCCAAGAGGCGTACCTTCAATAACCCACGTGCGCTCTCCCTCGACCTCTTCAACGTGAAGAATCTCACTTTTGTAGGCCGCGGGGGCCCTCTTCGTCCATAGATCGTCGACGTCGGTGAGATGGGAGTCAGCGTCGACAACGGCAAGTTGCTCAGGCACTGCCGAGGCGAGAGTCATGTGGTTCATCTTTCAGGCTTCGAAACCAGGGACAGGCGCCCCACCCCGCTGAGGTTAGCGCTGGCGCTGGCGGAGGACCCTGCCCGTGCTGAAAAGTCACGCGGCAGCCCCAAAATGATTGCCTCCTCATCCAGTTGGCCTGGTCATCCGGGTTGGCGGCTGGGTGTTGCCGTGACACAACCGACGGCTTGAGCACGTATCCAAGTCTTAGCTGATGACCAGGACCTGGGTATCTGTTGCCGTGCCGGCTGAGTCGGTCGCCTTGGCGGCGATGGTGAACGAACCGGGCTGACTAGGCGTTCCGAAGAGGAGTCCGGTGGAGGAGAGACTGAGTCCCCTGGGCAGCTTTCCCACCCGCGTGACCATGCTCGACGGGTAGCCGCCCGCCGTGTACTGGAAGGAATACGGCACGCCGACCGACCCCGCAGGCGGCACGCCCGAGATGGTGGCGGGGACACGCAAGACCTTCTCGAAGTCGGCCGCAATCAGGGAGTGGCCGAAAGCGGTGGCATGGATGTTCGGGTTACCGGGGCCGGTCATGCACATGTGAGTCCAGTTGCAGATGTTTGCCACGTTCTGGGGCAGGGTGTGGCCCATGTAGGCGCCGGTCATGGTCCAGTCGTTGCTCTCATAGGTCTTCTTCACGTTGGCGACCCGCGCCCCGTAGCTTCCGTAGGCCGTTGCCAGCTCGTCGTTCAGCGAGTGGAGAGCACCCAGGCTTTCGTGCGCAAGCATTGGGTTCGGCGGCCCGCCGCGCAGCGGCCCCTGGTACCAGGCGGCGAGGATCGGGTCGTAGTAGTTCATACCGACGATCGGGACCGCGCCTCCAGCCGACCGGAGTCCGGCCAGGATGGTCTGCATGTTCTGGCGCACCGCAGTCAGGGCATTGGCTACACAGGTTTGGTTGATACTTGGGCCGTTCACCGCGCAGCCAACGACGTCGTCGCCTCCGACATCGATCGTCACGAAGGCGACGTGGCTGGTGTGGGCCCGGAGGAACGCCTCCGCGTCACCAAGCTGGTTGCCGGTCTTGTAGTTTTGACAGTTCCCGCCGTAGATCATCCGGGTTGTCGAGTCGCCGGCGCACCCGAGGTTCACGAGCTGCAAACCGGGGATGTGCGGACTCACGGTGGCGTAGATGTCGTTCACATACCCCAGCCCCGGACCGGCACCGCCCCCTGTCGAGAGCGAGTCCCCCAGGGCCACGTAGTAGACGGTCGGGGGTGGCGAGGAGAGCGTCGTCGACCCCGCGCCCGCGGTCGGTATCACTGATGCGAGCAGCGCGACCACGGCCGCCGCAATCAGTTTCCATCGGCTCCACAAGATTCGGCCCTCCCACCATGGTTCCGCAGGGCTAGAACTCGATCTAACCAACGAAGTGTCAGAGAAGTGTGAGTGGTTCACGATGCTAACTAAGCTTCGGCGGTGCATGTTCGGCTTCGCCCCGGAGCTTTCGTAGACACCGCCATCCGGGAACTCCGTAAGCGGCCCGCAAACGCTCGTGGAGAGGGAAGGCCAGTGGGTGCCATCCGCCCGGCTGAAAGGAGGAGCGCCTACGTAGGGTGGGCTCTCAAAACCGGGCGCGGGATTAAAAAGTGCTTGGGGAACCTGGGCCAGGACCGCCACCTTTGGCGGCGGTCCATTTTCCGAACGACGATCGCGCTCGGGCGGTTGACAACAGAGCAGCTCGTGTCCGGCAGGGCAGGTGCTCAGTCGCAGAGCGGACTGCGTTTCCTACTCGGGTTCGTCAACCGTCCTCCATCCGGTAACTCGGCGCCATGTCCCGTGCCCGGGAAGGACGAGAGGACCGATGGGATACAGGCAGTTCAAGCCGCCTTACTACCCGATCGTTCTTGTCAAGAACCGACATCCACCTCTCGATGGCGTCACCCCTTCATTGTCGGACGACCACTGAAGACACGAGGCGGACTTTGCATCGCCATTGTGGTGATCTCGGTGGCGGCCTTTCCGGCCTCGCTGCGGGCAGACTCGCTGCCCGCCCCGCCTGCATCGTCCGAGGCGCCTGGTTTGGTGGTCGATCCGACGGTCATGCGGGCAGATCCCGCCATCACGTGGGACCCGGCATCACGGGTCTACCGGATGTTCACGTCAGAGACGTGGTTCGCGTTCGTCCCGGAGTGGCAGTCGCCCAAAGTGACAGGCCCCTGGCACTACGTGGGAGATGCGCTCCCGGTGTTGCCGACCTGGCACGGCCATCTGTTCTCGACATGGGCCCCCGAAGTCGAGGACATCGACGGCGTCTGGACGATGTGGGCGAGCACCGCGGCCACCGCCGATCCCCAGGGATATGTCTGTCTGTTCCGGGCAACGGCCAGAACGGCGGCCGGTCCGTTCACTGTTGACCCGAGACGAGTCCCATGTAACGCCGACATAAACGGTGACATCGATCCGGCAATGGCCAGGGTCTCCGGCCAATGGTGGCTGTTGGACAAGACCAACGCCAACGTGGTGGGGAAGCCCACGACGTTGCTCTCGCAGCACATCGGCCCGGATGGGATGCCGGCCGGTCCGAGGTTCACCTTGTTGACATCGGACCAGCCCTGGGAGAGCGGCATGATCGAGGCGCCCAGCTTGGTCCAGAACTCGACGACAGGGCAATGGTGGCTGGTCTTCTCGGCCGGCAGTACCGACGTCAACAACCCCACCTATCAGATCTACACCACACCATGTGACGGTGCGGAGGGTCCGTGTCATATCGGACGAGTGGTCAAGCTGGTGAGCCGCAATGCCCAAGGTGGAGCCCCAGGCGAGGAGTATGCCTTCGATGACACCGACGGACAGGCCTGGATCGCCTACAACCCGGGCGCCTTCTTCGCTCAACCCACCGATCGACCTGTCGCCCTCGTCAAACTCGACTTCGATGACCGGGGCGAACCCTACGTCGTCACTCCGTGACGGGAGGCTCGTAGACAGTCCCTCTCGCCAGTAAGAATCGTGGTGGCGATGACGGGACTACGTTCGAACCCGCCTTGGCGCTTCTGACCAGGGGAACGGTCGCTAGGGGAACGGTCGCCGAATGTCTGGGTTCGGGCTCGATCCGGCGGATGGATCCGTCCACCGCCAGGTGGCGTCCGAAGTGATGGGACCAAGTTCGAACCCCCGACGGTGCCTCAATGGAGGCCGGGGCCGGGGTCCTAGGGCTCCACCGGGCGGGTCCCCCCGCTACCAGGGCATTCGGGCCGGGCGTGGGTTAGCGTTCGGACCAGGCACACTCGGGTTGGGGCGGGGTTCCCCAACACGTCGAGTCGGTGCCAGGACGGGGAGGGGGACTATGACCGATCTCATCGAGCAGGCCGACGCCGACTCTGCGGACCGAGCGGACGAGGGGGCTTCACGCGGGCCTGTCCCTCCGAAGCGGCGCCACCTGGCGGGCGCCATGGGCACGCCGCGGGCCGTGATCGTGGCCATCTGCGTGGTGCTCGTGGCGGGCGCGCTCGGCGCGGTGGCGCTGGCGGCCACCTCGGGGTCGAGCAAGGCGAACGCGTCCTCACAAACGTCTGTCGCCACGGTGTCGGTGGCGTCACCGAAGTACACGCCCCAGGCGGCCGTGGGGACGACCGACGACTACCACTGCAGCTTGGTCAACCCGCACATCACCCAGAACTCGTACGTGATCTCGAGCCAGTTCAAACCGGGCAGTCCCGAGGTCCACCACGCCGTGCTCGCCCTGGTGCCCCCCTCCATGACGACTCAGGCCCTCGCCGCCAATGCGGCCACCAGCGGCAAGGGATGGACGTGCTTCGGCGCGCCGGCCCTGCCCGGTGCGTCGCTCGCCGCTTTCATCAGCACCCCCTTCCTGAGCGTGTGGGCGCCCGGGCACGGCGAAGACGTGCTCCCCACCGGTACGGGGATCTCGCTGCCCAAGGGGAGTCTGGTGATCGAGCAGGTGCACTACAACCTGCTGGTGGGCGACAAGCCGGTCACCAACGGGCTCGTGCTCCACACGGTACCGATGGCCACCCCGCTGTTGCCGATGCAGTCCCAATACCTGATCGCCCCGCCGAACATCCCATGCCCGGCCGGTGTGACTGGGCCGCTGTGCAACTACCAGGCGTCCCTCGACTATCTGAACCAGCGCTTCGGCTCCGACGGCGTTGTGATGGCCAAGGGCATCGACCAGGTATGTGGTGAAAACCCGGACGCCCCACCCCTCGGTGACACGGCCACGTGCACGTGGCGGGTCGGATCGAACGGCTACATCGACAGGATCCAGCCGCACATGCACCTGTTGGGGGTCGGGTTCACGATGGTGCTCAACCCGGGGACGCCGCAAGCCAAGACCATCCTCAACGTCCCGAACTACAACTTCAACTACCAAAAGGCGTACAACGTGGCGCCCATCCCGGTGAGTCGCGGCGAGCAAATACAGATCAACTGCAGCTATGACCCCAAGCTGGCCCAAGAGTTGCCGATCCTCCGCAAGGCGCCGCCGCATTTCGTCACATTCGGCGACGGATCCTCCGACGAGATGTGCGTGGGGGTCACGTGGCAGACGTCGTCGCTGCCCAACTCCCACGACTCGCTCTGAGCGATCGACTGTCGCTTCGATGGAGATCATGACGACATAACCTCACTCGCACTGTCAGGAGCTCTTGACGTCCGTGCTCGGTGCCGCCATCGTTGAACCGTGAACAACGAAACCGATTCCACGACGACGGCTGGACCTGAGGCTTGGGGAAATCAGCAGTGGCGCGAGATGGCCAGGAGGTCGCTCCGGGCGTCTATTTCCTTGCTGGTTTCGGCAACACCACGATTCTTGTTGGGACCGATGGGGCAGCAGTCGTTGATCCGGGTCTCTTCACTAACGGTCCTCGCGTGGTCGAGGAGTTGAGACGGCTTACGGATCTCCCCGTTCGCTACGTGATCTATACGCACGGGCACTACGACCACGCGTTCGGTACTCCCGCTGTTTTGGAGGACGCAGCATCGAGGGGTCTTGAACCTCCCGAAATCGTGGGCCACGTCAATGTTGCCAAACGCTTCGAGCGGTACGCCAAGACGGCGGGTCATTTGGCGGCCACATTCGACGCTCAGTTTGCCAAGTGGAGTCCTAACGGGGGAGACGTTGTCCGAAAAGCTCGGTACTTCCCACCTACCCTTGCATACGAGGACCGGCTCCTTCTCGATCGACTTGGTGATCTGGGAATGGAGTGCCGGCATGGTCTCGGCGAGACGGACGATCACACGTGGATCTGGATCCCGAGCCCCAAAGTCATCGTCGGTGGGGACTTCATTGTGTCATCCCTTCCGAATGCAGGCACTCCGTTCCGAGTGCAGCGCTACGTCCTGGAGTGGGCGGAAGCCCTCGAGGAGATGGCGGCTCTCGAACCATCGGCCATCATCTCCGGTCATGGTGGCGTCTTCAGAGATCATGCCCAGGAGATGTTACTTACGACCGCGAAGGCACTTCGCTTCCTCGACGGAGAGGTGGTCCGCCGCCTCAATGCAGGCCAATGGCAAGAGCAGATCCTCAATGAAGTGGAACTACCCGAAGAGCTCGCATCTAGCTCGTACCTCCAGCCTCTTTACGGATGCACGGCATTCGTGGTTCGCGATCTCCTGCGGCGCTATATGGGTTGGTACGACGGCAACCCTTCGATGCTCTTCCCTAGTACCCGCGCCGAGATCGCAAAGGAGGTGGTGGCCATGGCTGGGGGGCCTGATGGAATCCTTGAGCGGGCACGAGCCTTACACGGGTCGGACGATATCAAGGACATTCAGCGGGCTCTTCACCTCGTAGATTTTGTACTGTTCAACGGTGGCGGCCTCGTGTCGGAAGCCCGCAGTCTGAAGGCGGACCTGCTCGAGACCCGTTCGAAGCAGGAACGGTCCTTCGTCGCGCACAACATCCTCGCTTCTGCTGCAGCCCTCGTGCGAAACGGTCAGCCATCTTTCTGAATCCCAGTTTCGTTTGTATCACTCCGTCCCTAGAACATCCAAAGGTCCAAGGTGCTTCACCAAGGTTTTGGAGTCCCTTTCTCAGGACGTGGAACGAGCGGGAATTGTCCAGCTGGCCCGGCTGATGCATCCCAGACCCCGAGGCTGGGGCACAGGCAGCCCTGCAAGTGGGGGGTCGAGTTGGTGGACCGTCTTCCGCTCGCACCGACTGGCGAGTCCGGCCGTGGTGTGATCCCGAAACCAACGGCTCCTGAGCACGTTGGGGCCACACGCAATGACCGTCTTTTAGCTCTGAGGCATTCCCCAATTGGACTTGGGTCCCGTCTCAGCCTCAGCTGCTCAGTCTGAGAAGACAGCCCTCCATTTGGCGAAGCTATATATGTCGCCGAGCCGCAGGGTCTTTGTTCGACGCCACCTGATCGACCTGGCTGTGATCACACTGCCCATCCTGCGGCCCTTACGGGCTGCGCGGGTACTCCGACTGTTGAACCTGACACGAGTAGGCGTTGTCCTGGCTAATGCCTTGCGCCGCACACGGGACCTGTTCACGCACCGCGAGATTCAATACCTCCTGTTAGCTGTGATGGCGGTCGTGTTTGCGTGTTCGGGTCTTGTGCTGTCCTTTGAGGCCGCGAAGCCTCAGTTCAGGAGTGCTTGCACGAGTGCTGGCGGCGAGAGTTCCCTCCGTGTGCCGCAGCTCGTTCGTTGAGGGGTCCGGCACTCCGGAGCGTCATGCGGACCGTCGTCAGCGATGAAGCTCCAATGGACCCCGAAACGTTGCGTTCAGCTTTGCGCCGCTTTCCGTCAACCGCCTTCGGCTTCCTCTGGCGAGGCTCCGCAGCAAGCCTTTGACATCCTGAACGGTAATGTCCCGCAGTCGCTTGGCATGAGGAGGCTCCGTGAGCGGGCATGGGGTAGCCCGCCGCCGTTCCGCCATCGCCCACCGATTTGCCCCCATGTCAGTCTCCGGTACCCGGGCGACGGATTGGCTCCGGTAGCTAGACGACAGAGGGCCGAGGGTTCTACGCCGCATTGATCCTCCTTGGTCTGCCACCGGGATTGGCGAATGCACCATGCTCCTTTCTTCGGTCGGCGCACTGGGTGGGTACGCAGGAGCTTGCCACTGACGGAGATCTGGACGCTGTCACGGACGACGGCCACGTCCACCTGGAGGCGCTTGTAGGCGTTGCCTACCCGATAGCTCCAGCCGGCGAAGGAGATCGAGCCGCCGTGGTCGACTTTGCGGGAGACCGGCGTGCCGGTGCTTGCCGGCTTGGCCGGACGAGCGGTGGGATGACGGCCCAGGTCTGCGTCCTGCTCAGCCAGGTGCCTCCGGGCGTGGGTGGCCACGAGCACGTCCCGGTGGAAGATCTCGATGAGACCGTTCTGGCTCACGAGGTCGACCGTCTCACCCGCCAACCAGCGACCCACGTGGTAGTTGAAGCGCAGCAGGCTCACGCGGCCGTCGGACCGCACCCGTCGGGTGATCCGTGGCACGCGATGGACCGGGACCTCTAGTGCGACCGCCTCGTCAGTGGGCAGCACGAGTTCCTCCGGCTTCCGGCGGGCGAGCTGGAAGCGCTCGATGGGAGGCCGGTCGCCGAGGCTCTGATGCTCTCGGGTGTGGTTGTACTCTTCGACCCAACCGTCGAGGGCCGCCTGGGCCTCTTCGATGGCAGGCAAAGACCTTGCCGTCCAGGAACTCCCGCTTCATGGTCTTGTGGAATCGCTCCACCTTGCCCGTCGTGGTGGGCGACGCCGGGGCGGTGAGCAGGTGACGGATGCCGTTCTCCCGACAGATCCGGTCGAAGAGCACCTCGCCGGTGCCCGGTCCGAAGCGACCGGTGAAGACCTTGCCGTTGTCCGCTCAAGATCGCCTCGGGCACGCCCGTGGATCCGATGGCCCCGAGGAGGGCGTCGCACACCGGCTTGGCCGTGGCCCGCTCCACCACCTTGGCACACACACAGAACCGGGAGTGGTCGTCGATGCCGGTCACCACCGAGGGCGCGAGCCGTCGGCCAGGTGGACGCCCAAGGTCACGTCCATCTGCCAGAGCTCCATCGACCGGGAGCGCTCCCAACGCTTGTAGTCGCTCGCGCCGGCGCTTGCTGGCGCTTGGGGTCGATGAGCTGGTGGCGGACAAGGCCCCGATAGATGGACGAGCGCGACGGCAGCGGCTCGACGCCGGCCCGGGCCAGGCGGTTCAAGATGGTCCGCGGTCCCCAGCTGCGGGTGCAGCCCGACGCATCTCGACGATCCTGGCCTCGATCTCGCGGCGCCATCTGATGCGGGACAGGTGTCCGGGCGGAGCTCTTGTCGACCAGTCCGGCCAAGCCCTCGATGGCATAGCGGCGCAACCAGGTGTGGACGGTCTGGCGGCCCACCCCATAGCGCCGGGCGACATCGGTCACGGTAGCCCCGTCATTCGAGCACCTCGAGCACCGCCTTATACCGCTGTTCCACGAGCCCCAGCTCCACCAGCACGACGGCCTCCTCCTTCGTCGCGGACGTGATCGTCCACAGCGAAGAAGCATGGAGCCCGGCAAGCGCGGATACCGAAGTGTCGCCCACCTACCGGAGCCAGTGTCGCCCAGGTACCGGAGCCGCGTCCGGAAAGTGTCGCCCAGGTACCGGAGCCAGTGTGTCGCCCACCTACCGGAACTTCACACAGCGATTTGCCCCCAACACTGCCCCACTTCCCACCAGAGCCTTAAACGTCAAAAGCCGATTCCTGCCCATAGTCCCTAGTCAGACTGGGTGGAGATGACGGGACTCGAACCCGTGACCCCCTGCTTGCAAAGCAGGTGCTCTAGCCAACTGAGCCACATCCCCTGGGTCCGCCGGCTCAACATCCATGTCCGCTCGGTCGGGTCTTAGGGATCGTCCACCTTTGCCTGTGAACCCGAGGTCCTTCAACGGCTGCGGGAAGGAGGAGATCCCTCCAGGGTGAGCCTAATCGTCAGCGAAGGCCCAACGATGACTCGGGCCGCGCCGTTCCGACTCGAGGAGTCGCTGCAGGAGGGGTTGAGTCGGACGCAATCCAGCCGTGGAAATTTCTGTCTCGACCAGGTGACCATGTGGATCGCATCCGGTATGGTGAGTACAGGCAACCACCACGAGTTGCCAGGGATTCGCCCGTCCCTTTGGGACCGTGGGCCGTCGAGTGGAGGAGCGACGATGTCCGTCTCATCTGGAACGAGTGACGTCTTCATCGGGGTGGCCCAACACGACGCCTCCGCCCTGGAAGGCCTGTTCAAGGCCCGTCTCGACAATCTCGAGGCGTCAGGGCTCGACCCGAAGACCTACTCCCTGGCCAACATCGCCGCCCTGATCGCCTCGGACGCAGCACCTGCCTCCTATGTCTTTCAGGTGGCCTTCGCCCTCGATGCCGGGGTGACTCCCGAGGAGATCCTCGGCCTTCTCGTGGCATTGAACCCGACGGTGGGCAACGTCCGGATTGTGTCCGCGGCGGCTGAAATTGCGTTCGCCCTCGGCATCGATCTCGACGCCGAGCAGGAATAGCAAGGAGGCTTTCGATGCCATTTGCGCGTAGACGACCGTTGCTCCGGGCCGCCGCCGTTGGCGGCGTTTCCTACATGGGGGCCAAAGCCGGGACCAATCGGGCCATGCAGCAACAGGGTGGGGGAGCGCCACCACCTGAGCCGGCCCCTGCTCCCGCGCCAGCGGCACAGGCTTCCGGGGCGAGTGATCGAATCGCCCAGTTGCAGCAGCTCGCATCCCTCCACGAGTCGGGCGCGCTCGACGACGAGGAGTTTGCCGCGGCAAAGGCCCAGGTGCTGGGCTGAGTCGATCCGGATCCGTCGGGTTGCGTCCCTAGCGATTCGATCCGCCAGGGATTCAACGGTTCGCCTCCCTAGGTGTGGTCGGCCTTGGACCGGGCGCGGCTCGAAGGACCGGTCGATCTCGTCCCAAGCGGCATCGACCCCTTCGAATCCCTTGATCTCGGTGATCTTGCCCGGTTCGAGGTCCTTGTAGACGTCGAAGAAGTGGGCGATCTCGGAAGTGAGGAAGGGAGGGAGCCGATCGAGGCCGACGATCCGTTCCCAGGCGGGATCACCGCAGGCCACGGAGATGATCTTGGCATCGGGGCCGTTCTCGTCGCTCATCGAGAAAACTCCGATCGGCCGGCTCTCCACCAGGCACCCGGGGAACGTGGGTTCGTCGAGCAACACCAGGACGTCGAGCGGGTCGCCGTCCTCGGCCAGCGTGTCGGGAACGAAGCCGTAGTCAGCCGGGTAAACCGTGGCCGAGAAGAGACGACGGTCCAGCCGGATGAAGATGGCGCTCGTGGTCGTACTCGTACTTGTTGCGGCTGCCGCGAGGTATCTCGATCACCACTTCGATCGTTCGGTCCTCGTTCACGTCGCTTGCCTTTCGCTGCGGTTCAGCGCCAGGGCCATCGTGACCCACCCGGCATCACCCGAAGGGTGCCAGTGTCAGCCCACGGATCGGCGGGTGACCGCGGCGCGAATTCGCCGCCCCGGACCGTGTCGGAGCTGGCGTGCCGAGGGGCTGAGGGGCTCACCAAACCGGTTGGTATCGTTGCCCGATGAGCGTCGAGGCCGTGGTGGGGGTGGAGGAGGGGGCCGGAGGTGACCGTGAGCCCCGCTTCTTCGCCCGCCAGCTCTCTGACCTCGACTTCAATGACCGGCTGCTCGACCTGGTGGCCGACCAGGATCTGCCCTTGCTGGAGCGGGTCAAGTTCCTCGTCCTGTTCAGCGAGCGGATAGACGAGTTCTTCCAGGTCCAGGTGGCCGGGTTGCGACGGCAGGTGGTGGCCGGCATCAAGTCGTTGGCGCTCAACGGAAGCACGCCCGACCAGTTGCTGAGGGACGTCAGGGCCTCGTTGGAGCGGATGGTCCGCCGGCAGGAGTCCCTCCTGATCGACGAGCTGGCTCCGGCCCTGGCCGCCGAGGCCATCGAGCTCTGTGACTGGGAGACGCTCGGTGAGAAGGACCGTGCGTATCTTCACGAAGTCTTCGACCGCTTGATTTTGCCGGTCGTGACCCCGCTGACCGTCGATCCCAGCCATCCGTTCCCCTACATCTCCAACCTCTCGCTCAATGTCGGCGTGGAGGTCCGGAACCGGAGCGACGAGACGTCCCGGTTCGCCCGGGTGAAAGTGCCACCCAACGTCGACCGGTTGCTCCGCCTGCCCGACGGTGACCGGTTCATCCCCCTGGAGCAGACCCTGGTCGCCTTCGTCGACGAGCTCTTCCCCGGCATGGACGTGGGCGATCCGTGCATCTTCCGGGTCACCCGCGACGCCGACCTGGCCCTCGACGACGATGCCGCCGACGACCTGCTGCTGGCGCTGCAGGAGGAGTTGCGCCGCCGCCGCTTCCTTCCGGTTGTCCGCCTCGAGATCGATTCGTGGACCTCGGAAGCTCCGGTCGAGCGCCTGACCGAGGAACTGGGGCTCGGCCCGGACGACGTCTACCGGTTTGCCGGCCCGCTCGGTCTCGAGTGTCTGTGGACGATCCATGCCCTCGATCGAACGGAGCTCCACGACGAACCGTGGACCCCGTTGATCCCGGTCGCCCTGACCTCGGTGGAGCGCGAGGAGGACTCGAGCATCTTCTCGGTGCTGGACCGCCAGGATGTCCTCGTCCACCATCCCTACGACTCGTTCTCGGCTTCGGTCGAGGAGCTGATGAACGAGGCAGCTGACGACCCGCAGGTGCTGGCCATCAAGCAGTGCCTCTATCGCACGTCGGGTGACAGCCCGGTTGTCGCCGCCCTCGTGCGAGCGGCCGAGCACGGCAAGCAGGTGGCGGTGCTCGTCGAGGTGACCGCCCGTTTCGACGAAGAGGCCGAACATCGGGTGGGCCCGCGCCTTGGAGGAAGCCGGCGCCCACGTGATCTACGGACTGATGGGTCTGAAGACCCATGCCAAGGTGACCCTGGTGGTCAGGCAGGAAGGGGAGGCGGTGCGCCTCTACTGCCACGTGGGAACGGGCAATTACAACCCCAAGACGGCACGGATGTACGAGGACCTGGGCGTGCTCTCGTGTCGTGAGGCGCTCGGTGCCGACGTCACTCGATTCTTCAACTACATCACCGGGTTCAGCCAACCGCCGCGATACCAGGACCTGGTCACCTCGCCGGGAGGCATCCGCACCCGGGTCGTCGAGGCCATCGACGAACAGGCGGCGGCGGGCCCGGACGGGCGGATCGTGATCAAGGCCAACGGTCTCGATGATGTCGCCGTGATGGACGCCCTGTACCGAGCTTCGCAAGCCGGCGTGCCCATCGATCTCATCATGCGGGGCATCTGCTGCCTGCGTCCCGGCGTGCCCGGTCTGTCCGAGACCATCCGGGTCCGCTCGATCGTCGGCCGGTTTCTCGAGCACTCCCGCATCCTGCGCTTCGGAGGCGGGTCCGGTGGCCCGGCCACCTACTACATCGGGTCTGCCGACCTCCGACGCCGGAATCTCGATCGCCGGGTGGAAGCGATGATCCCGGTGTCCGATCCGGAGTCGGTGGCCCAGCTGGAAGAGATCCTCCGTCTCAACCTGGCCGACGATGTCCAGTCCTGGTCGCTCGAGGCCGAAGGGCACTGGGAACGCGTTCCCAAGGTCGCCGGGATCTCCGCCCAGCGATCGCTACAGGAGGCCGCATTGGCTCGGAGTCTGGCCATCGACGACGCGCCGCTGGCCACCAGGCAGCCCTGAGGCTCGGGGGCGTGACCGACCGGGCCTCTAGCGGAGCACCCGGCAGTCCGTCCCGCCCGCAAGCTCAGGACGGTGGTCGCCGTGCCCGGCGCCTGGCCTGGCTCTATACGGCGGCCGTGGTGGCGCTGGTTCCGTGGATCGCCTATCTGGCCGTCACCCTGCCGAAGCGGAACCTCGATCTGCACTACCGGGCGGCGTGGGTCGGATTCGATCTCCTGTCGGCCTTTGCCATCATCCGCACCGCCTACATGGCCTTCCGGGTCGATGAGCGGGTGCAGCTGTCCGCCACGGCCACGGCCACGCTGCTCATCGTCGACGCCTGGTTCGACGTCACCACATCGGGCAGCCGTTCCCAGATCCTGGCCGCCCTGGTGTTGGCGGCCTTCTTGGAGATACCCGCCGCCATCTTCTCCCTCTATCTGGCCCACCACGTCAACCGGCGCGTCTGGGACATGGCCGTGGCGGCCGAGGCCGACCAGGCGGGAGATCCTCTACCCGGAGGGGACCCGCCTGCCCGAAGGCATCCGGCCGCATGAGCGCCGGCGGTCTGGAACGGGTCTGGAACGGTCACCCCATCAGGCCACCGTCTTGTCGATGCGGGCGAGGACATCGTCGGTGAGCTTGGGCAGAACGTCGACCGCACCCAGGTTCTCCTGGACCTGTTCCACCCGGCTGGCTCCGGTGATGACCGATGAGACGTGGGGATTTCGGGCGCACCACGCGATCGCCAGTTGGGCGAGGCTGCACTCCAGCTCCTCGGCGATCGATTGCAGCGCGCGCACCTTGTCGTTTCGCTTGGGGTCGGTCAGCAGCCCTCGCAGCCATTCGTAGCCGGCCAGAGTTGCTCGCGAGTCCTCCGGCACGCCGTCCAGGTACTTCCCGGACAGCAGGCCCGAGCTCAGCGGGCTCCAGGTGGTCAGGCCGAGACCGATGCTCTCGTAGAGCGGCGCATACTCCTTCTCCACCCGGTCCCGCCACAGCAGGTTGTACTGGGGTTGCTCCACCACCGGCTTGTGGAGATGGTGGCGGTCGGCGATGTCCCAGGCCTCCCGCAGCTCCATCGCCGACCACTCCGAGGTGCCCCAGTAGTGGGCCTTGCCGCTCGAAATGATGTCGGACATGGCCCACACCGTCTCCTCGATCGGGGTCTCGGGATCCGACCGGTGGCAGTAGACCACGTCGACGAAGTCGAGGCCGAACCGCTCGAGGGAGCCGTCGATCGCTTGGAGCAGGTACTTGCGGTTCAAGGTGTTTTGCATGTTCACACCCCGGTGGATGCCCCAGAACAGCTTGGTGGAGAGGACATAGCTGTGCCGAGGCCAGCCCAGTGAGGCGATGGCCTGACCCATGATCCGCTCCGATTCGCCGGCCGAGTACGCCTCGGCGTTGTCGAAGAAATTGACGCCACCGTCGTAGGCCGCCGCCAGGCAGTCCTCGGCCAGGCTGCCGGCCAGCTGGGGCCCGAACGTGACCCACGACCCGAAGGACAGCACGCTGACCTTCAGACCGGTCCTACCCAGTCGCCGGTACTCCATGGCCATGTGCATCCTCCTGGTGACGTTTCGGGACGAATCCTACGGCCCGGTCGCCGCCGTCCCGTTCGGTCGGCCGTGGGACTGCCGTCCTCCCTCAGCTGGCCGGTCCCACCACCGTGACCAGGGTGCCGATGGGCGTGAGAGGCCACAGCTGGGCCGCAACGGCGACGGGCATCTCCACGCACCCGTTGCTCTGAGGCGACCCATAGGTGGCCCGCACGAACCCGTGCAGGGCGTCACCCCCGAGGAAGTAGCTGGCCCAGGGGACATTGGGGTCGTCGTAGGTGCTGCCGTCGGGGTTGGTGCCCTTCATCTCCGAGCTGGGCACGTGTTCGAAGACCGGATAGGTCCCGTCGACCGTGTCGGCCCCCGGGGCGCCGGTGTTCACCGCGATGTTGACCATGACCGGGGCTCCGTTCTCGTAGAGCGTCAACGCCTCGGGTGGCTGCTTGGACACGACCACGTAGGTGTACGGGTTGGCATTCACCCGGCCGGCCGCCAGGTCGGCGAGCAGGGCCGACCACACCCGTCGGCCCGCCAGGCCGTCCGTGGCCAGGCCGTGCTGGTTCTCGAAGTTCATCACCGCCGCTTTGGTGATGACATCCTCGGACCCCTCGGTCCACTGCGACGTGAGGGTGACGGGTGTACCCGGCCACCGCCAGCCGAAGCTGCCGGGCTGGGCGCTGGCCGCCTCGATCGGAGAGGGGAGCCCGCCGGCCGGCGTGAACGAGACGGGTAGGTAATTGAGCTGGGCCAACAGCTGTTGCAGCCGCTCGGTGCTGGCCTGGGCCACCGAGAACGACAGGGTCACCGGGGAGGCGAGATACCCGCCGCCCCGGCTGTGCGGACCACTGGCTCCGGCGGGGAACACGAGGGTCTCGGTGGAGGTCGGGATGAAGGGGGCAGTGGCGTTGAAGGTGAACGTGCTCGGGCCGATCTGGGTCCAGGTCCCGGTCACCGGAGGGTTGAAGGCCGGCAGATCGGACACTCCGGCGACCGGCGCCGACAACCGGACCGTGACCACCTGGTCCGAGGGCACGTTGGTGGCACCGTTGGACGGCGTGGTGGACACGACGGTGAGCGCGGCGGGTGCGGTGGTCGAAGTCGTCCTGCTGCGGCCAGCCGCGCTCACGCCGTGGGAGCGCCGGCCGGCGACGAACGCCCCTACCCCGATGGCGACGACCACCAGGACGACGACCAAGGTCGTCCACATGGCGCGGTGACGCCGGCGGGGCGGTTTGAGGATCTGGTACTCGACCATCGGGTTGGTGGCTCTTCGGGGAACGGCGTGCCTGCCTCCGAGCGTACCCAGCCGAGGCCGGGATCCATAGGCAGCCATCGATCCGGTGGTTCGAGCGGGTGCCCATCGGGAGCCCCGTGCCAGGTGGATCGGCTGGTCGGACCGGTATCAGCCCATCTGACTCGCCGGTGGCGCGGACTAGCGTGGTGCCTGTGGACTTCGACTTCGCCACGGCAACGGAGCTCACCCGGGCTCTGCGTGACCGGAGCGTCTCGAGCCGTGAACTGCTCGAGCACGCCCTGGCCCGCGTCGAGAAGCACAACCCCGCCCTCAACGCCGTGGTCGCCCTGGATACCGAGCGCGCCAGAACGGCTGCCGCCGCCGCCGATGCCGCGGCGACCACCGGAGTCGACCTTCCCCCCTTGCACGGTCTGCCGATGACCGTGAAGGACGTGTGGGAGACCGAGGGGTTGGTCACGACCTCGGGGGCACCTGAACTGAAGGACTACGTGCCCGAACGCGACGCGTCTGGCGGTGGGCCGCCTCAAGGCGGCGGGCGCCATCATCTTCGGCAAGACCAACACGCCCTTGTACGCCGGTGACCTGCAGACCTTCAACGAGGTGTACGGCGTCACCAACAACCCGTGGGATCTCTCGCGGACCGCCGGTGGTTCGTCGGGCGGGGCGGCGGCGGCGGTGGCGGCAGGCCTCACGCCGGTCGAGCTGGGTAGCGACATTGGAGGCTCGATCCGAAACCCTGCGCACTACAACGGTGTGTACGGGCTCAAGCCGTCATGGGGCGTCGTCCCGGGCCGGGGTCACATCCCTGGTCCGCCCGGCACGCTGGTCGAGGCCGATGTGAATTGCAATGGGCCCCTCGCCCGGAGCCTCGACGACCTGCGCCTGGTGCTCGGCATCGTCGCCGGCCCCCTTCCCGAGGACGCCGCGGGTTGGCGTCTGGAGCTCGATGACAGGCCGGTGCCCGATCTCGCCGGCCTGCGGGTGGCCACGGTGTTCGACGAAGGTCGCGACGTCCTCCCGGTGGCCGCCGAAGTGCGGTCCGGCCTCGATGACTTCGCCGGCCGCCTGTCTGATGCCGGGGTGGCCGTCGACGGGGTCGCACTGCCCGTCCCGCTGGCCGAGGGACTTCGTTCCTGGCAGGAGCTGGTGCTTCCCATCATCGGGCTCGGACTGCCCGATGACGCCTACGCCGCCTTCGCCGGGCTCGAATCGGTGGAGGGCGACGATCCCGCGTTGGCGGCAGGTCGAGCCCTGGCCGGCCGCTACCGGACCTGGGCCCGGGCCAACGGGGTGCGCCAGCAGCAGCGGGCGGCCTGGGCGGAGCTCTTCGAGCAGTACGACGTGGTGCTGGCGCCGGTGATGCCGACCGCGGCCTACCCCCACGACGTCGAGGGCTCGATCATCGACCGGGTCGTCGACGTCGACGGCACCGCCGTCTCTCACACGGTCATGATGGCCTGGGTGGGAGCCATCGGCTCGGCCCTGCTCCCGGTGGTGACCGTCCCCGTCCGACCGACGCCGGCGAACCTCCCGGTGGGCGTGCAGGTGATCGGTCCGTTCCTTACTGATCTACGCCTGCTCGGGATGGCCCGACTGCTCGACGATGTGGCGGGCGCGGGGTTCACGCCCCCACCAGGGTTCAGCTGACGGTCACAGAGAGCCCCGACGGTGGACCCGGGGCCGGGTGAAGGCGGCCATACCTTCGACGCCCATCTCGACGCCCAGGCCCGATTCGCCCCAGCCCCCCATCGGGGCCAGGTGGTCCATCGCCGCCATGCCGTGGGCATTGGTCCACACCGTGCCGGCGCGGAGACGAGTGGCCACACGCTCGGCGAGGTCACCATCGCCGGTCCATACCGAGGCGCAGAGCCCGAAGGCGGTGTCGTTGGCCGCGGTGACCGCGTCTTCCAGCTGCCGGTAGGGGAGGAGGGGCAGCGCCGGGGCGAACTGCTCTTCCCGCACCAGGGAGGCGTCGGGGTCGGGTGCCACGACGAGCGTGGGCGACACGGTCCATCCGTCACCCGGCTGGGTGACCGCCGCCGGGCGGACGACCTCGGTGGCACTGATGGCGGCGTCGGCGATCATGCCCTCGACCCGGTCTCGCGCCGTCTCGGTGTGCACCGGTCCCATGGTCACGCCCTCGTCCATACCGTCGCCGACCACGGTGCGGGACAGGCTCTCCACCAGCACGTCCCGCCATCCCGCCAGGCGGTCGGCCGGCAGGTAGAGCCGCTTGATGGCCATGCACACTTGGCCGGACGTGGCGAAAGCTGCCTCCAGTAGCCGGTCCGCCAGCTCCGGACCGGGCTCGAGGTCGGGACCGATGATGGCAGGATCGTTGCCGCCGAGCTCGAGCACCACCGGTCGGAGGTGGGGAGCGCAGGCTGACAGGACCGAGCGACCGGCCGCCACCCCTCCGGTGAAGGACACCATGTCGAGACCGGAGTGGGCCACGACCTGAGCGGCGAAGGCCGGAGTCGGACCGTTGAGGGTGTTGAGCACTCCGGCGGGCAGGCCGGTGGCGATGGCGGCGGCCAGGGCCAACACTGCGCCCGGGCAGGTCGGTGGGGTCTTCACCACAACGGTGTTGCCGGCGAGCAGGGCGGGCAGGATCTTGTTGCCCATCACCGCGGCTGGCCAGTTGAACGGCAGGATGGCTCCCACCACGCCGTGGGACACCGGGTGGATCGTCGAGGGCCCGGCCCGGCGCGGCTCGAGCGCTTCGGCCATCAGCGGTGCCAACGCCTCGAGCATGCCGCCCGTGGTGGCCAGGTCGAAGAGCGCCTCGACCCGCACCTTTCCATGCTCTCGGGTGAGGAGAGCCGAGGCGGCGTCGAGGTCGATGAGCTCCTGGGCTCCTGAGCACGCCTTCCGCAGCCACCCCAGGCGACCCTCGAACCCCAGCGACTCCCATCCCCGTTGGGCGTTGTGCGCCGCGGTCATGGCCTCGTCCACCTGGGCCGCCGACGCGGCCGGGGCGTCCAACGCGATGTCGTCGGGGTGGGCCGGGTTGCGAACGGGGTAGGTCCCATCGGCGCCGCCCACCAGCTCGCCCCCGATCACCAGACGGATGTCAGGTTGCGCCTGCTCCGTTGTCCTCATGATCCCCCACGATCCTGGCCACCATCGGCCTTGGCCTGCTCGCTCCGGCCCGCCGGACGAAGGGATTCGTCCCGAAGCCCCCGGTGAATCGTAACTGCCGCACGCCGAGCACCGCCTGTGCTCCGGAGTTGCGCATCGTGGCCTGACGCCAGGTGAGCGAAAGGGGCAATCCCAATCCCGACGATCGGCGTAGTACCGGGAGACGACTAGAAGGGAACGATACCCATGCGCACGGCAGAACCGGCCGGACACCACGACTCATTCTCCTGGCTCCGGTCTCGACCTCTCCGACCGTGGATCGTGGCTGGCTCGCTGGGCGCGGTACTGGTCGTCGCCGCGGCCTGTGGCTCGGCCGCTTCTTCCCCGACCTCGACCGTGATCAAGCAACGACCGGCCAGCAGCCGTACAGCGGCTGCTGTCGTGTCGACGGCGACGGCCGGAGCTCTTGGGACCATCCTCGTCGACCAGTCGGGATTCACGCTCTACCGGTTCATGCCGGACGGCATCGGGAAGACAACCTGTACCGGGTCCTGCGCCACCGAGTGGCCGCCACTGACGGTACCGACCGCCCACGTCACCGGAGGCGGAGGGATATCGGCGTCGGAGCTCGGGACCACCACCAGGCCCGACGGATCGCTCCAGGTCACGTTCAACGGCATGCCGCTCTACCGCTTCTCCGGGGACAAGAAGGCCGGTGAAACCATGGGAGAGGGAGTGGCCGGGGCCTGGTTCGTCGTCGCCGCCTCGGCGGCCCAGACGCCATCGTCATCCACCTCCACTACCGCCACCCCGCCACCGTCCACCTCCCCCCCGTCGACGGCGCCGGCCGCCACAGGCCACTCGGTGACTCCACCAGGCTCGGGGGCCACGATGCCGCCCGCCCCGGCAGCCACCGCTCCCCCGGCCACCGCGCCGCCGATGACCGAGCCTCCGCCCACGTCGCCTCCGCCCACGTCGCCTCCGTCGACGTCGCCGCCGACCACCATGGGTGGCGGCTACGGGTACTGACCGAACCGGCGTCGTGTCCGCGGAACCGATGATGGGGCTCGCCCCGGTGGAGGTGGTGACGTCGGGGGCAACAGCCGACGGAGACTATGGCCGCCCGGTGGTGCCGGCCGCTTCGTTTGCGCTGCTGGCCGTGGCCGCCGCCGTGGTCTGGGTCGGAGCGGCCGCCCTGCACCGATCGGGCGGTGTGGTAGCCGGCCTTTCCGCCGGACGGGCCGAGCTCCTTGCCCCGCCCGTCCTGGTGGTCGTCGGGGTGGGCACGGTCGCCGAACGGCTCTGGCCGGCCGAACCACGCCGATTCCTATCTCGCGGCCACAGGCAAGATGCCGGCTTCTTCCTACTCCATGTGACGGTGATCGTCGCCTTGATGACGCTGTTCAGCGTGGCCTTTGCCTCGCTGCTCGAGCACCGGGCGGGTTGGCTGGCGGGCACCTGGACCGACCGGCTCCCGACCGCGCTCGTCCTCGGCCTCTCTCTCGTGCTCATGGATGGCAGCAACTGGGTCGCCCACTGGGCGGACCACCGCTTCATCGCCCTGTGGCGGATGCATGCCCTCCATCATTCGCAGGAGGAACTGAGCATCCTCACCTCCTTTCGGGCCCATCCCCTCAGCCACCTGCCCGGCTTCCTGCTCGCCTCTATCCCGGCCTTCGCCCTGACCGCGCATCGGGGTATCGCTCCGCAACTGGTCATCGTCTACGTGTGCCTCGGCACCATCCCCCACGCCAACGTGCGATGGTCGTACGGACCGCTCGGAAAGCTGTTCGTCAGCCCGGCGTACCACCGCCTGCACCATGCAGCCGACGGTCCGTCGGGGACGAACCTCGGGGTGGTGCTCACCGTGTGGGACCTCCTGGCCGGACGGGCCCGATTCCCAGATCGGCGGGGGATGCCGGTCCCCACCGGGCTGGCCGGCCGGCCGGTACCGGTGGAGCAGGATGCCAAGGCGCCGTTCCCGCCGCACCTTCTGTGGCTGCAGCTGTGCGATCCCTTCCGACCGGGCGCCGCCGGACGGCCGACCGTGACCGCGCTCCGTCCGGGGGGCCCTGCCGACCTTCGTAAAGGGCGCCGACCTGCCCCCGATGGCGGACGATGCGCTACCGTCTCGCTTGCGTGCCGGGTGATGCGAGCTCTTCAGTGGTGTTGGTACACGGGGCGTGGCACGGGGCCTGGTGCTGGGAGCATGTCCTCGACGGTCTGGCCGCTCGCGGCATTCCGGCGGTGGCCGTCGACCTACCTGGCCATGGCGACGATCCGGGGCCGCTCGGCGACCTGCACTCGGATGCCGGACGGGTCCGCCACGTGCTCGACAACCTTGCGCCTCCGGTGGTGCTGGTCGGCCATTCCTATGGCGGCGCGGTCATCACCGAGGCCGGCGACCATCCCGTGGTGGGCCACCTCGTCTTCCTCTGTGCCTTGGCCCCTGACGACGGTGAGACATGCATGACCGTGGCTGTCGGGCGGCCGGGAGCGGCGGAGATCTCCTACGAGGGTAGGCCCGACCTCGGATCCGGGATGATCGTGTCCGACGACGGACTCGTCTCCCTGGAGCCGTCCCTCGCCGCGGCCGCGCTCTACAACGACTGCACCCATGAGGCGATGGCATGGGCCGTGTCCCGGCTCGGGCCCCAACCACTCATCACCCTCCAGCAGGCTCCTGATGCGGTCGCCTGGCGGACCAGACCGTCGACCTATGTCGTGTGCGCTGACGATCAGATCGTGCATCCCGATCTGCAACGGCAGATGGCCAAGCGGTGCGCGGGGACGGCGGTCGAATGGCAAAGCGATCACTCGCCCTTCCTGTCCCACCCGGAGCAGGTCGTCGGCCTGTTGGTCGAGTTGGCTGATTGAACGACCGGCGGGTGTAGTCGGCCGGCTGCTCGACGACGCTTGACTAGTCTCGCTGGCGATGCTCCTGTCGGATGAAGAACAGAGGCAGATGGAATCCATAGCTTGGTTCCATTCGATCGACCTCGGGAACGGCGTGGTCACCCCCGGCGCGTCGGAGTTCCAGATCCCGGAAGATCGGTTCCCTTCGTTCGCCGGGTGCAGGGTTCTGGACGTCGGCGCCTGGGACGGCTACTACTCCTTCCTGGCCGAGCGTCTGGGCGCTCGGCGGGTGGTGGCACTCGATCACTACGCGTGGGGCGTGGACATCGAGGCCCGAGGCGAGTATTGGACCGAATGCGCGGCTCGGGGGACGCTCCCCGATCTGTCGCTCGACCTGACCGAGTTCTGGCGGCCCCACCTGCCGGGTCGGGCCGGCTTCGACTTCGCCGCAGCCAGGCTCGGGTCGGCGGTCGAACCGCGAGCTGGCGGACTTCACCGCGGTCGACCTGGAGGAGCTCGGGACGTTCGATGTCGTGCTGTATCTCGGGGTTCTTTACCACATGAAGGAGCCCCTGACCTGCCTCGAGCGCCTGCGAGCCGTGACGGGCGGGGTCGCCGTCATCGAGACCCTGGCGGTGCACTTTCAACATCTCGAACACGCCAGCCTGGTCCAGTTCCATGACTCTCGAGACCTCAACTACGACTTCGGGAACTGGTACGTCCCCACACTGGCCGGACTGGTGTCTCTCTGCCGGGCGGCGGGCTTCTCATCGGTCGATGCCGTGGTGGGTCCACCCCCGCCGGCGGTCCAGGCGGGTGAACGCCTACTGACTCGTGTCGGTCGCCGGCTGGCACGACTGGAGAACCGGGAGCACCTCTCAGCGCCGAGCACGTTCTACCGCGCCCTGGTCCACGCCCGCGCCTGACGGAGGCCACACTGCGGCGGCGCCGCCGGATCAGCTGGTCGTGGAAGGAGAGGAGCAGGAGCCATGGTCACCGACCCGACAACGGTGGCAGCGATGGCCGGGCACTGGGCCTCGGCGGGCGGCCGGCCCGGGTCGACGACTCGGGCACCGCGTCACCGCCGAGTTCAGCGCACCGTCTGCGGGTCCGCCACCCTGGTTCGTCTATCGCACCACGGCATGCACCGCCACGGCCCTGGAGACGATCGAGCCCGGGGGCGCGACACGCTGGCACATGCCGTGACCGGGCGCGGCTCAGCCGCACACTGAATCGCGGCTGCGGTCACACCGTGACGGTTGGTCGGAAATGGCGTCGTGGAGGTGTCGGGCACCATCTCGGAGCGCGCCGGCCACCCGTGGATGGTGGTCGGACCCGCCCGCGGCTTGGCAACAATCGCCACCGTGCGGTCTCGCCGGGATGGCCGGTTCCCGCTACACAGGACATTGCTCAGGCCAGCATTCCGCCCCTCTTCGTGGGAGACTCATCCTTGCCGGGCCCACTGGGGAAAGGCAGGAGGAGCGGATTGACGAGCTGGCGCTCACGGAGAATGAGGTGACTGTCCCGAACAGCCATCCGGATCGAGACGTGCCGACCAGGCGGATCTCCTTCGAGGAGTCGCTCGGTGACATCCCGAAGCACTTCGCCCTGGACGGCGACCTCATCCTGAGCCACTTCGCCGCCGTCCTGTCGGCGTTCTTCCCTGACGGGGAGGACTACTTCGTCAGGTCCGTCCGTTACTTTCGGGACCAGCTCACCGATCCCGTACTGAAGCGCCAGGTCGCCGGGTTCATCGGCCAGGAGGCCATGCACGGCCGCGAGCACAGAGCGCTCAATGACCACCTTGCTCAGGTCGGCTATCCGACCAGGCGCATCGAGCGCATGACACGGACACTCCTGAGCCTCCGCGAGCGGCTCCTGACCCCCAACTCGAACCTGGCCACTACCGCCGCGCTCGAGCATTTCACCGCCACCCTGGCCGAGCAGCTCCTGAGCGACCCCGATGCCCGCGCCATGGTCGGGCACGAAGCCATGAGAAATCTGTTCTTGTGGCATGCCTTGGAGGAGGCCGAACACAAGGCGGTGGCGTTCGACGTCTACCGGGCCGTCGGCGGCAGCGAGCGCACCAGGGTATTCACCATGAAAGTGATCCGCACCGCCTTCCTGATCGATCTGGTCGTCCAGACCGCCCTTTCCCTGCTGTTCGACCCCGCCACCTATCGGGATGACAATCTGCGGCGCAGCTGGCGGCGGCTTCGTGCTTCCCCGCTGGCGACCCGCAGGATGTGGTCGCGCTTACGGGAGTATGACCAGCCGAGCTTCCATCCGGATAATCGCGACATGACCGAGCTGGTTGACCTGTGGCGCGCCGAGCTCTTCGGCACCCAAGGCATTCTCAATGACAAGCTCGTGAAGGCACCTGTCTTGTAAGCACTGGGCGTCCCCATGGACGGCAGCGCCGGCCCAAGATCAGACAGTGCCGAGTGGGACCATCGCAGGGGAACTGCCGGTCGCTCCTAGGGCAGCATTTCGTCCACGACGATGAGGTCGACGAATTCCGGAGCCCCCTCGAAGAGGTCTGCCATCAGTGACCTCGCCGGAGTCAGCGCTTCTTGCCGTCGCGGATCGTTCTCACGAGCGCGGGCCTGATCTTCGCTGTCGAAGACGACCACCATGTGGGCACGGCTCGGATCGTTCTGGTCCTGCATGGTCAGTGAGCGAATCAAGCCGGAGCCGGGTTGCTCGACGGCCCGGAACGCTTCGACGAGCTTCGGTAGGTCCCCCTCCCGTCCGGGTTTCAGACGGGTCGATATCAGCTGTGCCCACATATGAGATCCTCCCTCTTCTTCGGATGGCCAACCTATCCGCCGGGTTGCCCTGTCGAAGAGAACCGCCGGCGAAACAGGCCGTGAGCAGAATCATCATCCAGAGCACGGAACGTGACGGCGGCCATCGACTCGATTCGGCGGGCGCCCCTCACACTGGACGGTGGACCAGCGGGCCAGGCACAGCCAGGCTCGGCCCGGCGCGGATGGATAAGGTGATCGACATGGCGGATTCGGAGGTCATCCCGTTTCTCGGGTTGCAGTCGGGCCATGTGGCCAGTTGTTTCACCAGGGGAGCCGATCTCACCGGTCGATTGTCGATCTCCCTCTTCCAAACCGAGGAACAAGCTGAACCACCGGCGGTCGGTGGCCTGGCCCCTGCGCCTTTACCCACCTGCGCCGCGCTGGTGGCATCGCGTCCTCCCGTCGTAGGCGATCCCGGATGAGGACCGCGCCGCTGGAGACGCGACGATTCCAGTGCTTCACCGCAGCGGCGCCGGCCGCAGTCTGGGCGGCCTTGACCGGACCCCAGGAGAGCGGCTACCTGTACGGCTTGGTCATAGAATCGTCATGGCAGGAAGGTTCGCCGATCCAGGTTCAGAACGCGCCACCGGCCACCACCGGCCCCTCTTCCTTGACGGGCATGGTCCTCCACGTCGAGCCATCGTCTCGACTGTCCTATCTCTTGCGCTCGGGACCAGAGGACCCGGCGGTGTATCTCACGTGGCTCATCCGCCCTGGCCAGGACGGCTGCACCATCGAGCTGCAGGTCGACGAGGTCGGTACGGCCGACAGCGAAGAAGAGGCCGAGGACAGGTGGCTGCCCGTGCTCGCCGCCCTTCAGACCCTCCTGGCCCGCTGCGGAGGCAGTGCCTAGCGGGACCGCAGCGGCACGGAAATTGAGTCGGGCTGGCCGGATGGTGTTCGAACCAGGCAGAAGGCCGATGAACTGGGATCTCATCCGGGAGAATCGGCTGCACCCGACGAAGTTCCCTCTCGGTGAAGGCCTATCGAGGTCCGTTCGGAACCGTGCGGACCGAGTTCGAACCAGTCGATAGGAGCCGTCCGGCGGCACTGAGCCGTCGGACGGTCGCCGGAAGTTGGTGCGCACCTAACCGAAGCCACCACGGGGCGCCATTCACTTCCAACCCAACGTGTGGCTCGCATCCTTGATCCACTTACGCAGCTCCGGTCGCTGCACCTCTTCGACGGTAGTCACCTTGACGTACCTGGTCCGGTCGGTGGTCCCGAGTGGCGGTGGGCAGTCGAAGTCCGCACCGCCGAGGAAAACTACATTCACGGAAACGTCGTAGGCGGCTATCTCGATGATCCACCCGAGTTCTGGTAGCCCGTAGTACGGCCTCTTCCACTTCACCGCGTAGTGCAGGTCCGGGATTGTCGATCGAATCGTTTCGTCCAACCGTTTGATGATCGGCTGGAGATGCGGCATTTGGCGCCGGACCCAGTCGTCGATGTCCGAGTGGTTTGTCGCCGGCTCTGGAGGCTTTCGCGATGCGTTCCCCTTGATTGCTTTCGGCATTGCGTATCCCTCCACATTCCCCTCCCCTTGACGTCGGGAGCTTACTTTCGCGATTGACGCGCCCCGCAAGATCCGAAGAGCCCGATAAGCCGCTCTCAGGAGAGCTGCTGTCTGCTCCGATGCCGATGCCTGGTTCGAACTGGGCACTACAGGTACCTCAGGGGTCGTCCTCAGTGGATGGCGTTCGAACCGATGGATGGGTCTGACGACTGCGGTCCAATGACGTGTCGGGCGCTGAGCGACGCCATGCGTCAGACGACGGTCACCGGGCTACGAGGGTTCGACAAGTGGCTCGGCCACTGCAGACACCGGCCGCTCGGTCCCTGGCTTCGAGTGATGCCGTGATCCGGTTGTGTCGAGCTTTAGGGCCATCGCCCCTATCTTCGCTGTCCACGACCTTGGGGCCTCGATGGCCTTTTACCGAAGGCTGGGCTTCGACACTCGGGCTTTCGAGGGGGGCGGATATGGGTTTGCCACTTGGGACGAGATCGAGATCCATCTCGGACTGGTCCCTAAGAGCGATAGCTGCCGGAGCTCGGCCTACCTGTTCGTTGCGGATGCAGATGACCTCGCTCAGAGGTGGCGATCAAAAGGAGTCGAGGTTCATGGCCCTCAGGACACTGACTGGCGGTTCGAACGTGCGACTTTCGCTACCTCTGGAGTCGGGCTGGCCGGATTTGAACCGGCGACCTCTGCGTCCCGAACGCAGCGCGCTAACCAAGCTGCGCCACAGCCCGTGCCTTCGGACCGGGATAAACACCGATCCTGACCAGCAAGACTCTATCCGATAGCCTTCCGCTCGATATTCGCTGGTGTGGGCATGTGCGTTCGGGATCTTCTCGCCAACGCCGGGACCCCGTCAGCGGGCTGGAAGCCTGCCCCTGCCGCCGCCGGGCTGGGTGTCTCTGTACACGCACGTGCCACCGGGCTGCAAACAAAGACCTGTGCCGGAGGAGATGAAGGAGTCCGTCGCTCGGCCGGTGACCGGCTCGGGTTGTTGCGTCCAAGTCCTTTTGAGACCTGGCGCGTCAGGATTGGTTACGACTGCACCTCGGGACGAAGGCGCGGGGGGATGACGCCTGCCGTTCGGGCGAAACCGCTACACGATGGCGGTGCGGTGACTGCCGGCATCGTCGGCGGGTGAGGCAGGTTGAGGCGGGTCCGGAGCGGATTGGGCCCGTTTGGCCACCACCTTGGCGATGCGCCGCTTGTCCATCTCGGTCACCCGGAGCTCCCACCCGTCGATGGACAGTGACTCTCCCTCACTCGGGATGTGCCCGAAGGCATCGAAGAGGAATCCACCCAGGGTTACGTATTCGCCCTCGGGGAGGTTGATGTCCAGGCGGTCCCGGACATCGTCGACGCTCATCCGGCCGTCGACCAGCCAGCGTCTGGCGTCGACCCGGACCACCTCGGGCTCGTCGCCGGGGTCGAACTCGTCGGGGAGGTCGCCGACCAGGGCGCCGAGCAGGTCCTTCACCGTCAGGACCCCTTCGACGCCGCCGTGCTCGTCGACCACCACGGCGAAGGCCCGCTTCTGGCGGCGCATCTCGGCCAGCACCTCGAGCACCAGTTGCGACTCCGGTACGAGGAACGGTTGACGCAACCGCCGCGAGATGTCGATCGGGGTCGGCGCCGGAAGGGCTCCGGCGTCGCCCGGCGGTGTCCCCTCGGGAGGCGATGCTCCGGGCTCCTGGCGTGATCCGGCGCCGTCGCCTGCTCCCCCCATCTTCCATCCTGCCCGGAAGAGGTCGTTGACGAAGAGGATGCCGACCAGGTCGTCGAGGTTGTCGCCGTACACCGGAAAGCAGCTGTGGCCTGATTCGCGCACCGCCTGAGTCACCGCGTCCGCGCTCAGTGGGATGGACAGGGCCACCACGTCCACCCGCGGCGTCATGACCTCCCGGACCACCGTGTCGTGCAAGTCGTGCAGGGCGTCGATGATGAATTGCTCCTGGGCGTCGGCCCCGCCTCCGGTCCGGCGATGCTCCCCTCTCCGCTGGCCCCGCTCACCCTCGTGAGCCCGGCGGCGCCGGCCGGCCCGGCCCTTCTCCCCGGCTGGTGGAGGTTGGTCCTCGTTGCGTCGGAACACGGACATGATGGTGGACGGCGGCCCTTGAGAGTTGAGCGGTCAGGCGCCGACGGCGGCTGTGGACACGACTGACAGCGGTGCGTAGGACTCGTCGTGGTAGGTGCCACCATCGAGCAGGGAGGTCATCGCCAGCCGAAGCCGGATGGGGTCGAGCGGCTTGACCACCCACCCTTCTGCCCCGGACCGCCGGGCCAGGAACACATCGGGCCGCCGGTCGAGGAGCATGAGCACCGGTACGTGGCCGATCTTTCCGTAGGATTCCTCCAGGCGGAGCTCGAGGCACACGGCCATCCCTCCCATGTTCCCCATCTGCAAGTCGACCACGACCAGATCGGGGAGGGACTCGGCCACCTCCTTCATCACCTCGGGACCGGATCGGGCCTGGCGGACGGTCACCTCCGGCCGGGCGGCGATGGACGCGACCTCGGTGCGCACCGTCGGGGCGTCGCTGGCCACCAGGATGGTCGGCACGAGCCCCAGGTTAGCGCTCGTGGAGATCCCCACTTTCCGGTCCGATCACGGCCCCGGCGTCGCCTGATCCGTCCTCGAACAGGACCCCGGCCATCGTGGCCAGGCCGTCGAGGTCGTGCACGTCGCTGTTCAACAGCGGGATCCGGTAGACGGGGGCCGGTGCCACCTTGGCCGCCAGCTCGGCATAGGTCCGCTCCTCCCGATCGGACGCCGCGGTGTAGCCGCGGAGGTTCTCGACCAGCTGGTCGAGGGGGCTATCGGATCCCACCGCTGGCTCGTCCACCTTCTCGGCCAGAGCGGCCAACTCGGCGTCATCGGCGAATCGCGGTTGTACGCGGTTGACGATCAGCCCCGTCACCGACATCTGCGATTCGGCCAGCTTGCCGGCGAAGTGCACGGCCTCGTCGACCGAGTCGGCCCGGGGGGAGGCCACCAGGACGAACGCGGTGTCCCCTTGGGTCAGGAGCTCGCGCACTCGTGCCGCCCTGGTGCGGAACCCTTCTTCCATCCCTTCGAAGGCCTGAAAGAAGGCCACTGCGTCGTGCACGATGTCGGCCCCGGCCACGCGCGAGATGGTGCGGAGCAGCGCCTGGGCCGCCACCCCCATGAACTTGAGCCCGGCCCGGGTCGGCTTCATCAGCGCCTGGAACACCCGGTTCTCCAGGAAGCGGGTGAGCCGGCGAGGGGCGTCGAGGAAGTCGAGGGCGTTGCGGGTCGGAGGGGTGTCCACCACCACCAGGTCGAAGCCACCCTCTTCGACCAGTTCGTAGAGCTTCTCCATGGCCATGTACTCCTGGGTGCCCGAGAGGGTGCCGGTGAGGTTGCGGTAGATGCGGTTGACCTTGATGTCCTCTGCCTGCTCGGCCGAATCGGAGTACCGCTGCACCAGATCGTCGAAGGTTCCCTTGGGATCGAGCATGAGGGCGTGGAGACGCCCGGGCCACGGGCCGTCGATCCGGGTCGGTTGATTGGCCAGCGTGGCCACACCCAACGCGTTGGCCAACCGGCGGGCGGGGTCGATGGTCACCACGCAGGCCGAGCGGCCCCACCGGGCCGCCTGCAGCGCCAAGACCGCCGCCGTGGTCGTCTTCCCGACACCACCGGATCCGCAACAGATGATGATGGCGCGCTCCCGCACCACCTGGTCGATCGACGGGATGGTCCCGGCGTTGGTCACCATCCCTTGCCGCCGCCGATCACGACGCCACCCCGGCCGGATCGGGCAGCGCCATCACCCCGGCGGCCAGGGCGTCGCTCAGCGTGTCGAGCTCGGAGGGGCCGATGGCGTCGGTGAACAGGAACGGCACCCGCAGCTGGGGCAGAGGCAGCTCGCGGGCCAACCGTTCGATCTGCTCGTGCTGGAGCTCCTGGCGGGTGCGTCGGAACTGCCGGGCCCGGTCGAGCGAAGTGAGCAGCGTATCGGGGAGGACGACCCCCACCCCCTCCGCCGCCTGGCGGGCCGGAATGGCCAGCCCGTCGAGGTCCGGGTAGCAACCGTTGACGATCACCGGGCCGAGCGCGATCCCGACCTTGTCCTCCAATTGGTAGGCGGCCTCGACCGCCTCGTTGACCGGCATCTCCTCGGGCAGGGTGACCAGCGCCACCTGGCAGCGGGCCGGGTCGGACAACAGGGCTACCACGTCGGCGGCCTGGGCCCGGATGGGGCCGCCGCGGGCGGCATCGAGGAGACCGGTCGCCGACGAGAGGAAGGTCATGGTGTGACCGGTCGCCGGCGCGTCGACCAGCACCAGATCGGCCAGTCCGTTTCGCTCGATCTGCTTCACTTTGCCCAGCACCAGGATGTCCCGGATGCCGGGGATGGCCCCCGCGACCAGGTCGATGATCCCCGAGGCCATGAGGCGTTTCGAGACTCGGCGCAGGCCGTGCTCGGCCAGGTACTCGAGGAGGGCATCGTCGGGGGTGATGACCCGGGCCCGGACCGTCCCTTTGGGGACCGGATCGGTGCTGGCCCCGCCGTTCCCGGCGCCGTCCTCGGCGCCGGCCGCCTTGAGGACCGCCCCGTCGTAGTCGAGGGGTTCGGTGCTGCCGAAGGCGCTGGCCACCCCCGGCCGGCCTTCGAGCTCCACCACCAGGACCGAGAGCCCGGCCCGGGCGGCCACATGGGCGATCGCCGCCACCATGGTGGTCTTCCCCACGCCGCCCTTCCCGGCCACGATCAGGACCCGGCTCTGGGTGCAGAAGGCGCTGATGTCCATGACCCACTGGAGCGTAGTGTCCGACCTCGTCTCGACTGCCCCATCCTCGGAGGTGGCGGAGGCGGCCGCAGTGGCCGCCGTCGGGGGGACCGAGGGGATGCTTCCGAGCAGAATTCCTGGTCAGACCCCTTGTCTCGCGGGACGGGCGCGAGTACGTTCCCAGTCGGGAGGAACTCGAGGGGCGCGAAGGGGGAGTTGGGCAAGGTGGAGCAGACGCTTGACACGTGGCAGCTGAAAGCGTCGTGTCGTGGGCCGCAGGCGGAGGTCTTCTTCCCGCCTGCCCACGCCGAGCGCAAGGACGAGAAGCTGCAGCGTGAGGACCGGGCCAAATCGATCTGTCGGACCTGCGTCGTCCGGCGGGAGTGCCTCGACTACGCCATCCGCATTCACGAGCCCCATGGCATCTGGGGCGGCCTCAACGAGATGGAGCGCAAGCAGATCGTGGACCGACGGGCCGGCTGACCGCCGGACCGGCAATCGGGACAACTGACAATCGGGGAAACCGACAGGACTACGGGTTCTGGGGCGGCCCGGATCAGGCCATCCCGAGGGCAGTCGCCGCGGCACGCACACCCCGATCGGCACAGGTCGAGGCCGGGCGCTGCCCGGTGGCGGAGCAGATCCCCGCGGTCAGGTAGTTGGCCGAGGCCACCACGGCCTGACCGATCGGGTCTGACGGCTGGGTGAGGTCACCGACGATGGCTCCTTGGGACTGAGCCACGAGGATCCCCGGGCTGAATCCCGACGTCGAAGTGACCATCACGTTGCCGATGTCGAGGAAGGGGAAGGTGCCTACCTCCGATCCCCGTTTGACCGGGGCGGTACCGTAGCGGGCCACGAGGAGCGACTGCTCCGGATTGAGAGCGGCGATCTGGGAGTAGACGCCCTGGGCGTCGACCGCGGCCGAATAGAGCTCGATCCCGGTGAACGCCAGGTAGCGGCTGGTGTAGACGGTCCCCACGAAGCTGAAGGTCTGGATGCCAGGAAAGGCCGACGACTGGGACGACTGCATGTTGGTCAACCGCGAGAAGTGCCCGAACCGGGAGAGGGCCACGATGAGCGGCCAGCGCTGGGCGGCGCAGAACGGGCAGAATTCGGCGCCGACGTAGAGCACTTCCGGCTTGCCGCGAGATGTCAGTGGCGGCTGGCCGGTGAGCACGGTCGGAACCACCAGGGGAGTGCTGGCCGTCACCCCCACCGAGTCGAACACCGAGGAGGGAACCTCGGCCAGCGCCGAGACCACGTCGCTCGCCGTTGCCGGACGGTGCACGGTGCGCGGTGTGGAAGGCGGGTTGGTGAGCGCGTAGGTCACGAGGACCACCACCGCCACCAGGATGACCACGACGGCGATCCAGGCGAAGCGGATGGTGCGGCTCCTGGGCGTCAGCTCCGGTGGTGGCGAGTCGACCTCGGTCGAGGGGGCCGGGCTGTTCGGTTCCCGACCAGTGGGCTCCAGGTCGGTCACGGGACCGTCGTGCGTCCGATGCGTCTAGTCCCGGCCGCTCGAGGGGCCATGCGCGGCGCCGGCCAAGGCCTGGTCGGAGGTGAGCACCATCGGTGAGGCGGTCACGATGATCACGAACAGGAGGAACGTGACGACGTGCACCGAGGAGCACCACAGGCAGATGGCCTTGATGAGGAAGAGCTCGGCGATCAGGAGGTAGAGGATCATCCCCACGCCGACGACGGCAAGGCCCAGTCGGGCCAGATGTACCCGTCGGTCGGGGGAGCGCCAGGCGGCCGGCAGGCAGAGGAGCACCATGGGAACGAAATAGACGAGGCCCAGCATGGCCACCGGAATGCCGAAGATCACCGACTGCGGGCTGGTGGTGACCTTGGCGCAGTTGATCGTCCCGCTGTCCGAGCAGACCAGTGCCACCTTGTCGAAATGGGTGATGGTCAGATAGACGGACACGCCCAGCCCGAAGAGGGCCAGGAGCAGTGTGGCGACCGGCTGCCATCGCGGAGTCGACACACTGACCTCCGGCGGCGGATCAGCCGAGTTTGAGGGCCCGGGCCGCAGCCTGGACTCCGGGGCTCTGGCACACCGACGCCGGCGCACCCTTGCTGGAAGCGCAGATGGCGGCGCTGATGTAGTTGGCCGTGGCCACGATGGCCTGGGTGGCGGGGTTCGTCGGATCGTGCAGTCCGCTGGCGATCTGGCTCCACGTCTGGCCGGCCAGGATGGTCGGGTTGTAGCTGGCCCCCGAGATCAGGGCCACGTTGTTGATGTCGACGAACGGGAACGAGATGCCACCGGTCGTGGTGGCGTTGGGGTTGTACTTCGAGCTGCTGTACTTGGTGAGGATGGCCTGCTCCTCGGATGTGGGGTTCTCCAGGATGGCGAACCCACTCGAACTCGTCGAAGAGGGGACCGTGCTGAACTGCTCGACCCCCGTGAAGTTGATGTAGGGGCTGGTGAACGTGGCCCCGCGATAGCTGAAGGTGTGGGTCATGGCTGCGACGTCGGTGTGGGACGAGGCGGTGATCTTGAGACCGGACCAGGTGCCGAACCGGGACAGGGCGGCGGTCATGGCCCAGCGCTCGGCGGCGCAGTAGGGGCAGTACTCGGCGCCGTAGTAGAGCATGGCCGGTGACTTGCCGGCGAGTGTCATCGGCGGCTGGTTGCTCAGGACGGTGGGGGCGGTCACCGGCACCTGGGGCGAATTGATGCCGACCGTGTTGTACACCGATGCCGGGATGTTGGTGACGTCCTTGACCACCGATGCCGGTGCCGGGGTCGTGGGCGTGTAGGAGTTGTCCGTTGCGCCGCCGCCGGCGAGCTTCACGATCACCAGCACGGCGACGATGACGATCACCAGGCCCACCGCCCCCCAGGCCATCATGGCCGCGGAGATGCCGCGCCCTTTCGGTTGGGCCGGTGCGGGACGGCGGCCGGAGGGCGGGCGCGGTGTGTTCCCTCCCTTTCCGGACGACGGGGCACTCTTGGCTCGTCCGGACTTCCCGGTCGGGGCCTTGGGGGAGACCGCCCGGCTCTGGGCCCGGCTGCGGTCCTTGGCACTCTGACCGGCGCGGCTCGGGCTGTTCTGTGGCTTGGGCTTGTTCCCCCCGGTCTTGGTCTTCTCTTGTTCCGGTGCCATCTGGTGCGGGAGTCCTCGATCGGTGTGGTGGGTCTGTCGATCGTAACGTGTCGGCCAGGGCGGCTGCGGTCGGCCGGGTGAAGGATGGCTCCGGTCCCCCGGAGTGTGGGTGGCCGGTCCAGAGCGCCCCTGGTCGGCGGGATCGGCCGGCCACGGTTGGCGGCCGCTCGGCGCCCGGCCGTGGCCATACAGCCTTTGGGCTGGTCATCACGCCTACACTGACCGCCCATGTCGAAGGAAGGGGCACGCTGGTCGGCGGACCACGAGGAGGTGTCGGCAGATGCGGAGGCCGGAGCCGTCCCGGCCGCCGGCTCGGCGCAGATCGAATGGGATCACGTCCTGGTCGGCGGTCACCGCGTCAGCTACGCGTCGGCCGGGTCGGGACCTGCGGCGCTGTTCCTCCATGGTTGGGGACTGCGGCCCAACGCCTACCGCGGGGCCATCGAGGCGATGGGACGCGCCGGCTGCCGGGTGTTCGCGCCGGCGTTGCCCGGGTTCGGCGGGACCCTCGAGCTCCCGGCTCGCCGCCGCACGTTCGACGGCTACGCCGCCTGGACCGGGGAGTTCCTGGACGCGGTGGGCCAGGGCGAGGTGGCGTTGGTGGCCGGTCACTCGTTCGGGGGCGGGGTCGGCACCGCCTTCTGCTACCAGCAGTCCGATCGGGTGTCCGCCCTATTGCTGGCCAACACCATCGGCAGCCCCACTTGGGCGCTGTTCCCCAACGAGGTCCGCACCATGGTCCAGCGTCCGGTATGGGACTGGGGTCGGCACTTCACCACCGACCTGCTGCAGTCACCGAGACTCGCCCGCCTCCTGCCGAAATTGCTCGAGGACTTCATCCCCAACCTGTTGAACAACCCGCTCGGGATGTTCCGCACCGGTGAGTTCATCCGGCGCGCCGACCTGGTGCGTGAGGTGGGGGCGGTCGCCGAGCGCGGCATCCCGGTCAGCGTGGTCTGGTCAGATCGTGATCGACTGGTACCGCGCTCGGCCTTCGACGAGTTGCGGCGTGCCGCCGGCGTGGACGGAGTGGTGGTCGAAGGGCCCCACGCCTGGCTCATCGCCGACCCGGCCCGATTCGGCGAGCTGGCCATCTCGGCCCTCGTCGACTCCGGCGTCCTCACTCCTCGGTCAGCCGTGTCCTCCGCCTGAGAGAGCGCACTCATGGCCGACACCTCGGGCGGCCGGGGGTCGCACTCGAGCCCAGGGAGCCGGCCCGCAGCCCGCCACTATCGTGAGCCGGATATGAGCGTGCCCGCCCGCGACGCCGCCACCGTCATCCTGGTACGCGACGCACCCGACGAACGGGGCGAACCGGGCATCGAGGTGTGCATGCTCCGCCGGAACCTGGCCGCCGAGTTCTCGGCCGGGGCCTACGTCTTCCCCGGAGGCTCGGTGGACGCCGAGGACCGGGGCCCGGCTGCCGCCGCCCTGTGCCGCGGCCGCACCGACGCCGAGGCCAGTGCCATGCTCGGCATCGAGTCGGGAGGTCTGGCCTTCTGGGTGGCCGCCCTGCGCGAATGCTTCGAAGAGGCCGGGGTGATGCTCGCCGGCACACCGGACGACGCCGGTGCGGATGGCTACGCTCCGCTCGACACCCGCGACCCCGAGGTGGTCCGGCGCCTCGCCGACCACCGGCGCGCCCTCAACAGTGGGCTCACCGGGCTGGTCCAGGTGTGCGAGCAGGAGAACCTGGTGCTTGCGGCCGACGCCGTCCACTACGTGAGCCATTGGATCACGCCCGAGCTCTCCCCGAAACGCTACGACACCCGGTTCTTCATCACGGCAGCTCCACCCGGCCAGGTCGCCGAGCACGACGAGGGCGAGACCATCGCCAGCGTCTGGGTGCGGCCACACCAGGCCCTGGCGGCCAGCGCCGGGGACGAAGTCGACCTCCTGCCACCCACCCTGGCCAACCTGCGCAACATCGAGTCATTTCGGTCCACCGACCAGGTGATGGCCTGGGCCCGTCAGGTCACCGACGTACCCACGGTGCTGCCCATCGTCCTCATCGAAGACGGCCATCTGCTCGTGCTCCGCCCCGGCGACGCCGGCTACGAGGAGGCTGCGGCCGACCTGGCCGCCTCCGGCGGCCAGCCCGACGAGCAACTCACGGCGGCCCGAGACGTCTGGGGCCCGAAGCCCGACCGCGACTGACCCGTCGCCGGACCGGCGTGCTCCCGGTCGTCCTGGCGCCTGCTACCGCGTGCCGGACTCGGTCGGCGACAGTGAGGCGTCCTCCGCCGATCCGGCCGCCACCGCCGCGTTGACCCGCTCGAGGAGCCGCACGCTGCAGCCCTCCATGGGCACCAGCGGGGCGATGTCGGTGGTGATCGCATCGGCGATGCCGTCGAACACCTCGGCGAGCGGCTGACCCTCGTCGAGGGCGACCGGGGTCCCGGCATCCCCACCGGCGGCCACCGCCGGGTGGAGGGGGATCTGTCCGATGAGCGGGACACCGATCTCGGCGGCCAGCCGCGCCCCCCCTCCCGAGCCGAACAGGGCGTAGGAGGTGCCGTGCTCGCAGGTGAAGTCGCTCATGTTCTCGATGACTCCGGCCACGCGGAGATAGCCCTTGCGGGCCATGTCGGCCGTGCGGGCTGCCACTTTCTGAGCCGCCACCGGCGGGGTGGTGACCACGATGACCTCGGTACGTGGCAGCATGCGGGCCAGGCCCATCTGGATGTCGCCCGTGCCGGGCGGCATGTCGATGAGCAGGTAGTCGAGGTCGCCCCAGTGCACGTCCTCGAGGAACTGCTGCGACGGCGCGGTTGAGGATGAGCCCCCGCCACATGATGGCGTTGTCCTCGTCGGTGAGGAATCCCATCGACAGGACCCGCAGCACCCCGTCGCCCACCGGGCGCTCGAGCGGGACCATCTTCTTGTCGCGGGCGGTGATCTCACCATGGATGCCGAGCAGGCGCGGCACGGAGAACCCCCAGATGTCGGCGTCGAGCACCCCGACGGTCAGGCCCCGCCGGGCCATGGCCACCGCCAGGTTGACGGTGACCGAGCTCTTGCCCACCCCGCCCTTGCCCGAGGCCACCGCGATCACCCGGGTCCGGTCGGGGATGTCGGTAGCCGGCGCCGGGTCCCGGGCCAGCAGGCGGGCCCGGGCCATCACCGCCTTGCGCCGCTCGGCGTCCATCACGCCGGTGGTGACGATCACCGACCGCACGCCCGGCAACCCACCGACGTGGGTCTCGACGTCGGACTGGATCTGGGTCCGCAGCGGGCACCCGGCCACCGTGAGGGCCACTTCGACCTCGACCACGCCCTGGTCGTCGATGCGGATCCTGTTCACCATGCCGAGCTCGACGATGTCCGCCCCGAGCTCGGGGTCGACCACCCCGGCCAGCGCCGCACGGACCGAGTCCTCGCCGGGTGGGGCGCCCCGAGTGGGGTCGGAGCGGTCGGGCCTGGTCACGCCGGGCAATTCTACCCGGGAGCCTCCAGCGGCCACCCGATGCACGCGCCGATGCCCATCCGGCGCGGGTACGCTTGTGCACAGACGGCGTGCCGGCGATGATCACCGGTACGAGCGTTGCCGTCGAATTGTTCGAATCTGGTCATCCCGGAGGAGCGCCATGAGTGCCACGATGCAGACAGTCACCCTCGGAAAGCGGCCGAACCCGGTCAACTTGACCGATGTGGCCTCGGCCAAGGTCGCCGAGCTGCTGGCGGAGGAGGACGTCGACGGGCTGGCCCTGCGGGTGGCGGTCCGTCCCGGCGGCTGCTCGGGGTTCAGCTACGAGATGTTCTTCGACGCCGACGTGGCCGACGACGACGTGGTTCGCGAGTTCGGCACGGTGAAGGTGGTGGTGGATCCGGCCAGCGCCGACCTGTTGAAGGGCTCGACGCTCGACTACAGCGACGGGCTGCAGGGTGCGGGGTTCCACGTGACCAATCCCAACGCCACCCGGACCTGCGGCTGCGGCTCCTCGTTCAGCTGAGCCTGACCCGCTGATCCGCTGATCCGGCTCCGCATCGACGGCGCCGACGTCGAAGTCGCCGACGAGGGGTCTTCCCTGCTGGAGGTGTTGCGCGAGCAGGTGGGGGTGCGGTCGGCCAAGGACGGGTGCAGCCCGCAGGGCCAGTGCGGCTGCTGCACCGTGTGGGTCGATGGCTCGCCCCGGGTAGCGTGCGTCACGCCGGTGCGCCGCCTCGGGGGACGGGAGGTGACCACGCTCGACGGGCTGCCCGCCGACGTGGTGGAGCGGTGGACGCGGGCGCTGGTCGGCTGCGGTGGTAGCCAGTGTGGCTTCTGTACCCCGGGGATCGTCATGCGGCTGTCCGCCCTCGACCCGGGATCATCCGACGAACGCATCTGCCGAGCCCTCCTCGCCCACCTGTGCCGGTGCACGGGCTGGCAGACCATCGTCGAGGCGGCGCGCCAGGTGGTCGGGGACCATCCGGTCGCTCCCGACGACGAGCGCCAGGCCGACCGGGACCGCCGACTGCGCCGCCGAGCGCGCTGCACTCGAAGGCGGTGTCGCCCAGCAGGTGGGGCCGGCGGTCGTCCTCGGCCGGGCCGGGTTCGCCGACGACACCAGCCCGTCGGGTGCCCTGGTGGCGGTGCCCGACCCCCAAGGTGGCTACGCCGTGGCCGAGTCGGTCGGGGCGGCACGCGCCCGGGCCGGCAAGGTGCAGGGACGCAGCACCGGGCTTCCGCTCGTGTACCCGCTCGACCTGCCGCCCGGATCCTTCGACCTCACCCTGCGGACCACCTATGTCGAACCGGCCTATGTCGAGCCTGATGCGTCGTGGTGCGTGCCGGGCGGGGAGCCGGTGTCACCGTGCGCCAACGGCGGCGCCTTCGGGGGAAAGCTCCATTCCGCGGTGGCCGCTGACGCCCGTCGCCTGGCCGACGAGCACGGCCGGCCGGTGCGGGTGCTCTGGTCGCGGGAGGACGTGGTGTGCCGCGGGCCCAAGCGGCCACCGGTGGCCGGCGGAGTGGCGGCCGATGGGTCGGGAGTGCTGCGGGTGGCGGTTCCCCCCGGGGGGGCGGCCGATGCCGAGTGGCCCGACCTGGTGGCGGCGGTGGCCGCCGTGGCCCCGGGGGTCGCCCTGGAGCCGGTGCCACGGCCCGGACCGGCGGTCTCCTTCGACCTGAGGGGGGCGGTCTGGGTGGAGGCGGCGGTGCTCGCCACCTGCGCTCCCCTCGCAGCCCCGGGACGGTGCGGGCCGATCACCGATGTCCCGGTGGCCGTCCGCGCCCCGGGCGGGGGAAGGGCCGAAGCGAGTTGCCATCCGGACGGCTCGATCGACGTCACCGTCGAGGCCGGACCGGTGCTCGATGAGGTGGTGCTGCGTTCCTATTGCATCGGGGCCACCCACCAGGCGCTCGGGTGGGTCCGTTCGGAGGGCATCGCCGTCGACGCCGACGGCCGGGCCCGTGACCTCACGTTGCGCTCGTTCGGCATCCTCGCCGCCCGGGACATGCCGCTCGTCAGGGTGCGCGTGGTGGAGGGGGAGGGCCCGCCGGTCAACGGCTGCGACGCCGTGTTCGCCGCCGCCGCGGCCGCCGCCTGGCTGGCCGACGGGCTGGCCGGGGAGTGGCCGACGGGCCGTGGCCGGTCCGGTGCTCCATCCGCCCACCCCTCGCCGTCAGCCGTAGGCTGACGGACTCATCCTCCGCCCGCCCCATCCCGAGGAGCCTCGATGAGCACGCCGGTCGGTCCCTACACCCCTATCGTGGCCGCCGGGCCGTGGCTGATCTGTTCGGGCCAGCTCGGCCTGGCCGCCGCCCCACCGGGCGGGCCGCCCGCCCTGGTCGAGGGCGGGGCGGTGGACCAACTGACCCAGGCCCTGGCCAACGCGGCCCGGCTGCTCGGCGAGCAGGGGGCGACGCCCGACGACGTGGTGAAGACCACCGTCTTCGCCACCGACATGGACGACTACGGCGCGCTCAACGAGGCGTACACCGCCTTCTTCGGCGACCACCGGCCGGCCCGCTCGGTGGTCGGCGTCTCCGCCCTGCCGCTGGGGGCCGCCGTGGAGGTCGAGCTCTGGGCCTACCGCCACCGCTGACCGGCGGCCAGTCGGGGGTCAGGGCATCCAGGCCGTCTGACCGAACCGGTATCCGACCGAGCGCACCGTCTGGATGAGATGGGCATGCTCCTCCCCGAGCTTGGCGCGCAACCGCCGCACGTGGACGTCGACCGTGCGGGCCCCGCCGTAGTACTCGTAACCCCAGACCCGGCTCAACAGGGTCTCACGGGTGAACACCTTGCCGGGCCGGGCCGCCAGGAAGCGGAGCAGCTCGTACTCCATGTAGGTCAGGTCGAGGACCCGCCCGGCCACCGCCGCCTGGTACGTCTCCAGGTTGAGCACCAGAGACCCGTGCTCGAGCAGGTCGGGGCGCACACCCCGCCCGGTGCGCCAGAACAGGTGGGACAGGCGGGCGGCGAGCTCGTCGGGATTGACCGGTTCGAGGCAGAGGTCGTCGAACAGGTCCTCGCGCAGCTCGAGCTCCCTGAGCTGGTCGGGCGGGACGACCACGACCACCGGGGCCAGGGGGGCCTCGCGCTTGCGCAGGTGCCGGCAGAGCTGGAAGGCGGCGACCGGGTCCGCTCGACTCGAGATCACCGCACCCGACCAGCCGTCCTCGGGCTCGTCCGAGTCGGCGGTGTCCGGGGCGTCGATGCCCCGCCAGGGGTAGCCGGCCCGGTCGAGCACGGCGGTCACCGCTTCAGGCGGGCTCGCGGGGAAACACAGCAACGGCTCCACGGCTGGTCTCTCCCCTTCCTGTGTCTGTGCCCGCCTGCCCGGGGTTCCGGTCCCCGATTAGAGCAGCGGCAGGTACCGGTCGAGCTCGAACTGGGTCACGTGGGCCTTGTACTCGGCCCATTCAGCCCGCTTGTTGCGGATGAACCACTCGAAGACATGCTCACCGAGCGTGCTGGCCAGCAGCTCCGAGGACTCCATGAGCCCGAGTGCCTCGTTGAGGCTACCGGGCAGGTGCAGGATGCCCTTGTTGGCCAGCTCCTCGGCGCTCAAGGTGAACAGGTTGGCGTCCGCCTCGGGGGGCAGCTCGTACCCCTTCTCGATGCCCTCCAGCCCGGCGGCCAGGACGACGGCGAAGGCCAGGTAGGGATTGCAGGCGCTGTCGGGCGAACGGAATTCGACCCGGGTGGACTCGAACTTGCCCGGCTTGACCACCGGCACCCGAACCAGGGCGGAGCGGTTGTTGCGGGCCCAGGAGACATGGATGGGGGCCTCGTACCCGTCGACCAGGCGCTTGTACGAGTTCACCCACTGGTTGGTGAGGGCGGTGATCTCGGGAGCGTGGCGCAACAAGCCGGCGATGAAGCCCTCGGCCACCTCCGAGAGCCCGCCGGCACGCTCCCGGTCGACGAACACGTTGACGTCGCCGCGGAACAGCGACATGTGGGTATGCATGCCCGAGCCCTGCACCCCGGCCAGTGGCTTGGGCATGAAGCTGGCGAAGACCCCCTGCTGGCGGGCCATCTCCTTCACCACCAGGCGCACGGTCATCACCGTGTCGGCCATGGTCAGGGCGTCGGTGTAGCGCAGGTCGATCTCATGTTGGCTCGGGGCGTCCTCGTGCTGGGCGTGCTCGACCGGGATGCCCATCTCCTCGAGGGTGAGCACCGTGCGCTGCCGGATGTCGCTGGCCCGGTCGGCCACAGTGAGCTCGAAGTAGGAACCGCTGTCGAGTCCGACCGGCCGGCGGGACGGGTCGGCGTCGGCGAAGTAGAAGAACTCGATCTCCGGTGCGGCGTAGAAGGTGAAGCCCAGCGCGTGGGCCCGGTCGAGGGCGCGGCGCAGCACATGGCGCGGGTCACCCTGGAAGGGGGAGCCGTCGAGGTCGACGATGTCGCAGAACACCCGGGCCACTTGGGCCACCACTTGGCCCTCGGGCACCCCGCCCGGTGGGCCTGCCTGACCGTGGCCGTGCCAGGGGAGCAACTGGAAGGTGTTGGAGTCGGGACGGGCCAGCACGTCGCTCTCTTGCACCCGGCTGAAACCGTCGATGGCCGAGCCGTCGAAGGTCATCCCCTCGTCGAGGGCGTTCTCCAGCTCGGCCGGCGTGATGCTGAAGGTCTTCGGCGTGCCGAGTACGTCGGTGAACCACAGCTGGACGAACCGGATCCCGCGCTCCTCGACGGTCCGCAGGACGTACTCCTCCTGGCTCCTCATCGGGTCGGGGACCTCGGGAAGCGGATGGCTCCGGCCGGGCGGGTCTTCGGGTTCGATGCGGTCATTGTCGCAGGCCGGCGGGAGGCGAGTCGACCGGCGGCCTCACGGCGGTCCCGCCGGAAGGCCCGGCTCGAGAGCGCGCCCGTCACCCAGCCGGGCCGCCGGCCGGCGCTCCCGGCCCCGACGGGGGCGATCCGGTCAGCTGGCGGCGGCGTCGCCGCACACCGTCTCGATCAGTACCGCGGTCACCTGGTACGGGTCCATGTTGGCGTTGGGCCGGCGGTCCTCCAGCCAACCCTTCTTGGCCTGGGCCACGCCCCACGGGATGCGGATCGAGGCGCCCCGGTCGGACGTGCCGTAGGTGAACTTGGAGTAGTGGGCGGTCTCGTGCGCTCCGGTCAGCCGGCTCTCGATCCCGACCCCGTAGACGGCGATGTGCTCGTCCACCCGCTTCCCGATGGCCTCGCAGCCGGCGATGATGGCGTCCCAGCCGCCCTCCTCCCGCATGGCCTTGGTGGAGAAGTTGGTGTGGGCCCCGGCCCCGTTCCAGTCACCGAGGATCGGCTTGGGCTCGAGGGTGGCGTAGACGTCGAAGTCCTCGGCGATACGGAAGAGCAACCAGCGGGCCACCCACAGATGGTCGGAGATCCCGAGCGGCGGGAGCACGCCGACCTGGAACTCCCACTGGCCCATCATCACCTCGGCGTTGGTGCCCTCGATGCCCAGCCCGGCATCGATGCAGGCCGCCGTGTGGAGCTCCACGATCTCGCGGCCGGGCATCTTGTCGCCCCCGACGCCGCAGTAGTAGGGGCCCTGGGGGGCGGGGTAGCCCGAGGCGGGCCAGCCGAGAGGCCGGCCGTCCTTGAAGAAGGTGTACTCCTGCTCGATCCCGAACATGGGCTCCTGGTCGGCGTACTGCTCGACCAACTGGCGCAGATGGGCGCGGGTGTTGGTCGGATGGGGCGTGAAGTCGGTGAGCTCGACCTCGCACATGACCAGCCTGTCGTCCGGCCCCCGCAGGGGGTCGGGACAGCTGAAGACGGGGCGGAGCACGCAGTCGGAGTCGTGCCCGAGGGCCTGGTTGGTGCTCGAGCCGTCGAAGCCCCAGATGCCGGGCTCCTCGCTGTCGGCGACGATCTTGGTCTTGCTGCGGAGCAGCGGTGAAGGCTCGGTCCCGTCGATCCAGATGTACTCAGCTTGGTAAGGCACGTGCACTCCTCGTAGCTCGTCGTGCTGCTCTACGCCCGCGGCTTGGGTGCCGGGCCGGTGGTCCAGGGGATTCTTCCACCTGGCACGCCGGCACTGACCGTCAACGCCGGGGCGCCCAGTATGGCAAGGAGCCGTTTCCCCTCGATTACCCCACTGTGAACGGTGGATGAACAGGCCGAGGCCGCCGGCGCGAACCGCCGTACCCGGGCGCGCCCGAGGGGGTCCGGACACGAAAGGCCAGGCAGCAAGGCCGATAGGCTGGACCCATGGGTCGAGTGCGGGTGGCCGCCTGCCAGATCAACACCGTGGTCGGCGATCTCTGGGGAAATGCCGGGCGGGTGCGGTCCGCCCTGGCCGAAGCGGAGGCCGCCGGGGCGGACCTGGCGGTCTTCCCGGAGCTGACCGTCACCGGATACCCACCCGAGGACCTGCTGGGCCGGCCGGCGTTCATCGCCGACAACCAGGCCGTGCTGGAGGACATCGCCGCCACGACCGGTCCCTGTGCCTCGGTGGTGGGCTTCGTCGACACCGACGCCCGGGGCCGGCTGGTCAACGCCGCCGCGGTATGTGCCGGTGGGCGTGTGGTCGGTCGCTACCACAAGCGCCTCTTGCCCAACTACGGGGTCTTCGACGAACAACGCTGGTTCGTCCCCGGCGAGGGTCCGCCCGACCGCTACCTGGTCGCCGGCGTCCCGATCGGGGTGACCATCTGCGAGGACATGTGGTCCGCCGGTGGCCCGATGGTCGCCCAGGCGGCGGCGGGAGCGGGGGTGCTGGTCAATCTCAACGCTTCGCCTTACTCCCGCGGGCGCCGCGACGAGCGCCTGGCCGTGCTCTCCGAGCGGGTGTCCGAGACCGCCTGCCCCATCGTCTATGTGAACCAGGTCGGGGGCCAGGACGAGCTGGTCTTCGACGGCGCCTCCCTCGTCATGGACGCCCGAGGTCACATCGTGGCTTCGGCGCCGCAGTTCTCCGAGGCGGTGTTGGTGGCCGACGTCACCACCGACTCCGCCGCCCCGTCCCGCTCAGGGCTGTCCCGTTCCGGACGGGCGGCGGCTCCGGTGACCGTCAGTCGCGCCCCGGGCGCCCGCTCCATCCCGGAGTCCGATCCGGCGGCCGGCCCGCTCGCGCCGGTGCTCGGCCCCGAGGCCGAGGTGTACCAGGCCCTGGTGCTCGGGACCCGCGACTACGTGACGAAGAACGGCTTCCCCGGCGCCCTCATCGGCTTGTCGGGGGGGATCGACTCGTCGTTGGTGGCGGCCGTGGCCGTCGACGCCCTCGGCCCCGAGCGGGTGCACGGGGTGACCATGCCCTCCCGGTACTCGAGCCAGGGTTCGGTGGGGGACGCGGCAACTCTGTCGGCCAATCTCGGCATCCAGCTCGCCACCGCCGGCATCGAGGAAGCGCACCGCGCCCTCTCCGCCACCCTGTCGCCGCTCCTCGGGGGCGACCCGACCGGGCTCACGGACGAGAACCTGCAGTCGCGCATCCGGGGCGTGCTGCTCATGGCGGTGTCCAACGCCACGGGGTGGATCGTGCTGACCACCGGCAACAAGAGCGAGATGGCCACGGGCTACTCGACGCTCTATGGCGACTCCGCCGGGGGCTTCGCCGTCATCAAGGACGTGCCGAAGACGTTGGTCTACGAACTGTGCACCTACCGCAATCGGGTGGCGGGTTTCGACCTCATCCCCGATCCCGTGCTGACGAAGGCTCCATCCGCCGAATTGCGGCCCGACCAGCGAGACGACGAGTCGCTTCCGCCGTATGCGGTACTCGATCCGGTGGTCGACGGCTACGTGGTGGGGGACCGGTCGGCCGAGGAGCTGGTGGCCTCCGGGCTCGATCCCGACGCGGTCAGCCGGGTGGTGGCCTTGGTCGACCGGGCCGAGTACAAGCGCCGCCAGATGCCTCCGGGGGTCAGGATCTCGGGGAAGGCGTTCGGCAAGGACCGGCGCATGCCCATCACCAATCACTACCGACCGGGTGCCCACCCCGGCGCGCGCCCGGAGCAAACGAACACCGAGCCGCCGAACGCCGAGCCGCCGAACGCCGAGCAGCCGAGCGCCGAGCAGCCGAGTGGAGAGCGGCCCAGCGGGGAGGCAGCTGTTGTCTGAGTCCTCCCCAATCTCCGGCGGGCCGTCCGACGCCACCGTCCCGCCGACCGCGGCCATGCCGGCCGAGTGGCCGGAGCCGGTCGAGTTCGACACGCCCCCATCCGGAGTGCCGCTCACAGGAAGTGCGCCTCCGGTCGGCACGGCGCCGTCGATCAGCACCCCACCGCCGGTCGGGGGCGAACCGCCGGTGGGGGATGGCGACCGGAGCGCGACAGTTGCGGACGAGGTGCTCCCCCTCCCCCTGGCGGAGACGGCCGCGCTGGTCGGTGAGTACCGCTGGATCGAGAACGCGCTCTACCGGTTGCTCGGCCAGTGGGTGATCGACATGCCGCTGGCAGCGGTGAAGGTCCATCTGGACGGTCAGAGCATGCGCCACGCCTGGCACGCCGAGTTGTGGGCCGACCGGTTGCCGGTTCGCGACGGTGTCGATCCTGATGCGTTGACCGTCCCGTCCCCCCCGAGCAGCGTGCTGGTGGCCGCACTGTCCGGATCGGATCTCGATGCCGGCCTGGCGGTGCCGGCGGTGCCGCCGAACACCGAGGACCCGTTCGGCCATCCGGGCGCACTGCCCCGGCTGGCCGGGCTCTACCGGGTGGCACTGCCCCGGCTGGTCACGAGCTACGAGCGGCATCTCGGGGCGGTGGCGCCGGTGACCGACGCGCCGGTGGTGCGGGCCCTGCGCCTGGTGCTCAACGACGAGATCGAGGACTGGAGGGCCGGCGAGCGCCTGGTCCAGAGCCTGGTCACCCGGCCACACGACGTGGTCGCCGTGCACGAGTTCCTCCAGCGGCTCGAGTCGACAGTGGTGGCGGCCGGGGCCGTTGCCGGGCTCGTGACCCTCCCCGCCTCGGTGCCAGGGGATTGAGGCCGGCGCCTTCGGGAACAGGTGGTTTTCCTGCGCATGCGCTCGGAGGGGTTGACGGGTCCGGTAAACTTCGAGAGCAGCAATCGTTGCGCCCGAAAACGCCATACCCAGTTCAGCGACCCCGGATGGGTGCCGAACGGGTTGGCCGTCCCCCACTCTCGTGGGGAAAACGAAGGACCCGGTGAAGTTGGCAAAGGAGCGCCTCGAGCGAGACGACGAAGATCTGGTCCGGTTGTACCTCACCGACATCGGCCAGTATCCGCTACTCACCAAAGATGACGAGGTTCGCCTGGCCCAGGCCATCGAGGCCGGACGCGAGGCGGACGCCCAGCTGGCATCAGCACCGAAGGGCCTGACCCCGGCCAAGCGGCGGGAGCTGCGGCGGACCACCCTCCAGGGAGAAGGGGCTCAGCAGACCTTCGTCCAGTCGAACCTCCGGCTGGTGGTGTCCATCGCCAAGAAGTACCAGGCGTCGGGACTACCGCTCCTCGACCTCATCCAGGAGGGGAACCTCGGGTTGATGCACGCCGTGGAGAAGTTCGACTGGCGCAAGGGGTTCAAGTTCTCCACTTACGCCACCTGGTGGATCCGTCAGGCCATCACCCGTGGTATCGCCAACACCGGCCGTACCATCCGCCTGCCGGTGCATGCGGGGGACACGCTGGCCCGGGTGCAGAAGGCCCAGGCGCGACTCGAGCTCAAGTACGGGCGTCCCGCCACCCTGGCCGAGCTCGGCGCCGAGGTGGAGATGCCCGAGGACAAATTGGTCGAGGCGCTGCGATTCCGGGCCGAGCCACTCTCGTTGTCCGAGCCGCTGCGGGAGGACGGTGACGCCGAGCTCGGCGACGTGGTCGAGGACCGGTCGGCCGAGTCTCCCTTCGAAGTGGCCGCGGTGTCGCTCCTGCCCGAGGAGATCGGGCGCCTGTTGTCGCCGCTCGACGAGCGGGAGCGGGAGATCCTGCGGCTGCGCTTCGGCCTAGACCGGGGTGAGCCTCGCACGCTGGAAGAGGTGGGCGAGCATTTCAACCTCACCCGCGAACGCATCCGGCAGATCGAGGCCCGGGCCATGTCGAAGCTCCGCCATCCCTCGTCCGACACAGGGGCGAGGGATCTCCTCACCGTCTGACTCCCGCCCGGCCTGACCCCGCCCGCCCTGACCCCACCCGCCCTGACCCCGCCCGGCTCTCGCCCCGCCCGGCTCTCGGTTGGGTCCGACGGGTTGGTGGAGAAGCTCTTTGCCCCGGACACGCCCCCGAACGAGGGAGTACGATGAGCGGCCATGAAGAAGCTCCTCATTCTCGCCATCATCGTCGCCCTCGGGGTCGTCGCCGCCAAGCGGCTTCGTCCTTCCTGAGCAACCCCCTGCCGCACCCGCCGAAGCGCTGACTGCCCGGACGGGTAGTCAGCCTTTTGCCGCGTCCGGGACCGATCCGCTTTCCGGACGGAGGGTCAGGCCTTCCGGCTCAGGCCTGGGCCCGTCGGGCCAGGCGCCATGCGACCAGGGCACCGACCGAGGCGGCGGCGGTGACGCCGGCGGCGGTGGCCGCCATGGGCAGGTTCGGGACGCTCACCCGGTCGCGCAGCCGCACCGGCTTGGTGAACTGCATGACGTCCCAGTTACGCTCTCGGACCACCTTGGCCAGGACCCGGTCGGGATTGACGGCCACCGGGTGGCCCACCGCCTCGAGCATCGGGAGGTCGGTGTAGGAGTCGGAGTAGGCCGAGGACTGTTCGAGGTCGAGTCCCATCTTGTCGGCCAGCTCCTGCATGGCCTCGGCCTTGAACACGCCGTAGGCGTAGAACTCCATCTCGCCGGTGTAGCGGTCGTCGTCGTCGACGACCGCCCGGCTGGCGATGGCCCCGTCGACCCCCAGATGGTCGGCGAGCGGCTGCACAATCTCCTCGGGTGAGGCCGACACCAGGAACACCTTGTGCCCGGCGGCGCGGTGGGCCTCGATGAGGTCGAGGGCCTCGGCATAGATGATCGGTTCGACGATGTCCTCCAGCGCCTCGCGCACGATCTGCCGGATCTGCTCTCGGTCCCAGCCCTTGGTCAGCATCAACATCGACTCCCGGACTCGGGCGAGCTTCTGCTCGCTGGCGCCGAGGTGCAGGTAGATGATCTGGGAGACCAGTGCCCGGGCCACGACCCGCCGGTTGATCAGGCCACCCCGGTAGAAGGGGCGGCCGAAAGCGGCGATCGAGGCCTTGGCGATGACGGTCTTGTCCAGGTCGAAGAACGCGGCCCGCACCGTCAATGCCCCACCAGCAGCTGTTGCACCATGTCCTCGGCATCGGAGGTCACGAGGACGAGGACCTCGTCACCGATGGCCAGCCGGGTATCGCCCCGCGGCACGATCAGGCGGTCGTCGCGCACCACCGCCACCACGGTGGCCTCACGCGGCACGCCGAGGTCGGCCAGCGAGACGCCCGTGGCCGGGGAGTCCTCGGCCAGGGTGACCTCGACCAGGTGGGCGTTGCCCCCTTCGAAGCGGAGGAGGCGCACCAGGCTGCCGACCGACACCGCTTCCTCGACCAATGCGGTGAGCAGCTGGGGGGTGGACACCGAGACGTCGACACCCCAGCTCTCGGTGAACAGCCACTGGTTCTTCGGGTGGTTGACCCGGGCCACCACTCGGGGCACGGCGAACTCCTGCTTGGCCAGCAGCGAGACGACCAGGTTGTCCTCGTCGTCTCCGGTGGCCGCCACCACCACGTCGACCGTGGCCAGCCCGGCGGAGTCGAGCGAGGCCACCTCGCAGGCGTCGGCCACCACCCAGGTGACGTCGAGCTCGCCCCGGACCCGGTCCACCACGTCGGGGTCCTGCTCGATGACCAGGACCTCGTGACCGCCGCCGTGGAGGTCGGAGGCGATGGCGGTGCCCACGCTGCCGGCCCCGGCGATGGCCACCTTCATGCCCGGCTCCCGCCTCGATCTGCGGCCGGGCCACCGGTCGGCGTGACGGGGTGGTCCGGACCCGCGGGCGCCACGCCGGTCAGTCGGGCATTGAACCGCCCGAGGGCGGCGGTCGTGACCATCAGGTGGACGATGTCCCCGTCCTGGCCCACCAGTTCGTCGAAGTCCAGCCGGGGCACGCCGGCCCGGGTGACGGCCACCACCGTGACTTCGCCCGGTCGGCCCAGGTCGGCCAACCGCTTGCCGGCCCATCGTTCGGGGAGCTCGCGCTCGACCAACGAGAGCGTCCCGGTGGGGTCGGACCAGTCGGACTCGACCTCACCGGGGACGAGCCGCCGACGCACCTGGTCGATGGTCCACGACACCGTGGCGACGGTCGGGATGCCGAGGCGCAGGTAGATCTGGGCCCGGCGCGGGTCATAGATGCGCGCCACCACGTTCGGGATCTCGTAGGTCTCGCGGGCGATGCGGGCGGTGAGGATGTTGGAGTTGTCCCCGCTGGTCACCGCAGCGAGGGCGGACGCCTCCGTGGCCCGGGCCCGGTCCAGGTCGTCACGATCGAACCCCGACCCGATCACGGTGTTGCCCGGCCAATCGGTCGGGAGGCGGCGGAACGCCTTGGGGTTGCGATCGATGATGGAGACCGTGTGACCCTGGGCCACCAGCCCGACCCCGAGGCCCGAGCCGACTCGGCCGCAGCCAACGATGACGATATGCACCTGACCATGCAACACGGATCGCCACCGGATCTCAACTCACCCCGATCCCACGGCCCCTGCGGGCTCTCCGGCCCGAGGACGCCCGCTAGACCCTCATATCCTGGCTGGCCCGGGCTTCGGGCGGGCCGGATGCCCATGGTTTACTGAGGGGGTGGACCCATCGGTAGCCGGCGGCGTCGACCCGGCTCGACCGACAGGGGCACGGGACGGGGACGGGACCGAAGTGACCATCTCCCCCACCGTGGCCGCCCCGTCCCGGATGATGCCGACGGCCACACCGGTCGGCCAGGTCGATCTGCCCGAGACCCTGCGCTACCGCCTCAAGAACCGGTTGCTCGGCCCGCCCATCTCCTCCGATCGCCAGTCGTCCGAGCGGCTCGGCAAGCCCACCGCCCTCGCCGTCCTCTCCTCGGACGTGATCTCCTCATCGGCCTACGCCACCGAGCAGATGCTCATCCCCCTGGTGGCGGCCATCGGGGTCGCCGCCTTCTCACTGGTGATCCCGGTGACCATCGCGGTGATCTTCGTCCTCCTGTTCGTCACCCTCTCCTATCTCGAGGTGGTGAAGGTGTACACCAAGGCGGGCGGCGCCTACGTGGTGGCCCGGGAGAACTTCGGTCTCACCGTGGCCCAGGTGGCAGCCATGTCCCTCCTCATCGACTACACCCTGACCGTGGCGGTCTCGGTGGCTGCCGGTGTGGCCGCCGTGACCTCGGTGTTTCCGGGCCTGACCCCGGACACCACCTGGATCGCCATCCTGTTCGTGCTGGTCATCGCCTACGGCAATCTTCGTGGCATCCGCGAGGCGGGCCGGATGTTCGCCGTCCCGACCTACTTCTTTGTGGCCAACATGGTGATCCTCCTGGCCGTCGGGGCGGTCAAGGCGATCAGCGGCACCCTGCACGCCCAGCCGGTCTTCGGGCACCCGGGTGCCGAGCACATCGGCGCCGGCGGGAGCGGACTGCTCTACGGCGCTGGCATCTTCGTGGTCCTCAAGGCCTTCGCGTCAGGTGGTTCCGCCCTGACCGGCACCGAGGCCATCTCCAACGGCGTGAGCATCTTCCGGCGGCCCGAGTCGCGCAATGCCCGGATCACCATGGTCATGATGGCGGTCATCCTCGGCTCACTGGTGCTCGGGGTCTCCTCGCTCGCCGCCCTCACCCACCCCGTCCCCTACCTGTCGGGCACCCCGACGGTCATCTCCCAGATCGCCAAGGACGTCTACGGCGCCCATGGCCTCGGCAATTTCTTCTATGTGCTGTTGCAGGTGGGGACCACCCTCATCCTCATCCTGGCGGCCAATACCAGCTTCACCGGGTTCCCCTTCCTGGCCAGCTTCGCCGCCGAGGACTCCTATCTTCCCCGCCAGCTGACCAAGCGCGGCCACCGGCTGGTGTTCTCCACCGGGATCATCGTGCTCACCGTGGTGTCGGTGATCCTTCTGGCCGTCACCCGGGCCAAGGTGGACAAGCTCATACCGCTGTACGCCATCGGCGTGTTCACCGGCTTCACCATGGCCGGCGCCGGTATGGCCAAGTACCACCACACCCACCGGGAGGACCACTGGCGCCGGCGGTTGGCCATCAACGGCACCGCTTCGGTGCTGTCGTTCATCGTCCTCGTGATCATCGCCGTGGCCAAATTCACCGAGGGTGCCTGGGTCATCCTGGTCATCCTGCCCCTCGGTGTGGTGGGTCTCCTCGGGTTGCACCGGCAGTACGTCAACGAGGAGCACCAACTGGAGGAGGGGGCGGCCGAGGCGGCGGAGGCGCCCGTGCTCAACCGTCACGTCGTGGTGGTCATGGTGGACCGGCTGGACATGGCGACCGCCCGCGCCCTTCAGTACGCCAGGACGCTCCATCCCGACGAACTCCGGGCCGTCCATTTCACGCTCGACAACCGGGTGGCCGCCGACCTCGAAGCCGAATGGGGCCGCCTCGGACTCACCCGGCTCCCGCTCGACGTCGAGGAGTGCGAGGACCGCCGGCTCACCCGCGCCGCCCTGGAGCTGGCCGCCGAGACGGTGGCGGACCACGAGACCGAGCTCACCATCCTCCTGCCCCGTCGCGGGTTCGCCGCCGGTTGGCACCGGGTGCTCCATGACGGCACCGCCGACCAGATTGCCGCCGCCGTGGGCCAGCTCGCCCATGTCAACGCCACCGTGGTGCCCTACCAGCTGACCGGGGGATGGCTGTCCAAGCGGCGCTTGAGGCAGCGGCCGGAGCGCCGGGTGGTGGCCGGGGCCCGATCCGGCCGGGCGTCGGCCCGGGCCGACGCCCGCGAGGCCGAGCGGGACGGGGCCCGGGCGGCGTTCGACCGGGCCGCCTTCGGCGAGCGTGGTGCCGGCACCATCCCGATCAGCCAGGCGGAGTGGCGACACCGGGTGCGGGTGGTCGGCCGAGTGAAGTCGGTCCGCGTCCAGCCCCGGGCGGGCACGTCCAACCTCGAGTGTGTGCTGGCCGACGAGACGGGTCGGCTCTTGCTGGTGTTCCAGGGGCGCCGCCGCATTCCCGGCATCCAGCCCGGGGCGCGCCTGGTCGTCGAGGGGATGGTCGGCGACTGGGCCCGGCGCCAGGCCATCCTCAACCCGGACTACGAGCTGATCGCCGGCCCCGAGGCCCGAGTCGAGCCGACCTGACCTGGCCGGCCGGAAGGCCGGGCGAGGGTCTGCCGACGCCGCAGACTCGCCCCGAGGGCTCACCCTGCCCGCCTACCTTGCCGACCTACCTTGCCCACAGCCCCCAATTTCGTCAGCATCTTGCCCCCGTTGCCGGATTCGGCGCACCGACACGGCGCGCCTCGGCCCAGGCCGCATGGCTGTTGCTCGCAGGGGGACAATGTCTCTGGTCGTGGGCGGTCGCGGGATCCGGCGTGTCCGAACGTAACCACGCAACGAGTCGAATCGACGCAGTGAACCGAAGGGAGCCTCACCGATGACCCACCTCCTGGCTGAAGGGGGTTACCAGGCTTTTCTCCTTTCGAGCTCCGAAAAGGTCTGGTTGTACTTTGCGCTGGTCTGCGCCCTGGCCTCCATCACGGCCGGCCTGCTGCTGGTGCGGGGCGTCCTCGCCGCCGATCAGGGCACGGCGTCGATGAAGGACATCGCCAAGGCCATCCAGGAGGGCGCCGAGGCCTTCTTGTCTCGGCAGTTCAAGACCATCGGGATCATCATCGTCCCCCTCGCCGTGCTCATCTTCTTCACCGCCACCAAGGTCACCCATACCGTCACCCACGTGGTGCTGGTGGGCGGGGCCCCGGTGGCGGTGCTACACCAGACGGTCACCGACCTCACCTTCGCCCAGGCCGGGATCTACCGGGTGATCTGCTTCCTGGCCGGCGCCCTGTGCTCGGGGCTCACCGGCTTCATCGGCATGAGCATGGCCGTCCGGGGCAACGTCCGCACGGCGGCGGCGGCGCGGGAGGGACGCATGCCGCCGGCCCTCAGGGTGGCCTTCCGCACCGGCGCCATCACCGGGCTCCTCTGCGTGGGGCTCGGCCTGCTCGGGGCGACTGTGATCGTTCTCGTCTTCCAGAACACAGCCACCTCGGTGCTCATCGGGTTCGGGTTCGGAGCTTCGTTGCTCGCCCTGTTCATGCGGGTCGGGGGCGGGATCTTCACCAAGGCGGCCGACGTCGGGGCCGACCTCGTCGGCAAGGTGGAGGCGGGCATCCCCGAGGACGACCCCCGCAACGCCGCCACCATCGCCGACAACGTGGGTGACAACGTGGGCGACTGTGCCGGCATGGCCGCCGACCTCTTCGAGTCCTACGTGATCACCATCATCGCCTCGATCATCCTCGGGGTGACCGCTTTCGCCTCCATCCACCGGAACGCCGACGCGGCCAAGACCGTCGTCTTCCCCATCGCCGTGCCGGCCATCGGGATCCTGGCCACCATCGTGGGCGTGCTGGTGGTCCGGGCCGGCCGCAACGACCGCAATGCCATGGCCCCGATCAACCGCGGCGTGTGGACGGCGGGCGTGCTCACCATCGGGGGCACCGCGGTGGTCGCCGGTGCTTACCTGCATTACTGGAAGGCGTTCTATGCCGTGCTCACGGGCGTGGTCCTGATGTTGGTCGCCAGCCAGATCACCGAGCATTTCACCTCGACCGAGCGGAGCCCGGTGAAGGAGGTGGCCGAGACGGCCCGGACGGGACCGGCCACCCTCACGCTGGCCGGCATCTCGCTCGGGCTCGAGTCGTCGGTGTGGGCCATCATCGCCATTGTGCTCGCCATTTCGGTGTCGATCGGCCTGGCCGGCGGCAACATCGAGCTCTCGCTCTACCTCATCTCGCTCACCGGCATCGGACTCCTTTCGACCGCGGGGATGATCGTGTCGGAGGACAGCTTCGGCCCGGTCTCCGACAACGCCGCCGGCGTGGCCGAGATGTCCGGGGAGTTCACCGGCGAAGCTGAGCGGGTCATGGTCAGCCTCGACGCCGTGGGCAACACCACCAAGGCGGTGACCAAGGGGGTGGCCATCGGCTCGGCGGTGATCGCCTCGATCGCCCTCTTCGCCTCGTTCATCGAGACCATCGGCTCGCAACTCGGGCTCCACGCGCCCTTGGGTGCCCCCGTCAACTGGCTGTTCGACCTGCCCCAGACGTCGATCAACGTGTCGCACCCGACGATCTTCATCGGCGTGCTCATCGGCGGCTCGATCGCCTTCATCTTCTCGGCCCTGGCCATCCGGGCCGTCGGGCGCTCGGCCGGCACGGTCGTCCAGGAGGTGCGGCGCCAGTTCCGCGAGCACCCCGGGATCATGGACTACACGGAGAAGCCCGAGTACGGGAAGGTCATCGCCATCTGTACCACCGCCGCCCAGCGCGAGCTGGCCACCCCGGCCCTTTTGGCCGTGCTGTCCCCGGTCATCGTGGGCTTCGGCATCAGCTACTTCGCCCTCGGGGCGTTCCTCATCGGGGCCATCCTCACCGGGCAACTCATGGCCAATTTCCTGTCCAACTCCGGGGGGGCCTGGGACAACGCCAAGAAGTACATCGAAGACGGCAATGAGGGAGGCAAGGGCTCCGACGCCCACAAGGCGGCCGTGATCGGCGACACCATCGGCGACCCCTTCAAGGACACCGCCGGGCCTGCCCTCAACCCCCTGATCAAGGTCATGAACCTGGTGTCCCTGCTCATCCTGCCGGCCGTGATCACCCTCCGGGTCCACACCGGGGCCCGCCTGGCCATCGCCGGAGTGGCCCTGGTCGTGCTCCTGGCGGCGATCGCCTTCTCCAAGCGCAAGACCGAGGCCATGGACGGCGAGCTGCCGGCGGCCGAGGCCACCGCCCTCGACCAGGCCGCTACGGTGGCGGTGGAAGCCGCGCACGACTGACGGCTGCCGCCCAGCTCACAGGCCCAAACCGGGCAGGTGGCCGGAACCGCAGGTTGACAACGGCGCGCACCACCGTTCACCCTTGCCCACAAGCCATGGCACCTACCGACGTCACCCCGAACACCGCCGACACCGGCACCGGCAACGGTGCCCGAGGGGGTGGGACGCGACCCGGCAACGGAGCAAAGCCCCTGGTCATCGTGGAGTCTCCGGCCAAGGCCAAGACCATCGCCGGCCTGCTCGGGTCAGGGTATGTGGTCGAGTCCTCCATCGGTCACATCCGGGACCTCCCTCGCCGGGCCGACGAGGTTCCCGCCGCCTACAAGGGCGAGCCCTGGTCGCGGCTCGGGGTCGACGTCGACAACGGCTTCAAGCCCTTGTATGTGGTCTCCTCCGACAAGAAATCCCAGGTGGCCAAGCTGAAGCAGCTGGTGAAGCAGGCCAGCGAGGTCTATCTGGCCTCCGACGAGGACCGCGAAGGCGAGTCGATCGCCTGGCACCTCCTCGAGGTGCTGGCCCCTCGAGTGCCGGTGAAGCGGATGGTGTTCCACGAGATCACCCGCCCCGCCATCGAGCGAGCGGTCAACGAGTGGCGTGACCTCGACCGCCGTCTGGTCGATGCCCAGGAGGCCCGTCGGATCCTCGACCGCCTCTACGGCTACGAGGTGTCGCCGGTCCTGTGGAAGAAGATCATGCCCCGGCTGTCGGCCGGCCGGGTGCAGAGCGTCGCCACCCGGATGGTGGTCGAGCGGGAACGGTCGCGCATGGCGTTCCGCCCGGCCGGGTGGTGGGGGATCGACGCCACCTTCACCACCGCTCCCGAGGCGGCCGCCGCCGAAGGCGTCCCCAGCTCGTTCTCGGCCGCGCTCGCCGCCGTGGACGGGGTGCCCCTGGCTTCGGGACGGGACTTCGAGCAGACCGGCAGTTTGGCGTCGCCCGGTTCAGTCGTCGTGCTCGACGAGGATGCGGCCCGGACGCTCGCCTCCGGGCTCGAGGGCGCCGACTTCACGGTCAAGTCGCTGACCGAGAAGCCGTTCCGGCGCTCGCCGGCGGCGCCCTTCATGACCTCGACGCTGCAGCAGGAGGCCGGTCGAAAGCTTCGGTTCGGTTCCCGCCGGGCCATGCAGGTCGCCCAGCGCCTCTACGAGGACGGCTGGATCACCTACATGCGGACCGACTCGACCACCCTGTCGAGCCAGGCGCTCGCCGCGGCCCGCAACCAGGCGTCCGCCCTCTACGGGCCGGAGTACGTACCGTCCCAACCGCGTCGCTACGAGCGGAAGGTGAAGAACGCCCAGGAGGCCCACGAGGCCATCCGACCGGCCGGGGACACGTTCCGCACCCCCGACGAAGCGGCCCGTTCGCTCTCCGGTGACGAGTTGCGGCTTTACGAGCTCATATGGAAGCGCACCGTGGCCTCGCAGATGAACGACGCCACCGGCACGAGCGCCCAGGTCCGGCTGGTCGGCACCTCGACCGGTGCCGACGGCGCGGGCGGTCGCCAGGCCGAGTTCTCCGCTTCGGGCAAGGTCATCCAGTTCCCCGGCTTCCTGCGCGCCTACGTCGAGGGCGAGGACGACCCCGAGGCCGAGTTGGCCGACCGGGAGGTGCACCTGCCGCCCATGGCCGAAGGCGACCCGGTGTCGGTGTCCGACCTCGAGCCCGGTTCGCACACCACCCAGCCGTCGGCGCGCTACACCGAGGCATCGTTGGTGAAGGCCATGGAGGAGCTCGGCGTGGGGCGGCCCTCCACCTATGCGAGCGTCATCGCCACCATCCTCGACCGCGGCTACGTCTGGAAGAAGGGCACCGCCCTGGTCCCGTCGTTCACCGCCTTCGCCGTGGTCGGGCTGCTCGAACGGTACTTCACCGATCTGGTCGACTACGGGTTCACCGCCTCGATGGAGGACGACCTCGACGCCATCGCCGCCGGTGACGAGGAGTCCCTTCCGTGGCTCACCCGCTTCTATTTCGGCGACGGCGCCGCCGGTACCGCCACCGATCACAAGGGGGCCGGCGACGGGGCGGAGTCAACCCTCGACGGGCAGGGGCTCGGTCTCAAGCGGGAGGTGAGCACCTATCTCGGGGAGATCGATGCCCGCGAGATCAACTCCATTCCGATCGGCACCGGTTCGGACGGCCAGGAGATCGTCGCCCGGGTGGGCCGCTACGGGCCGTACCTCCAGCGTGGCGAGGACCGGGTGTCGGTGCCCGATGACCTGCCCCCCGACGAGCTGACCGTCGAGCGCGCCGAGGAGTTGCTCGCGGCACCCTCCTCGGACCGGGTGCTCGGCGAGGACCCCGAGACCGGGCTGCCGGTGCAGGTGCGGGCCGGCCGGTTCGGGCCCTATGTCCAGCTCGGGGAGTTGGTCGAGGGAGGCCCGAAGCCCCGCACGTCATCGCTGTTCGCCTCGATGTCCCCGTCCACGCTCACCTTCGACCAGGCGCTCGATCTCTTGCGCATCCCACGGGTGGTCGGTACCGACCCCACGACCGGCGAAGAGATCGTGGCCCACAACGGACGATTCGGTCCCTATCTCAAACGGGGATCCGACACCAGAAGCCTGCTGACCGAGGACCAGATCCTGACGGTGAGCCTGGACGAGGCCATGGCTCTCTTCGCCCAGCCGAAGACCCGGGGCCGCAATTCCAAGGGCCCGCTGCGCGAGCTGGGGGCCGACCCGGACACCGGGCTCACCATGGTGGTCAAAGACGGTCGCTTCGGACCGTATGTCACCGACGGGACCACCAACGCCTCGTTGCGTCGGGGCGACGACGTGGAGAGCCTTACCGACGAGCGGGCAGCCGAGCTGCTGGCTGAGCGACGCGCCGCCGGGCCGCCCACCCGCCAGAAGGCGGCGAAGAAGGCCGGGACGAAGAAGGCGACGGCGAAGAAGTCGACGGCGAAGAAGGCCGGGACGAGGAAGGCGACGGCGAAGAAGTCAGCGGCGAAGAAGGCCGGGACGAGGAAGGCAACGGCGAAGAAGGCCGGGACGACGCGGACGCCGGCCAAGGGGGCCGACGAACCCGCGTGAGCCACGCCGGACGGGGTCGCCTGATCGCACTCGAAGGCATCGACGGCTGCGGCAAGTCCACCCAGGCTCAGCTGCTGGCCGACCGTCTCGGTGCTCTCCTCACCTTCGAGCCGGGAGCGACTGACCTCGGGGCCTCGCTTCGACGGCTGTTGCTCGGTCCGGGTGATCCGCCGGTAGCCGAACGGGCCGAGGCGTTGCTGATGGCGGCGGACCGGGCCCAGCACGTGGCCCAGGTGGTGCTGCCGGCGTTGGACGCCGGCAGGTGGGTCGTCACCGACCGGTATGCAGCATCCACACTCGCGTACCAGGGCTATGGCCGGGGGCTCGATCTCGCTGCGCTGGCGCGGCTCATCGAATGGGCGACGGGTGGGGTGACCCCCGACGTGACCGTGCTCATTGACGTGCCGGTGGCCGTGGCCACCTGGCGCCGCCGTGGCTCCCTCGACGACCGTGTTGAACGTCAGGGCGACCACTTTCAGCAACGGGTGGCCGACGGCTACCGCCGGCTGGCCGCCGAGGCCGCGACGCCCTGGGTGGTGATCGACGGCGCGGGCGCGGTGGAGACGGTTGCTGCGGCAGTGTGGTCGGGCGTATCCGCCGCCACCGGTTCCTCACCGGAGCATGTCCGTTAGCGCCCCGCGCCCCGAGCACGGCGACGAGGGCACGCCGGCGCCGAGTCGGCTGCCCTCGCCTGCGCTCTTCGCCGAGGTGGTCGGCCAGGAACGTGCGGTGTCCCAGTTGTCGGCTGCAGCCCGCCGACCGGTGCACGCTTATCTGTTGCACGGCCCGCCCGGCTCGGGCAAGCGGAGCGCGGCCCGGGGTCTGGCGGCTGCGCTGCTCTGCCCGTCCGGGGGATGCGGAGCGTGCAACGCCTGTCGCCGCGCTCTGGCCGGAACCCATCCGGACCTGGTGGTGGTCGAGCGGTCCGGTGCCGCCCTCGACGTGGACGAGGCTCGCTCGATCGTGGCTCGGGCCCAGCGGCGTCCGCTGGAGTCGGCTCGGCAAGTGCTGATGATCCCCGATCTCCACTTGGCCGAGCGGGCGGTGCCGGCCCTGCTCAAGACGGTGGAAGAGCCGCCCCCGGCCACCGTGTTCGTGCTGATCGCCGACGACCTCCCTTCCATACTCACCACCATCGCCAGCCGGTGTGTCCTGGTCGCGTTCGACCCGGTGTCCGACGATGCCGTGGTCGGGTGGTTGACGGACCGCGGCGTGACCCCCGACCAGGCCGAGTCGGTGGCCCGGGCGGCAGGTGGCCGCCTCGATCGGGCGGCTCTATTGGTGAACGACCCCGGCTATCGCGCTCGCCAGGAGCAGTGGCGGTCGGTGCCTGCCCGGCTGGACGGGAGCGGGGCGGCGGCTGCGGTGGCAGCGGCCGAGCTGCTGGCGTCGGCCGACGAGGCCCTCGAGCCGCTGCGGAGACGGCACGCCGAGGAGCTCGCCTCCCTCACCGAGCAGGCCGAGCTCACCGGGGCCCGCGGCATCAGTGGCCGGCGGCAGGTCGAGGAGCGCCACAAGCGGGAGGAACGCCGTTGGCGCACCGATGACCTGCGGTTCGGGCTGGCCACCCTGGCCGAGGTGTACCGCGACCGGCTCTCCGCCACCGTCGCCGTCGGGGAGGAGTTCTCCTCGACAGGCCGGGCGGCCGAGAGCCGGCGGGTGGCGCGGCAGGTGGAGGCCATCGGCGAGGCCTCGGTGGCTCTCGGTCGTAACGCCAACGAGTCCCTCATGATGGAGGCGCTGATGGTCGAACTGTCGGGCATGATCGGCTGAGCCGAGGCGCCCCGTCGGACTCGATCCACTTGCTCGGGTCTGCCAACCCGTTGGACAGGTTCTCCCGGCCATTCCAACCGACCAGTTGGCTTGGGGTTCCATTGGTGGGCAGTCAAGGGTCCAGTAGCGTGTCTCACCGCGCCTGGGTAGCTCAGTCGGTAGAGCAACGCACTCGTAATGCGTAGGTCAGGAGTTCGATTCTCCTCCCAGGCTCCAGGTCTGATCCCGACCCGGCACGGACCTCGCCCAGCTGACGACGTGGACCTACTGCGCGTGCGAGAACGCCTCCGCCTTGTCATCGAATCCAACAATCTCGACGATCCGGCCGTTGCGAACCGTGAGTACCTGAAACCGAAGGGCCGTACCGCCGCGCTCGCGTGCACCCTCAGTGCCCTGCACGCTCAAGCTCACCAGCAGTCGGTCACCTAGCACGTCTATTTCGAAAACGCTGCCGCGGACGCCCGCCTCTTGGGCTCTCTGGTACCAGCTCAGCACCTGGTTGCGGTTCTTGCAGGTCGGATTACGAGCGCCGGGGGCTCCCCACGTAACGTCCGGGTCCAGCAGCTCGACGAAGGCCGACACGTCCCCTGCCACCAACGCCTTCCTGACCTGCTCGGCCAGCTCGTCCATGGTTCCGTCCACAGCGGAGCAGCCTATGCCACAGGTCGTCGTTGACTTCCAAACTGACCCGCTACCGAAACACGGAGCGGGACGAGACCGAAGCGACCGAGTGCGGCGCCGAGTATCTGATCAGAGCGTTCGGGCCTCCCATGCCGGCTGCTGGGGCTCGTCGTTGTGCACGATGATGTCGGCGTGATCGGTCGGCCGGGCCGTGGCGTAGTAGAGCAGTTGGGCGGGGATGTAGCGGTCGCGGTAGCGCCGCTCGACTTCGGCAGTAGATCCGAACAGCGCCTGGTCTCGGACCCGGGCGCGACCTAGTGTCTCCTCGAACGCGACGGACACGAAGATGCGCAGGTCCCATCGGTCGATCAGCTCCGGGCGCAGGAGGAACACGCCGTCAAAGAGCAGCACGGCGTCCATGGGCGCCATCGTGAGCGGCTGGGAAAGCGCGGTGTCCGTGCGGTAGTCGGAGACCGCCTGCTTGAACCTTCGGTCACCGCTCGGGCCCAGCGGATCGAGCAGAACCCGGCGCAGTCCGTCGTAGTCGAAGCTGTCGTGATAGCAGCCTTCGGCGGAGTACTCGCCGCGCCGATAGCGTTGTGACCGGGGGAGATGGAAGCCGTCGGTCGACGCGCGGATAACTTCGCGGCCCTGCGCGCGCAGGACGACGGCGAGCTCGTCGGCCAGGGTGGTCTTGCCGGCGGCCGGCGGTCCATCGACGGCGATCCGCGCCGGGTGCGCGGTCGTGACGGATCCGACCGCCTCGGCGAGGCGACCAAGCAGCTCATCACGGGTGCCGTTGACCATGTTCTGCCGCCGTCCCTGCGTCGTGAATGCCGCGATCATTGCTCCCGTCGTAGGAGAACAGCAGCAATCGCGCTGCGCACGCCGCCACCCACACGGAGGCGTCGTGCGTTGTAGCGGTATAACCGCAGGTCAAAGCGGCCGAAAGCCTGATTGTTCGTGGCGATAACCGCTGACCGGCGCCAATCTGGGGGACAAGGTGTCCTCGGGCGGGAGCATCGGAACGCCGTCCGCCCTTCGCTCAGACTGGTCAATCGTCGACGGTTACTTGATAGATCCCGGCGCCGAGCTGGGTACGCGCACGAGCGTCGCCGACAAACAAACGCTCGTTTAAAATGTCCTTGCCGGGTCCGTGTAATGCCGGGGTTTCCGCCGATTCCGGGCGTTCCGGACCCGGCATAGCAATGTTTGACACGGCGTCCAGCTGGGTAGGTTAACGGCGTCCCGCTAGGTAGTTTGACGGCGCGACTCCCAAAGGCCGGTGGCCCACCCCATTCGCCGTACGGCGTCGTCGGGGGTATCACCGTCGCTGTGGCCGGCGCAGCCTTGAGTACGGGCGAAGTGCGTCACGGCATGTCGACTGCACGGCGGCCCGGCTCGACGACTGGTGGCGTGACGAGAACCTACCCTTGCGACCGTTTGACTCTCTTCTTGAGCTTCATGACCTGGTGAGCCAGATTCTCAAACTCGAAGCGGCTGACGTTGCCGGGCGTGGCGGCTTTGGCTTCCAAAGCACGCAAGCGATCCATCACGTCGTCGATGGCCTCGAACAGCATGGTCAACCCCGCAGAGCCAGCGTCTGCCGTGAGTTGCGTCCGCTTGCTATCCGGGTCCGCCTCTGGGTACTTGCCGACGGCCTCACGGACTTGTCCGATCCGCCCTTCGTACGTCAACCTCCGCACAGGAAGGTCCATCTCTGCCCCCTATCCGCCGTGACCCGTTCACGCTAGCGCCAAATCTAATGCGACAGTCTGAGCGGTCGCCAAAAGGACCCCGCCGTGCGAGGCTCAAGAAAACAGACAAGTACTGCTACCGATCACCACCGCGGCATCATCGCAGAGGAAGGACCGGTTGACCTGCTGCTCTACGAGGGCGGGCAAAAGTCTGGCCGGCAAGCCAAGCACCCGCCCAGAGTCATTTCCTCCCTCCCCGAAACGTGGCAGTCCGTTCGCAATTCGTAGCTCAGGAGACGTGTGTCGACGTGCTCCGCCGTGGCGCTGCAGTTCATCGAGCATTCACACCGCTGTAACCGTCCGTTCGACGCGGGTCGTCAGAATGGGTTTCAGTCCGTGTTGACGAGTAGCTCCGGTGGCCGCGGACTATGGGGTCGAAGCTCCACCATGTCGGACTCCCCCCACGACGTGGTGGGGCTTCCCCCGGCCTCAGAGCCCAGCTTGTCGCAGCGCCACCGCCTGCGCCCGCAGTTCGCCCTCAGCGAAGACTCTCGGTCCCACGACCTGATCCCATGAAAGGGGGCCACCGGGGGCTGGATCATCGTCGAATCGAGGGACGACGTGGGTGTGTAGGTGGGGCACGGTGTTGCCGAGGGTGAAGTAGTTGACCTTCAGCGGATGGAAGGCGGCGGACACCGCTCTGCCGGCGGCCATCACGTCCTGCCAGTAGGCGATGGTGGCAACGGGCTCCAATTCAGTTGGCTCGGCCACATGGCCAGGGCGCCAGACCGCGATGCAGTAGCCGCGGATCTGGCTGCCGCGGTCGAGGTAGACCTCGGTGCAGGCGCCGTCCGCCACATGGATCCAGTAGTCGGAATCCCCCTGTCCGAGCGCATCGCAGATCAGGCACGACTCGCCCGCGAACCGGGCGGCCCAGTCCTCTGGCCATGACGACGTCGTCATGCGGTGATTCAACTATCGATGTTCGTCGGCAGCAATCGACCCGACAGTGGGGGTTACGGCGCAGCGGGGTCCACCGGGCTCCCACTGACTCCGGTGGCACACTGAGTGGGTCGTGCTGTCGGGGTCTCGGAGGTGACACGTGCCTGAGGTGGATGACTTCAATCAGCAGGTGATCGATGAATTTCGCAAGAACCAGGGGGTGGTGGGCGGTCCCTTCAAGGGCGCTCGCCTGGTCCTCCTGACCACGACCGGGGCGAGGACCGGACAGGCGAGGACCCATCCGGTGATGGCCCAGGTCGGCGACGACGGGGTCCTGTACGTGTTCGCTTCCAAGGGAGGAGCACCGACCAATCCTGACTGGTACCGCAATCTGGTAGCCAACCCGGCGGTGCACGTCGAGTTCGGCACCGACAGTTTCGACGCCAGGGCCGAGCCGGTCACCGGAGACCTCCGTGACGAGATCTACGCCCGGCAGGCGGAGGCGTTTCCCGCCTTTGCGGAGTACCAGCAGAAGACGAGTCGGGTCATCCCGGTGGTCGCCTTGCGTCGAAGGGGTTAGCTCCGGCCGAAGCTTTCATACGCCATCAAGCATCGACGGGCGCGTCTTGACCGAACGTCCCATGGGTCGCTGCCGCCGGGTGTGCCTTTAGGCCTGCATGTCGAGCCGCTCGAGCATCGTAGCCACGTCACGGTAGCGGTTGACCGGGATGAGATGGATGCCGTCGAAGGCGCCCGAGGACCGGATCTCCTGTACGAGATCACGGGCGATGTCGATCCCGGCGTTGCCGTCGCCCTCGAGCCGCTGGGTGATCTCGTCGGGGATGGCCAACTCGGGGATCTCCTTCGACAGCTTTCGCGCCATGGCGACGCTCGGGACCACCATGACGCCGGCGAACACCGGTCCGTCGAAGTCGATCGACGCCGCGCCAGGCGACGAGCGCCGCAGCCGAGAAGGAGACCTGGGCGAACAAGAAGTCAGCCGCCTGCTTCCACCTTGGCAGGGGTCGGAGACCGGAGGCCACCCCGATCCGCAGCGGATCTCCGGGGTCGGCCCGGGCGGCGAACCGCCGGGCTTCGATCAGCATGGAGCGCACGCTGAGGTCGTCCGAGCGGGAGCCCGACTCGGGTCGGTCGCCGTAGACGAACAGGAACTCCTTCACCCCGTAGGCGGCGGCAGTGAGCAGGTCCCGCTGGAAACCGAGGACGTTCCGGTCCCGAGCGTTGATGCAGGCGATGGCCCGGCCTCCCATGAGCTCGACTTCGTGGGCGACGGCGATGCTCGACACCGTGGCCCGACCGATGTGGTTGTCGGGGATCAGGAATGCCCCGGAGACCCGACTCAGGACTCCGATCTGGTGACGCACCCGCATCAGATCGGGTCTGGTCGCCGGTTCGATCTCACAGATGATCTTGAACTCGCCCATCCCCGACACGATAGGGGTCCAGATGATGGACGCCCGCTGACAGGAGTGTCGGCTCTGTCCAGAGCCGATCGTCGGGCCCCGGCTCCTCAACGCCGGCCAGCGCCGAGCGGATCGGCGTTCCTCGGCGGAGCGACTCGCGGGTTGACGAGGTCGTTCGGCCTCCGGCAGGGTGGCCGTGGTGGTCCCCGTATGCTCCGAGCTGGGCCTGCCTCAATGTTGATCCTGGAGAAAGGGAGTCCGGTGACGAGCACGCGGCCTCGCCAGCCTCACGTCCGGTTGGACGGTCTGGCGGATGTGGAGTCCGGGCAACGGCACGAGGGGCGTTTGTCGTTCGAGGGCCCGAAGCAGAGCGCGCCGCGCCTGAACCTGGTGGCCGATCAGCGGTCGGGCGGTGCTGATGGCGCCGGATCGCGCCCGGTGCCCGGACGACCTGGACGCGGAGTGCCGCGGTGACCTCGGTCGCCACTGCGCCCGAGCGGGCTGGCGCACCGACTCGGGCCCACTGGTGGATCCTCGTCGTCATCGCCGCCGCTCAGTTGATGGTGGTGCTCGACACCACCATCATGATCATCGCCCTGCCCTCGGCCCAGCGGTCGCTGGGCTTCACCAACACCGACCGGCAGTGGGTGATTACCGCCTACACCCTGGGCTTCGGTGGACTGCTCCTCCTCGGGGGGCGGATCAGCGACATGGTCGGACCCAGGCGCACCCTGATGGTGGGCGTGATCGGCTTCGCCATCGCTTCGGCGATCGGCGGTGCGGCGCAGAACACCGGGATGCTGGTGGGGGCCCGCGCCCTCCAGGGGGTCTTCGGAGCTCTGCTCGCTCCTTCGGTGCTCTCACTGCTCACCACCACGTTCGCCGACCCGCGCCAACGAGGGCGGGCCTTCGGCATCTACGCCTCGATCGCCATCGGCGGGGCGGCCTTCGGGCTCATCCTCGGCGGGCTGTTGACCCAGTACCTCGACTGGCGCTGGTGCCTGTACGTGAACCTGCCCATCGCCGCCGCCGTCGCGCTGGGGGCGTCCGCGGTCATCCCCCGTACCAAGGGCCACCCGGAGGTAAGGCTCGACGTCCCCGGCACCATCCTCGGCTGCGGGGGGCTGGTCGCCCTGGTGTACGCCCTGGGCGAAGCGGGCACCGACGGCTGGGGCGCGGCCCGGGTCATCGTGTCGCTGCTTGCATCGGTGCTACTGCTGGCCGCCTTCGCGTTGGTCCAGTCGAGGGTGGCCAGCCCGCTCCTGCCGCTGCGGATCGTGGCCGACCGGAACCGCGGCGGGTCGTTTCTCGCCATCATCCTGGCCGTGCTCGGGATGTACGGCACCTTTCTCTTCCTCACCTACCTGCTGCAGACGGTGGACGGTTATTCGCCCCTGAAGGCCGGGCTGGCCTTCCTCCCGCTGATGGTGGTCAACGGATTGGCGGCCACCCAGCTGGCCAGTCGCCTGATGGCCCATGTGCGGACACGGATGCTGATCATCCCGGGGATGCTCATCGCCGCGGTCGGGGTGGCACTCCTCACCCAGCTGACTCCCGACGCCTCGTATGTGGGGCACATCCTGCCGACCGAACTCCTGCTCGGCCTCGGCCTCGGCATTGCCATGGTGCCTGCAATCAGCACGGCCACCAGCCGGGCCGAGCCCCGTGATGCCGGGGTGACCTCGGCCGCCACCAATACGTCCCAGCAGGTCGGGGCCTCGATTGGCACTGCCCTGCTCAATACCATCGCGGCCACCGCCACGGCGTCGTATCTGGCCACCCATGCCCGCGTTCCGGGCATCGAGGCCCAGGCCACGGTGCACGGGTTCGCCGTGGCCAGCGCCTGGGCAGCAGGGTCCCTGGTGCTGGCGGCCGTGGTCGGTGGCCTGTTGATCAACGCCGATCCGGGCCGGGACGGTGCCGGCCGGGCTCCCGCCGACGGCCCGGCGGCGTCGGCGGACCCCCTCTCCCTATCCGAGGCCGACGGAATGGGCGAGCCGGGCTGACCGCCGGACGGCGCCGAACATCGCGCCCCGGATCACTCGCAGTCGGGCCGGTTAGGCTCGGCCAACCTTTCGTCACCGGAACCTTTCTTCACCCCCGAGGAGGTGTGGACCGCATGCAAGCTCCGGCGTGGGCCCCGGGCTCGGTCGGTTCGGCCTACGGCCGCCGCCCCTCCGACGCCGAGTCGCTGCTCTCGGGCGAGGACTGGGAGCACATGCTCGGATCGCTGTCCCGGGCCGGCTCGGTCCTCCGCTCCACCCGGGCTCCGGTGGACGCCGTCGACCGGGCTGAGGGCTACCGCCACCTGCTGGTCCTGCTGGCCCTCGGCATCGACGAGGCCCTGCGCAGCTCGGACCCGTACCGGCCCCGATTCACCCCGGCCAATGTCGACAACGTGCTCAAGTGGGGGATGGACTGCCCGGACGCGGCTTACTCCGGGGCGGCCATCCGGGGAGACGCCACGTACCTGGTGCGGGGCCGCCGCAACTCGGTCCGGTACCTCGGTTTCCAGGCCATGGGGGGCATGGAGAACACCGGCAACGTAGTGGCCGACGACCTCCAGATGGACGGCGAGGGCCGGTTCGAGCTGGTGCTCTCGGCCGAGGAGCACCCCGGTAACTGGATGCCACTGGACGAGCGCAGTTCGTCGCTCGTCGTCCGCCAATTCTTCTACGACTGGACCGCGGAGGTACCGGCCGACCTGTCCATCGAGTGCACTCGTCGTCCGACCACGACCCGCCCACCAGCCGTCCCCGCTGCGCTGTCCCCCGCCGGTGTGGGCGGTCAGCTGCGGGCCATCGGTGAGTTCATGGAGGCCAGCGTGGAGTTCTGGCTCGACGTGGAGGAGGGCGGGCGTAGCCAGGGTGTGAACTGCTTCCGCGAGCCGGCGGCGCTCACTGGTATGGGAGCGGCTGCCGAGAACGTGAGCACGTGGGGCTCGTGGACCCTGGGTGACGACGAGGCACTGCTGATCGAGGTGACCCCACCGCCGGCCGTCTATTGGAGTGTCTCGCTCGGGAACTACTGGTGGGCATCGATCGACTACGCCAACCGGCAGTCGAGCCTCAACGGGCACCAGGCGCGGCTGGACCCCGACGGTGTGTTCCGTGCCGTCGTGGCTCATGTCGATCCGGGGCTGGCCAACTGGCTCGACACCGCCGGCAACCACCACGGCGCCATGATCTTCCGCTGGCTGCGGGCCGACGCCGCGCCGGTTCCGGCGGTGCGTGTCCTGCCCTTCGCCGACCTGGCGGATGCCCTGCCCGCCGGTGCGCCGCGGGTCGAAGGCGAGGAGCGTCGTCGGGAGCTCGCCGCCCGTCGAGCGGCCGTCGAGCGGCGCTTTCCGCGCTGAGGAGATCGCCATGGACTTGGGGATGAACGACGCCAAGGCCGTCGTGACCGGTGGATCGAAGGGGATGGGGCGGGCCATCGCCGAACGCCTGGTCGCCGAAGGGGCCGACGTCGCCGTGCTGGCTCGCGGCCGCGAGGCGCTCGACGAGACCGTTGCCTCGCTCCATCAGGCCGGCCGAGGCGAATCGCTCGGACTCTCGGTCGACGTCACCGTGCGGTCCGAGGTCGACGCGGCTTTCGAGGAGCTGCGCGGGCGGTGGGTCTCGCTCAACATCCTCGTCAACACCCTCGGACCCGGAGCCGGGCGGTTCGAGCAGCTCGAGGACCGCGACTGGGACGCCACCTTCGAGATCGGGCTGATGGCGGCGGTGCGGTGTGTGCGGGCCGGGCTGCCGCTCCTCCGCCAGGCGGAGTGGGCGAGGATCGTCAACGTGTCCGCCCATTCGATCCAGCGCCAGAGCCCGATGCTGGTGGCCTACACCGCGGCCAAGGCCGCCCTGGCCAGTGTGTCGAAGAACCTGGCCAAGTCGCTCGCCCCCGAGGGCATCCTGGTCAACACGGTCAGCCCGGGCTCGATCGTGACCGCCAGCTTCAGCGAGGGCCTGCGCGACATGTTCGAGGCGGAAGGCCTCGACGCCACCGATCCCCACGACGTGATGACCTGGATCGAACGGCACTTCCACCAACCAGCCGACCTCGGACGGGCCGGGCTCCCCGAGGAGGTCGCCACCCTCACCGCCTATCTGGCCTCGCGGGCCAACGGCTACGTCACCGGTGCCAATGTGAACGTCGACGGCGGTTCGGATTTCGTCTGATGATCGATGCGACCCGCTTGGTGCAGCGGGCGATGGGCGAGGCCGGGCTGGAGGACTTCGGGGGGACGGAGTGGCGCGAGGGACTCGACCGGCTGGTCGACTCCCTCAACCGGGAGGCGGCCCTCACCCCGCTGGGCGAGGAGATCCTCGGAGGCCGGCTCGGCATGCTGCTGGCCAACCGGCTCCGGATCGTCGGCGAGCTGGCCGCTCACCCGGACATCGGTGACGAGCAGGTCGGGGGGCCGCTCTGCGTCATCGGACTGCCCCGGACCGGAACCACCGCGCTCAGCAACCTGCTGGCGGCCGATCCGCAGATCCGCTCGATCAGGCTGTGGGAATCCTCTTCGCCGGTGCCACCCCCGGAGACCGCCACCGAGCGCACCGACCCGCGCATCCACCAGGCCGAGCAGGGCCTCGACCTCATGTACGAGGCCTTCCCCAGGATGCGCTCGCTGCACTTCCAGAGTCCGACCGGACCGACCGAGTGCCAGGACCTGTTGGGTATGGACTTCCGCACCGAGCACTTCAACGGGATGGCCCGGGCCCCGGCCTATTCGGCCTGGGTCCGGGACTGCGACATGGCTTCCACCTACCGGTTCCACCGGCAGGTGCTGCAGCTGTTGCAGTGGCACTGCCCGCCGCGGCTCTGGCAGGTGAAGACGCCGGTCCACATGTTGGCCCTCGACGAGCTGCGGACTGCCTATCCCGGCTCGAAGTTCCTCTGGACCCACCGGGACCCGGTCGAGGTCCTTGGTTCCGTCTGCAGCCTCATCGCCTACACCCGGAGCTGGGTCAGTGACGAAGGTGACGCCGTCGAGCTCGGCCTCGAGCAGTTGGACCTGTGGTCCGAAGCGGTTCGGCGCGCCCTGGCGTTCCGTACCCGCATGGGTGAGGAGTGCTTCGCCGACATCGAATTCGACGCCCTCCAATCCGACCCGGTGGCCGCCATCGGGTCCGCCTACGACCGGCTCGGGATGGAGCTCGGCGCCGGCCGCCAGCCGGTCGAGGACTGGGCCCGAGCCCACCCGCCCCATCAGCACGGCGTCCACGAATTCGCGTTGGAGGAGTTCGGCCTCGACGCCGACACCGTCCGGAACCGGTTCGCCGCGTACTTCGAGCGGTTCGGAGCCGAGCGGTAGCGGGTCTCGGGCCGGTACGGGGATTCAGATGAAGGAGGAATCCTCGTCCAGGCCCAGCTCGGGCCAGGCCCCGGCCACCGTGGTCTGCAGATTGGCCCACCCCTTGCCGCCACCGACCGGGTCGTCCACGGCCACGACGGTGTCCCGGATCTGGTGGATCCGACGGGCCACCGCCGGGTCGGTGCAGTCGGGGACGTACTCGCCCTCGATGTGAAGCGAACCGCGCCACTCCCCGTGATGGTGGCCGTCGAGCCCCATGTAGAGACCGAGGCCGAGGTGCACGCCGGTGTCGCCGAGGGCGCGAACCGTCACCGGTCGCTCGGACCCATCCTCCATGATCAACACGATGGTGCCGCCGAGGACCCGCCGGTTGGACGGATCGAAGGTGAGCTCGCTCCGTAGGGAGGCGATCCGCTGCACGCCTCCGTCGGGCTCCTCGACCGTCCCTTCCATCCGCTGCTCCTCGTAGCCGAACGCTTTGAGGTGGCGGTGCTGGTGGTGCAGGCCGTAGCGGGAGCCGTCGGGCCGCTCGAGCAGCATCGGGCTCCACGAGAAGCGGAAGGCGACACCGGGGATGAGGCCGCCGGACGGCTCGATGTCGGTGGGCGCCAGCCCCACGTCGTGGCGGATGCCCCACGAGTGATCGCGACTGGTGAACCACGTCGAGGGCTCGATGTCGGTGCGCTCGCCGTCGACGTCGATCCAGCCCGAAGCCACGCCCACCTGGTGGTAGCGGAGCAGGTCCGAGTCGAGGCGGTAGCCCCGTCGCGACCGGCTGCGGTCCCGGTCCTCGAGCTGGGCGGGCACAACCGCTTCGAACACCCACTCGAAGGCCACCGGCACCTCGTCGTTGGCGGCGCAGGTGAACACCACCCGGCGATACGGCTCCGTCACCGCGTAGGAGATCGGCCCGACCGACAGGATGTCCGGCTGGTCCGAGAGCCGGCGGCTGGCGCGCACGGTCCACTGCTCGCGTCCCGCGAGATGCTGGCGTAGCCGTCGAACACGTTGCGGTTGGTGTACTTGCCGATCCCGAAGCCCACCTGGAGGTGGCCGTCCCGGGCTGCGGCCATGGCACACACCTTCTCGGTCCACGAGCGGTCGGCGTCGAACACGTGGGCATGGGTCTCGGCGATCTGGTGGGTGAACGCCTCGTCGGCATCGACCAGCGGCCCGTCCCCCGATGTCACGGTCGAGCGCCCCGGAGGTCACCGTGACCAGCGGTCGATGCCCCGATCGGCCTCATGCGATGCGGGCCTTCAGGAGGTCGAGGACGGGATTGTCGTGGACCGGCAGCATCAGGGGCTCACCGGCTTCGACCTGCAGGTAGCCGATCCGGGTCATGATGGCCGTGCTGCGCACCATGGCCAGCGTCTCGTACCAGTCGAGGTCCTGCACCGGGCGCCCCTCTCCTGTTTCGAACAGCGCGATGGTGTCGGCGCGGGACGGGAAGCCATCGAGCCTCGACCCGAAGAGCCGGTGCATGGTGACGTCGAGACTGGTGAACCAGGCCAGGTCGTGCTCGGGTGCGCCCACCGTGGTCATGTCCCAGTCGAGCACGGCCGCCGGCTGCAGGTCGTCGGAGAACACCATGTTCTCGAAGCGGGCGTCTCCCCAGAGCAGGGCGGGCCCGGGCTCACTGCCCGGCTGGTGGCGGCGGCACCAGTCGAGGGCCTCGACTAGCACGGCGACGGGTGATCCTCCGCTCGACCAGTGCAGGTAGTCGTCCCAGAAGTCGAGCTCGGCGCCATTGTCCCGCCGGGGCACCTGGCTGACCATGGCCAGATCGGCCCGGTGGATGTCGGACAGCGTGGCGAGGAAGTTGCGGTACAGGCGGGCCTGGTCCAGCCGGCTCTGGCCGCTCAACCACCGGTCGAGATGGGCCACGGCCCCGATGATGTGTCCGTCGACCCGGGGCATGACGATGAACGGGGCACCCAGCCACCCCGGATCGGTTTCGACCACCGGGTCGGCCACCGGCACACCGGCCGCCGCCGCGGCCATCTGGGCCTGCCATTGCGATCGCAGGTCGTAGTGGCGGAACGTCCCGACCTCGGGCGGGGCCATGCGCACGACCAGCGACTTGCGGAACGGTACGCCCCCTTCGATCCGCCACGTGACCCCGACCACCACGGTTTCGCTCGAGTAACCGGCCGAGGGCCGGTCGACCTCGGTCACCACGGGATCGTCCAGGCCCTCGTGGCACGAGAGCCATTGTTGGATGCCGGCCGCCAGCGCGGCGTCGTCCCTGCGGGTGGTCAGTGCCATGTGTGCCGCGGTCCCCTTCGTCCGATCGAGTCTGACATACGGCGGCCGATCGTCCCGGTCCGAGCCGCCGGTCCGGTGCCCGCCAGAAGCCGGGCGCCGCGGACGGTCCGCGGCGGTGAGACCGTGAAGCGACATAGTCTGCCGGTGGTTGCCGACCGTTCCGACTCGGCGGGCGAGGATGCCATGCAGGCCACAGGACCAGCCGTGGTGATCGGTGGTGCATCGGGCATCGGCGGCGCGGTGACAGCCCGATTGCGTGCCGCGGAGAGCGCGGTCGTCGTCTGGGACCGCAACGAGCCGGCCGACATCGTCTGCGACATCTCCGACCCGGCTCAGGTCGACGCAGCCGTGGTGGCCACCCTCGACCGGGTGGGTGTGCCGAGCCAGGTCACCATCACCGTCGGCGTCGGCCACAGCGGTGCGTTGGCGACAGCCACCGCGGACGAGTGGGATCGAGTGATGGGGGTCAACGCCAAAGGAGTGTGGCTGGCCATGCGCGGCCTCGGCCCGGCCATGGTGGACGAAGGGCGGGGGTCGATCGTGGCGGTCAGCAGCGTGAGCGCCCGACTCCCCGATCGAACCATGGGGCTGTACTGCGCGTCCAAAGCCGCGTTGGACATGGTGGTCAAGGTGGCGGCCGTCGAATGGGCCCCGGTGCGGGTCAACGCGGTTGCGCCGGGGGTCACCGACACCCCGATGCTCGGCCCCATCCCCCGGAGCGGGAGTTGGCTGTCGGCGGTGGCCGGGCGCACGGCGCTCGGACGGCTCGGCCGGGCCGATGACATCGCCGAAGCCATCCTGGCCGTGCACTCGATGGCCTGGGTGACGGGCCAGGTGGTGGTGTGTGACGGCGGACTCTTGCTGCACAGCCCGATCGACCCGCCCGGCTGACCTCCCGGGCCATCCGGTCGAGTCGTGTCCCACGGTTACCCTCGGGCGGTGAGCCCACCCCACCAGCCCGCGACCTACGTGGCCAGCCCGGACCTGGAGGCGGTCGTCGTCCTGCTCCGCCGCTCGGGCGCCGCCGAGGAGCCGAATGAGGACCTAGCGGGCCTGACCATCCTCAACCACGGCCTCCAGTGTGCGGCCCGACTGCGCCACACGGATCCGGACGATGCCGAGCTCCAGCTGGCCGGCCTCCTGCACGACGTGGGCCACCTGCTCCCAGGTGGGCGCGAGGAGCAGCACGGAGCCGTCGGCGCGGCGTTCGTGCGTCCGGTCCTGGGCGACCGGATCGCCGCGCTCGTCGCCGCCCACGTGCCGGCCAAGCGCTACCTGGTCTCCGTCGAGCGGACCTACCGGGACCGACTCTCGGCCGGTAGCCGGCGGACCCTGTCGATGCAGGGCGAGGGCATGACCCGAGAGGAGTCGGCCGTCTTCGTCGACCTCCCGCACGCCGAGAGCGCCCTGCGGCTCCGGCGGGCCGACGAGGCGGCCAAGGATCCGAACGCCGACGTGCCCGGCCTCGACGCGTGGCTGCCGACCCTTACCCTCGTGGCGGGGTGAGGCCGGCGTCGCCCTCCGGACGGAACGCCCCGGCATCGGCAGGCGGCCGGGCGAAGGCGCTGTTCCTGGTGCTCGACGGGCTGAGCCCGCGTCATGTCGACGACCAGGTGATGCCCGGCCCGGCCGGCCTGGCCCGGTCCGGCGGGTGGTGCCGGTGACCGAGCCTGTGCCGATCGACCTCCGGGGGGCGGCGGCCGACCGGGAGCTCGGCGGGCTGGTCCTCGACGACGGGGCGGCGGCCGTGATGGGGCCGAACTGGCCCGGGACCCAGCCTGGGTGATGAGCGTGCCGGGGTCGAGGGCGTGAACCGGCTGGGCGCGGACCGCGCCCCGGTGTGGGCCCGCGCCGGCCGCTGGTTCTCGCCGGTCGAGCTCCCGGTGGCTGGCCGGGGTGCTCGGCTAACCGCCCCCTCGGGGTGATGCGACGAAGGTGGGGCGAGTGGAGGCCTCAGTCGTTCCGACCGGCACGCACCAGCTCCGCCTGGTCCTCGACGGGCGTGGTGGTACCGACCCGCTGAGCGGCGATGTCCTCCACATCGACCTCGACCCCGAGGTGGGGCACGATCCGGTCGAGCCACCGCGGGCATGTACCAGTTGGCCCGGCCGAGCAGCTCCATGACCGACGGCACCAGCACCATCCGCACCAGGGTGGCGTCGATGAGGATGGACGCGGCCAGTCCGAGGCCGAACACCTTGAGCACCCGCAGCGGGTCGCCGATCACGAACGAGCCGAAGACGCAGATCATGATGGCGGCCGCCGCGGTGATCACCCGGGCCGTCTTGGCCAGGCCGTCGGCCACCGCGGCGGAGTTGTCGCCGGTGCGGCGCCACTCCTCCCGGATGCGCGACAACAGGAACACCTCGTAGTCCATCGACAGCCCGAAGAGGATGGTGAACATCATGAGCGGGATCCACGGGTCGATCGGCCCGGTGCGCACCGATGCCGATGAGCGAGCCGCCCCATCCCCACTGGAACACGGCCACGATCACGCCGTAGGCGGCGCCCGACCGACAGCAGGTTCATGACGGCCGCCTTGACCGGGATGACCACCGAGCGGAAGACGGCCATCAGCAGCAGGAAGGACAGCACGATCACGCCGCCGATGACCCAGAAGAGGCGGTGACGAGAGGTAGTTCGGCGGCGTCGACGCCGCCGGCGGTCTCCCCGCCGACCAGCACCCTGACGCCGGTCCCGGCCGTGGACCGCGGGGATGACCGTGCTGCGCAGGTGGCGTGACCAGCGTGAGCCGTCGCCGCCGCCTGCGGGGCGGTGGTCGGGTAGGCGATGATCACCGCCGGCGTCGCGGTCGGCGTTGACCTGCGACGGGCGCGGCGAAGGCCACACCGGGCGTCGACCGCATGGCCTGTCTGGACGCCGATCCATGGTGGCCGGTCACCGCCGGCGACGAGCGGGAGCTCGGCGGCGATCACCAGCGGGCCGTTGAAGCCGGGGCCGAAGCCCTTCGGCCAACAGGTCGTAGGCCTGCCGGGTGGTGAGCGAGGTGGGGTCGTTGCCGGCGTCGGTGAAGGCCAGGCGCATGGAGAACAGCGGGAATGGCCAGGAGCCAGCAGCACCAGCAGGGCCGAGAGTGCCCGCCGCCCACGGGTGGCGCTGGATCGATCCGGCTCCAGCGGTACCAGAAGCCGTCGCGGAGCCGGGGCGGCCCCGGTCTGCAGGAGCCCGGGAGGTGCAGCCGGTCGATGGCCCGGCCGGCGAAGCCGAGCATGGCCGGCAACAGGGTGAGGGCGCCGGCCATCACCAGCAGCACGGCGACGATGGCGCCCACGGCCAGTCCCTGCATGAAGGGGAGGTTGACGATGAAGAGCCCGAGCAGCGAGATGATCACGGTGCACCCGGCGAAGAGCACGGCCCGGCCCGACGTGGCCAGCGACGTCGGCCACCGCCTGCCGCGGGTCGCGGCCCTCGACCAGGCCCTGCCGGTACCGGGTCACGATGAACAGGGCGTAGTCGATGCCCACCCCGAGCCCGATCATGGCCAGCATCTCGGGGGCGAAGATGGGGACGTTCAGGACGTGGCTGAGCAGGTCCTCGAGGGCGAAGCCGATGGCGATGCCGAACAGGGCGGTGATGATGGGCAGGCCCATGGCCACCACCGACCCGAAGGCGATCAGCATGATGATCATGGCGGCCAGGATCCCGATGCCCTCGCTCGGCCCGGGCTGCGGCGGTGACCACCTTGGCGATCGGCCGCCCGCCGAGCGCGACCTGATAGCCGGGCCGGGCGAAGGACTGGGCCGTGTCGATCACCGTGGTCACCGCGGCTGTTGGGCACGGTGGCCGCGTCCTCGTCGAACTGGACCACGGCGAAGGCGATGTGCCCGTCGGCGGCGATCTGGTGGCGGCCCCGGCGGCGAACGGGCTCGTGCACCCCGGAGACGTGGGGAAGGGTCGACAGCCGCGCCACCATGCGGCGTCGGTGGTGGCCACGTTGGCCGGCGACTGCACCGGCGCCGTGGTCGTCGAGATGACCACGTCGGCCGTGGTCCCGGCCGGTCTGGGGGAACGCGGGCCGCCAGCAGGTTCTGGACCTGCTGGGAGGCGGAGTTCCCCGAGGAGAAGTTGTCCTGGAACCGGCTGCCCATCGACTGGCCCACCACAGTCACGACGACGATGCACGAGCGATCCACAGCAGGAGGACCCGTCGCCGGTGGTCGTAGCACCAGCCGGCCAGCCGCCCGAGGGCGCTCTCCTCGGCAGTGGCCGGTCTACCGGGGCGATGTGCCATTCAGGACAGCCTCCGTTCGGGTAAATTCATCACTGATGAGTTATAACACGGTTGACATCTCTTGAATAGACGGGACAGACCCCCTCAGCGTGACATCGGCGCCCGCACCGGTTGCCCCCGGGCCACGGGCCCGAGGTCATGAGACCGGGCCGCGGACGCCGGCCCGGCCATGTCGACACCCGGGCGGCGATCCTCGAGGCCGCCCGGGCCACCTTCTACGAGCAAGGCTATGCCGGGGCCAGCCTGCGAGCCATCGCCCGCCGGGCGGCCGTCGACCCGGCCCTGGTCCACCACTACTTCGCCGACAAGTCGGCGCTCTACATCGAGATGATGGCTCTTCCCATCGACCCGAAGGCCGTCAAGGCGGAGGCGGCTGCCGGGGGCTTCAGCGGCGAACGGTTGATCGAGCGGTTCTTGGCCCAGTGGGAGCGGGGCCGGGGAACCGCCTCACCGGCCTTCGTCAGCCTGGCCCAGGCCATGGCGGCCTCTCCCCAGGTGGCGGTGGGCATGCGCGAGTTCATCGTCGAGCGCGTGGGGCTCGAAGGTCCCTTCGCCGGGGACGAGGACCAGGAGACCCGGATGAAGCGACGGGCCCTGGTCGGCTCCCAGCTCCTCGGGCTCGCCTGGGCCCGTTATGTCATGCGCATGGAGCCGCTGGCGTCGGCCCCTCGCGCCCAGGTGGCGCGGTGGGCCGGCCCCACCGTCGACCGGTACGTCTCAGGCCACCTCGACGACTGAGCCGGCCGTCACCGGGTGTCGGCTGGCGATCGGCTCAGGACGCGATCTTCCCGAGGATCAGGACGCGATCTTCCCGAGGAAGGGCACGAGGCCGCTGAAGAAGGCGTTGACCGGGTAGGCCCCCGCCGGGTCGTTGTGCGCGTAGGTGCTCTGCCGGTTGATCAGCGTGAGATTGCCCGACGGGATGTTCGACTGTTGAGCCAGGTCCTGCGCCGCCTTCAGCACGCTCTGACCGCCGAGGTGGGCGCCGAAGGCGTAGATCCGGAGACCCCGGGGCAGGTGGTGGCCCATGGTGGCGTTGAGCCCGAGCACGGCCTGGGCGGGATTGGCGTTGCCGTTGCCGACGGCGCCGGTGTCATCGGTGAGCCGTTGCGGGAAGTACCACTCGGTGCCGTCGGCATTGTTGATGCCTGCTCCCGAGAACATCGTGGCGTAGCGCTTGATCGGGGTCAGGGCCCCGGTGCCGTTCCAGCCGTGCACCGGCCCGGCCACCGAGAGGCCCTGGCCCAGGTGGGCCTGGGCAGCCTCCAGGCTGGCCGGCGAGGTGGCCACGTTGAGGGCGTAGCCGTACTGGCCGACGTTGCTGGCAGGAACCGGGGGCACGATGGACGGCGGGAGCAGACCCGAGGTTTGGCCGAGGGACGGGCTGTTCGGGTCGAGCAACGCCGCCGCCGATCCGGTGGCGTTGTAGAGCCCGGCGTAGGGCGCGCCGATGCCACCGAACGAGAGCCAGGGCGAGGTGGTGGAGGAGTCGAGTTGCTGCAGCTCGGCGGTGGCGTCGGCCGCGCTGACCGGTGTCGGCCCGCTCCCGCCGTCGATGTAGACCAGCCCGGCCAGGTTCTTGGCTCCGGCGTGCCCGTTGAAGTCCCACGTGGCGTAGGCGGTGACCACCGAGCCACCCAGGGAATGGCCGCCCAGCACGACCTTGCCACCGAGCCGCTTCGCCGCCCGGATCACCCGGTTCAGGTCCTGGACGGCCACGTCCATGCCCCAGTCCTTGGCGAAGGAGACCGACGAGTTGGGGATCGATTGGAAGTGGGTTTGCACGCTCGGATCCTTGAGGTAGCCGAGGTAGTAGTTGTAGAGCTGGGTCGACGAGACCTTTCGCTGCTTGAAGGCGTTGAGCTCGGATTGGTCCTCGAGCAGGTTCTCCCGGCGTTCGACCGACCAGACCTGCCAGGCGGGGGCCTTGGACACGATCCACTTGGCCAGGGGGACGAAGTAGGCGGAACCGGCCGATGTCCCAGGTTCGAGAACGAGGACGTTCTTTGCCTGAGCACTGCCGACCTTGAGCACGCCGACCTTGTCGTACTGCGACGGGGTACCGGGGGCTTGGAAGCCCGACATCCAGGTCACCGACCGCGGCGTCCGCGGTGCCGCGGCCGTGGCCGGAGGTGAGGCCAGGCCGTACCCGGTGGCCGTGGCCGTGACCAGTCCCGCCACGGCCCACCACCGGGCCCATCGCCGCTTCGTCCGGTGCCCGTCACGCATGTCGCCCCCTCCCTGTGGTCATCCCCGGTTTCCTCGTCCCACTTCTCCCCCCGGGGCAAGCTAACACCCGTGCCCCGGTCGGCCGCCGAGGCCGTTCAGCCTGGTGACCGGGCCAATCCGGCCGGCCCCACCGCCTTGGTCATCGGATGGCCATGAGCGGGACCCCGAGCCGCAGGGCCAGGCAGGGCGATGGGCCGACGGTGACGGCGGAGGCCAGACGCACGAGCGCCGACGGCGGCGGTTGGCGGGCGGCGCCGTCACCCGCGATCCAACTCTCGGGCCAGAGACCGGCGACTTCGTCGTCCATGGCGTCAATCGGCACCGTGACGGTGAAGGTGGACCCATCGAGCCGCCGGACGGTGGAGACGCGGGCACCGCCGGCCGTTCGGCGGGTTTCGATCAGCCGTTGACCGGCCCCACCGTGACCGGTGGGACGGGCGGCGACCGGCCGAACCGACCGCCGGTCGGCCGGTCCGGGTCGAGGTCGGTGGAGACGAACGGACAGACCCACTCGGCGGCCTTCGGAGTTGCGGCTCCTCGACGGGTGGGAGGGGGTCGTCATCGGTGGCATTGTGCCCCATCGGCGGGGAGGCAAACGGCGATGGTGGGTCGGGCCACACCGAACCGGATGGATGGCCGCGGTGGCTCCGCCCGCCGTCGCCGCGCCGGGGTCACGCGGTACCGGACCGGGGTCCGCCTGTGTAGGGTGCAGCCATGGCCGATCAGGCGGCATTCTCCGACCTGGCGATGGAGTACATGCCGGCGCTCTACACAGCCGCGCTCCGGATGACCCGGAATTCCGCCGATGCCGAGGATCTGGTCCAAGAGACCTACCTCAAGGCCTACCGGGCCTTCGGCAGCTTCGAGACCGGGACCAACCTCAAGGCGTGGCTCTACCGGATCCTCACCAACACCTACATCAACACCTACCGGGCCAAGAAGCGCCGGCCCGAGATCGCCGACGTCGAGGACGTCGAGGACCTCTACCTCTATCGGCACCTGTCGGGCGACCAGGCCGCCGGCCTCGGGCGGAGCGCCGAGGACGAGGCGCTCGACCGGTTCACCGACACCGACGTGAAGGCGGCCATCGAGGCACTTCCCGAGACCTTCCGGATGGCCGTGCTGCTGGCTGACGTCGAGGGATTCTCCTACAAGGAGATCGCCGACATCACCGATGTGCCCATCGGCACGGTCATGAGCCGAATCCATCGTGGAAGAAGGGCGCTCCAGAAGGCGTTGATGGATCGTGGAAGGGCCAGAGGGTTGGTCGGGGCGGCCGACGAGGCCAGGTAGACGTAGCCGGGCAGGGCGGCCCGGCAGGGAGAGCATGCAGTGGGAGAACAAGGTGTGCCGGGTGTACCGGGTGCCTCGAGAGGTTCGGTGGACAAGGACTCGCACGCGCCGCGGGCTTCCTCGGTTGCGACGAGACCATCGAACGCCTCTACTTCTACCTGGATGGCGAGCTCACCGAGGAGCGCCGGTTGGAGATCACCCGGCACCTGGACATGTGCGGGCCCTGCGTCGGGGCCTACGGGTTCGAGACAGAGTTGAGGCGGGTCATCGCCAACCGATGCAAGGACCACGTCCCCGAGTCGCTCATCGTCCGGGTGGCCGACGCCCTGCGCGACGAGCACAAGCGCTCCACGAGCTGACCGGTCTTTCCGGGCGCCCGATAGCACCCGGCCGGGGCGGAGCGGTTTCGGGCGGCGCCGGGCCCGCCGACCGCGTCCGGGTGGCCCGGGTCCCTACACTGGTCGCCGTGGTCGACTCCGACAGTCCCACGGGCCCGGGTGGGGCGGTGGCGTGGGACACCGCCGAGCGGGTGGCCGGCTGGGTGGGGAACCGCAGCCGCATGCCCGCCCCGTACCGGCCCGATGTCCTGCAGTCGGACTTCGAGCAGCTCACCGCTGAGGCCGAGGAACTGGTGGCCGCCTCCACCGGGCTGCGCTCCTCGTCGGGCCCGGCCCGGGCCCGGGTCACCGACCGTGCCGGCTGGGTCCATGTCAACATCGCCAGTTTCCAGCGGCTCGTCGGTCCCCATCTCGAGAAGCTGGACCCGGCACGCATCGTGGCCGGGAACTCGCTCACCGAGCGGGTAGCCGGGCCGCTGGCCACAGCCGGCCGGGCCGTCACCGGCGCGCAGATGGGCGTGGTGCTCGGTTGGCTCTCGACCCGGGTGCTCGGTCAGTACGACCTCCTACTCGCCGAGGAAGCCGTCGAAGACCAGGACCTGGTGTACTTCGTCGGTCCCAACGTGGTGGCGCTGGAACAGCTCCACGGCTTCGAGCCACGCGAGTTCCGCCTGTGGCTCGCTCTGCACGAGGTCACCCACCGCTGCCAGTTCACCGGCTATCCCCTGGATGCGCGACTACTTCGTGACCCTGGTGGAGGAAGGCATCGGCTCGCTCGAGCCCGACCCCTCCCGGTTCGCCGAGGCACTCCGCCGGATGACCGACGAGATCCGAGCGGGCCGCAACCCGCTGCGCGAGAACGGGGCGCTCGGGCTGGTGGCCACTCCGGAGCAGCTCGAGGGCCTCCATCGGATCCAGGCCCTCATGAGCCTGCTCGAAGGCCACGGGGACGTGACGATGGACCGGGCGGGTGCGGCCGCCATTCCGAGCGCGGCCACGTTCAGCGAAGTGCTGCGGCAACGCCGCCAGCAGACCAAGGGGCCGGCCCGCCTGCTGCAGCAGTTGATCGGGATCGAGGCCAAGTTGCGCCAGTACGAGGAGGGCGAGCGCTTCATCGCCGCGGTGGAGGACGCGGGCGGCCCTGAGCTCCTCGACCGCGTCTGGCGGGGTCCCGAGTGGCTGCCCTCGCTGGTCGAGATCCGCGACCCGCGCTGCCTGGATCTCGCCGTGTCGGGACCACGCCCGCCCTCTCCGGCTGAGCCCGCCGGGGCCCACCCCGATCGCTTGGTCGAACCCTGCTCGACCGGTGTCGGTTCCCGACGCCGGCACCGCCCTGGTGTGCGGGGTGTCGGGAGGCGCCGACTCGCTCGCCCTGCTGGTGCTGGCCGTGGCCGCCGGCTGCCGGGTGACCGCCGTCCACGTCGACCACGGCCTGCGGCCCGGATCCGCCGCCGAGGCCCGGCGTGGTGGCGGCAGCCGCTCGGCGTTTCGGGGCGCTCGTTCCGGTCCGAGCGGGTGGCGGTCGGGCCGGGTCCGAACCTCGAGGCCCGGGCCCGGCAGGCCCGCCGACCGGGCGCTCGGCCCGGAGGCGGCTACCGGCCACACCGCCGACGACCAGGCGGAGACGGTACTGATCAACCTGCTGCGCGGGGCGCGGGTCTCGACGGGCTGGCCGGGATGAGGCCGGGGCCGCCGTCACCCCCTGCTCGCCGTCCGGCGCGCCGAGACCGAGGAGCTGTGCCGCCGACTCGGCCTCGAGTCCGGTGCACGACCCGACGCAACGACGACCCGCGGTTCCGTGCGCAACCGGGTGCGCCACGAGCTGCTCCCGCTGCTGCGCCGACATCGCCGGGCGCGACGTCGTGCCGGTGCTCGCCCGCCAGGCCGGCGTGCTGGCCGGCGACGCCGACCTGCTCGACGGACTGGCCGACCGGATCGACCCGACGACGCCGTCGCGCCCTGGCCCGCTCCCGGGGCCGTCGGCCGGCGGGCGCGTCCGGCGACTGGCTGCGGGAGCCCGACGGTCATCCGCCCGACGCTCGCCGCCGTCGAGCGGGTGCTGGAGGTGGCCCGGCAAGCGGCGCTGGCCGCCGAGCTGGCCGGAGGCCGACGGGTGCGGCGGTCGGCAGGGGCCGGCTCTCGCGTCGCCGACCCGCCGGCCCGCCGGTCTCCGTGACCGCGGCGCTCCAGTACGTCGGGCCGTGACCACCGCGATCGGCTGTGGCGGCAGGGCGCGCCCGGGCTCGACGCATTACGGCCCGGGGATCGGACCGGTGATCGTCTCCGAGGCCGAGCTCCAGCACCGCGTCGCCCAGCTCGGGCGAAGCAGATCACGCGCCGACTATGCCGGCAGACCGCCGCTGCTGGTCGGCGTGCTGAAGGGGGCGCTTCGTGTTCATGAGCGACCTCGTCGAGGGCCATCGACCTCCCGTCGAGGTCGACTTCATGGCGGTCTCGTCCTACGGCAGCGCCACCAAGACGTCGGGCGTCGTGCGCATCGTGAAGGACCTCGACGCGGACCTGACCGATCGCCACGTGCTGGTGGTGGAGGACATCGTCGACAGCGGCCTCACGCTCAGCTACCTGCAGCGCTACCTGCTGGCCCGCGACCCGGCCAGCCTGGAGATCTGCGCCCTGCTGGTCAAGGAGGGTCAGCAGCGGGCCGACCTCGATCTGGCCTACGTCGGTTTTCACATACCGCCGGGATTCGTGGTGGGATATGGCCTTGATGTCGGTGAACGCCTGCGCAACCTCAGAGCCATCCACAGCTACGCCAGCGGTTCACCGTAAGGCCGCCCAGCGGTGAACGGACGGGGGCGATGAGCGTCGACACCGCCCGCATCGAGCGGGCCGTCACCGAGTTGCTCACGGCGTTGGGCGAGGACCCGAAGCGGGACGGGCTGGTCCGGACGCCGGGACGGGTGGCCCGATGTACGAGGAGCTCGTCGCCGGGTTCGGCGAGGACCCGGCCGACCACCTCGAGGTGACTTTCGCAGCCGAGCACGACGAGATGGTCATGGTCCGGGACATTCCCTTCGCATCCCTGTGCGAGCACCACCTGATCCCCTTCATCGGCCGCGCTCACGTCGCCTACATCCCCGGTGACGACGGACGCATCACCGGCCTGTCCAAGCTGGCCCGCCTGGTGGACGTGTTTGCCCGCCGCCTCCAGGTGCAGGAGCGGATGACCACCGAGATCGCCGACGCCATCGAGAAGGCCCTTCTCCCCAAGGGCGTCCTGGTCGTGGTGGACGCCGAGCACCTGTGCATGTCCATGCGCGGGGTCAAGAAGTCGGGGACCTCGACCGTCACCTCGGCGGTCCGGGGACTGTTCCGCAACGACGCCTCCACTCGGATGGAAGCCATGCAGTTCGTCCGCGGCCGCTGACCGCCGGCCGGGCCCCCGGCGGGCCCTTGCCACCTGGTTTACGCTGTGTCGTCATGCCCGGTTTCGCCAACGATGGACATTGTCTGGTGATGGGGATCCTCAACGTGACACCTGATTCATTCTCCGACGGAGGAGAGTGGTTCGAAAGGGACCGGGCGGTCATGAGAGGTCATGAGATGATCGACGAGGGCGCCGACATCGTCGACGTGGGGGGTGAGTCGACCAGGCCCGGAGCGGATCCGGTCCCGGTCGACGAAGAGCTGGCCCGAGTGGTGCCGGTCATCGAGGCGCTGGCCGGCAGGGTGCGGATCTCGGTCGACACCACCAAGGAAGCGGTGGCCGAGGCGGCCGTCGATGCCGGGGCCTCCCTGATCAACGACGTGTCCGCCAGCCTGTGGCCGGTGGCCGCCCGTCGCCGCGTCGGTTGGGTGGCCATGCACCGCCAGGGCACCCCGGCCTCCATGCAGCGCGACCCGCGCTACGACGACGTGGTGTCGGAGGTGTCGGATCTGCTGGCCGACCGGGCCGGTCGGGCCACCGCCGCCGGCGTGTCCGAGGTGTGGATCGACCCGGGCATCGGGTTCGGCAAGAGCCTGGACCACAACCTCTCCCTGCTCGGCTCGTTGGGCGACCTGGTGGCCACCGGCTATCCGGTCATGGTCGGGACCAGCCGCAAGAGCTTTCTCGGCTGGCTGGCACCCCGGGCGGACGGGAGTCCGGCCCCGGTCGACGACCGGCTCCCCGGTTCGTTGGCCACCGCCACCTGGTCCATGCACCAGGGCGTCCGCATGGTGCGGGTCCATGACGTCGCCCCCACCGTGCAGGCCGCCGTGCTGGTGGGACCGCCGCCCGAGGCCGGTCGTCAAGCGGCTAGAGGCCGGCTCACCAGCGGGCCGGAGGCTGCATCATGAACGGGCCGGAGGCTGCATCATGAAGGGGAAGTGGGCCGCCGGCATCCCCCCGCGCAATTTCACCTGGGTGATCAAGGACCGCCTGGCGGTCAGCGAGCGGCCCGGGGGCTTCGCCCCCAACCACCGCAAGGTGCGGCGTCAAGAGGAGATCATCTGGCTGCAGGTCCACGGGTTCACTCGGATCTTCTCCCTGCTCCCGTCGTCGCACAACCTGCAGGCCTATGAGGAGCGATCGATGGCCAGCGAGCACTTCCCCCTGCCCTCCACGGGGGACACCCGGGGCCTGCTGGCCGATCTCTATGGCCAGGTGCACGCCCGCCTGGCGGCCGGCGAACGGATCCTCATCCATCAAGAGGAGCTCGGCGACCGGGTGGCCGGCGTGGTGGCTGGCTACCTGCTCTGGTCCGACCGGCTGCCGAGCGGTCCCCAGGCCATCACGGTGCTCGAGCACATGACCGGGCATCCCATGGGCCCCGGCGGGCGCGAGCTGGTGGCCTTCGCCGGGCAGCTCGATCATGCCTCGGTGCGGCCGGGTGCCGGGGGTGACGCACCCGGCGCCGAGTGATCGCGCCCGCCGGGCCGTCTCCGGCCCCGGGGATGCCATCCGCCCCGACCGGTGACCGGATCGAGCTGCGTGGCCTCCGGGTGGTCGGGACCCATGGGATCCTGCCCGAGGAGAAGGTGCGGGCCCAGCCGTTCGAGGTCGACCTCGACCTGGCGGTGGACCTGACGGCGGCATCGGGCAGCGACCGGCTGGCCGACACGGTGGACTATGCGGCGGTGGCCGAGTCCGCCGCCGCGCTGGTCTCGGGCCCCCGCTCCTACGGGCTGCTCGAAGCGCTGGCCGATGCGGTAGCCGCCGCCGTCCTGGCCGTCGATCCGCGCATCATGGGCACAACCGTGAACATCCGAAAGCTCGAGCCGCCCATGGCCGTCGACATCGCCACGGTCGGGGTCAGGATCAGCCGGGTCCGGTGACCGGGACGGCCGGCGCTCCCCCCACCGTGCGGGCCTTCCTCGGGCTCGGCTCCAACCTCGGAGACCGATGGTCGCACCTGCGCCGGGCCGTGGACCAGCTGCGGGCGGGCACCCGGGCTCCGGTGACCGCGGTGTCCAGGGTGTACGAGACCGAGCCCGTCGGGGGCCCCGACGGCCAGGGGCCCTACCTCAACCTGGTAGTCGAGCTGGCCGTGGCTCCCGGCGCCGACCCGTTCCGGCTGCTCGAGGAGTGCCGGCGTCTGGAGGCCGCCGCCGGCCGGGTGCGCGCCGCCCGGTGGGGCCCCCGCACGCTCGACGCGGACGTCCTGTGGATCGACGGGGTGTCGATGGACGAACCCGACCTCACCGTGCCCCATCCCCGGTGGCGGGAGCGCCGTTTCGTCCTTGCTCCCCTGCACGAGCTGGCCCCGGACCTGGTCGACCGGCGCGAGGTGGAAGCCGCTGGTGGCCAGGTCTCCGTGGTGGGTACACTCTGAGACCAGGTAACAGGATTCTCTGAAGCGAACGGCACCCTGCGTGGGCCGGAACGTCACAAAGGGGAACTCGTGATCACATTCCGCACGATCGGGCCCGGAAGGGCGGGGCGGTCGTTGACGTCCGCGCTCGAGGCGGCCGGGGGTTTCGTGTCGCTGGGTGCACTGGGCCGTGGCCAGTCGGTGACCGCTGCCTCCGGCGACGTCGATCTCCTGGTCATCGCCACCCCGGACGGCGAGGTCGCCCGGGTGGCCGCGGCGGTGGAGGCGAACGAGCGCTGCGTGGTCATCCACCTGTCCGGTTCGCTGGGGCTCGGCGTGCTCGACGGCCACCCCCGCCGTGGCTCCCTCCATCCTCTGGTGCCACTGCCGAACCCGGTGGTGGGCGCCGAGCGGCTGCGGTCCGGGATCACCTTCGCCGTCGCCGGCGATCCCCTGGTCGACCGGTTGGTCCGGGCCCTCGGGGGCCAGGTGGTGCGGGTCGACGACGCGTTCGCGGTCTGCCTATCACGCCGCCGCCGCCATCGCCGCCAACCACCTGGTGGCGCTCATCGGACAGGTCGACCGGGTGGCGGCGGCCGCCGGCCTCCCCCTCGACGCCTTCGCCGGGCTGGTGCGTGCCGCCACCGAGGATGCTCTGACCCTCGGTCCCCGACGTGCCCTCACCGGGCCGGCCGGGCGCGGCGACTGGGAGACGGTCGACCGTCACCGTGCCGTGCTCTCGTCGATGCCCGGCCATCGCACCGAGCTCGCCGCCTACGACGCCATGGTGGGGTTGGCCCGCCGGTTGTCCCTTGGCACCGCCGGCGAGTCGGGGAGTGGCGACCGCCGGTCGGATGAACCCCGGCGAGCCGAACCGGTGGTCGGCGACACGAGCGCGGCGACGGCCAGCGCCGAGCAAGTGGCATGACCACCGCCACGGCACCCGGGGCGGCGCCCGCACCGCCGCTCGGCGTCGGGCCGGCTCTGGACACGGTCGCCCGCATCGAGTCGATCGTCGAGCTCACCTCGGCCCTCGATGCCATCCGCGCCTCGGGTCGCACGGTCGGGATCGTCCCGACCATGGGGGCGCTCCATGACGGTCACCGCGCCCTCATTCGCCAGGCGGCGGCCGAATGCGACGTCGTGGCGGTCTCCGATCTTCGTGAACCCGAGACAGTTCGGGGACCCGGCGGACCTGACCGGCTATCCGCGGACCCTCGACGCCGACCTGGCCCTGGCGGCGTCGGCCGGGGCCTACATCGTCTTCGCCCCGTCAGTCGAGGAGATGTATCCCGAGCGCGCCGACGGATCACAGACCACCGTGTCGCTGTCGGGCATCGCCGACCGGTGGGAGGGCGCGTCCCGGCCGGGCCACTTCGACGGGGTGGCGACGGTGGTGGTCAAGCTGCTGGCCATGACGGGGCGGTGCCGCGCCTACTTCGGCGAGAAGGACTTCCAACAACTGGCCCTGGTGCGCCGGATCGTCGCCGACCTCTCGCTGCCGGCGGAGATCGTCGGGTGCGGGATCGTCCGCGACGCCGACGGCCTGGCCCTGTCCAGCCGCAATGCCCGTCTGTCCCCCGAGCAGCGAACGGCGGCGCTGGCGCTGTCCCGCGCCCTTCGAGCGGGGGCGGCCACCATCGCCGATGGTGAGGCGAGGGCCGATGAGGTGGAGCGGGTGATGGCCGAGGTGGTGGCGGTGGAGCCCGACGTGGTGCTGGACTACGCCACAGTGGTACGGGCCGATGACCTGGAGCGGGCCTCCACCGTGGATGCCGGCGCCCCCCTCCGGCTCCTCATCGCCGCCACGGTGGGACCGGTCCGGTTGATCGACAACCTCGATCCGCGCCGGAGCCACTGACCCCGGCGTGACCGGCTCCGACCTGACGCCGGGCGCGCTCGACGTCCTGGTCCTCGGCAGCGGGGTGGCGGGTCTGTCGGCGGCGGTACGCCTGGCCGGGACGCTGTCGGCCACCCGCCCCGGGGGCGGGACCGCCGGGCTTCGGCTCGGCGTGCTGACCAAGGGCGAGCTGTCCCAGTCGGCCACCCGATGGGCCCAGGGCGGAGTGGCCGCCGTGCTCGGTGGCGACGAGGACTCGACCGATCTCCATCTGGCCGACACCCTGGCCGCCGGGGCGGGGTTGTGCGACACCGATGCGGTGCGGGTGCTGGTGGACGAGGGACCGTCACGGGTCGAGGAGCTCATCGCCCTCGGCGCCGTCTTCGATCGCCAACCAGGCGGAGCCCTGGCCCTGGCCCGGGAGGGTGGGCACTCGATGGCTCGGGTGGTCCACGCCGGTGGTGCGGCCACCGGCGCCGAGGTGGAGCGGGCCCTGGTGGACGCCACCCGGGCGAGTGCTACGGCGGTGATGGAGGAGTGGTTCGCCATCGACCTGCTGGTCGAGGGCGGGCGGTGCCGGGGCGTTCGCGCCCTCGACCTGGACGGAAGCCCCGTCGAGGTGCGGGCCGAGCACACCGTCCTCGCCACCGGCGGGGCAGGGCAGCTGTTCGCCGTCACCACCAATCCTGCCGAGGCCACCGCCGACGGGCTGGCCATGGCGCTGCGGGCCGGTGTGCCGGTGGCCGACGTCGAGTTCATGCAGTTCCACCCCACGGCGCTGCACCATCCGGCGATGCCCCGGCCGCTGCTGTCCGAAGCCCTACGCGGGCATGGCGCCATTTTCCGCGACGCGGCGGGTGAACGCTTCGTCGACGAGCTGGCACCGCGGGACGTGGTCAGCCGGGCCATGGCGGAGCGAATGCGGATGGCGGGGGCGGAGAGCCTCTGGCTCGATGCCACCGCGCTCGACTCGTTCGATGCCCGGTTCCCGACCATCGCCGCTTCGCTGCGGGCCATCGGTCTCGATCCTTCCGAGGACTGGCTCCCCATCGCCCCGGCCGCCCACTACCTCTCGGGCGGTGTCCTCACCGACCTGTCCGGGGCCACCGGTCTCCCCGGCCTGTGGGCCGCCGGCGAAGTGGCGTGCACCGGGGTCCATGGCGCCAACCGGCTGGCGTCGAATTCGTTGCTCGAAGGCATGGTGTTCGGAGCCCGGCTGGCGGAGTCGATCCTGAGTGGTGTCGACGGTCCGGCGTCCACCGGAGCGATGCGGGACCTCTATGGCGGCGCCGGTCCGGGTGGGGGACCGCCGGTCCTGGTCGAGCGGTCCGCCCTCCCGGTGCGGCCGGCGGTCCCGGCCCGCTGCGAACGGGTCGTTGGCCATGCCGGCGACGTGGTCAAGGCCCGCGACGAGCTGCAGCGCGCCATGATCGAAGGTGCCGGCGTGGTCCGGGACACGGCTTCGTTGGCGGGAGCGAAGGGCGTGGTCGACGTCGTCGGTGCCAGCTTGGCGCCGGAGGTCTTCGACCGGGCCGGTGGTGAGCTGGCCAACCTGGTCACTTCGTCCACCGCTCTCCTCGAGTCGGCGGCACTGCGCACCGAGACGCGGGGCGCCCACGCCCGTGGCGACCATCCCTGGCCGGACGAAGCATGGCGCCGGCGCATCGTCCATGTGGGTGACGGCGCCTTCGCCGGCGCCGGCGGGCCCGGGTCGCGGTCATGAGCCGGCGACGCCAACCGCCCACCGCCGGAGGGGCTGCAGCGATGGACCCGCCCCGCCCGGCGGTGGTCGAGGCGGTGACCCGGGCCATCGCCGAGGACGTACTCCCGCTGGGCGACCTCACCGCTTCGCTGGTGGCGGAGGACGCCACCGCCGCGGTCGACGTCGTGAGCCGCGGTCAGGGGGTGGTGGCCGGCCGGGCCTGCGCCCTCGAGACCCTCCGCCAGATCGATCCGTCGCTGTGCACCGAGTGGATCGTGGCCGACGGTGGGGCGGTGTCACCCGGGGACGTGGTCGCCCGGGTGTCCGGCCGGCTGCGGCCCTTGCTTACCGCCGAGCGAACGGTGCTCAACTTCCTCGGTCATCTGTCCGGCGTGGCCACCCTCACGCGCCGCTATGTGGACGCGGTCACGGCCGCCAACCCGGACGCCCGGGTCCTCGACACCCGAAAGACCACTCCGGGCCTCCGCTCGCTGGAGAAGGCGGCGGTGCGGGCCGGCGGCGGCCACAACCACCGCGCCAATCTCTCGGACGCCATCTTGATCAAGGACAACCACCTGGCCGGTGCCAGCATCACCGAGGCGGTGGGCCTGGCCCGGCGGAAGTGGCCGGGACGCATGGTGGAGGTGGAATGCGACCGGGCCGAGCAGGTGGCAGAGGCCGTGGCCGCCGGGGCGACCGTGATCATGCTCGACAACATGACACCCGAGGAGGTGGCCGCCTGCGCGCCGGAGGTGCACGCCGCCGGTCTGCTGGTCGAGGTGTCGGGCGGGGTCAGCCTGCAGAGTGCGCCGTTGTTGGCGGCCGCCGGCGCGGACCTCGTCTCGGTCGGTGCGCTCACCCACTCGGCTCCGGTGCTGGATCTGGGATTCGATCTGCCGGCGAGCGCCGGCAGAGAGGGCTGACATGCTCCTGGCCATCGACGTCGGGAACACCGAGACGGTCGTCGGCCTGTTCGTCGACGACGTCACCGTCCCGGGGTCCACCGGACCGCGGGAAGGGAACGAACCGGCCGGATTGGCCCATCACTGGCGCCTGTCCACCGTGGCCGAGCGGACGTCCGACGAGCACGCGCTGCTCCTCACCCAGCTACTCGATCTCGACGGCCTCGACATCGACACCGCCGTGAGCGGGATCGCGGTGACCTCCTCGGTGCCGTTGGTCACGGCCAACCTGCGCCAGATGGTGACTCGATGGTTCGACGTCCCCTCGGTGGTCCTCGAACCGGGCGTCAAGAGCGGGATGCCCATCCTCTACGACAACCCGAAGGAAGTCGGCGCCGACCGCATCGCCAACGGCGTCGGGGCCTACGACCTGTTCGGCGGGCCCTGCATCGTGGTCGACCTCGGGACGGCCACCACCTTCGACGCCATCTCCGCGGCCGGGGAGTACCTCGGTGGGGCCATCACGCCGGGCGTGGCCGTCAGCCTGGACGCCCTGTTCGCACATGCCGCCGCCCTGCGACGCGTCGAGCTGGTGGAGCCGCGGAGCGTCATCGGCAAGTCGACCGTGGAGTCGATCCAGTCCGGCGCGCTCTTCGGGTTCGCCGCCCAGGTCGACGGCCTGTGCCGCCGGTTCGTGGCCGTGCTGGGCGAATCCACCGTGGTCGGCACCGGGGGGCTGTCCGAGCTCATCGCGCCCTATTCCGACGAGATCGAGTACGTCGAGCCTTGGCTCACGCTGCACGGCCTGCGCATCATCTTCGAGCGCAACCTGCCGATCCTCACCGCCGCCCGCAACGGCTGACCCGGTCGGCTCTCAGACCGGGGCCTCGAGCGCCAACCGGGGCCGGCGGGACGGAGGCTGATGGTCCCAGAGGTCGGCGACCAGGTCGTCGCGGACGGGCCGCCTGGCCGGATCGTCCCACAGATTGACCTGCTGCCGCGGGTCCTGTCCGAGGTCGTAGAGCTCACCCTCGGTCCCGTCGTGGGACGTGCCGGGCAGGTAGGTGCTGCACAGCCAGTGGTCCCGCATCAGGGATCGCAGGTGGACCTCCACACCGAAGAGCTCACTGTCCCACTCGGTCAGGACACGCTCGAAGCCCCGAGCATCGGCGTCGGCATCGTCGACCGGTAGCCGGCGGCCCTCCATCCAGTCGGGCGGCTCGAGCCCGGCGATGGCGCAGAACGTGGGGGCCAGGTCGACGAGCCCCACCGGCCGGGTGACCACGGCCGGTGTCACCACGCGGGTCGGGGCCGGCCGCCATACCAGCGGGAGCCGCATGAGGGCGTCGACGTGGTAGGGCCCCTTGAACAGCAGGCCGAAGTCACCCTGGAGCTCGCCGTGGTCGGTGGTGAACACCACGTCGAGGTCGCCGTCCCAACCACGCTCGGTCACCCGGGCGAGCACCCGGCCGAGGGCCTCGTCGATGAGCTCGCACTCGACGGCGTTGCGCACGTTCACCTCGCGCACCTGATCGGCGGTGAGCGTCGCCGGCACCCACTCGGCCGGCGCCTCGTAGTTCGACACCAGCGTCCCGTCGTACCAGAGGCGCCAGTGTCGAGGCTTGGCGTCGAGGATGGCCTCCCGTCGGTCCCGGTCGTCGCCATAGCCGGGGGGCAGGGGCACGTCGCGCCAATCGATGCGTCCCATTTCCGACTGGGGTGGGTCCCAGGGATGGTGGGGGTCGGGAAAGCTCATCCAACAGAACCAGTCCTCGTCGGCGTCCAGCGTGTCGAGCCAGGCGATGGTCCGGTCGGCCACCCAGTCGGTGTGGTAGGTGCCGCGCTCGATGGGATTGGCCTTGACCTGGGGCGCGCCGGTGTCCCCGCCACCGGCCGCGTTGACCTGGAGTGCGCCGTCGAGCGCCGGGTAGTAATGCCCCACCGACCCGGGGTGGTGGGTGGCCAGCCAGCGCGCGTAGTGAAGCGGTCCGATGGCGCCGTGGGCGGCCAACTCCAAGTGGCCGAAGCCGCGATGGGACCCCCCGGGCGGCTCGGTGCCCTCGCCGCCCAGCGCGTTCTCGGTGAAGCGGAGGAAGGGATCGATGAACGGTTCGAAGTGCGCCTTGCCGACGAGCAGCGGTCCGGTACCCGGCGCTCTGCAGCAGGTCGGCAACCGAGGGCGCGTCGACCGGCAGGGGCACCCCGTTCATCCACACGCCGTGGGTGCTCGGGTGTTGGCCGGTGAGGATGGTCGAACGTGACGGCATGCACACCACCGATTGCGGGTGGGCCCGGTCGAATCGGATTCCCCGGGCCGCCAACCCATCCGCCACCGGGGTGCGTGCCAGTTGTCCGCCGTTGCACCCGAGGGTGTCGAACCGCTGTTGGTCGGTGGTCACGAAGAGGATCCGGCGTCCCATCATCGGCCGCCAAAGTACGCCGTCGGATCACCCTCGTCGTCCCGCCCGCCGCGGCCACCTCGACCGTCCTCCTCCGAATGACAGAGCCCGAGGGCCGTCGGGAGCGCGGCCAGGGCGGCCCGAGCCGCTCCGCCGATGACCAGGGCCAGGGTGGCCGGTTGGGCGTCGGTGCTGTACACCACGAGACAGGTCCCGTCCCCCAGGTCCAGGACGTCGATGGTCCCGAGGTGCTCCACGAACAGCGGGGCGGTGATCCGGTACTGCAACCGGCGAAGGGCGGGATCGACGGTGAGGAGCCGCTCCGGCATGGGCAACCCGGAGCGGGTGGTCACGGTCCGTTGGTCGCCCTCGACGGTGCAGGACTCGATGCCGGGGAACCATTCGGGCAGGCGGGCCGGGTCGCCGACCAGCGCCCACACCGTCTCTGCCTCGGCCGCCAGTCGCACCTGGTGGCGGACGCTCCCGCGCCGGGCCGTCACCCGCCCCGCCCCGGAGCTGGGTCCAGCAGCATCGGGCGAGGCTAACAGTTGGCACTGTCTATGACAAGTTGTCGGCCCGACCACCGGCAATCTTGGCTACCGTAGGTCTCGGGCCAGGCTCACAGATCCATAACCAAGACATCACGCAATGCCCATCTGCGCCGGCCATAACTGGACCTGGTGCCACGGCAGGCGGCCCCGACAGGAGGTGGCACACCGATGACCCACGGGCTCTCGACGGTGAAGAAGCTGACGATCGGTGCGGTCGCCGCCGGCTCCCTGGCGCTCAGCGCGGCCGGGGTGGCTGCCGCCGCGCCGGCCGGTGCGGCCCCGACGGTCGCCGCCCATTTCAACTGCGCCAAGGCCCCGAAGGCGCTCGCCCGCATCCAAGGTATGGAGGCGCGTATCGCCAGCCGCCTGACCAAGCTCAATGCGGCGGAGACCAAAGCGCTACAGAAGGGCAACACCAAGCGGGTCGACCGCATCAAGCAGCGGATCGCCGCGCTGGAGAGTTCGCCGCGCCAGGCGCGCTTGGACAAACGGAAGGCGGGCATCGAGGCCAAGTGCCATGTCAACGTCCCGGCCGCCGGAAGCTCGACGACCGGTTCGTCCGGCGACATTGGCAATTCGACCGTCACCGCCTCGACCACGGTCTGAGGGCTCCCGGGGGCGGGGGCACAGGCTCACGGGATAAGAGGCACTCGGCGGACTCGAGGGGCCCCAGGGGAGAGCCTCCCCGGAGCGGCCCGCCAGCCCGGCTGGTTCAGGTGGACGGAAGGTCGTCGACCAGCGCGAAGGCGAGGTCGGCGAAGGACTCGGCCAGGCCGGTCCGGGGGCCCGAGCTGATGGCGCCTTCGGCCAGCTCGGCGTAGTGCCGGGCCACCAGGGCGGACCCGCTGATGGCCCCCGACGCAGCCACGATCGACCGGGCCTTGTCCCGCTCGGGTTGCCCGAGGGGCTGGCCGAGCAACGGCCGGAGCTCGGGACCGGCCTCCGGGTCGGCCAGGGCCAGCAGCACCGGGAGGGTGTAGATCCCCTCGGCCAGGTCCTGCCCGGCCGGCTTGCCCAGCTCGGCCTCGGTGCCGATGACGTCGAGGATGTCGTCGCGGACCTGGAAGATCATGCCGAAGTAGCGGCCGAACGAGGTGAGCGCCTCGACCTGGCCCCGGTCCAAGCTGCCGGTCAGGGCGCCGATCCGACAGGAGGTGGACATGAGCGCGGCCGTCTTCCCGGTGATGGCGTCGCGGTACTGGTCCTCGCTCCGGCCCACCTGGAACGCGGCCTGGACCTCGGCCACCTGTCCCCGGCAGAGCTCACCCAGCGTGGCCGCCAGCAACCCGGCGATCTCGGTGCCCAGCCCGGCCGCGATCTCCGCCGACCGTGCCAGCAGGAAGTCGCCGGCCACGATGGCCACCAGGTTTCCGAATCGTGAATTGACGCTCTCCACATTGCGACGCACCGTGGCCTCGTCCATCACGTCGTCGTGGTAGAGCGATGCGAGGTGGACGAGCTCCACCGCCGTTGCCCCGAGCAGGTCCTCCCGGGAGGCTGCCCCGGCTCCTGCCGTAGCCGCGGCCAGGGCCAGGACGGGACGCAACCGCTTGCCCCCCGCCGCCAGCAGGTGGGTCGTGACCTCGTCGAGGAAGGCGTCGCCGGTGACCACGGACTCGACCAGCAGGGGCTCGAGCTGCTGCAGCTGATCTTCGAGTGCGGGAAGCCCGAGGAGCTCTACGGCATTCACTTCCTACAGACGATAGGCCAGGATGCCGATGACCGGGACATTGGATTCCAGCAGGAAGGTGCGGGTGCGGGCTGCACGGGCGCCTGTAGACTTGGTCGCACTGGCTGACCGCGGATGGAGGCGGTGGGGTGTTCGAACGCTTTACAGACAGGGCTCGCCGAGTGCTGGTGCTGGCACAGGAAGAGGCGCGGCTGCTGAACCACAGCTTCATCGGCACCGAGCACATTCTGCTGGGCCTCATCCACGAGGGCGAGGGTGTGGCGGCCAAGGCGCTGGAGTCACTGGGGGTCTCGCTGGAGGCGGTGCGCGAGAAGGTCGAGGAGACCATCGGGCTCGCCGGCACCGCGCCGACCGGTTCCCCTCCGTTCACCCCCCGGGCGAAGAAGGTGCTCGAGCTGTCGCTCCGTGAGGCGCTGCAACTCGGCCACAGCTACATCGGGACCGAGCACATGCTGCTGGGCCTGGTGCGCGAAGGAGAAGGTGTCGCCGCCCAGGTGCTCCAGAGCCTCGGTGCCGATCTGCCGCGGGTGCGCCAGCAGGTGATCCAATTGCTGTCGGGGTACCAGGGCAAGGAGTCGGTTGGTGCCGGGCCGGGTTCGCCGTCCTCCGACGCGCCGACCGGGTCGCCGGTGCTCGACCAGTTCGGGCGCAACCTGACGGCGCTGGCCCGCGACCGGAAGCTGGACCCGGTCATCGGGCGGGAAAAGGAGATCGAGCGGGTCATGCAGGTGCTGTCCCGCCGAACGAAGAACAACCCGGTGCTCATCGGTGAGCCGGGGGTCGGCAAGACGGCCATCGTGGAGGGTCTGGCCCAGCGCATCGTGGCCGACGACGTCCCCGAGACCCTCACCGGCAAGCAGCTCTACACCCTCGACCTCGGAGCCCTGGTGGCCGGAAGTCGCTACCGAGGGGACTTCGAGGAGCGCCTCAAGAAGGTGCTGAAGGAGATCCGCACCCGCGGGGACATCGTGCTGTTCATCGACGAGCTGCACACCCTGGTCGGAGCCGGGGCGGCCGAGGGCGCCATCGACGCCGCCTCCATTCTCAAGCCCATGCTGGCCCGCGGCGAGCTCCAGACCATCGGAGCGACCACCATCGACGAGTACCGCAAGCACCTGGAGAAGGACGCCGCCCTCGAGCGGCGCTTCCAGCCGATCAAGGTCGAGCAGCCCAATGTGGCCCTCACCATCGAGATCCTCAAGGGCCTGCGCGACCGTTACGAATCGCACCACGCCGTGACCATCACCGACCAGGCGCTGGTGGCGGCGGCCAACCTGGCCGACCGCTACCTCGCCGACCGGTATCTGCCCGACAAGGCCATCGACCTGATCGATGAGGCCGGCAGCCGCCTGCGCATCCGTCGGATGACCACCCCTCCCGCCTACAAGAAGTTGGAGGAGGAGATCATCCGGCTGCGGGCGGACAAGGAGTCGGCCATCGAGAAGCAGGCGTTCGACCAGGCGAAGAAGCTCGCCGAGCAGGAGAAGGACCGGCTGGACAGCAAGGAGGCGATGGAGGCCGAATGGCGGGCCGAGGGGGTGGACCTCTTCGACGTCGTGGACGAGGAGGTCATCGCCGAAGTGCTGGCCAACTGGACCGGCATCCCCGTGTACCGCCTCACCGAGGAGGAGACGGCCAAGCTGCTGCGCATGGAGGACGAGCTGCACAAGCGGGTCATCGGGCAGGAACCGGCCATCGCCGCCCTGTCCCGCTCGATCCGCCGCACCCGGGCCGGCCTGAAGGACCCGAAGCGGCCGAGCGGTTCGTTCATCTTCCTCGGGCCCACCGGGGTCGGCAAGACGGAGCTGGCCAAGTCCCTGGCCGAGTTCCTGTTCGACGACGAGGACGCCCTCATCCAGCTCGACATGTCCGAGTACATGGAGAAGCACACGGTGAGCCGGCTGGTGGGGTCGCCCCCCGGGTACGTGGGCTACGAGGAGGGCGGACAGCTGACCGAGGCGGTACGGCGCAAGCCCTTCTCGGTGGTGCTGTTCGACGAGGTGGAGAAGGCACACGCCGACGTGTTCAACGCGCTCCTGCAGATCCTCGAGGACGGTCGGCTGACCGACGCCCAGGGCCGCTCGGTCGACTTCAAGAACACCGTGTTGATCATGACGTCCAATCTCGGGACGTCCGACCTGCGCAAGTCGTCGGTGGGCTTTGCCAAGACGTCCGAGGCCATCACCTACGAGCGGATGAAGGCCAAGGTCAACGAGGCCCTGAAGGCCCACTTCCGCCCGGAGTTCCTCAACCGGATCGACGAGGTCGTGGTCTTCCACGAGCTGTCGAAGGAAGAGGTGGTCGAGATCGTGGACCTCATGATCCAGCGGGTCTCGAACCAGCTCGAGCTGCAGGGGCTGAGCCTGGTGCTCACGCCTCCGGCCAAGCAGCTGCTGGCCGAGCGCGGTTACGACCCCCAGCTGGGCGCTCGGCCGCTGCGTCGGGCCATCCAGCAGATGGTCGAAGACCCCTTGTCCGAGCGGATCCTCTGGAAGGAGTTCCGGGTCGGTGAGACGATCGTGGTCGACGTGGAGACGATCACCCCTGAGGCGGCGGCCGCCTACGACGTGAAGGGCGCGCCTCCGCTGGTGGCCGGCGAGCAGCAGCTCACCTTCAAGGCCATCGAGGGGATCGAGCCGCCACCTGTCGAGCTGGCCGGCGCCGACTCGGCCGCGGACTAGCCCACCCGACTCCCTCACCGCCGGCGCCGGGCGCCGGCGCCGGGTCAAGCCTTCGTCAGTCCGTCGCCTCCGCTGTCCAGGGGTGACGTCGTCCCCACCTTGGACCCGCCGGGGAGTGGGGGAAGCGACGGCACACCCCATCCCTAGGATGCGCGGCGATGTCCAAGACGGCGAAACGCCATCGTTGCATCGATTGCGGCTCGACCACACCTCGGTGGGCGGGGCGCTGTCCGGCGTGCCGAGAGTGGAACACGTTGGTCGAGGAGACCACGCTCGATCCGCTGGTGCAGGCGGTCGACGCGCCTCGGCCTCACCGCCATGCCGTTCGCCCTGGCCTCGGTCGAGGCGGCCGAGGCCAGGGCCGTGCCCACCGGCATGGACGAGTTCGACCGGGTGCTGTCGGGCGGCCTGGTCCCGGGGTCGGCCACCCTGCTCGGCGGTGAGCCGGGGATCGGAAAGTCCACGCTGCTGCACCAGGTGTTGGCCGCCCGCGCCGCCGCTGGACACCGGGTCCTTCTGATCTCCGCCGAGGAGTCCGCCCACCAGGTCAAGCTACGGGCCGAACGCCTCGGGCCGATCCCACCCGGGTTGCTGATCCTGTCCACCACCGACGTCGGGTCGGCGGTCGCCGCCGTCGTGGCCTCCGACCCCGACCTGGTGGTCATCGATTCGATCCAGGCCGTCGCCGCCAGCCCCACGCTCTCCGGTCAGGCTCGGGTGACCGGCGCGCCGGGCAGTGTGACCCAGGTTCGCCATTGTGCGGGCCACCTGGTCGGTCTGGCCAAGTCGCGGGACATCGCGGTGGTGATGGTCGGCCACGTGACCAAGGACGGGTCGCTTGCCGGGCCGCGTGCCCTGGAGCACATGGTGGACACGGTGCTGAGTTTCGAGGGGGACCGCCACCACGCCCTCCGGCTGCTGTCCGCCGTCAAGCACCGGTTCGGGCCGACCGGGGAGCTCGGCCTGTTCGAGATGGGCGACCAGGGTCTCAACCGGGTCGACGACCCGGGGCGGCTCCTCCTCGGCGACCGGCTGACCGGGGCGCCGGGGGGCGTGGTCCTGCCCGCCGTACAGGGCCGGCGAACGTTGGCGGTGGAGCTGCAGGCCCTCGTGACCCCCAAGGTCCAGACGCAGGCCAAGCGGTCGGTGGTCGGGCTCGACGCCGGTCGCCTGGTCATGACCCTCGCCGTGCTGGTGCGTCACGCCGGCCTCCCGGTGCAGTCCCTGGACGTGTTCGCCTCCGTCGCCGGAGGGATCCGGGTCACGGAGCCGGCGGCCGATCTGGCGGTGGCGCTGGCCGTGGCCTCGGCCACCACCGGAATCGCTCTCCCGCCTGATCTGGCCGCGGTGGGGGAGGTCGGTCTGTCCGGCGAGGTGCGCCAGGTGACCAACTTGCCGCGGCGACTCGAGGAATCGTCCCGCCTCGGATTCGACCGCGTGGTCGTCCCGTTCTCGTCGCCCGACGGGCCGGCCGGGGTGGAGCTGGTGCGGGTGGAGAGCGTGGCCCAGGCGGTGGCGGCCGTCGGCTGCTACCCGGGCGCGTAGTGACCGAGCCCGCCCCTCATGAGCTGGGGTAACCCGCCGGCCACCACGGCAACCCCGAGAATCGGGCGGCGGTCGACCGCTACCATTCGTCCGTGACCGCCCGTCCGAGCTCGCCGCTCGCCGACGCTCTGGCCATGGTGGCCCCCGGGCGACCCCTGCGCGATGGTCTGGATCGCATCCTCCGGGCCAACCGCGGCGCCCTGGTGGTGGTGGGCGATGGCCCGAACGTCCTGTCCATCTCCTCGGGCGGCTTCCTGCTCGACGCCGAGTTCAGCCCCCAGCGGCTGTCCGAGCTGGCCAAGATGGACGGAGCCATCATCCTCGCCGGCGACGCCTCGCGCATCGCCCGGGCGAATGTGCACCTGATGCCCAAGGCCAGCATCCCGACATCGGAGACCGGCACGAGGCACCGCACCGCCGAGCGGGTGGCTCGCTCGATCGACGTACCGGTCTTGTCGGTGTCGGCGGCCATGTCGGTCATCGCCGTCTACCGCCATGACCAGAAGCACACCATCCAGCCCATCGGGTGGTTGCACGACCGCACCGACCAGGCCCTGGCCACCATGCAGCGGTTCCGCAATAGGTTCGACGTGGCCCTCAGCGGGTTGTCCATGCTGGAGGTGGAGGACACCGTGTCGGTGGGCGATGTGGTCGGCGTGGTCCAGGCGGCGGAGATGGTCCTGCGGATCGCCGAGGAAGTCGATGGGTACCTCGTCGAGCTGGGCGAGGACGGTCGCCTGGTCGGGCTGCAGTCGGCCGAGCTCATGGACGGTGTGGCTACCGCCCTCAACTTGGTGGTTCGGGACTACTGCGGGAAGAGTCCGAGCCGCGGGACCGACCGGCGCGCCGTGGTCAACCTGGTGGTCCACGATTTGGCCGGCCTGCCCTCGGACGAGTTGCGCGACCCGGGCAAGGTGGCCGAGGTGCTCGGGCTGCCGGGATCGTTCCACGACAGCGAGTCCGGAGTGGAGCCGCGCGGCTACCGGCTGCTCTACCGCCTGCCTCGCTTCTCCGACGCCATCATCGAACGGATCGTGGAGCGGTTCGTCAATCTGCAGCAGATCATGCGGGCCTCTTTGGGGGAGCTGGAGCAGGTCGAGGGCGTGGGACAGGCCCGCGCCCACCAGGTCAAGGACGGGCTGGCCCGCTTGGCCGAGGCCGGCATCTTCGAGCGCTACCAATAGGACCGCCGGGGACGGCCGGGGACGGGCGGACGCGGGGACCGTGTACCATTGCATGCTCCCTTTGCCGCCCCGATGTTGCCCATCAGCCCGGGGCCCTGCCCGCCACACCAGGAGGAATGGTGTTCGACATCGGTGACAAGGTCGTCTACCCGCACCACGGCGCGGCGGTCGTCGAGCGGCGCGAGACAAAGGAGGCGTTCGGGAAGAAACAGGAGTACCTGGTGTTGCGGTTGGCCTACGGCGACCTGACCCTCATGGTCCCGGCCGACAACACCGATGGCGTGGGTCTGCGGGAAGTGATCAATGACGAGGAGGTCGAGGAGGTCTTTGCCGTCCTGCGCAAGAAGGAAGCCCGGATGCCCACCAACTGGTCGCGTCGCTACAAGAACCATTCCGAGAAGCTGCGGTCGGGCGACATCTACCAAGTGGCCGAAGTGGTCCGGAACCTCTCCATCCGCGACAAGGACAAGGGGCTCTCGGCTGGCGAGAAGCGGATGCTGAGCCGGGCGCGCCAGATCCTGGTGTCGGAGCTCACCTTCGCCCTCGGTGTGGACGAGGAGACCGCCGAGCTGCGGCTCAACGAGGCCTTGCCCTGAACCCAGGCGGGTCCGTGTGGACCATCGTGGTGGCGGGCGGGTCCGGCCGCAGATTCGGGGGCCCGAAGCAGTTTCTCCAGCTGGCCGGCCGGCCGGTGGTCGCCTGGTCGGTCATCGCCGCCCGGGCCGTCTCCGACGGGGTGGTCCTGGTCGTCCCCGACGTGCCGAGTGTCACCGGACGAGGTGACGAGTCCCTGGAGGACGACCCCTCGGCCGGAGCCGACCGGCTGGTCACCGGGGGCCCCACCCGGGCCGACTCGGTCCGGTCCGGGCTGGCCGCGGTGCCCGACGAGGCCGCGGTCATCGTCGTCCACGATGCGGTCCGACCCCTGGCGACGCCGTCGGTCTTCGCCGCCGTGGTCGAGGCGGTCCGCCTTGGGCGAGCCGAGGGAGCCATCCCGGTCCTGCCGGTCAGCGACACCTTGAAGCGGGTCGCCGGTGGAATGGTGCGGTCCACCGAGGACCGGGACGGGCTGGTCTTGGTGCAGACGCCCCAGGCCTTCGTGGCGGGCACCCTGCGCGCCGCACACCGCGGCGCGGGGGACGCCACCGACGACGCCGGTCTGCTCGAACGGCTGGGCGCCACCGTCTGCACCGTGGCCGGTGACCCGTGCAACCTGAAGCTCACCCGCCCCGAGGACTTGGCCCTGGCCGAGATGCTCCTGGGCGCGGCAGGGTGGGCAGGGTGAGCGACGGTGTCCCCGAGCTCCGGCTCCGCATCGGTCACGGCTTCGACGTCCACCGGTTCTCCGACCGACCGGACCGGGCCCTGGTGCTCGGGGGGGTGACCGTCACCGGCGAGGGCGCGGACGGTCTCGACGGCCACAGCGATGCCGACGCCGTGGCCCATGCCGTGGCGGACGCCGTGCTCGGCGCGGCCGGACTCGGCGATGTGGGCCGGTACGCCCCCGACACCGATCCGCAATGGCACGGCGCCGACAGCATGGTCATCCTGGCCCGCATGCTCGAACTGGCGGACGGGGCCGGCTGGGCGCCGGTCAACGCCGACTGCACTGTGGTGGCCGAGCGGCCCCGCTTGGCCCCGTTCACAGACCTGATGTCGGAGCGGTTAACCGCCGTGCTCGGTGCCCCCGCCAACGTCAAGGCCACCCGGGCCGAAGGCCTCGGAGCCCTCGGCCGGGCCGAGGGTATCGCCTGCTGGGCGGTGGTGCTGCTCGGGCCGGCCGGTCGGACCGGGAGCCCGGATTGACACCCGGGGGAGGCGGCACCGGCCGGCCCGGCGGCACGGGGGGGCGTCGGAACGGTGCCGGCCGCAGCCGTCGAGGCGAGGGGGGTCGGGACGGCCGGGGTGGTGGCCGGCGTGCCGCTCCCGCCCACCGGGACGCCGGGAGCCGGGGTCGCCCGGGCCACGCACCGTCCGGGCACCGACCGCCCGGCCGCCGACCGGTTCCCGTCGATCTCGGAGGCGAGCAGGTCGAAGGCCGTCAGGCGGTGCGCGAGCTGTTGCGGGCCAACCGGCGTTCGGTCAGGTCGCTGCTCATGGCCGACGGCATGGATGCCGCGCCCATCCTGGACGAGATCGAGAGGCTGGCCGCCCGGCGGCGGGTGCGGGTCGAGCACGTGCCGCGGCGCCGGCTCGACTCGGTGGCGCGGACGGACGGTTCCCAGGGCGTGGTGGCCCTGGCCCGCCCGGTCGCCGAGACCCCGCTCGACACCATGGCCATGTCGGATGGCGGGCGCCGGCCGTTCCTGCTGGTGCTCGAAGGCATCACCGATCCCCACAACGTGGGGGCCCTGCTGCGCACGGCGGAGTGCGCCGGGGTGACCGGCGTCGTGCTCCCCCGGCACCGGTCGGCGCATCTCTCGCCGACGGTGACCAAGGTGGCGGCGGGCGCCATCGAGTACCTCCGCATCGCCATGGTGGCCGGGATTCCCGCCGCTCTTCGGCAGCTCTCCGATCAGGGCGTGTGGACGGTCGGCATGGTCGGGGAGGCGCGGCAGTCGTTCTACGAGCTCCCGCTCGGAGACCAGCCGGTGGCGATCGTCCTCGGGTCGGAGGGGGCCGGTCTCGGCGCGCTCGCCCGCAAGCGCTGCGACGCGCTGGCCAGCCTGCCGCTGCTCGGGTCCCTGTCCTCCCTCAACGTGTCGACGGCCGGCGCTATCGCCTGTTTCGAGATCGCCCGTCGCCGCTCGGTCGGCGGGACACCCGCTGACATGCCTCCACCAGCGCAGTAGGCCCGCTCAGCCGATAAGGACGGGAGCCGACCGGTCCGGGTTGGGGTAGAACCGGAGTGGTGGGGCGAACGTGCGGTGTGGGTGAAGTTGGGGTGGCGGTTCCGCATGCGGGCGGTCCGGCCCGACGACCCTCCCACCGCGGCCTCATGGGGTCGGATCCGAAGGAGCACGGGTGAGCGAGCGAGCAGACGTGATCGTGTTGGGCATGGGCCCTGGAGGCGAGGACGCGGCCGAGCGGCTGGCCGAGGCCGGGTTGAACGTGGTCGGCATCGACGGCGGCCTGGTCGGCGGGGAATGCCCGTATTGGGGGTGCGTGCCGTCGAAGATGATGATCCGGGCCGCCGACCTGTTGGCCGAAGCCGGCCGGGTTCCGGGCATGGCCGGGGATGCCACCGTCGGGCCCGACTGGGCACCGGTGGCCCAGCGGATCCGTGACGATGCGACCGACTCGTGGGACGACGCGGTCGCCGTGAAACGGTTCGAGGACAAGGGGGGCCACTTCGAGCGAGGGTGGGGCCGTCTCGAGGGGACCGGCCGGGTGTCGGTGGGCGACCGCACGTTCGAGGCCGACACGGGAGTCATCGTGAATGCGGGTACCCGGCCTTCCATCCCCCCGGTCGACGGGCTGGCCACCACCCCGTACTGGACCAACCGCCAGGCCATCGAGACCGAGGAGGTCCCCGCCTCCCTGGCCGTGCTGGGCGGAGGGGCCATCGGGGCCGAGCTGGCCCAGGTGTTCCGCCGCTTCGGATCGTCGGTCACCGTGCTCGAAGCGGGCCCTTGCCTGCTCGGCCCCGAGGAAAACGAGGCCGGCGTCCTGCTCGGAGAGGTCTTCGCCTCCGAGGGGATCGACGTCCGGACCGGAGTGGCGGTCGGGTCGGTCGGCCACGACGGGCGCCGGTTCCGCCTGGAGGTGGGCGGGAACGAACCGGTTGTCGCCGACCGGCTCCTGGTCGCCACGGGCCGCCACGCCGAGCTGTCCCGGATCAACGTGTCCTCGGTCGGACTGTCCGAAACCGACCGGTTCATCCCCGTCGACGACCACCTGCGGGTGGACGGGGTGGAGCGCACCTGGGCCATCGGAGACATCACCGGCAAGGGCGCGTTCACCCACATCTCGATGTACCAGGCCGACATCGTGGTCAACGACATCCTCGGCCGGCCGGTGGTGCCCGCCGACTACCGGGCCCTCCCGCGGGTGACCTTCACCGATCCGGAGATCGGCTCGGTCGGCCTGAGCGAGCGGGATGCTCGCCAACGTGGGCTCGAGGTCCGGACCGGGACGACCGACGTCCCGTCCTCCACCCGGGGCTGGATCCACAAGGCGGGCAACCGGGGGTTCATCAAACTGGTCGAGGACGCCACCCGGGGTGTGCTCGTCGGCGCGACCTCTGCCGGGCCGTGGGGGGGCGAGGTGCTCGGCCTGTTGACCTTGGCCGTCCACGCCGAGGTGCCCACCACGCAGCTGCGCCACATGATCTATGCCTATCCGACGTTCCACCGCGCCGTCGAGGCGGCGGTGAAGGATCTGCTCGGCTCCTGAACGACGTGCTCACCCGGCGTGGGCCGCGGGCTCGACCGCCAGGGAGCCAGCGGACCGGCGGGTTGGGGAGGATGGGTGAAGGGGGCCCTCCGGGGGAGGGGTGCTCAGCAGGAGGGCCGGGCCAGCGTCAACATGAACTCGCCACCCTCGGAGCACCAGGCCGAGTCCACCCGGAACCCGCACTCGCCGAGCTCGGTCTCGAGCGCGTCCGGCGAGAACTTGGTGCTGATCTCGGTCAGCATCTCCTCGCCGGGCCGGAACACCAGGTCGAGCGCGAGGTCACCCACCCGCACCTGCTGGTGATCGGGTGACCGCAGCCACATCTCGATCCGTTGGTCCGCCTCGTTCCAGCGGGCCACGTGCTCGAACCGGGCGGGGTCGAAATCCGCGCCGAGCTCACGGTTCAGCACGAGGAGCACGTTCCGGTTGAACTCGGCGGTCACCCCGGCCGAGTCGTCGTAGGCGTTGACCAGCCGGCCCCGATCCTTGATCAGGTCGGTCCCGATGAGCAGCCGGTCCTCCATGTCCATGACCTTTCCCAGCCGGAAGAAGAACTCCCGACGCTGCTCCGGGTCGAGGTTGCCGATGGTGCCGCCGAGGAAGGCGAACAACCGGCGTCCTTCGACGGGCAGCCGGTCGAGGTGTTGATGGAAGTCGGCGACCACCGCGTTGACCGCCACACCGGGATACTCCCGAGCCAGGGCGTTGGCCGCCTCCCAGAGCGTGGACTCGCTCACGTCGAGCGGAAGGAATCGCCGTAGGCGGCCAGTGGACTGCATGGCGTCGAGCAACAGGCGTGACTTCTCGCACGTTCCTGCACCGAGCTCGATGAGGGTCTCGGCGCCGGCGTGCCTGGCGATGTCGCCGGCGTGGGCGTCCAGGATCGATCGCTCGGCGCGGGTCGGGTAGTACTCGGGCAGCCTGGTGATCTCGTCGAACAGGCGGCTGCCGCGGTCGTCGTAGAAGTACACGGGCGGCAGCTGCTTCGGGTCAGTAGTGAGACCGGTGGCCACATCCTGCTCCATGGCGCCGCGCAGGTCACTGGCCGAGATATGGATGTCGATGGTCGGGGGGATCACCGTGCTCATGGGAGGTGCTTTCCGAGTTGGGGCGGTGATCAGCCGGCGTCGCGGGCGAGGCGCAGCCCGGAGAATGCCCAGCGGGCGGACGGGGGGAAGAAATTCCGGTAGCCGGCGCGCACATGGTCGGGTGGAGTGACACACGACCCGCCACGGAGCACGTACTGGTTGACCATGAATTTGCCGTTGTACTCGCCAACTGCGCCCGATGCCGGCTCGAACCCGGGGTAGGGGCTGTAGGCGGACGACGTCCACTGCCACACATCGCCGAAGGGCCCGGGTGGTGACGAGGGCCCGGTTGTCGGGGTGGGATGGAGCTTGGTCTGATCGAGGAAATGGCCGGTCACCGGCGATCCTGCTGCCGCCACCTCCCACTCGGCCTCGGTCGGGAGCCGGCCGCCGGCCCAGCGGGCGAAGGCATCGGCCTCGTAGTAGCTGAGGTGGCAGGCCGGCTGGGCCGGATTCACCGGCATGGGGCCACCGAGGGTGAACTCGTGCCACCGGCCGTCGACCGTCGACCAGTAGAGCGGTGCCTCCCACCCGTCCGCCTGCACGGTGGCCCACCCGTCCGAGAGCCACAACTCGGGCCGGTGGTATCCACCGTCGGCCATGAACTCCAGCCATTGCCCGCAACTCACCACCCGGTCAGCGAGCTCGAACGCCTCGAGGTAGATGCAGTGGCGGGGGAGCTCGTTGTCGAAGCAGAAACCCGCTCCGGAGTGACCGATCTCGTACGTGCCTCCGGCATGGCCGCACCACCCGGCGTCCTCGGCGGCGGCAGGGGCCGGGAGGCGGACGGCATCGTAAGCGGGCAGGAGTGGGTTGCGGGACAACACGTGCTTGATGTCCATCAGCAGAAGCTCTTGGTGCTGCTGCTCGTGCTGGATCCCGAGCTCGACGAGCCCGGCGACGGTGGCACGGAACGGATCGTCCAGCAACGCGCCCATCGCCCGGTCCACGTGGGCCCGGTACTCGGCGATCTCGGCAACACCAGGCCGTGACACCAGGCCCCGGTGATGCCGGGGATAGCGGGCACCGACCCCTTCGTAGTACGAGTTGAACAGGAACCCGAAATCGGGGTGGAAGCACCGATAATCCTCGATCCCGGGCTGGAGGAGGAAGGTCTCGAAGAACCAGGTGGTGTGGGCCCGGTGCCACTTGGTCGGGCTCACGTCGGGCATCGACTGGACGGTCTGGTCTTCGGCCGACAGGGGGGAGGCCAGCGATTCGGTCAGCGATCGGGTGGCGACGAAGCGATCCGCCAGGGTCAGCTGGTCTTCCGCCATCAGCAGGTCCGTCATAGCCGTTCCTCCCCTCCACATGGGGATCGTCGAGAAGGCCCGCGCCAAGAGGGCACGCTGTCAGCCACAGAACTTACCCGGAAGGGCGCCGGGGTGAACCTCGGGGCCGAAACCGCCACCGGCCCCTCGGTGACTCATGATCGGCCGTCGGCCCGACGGCGCGAGTTGCCTGGTCAGAGGATCGGCGGCGGGTACTCGACCATCTGACCTCGTAACGTCGCCTTATCTGCCGTCCGCCACTAGTCGAAGGCACGCGGATCCCGCGAAGAACGCACCCCCTTCACGCTCACCCACGCCCCCGGCAAGCCCCATTCCGCACTCCCTCCGGCGGGCTTGACCAGCCGGGCTCGGGACGGCGATGCGGACGACGCCCGCCGTCAAGGTCACGCCGGTCGCGCCCGTGGCGCGACCAGACAATGGAGCCGGCGGTGGGAATCGAACCCACGACCTGACGATTACAAGTCGTCTGCGCTACCAACTGCGCCACACCGGCCCGGTGCCGTCACCACCCCCGCCGCGAACCCAGTGTACGGTCGTCGAGTCGGGCGAGGAGGCTCCTTTTCGGCGCGGATCCACCCCGAGGTCCCGACGATGGGAAAGCCTTGCTTCTCCATCCACCGGTTGGCAGGCTGACTCCCAGTGTCCAACCCCCCTGAGTCCGACGGGCCACCACCTAGCGGCCCGAACGGGCGCGGTTTGCCGATGGCCCGGGCCGGTCTGGTGCTGGCGGCCTTCGTGGTTGCCACGGTCCTGCTGCTCGGTGTGATCCATCCCTCCGCAGCCAAGCCGGCCGCGGGATCGGCGGCGAACACATCGGCCGGCTCGACCACGACGACCGTGGCCACCTCCTCCTCGACCACGTCTGCCGGCCATCCGACCAGCCCGACGACCACGGTGGCACCGAGCAAGGTCTCGGTGCTGGTGGCCAACGCCTCGAGTGTGACCGGGGCGGCGGCCGCCGTGACCAACGAGCTGCGCCCGGGCGGTTGGAACCTCGAGTCGCCGGTCAATGCCTCAGCCCATGTCTCGACGTCGACCGTCTACTACCTCTCCGGCCAGCAGCAGTCGGCCGAGGCCATCGCCGCCTCCCTCCATCTGACGAGCAGTGCGGTCGGCCCCTACACGACTGCCGCGCCGATCAGTTCGATCGGCACCGCCGAAGTGCTGGTGGTGGTCGGGCCGGATCTGGCCACGAGGGCCACGGCGCCCACCACGACCACCACCGCCACCACGGCGACCACCTCCGCCCGGTCCTCGACGACGTCCTCGACCCATCACTGACGGCAGCGGCCGCGGACGCGGGGAGCGGGACGGCACCGAACTCCAACCGGACGTGGTTCGAGTGCTTCAGCCGCTGCTCGAGCATCCGCCCACCACCGCCGTCATCACCGACTTCGACGGCACGCTGGCCCCGATCGTCACCGATCCGGCCCGAGCCCGCCCCCTCGCTGGCGCGGTCGAGGTCATGGCGCGCCTGGCGCAGCGGTTCGGCGTGGTGGCGGTGGTCTCTGGGCGGCCGGCATCGTTCCTCCTCGATCGGGTGGCGTCCCTCGATGACGGAACGGCAGGACCGGCCGGTGTCTCGTCGATCCGGCTGGTCGGCCTGTACGGGTTGGAGTGGGCGGGTGACGGCCGGGAGATCACCGTCGATGGCAATGCGGAGCGCTGGCGTCCGCTGGTGGCCGACGCCGCCGGCCGTCTCCGTTCCGCCGCCCCGCCCGGCGTCGAAGTGGAGGACAAGGGCCTGGCGGTCACCATTCACTGGCGCCGGACACCCGGTGCGGCCGAGTGGGTCATCATCGCCGTCGAGGCCGAAGCGAGGCGTACCGGGCTCCGGTCCCATGGGGGCCGGATGTCGGTCGAGCTCCGGCCGCCGACCGACGCCGACAAGGGCTCGGCGGTGCGGGCCCTGACCGCAGGGTGCAGCGCCGCATGCTACCTCGGTGACGACCTCGGTGACCTGCCGGCCTTTGCCGCGCTGGCCGAGCTGGCGGCGAGCGACGGTCTCGCCACCGCCGCCATCGCCGCCGTCGACGACGAGAGCGCGCCAGAGGTGGCCGAGGCGGCCGATGCGGTGGTACCGGGCCCGCCGGGAGCCCTGGCCGTGCTGGGGTGGCTGGCGGACGCCGTCCCGGCGGGCCGGAGGACCTGAGGGCAGGCCGAGTGGCGTGAACGCTCGGGGTTCAGCCCGCCGAGGCCAGCTGGTCGCGGAGCCAGTCGGCCGGCCGGCGGGCGGTGATCAGCCGGCGTAACGCCGCCGACCGCTCGGCTCGCTGATCGGCGTCCAGGTCGAGGGCTGCAGCCAAAGCCGCGGCGGTGGCCGACACATCGAACGGGTTCAGCTCGAGCGCGGCCGGCTGGAGCTCCTCGAAGGCACCGGCCTCGCGGGACAATGCGAGGACTCCGTTCCGTCCGTTGACGAGCGGCCCTTCCTTGGCCACCAGGTTCATCCCGTCGCGCACCGGGTTGACCAGCAGGACGTCGTAGCGCTCCAGGGCCGCCAGCGATGCGTAGTAGTCGTCCTCCACCTCGAGGACGATGGGTGTCCATCCGGGCCGGCCCCACCGTTGGTTGATGCGGGCCACCGTGGACTCGACTTCGTTCTGGTAGGCCAGGTACTCGGGTAGCCCCTGGCGGGTGGGGTAGGCCAGGGCCACGAACACCACCCGCTCACGCCGGGCCGGTTGGCATTCGAGCAACTCGTCGAAGGCCCAGAACCCGCGCAGCAGGTTCTTGGACAGCTCCATCCGGTCGACCCGCACGATCACCTGGCGGTCGCCAGCTCCCACCTGTTCCTCGATGCGGGCCAGCGCAGTCTGGACGGCCGGATCGGACGCCGAGGCTCGCAGTCGTTCGGGATCGACCGAGAGTGCCGACACGAAGGCCCGGCCGGCGGCGCCGGTCCTCCCCGGAGGGGACTGGTCGGGCGCGGACTGGTTGGCCCGGTAGGCCGCCGCCCACCGCTCGGTGTGGAATCCGCAGGCGCCGAACCCGGCCATCGACGACAACAGGTCGTTTCCGGTGGCGGTGGGGAGCATGCGCAAGACCGAGGGATCGGCGAAGGGGGTGTGGGTGAAGTGCACCGTCCTCAGGTCCGGTCGCTGGCGGGCCAGCGCCGAGCCCATGAGGGCCAAGTGGTAGTCCTGCACCAGGACCCGGCCGCCGTCGGGCGCGACCTTGGCCACCCGGTCGGCGAACTGCTCGTTGAGCTCGCGGTAGGCGTCCCAGGCGTCGGACCACCGGTAGTCGGTGCGGGGCCGGCGGGGCGCGTCGAACAGGTGGTGGTGGCAGAACCAGAGCATGGCGTTGGAGACCACGTTGTAGGCCAGGTTGAAGACTTCCGGTTCCGGGTCGACCAGCTCGACCTGGTACCCGTTCTCGGGGACGAGCCCCGCCTCGGCCGCCGCCCGGTCGGCGTCCCCGAGCGTGCTGGCGACCCAGGTCGCCCCGGTGCCGGCCATCATCGGGCCGAGGGATCCGGCCAACCCACCGGCCGCTTCCCCGGCCACGGGCACGCCCTCGTCGAAACGGAACGACAGTGGGCCCCGGTTGGAGACCATGACCGTGTCGGCCAGAGAGCCCTCGCCCAGTGAGCCCTCGCCGTCCTCCCCGAGGCGGTTTGGAGCCATGAATGGACGCTACCCGGTGAGGGCCGCCGGCACGCGAAATGAATGGGGGCTTGACAGTTAGTGAGTGACCACTCACAATGGAATGATGATGGTCTCGACCCGGCAGACAGCAGACGAGCGGCGCACCGCGGTGCTGGCCGCGGCCATCTCCGAGTTCGCCCGGTCCGGCTACGCCGGGACGTCGACCGACGCCATCGCCGTCCGGGCCGGCATCTCCCAGCCCTACCTCTTCCGCCTGTTCGGGACCAAGAAAGACCTGTTCGTGGCCACCTATGACCTGGTCGGAGACCGGATCATCGGGGAATTGTCCCGCGCCGCCCATGGCCTCGACGGGCACGAGGCGCTAGAGGCCATGGGTGCGGCCTATACCGAGCTCATGCAGGATCCCGAGTTGCTCCAGGTGCAGCTGCACGGCTTCGCCGCCGCTCCCGGGGACCCCGACATCGCCGCCAGTTGTCGCCGGACCTTCGAGGTCCTCCAGCAGATCTTCTTCGACCGCACCCATCTCTCCACCGATGATCTCGGCCAGTTCTTCGCCATGGGGATGCTCATCAACGTCATGGCGGCCATCGATCTCCAGTCCATCCCGGAGCCGTGGGCCCAGAGCCTGTGCGCCGGACCGAAAGCCAAAGCCGTCAAGGCCATGACCGAGGCCATCGGTGCGAAGCGACGCGCCGACCTGGCCGCCGACCAGGAGGTACCCGCATGAACCAGCCGTTTGCCGTCCCACTTTTTTTGCCCCGTGTATCTAGTGATCAATCACAAACAAGCTTACGGCCCGGGTCGGCGGCCCGGAGGAGATGGCGCACCGTGGCCCAGGCACGGTCCGGTCGCCTGCGGGCCCGCCTCGGCCGCCGCCACGGGATGTCCGACGGCGCCACCGTCGCCGACCCCGACCGGCACGAGCTCCCGACCACCGGCCGGTCGGTGAGGACGGCGCCGGGCGCGACCCGGGTGCCGGTCGGACACGAGCCCGGCGGCGCCGACGGCAGTCGCGGGACCGGGGGCACGGCCAAGGGCCGGGCCGTCTGGGCCATCGTGATCACCGGCATGGCGCTGTTCATGGCCTCGCTCGACAACCTGGTGGTCTCGACGGCACTCCCGGTCATCCGGGTCCACCTCCATGCCGGCCTGTCCGGTCTGGAGTGGACGGTCAACGCCTACACCCTGACGTTCGCGGTCCTGTTGTTGTCGGCCGCGGCGATAGGAGAACGGTTCGGCCGCCGGAGCATCTTCGTCCTCGGCATCGCCGTGTTCACCGGGGCGTCGGCGGTGGCCGCCCTGGCCCCCAACATCTCGGTGCTGGTGGCGGCCCGGGCCGTCCAAGGCGCAGGGGGCGCGATGATCATGCCCCTGTCGCTGACCCTGCTCGCGCGGCGGTGCCGCCTGAGCGACGCAACGCCGCCCTGGGCCTGTGGGGTGCCATCGGCGGCATGGCGGTGGCGATCGGACCGTTGGTCGGGGGCGCGGTCACCAGCGGCTGGTCGTGGCAGTACATCTTCTGGCTCAACGTGCCGATCGGGTTGGTGCTCATCCCGCTGGCGTGGTGGAAGTTGTCCGAGTCCCGCGGGGTGCGTTCCCGGCTCGACTTGGTGGGCGTGGGTCTGGTCAGTGCCGGTCTCTTCGGCGTGGTGCTCGGCCTGGTCCGGGGCAACAGCCACGGTTGGACGAGCACATCGGTGCTGTTGTCGTTCGTGGTGGGGACGGCGGCCCTCGCCGCCTTCATCGCCTGGGAGTTGCGGTCCTCCCATCCCATGTTGGACATCAGGCTGTTCCGCCGCCGTGGGTTCGCGGCGGTGAACGTCACCGCCCTGCTGTTCAGCTTCGGGATGTTCGGTTCGATCTTCTTCCTCACCCAGTTCCTCCAGACCGTCCAGGGCCTCAGCCCCCTGGCGGCCGGGATCCGAGTGCTCCCCTGGACGGCCATGCCCATGCTCTTGGCCCCCCTGGTCGGCAATCTGGCCGAGCGGTGGGGAGGCAAGCCCCTCGTGGTGACCGGGCTGGCGCTGCAGGCGATCGGCCTCACCTGGCTGGCCCTCCTGATCACGCCCACCACCCCCTTCGCCGACATGGTGATTCCCTTCGTGGTGAGCGGGATGGGCATGACATTGTTCTTCGTCCCCCTGGCGTCCCTGGTGCTCGGGTCGGTGCCGAAGTATCTCGAAGGGGTGGCCTCGGGGGCGAACAGCGCCTTCCGGGAACTGGGCGGAGTACTGGGCATCGCCGTTCTCGGTGCGGTCTTCAGCTCCAATGGTGGCTACCGGTCGGCCGCTGACTACGTGAGCGGGATGACCCCGGCGGTCTATGTCGGAGCGGTCGTGGTGGCCGTCGGAGCCGTCACCGCCCTCGTCATTCCCGGGCGGCGCCGTCAGCGGGCGTCCCTCGCCGACGTGCCGGCACCTGGTTCAGTCTTCGAGCCGGTCGTCGTCGCCGGCGAGGTGGCCCACGGGATCCCGGTGCCGGTCGGCGTTCCGACCGCCGGGGCGGTGGCGATGGCCGGTCCGGGCCCGGGCTGCCCCGAAGCGGTAGGTGCGTCGGCCTGATCGCCGTCGGATCACGGGCGGCCCCTTCAGGGCTCGGCCGCGAGATCGGACTCCGGGAGACGAGGTTGCGTCGTCCGGGGCCGTACGCCTGCCGTCGCAGTCACGGAGCGCCGGCATCAGGTACGGCCATCTCGTGCCGGTCAGTCAGGCGTGAGCGGGGTGGCGCGGGCCAGCGAGGCGCGGCAGGATGTCGGTGGCCTGGGGCCGCAGCTCGGCGAGGGGCCGGTTGCGGTGGACCCGGACGCCGAGGTCGACCTGGGCGATGGTCTCCACCCCGAAGCGGGCCGCCACGTCAATGAGCAGAGCCAGCTCGACGGCGTAGCCCTCGGCCAGGCCGCACTTCTCGAGCACCCACCGGTGGGCCGCCGTCTCACCGGCCAGCGGCTGTCGAATCGACGCCAGGTGCGGGAAGAGCAGATCGATGACGGGTCTGGCCACCAGCTCGGTGACCCGCCCTCCTCCGTCAGGGGCGCCGTGGAGTGGACGCTGGTAGTAACCCTTGACCAGGGTGACGGACTCGTCGGACAGTAGTGGCCCGAGCAACCCGGTCACGAAGTGGGGCCCGAAGTTGGTCACGTCGGCGTCGACGAAGACGATGAGGTCGCCTTGGGCCGCCTTGAGGGCGGTTCGCATGGCCTGGCCCTTGCCCCCCCGGCCCGCCTCGCTGGCGATGACCCGGGCGCCGGCCCGGAGCGCCAGCTCGCCGGTGCGATCGTCTGAGTTGTCGTCGATCACCATGAGCTCGTCGACGAGCGGCCACCCGCCGGACTCACCCGCCAGGGTCGAGGCGATGGAGTGGACGATCGGACCGATGGTGGCGGCCTCGTTGCGGGCGGGGATGCAGACCGAGACATGACGGTCACCCTTCTGACCGATCAGCGCGTGGAGATCGGCCGATGCCGTCTGGGTCCCTCCGGCCTCTCCACCGGCGCGCCCGTCCTCACCGGGAGTGAGCGCCGTCGACATGCCGTCATCATCGCTCACCTGGGCCGGATACGGGAAGAGCGTCTCTCGGGAGCGCGCCGGCCGGCTCCCGACGGTCTTCGACCCCGTGCGGTACTCGTGATCGGTCCCCGATCGCGCTCGTGTTCGAGAGATCGTGGAGCCGCCGGATCGGCGGTGACTGCCAGGTGCATTGACGGCGGGCCCCGCATCGACCATGATGGAGCCCATCATCCAGAGCGGCTGAGGGACCGGGCCCAGCGACGCCGCGGCAACCAGAGCGAGATCCGAACCTGCCCATGGCAGATCGGATTCCACCAGGTGCCAATGCCCGAGCGATGAGGAGAATGCCGTGGACTTCGTTTCTGGGCTTCGCTGCCGTGAGTGCGGTCGCGCCTATCCGACCGAGGCATTGCACGTCTGTGACTACTGTTTCGGCCCGCTCGAGGTGACGTACGACTACGAGCGTGTCGCCGCCAGCATGACGCGGGAAGGCGTGGCGTCGGGACCCAGGTCGATCTGGCGGTATGCCGATCTGCTCCCGGTCAGCGACTCGACCCCGGTCGATCTCGGTGCCGGGTTCACGCCGTTGGTGAGGGCCGATCGGCTGGCTGCCGAGCTCGGTCTCGGTGAGCTGTGGATCAAGGACGACACTGCCAACCCCACCGGGTCGTTCAAGGACCGGGTGGTGTCGGTGGCGTTGACCAAAGCTCGTGAGCTCGGGTTCAAGATCGCCGCCTGCGCCTCGACCGGCAACCTGGCCAACTCGGTCGCGGCTCACGCCGCCCGGGCCGGGATGGAGTCGGTCGTGCTGATCCCGCACGACCTCGAAACGGCGAAGATCGCCATGACCGCTGTCTACGGCGGCCGGGTCATCGCCGTCGAGGGCACCTACGACGACGTCAACCGGCTGTGCGCCGAGTTGACCAGCGAGCAGCCGGACTGGGCGTTCGTCAATGTCAACATCCGCACCTACTACACGGAGGGATCGAAGACATTGGCGTTCGAGACCGCGGAGCAGCTCGGTTGGCGATGTCCCGACCATGTCGTCGTACCGATCGGGTCGGGGAGCCAGCTCACCAAGGTGGCCAAGGGGTTCGAGGAGCTGTGGAGAGTGGGGCTGCTCGACGAGGAGCCCTCGGTCCGCGTCTCGGGGGCCCAGGCGGACGGCTGCTCGCCGGTGGCCACCGCCTTCCGGGAGGGGACCGACGCCATCCGGCCGGTCAAGCCCGACACGATCGCCAAGTCACTGGCCATCGGGAACCCCGCCGACGGCTGGTACGCACTCGACACCATCCGTCGATCCGGAGGGTCGTGCGAATCGGTCACCGACGAGGAGGTCTTGGACGGCATCCGCATCCTGGCCCGTACGGAAGGAATCTTCGCCGAGACCGCCGGTGGCGTCACCATCGCCACGCTGGCCAAATTGGCGGCGGCCGGAACCATCCGATCCGATGAGCGGGTGGTCGCCATGGTCACCGGCCACGGCCTCAAGACGGTGGAGACCCTGGCCGCCCAGTCCGGTCCAACGGCGACCATCGCACCCACCCTCGAGGCGTTCGCCGCGGCCACCGAGGGCGAGCACCTCCCGCCCGAGCCCGTGTCCCGGAGGAGCAGCTGATGAGCGTCACCGTACGGATCCCCACCCAACTGCGCACCCTGACCGCTGGCGCCGGGGAGGTGTCCGTCGACGGCTCGACGGTCGGCGAGGCGCTGAAGGCCCTCGACACCGCCCACGAGGGTTTCGCCGACCGGCTGTTCGACGAGTCCGGAGAATTGCGCCGCTTCGTGAACGTGTTCCTGGCCGACGAGGATGTGCGCTTTCTCGACGGGCTGGCGACGCCGATCGCCGACGGTCAGACCCTCTCGATCGTCCCGGCGGTGGCCGGAGGCTGAGCGCGCACCGGCCCGCCGTCCCGGCGGTGGGCGGAGGTCGGTCGCCTCGCCGGCTGGCGGGACGGAGCGCGCTCGCCAGTCCCATACGGTCTGCCCGTCCCACACGGTCTGCCCATCCCACACGGTCTGCCAGTCCCACACGGTCCGACGGTCCACACGGTCGAGCGGTCCACACGGTCGGGCGGCCCGCAGCTTGGTGCGGTCCAGTCTCGGGCGGTCCACCGGCGGGAAGGCGGTCCATCGTGTCGGAGGGCTCCGCGACCGGCCACCACTACGATGCTCGCGTGTCAGCTGCACGGGTGGACCAGGCCATCGCCGTCATCCGGGCCTCGGGGAGCAGGGTCACCGTCGACCGGCGCGCGGTGGTCGAAGCGCTCGAGGCCAGCGAGGACCACGTGACGGCCGAGCAGCTGGCCGAGGCGGTTTGGGAACACCACCCCGACATCAACCTGGCCACGGTGTACCGGACGCTCGAGCTTCTCGAGCGGTTGGAGATCGCTTTTCACGTCCACCTCGGGCATGGCCCGTCACGCTGGCACTTGGCGGGCGACGTCCATCACCACCTGGTGTGCGAGATGTGCAACCGGGTGGTGGAGATACCGGATTCCACCTTCGATCCGCTTCGCTGGCGGCTGCTGGACGACACCGGCTTCGTCATCGACCCCCACCACTTCTCTCTGAGTGGACTCTGCCGGCAGTGTTCGGCCAAGGCAAACGGCTGATCGGTAGGGTCACTGACCCTGGGGCACGGAGGCGGCCAGCGGGCGGACGAGCATCTGGTGTGGTTCGGGGGTCGATCCCGGCTCACTCCACCGGATCGCCGCGCCGGTCAGGTGCCGAGACCGCGCAGGATGAAGTCGCAGATGCCAGCGGCGACGTCGGTGACCGGGCCCGGTAGGGGCTCACCGGCCCGCACCGACATGGCCCCGTAGATCTGCTGGCCGATGAACGCGGTGGCCTGGTCGGGGTCGATGTCCCGGAACGTGCCACGGGCCACACCCTCGACATAGAGGTCCCGCATGAGGCGGGCGATGTTGAGCCCGATGAGCGAGAGCTCGGTGCCGAGCGCCTCGCCGCCCTCACTCACGGTTCCTTGGGTGACCAGGGCCAGGCGGAAGAAGGCCGGGTCGTCGTCGATCCGCTCGAGCATGCCCTGGATGAGATGCTCGAGCCGATGGGCTGGCTCTGCATCCTGCTCCCAGGTCGAGCGCGATGTCGTCGAGGAGCTGGTTGTGCATGCCGGTGAGGCAGGCACGCAGGAGCTCCTCCCGGTTGGCGAAGTACACGTACACCGTCGAGCGGGCCACGCCCGCCTCGGCCGCGATCTCGTCCATCGGCACGTCGATGGTGCCGCGTTCGCCGAACAGCCGCCGGGCAACGGCGACGACCTGGTCCCTCCGGAAGTCGCGGATGACCTCTTTGATGCTTTCGGGGGGATTCCGCGGCACGGTCAGGACGCGAGGCGCGCGGCAGCAGGAAAGCGCACCGGGATGTGCTTCACGCCGCTGATGAATTGCGACTGCAGGCGCTGCACCTCGCCGGCCGGCTCGATCTCCGGCATCCGGTCGAGGAGGTGCTCGAACATGACCCGGATCTCCATGCGGGCCAAGTTGGCGCCGAGGCAGAAGTGAGGCCCACCGGCGCCGAACGCCATGTGGGGGTTCGGGTCCCGGGTGATGTCGAAGGTATGGGGGTCGTCGAAGACCGCCTCGTCCCGGTTGGCCGAGACGTGGAAGAAAACGACCTTGCTGTCAGGCTCGATGGACTGTCCCCCGAGCTCTATTCCACTGGTGGTCTGGCGGCGGAAGTTCATTACCGGGGTGACGAACCGCAACATCTCCTCGACCGCCGAAGGCAACAGCGATCGGTCGGCGCGGAGCTTCTGCCATTGATCCGGGTGGTCGAAGAATGCGGCCATGGCCCCCGAGATGAGGTTGCGGGTCGTCTCGTTGCCGGCCACCGTCAGCAGGAGGAAGAACAGCTCGAGTTGGAGCTCGTCCAGCTTCTCGCCATCCACCTCGACCTCGGTCAGGACGCTCATCAGGTCGTCGTGGGGGTCGGCCCGCTTGATGGCGAACAGCTCCGACGCGTAGGCGTAGAGCTCCATCGAGGCGTGTAGGGCCGCCTCGCCAGCCGTCTGGTACTCGGGGTCCTCGCTGCCGATCATGCGGTTCGACCAGTCGAACATCCGGTGCCGGTCCTGGTCGGGTACCCCGAGGAGCTCGGCGATCACGATCAGGGGGAGCTCGGCGGCGATGTCCGTGACGAAGTCGGCTTCGCCTGCCTCGATCACGGAATCGATGATGCCGTCCGTCGCCGCGTGGATCCGGTCATGCAACTGGTTGACCATCCGAGGCGTGAACCCCTTGTTGACCAGGCGCCGGTACCGGGTGTGCAGCGGAGGGTCCATGTTCAACATCAGCAATTGCTGTTGAGCCAGGTCCTCCTCGGCCAGGTCCCAGAGGTAGGTGGCCTTGCGGGCGGATGAGAAGTGCTCATAGTCACGATTGACCGCCATGCAGTCGGCGTGGGTGGTCACCGCCCAGAATCCCGGCCCGACCCGCTCCTCCTGCCACCACACGGGTGCGTTCTTGCGCAGGAAGGCGAACCACTCGTGGGGGACGCGGTCGGCGAAGGGCTTCGAGTCGGTCAGATCGATGTCATCGAAGCCGATCCCGCTGATATCGAGCTCTGAGGTCGGCATGTCGGATGCCCTTCCAGTAGATCGGACGCTTGTCCGATTCACTGGATCGTAAGTCCGATGGGCAGGGGTGTCAATGTCTCCCCGGGCCGGGCCCGGATTTGGCGGACACCGGGCCGGGCCCCGGTTCGGAGGACACCAGGCCGGGCCCCGGTTCGGAGGACATCAGGCCGGGCCCGATTTGGGGACACCGGGCCCGGTTCGGCCGGCGTCGGCTCACGGGCCCCAGTCGACTGCGCCGTCGATGATCACCCGCGGCCGCTCGGTGAGCACGAACTCGAGGTGGTCGAGATCAAGGAACCTGGCGATGTCCTCGAACATCTGGGGGGAGTCGTCCTCCTGCATGTGGGCGTGGTATTCGTCCATGGACGAGAACCACTGCACCGTGACGCCGTCGTACCCCGAGCGGTCGTCGTCACCGCGGTAGTCGTCGATCGGCCGGGGGTTCTGTTCGTACCGGACGACGTGGGTGCCGCAGCGCCCGTTGGCGATGAGCGGACCGTGATGGTCTCGCCAGTACGCCTGGAACTCGGCCGGGGTCATCCCCTCCTTGCGCTTCAGCAGGCAGGTCAGCTTGATCATGGGTCAGGTCCCCTTTTGGTCGGCCTACGCCCGGGGCGACGTATCTACGACTGGGACACCCCGGATGGTGATCGCCATGAGACTCCATCCCCGGCGTACCGCCGGGCAAGTCGGCGCCGGGGCTCATCTGACCGGACAGCGCCCGGCCAGAGGAAGGTCGAACAGCCTCAGCGGCCTCGAGCCCGGGCGCAGAAGAGATCGGTGATGTGGGGCATGGCGATCGGCTCCTCCAGCGCCGCTCCGAGCTCGGCCACCCGGGCCAGCAGGGCCTGCCGGTCAGGCTCCGCCATCACCCGTACGTAGCTGCGCGAGGCCACCTGGTCCACGAACCGTTGCCGGTCGACCGACAGCACGAAGTGGAACTTGGTCCGTTCGACCGGTCCGAACAGGCCACTCCGATCGATGAGCTTTCCGAAGTCCTTGCCCATCGGATAGGGCTGGTTGCGGTCCCACTTGCTCACGCGGACGAGCTCGGCCATGGTCGGGTCGGACTCGTCCCGTTCGTTCCAGATGAGGGTGAGCCATCCCGCCGGATGCAACACCCGGGCGATCTCAGCCAAGGACCGCGTGGGATCGAACCAGTGGAACGCCTGGCCTACCACTACCGCGTCCATGGAGCCCGTCGCCGCCGGAATCGACTCGGCGGTCCCGGCGATGAGGGGCACGGTTGGGAGCACCTGCTTGAACACCTTCCGCATGGCCGCCGACGGCTCGAGGGCGACACAATTCGCTCCCGAGGCCCGGAGCTGCCGGGTCAACTTGCCCGTTCCGGCCGCCAGGTCGAGCACCCGGGTGCCGCGGGCGATCCCGGCCGTGGCGACGATGCACTCGACGGCGGCCGCGGGGTACTCGGGTCGGGCTCGCTCGTAGGTCTCCGAGCCGCTCTCGAACCCCCGCCGCCCCAAGGCACGGCCACGGGCCCGCCCCGGCTCATCCGGCTGGCGTCCACCGGAACTCGGAGGGGGATCGAGGCTCGACACGCACACGACTGTATTGGCGGCGCAGGTCGGCTCGGGACGTTCCGGCGACGAGCTCCCGTGCCAATCCACGATCGCTCTCGGCCCGGTCGATCAGCTAGCGTCGCGGGGTGACCGCTCCCGAAACGGCGATAGGTCCATGGCCGAAATCGGCCGGCCCGCGGCAGCCACCACCCGACATCCATCCGGTGGCCGAGCCGCGGCCCGAACGGGCGGAGGGCCCGTTCGGGCGTGCCGTCAAGCGAATGCTCAGCTCGCTCATCGATGCGGGTTGGAATTGGACGGTGAAGCATGGCGCCACCGGCCCGGACGATGCCCGGGCCGCGCGGTTCGGTTCCTTCGGGCCGGGCTCGTGTCTGACCTTCCCCCCCGGTGCCGTCTTCGGGGAACGTTGGATCCACATCGGCGCCGGCACCCTGGTGGGTCCCGAGGTCAGCCTCTCGGCTGGGATGGTTCCCGGGCAGGGGATGATCACCGACCCGGTCGTGCGGATCGGTGATCGTTGCATGATCGGCCGGGGTAGCCATATCGTCGGCCACTTCGAGGTCGACATCGGCGACGATGTCCACACCGGTCCTTACGTGTACATCACGGACCAGAACCACGGGTACGAGAACCCCGACCACGTCGTGCACGAACAGTGGCCCAGCGATGTCCCGGTCCGAATCGGCGACGGAAGCTGGATCGGCACCGGGGTCGTCATCCTGCCGGGGACGGTGCTCGGAGAGAACGCGGTGGTCGGAGCGGGGGCGGTGGTGCGGGGGACCTTTCCCGATCACTGCGTGATCGCCGGGGTCCCGGCGCGCGTGGTGCGGCGCTACGTTCCCGGCTCAGGATGGATCAGCGGCACCGGTGGTTGGGTGGGTGCCGGCGATTCCGCTGCCGGTGAACCCGGACCTGGTGGTGTGCCGTTCGTTGGAGCCGCGCCGGGGCTGGTGCCCGATAGCGGGCCGGAGCTGGCGCCGTTGTGGTCTACCGATGCTCCGGTCAACGTGGCCGGCCCCGGGGACCCGATCCCGTAGCGCCGCACCACCTCGGAAGCCTCGGCGCGCCCCTGGGCGATGAGCGCTTCGGTGCTCGAGAAGTCGTCGAAATCCCTCGGGCCGAATTCGGAGCCGCTGCACACGATGACCTCGACCCCTGGGGGTAACTGACCGAGGTCGCGGGCGAACCGGGCGTTGATCGAGATGAGGAGGGCGTTGAGGATGGCCTCGACGGGGCGTTTGGTGGGTGCGGGGGCATAGACGGGCGGCGTGCACAGCAGCACCACGATGCGGGTCGCCCCCGACTCGATGGCCCGGCGGATCGGCACATTGTCGACCACGCCGCCGTCGATGTACCGGTCGCCGTCGATCTCCACCGGCGGGAAGATGGCGGGGATCGCGGCGGAGGCGAGCACGGCTTCGGGCACCGGTCCGTAGGTGAACCAATGCTCCTGGCCGTCGGTGAGAGACGTCGCCACCACTTCCACCGGCACCACCGCGTCCTCCAGCCGCTCGTAGGTGATGCCGCCCTCCACGATCTTGCGCAAGCCCGAATTGGCGTAGACCGAATCCCGCTGTTGGAAGTACAGCCACGGTCCATGCAGACGGCTCTGCGGGTACACGGAGTCGCGGGTCAGCGAGAGCCAGGTCTCCGTCATCCGCTCCACACCCTCGCGGGTGGGGTCGCCGGCGAACGCCGCACCGTTGATGGCGCCGACCGAGGACCCGTAGATCCGATCGGGGACGAACCCGTGTTCGGCGAGGACCTGGAGCATCCCGATCTGCACCGCGCCCCTGATCCCCCCGCCGGCGAGCACCAGGGCGGTGCGCGGCCGCTCGTCCTCGTCCTCCTCTTCGTCGCCGTCCGTTTCGGCTCGTCCGGCCATCCACGCCGTTCGGGCGAGCGACGCCCGCTGGAGGATGAACCGGATGACCAGGATCAGCAACACCACGGTCACCACCACGAACACGGTGAAGACGACGGCGAACGAGGTGACGGCGGCGTCAGTCGGCATCCCCTGCACAGGTTACCGGCGGCCTCGCGATCCGTGGTGTGACACCCACCGGCCACACTGGCAACATGACCGTGATGGAGATCGACCGTGCTCCCGAGGAGACCGGTACATCACCGGGGAAGGTCCACCCCAAGTCGTCGTCCGGAGCGTTCTCGTCGGCCCAGGTCGCCGGCCCGGGCCCGCGGTCCCACGGTTGGCAGCCCCTGGCCGGGGACGCCCTCCTCCAGCGGTTGCGGATCACGGGCCGGCCACGCCCGGCCGCCGATCCCGAGCTGGCGGGGAGGATCCGCGACACCATGGAGCAGGGTCTGGCGGCTGAGCTTGCCACCGCCGCCGCCGCCGGGCCGAGCCCGGTCGCCCATCGATGCTGGTGGTGACCAAGGACCGGCTCACCCGGGTGCTGGCCTGTGAGCGTCACCAGGTGGTGTCGGAATTCGGCGAGCGGGAGCCGACGGCCGCCCTGGCCTGCGGCGCGCTCATCGACGTCCTGTTCCGACAACTGGTCACGGTGGGCAGTGTCGGCGATCCCATGGCCGACGGCTTGGCTGCCCTTCGCCTGGACGGTCGCCAGCGGGAGCTCGCCACCTGGATCGACCGGATGGACGGAAGCCAGCGGGATGAGCTCAGGGCCGAAGTCGAGCGGCAGGTCTCCGGACTCAGAAACCGGTGGCCGGATCTGTCACCGGGTTGGCTGCCCCGCACGCAGGAGACCATGCGGGTCGGACTGGCCGGCGGGGCGGTCGAGTTGGCGGCCAGGGTGGACCTGGCCCTGGGGGGACCGTCGGTCGACGAGGCGTCGGTGGCCCTGGTGGAGATCAAGGCCGGAGCACGTCGTGTCGAGCATCGGGCCGATTTGCACTTCTATGCCCTGGTCGAGACCCTCCGGAGCTTCACGCCGCCCTTCGTGGTCGCCACCTACTACACCCGGACCGGGGAATTGGATACGGATCCGGTGACGGCGGAGCTGCTGGCGGGGGCGGCCCGTCGCACCCTGCTCGGGACCCGCTCGCTGCTCGGGCTGGCCGCGGGGCTCGAGCCGCGTTCCACCCCGAACGGCCTGTGCGGCATCTGTGACGCGCTGCCTGACTGCGAGGTGGGCCAGGCCCGGGTCGAACGCATCGGAAATGACGGCAGGCACGGACTCGACCGGTATGTGCCCTGGAGTGGCGGGTCGGACGGGGCGGCCCACCGGTGAAGGCCCTGGAGCTGAGCCGGGCGGTCGTGGCCCCAACGCCTCCGCCCATGGATAAGACCGCCCGGGCCAGGATCCGCCAACGCGTGGTCGAGGGTGTGGCGTGCGAGGTCGAACGGCTGCCCGAAGGCGAGCATCTGGTGATCACGCTGCCCATGCTCCGCCGGGCGCTGGCCCGTCCCGACCTCGTGCTCGGCCCCGGCGACCCGTTTGCCTGGCAACCGAAGTTCGTGCGGCGGTCGCTGGGTCTGGCGGTCGTCCAGGCATGTGTCGAGGGACGGTTCCGCAATCCGGCCGAGGCCGCCGGACCGGTCGCTTCCGAGGCGGTCGACGAATGGGGTAGGACCGGCTGGAAGGCGTTCTACTGGGAGCCGTGGTTGGCCGGGCTGGAGCCGCCGGCCCGGGCCGTGGTGCTGGCCGAAGCGGTGAGCTGGGCCACCAATCTCTGGACGTCGTTGGACTGGAGCCTCCTCGGGGATCGGGTGCGCCTCGGTGGTCCCGATGACCAATGGGTCCTCCCGGGACGGCGGACCGTGCGATTGAAGGGTCGGCGCGAGCTGCAGGTGGCGACGGTTTCCCCCGACGCCGACGTGACCCGGGAAGAGCCCGGGGCGCCTTCGCTGGTGTCGGTGGCCGCCGGGATCCCGACACCCACCTGGTCGGAAGAGCTGGCCTTCCTGGCGGTGGTGGCGCTGCGCTCCGCCTCCCGCCCGCTTCCCGTCCGGGTCACGGGTCTGTGGCCCGACGCCGGTAGTCACCGCATCGTCGAGATCGATCAGCCGTCGCTGGAACGGGCCGTCGACCGGCTCCTCGCCGTGGTGGCCACGTTGGTCGATGGCCGAGTGTCGGGACTGGCGGCCCGCTGAACCCCGCATGGGCGATGGCGACCGGCCGGGTGACGCCTCTCCGGGGGCGACGGAATCTCGGGGGCGACGGAATCTCGGGGCGACGGAATCTCGGGGCGACGGGGTCTTACGGGGCGACGGGGTCTTACGAGGGCCACGGGGTCTTGCTTGGGAGTCGGGGCCTTACCGGGGCGTCGGGGCCTTACCGGGGCGACGGTGAGCCAAGAAACAGCTCGCGGGCTGCCCTGGTGTCGGGCTTGCCGGCGGCGGTCAGCGGGACCGCGGCCACGGCCAACAGCTGGCGCGGAATCTTGTAGCCGGCGATCTGGGCGCGGCAGTGCTCCTGAAGCTGCTCGAGGGTGGGCGGCGCGTGCTCCGGGCGGGGTTGCACGACGGTGGCCACCCGCTCGCCAAAGCGGTCGTCGGGGATCCCGACCACGATGGCATCGAAGACGTCTGGGTGGGTCTTCACCACCGCCTCGACCTCCTCGGGAAAGACCTTCTCTCCCCCGGTGTTGATCGAGGTCGAGCCTCGACCGTGGAGGGTGATGCTGCCATCGGGCTCCACCGAGGCCAGATCACCCGGAACCGACCACCGCACCCCATCGGCGTCGACCGGGAAGGTGGCATGGGTCTTGGCCTGATCCTTGAAGTAGCCGAGCGGGATCCTGCCGCGCCGGGCCAGGCGGCCGATCCGGCCGTCCCCCGGTGAGAGCGGGCGCAGGTCGTCGTCCAACACCGAGGTGTCCCCACCCATCACGAACCGGGGTCCGACCGCCCCCTCCTCGGCGGCACCCTGAGCGCCGCTCTCGCTCGCGCCGAACCGGTCCATGATCATGACGTCGGGCAACTGCTTCTTGAGCTCCTCCTTGACCGTCGAGGAGAGCATGGCCCCACCTGAGCCGATGACCAGCAGAGACGACGTGTCATACGTTCCCGGCGCCGCCCGGCTCAGCGCCTCGGCCAAAGGGCGGGCCATGGCATCGCCGACCAATCCGATCGACACCACCCGCTCCTCGTCGACCAGCCGCCAGATGCGGTCGGGGTCATAGCGGTGTTCGGTATAGAGAACGGCGGTGCCGCCCATCATGAAGGCATTCCACATCACCCATTGCGCATTGCCGTGCATCAGTGGCGCCAGGACCAGCATGACCGCACGGGCTGCATCGTCGCGGTTGATCCGGCCGGCGAGCTCGTCGGGAATGGCGATGGGCTCGGCACCCCAGCCACCACCTCCCATGGCGGCAAAGAAGATGTCCTCCTGGCGCCAGAGCACACCTTTGGGCAGGCCGGTGGTCCCACCGGTGTAGAGCACGTAGAGGTCATCCGGGGACCGGGGCCCGAAGCCGCGGCCGGAACTGGACGCTTGGAGGGCTTCCTCGAAGCGGTCGGCGGCCAACAGGGGCACCAGGGCGTCGGAGCCGTCGGCCAGAGCCATCAGGCGGAGGCGGTCGGCCCGCGGGTATCCGTCGAGCGACTCGGCCACCAGGGGCGCGAGGCTCTTTTCGAACACCAAGAGCTCGAGCTCGGCATTCTCCACGACATAGCGGAGCTCGGAGGCCACGTACCGGTAGTTGAGGTTGACCGGGACGGTTCGTGCCTTGTAGCAGCCGATCATCGCCTCGGCCCACTCGACCCGGTTGCGGGCCAGGATCCCCACATGGGCGCCTGCTGTCATCCCGAGGACCTCGAGGGCGTGGGCGAATCGGTTGGACCGTTCGTCGAGCTGTCGGTAGGACCGGCGTTCGGACCCGGCGACCAGGGCCGGTCGCTCCGGCACGGTGTCGACCACGATCTCGAACAGATCGGCCAGGTTGAACTGTCTGGAGCTCATGACCTCTCGCCCAACGCTGTCCCCCCAACGTTTCTTTGCTGGCCCTTTTCCGGTGGACTCGGCGCCGCCGACCGTCCGGATTGCCGGACGACCCGGCCCGTAGCATGCTGCATCCGGACACCGGCCCGGACACTCTGTAGCACGTACGTGAAGAAGCTACGGCCGTCGGAGACCGCGCGGCGGCCGAGCAGGCCAGCGGCGTCGACCGCGTGGAGTTGAGGGCCTGTCCCGGGCCATTGCGGCCGCCCGGGCCACTGCGGCCGCCCGAGCCAAAGGAGTCGAAGGTGGGCCACGGAACGAACCGATCGAGCGACATCGTCGGCTACGCCGCGCTGGTCACCGGCGGCGGCAGCGGCATCGGGCTGGGGGCGGCCACCCGACTGGTCCGGGACGGAGCCCACGTCACCATCTGCGGCCGGACCGAGGAGAAGCTTCGCACCGCGGTCGCGGCGCTCGAGTCGGCGGCCAAGTCCTCGGGAAGGAAGTCGAAGGAACGCGGCACGGCACGGTACGTAGTTGCCGATGTCACCGTGGAGGAGCAGGTTGCCGCGGCGATGGCCACGGCAGCCGGCGAGCGGGGCCGGTTCGAGATCCTGTTCGCCAACGCCGGCGGCGCGTCCCATATGGGGCCGATCGTCGACGCCGACCTCGCCCAGGTGCGGGCGACCGTCGACCTCAACCTCATCGGCACCTTCCTCTGCATCAAGCACGCCGCTCCGTTGATGGCGGCCGGAGTGGGGAAAGGCGTCGCGGGTGAGGACCGGACCGGTGGGTCGATCATCGGCATGTCCTCCGGCGCGGGCCATTTCCCACACCGGTATCTGTGGGCCTACGGCACGGCCAAGGCCGGGATCGACATGCTGTGCCGGTACGCAGCCGAGGAGCTGGGCGCCTCGGGGATCCGGGTCAACACCGTGCAACCCGGGATCATCGACGACGAACTGATGGCACCGATCACTGCGGGCGGCCCTCTGCTCGACGACTACCTGGCCGAGATGCCGATCCGCCGCCTCGGCACCGTGGAGGACGTCGCCGCCGCCGTCCGGTTCCTGGCCGGACCGGAGTCGGGCTGGATCAGCGGCGAGAACCTGGCGGTCGACGGTGGTCACCACCTCCGGCGAGGGGCCAACTACGGACTGCTGTTCGGTGAGTAGCGCAGGCTCGGTGGGTAGCGCCGGCTCGGTGGGTAGCGCCCGCGCTCCGGAGCGGCGCGGGGGGCCCCGGTGAGCCGGCCGGCGGCGGTGCTCGCCGCCCCCGACAAGTTCCGCGGCACCGTCACCGCCCGGCAGGCCGCTGACGCTATCGCCCGCGGCTGCCCGAGCAGTTGGTCGGTGAGCAAGATCCCGCTCTCGGACGGCGGCGAAGGTCTGCTCGACGTCCTCGGGGTGTTGGGCGGCGAGCGGGAGACGACCGAGGTCGAAGGCCCGCTCGGCGAGCCGGTCGTCGCAGAGTGGTTGCGGGCCGGGTCGGTCGCGGTGGTCGAGATGGCCCGGGCCTCGGGTCTCATGCTGGCCGGCGGAGCCGAGGGGAACGATGCCGTAGCCGCCACCACGCGGGGCACCGGCGAGCTCATCCGTGCCGCGGCCTTCGCCCTCGACCACCCGCCCCCGGGGGCCGACGGCCGGGTGATCGTGGGGCTGGGCGGCTCGGCCACCACCGACGGGGGTCTCGGCGCCCTGCGGGGCGTGGAGGAGGCAGGCGGGTTGGGAACGGTGGAGCTGGTGGGGGCCTGCGACGTCCATGTGGGGTTCTTCGAGGCGGTGACCGGGTTTGCCCGGCAGAAGGGTGCCACCGACGAGCAGGTGGTGGAGCTCGCCGCCCGCTTCGTCGCCGTGGCCGACCTCTACCGGCGCGACTACGGGCTGGAGGTCGGTGACGTGGCAGGAGCCGGGGCTGCCGGGGGGCTCGGAGCGGCCATCGTTGCGCTCGGGGGAAGCCTCAGGTCGGGATATGAAGTGGTCACCGAGCTCGTCGGCTTCCGCCCCGCGCTGGCGGCGAGCTCGCTGGTCGTGACCGGTGAGGGAGCCCTTGATGCCACCTCGTTCGCCGGGAAGGCGGTGGGCTCTGTGGTGGGCGACGCCGCCGCGGCGGGCGTTCCGTGCCTGGTGGTCGCCGGGCAGACCACCGACGAAGGGGTCGAGATGGCGACCAGCCACGGCGCCCGGGTCGTCTCTTTGACGCGGCGGTTCGGGGATGAGGACGCCCGTTCGGACACCGCTCGGTGCATTGCTGCCGCGGTGTCCGAGTATCTCGAGTCGGTGGGCCCGGGCTCAGTGGCGTAGACGGGGTGAGGCGATAGACGGGGTACGGCTAGAGACGGGGTGCAGCTAGAGACGGGGTGCAGCTAGAGACGGGGTGCAGCTAGAGACGGGGTGCAGCTAGAGACGGGGTGCGGCTAGAGACGGCGGGGCTGGGCGTTCCCGGTCACCGAATGCTCAGTCGCCGGCCCAACAGCCGAGGATCACATCGGCGACGGTCACTGCGATGTCCCCGGACGTGGTGGGCGGATTTCCGAACTGGGGCGGTAGTTGGCCGCTGTCGACCAGGAGGACCTTCCAGTCCTTGCGAACCACGACCGAGCCGTCGGACGTCTGGAAAGCGCCCTGGCCGAGGTTGGCCAACGTTCGGGTCACGCCGAGCTGGCTCCCCAGGCCGTGGAAGTAGGCAAGGGTCTCCGGCCAGCTGGACAGCTCCTTGACCGACAGGGTCAGCGACCCGCTCGGGTAGTCGTAATGGCAGGTGTAGACGTGATCCGTCCAGGTCGGCGTGGTCACCGCGGCCGTCTCCCCGAGGGCCAGACCGAGGTCGTGGGATGCCTCGGAGCGGCACACCATCTTCGACACTGTCGAGGGATAACGACCAGCGGGCAGGGGCCGGGTCGTCTTGGTCGAATCGGCCGCCTGCGTCGACGCCCCACAGCCGGCCAACAGCAACGCCAGCAACAGCGGGATGACCACCAGGCCCACGCCGTACCGGCGCCCGGGGCGTGGAAAGTGGGTGATCGGCTGGCGGTTTGTCACTGCACGTGTCATGGGAATCGGCCGCGCCACCACTGGTTCATCGGTGCCGGGGGCGCCGGGCTCGGCGCATCCCCGGGCCACAGTCCGGGCTGAACCAGGGTCGACGGAGCAACCGAGCGTAGACCACGGCCCCGCCGGCCTGGCCGCGGCCCATGGCGGTCGGTTCGTCGGGCCTCGCTCCGGTGCGGGCGTCGGCGAGTCCCCTAGTCGTAGTGCTTGGTCGCCGGCCAGAGGACCGCCCACGGTACCCGTTGGTCGCGGCAGATCCAGATGGGAGCACCTCGCTCCTGGGGGTCGATGGGGGGGCCGCCGACGCCCAGCGTGGAGGCGAGCCGCACCGAGCTCCAGTAGCGGTGGACGAACCACGCCGGCAGCCCGACGGCGATGACCACGGCCCCCGGCGCCGGCCGGCCGTAGCCCCAGAGCCAGAAGGTGTTGTGCCCGCTGATGGCGGGTGGGAGCCCGAGGGCCGGACCGTAGAAGTCGACCGCTCCGGCCTGGCTGTAGTTGGCGGTGAAGATGACCACCTGCCGGCGGGCGGCCGGGGGGAGCGTGTCCGCGGCGGCGGCGATCTGGGCGACCACATGGGGCCAACCGAGCATGCCGCCGAGGTCGTGGTTGTCGGTGTCGAGGTGGGCAGCGACCGCGGTCGACGGCGGAAGGACCGGCGTGGCATACGGGGCCGATAGCAACCCGAAGAGCAGGGTGACAATGACGAGCAGCCGGAGCTGCACCTTGGACCAGGATTGCTCCACCACGACCGCGCCCACGGCCACCAGGGGCAGGTACCAGGATCCCAGGTAGTAGGCCTTGCCGCCCAAGGCGAGGATGAGCACGAAGGCCACCCCGTAGCCGTAGGCCAGCCAGACCTGGGATCGCCATGCGGGCCGCCGTATGAGCGCCACCAGGGCCACGATCCAGAGGACGGTGCCGCCGATCGACACCAGCACCAGCTGCAGCGGTACGAACTGGACCAGGTCGGTCGTGGAGTTGTCGGCCCGCAGGTGACGCAGGAACACCAGGGTGGCCCACTGGTGGTCCGCCTCCCAGATCAGATTGGGCAGGGCGATGGCCACGGCGAGGGCGGCGCCGGCCACCAACCACCAGCTGCGTAACAACCGCCGCTCGGGCGTGAGGAGCAGTCCCGTCCCGGCCGCCGCCACCCAGAAGAGAACGGTGTCCTTGTTCAACAGGCCGAGGCCACAGACCGCCCCGACGGCGAGCCACCCGCGGGGGTTGCCGCTGCGCACCATCCGGATCACCAACCAGGACGCCAGGCTCCACACCACCAGGTCGGGGCTCACCGTGCCGAGGAAGTGGCTGGTGGTGAGGAACAGCGGCCCCAACCAGGCCACCAGGGCGCACAATCCCTGGGCGGTGCGGCCTCCCCCCAGGTCGGCGGTCATCAGCGCGCCGATCATCACGAAGATCCCGCCGAGCAGCGCCGGCACGACGGCCAGGGAGGTCACGCTGTGGCCGAACACGGCCTGTTCGAGGCGGTAGATCCACGGGACGAGGGGCGGGTTGTCGACATAGCCGAAGGCGAGGTGGTAGCCGCTCTCCAGGTAGTAGAACTCGTCGCGATGGGCGCCGTAGAGGTTGGCGGTGGCCAGCTGGAACACCACCTTCGACGCCGCCAGACCGAGGACGATCGGCCAGGCGACCGGCCTCGGTCGGCCGGCCCGACCGGGCTTGCGGGGACGGAGGCGGTCCTCCACCGTGACCACGGCAGAAGGGTAGGCGGAATGGCCGGTGGTGACCTCCTCCCTGCCCGGGAAGGAGGAATCAGCGCAGTCGCGCTACGGCGAGCCGAGCCGCCAGAGTTGGACCGGCGAGGTGCTCAGCGCCTCCGGGGAGGTGGTGTACCCCGCCACCAACCAGTAGGCGTCATGGGTGGGGGCCCCGATGCGGTGCGACGGATACAGCGTCACGACCGCGGTGGCGCGGGGCGGGAGCACCACTTGGCGCCCGTCGGCCGGCAACCAGAAGCCGTCCGGGTGATCGGAGCCGATGGTCACCATGAAGTGCGGGTTGACCACCTGGTCGGTGGTGTTGTGCACGGCGACGGTCACCGCGTCGAGGGTGGAGGCGTTGGGGGAGGCGACCGCGCTGCGGACGGCAATTTGCAGGGGAACGCTGGTGAAGGCCAGGGCCGACACCAGCACGGCGGCCAACGCCGATCCGGCCGCGGCCACGACGATCGCTCGGGCAGACCGGCTCCTTCGGCGCATCGCCGGCGCCACCCCCGGAGCCACGCTCACCGCGGCGACGAGGGCGGCGGGATACAGGTCGAGCAGGTAGCTCGAGAGGCTGCGGGTCGCGAAGAAGAACGACAGGGGGAGAAGGATCAACCAGACCCGCTTCATGACCGGGTAGGCGGCGACGAACGTGGCCAGCAGCGAGATGAAGACCAGCAGTCCGGCCACGGTGAGGAGTGGCAACGAGACCCCGTGGGATAGCCCGTGCAACACCAGCGTGACGAGCCCCTGTCCGTCGGCCACCAGCGGCTGGAGAAAGGGGAGGAAGGTGCCGCGAGCCCATGCGGCCGGTTGCCAGATGATGAACGGCAGGTTGACGACGAGGAACGTGGTCACCACCGCGGCCAGATAGCTGACGGCTGGCCGCAGTGGAGGGCGACCGGTCCGGCGAGCCTCGATGAAGACGCCGAGCAGCAGGAACGGTAGGCAGAACCACGGGGTCTGTTTGATCGAACAGGCCAGGCCGAGTGCGATCGGGCCCATCCATCGGACGAGCCCGGCGTCCCGACCACGGGCGAAGCGGTCCCATCGCCACACGGCCAGGACCATGAACGGAAGGAAGGCGGCGTCGGTGCCGCCGGATCCGAAGATGGCGACGAAGATCGGCACCGACAGCAGGAGGCATCCGAGCCACCGCAGCGGCGCGTCCAACAGCGCGAAGATGAGCACTCCGGTGATGATCCAGGCGAAGAGGTCCAGCCAGTCGACGACGGCATGGTTGAATCCCAGGGCCAGCGCCGGCAGCGGCAACAGGAACGACCCCGCCGGGTACGAGACGTGGTCCACGTAACCACCACTCACCGTGTAGGTCCAGTTGTTGGCCGGGTGCTGGAGGAGCTGTGCTGCTGACGCCATCGTCGAGGTGTACGGGTTCTTCCCGTTGAGCAGGAGTCGGGCCGCCGCCTGATTGAAGGCCCCGGAATCGGTGCTGTAGAACTGCCGCAAGTGGATCGAGACCGCCTGCGGGCCGAGTGTCGCCGCTACCACCGAAGCCAGCGCAGCCAACTGCAGGGCGGGCGAGCGCGGACTGCGGACCAGCCACGACGCCGTCATCCCGCAGATGCCCCCGAGGATCATCAACGGTGCGAGCACAGTGGCCGGGGTCCAGGCCGACCATGCGCCCCAGAGCCCGAGGCCTCCGATGATCACGGTCAGCCAGACCAGGCTCCAGACACTGCGTTCGACGGTGGCGGCACTGATCCGGGACACGGCGTCGTCGAGGGTCGATCCGAGGTCCCGTCCGGAGGCGTCGCCGTTCCCGGAATGTGCTTCTGCCTCCGCCGCCGGCGCAGCCACTGGGCCTGGACGCCGACGCGGCGGGATGACCTGGGTGCCGACGCCAGCCGGGGACGGCATCACCGGCCCGGGAGGTGCGACGGTGGCCGTCGGTCCGTGCACAGTGCTGTCCACGGACTCGCCCCCGGATTCGCCTGTGGGCAGGGGGCGGTCGGGCGCCGACCCCCTTATGGAAAGACGGCCCATGAGCTGACTTCGTATGCCGTGGCGAACACCAGTAGGACCATTGATACAGACACCAACCAGACATAGGTCCGGCCCCGGAACCATGTCCCCACCGCGATGATCAGAGGGAAGGCGAGGAACATGAAGCGGGGACGTAGGCCGACCGGAGCGGAGATGACGGCGACGCCCGCGGCGACGAGACCGTACAGCAGCAGGGGCGTCGGCAACCGGGAACGGATGGCGATCACCGCGCCGACGACCGTGAGCACCGTTCCGACGAACAACAGGTCGTCGGTCTTGTTGGTGGCGATCGGGTCGCGGAGGAACACCCCGACCGTGTGAGCGGCGTAGACGATTGACGGGTAGCTCTTCCAACCCCCACGCTCGGTGATACGCCAAGCCGAGACGTCCCCGGTGTGGAACCAGAGCCACACCTGGTAGGCGAGGAAGCCGACAGGTGTCAAGATCGGCGCCATCAGTGATCGCCAGTTTCGGTTCGTGGTGACCTCCCGGTAGGCGCACCAGAGGCAGCTGACCTCGAACGCCAAAGCGATCGGTGTCGTAGCGGTGGCCAACATCCCGAGCACACCGGCCAGCAGCCAGCGACGACGCATGAGGGCCAGGATCCCGAAGGCGACGAAGGTGATGACGAGCCCTTCGGAGTAGACCATGCTCAGGACGAACGATCCCGGGAACATGGCCACGAGGAGCGTGCCTCGATCTGCGGCATCCTGGTCCGCGTAGGTCCGAATGAGCAGCCAGATGCCGATCATGGCGGTGAGACCGGAGAGCGAGGTGACGATCACCCCGGCGGTCAAGAACGAGAACCCGGTGAGGTGGGAGACCCAGCGGATGCTGAGGGGGAAGACCGGCAGGAAGGCGATGGTGTTCGCCGCCACGTGGCCGTTGTGATGAGGGAGCTGGCTCGGCCAGCCGAACTCGGCGGCGCGGATGAACCAGCGGCTGTCCCATCGGTCGATCTCCCCGCCCACGCCCACGTGGGTGAAGATGGTGGTGACGGCCAGCGTGGCCCAGGCCAGCGCCCGTGACGCCAGATAGATCAGTACCGGGCGGACGATCCACCGGGGCCAGGCCCGACCCGGCCGGGAGGACGTGTCCGACGCCGGGGGTTCCGGCTGCGATTTGGTCAGGGTGCGGTCGGACCTGAGGTCCTCCAGTGGCCCGGACGGGTACAGGTCGACTTCTGCAGTCACGGACGGCCCGGCCGAGGGCGGTTCGGGCGGAGCGGCCAGCGGTTCGCGGCGGAGCGGCCAGCGGTTCGGGCGGGGCGGCCAGCGGTTCGGGCGGAGCGGCCAGTGGTTCGGGCGGCGCCGCCAGCGGCGGTTCAGGCGGCATGCCCGGACACGACCGTCCGCCAGCGCTGGCCCCGGATCAGCCAAACGATCCCGGCTCCCGTGGCCAGCGAGACCAAGATGTACATGTGGCCGAGGAGGACAGGGCTCCCGCTCGGACCGACCAGCAGCATGGCCAGCGCGGCCACGCCGGCGAGGGCCTTGGATCGCTGAGCGGTGGTGGCCGCCAGCAGCACGACCCCCCACAGCAGGTACCACGGCCACACCGTCGGGCTCCCCAACACGATCAGGAGGAGAGCCAGGCCCATCGAGCGCACCACCTCGTGCCGACCGAGCGTCATGAGCAGCCAAAGGCACGTGGCCACGGCGGCGAGTGCGAACACGTACTGGATGACGGTGACGGTGGCCGACTCGGTGATGGGGATGCCGAGTGGGTGGAGCAGGTGGAAGAGGAGGTTCCCGACGGAGACCGACGGGGTGGCCAGGATCCGGAGCTCGGTCGGGACGTGCAGCGCGCCCGGTCCCATCCAGGTCCATCCGTATCCGCAGAACAAGGTGACCCCGATGAACACCGCCGCTGTCAGCGCGGCGGCCTGGCCCACCACCACCTTGCGCCGGTCCGTCGCCAGATACCGGCAGCGGTCGACCACCAGGAAGAGGATGGCCGCAGCCGCCGGAAGCTTGACCGTGGCGGCCGCGGCGCACAACGCCACTCCCGCCATGAGGCGGCCGGTGACGGCCAGGGTCACACCCGCCACCAGCAGGCCGACCATGAGGGCGTCGTTGTGGCCGGATGAGATGAAACCGAACAGCGCCAGCGGGCTGAGGGCTCCGAGCCAGAGGGCGATGCCGGGATCGGCGCCGAGGTGGCGCGCCAAGCGCGGCAGCGAGACCATGACGAGCACCACGCCGATCAGCTCGAGGGCGCGGAAGGCGAGGACCTCGACCATGAGGGAACTGCCGGCGACGTCCACCACCCCCTTCGAAACGGCGACGAAGAACGGTCCGTAGGGGGAGAAGGTGTGACGCCACACGCCGGCGATTGACGCCAGCACCGGGCCCGGGCCGAGGACCGAGGGCGCCACCGAGTAGGGATCGAGGCCGCGATGGGCGACCAGCCCCTGTCCGACATAGCTGTAGAGATCGCGGCTGAACAGGGGTGGCCCGAAGAGGAAGGGGAGACCCCAGGCGGTGAGGATCAGCCAGGACCGCCGGATGGTCAGTTGGCCGGCGAAGGCGGCGCGCCCGATCCCGAGCCACCCGGCGACGAGCACCGCTACCGAGAGGTAGAAGGACACGGTGAGGAGGGATGACCCAGCATCGGGGACCGTGAACCACCACCGGTAGCCGCCCCCGGGCACCGACCCGACCCGGGTACCGGTGAGGACCATGCCGATGGCCCCGAACGTGCCGATGGTGATCCAGGCCGCCTGAGCAGGGGCCGGGGAGAGGCCGACTCGATGGGTCGTCTGGACTTCCTGCACGGAGGCGGGCGATCCCAAGTTGCTCCTTCTTCTGGACCCAGCCTGCATGGGGCACCGGTGACCGAACTTCTCGGCAACGTTAGTCCGCGGAAATTGTCATCGAATTGTCAAACTTCGGGACCACCCCCGGTGGCCGGCCCGGTCTCACCGGAGCGGCAGACCCGGCCCCACGGAGCGGCCGACCTGAGGGGGCGGGGTATCGTTTCGGGCGTGGCGCAGGATCACGAGACGCTGCCGCTCGCGGGGTTTCGTGGGGCCTCAGGGGGTCGGCGCCACCTGGACGGCCTGTTGTGGGTCGGGGGGGCGCTATCGCTCATCCTGGCTGTCGTGCGGGTGTTCTTCCTGGTCTGGCGCCGCTCGCCCCTGGACTTCGACATTTACATGATGGGCGGGTCGCACTTCTTCGGTGGCCATCTCTACACGGTCCGGTACCCGTCGCCGCAGTTGGGATTCACCTATCCGCCCTTCTCGGCCCTGGCCTTCAGCCCCTTGACCTTGGCGCCCCGCCAGCTGGGCCAGTACCTCTGGGCCTTGGCCAACTTGGCCTTCCTGGGCGGTCTGTTGGCCCTCTCGCTGCGGGCGGTGAGGCCCAGGCTGTCGCGGAGGGAGCTCGCCCAGTGGTCGCTGGTCCTCATGACCCCGGCCATATGGCTCGACCCGGTGAAGCTCACCTTCTCGTACGGACAGATCAACATCGTGTTGGTCGCCCTGGTCCTGGCCGATCTCACCGTCCGGGTCCGTCTGGGCGACAAGGTCCTTCCCCAGGGTGTCCTCACCGGGCTGGCGGCGGCGGCCAAGCTGACGCCTCTGGTGTTCGTGCCCTTCCTCTTCCTGGTCCGCCGGGCCAGGAGTGCCGCCGTCGCACTGGCCACGTTCGTGGCCGTGGCCCTGGTGGTGGCGGCCCTCGGTCCGAGCACCTCGTGGCAGTACTGGACCAGGTACGCGTTCGATGCCGGCCGGGTCGGATCGAATTCCTACATCAGCAACCAGAGCCTGTCGGGTGTCCTCGAGCGATTCCATCATGGAGCGGTGGCCCACTCCATCTACTACGGCCTCGACTTCGTGCTCTTCGTCACCGGGATGGCCATGGCCGTGTGGGCGTACCGCCGGTCTTCGCAGCTCCTCGGCATTCTCGTCTGCGCCACCGTCGGCATGGTGGTGTCGCCGATCACATGGGTCCACCACATGGTCTGGGTCGTCCCCGTGCTGCTGTGGCTTTCCTTGGCCGACGACCGACCGAAGGGTGGCCGGATCTGGGCCGGTGGGGCCGCGCTGCTTTTCTGGACCGCCCCGATCTGGTCCTTGCCCCACGGGGGCAGCGGCCAGGAGCTTCGCGAGCACGGGTGGCAGCTGGTCCTCGGGAACTCGTACTTCTTCGCCATGCTCGCCTTCCTCCTGGGGGTGGCGGCCATGCTGCTCCGGCGCAGCCTGCGCCCGCCGCTCGAGGTCCCCCGCACCCGACTCCCGGCTTCCCTCACCGCCGGGGTGAGCGGGACGGCGACCGTCAGCCTGCACGATCCCGGGGGTTCGTGATCTTGCCACCCGCGTGGGTCGGGCCGCAGCGCATTGCCTCCGTTGCCTGACGACCGGCACGCCATGAAGATCGTCAGCCTGGTCCCCTCGGTCACCGAGACCCTTTCGGCTTGGGGCTGCGTTCCCATTGCCTGCACGCGGTTTTGCGAGCGGCCCGACCTCCCGCATGTGGGCGGGACGAAGAACCCGGATGTCAGTGGGATCGTCACGTTGGCGCCCGATCTCGTGGTCATGGACACCGAGGAGAACCGTCGCGAGGACCACGCTGCCCTGGTCGAGCGCGGCGTGGCCGTGCACGTCCTCCAGGTGCGGTCGGTGGCCGATGCCCAGTCAGGCCTGTCGGAGCTGGCGGACCGGGTCGGCGTGCGCTGGTCCCCGCCCCGGCTTCCTCCGGCCAGGCCGACCTACGCGCGCGCGTTCATCCCCATCTGGCGCCGACCGTGGATGGCCTTGGGCGTGCCCACCTACGGTGCCGCGCTGCTCGACCACCTCGGGGTCCAGACCGTGTTCGACGCCGAAGGCCCGTACCCGTCGGTCACCCTCGACGAGGCGGCGGCACGCCGTCCCGATCTGGTGTTGGCCCCGAGCGAGCCATATCCGTTCTCGGCTCGCCAGAGTGCCGAGCTCGAGCCGATCGCCCCCACCGTGTTCCTCGACGGCAAGGACCTCTTCTGGTGGGGGGCACGCACCGGTGGGGCGATGGCCCGCCTGGCCGGGGCCTTGCCCCCGGCCTGACTGCCAGTGCATCGGGGGCTGCTCGGCGCGCCCGGGGTGCGGTTCCTGCCGGTTGCCGGCTGCCGGCCCCGGCGAGGCAGACAGGCGAGAGCCGACAACGGGTGGAAAGGGTTGGAAATAGTCGGAACTCCGACTATCGTAAGCCCACGTGAGTGACCCATCGCCCGGCGGGCTCTACCGGCCACAGCATCCGGTCAGGTTGGTGACCGCAGCCAGCCTGTTCGACGGCCACGACGCCGCCATCAACATCATGCGGCGCCTACTGCAGGCCCAGGGGGTCGAGGTCATCCACCTGGGCCACAACCGGTCGGTCGACGAAGTGGTAGAGGCGGCGGTGGCGGAGGACGTGCACGGCGTGGCGGTCAGCTCGTACCAGGGAGGGCACCTCGAGTACTTCAGGTACCTGGTGGACCGGCTGGCCGAGGAGGGGCGGGGGACGTCAAGGTGTACGGAGGCGGTGGCGGGGTCATCATCCCCTCCGAGATCGCCGAACTCGAGTCGTACGGGGTGAGCCGGATCTTCTCGCCGGCCGACGGCCAGCGCCTCGGCCTGCCACAGATGATCAACATCCTCGTGCAGGAGTGTGACGTGGACCTGGCCGCAACCCGGCCGGTGCGGGCCGACGACGTCCTGCTCGGTGACACGCGGGCGCTGGCCCGCGCCATCACGTCCATCGAGTGTCAGGCGCTTGACCCGGCGGTGGCCGAGGCCCTGTCGGCTGCGGCCCGACGTCGGACGGTACCGGTCGTCGGGATCACCGGTACCGGCGGGTCTGGCAAGTCGTCCCTCACCGACGAACTGGTGCTCCGGTTCCGCATCGACCAGGGCGACAAGCTTCGCATCGCCGTCCTGGCCGTCGACCCCTCCAAACGGCGCGGTGGTGGTGCACTCCTCGGGGATCGCATCCGAATGAATTCGATCCACACGCCCCAGGTGTACTTCCGGTCCTTGGCCACCAGGGAGAGTGCGTCCGAGGTCCCGACTTCTTTGCATGATGTGGTGGACGCCTGCCGCGCCGCCGGCTTCGACCTGGTCATCGTGGAGACGCCCGGCATCGGGCAGGGCGACGCCGCCATCGTGGACGTGGCCGACCTCTCGCTGTATGTGATGACGCCAGAGTTCGGCGCTCCGTCTCAGTTGGAGAAGATCGACATGCTCGATCTGGCCGACGCCGTGGCCATCAACAAGTTCGACCGCCAGTGGTCCGAGGACGCCCTCCGCTCGGTCGAGCGCCAGTGGCGTCGCGTCCGGGCCGGCATTCCGGGCACCCCGGCGGCTCACGAGCCGGTACCGGTCTTCGGCACGGTCGCCTCCCGCTTCAACGACGAGGGCACGACCGCCCTCTACCAATTCCTCCGGGACGAGCTGTCCGAACGCGGCCTCCCGGTGGGCGAGCCGATACTCAGTCCGGCGACGACCACAACCTCGCCGAGCGGTTCCCCCATCGTGCCGGCCGAGCGCGTCCGCTACCTGGCCGATATTGCCGGCACGGTCAGGGGCTACCATGCCGACACGGCGCGGCGGGCCGGGCAGGTGCGGCGTGCTCAGCACACCGCGGCGACCCGAGCACTGATGGAAGAAGGGGCCGATCGGGCGGGTCGAGGGGGTGGGGCGGTCGGTCCCGAGCTCGACGCCCTCTCCCGGCTGGCCGAGGACGAGGCTCGCCGGGTGGACGAGGATGACCGGGCCCTCCTCGGCGAGTTCGCCCGCCTGGGCGCCGAGCACGCCGCCAGCGGTCTCCGTGATCCGGCCGGGGACGACGGCCAGCCGCCCTCGCTATGGCGGGTATCCCCGTCCGGCAGCCGGATCCCGAAGGTGGCTCTGCCCCGGATGACCGACCAAGGTGACCTGCTGAGCTGGCTCCGATCGGAGAACCTTCCCGGTCACTTCCCGTTCACCGCCGGGGTGTTCCCGTTCAAGCGGGTCGATGAGGATCCCGCCCGGATGTTCGCCGGCGAGGGCGACCCGCAGCGCACCAATCGCCGGTTCCACCTGCTGGCCGAGGGACAGCCGGCCACCCGCCTCTCGACGGCGTTCGACTCGGTGACGCTCTACGGCCGGGATCCAGACACCCGACCCGACATCTACGGGAAGGTCGGCACCTCGGGCGTGTCGGTCGCCACCCTGGAGGACATGAAGACCCTGTTCGAGGGGTTCGATCTGTGCGATCCCTCCACCTCGGTGTCGATGACCATCAACGGACCGGCCCCCACCATCCTGGCGATGTTCCTCAATACGGCCATCGATCAGCAGGTGGACCGGTTCACCGCCGAACACGGACGCCCGCCCGCGGACGACGAGTACTCGGACTTGCGGGCACGTACCTTGCGGACGGTCCGGGGAACGGTACAGGCCGACATTCTGAAGGAGGACCAAGGTCAGAACACCTGCATCTTCTCGACCGAATTCTCGCTCGGGGTGATGGCCGACATCCAGGAGTTCTTCGTCCGGAACGCCATGGCCAACTTCTATTCGGTCTCGATCTCCGGGTACCACATCGCCGAGGCCGGAGCCAACCCCATCACCCAGCTCGCCTTCACCCTGGCCAACGGGTTCACTTACGTCGAGTCCTACCTGGCCCGGGGAATGGCGGTCGACGACTTCGCCCCGAACCTCTCGTTCTTCTTCTCCAACGGCATGGACGCCGAGTACACGGTGATCGGCCGGGTGGCGCGCCGGATCTGGGCCATCGCCATGCGCGACCGCTACGGGGCCAGCGAGCGTTCCCAGAAGCTCAAGTACCACATTCAGACCTCGGGCCGGTCGCTCCACGCCCAAGAGATGGCGTTCAACGACATTCGGACCACGCTCCAGGCCCTCTGTGCCGTGTACGACAACGCCAACAGCCTCCATACCAACGCCTTCGACGAGGCGGTGACCACGCCCTCCCCGGACTCGGTGCGAAGGGCCCTGGCCATCCAGCTCATCATCAACCGAGAATGGGGCCTAACCGCCAATGAGAACCCGATGCAGGGCAGCTTCATCGTGGAGGAGCTCACCGAGCTGGTCGAGGAGGCGGTCCTGGCCGAGCTCGACCGCCTGTCCGACCGGGGGGGTGTGCTCGGAGCCATGGAGACGGGTTACCAGCGAGGCCGCATCCAGGACGACTCGATGGCCTACGAGCACGCCAAGCATGACGGCTCGCTCCCCATCATCGGCGTGAACATGTTCACCGCCGCCGAGGAGAGCGGCCCCGGCCGCCTCGAGCTGGCCCGGGCGACCGAGGACGAGAAGGAGGGCCAGATCGTGCGCCTGGCCGCCTTCCACCAGCAACACGCCGATGGTCGCGCCCCTGCTCTCGCCGCGTTGCGTGAGGCAGCATTGTCGGGTGCGAACGTGTTCGAAAGCCTGATGGACACGGTGCGGAGCGCGTCATTGGGCGACATCACCCAGACACTGTTCGAAGTCGGCGGCATCTACCGTCGCAACGTGTGACCGCCTACCTCCGGTCGGCCCACTGGCCGTCGTGTTCGACGACCGGTGGTTCCCTCGGCCGGCAACGTTAGGATCCGCCAGTGGCCCGACCACTGCCGTTCGACGCCATCGACGAGGCCCGACGCCAATGGAAGCAGCGTTGGCCCGATGCGGCCACGTCCATGGCCACGGCCACCTCGGTCATGCGGGCTCAGCAACTGGTTCTGAGCGCGGTCGACAGCGCGTTGCGCCCCTTCGGCTTGACGTTCGCCCGCTACGAGGCACTCGTCCTCCTCTCGTTCACCAGCCGGGGCGAGCTGCCGCTCGGGAAGATGGGGCAGCGCCTGATGATCCATCCGACCAGTGTGACCAACATCGTCGATCGCCTGGCCGATGACGCTCTGATCGAACGCGTCCCCCATCCGACCGATCGGAGGGCCACCCTGGCCCGGATCACCACGCAGGGGTTGGCACTGGTGGTCGAGGCCACCGCGGCGGTGAACGCCATTCGCTTCGGAGTCGGCATGTTCGATGAGGGCGAGATGGAGGAGCTGATCCGGCTGGTCCACGCCATGCGGCTCTCTTCCGGCGACTTCGCCCCGGCGTGAGTCGTCGGGGCCCGCGGATGATCGGTCCGACCCGTGGCAATCTGCGGGGGGCGTCGGGAACCGACCCACCCCGGCTGAGCCACACCCGAGCGAGCCGAAGGAGGATCCTGCAGCATGACAGAGCGATCGACCACTCCCGCCATCCCCACCGTCACCATGAACGACGGTCATGTCATCCCACAGCTCGGGTACGGCGTCTTCCAGATACCGCCGGCGGACACCACCACCGCTACGCTGGCCGCCCTGGAGATCGGCTACCGGCACATCGACACCGCCGAGATGTACGGCAACGAGCGCGAAGTGGGCCAGGCGGTGGAACGGTCCGGTCTCGGCCGTTCAGACGTCTTCGTCACCAGCAAGTTGAACAATGGCTTCCATCGGCCCGATGATGCCCGCAGGGCCTTCGACGGCACCCTCCGCGCTCTCGGCTCCGAATACGTCGATCTCTTCCTGATCCACTGGCCACTGCCGACCCTGTATGACGGAGATTTCGTCTCCACCTGGGAGGTCTTGGCCGAATTCAAGCGCGAAGCCCGCGCCCGATCCATCGGTGTCTCGAATTTCCAGTCTCACCACATCGATCGGTTGCTGGCTGAGACCGACACCGTGCCGGCTGTGAACCAGATCGAACTGCATCCCTACCTGACCCAGGACGAGCTCCGCCGGTACGACGCGGACCATCAGATCGCCACCGAGGCCTGGTCGCCGATCGCCCAGGGTGCGGTTCTGGGCGATCCGGTCATCGTGTCGATCGCCCGATCGGTGGGCCGGACCCCGGCCCAAGTCGTCCTCCGGTGGCACATCCAACGGGGCGACATCGTCTTCCCGAAGTCGGTGAACCCCGCACGGATGCGCGAGAACATGGGCATCTTCGACTTCGATCTGCAGGCCGATGACATGGGCGCCATCAGCGGGCTCAACCGGGACGCGCGCACCGGTCCAGATCCCGACACCTTCGATTTCATCTCGAGCTGAGGACCCCTGCCCCTGGGTCTGCCCGGGTCTCTCGGGCCGGCCGGGCCGACCGGGCCCGCCGGGCCCGTCCGGGGCGGGACGGTCCGGGCCGCATCGCCTCAGGAGGACGCCGACCTGTCCTGCCCGATGCGCTCGGCCCGCAGCTGAGAGCGACGAACCTTGCCGGCGTCGTCGCGCAGCGGCTCGTCCACGAACTCGATACTCCGGGGCAGCTTGTAGGTGACCAACCGTTCGGCCAGGAACTCGTTGAGTTCGGTAGGGCTGAGCCGGTCCGGGCCGGTCTCGACGATGGCGTGGACGATGTTGCCGCGATCCTCGTCGGGGAGCCCGATGACGGCGCAGCTCTGCACGGCGGGATGTTCGAGGATGGCCGCCTCCACCTCGGCCGGATAGACGTTGGCGCCACCGGTGAGGATCATGTCCAGCATGCGGTCGCCCAGGTAGAGATAGCCATCCACATCGAGCCAGCCGCAGTCGCCCAGTGACTCCCAGCCGCCCTCCCGCTGGCGCGGGCTGGCGCCGACATAGTGGTAGGTGGGCGATTTCCGGCGCCCGCGGAGCCACACCTCACCCTCGGTCCCGGGCGGCAGCTCGTTGCCCTCGGGATCGCAGATCGAGATCTCGCCGTTGATCGGTCGGCCCACCGAACCTCGGTGGGTGAGCCACTCCGTGCCGGTGATGACCGTGGCTACCTGCCCTTCGGTACCGGCGTAGAGCTCGACGATCCGCTCGGGGCCGAGCCATTCGATCCAGGCCTGCTTGAGCCAGGGCGGGCACGGTTCGGCTAGGTGCCAGACCACCCGCAGCGAGGAGAGGTCGAACCTCTTCCGGACCTGTTCGGGAAGTCGCCAGATGCGCTTCATCATGGTCGGCACGAGGTAGACGATCTCGGCCCGGTGCTCGGCGATGGCGGCCAGCGTGGCTTCGGCGTCGAACCGTGGGAGGAGCACGACGTGGGCACCCCACAGGAGCGCTTGGCACGTCCAGACCAAAGGCCCGTTGTGGTACAGCGGTCCGGGCATCACCAGGCAGTCGTCCGGCTCGAGCAGGAGAGGCCGCGGGCCATCCGGTTTGATCAGCCCGGCGTCGCCCGACACGATGAGCTTGGGCGTGCCGGTCGAGCCGCCGGAGGTAGGAGCCTTCCATGCCGGGCTCACCGCATCCTCGAGTGGCTCGTCGCTCAGGTCGGACGGCCACAGCGCTTCGATGGGGAGAACATGTCTGCCCTCCCCGAGCGACGGGCCACCTGATCCTCCGCCCAACCCCAGGACGACCCGGGATTCGGCCAGCTCGATCACGCTGCGGAGCTCGCGAACCGGAAGCCTCGGGCTGACCGGCTGCGGGATGGCGCCGAGCTTCCAGGCTGCCACCGTGGCCACCATGAACTCGAGCGAATTGGGCAGGGCGATGGTGACCATGGTCCCGACGGTGACGTCCATGGTGGCCAGTCGGCGGGCCAGGCGGTTGGCGGCGGCCTCCAGCTCGGCTCGGGTAAGCCCGGTGGCGCCGCAGGTCACCGAAGACCGGTGCGGATCGGCGCGGGCCAGGTCGGTGATGCGGCGGCCGAACGACACGGAACGTCCAGGTGACCGTGCTCCTGCCACATCGTCCATCGGAGTGGACCGTGGATCGGTGGGCCGGGTCACACGAACTGGAAGGCCGCCGGGTCGGGAGCCTTCATCTCATCGTGGAACCGGAGGAACGGCCAGGGCCAGACGGCCGGCAGCCCGCGGTCATCGAGGTACCAGCTCCGGCATCCAGTGACCCACACCGTGTTGCTCGCCGCCTCGGCGCGTTCTCGCTCGAACTGGGCGAGGGCCTCGTGGGTAGCGGAAACCTCGCGACATTCCCCGGACCGGATCCGCTCGATGAGCTGCAGGATGTAGCCGAACTGGAGCTCTGCCACCTCGATGAGCGAGAAGTTGCCGACCGGACCGTTGGGCCCGTTGAGCATGAAGAAGTTGGGGAAGTCGGGGATCGACACCGACAGGTAGGCCACCGGCCGCGGGTCCCAGGCCTGCTCGAGCGAAGTCCCGCCGCGGCCGACCAACTCCATGGGGCGCATGAAGGCGTTCGCCTTGAATCCCGTCGCCAGCACGAGGACGTCGAGCTCGTGCAGCCGGCCATCGGCAGTGCGGACGCCTCCGGGCTCGATCCGTTCGATGTGGTCGGTGATCAGCTCGGCGTTGGGGTGTTGGATGGCTTGGTAGAAGTCGGGCGAGATGACGAGCCGCTTGCAGGCTGCTCGATAGTCAGGCCGCAGCCGTTCGCGCAGCTCGGGATCGTGCACGTTCTGCTCGAGGTTGGCGAGGCACGCCTGCTCGATCATCTCCAGTTCGGGCGAGCCGGTGTCCACCACGGCGTTGGCGAACACGTCGAACAGATCGGAGAGGTCTTGATGGAGCTGCTGCAGCTTTTCGGGATGCTCCCGCAGGTCGGCCCGCTCCTCGCCGGAGAAGGCCGGGTTCTCCTGGGGCATGATCCATTGGGCGGTCCTCTGGAACATGGACAGGGCCGCCACCCGCTCGATGACGCCCGACGCGATCTGGATGGCCGTCGAGCCGGTGCCGACGATCCCCACCCTGCGTCCGTCTATCTGGACGCTGTGGTCCCACCGCGAGCTGTGGAACATGGCCCCCTCGAACGACTCGATGCCCTCGATCTCGGGGTACCGCGGGTGGTGCAGGACACCGGTGGCCGCCACGACCACGTCCGCCTCGTCCTGGGAACCGGATGCGGTCGACAGCTGCCAGGTGCCGTCCGAGAAGGTGCAGGAGACGATCTCTTCACCGAACCTGACCTTGGGAAGGACGTCGTGATCCTGGGCCACCCCCTCGAAGTAGGCGGCGATCTCCGGTCCGGGCGAGAATCGGTGGGTCCACTCGGGGTTGAGGGCGAACGAATATGAATAGAGATGAGAGGGCACGTCGCACGAGAGACCGGGGTAGGTGTTCTCCCGCCAGGTCCCGCCCACCCGGTCGGCTTTCTCGTAGACGGTGAAGTCGGCCATTCCCGCCCGGGTGAGCTTGATGGCGCAGAGGATGCCGGCCATGCCGGCCCCGATGACGGCGACCCGCAGCGGACGAACGCTCGAGTGCATGGACGTGAGTCCATCACATCGGGGCCGGTGATGACAGCGGTGCTTGCCAGGCGACGACCGGCTCTTCAACCGACCCAGCCCGTCGCGCCGCGAGCTGACCGGGTACCGTACCGAGGTGATGGCCGACTCGTTCACCCTTGCCGGAGCCGATGTGGAGATCCCGCTCCTCGGGGTGGGCACCTGGGCGTGGGGTGACCGTTCCACCTGGGGCATGGGCGGCTACGACACCGATCTCAGCCGGACCTCGATCCGGGAGGCATGGGATGCATCGATCGATGCGGGCGCGTCGCTGTTCGACACGGCCGAGGTCTACGGGCGGGGTGAGAGCGAACGGATCATCGGCGAGATGATCGCCGCCGACCCCGATCGAGCACGGCGGGCGGTGATCGCCACCAAGTTCATGCCCTCGCCCTGGAAGCTCGATGTCCACGGCGCACTGTCGAGATCGTTGCGGGCCTCCCTCGACCGGCTCGGGCTGCCCGCGGTGGACCTGTACCAGATCCATGGGCCGATCAGCCTCCGGTCCCACGGTGCCATCGCCGATGCCCTGGCCGCGGTGCACGGGGCCGGGCTGGTGAAAGCCGTCGGGGTGTCGAACTACTCGGCGAAGGAGACCCGCTCGATGAGCGAGGCGCTCGCCAGCCGAGGCGTTGCCCTGGCCACCAACCAGATCGAGTTCTCGTTGCTCCGACGGCATCCCGAGACGACCGGCCTCATCGCCACCTGCCGGGAGTTGGGTGTGGTGCCGCTGGCGTACTCGCCCATCGGCCAGGGACGCTTGACCGGCAAGTACTCGGCCTCGAACCCTCCTCGCGGCAAGCGGACCTTCTCCAACCATCCGATGGAGGTCGTCGAACAGGTGGTCGCCGAACTGCGCAGGGTCGGTGAGCATCATGGTGGGAAGACCCCCAGCCAGGTGGCGCTCAACTGGGTCATGGCCAAGGGTGTGGTGCCCATCCCCGGTGCTAAGAACCGCGGCCAGGCCGAGGAGAACGCCGGCGCCCTCGGCTGGCGACTCGACGAGGACGAGGTCGCCGAGCTCGACCGTGCTGCGCTCCCTGGCATCCGCACGCTGCAGAGCCGGATGTGGCAGCACGGCTGATTCCGCGGATGCGGAGGTGGGCGCCCGGTGGCCTCCCAGGCCGGACGGGGGATGCGCGAACCGGCAGGCATTCCCGACGGGGGGCGGTGGCCACGGGGCTGGTCGTCGTGGCCGCCTTCGGCCGCGTGCACGTCGTCCCCGGCTTCGCCGGCTTCCCACCCGTCGGGAGTGCCGGTCGTATCGGTGTCGGCGACCGCATCGGGCCCGTCGTCCTTCTATCGGCCACCGGATCCGTTGCCGCCGGCACCGCCTGGGACCCTCATCCGGTCCGAGATCGTCGCCGGTGCGGGCGGGATCGAGCCGGGGGCCACCTTCTGGCGCATCCTCTACCACTCGGAGAGCATCACCGGTTCCGATATCGCCGTCTCGGGGTACGTCGTCGTGCCGGCGGCTGGGCCTCCTCGTGGCGGCTATCCGGTGATGGCCTGGGCCCATGGGACGACCGGGGCGGCGGTCAAATGTGCGCCGTCTCTGTTGAACGGCTTGGAAGGTGAGGGGCCCTACCTGGTGCCGGGCATCGACACCTATCTGAAGTCGGGATGGCTGATCGCCGCCACTGACTACCAGGGCCTCGGGGTGGCGGCCGGGATCCATCCGTACCTGGTCGGGGCCAGCGAGGGCTACGGGGTCCTCGATGCGGCCAAGGCCGCCCGGCAGCTCCCGGGCCTGCGGGTGAGCCCGACCACGCTGATCTACGGACATTCACAGGGGGGTCAGGCCGCTCTCTTCGCCGGTGAGCTGGCTCCGGGCTACGCGCCGTCCCTGCATGTGATCGGGGTGGTGGCGGCGGCGCCAGCCACCGGTCTGTCCGTCATCGCGGCCGTCTTCGGCCAATCCGGCTCGCCCGACGACTTGGCCTACTTCGCGCTCATCGGATGGACGTGGTCACAGGTCTACCCCGATCTGCCGGCCTCGGACCTGTTCACCGCCCAAGGACTCGCCTTCGCCCAACGGAACGTCACCGAGCACTGCGACAACGGGTTGGTGGCGGCACTCAAGGGGGTCCAGGCGACCTCCCTGTTCCTTCCCGGGGCGAACGCGGACCAGGCATTCGCCGCCCGGGCCCGCCTCAACGACCCGGGCCAGGTGAGGACCCAGGCGCCGATGCTCGTCGTCCAGGGCACGGCCGACAACCAGGTGCCAGCCCCCCTGACCGATCTCTACGTGTCCAAATCGGCCTGCCCGATCGGCGACGTGATCGACTACGTCCACTATCCGGGGGCCGGACACGATCAGGTGCCCTTCGAGGCCGTGCCGCGGATTGTCTCGTGGTCGGGGGCCCGATTGCGTGGCGGCACCGCGCCGAGCACTTGTGGCCGGAGCGCCGACAGCATCACGTCAGGAGGGGGTTGACCACACCCACTGGATTCGTCCCCTTGGAAACGGGCCTCGATCCGTCGAGCCCGCGGCCGTGGCCTCGACCCCGGTCGTCCCGAAGGACACGGGCCTAACATCGGGGCGATGAGCGCTGATCTCGCCCAGCGTGAGCGGCAGGTGTTCTGTGACCTGCTCGACGAGCTCGGCCCCGATGCCCCCACCCTCTGTGAGGGTTGGACGGCCGTCGACCTGGCGGCCCACATCGTGGCGCGGGAGCGCCGGCCCGACAGCGGCCCGGGGCTCGTCTGGCCCCCCTTGGCCGGCCACACCGACAAGGTTCGCCGGTCGCTCCGCGATGGCACGCCCTGGGTGGAGCTGGTCGCCCTGGTGCGCCAGGGCCCGCCCCTCCTCCTCCGACCTTTCGACGGGCCCATGAACACCGTCGAAATTCTTCATCCACGTCGAAGACCTTCGGCGGGCCCAGCCGAAGTGGGAGCCCCGGACGCTGGCGCCGGAGCTCGAGGATGCCCTGTGGGCACGACTCGGGCCCGGAGGGATGGCGAAGCAGGTGGGCGCAACTGTCGAGCTGCGGTCACCCGGCCGCGACGCCAAGCAGAGCCACACCAAGCAGAGCCACACCAAGCAGAGCCACACCAAGGAGAGCCACACCAAGCAGATCCACACCAAGCAGAGCCGTGTCGGGTACCTGGTTGTGGAAGGCGATCCCGGCGAGCTGACCATGTTCGCTTCCGGACGGCAGAAGGCCGCCCAGGTGGAGATCACCGGTGACGAGGAGCTGGCCTTCCGGTTGCGCAACGCCCGGCTCGGCATCTAGTGGTCCGTCGCTGAAATAACAACACCGGCGTATGATCTGTCATGGTCAACAGGATGGAGTTGTCAGTATCAGACCGAGCCGAACTCGAACGGGTCGCTCGTCAAAGGACTGCGCCACATCGCAAGGTGCTCCAAGCCAAGGCCTTACTTGCGCTGGCTGACGGAAATTCATTGCGTTCGACGGCGGTTTCGCTTGGAACCTGGCCGCGCTCTGTGATGCGCTGGCGGGATCAGTTCTTGTCGTTTGGTCCAGGTTCGCTCGGTGTCATTGCACCGGGCCGTGGACGAAAGCCCGATATCCCGAGCGAGATCATCGAAGCGATCGTGCACGACACGTTGCATGAGCGTCCCGATGACGGGTCGACGCAGTGGTCGACGCGGACCATGGCCGAGCGCCATGGTGTCGGCAAGGACACGGTGGCAAGGATCTGGCGAGCCCGCAATCTGCGGCCGTGGCAGGTCGAACGCTTCAAGTTGTCGAACGACTCGCACTTCGAGGAAAAGCTCGTGGACATCGTTGGGCTCTATCTCGATCCACCGGAACGGGCCGTCGTGCTCTGTGTCGATGAAAAGAGCGGCACCCAGGCCTTAGAGCGCACGCAGCCGAGCCTTCCGATGACGCCGGGTCGGGCTGGGACGATGACCCATGACTACAAACGCCATGGGACCACCACGCTGTTCGCTGCACTCGACATCGCCACGGGCAAGGTGCTTACCTCGTGCAAACCACAGCATCGCCACGAAGAGTTCCTTGCGTTCTTGAAGCTCATCGATCGCGAGGTCCAAAGGAAACTCGACATCCATCTCGTCGTCGACAACTACGCGGCGCACAAACACCCCGAAGTCCGGGAGTGGCTTGCCCACCCTCGCCGAGAGCGCTTCCATCTCCACTTCACCCCGACTTCCTCGTCCTGGCTGAACTTGGTCGAACGCTGGTTCGCTGAGATCACGACCAAGAGAATCCGGCGGGGCAGTTTCGCGAGCGTCGACCAACTCATCTCGGCCATCGAGCGTTGGGCTGATCACTGGAACAACGATCCCAAGCCCTTCGTCTGGCACAAGAGTGCCGAGGAAATCATCCGAAAGGTTCGGGCTGGCCGAGCGGCGCTAACTGCTGCTACTAAATCCGCGACGGATGACTAGATGGTCGGGCGCGAAAGACCCCTGGCCCGGCCGCCCGAACCGTCCCACGGGCAGCGCCGTGGAAAATGTGATGTGATGGCTGCCCGGAACGCCACGGGAGCCATGGCAGCCACAGTGCAGGCAACCACGCCGAGGAGGAGGGCGGGATGAGCATGCGGTCGGGATGTCGAACGAGGCAGGAGCAGGGATGAGTGGTCGGACCTCACTGCTTCGTGTGGCCGAGTAGGGGCCTGGTCGAACCGTGACCAAGCCCGGTGTCCGCAACGTCGCCCTCGTGGGGCACAGCGGATCGGGCAAGACCACGCTGGCGGAAGCACTCCTCTACGCCACGGGTGCGATCAATCGACAGGGCAAGGTCGAGGACGGCTCGACGGTGACCGACTTCGAGCCCGAAGAGGTCAAGTACCACATGTCCCTGTCGCTGGCTCTCGCCCCCTGCACGGCCGAGGGAGTGCGGCTGAACATCATCGACACACCGGGATTCGCCGATTTCTTCGGTGAGGTGCGTTCGGCGTGCTCGGTGGCGGACCTGGTCGTACTGGTGGTGAGCGCGGTCGACGGTGTCGAGGCGCAGACCGAGGCGGCCTGGCAACTGGCTGCGGAGCTCGGGCTTCCGCGTCTGGTGTTCATCAACAAGCTCGACCGCGACCGAGCCAACTTCGACCGCACGCTCGGTGACCTGCGCGAGTCCTTCGGCGCGGGGATCGCCCCCCTCGAACTGCCCGTGGACGGCGAGTCCGGTTTCCGGGGGATCGCCGACCTGTTGACCGACACCGCCATCATCTACGACAACGGGAAAGCGCAGACCGGCCCGATCCCCGATGATCTGGCCGACACCGAGCACGAGGTACGCGAGCAACTGGTCGAGGGCATCGTGGTGGGCGACGACGCGTTGACGGAGCGCTACCTCGACGGTGACGTCCCCTCGAGCACCGAGCTCGAAGAGACGCTGGCCACCGGGGTCGAGCAGGGGGTGGTCTTCCCCGTGGTGTGCGGAGCGGCGGCCACTGGCATCGGGATCAACCGGCTGGCCACGCTGCTGGCCGAGATTGCCCCGGCCCCGGACTCGCACCCGGCCACCGGTGTCCGGGCTGGAGACATCGAGGTGGACGTGGCCTGTGATCCCTCGGGGCCTCCTCTGGCCCAGGTGTTCAAGACCGTCAGCGACCCCTATGTGGGCAAGATCTCCCTTTTGCGGGTGCTGTCGGGGACCATCAAGCCGGACAGCGTCCTCACCAATTCGCGCACCCACACGGACGAGCGCCTACATGTGCTCGAACGCCTTCAGGGGAAGGAAACCCACCCGGTCACGGAGGCGCAGGCCGGTGACATCGTGGCCGTGCCCAAGCTCGCCGACGTGGTCACGGGTGACACGCTGGCCCCCAAGGGCTCGCCTCTGATCGTCCCGGCTGTTCCTCCCGAGTCCGTGTCCCTCTCGGTCGCCATCAAGCCGAAGTCGAAGGGCGACGAGGACAAGCTCATGACCAGTCTTCACCGGCTGCAGGACGAAGATCCGAGCCTCATCGTCGAGCGGGTGGACGAGACGCACCAAACCATTCTTCGGGGTACCGGAGAGACCCACCTGTCGGTCGCGGCCGAGCGCCTGTCGCGCAAGTTCGGCGTCGAGGTGATCACCGAGGAGGTGCTCATCCCGTACCGGGAGACCGTCACGACGGCCGCCGAAGCAGTCGGCAAGTACAAGAAACAGAGCGGCGGTCATGGACAGTTCGGCATTGCCTCCGTCCGCATCGAGCCCCTCGAGCGGGGTGCGGGGTTCCAGTTCGTCGACCGAGTGGTCGGGGGTGCCATTCCCCGGCAGTACATCCCCGCGGTGGAGAAGGGGATCGTCGAGGCCATGGCCCAGGGTGGCCCTCACGGCTACCCGGTGGTCGACGTCCAGGCGATCTGCCTCGACGGCAAGCACCACCCGGTCGACTCGTCGGAGATGAGCTTCAAGATGGCCGGGTCACTGGCCTTCAAGGAGGCCATGGGCAAGGCCTCCCCGGTGCTGCTGGAGCCCATCTCGCGGCTCGAGGTGACCGTTCCGGCCCGAATGCAGGGCAGCGTTCTCGGTGACCTCAACTCGCGGCGCGGGCGGGTACAGGGTACCGACACGGTCGAAGGCGGGGCCCAGAAGATCACGGCCCTGGTGCCCGCGGCCGAGATCCAACGGTACGCGATCGACCTTCGTTCCCTCACCGGGGGTCGGGGCCGCTTCCGTGCCGTTTACGACCACTACGACGTGATGCCGGCCAACCTGGTCGACCGGACGCTGAAACCCCGAGCCGAGTGAGCCGATCCACCCCGGCGATAGCGTCGCCGGGGTGGAATCAGGCTGCGATGAACCCTCCTGACTGGTGCTGCCAGAGACGGCTGTAGACACCGTCCTTGAGCCCGAGCAGGTCGGCGTGGGTGCCCTCTTCCACCACGCTTCCCCGATCCATGACAACGATGCGGTCCATCTGTGCGATGGTGGCCAGACGATGGGCGACGACCAGCGCGGTCGACCCCTCCATCAACCGCCACAGCGCCGCTTGGACCAGGGCCTCAGACTCCGAGTCGAGTGCAGAAGTGGCCTCGTCGAGGATCAGCAGAGGTGCGCCCTTGGCCATCGCCTGGGCAATGGCGACGCGTTGGCGCTGGCCCCCTGAGAGCTTCAGCCCTCGTTCCCCGACCACAGTCTCGTAACCGTCCGGGAGACTACTGACGAACTCGTCGACGTGCGCGGCTCGACCAACTTCGCGCACCAGGTCCATCGTCGGCCGTTCGAAGGAGTCGACGCCGTAACAGATGTTCTCGGCGATGGTCCGATGCAGCATCTGTGGGTCCTGGGGAACGTAGGAGATGCAACGGCGGAGTGACTGCTGGGTGACTCGGGAGATGTCCTGACCGTCGAGCAGGATCGCACCGGCGTCGATGTCCATGAAGCGGAGGACCAGCTTGGTCAGCGTGCTCTTGCCAGAGCCCGAAGGGCCTACCAGGCCGAGGTGCTCCCCGGGAGCGATCTGCAAGTTCAGTCCCTGGAAGAGCGGTGCGTCACGACGGTAGGCGAACGTGACGTCCCGGAACTCGAGTCGCCCACTGTGGACGTCCAGCTCGGCTGCACCCGAGGCGTCACAGATCTCCGGGTCTGTGGAGGCGATGCCGACGAACTTGGCGCAGCGCCCGGCGGCACGGGAGATCGAGCGCACGAACTCGAACGACTCCTCGAGGGAGCCCCCGACGAAGGTGGCATAGAAGAGGATCAGATAGACGGAGGCGGCGGCCACGACGTGATGGAGGGCGAGTACCAGACCTACGAAGACCGCTACCCAGTTGAGCGCGGCCATCGAGGACTCCATCTGGAGCCGGGTAGCGGTGAAGATACGGCGCGCCCTCAGGTCGGCGCGAACGGATTGGGTGACGACCTCCGCGACGTGGGCCCGCTCCTCGTCCTCAGCCGCTTGCGTCCTCACCGTGGTCAGGTTGGCGATGGTGTCGGCGATCACGCCCGTGGCTTGCGAATGCGTGTCCGAGAACTCCCGCTCGGCCGCCACCACCCTCCCCATGCGGTGCACCAGGACGCCGCCGAACACCAGCACGAGGAGGCCCATGACTGCGGCGACGGGCCAGGCCACTATGGCGAGCACGACGATTGCGCCGAGGACGGTCACCCCAACCCGCAATGCCCCCCAGGTGGCCATGTCGATGATCTCGACGAATGCCCACGAGAAGGTCTCCAACGAGGAGATCACCTCGCCCGAGGGCCGATCGGTATGCCAACGGTGGCTGAGCCCGATGAGGTGCTCGTAGCCGTTGGTGATGGATCGGGCGAAGGCGCGAAGTGTAGCGCCCCAGTTCAACCAGCCCGCGACGCGCCAGAAGCGCGGTCGACAGGGCCAGAACCGCGGCATAGGCAACGATCAGGGGTCCGAAGCTCGAGGTGAGCCCCGAACCGTTGTGAAGTTCGGCGATGCGCCCGAGCAAGGTGGCGAAGATCAGGGGTCCAGCTACCGCGTTGGCCAAGGTGCCCAGCGAAATGGCGACCCAGGCCGCGACAAAGGTGACGCGATCGGGCCGCATCTGGCGCCAGCAGTAGGCGAACGTTGCTCTTGACGAGGCAGCGGGGAACAGTGTTCTGTCGTTCATGAGGAGCTCCAGGCGACGGGATGGACGTCGCCGATAGAGGGCAGAGATGGTGCGCGGCTCTGGTGCTGGTACAGCTGGGCACCGATGCGCGAGATGCGGCGGAAGGGCGGCCGAATCCGGCCGGGCGGTCCGCTAGTGCGGAGTCAGAGGTGTGCCGCGGGGGAGATCGGCATGACTGCGCCGCACTCCTTTACCCAGGCGGCCGGAGCGTGCCCGGCGACCGATCCGAAGGTGCGCTCGACCGCCTGGATGCACGGTATGCCTGCCATCGGATCACCTCGCTTCCGCCTCGGGTACCCCACAATGATAGTCACGTCGCCGGGGCATCGCTTCAGCCGCGGAAGCCGGTGCTACGACCGGGGCGACCGACCGTATCGGCCGGCGTTTCCCCCTGTTCCGGACCCGCGGAACCGCGAGCCGGGTCCAGGCGAGGAAGCGCTATGAGGCCATCGACAGATCGAGCAGGGTCGTCGGGACAACGGACAGGAGCTGACCCTTCGGCGTGTCGGGCCAGCCCCAGAATTCCTCGTCCTCTTCGACTGCCTCGTCGATCTTGTCATCAGAGCGGCTCCGGAGCCCCACCACCTGTTCCAGGGTCATCCCCGCGTTCAACGCCTGGAACAGCACGGCGATACCGGCTAGGGAGAAGCCCTCGCGTTGCAGGCGCAGGATCGCCTGCAACCGGTGCAGCTGCTCGACCCTATAGAAGCCGGTCCGGCCGACCAGGGTGGGGCGGTCCAGGAGCCCCTGTGTCTGAAGGGCGCGGACCTGCCGTCCGGTGGTGCCGGCCAGACGGGCCAGTTCATCGATGGTCAGGTTGCCCACCGGTTGATCGTAACATAAATCTATGTTACATAGATAGGGGTCGTAAAGAACGAATCTGTGGGAGGGTGAGATGCCGTTGAATCTGGATGCCGTGGGGTCCTCGTCGGAGCCGGCGGAGCGCACCTGGAGCTCGGGGGATTGCCTGCTCTATGCCCTCGGGGTGGGCGCCGGCGCCTCGGACCCAATCGGCTTCGAGCTCGAGTTCACCACCGAGAACTCCGCCGACGTCCGGCAGGCGGTCCTCCCGACCTTTGTGACCGTGGCAGGTGCCTCGGCCGCCCCGAGGACGGCCATCGGGGAATTCGACCCTGCCATGCTGGTCCACGCCGAGCAGTCCATCGAGCTGCACGGGTCGATCCCGACCGACGCCACCGTGACGACCACCTCAACCCTCACGGCCATCTATGACAAGGGGTCTGGCGCTGCTGGTTCGATCCGAGTCGACATCGGTCGATGCGGCCACCGGTCGTCCGGTCTTCTCCGCGGGGACGGGCTTGTTCATCCGAGGCGAGGGAGGGTTCGGCGGCGAGCGCGGACCGTCGGCTGCCACCGAACCCATTCCGGAGCGGGCGCCTGACGAAGTGGTGACCTATTCGACCCGGCCCGATCAGGCACTGCTCTACCGGTTGTCCGGCGATCGGAACCCGCTTCACTCCGATCCGGCGTTTGCCAAGCGGGCCGGGTTCGATCGTCCGATTCTCCATGGCCTCTGCACCTATGGCTTCACCGGACGGGGACTCCTCCATGCCCTGTGCGCCTCGGATCCGGCGCGGTTCCGTTCCATGTACGGCCGGTTCTCTCGACCGACCTATCCCGGAGACACTTTGAGAATCTCGATCTGGGTCGATGGATCGACGGCCCGTTTCCGCACCGAGAACCAGCACGACGAGGTCGTCATCGATATGGGCCTGTGCCAGTTTTCGTGAGGAGACGGCCCAACAGGTGCCACACGGGGCGATGGAACAGCAGTCGGCACCTCAAGCTGCGTGGTCAGCCCTAACACCAGGCCGCCACGGACTGATTCCCCCGGTCCCGGGCATCCGCGCACACCACCCACCACACACCACACACCACACACCACAGGCGCTACACAGCACACCGCATGCCCCACGGCCTACAACGCACCGCATCCAGCGCACGAAGGAGTCTGACGATGCAGAAGAGATTGGTGACGCGCTGATACCGCAAAGTCGGCTGAGGACGCCGATGAGAACGAACGGCGGGTCGAGGGTGTATTCGCCGAGCTCGAGGAGACCAAGCCTACGAACGTCAGCTACATCGTGCTGCGTCTCGAGGATGGCTCGTTCGTCCATGTCTCATTCCACGATCACGGCGACAGCGAGGTCAACCCGATCTCGTCAACCGCGGCATTCGACCATTTCCAGGACGGACACGCCGAACGTCGACAAGGTGGTGTTGATCAACAGGCCGCAACGCTTGTAGGCGCCTACATCACGACCATCGGTTGAATCTGGCCTCGAGCTGGCCTCAGGGGAAGCCCGGGTTCGGAGGATGTCCTCGGCGAACGGATGGGCGGATCGCGAACGGACCGATCGGATGGGAGTGGTCGGGGTGACACGTCGACGCAGCACATGGGAGGCACGTCCGGCCTTATGACGGTCGACGGACCTCAAGCCCCCATATGGATCCGAGCCCGGAGGGCGGCCAGAGCCAGCGTCATACCCAGCGTTGCCAGGCCGACGACAGCCGCCATGCCTTCCAACAGTGGCCCGACTTGCCACCCGACGGTGATGAGGGACCGTAGCGCCCCAAGTAGGTAGGTGACCGGGTTGTAGGTGGCGATCGTGGAGAACCATCCGGTGAGGAACTGCTTGGGCACGACGGCATCGGTCAGGAAGAACAAGGGGAAGAAGACCACAAAGCAGGCGCTCACGGCCGCGGGGCTTCCTGTCTTCAAGGCCACCGCATAGGGGAACCCGGTGAACGCCAGTCCCCAAAGGGCCGAAAATGCGACGAAGACCGCGATGCCCGGGAGACCGGTGGTGAACCGCACGCCGACGACGGCGGCGATGGCCAACACGGGAAGACAGAGCGCCACAATGACGGCTACGTCCGCCGCCATCAGGCCGAACAGCAGCGCGGTCCGACGTATCGGCGTCATGCACAGGCGGTCGAAGTAACCGCCTTGGATGTCCGAGACCAGCGACGGGGCTCTCGACATTCCGGTTACGGCGAAGGCGATGGCCATGGGTAGGAGAAACGCCTTGTAGTTGGTGGCCGAGCCAGCCAGGTTCTCAAGCGCGCCGAGGTTGACCGCGTAGAAGAAAGCGGGGACGAAGACGGCCGGAAGAACGGCGGCCGGCTCCCGGGGCATCTGACGCAGGGCCCTTCCGGCGATGGAGATGACGTCATGGAGGTATCCGGCTTGGCGTCCGAGGACGGCGTCCGACCCGGCGGTCATTGGCGGACCTCGTAACGCTCGATTCGGGAGCCGGTCATCGCCATGAAGACATCGTCCAGAGTGGGTGTCCTCATCGAGAGGCTCTTGACCTGGAGCCCGGCCCGGCCGAGAGTCATCGCGACCGTCCCCAGCGCCGCCGGACCGTCCGGAGAGTTCACCGTGATGGTACCGTCCGTCCCCGAAATCGAGTCGAGCTCATCGATCGACCGGAGGGCTGCGACCGCGCCGCAGACGTTCCCTTCGACCTCCGCCACGATCACGTCGTGACCCACCAAACGCTTGAGGGTCGTGGGCGGCCCCTCCGCCACCAGACGACCACCTGAGATGATTCCGACCCGATCGGCGAGCAGGTCGGCTTCTTCGAGATATTGCGTCGTCAAGAAGATCGTCATGCCGAGGTCCCGATTCAGTCCCCGGACCTCGCTCCACACCCGTGCCCGACTAAGGGGGTCGAGCCCTGTGGTCGGCTCGTCGAGGAACAACACCTTCGGGTTGTGGACCAGCGAAGCGGCAAGGTCGAGCCGCCGTTTCATCCCACCCGAATAGGAGCCGATCACCCGATCGATGGCCGAACCGATGTCGACCAGGTCGAGCACCTCTGCCACGCGCCTCCGGATGTCGGCAGGACTGAGCCCGTAGAGACGGCCCTGGAGGGTGAGCAATTCCCTTCCGGTCTGGCGCTCGTCCAGCGCCGCGTCTTGGAGCGCCACACCGATGCGCAAGCGGACCGACTGGGGGTCTGCCACCACGTCGTAGCCGGCCACCGATGCCATTCCCGCGCTGGGCTTGAGCAGCGTGCACAAGATCCGAACGGCAGTCGACTTGCCCGCTCCGTTGGGCCCCAGGAATCCGTAGATCTCCCCCTGCCGGACGGACAGGTCCAGCTCATCGATCGCTACCGTCGAGCCGAACCGCCGGACAAGACCGGTGGTGCAGACTGCACCATGGGATCGATCCTTGATGTCCGTAGCCAGGGTCTTTGTCATTCTAGATACCCTAGAGAATCATCCATACCCATAAGTATCTACTATACTTCGGCGTAGCGCAACCTATGGTCATCGAACCCCTCACCCCAGAGCGTCGTCGGGAGCAGACTCGCCAGCACCTTCTGGCGGCGGCCGCCCAGGTGTTCGCCGAGCGGGGATTTCATGGAGCCTCACTCGACGAGGTCGCGGCCGTGGCCGGCTTCACCAAAGGCGCCGTGTACTCCAACTTCAGAAACAAGGAGGATCTCTTTGTTGCGTTGTTCAAGGCCAACTACGACCGGGAAACGGAGGCACTACGAGCTGCGCTGGAGGGGTCCGAGGTGCCGCCCGAGGATCGACTCTCGGACTTCGTCGCGCTGATCCGGAACCAGACCAGCGAATCGGGCGGCAACTTCCCACTCCTCTACCAGGAGTTCTGGCTGTACGCAGCGCGCAACCCGGCAGCACGGGAGCTGTTGACGCAGACCGACGACGAGGCGATGCAGGCCGTCGCCGAACTCATCGAGTCGGAGCGGGATCGATGGGGCATGCAGCCATTGGAGTCGTCAATTCAGGCGGCGAGGATCATCGAGGTCCTGTTTCGCGGTATCGGGCTGCTCCGGGTCCTCCAACCGGAGGTAGTCGACGACGAATTCATGGAGGCTGCCGTTTCCTTCGTCGCCCGGGGTCTGGGTGCGGTCCCGGCGATCGATCGCATCAGCCTGCCAACCGAAACTCCGCGTCCGTAGGACAACCGGGTGCGCCCGCGCCAACCAGAGAGGCGATCCGGCAATCGGCGGTTGCGGGTCGGCATCATCGGCACTGGATTCGGTGCGCGGGTGGTCGCCGGGGCCTTTCGGATATCGGAATGTGAGGTGGTCGACGTAGTCACGGCGCGTGATCCGGCCTCGGTCAGTTCCCTCTGTCGCTCCGGCCTCGACCTCGTTTCTGTTCACTCGCCGCCGTTCCTCCATGCGGAGCATGTGACGAGGGCGATGGATGCCGGTCATGCGGTCCTGTGTGACAAGCCGTTCGGCACCTCGATGGAGGAGGCGCAGCTCATGGCGGAAGCGGCAGAGGCGGCGGGCGTCGTCAACCTTCTCAATTTCGAGTTCCGCTGCCAACCGGCGCGCCTTGCCATGCAGGATCTGCTCGAATCCGGCGCCGTCGGTCAGCCAGAGCACCTCGCGTACACGGCATTCACCTCGGGCTCCCGAGTGCCACTCCGCCCCTGGGGGTGGCTGTTCGATCGCTCGCGGGGTGGCGGTTGGATCGGTGCTTTCGGATCGCACGCCATCGATCTGATTCGTTGGTTGCTGGGCGATGTCACCCGGGCTGGCGCGAGGACTTGGATCAATGTCACCGAGCGCCCTGACGCCGACGGGAACATCCACCGATGCGACGCCGAGGACTCCTTCGCAGGCTGGGTCGAAGTCCGCTCGGGGGCAACGGCCTCGGTCGATTCCTCCTTCGTGGCTGGGGTTTCCTTGACACCTCGCATCGTGGTCACGGGCTCGGACGGGGCCATCGAGAACATCGGTGACGCCCGGGTGGTCCTTCATCGGCAGGACGGCAGCAAGGAGACCATCGAATTCAACCCGTCAGGCGGGGATCCCCACGGTGGGGCCATGGCCACGTGGGCTGCGGCTATCCGCGATGCGGTGATGAACGGACAGCAGATCGAGCCGGCGTTCGCCGACGGCTGTGCCTGTATGCAGGTGATGGAACAGTGGCGGGCGGTACCGCCGCACCCGAGAACCGGCACGGATCGCTCGTCCTGATGCGCCCCAAGACCCAGCGCTGGTCACGATCGAAAGGTCCACACGGACGACACGAATACGGTAGACAAGACCCTCATCTGAATTCACATGCCCTGGACCGCTGTCTCTGAATTGGTGCCCTTTCGGGGTTCGACCTCGATCCCCAGGCTCACGTGCGCGCCGTCAGGGATGACTCGGGGTTATCCCTGATTGTCGGCGGCTAATTGATGCTCCAAGATGGAGCGATGGACCGGGCCCGGGACGTTACGCTCCTACCGTGCGCGGCGATGGCATCAGAGGACGCCGCGTGAACACCTCACAGGGCGGAGCGCTCTGTTCTGGTGCCATCAAAGACCGGAGCGTGCCATGAGCACCATGACGACCGATTTTCTCGGCGGATCACACACCGACGAGGGAGAGTGGGCGGTCGAGACCCACGGGCTGATGAAGCGCTTCGGGGAGAATACCGCCGTCAACGATGTCGAGCTCCTCGTCCCTCGCGGCAGCGCCTTTGGATACCTCGGACCCAATGGCGCCGGCAAGACCACACTCATTCGAGTCCTGCTAGGACTGACGCATGCCGACGCTGGAACGATGTCGCTGCTCGGCTTTCCGGTTCCCAAACATCGTGCCAAGGCTTTGGCGAGAGTCGGGGCCATCGTCGACGAGCCCCGGTTTCACGGACACCTGACTGGACGCCAGAACCTTCAGATTCTTGCCGCCGCCCGTGAACCTGCGGCCAAGGGTCGCATCGGACCGGCCCTGGAGCGCGTCGGGATCCTGCACCGTGCCGATGACCGGGTGTCGAAGTACTCGATGGGCATGCGCCAGCGCCTAGGCGTGGCTGCCTGTCTGATCGGCGATCCGCAATTGCTGATCCTCGACGAGCCCATGAACGGTCTCGATCCGGCGGGTATGCAGGACATGCGCGACATGCTCCTCTCCCTGGTGGCTGAGGGTCGGACGGTTGTGCTCTCCTCCCACCTCCTCGACGAGGTGGAACGGACCTGTAACGCCGTGGCCATCGTCGACCGTGGCAAAGTCATCCGCCAAGGTGCGATCTCGGACCTGCTGGCCGGATCGTCGCTCGGGCTCGAGATCGAATGCTCCGAGCCGGATCGAGCCGGTGCCCTTCTCGGCAGCACGAGCATCGTGGGCAGCATCGAGGCTCTGCCCGAGGGCCTCGGCATCACGCTACCGGCCGGGACCCGACGGGACGTGATCGCCGAGATCAACCGACTCCTGGTGGAAGGCGGGATCTCGGTCTACCGGCTCCAGGAGGTCCGCACCTCGCTCGAATCCTGGTTCCTGGAGGTCACCAGCCGACTGGGGGCTTCGGAGTGACGACGGTCGCCGACCACGGGGCACCCGCCCCCAGCCCGCTCCCGGTCGCCGCCGACGCTTCGCACGACCGGCGGGGATCCTGGATCCCCACCGGCTCCATGATCGCGACCAGGTTCATGGAGCTTCGCAAGCGTCGAGGGCTCATGATCACGCTCATCGTGGTGACCGTCGGGATCCCCACGGTGTTCCTCGCCATCCGGCTCGTGCTGCACGCCGTCGCACCCAACTCCTATGGGCCGGCCGGCGGGTACGATATCTTCAACGCGCTGGTCGCCGGGGTGCTCTACGTCTTCGGCTTCATCGTTGCTGCCACGTTGGGCTGCACGGCGGGTTCGGTGGACCTCACCGAGGGGATGTTCCGCCACCTGGTGGTGACCGGACGTTCCCGATTGGCGCTCTACCTGGCCCGGATCCCTGCCGGATTGGCGATCATCGTGCCGTTGGTGGCGATCGGGTTCACCGTCGTCTGTGCCGTATGCGTCTTCGCCGCCCCGACACAGATCAACTACAGCGGTGTGAACGTGCCCGCCGGACTGTCGCGCACGGGACTCGAGAACTGGGCCGCGGACCATGCCAACGAGGTCGTCTGCGACTTCAACTACCGCGGCCCCACGTATGCCATTCCTGCGGCGCGGCCAACGGCGGGCCCGGCGGCGGTCCCGGCGGCGGTCCCGGCGGTGGTCCCGGCGGTGCCATCGTCAAAGGTCCTCAGGGAGTGGGGATCCCCACCCAACCCACACCATCGATGTCGCGCACCCAGGCCGTCCAAATTGCCGAACAGGACTACTCGGACTACAGCCGGATCTTCCTCTCCCCACCCATCTCGCTGATGGTCAGGACGGGGTTGTGGATCGAGCTGGAGGCGGTCATCGGGTTCATCGTCGGTCTGGGGCTCGGATCGCTGCTCGGGCAGCGAACCGTGTCAGTGATCCTGATGATCGTTCTCGAAGTTGTCCTGACCCCGATCCTCTCACGCGCCAATATCCCGCATCTGATCAACCTGCAGCGCTCCGTCGTTGGCCTGGCCGTCGCCCATCTGGAGCCGGCCGGGCTCAGTTTCGTGTTCGGGGGTGGCGGTGGGCCGGGTGGAGATCGGGGGACATCGCTGTTGGTACCCGAACCGAGAACGGCGGCCGTCTGCGTCATCATCGCCTGGTTGGTCGGCTGGACGGTCATCGGCGCTTGGCGGATGGTGACGAGGGACGCCTGACCAACTTCCGACCCCGAGCCTGGTTCAGCCCGGTGCATTTGGATACGACGTTCGGTGGCCAGCTCGAGGGGCCCAACACCGGCGGAGGGAGCGGGTTGGCCTCCTGGGTCCGGCCTGAGGGGCCCAAATACGGCGTTATCCAGTGGCGAATGGTCTGATGCCCAGGGCTTTGCTCCGCTGTCGTCATGACGGGCTCTCTCGCGGCGACCTAATTCAGCCGTCCAGACGGTATAGAGCTGTCTTGTCAGTGGTGTGACATTTCTCCGCTTGGGACGCGACAGTTGCCGTAGCGGCACGTTGGTGCGCTCACCGACTCGATGCGGCCAGCGGGTCCCAACCACCGGCCCATCGACAACGCGGGGGCGACTCCCTCTGAGATCAACAGGGCGGTGTGGACGACTGAGACATGAGTGAAGGCGTGTGGGAAGTTGCCCACCTGCATGTCGTCGTCGGAGTCATACTCCTCGGCGAAGAGGCCGAGATCGCTGCCCAGCTCCAGCAGGCGTTCGAAGAGCAGGGTGGCTTCGGCGAGCCGTCCGGCCAAGACGTAGGTGTCAGCCAGCCAGAAAGAGCAGGCCAGGAAGGCCCCCTCTCCCCCCGCCAGGCCGTCCACCGATGCGCCTGAGGCATCGGTGCGATAACGGCGGACGAGCCCCTGGTCGTCGAGAAGGTCGGTCTCGATCGCCATGATCGTCCCCTGCACTCGCGGGTCATCCACGGGCCGGAAGCCAACCAGCGGGATGATGAGAAGCGAGGCGTCAACCTCGGTCCCGCCGTACGCCTGGACGAAGGTATTCCTTATCGGGTCGTAGCCGTGTTCAAGAATGTCGGCGCGGATCTGGTTGCGCAGCGACCGCCACGAATCCACCGGACCCGGCGGCCCATGGCGGCGCCCGGCGGCCCGGACCATGGGGGCCGACGGGTCACCTCTGCGCCACCTCACCTCGACCCGGCGCTGGACCACCAGCCGATGCCCTGACCTCGATGTGTACGATGTCTCGCGACATAGTCGCTTATGTCTCGCGACATCACACCGCGGAGGGAGTGGGATTCGAACCCACGGAGGCTTGCACCTCACGGCTTTTCAAGAGCCGCGCATTTGTCCGCTCTGCCATCCCTCCGAGCGACAGCCAGGGTAGTCGCCGCCCCCGAAGCCGGATTGACTACCGGTCAGCGGTTCGTCGTCTCGTCCGTTGCAATCTCGGTATGCAGCCGCTCGACCCACTCGAGCGCCTCCCGTCCTGACGCTTCCGCGTCACGCCGGATGGCGGGGCCCTTCGGTCCGGCGGCAGGGTACGACCCGAGGAACTTGACGCCGGCCAGCTCGGCGTGGAGATCACGTAAACAATCGCCCACGACCGCATCGGCGATGTGGCCGTCGAAGTCGATGATGAAGCAGTACTCGCCGAGTGCCTTCTTGGTAGGGCGTGACTCGAGCTTGCTGAGGTTGATGTTGCGCGCCGCGAACTGACCGAGGATGCCGTAGAGACTGCCGGGATGGTCGCTGCGCTGGAAGCAGGCGATGCTGGTCCGATCGTGGCCGGTGGGGGCGGGGATGCCGGATCGGGCCACCGAGACGAACCGGGTCTGGTTCTCGGGGTGGTCCTCGACGTCCTCGACCAGGATGTCGAGGCCGTAGAGGGTGGCCGCCAGCCGGGGGGCGATGGCTGCGGTGGGTCGCTCCGACATGGCCGGATCATGCTCGCCCACCAGCCGGGCTGCCTCCGCCGTCGAGTTCGTGGCGAGCATCTCGGCGCCCGGGAGCCGCTCCGTCAGGAAGCGGCGGCATTGGGCGGTCGCCATGGGTATGGACGCCACCCGCTCGACCTCACCGAGGGCGGTGCCGGTGAGCGCCATCAGATGGAGATGGATGTCCAGCACCACTTCCCGCTGAATGCGCAGGTCGAACTCGAAGACCAGACTGTCGATGATGTCCCGAACCGTGCCTTCGATGGCGTTCTCCAATGGGACGAAGCCGAGGTCCAACCGGCCGTCCTGCACCGCTTCCAGGACCTCCGGCAGCGAGCCCAGCGGCGTGATGTCGGCCAGGGCGTAGTCGGGCTCGCTGAAGAGCGCCTCCTCGGTGAAGGTTCCTTCCGGACCGAGGAACCCGATCCGCAGCGCGGTGGCCGTGGAGGTGTCCGGAGATGCGTCAGTGGCCATACCCAGGCAGGATAGTGAACGTTATGGATGAGGCCGCGCTGCAACGCCTGCTGGCCGATGTGCAATCGGGCAAGTGCTCCGCCGACGAGGCGGTTCACCGACTGAGGCGCCTTCCCTTTGCCGACCTGGGGTTTGCCAAGGTCGATCATCACCGCCAGCTGCGCCAGCGCCTCCCCGAAGCGGTGTACGGGCAGGGCAAGACGCCCGAGCAGTGTTCGTCGATCGTCGGCGAACTGCTACAGGGTGGACTCGGCGACGACGGCACCGGCGGGGCACTGGGCCCGGTGATCCTCACTCGCGCCGATGCCGAGCAGGTGGCCCTGGTCATGGCCGAGCACCCCGGGGCCGGCCGCACCTCGACCGGTCGGGCAACCGGAGCAGACCGGGCCCGCGGCGACCTGTCTGCGGTGGTCTGGCGAGGGGCGCCTCGGCGGGCGGCGCGGACATTGGTGCTGACGGCAGGCACCTCCGATCTGCCCGTGGCCCGGGAGTGCGTGGCCACCCTCTCGGCGCTGGGGCTCGTGCCCACGTTGTTGCCCGATTGCGGAGTGGCCGGCGTTCACCGGCTGCTGGCTTCGGCCGATGAGCTGGCCGAAGCCGACGCGGTGGTGGTGGTCGCCGGAATGGAGGGAGCACTGGCCAGCCTGGTCGGTGGGATCACCCCGGCGCCGGTGGTGGCCGTTCCGGTGAGCTCCGGTTACGGCGCCGCGCTGGAGGGCGTGACCGCGCTGCTGGCCATGCACGCGTCCTGTGCGGCAGGGATCACCGTGGTCGGGATCGACAACGGGTTCGGGGCGGCGTGTGCCGTATCTCGAATGCTGCCATGACCGATGGCATGAGCGGCCACCGGGGCCTGACCGTGGCGTGGTTCCATTGCTTCGCCGGGATCGCCGGAGACATGGCGCTGGGCAGCCTGCTCGATGCCGGTGCCGACCTCGACGAAGTTCTCGACCTGCTCGGGCGGTTACCCGTGGCCGGGTGGGCACTCGAGGTCCAGCCCGTCCTGCGGGGAGGCATTGCCGCCTCCCGAGTCATCGTCACCGTGCAGGACACCGTGGTGGTCCGCACCCACGCCCACATCGTCGGGCTGATCGAGGAGGCCCGGCTCCCCGAACGGGTGTCGCAGCGGTCACTCGCCATCTTTGGCGCCCTGGCGGACGTCGAGGCCAGGCTCCATCGCCGCCGAGTGGACCAGGTCCACTTCCACGAGGTCGGTGGCCACGACACCATCGTCGATGTCGTCGGCACCGCTGCTGCCCTCGAGGTGCTCGAGATCGACGAGGTGCGGGCCAGCCCGGTGGCCACCGGGCTCGGGATGGTCCGCTCGGGTCACGGCATGCTGCCCAATCCGGCACCGGCCGTGGTGGCGCTGCTCGAGGGAGTGCCGACCTGGGGTCGCAATCTCCCGGTGGAGCTCACCACGCCGACCGGCGCGGCGATCTTGGCGGCACTCTCGTCCGGCTACGGCCCGATGCCACCCATGCGCGTAACCGGTCAAGGTTTCGGAGCCGGGACGCACGAGCTCGATGAGCTGCCCAATTGCACCCAGGTGGTCACCGGAGTGCGGGTCGAGCGGAGCGGAGGCACCAGCCCTTCATCGGCCACGGCCACCGGGGCCACAACCGATGGCGACGCCGATGCCGGACAGCCCGTGTCGCTTCTCGAGGCCAATGTGGACGACGCCACGGGCGAGCAACTGGCCCATGCCATCAGTGCCCTGCTCGAAGCCGGGGCCCATGATGCCTGGCTCTCCCCGGTGATCATGAAGAAGGGGCGACCAGGCTCAGTCGTGCACGTACTGGCCGACCAGGCTTCGGTGCCTCTCATCCGGGATGTCCTGCGGCAGACGACGGGATCATTCGGCGTCAGGATCACCGCCCTCGAGCGGTGGCCGGCCGCACGGACCCTCGATTCCGTCTGGGTGGACGGCCAGCTGATTCGCATCAAGGTATCGGCGGCGAGGATCAAGGCAGAACACGATGATGTCGCAGCGGCGGCTCGGCGTACGGGGCTGACGCTCCGCGAGGTCGCCTTCCGTGCCGAGGCCACGTGGCGAGCAGAGCGACGAGAGTCGATGACGACACCACGGCCGAGACCGGACGAGGAGCGGCAGGCAGGTCCTGTAGGGGAGTCCCGCAAACGATGGCGTTCGTTTCGGCACACACCGGACTCGGTCGGGAGGCCAGAACCAGCAGACGACGACCCCGCCTGATCCAGGTCCTGCTCGGCGCGCTCGAGGACCGTTCGCGGCACGCCCGGGGAGGATTTCGTGGACCGGAGGTGCTAGCCGGGCCGCGCTCGAGCTCTGGCTGGCCGGGCTGTGCGTGGCGTGGGCTCGGTGGGCGTCATCCATTGCCAGCCCCGCCCCGCCCGCTCGAGGCGGTGCTGCTGATGGGTCTTGAGGTAGTGGTGCCAATGGCACAACCTCGCCAGGTTGGCCATGCTCGTCTGGCCGCCGATCCCCACCGGGTGGACGTGGTCGATCTCCAGGTGGTCCCGAACCTCGCATCCGGGGACGACGCAGACCGGGTCGCGCTCGACGAGAGCTCGCCGCAGCGATGCCGGGATGGTTCGTCCAGCATGGGCGACGGTGGTGACGTCGATGCCGTCGGTCACCAGCACGCTCAGGATCGAGTCAGCGGCGAGCTCACGCGCCACCTCGACCGGGATCGGCCCGATTCCGGGGATCTCACAGACCTCTCGGGGTTCGACGTGGCCTCGCCTGAGGGCCTGGTGGTCGACCCGGACGTGGATCATGGTGGCAGGTCCCGGCCCGCTGTCCCTGGCCCGTCCAACCCGGCGACCGGGCTCGCTGCCGTTTGAGCCGTTCTCGGCCAGCCTGACCAGAGCGTCGGCAGCCAGGGCGTTCCCTGACTCAGTGATCCCGGCCTTGCGGGCCTCACCAGCCAGTAGGTCGGCATGGGCCTTGACCGCGGCCACCACCCGGGCGCCGTCATCCGGGGTGAGCCTGGCATCGAAACGAACCGCGCCTTCTGCGTCGGTCCAGTGCCGGAGGTAGCGCCCGCGCCGGATGGCTTGGTAGACGTCGTGGTGGTCGCGACCGGCCGCCTTGACCCGTCGGCAGCGCAACTTCAGAACATTGAGAGGCTGCTTCTGTGCCGCGTCGACGAGCTCCTGCTCCGCCGCCGGCTGGTGAATGGCGGCGCTGGTGATCTCCTTCACCTGAGTTTCCGACAGCCGCCCGTCGCGTAGGGCCTCGTCGGTCGACGGAAGCGAACGTAGCTGCCGGGCGGCCTCGAGGGCGGTGATCGCCGGGCCCATGGCGCTACCTGTGGCCTCGGCGATGTGGGCCGCTGCCGATCGGTGTCCCTGACGCCTCCAGATCTTGGACGACTCCACCCGTCGGGCCGAAAGGAGCTTGCCGCCAACCGCCAGCTTCTCGATCTCGGCGAAGACCTCGAGCAGGTGGGCGGCGTCCGGGCCGCTCAGGCGCTCCGGTTCGAGGTTCGAGAGCACGGACCGGAGGTCGTCCGCCACCCGCTGGAGTGCCCGGATCGTCATGGACTGATCGTTTCAGGCGGGTGTATCACCATCGGGTGGCATCGGGGATGGACCGGTCAGGGGGGAGTGGGCGGTGTCGCTGGGCCCCGGACGGCTTGGGCTCACGACGACGACCATCCACCAGCGCGGGCTACCCTCTGCCTAGCGGGAGCGGGGCAGTGACATCCGGTTCCCGATACCCGAAAGGACTCTGCTCATGCCTCGCGCACGTTATTGGCGTCTCGGTGCCTTCGGTGTAGCCGTTGTGGCTCTGGCCGGATGCAGCAGTTCGTCATCGAACCCGCCGACCTCCAGCACCACGCGATCCACCGCGGCACCGACCACGGTAGCCACCGCCCCGGTCCAGAACCCGTCGCCTGCCGGGACCTCCGGCACTGCGCCGACGATCACCGTGCCTCCCGGGGCACCACCCACCCAGTTGGAGAGCTCAGACCTCATCGTGGGAACCGGCCCGGTGGTGAAAGTGGGTGACAAGGTCACCGCCCAGTACGTGCTGGCCACCTACTCGACCAGACAGGAGATCCAGTCGTCCTGGACCAGCGGCCCATTCTCGTTCGTGCTGGCGAAGGGCCAAGTGATCGATGGCTGGATCGAGGGAGTCGCCGGCATGCGCGTGGGCGGCCGCCGCGAGCTGGTCATCCCTCCCAGCCTCGGTTACGGACCGCAGTCTCCGGGTCAAGGCATCGCCCCCAACGACACGCTGGTGTTCATCGTCGACGTCGTGAAAGTCGGCTGAGATCACAGCGGACCGGTGACGGCCAGCATGGCCAGAGCCAGGGCCATCGAGAGGGGGACCGTCACCAGGCCGAGCACCACGGCCTGGCCCACGGGGGGCCTCGCTCCCGCGGCGCGGGCCGTGCGCCACCACAGGATCCAGGCCAGTGACCCGGTGACGAACAGATTGGGCCCGATGTCGAGGCCGACCAGCAGAGCGAACGGATGGGGTGGGACCCTGGCCGCCAGGAGGGACGCCGCCGGGAGGTTGTTGACCAGTACCGAGGCACCGGCGGCGGCGACCGCCGAGCCGACCGCGTCGAGGCGGGAGAGCAGTGCGGCCGGACCGGACCAAGCCCTTCCGAGGGTACCGAGAGCGGTGGCGATGCCGAACAGCCCAACCAGTACTGGGATCCCGAGGGTGTCGACCACGTGGGCCAGCTGATGGCGGCGTTCGACCAGCCGGATACCTGTGGCCACCATCCCGACGACCAGCACCGGGAGCCCCGGGGAGCGCAGGACCACGACGAGGACCGTGACCGTCACAACCGCGGCCAGACCGAGCCGGCCGTTCACGCGCTCGGGGGTCATCCCGAGGGAAGGCGCCGATGGCGGGCCAGCCTCCGGGTTGCGCCGTGCCCTCAATTGTTCGGCAAGCGCAATCACCGTGCCGGTCAGGAGTACGGACCCGATCCAGGGCAGTGCCATTCGACGGAGGAATTGCGCGCCCGATAAGTGGAGGTGGCCGAGGACGATGAGATTGGTGAGGTTCGAACCTGGCAGCAGGAGGCTTCCGGCGTTGGAGAGGAGCAAGCACGCCACCAGCATCGGCGCCGTCTGCCGGCCCCGGCTCCTCGCCGCGTGCACGAGCACCGGCGTGAGGAAGACGACGGATGTGTCAAGGTTGAGGAAGGCGGTGACCACGGCGATGATCAACGCCGCCCCCCCGAACAGGACGGCCCCGTTCGGGGCCATGGCCGCCAACCGATAGCCGGCCGAGGCGAACAGGCCGTCGTCGTCGGCCACCAGGCCCACCAACAGCAGCCCCGCTACCAGGACGAAGGGCGACCAGACTTGCGCGGCGGCCGACCGGGCCGCGCTCGGGTCGACGATGAGGGCCACCAGGCCGGCGGCGATACCCGCCGCCGCCAGACTCCACATGGCCAGCCGGGTGCCTGGTCTTGCGGGGCCGGCCATGGCGCATCAGCATGCCCGACCGGAGGAGCGTCAAACCTCGCGACCGGCCCGACTGCTTCCCAGTTGGGCTCCTGCGTCCCGCCGCTCCTCGCCAAAAGATGACGAAAGGAGTGGTCACCCCTTCGTTTCGGTATCGTCCTCGAAGTCTGTCGTGCCGAGGGCCCAGATCATGTGCCTGTCGGTCTCCCCGGGGGTCTCGGGTGGCCTGCGATCGATGCGGTCCAGGCGGAACCCGAGCCTGGAAGGAATGGCTGCACTCCGCGTATTGGCCTCGTCGCAGTGGATCTCGACACGCTCCACCCCGCCAAGAGCAAGGGCCGAACGGGTCAGCAATCGGGCCGCCTCGGTGGCGATGCCCTGGCCGGCGTGGCCGGAGCGCACCCAGTAACCGATCTCCAGGGCACCGGCGCCGATGCGGGCGTGCAGCCCGCAACAGCCGACAAGCGTCTGCAGGTCGTCCGCGTCATGGACGACGAACGAGAACTCCCTCATCTCCTCCCAGGCTGTAGCAGCCGCGCCGAGGACGTCCACCATCCCAGCCGCGGTTGCGGGCTGTGCTGCCCATGGCATCCACGGGCGGAGCTCGTCGAGGGTGTCGTTGACCGCCGCAACCAGCTCGTCGAGGTCCCCGGCCGACCAGCGTCGCAACGTGATCCCGGCGCCGGGGATGAGCTCGGGCGGCGGTTTGCTCAACCACGGCGAGGCGGATCGTGCTGACCGTGCCACTTCATCTCCGGCCAGTGGGAAGAATGAGGTCAGCTGCCAACGGCCAGCCGGTAGACGTTGGTCGTCCGGGCCTCGAATCCCAGGCGCTGGTACAAGCGATTGGCCGACTCTCGGCTGGGGCGTGAGGTGAGATCGACCGACCTGGCTCCTCGGTCCTGCGCTCGCTTTACTGCTTCGACCACCAGGGCTTCGCCAATGCCCGCACCGCGCGCCGTCCCATCCACGACGACGTCCTCGATCCAAGCCCGTAACCCGGTCGGCACCGGGAAGATGGCGAGGGTGAGGGACCCCACGATCGATCCATCGACATCGCGAGCCACGAGCAGTTCGGACGCCGTCGACGCCACGATCTCACCCAGTTCGTCGAAGCCGGGTGCCGGGGAGGACGATGAGAGCTGGGGGATGAGCCGGGCGAATGCCTCGACCAGCTCAGTGTCCACCTCGAGGGCCTCGTCGATGGTCACCGACGCCGTGGGTGGCCCACCCGGTCTCGTCATCACTTCACCGACCACCGGCGGGGGCAATGCACAGCTTGCGAGTGTAGTCAGCAGCGGTCATCTGACCTCGCTGCCCGTTCTACCCGGGCGGGACCGGTCGCCCAGGGCCCAGGCGCCCAGGGCCCAGGCGCCACACCAGGGTCCAGTTCCCCTGCGCCGTCGCCCGTCGGCTCGTCCGAGCACGCAATCAGGTCAGGCGCGCTCGGGATCCCCTCGCCAGACTGGTGATCGAACCGAGTCGTAGAGCACCTCGATCGGTTCCCCGCGCAGTGCGGCGAAGACGTGCTTTCCCCAGCGCTCGGCGCCCGCCAGGGGATAGGGGAGGTTCTCGAGGGCGAACCAGCCGACGTCCGAACATTCGAGGGGATGGGCTTTGAGCTCACCGCCCAGCGGACGGCACTGGAACACCAGGGAGTACAGAGGTATCCGACTGAGCCCGATACGGAGCCCGTCGAGCACGGCGATGAGCCGGACCACCTCCACCGTGATGCCCGTCTCCTCCTCCACCTCTTTGACCACCACCTCGGCGGCCGAGTAGCCGACATCGGCCCAGCCGGTGGGGTAGAGCCACACGCCGGAGTCAGCCCGCTGAACCAGCAGGATCTCGTCCTGGTCGTTGCCCACGGCCGCCCCGACCGCCACCTTCGGGGTCACGTATCCAGGGACGCCCTTGCCGATCGAGCTCATCCACTCTTCGACCAGGCCCTCGGCGTCCTCGACGCCTTCGGACCCCTCTTCGACGGCCACCCGGATGTCTGCGGCGACCCGGAGCACCTCTTCAAAGCGCTCCCGCTCGTAGAGCGACTGAGTGAACCCCAGGCCGGTGCGGGCGATGCCCGCCAGCGCCTCGCTCCACCTCAAGAGCTGCTTGGCGGAGGGAACGGGTTCCACCTGGACGACGCTACCCGCTGACACCGCCGAGCCGCATCCATCAGGCAAGATGGAGGACATGGCCGTCTTCGAGGACTGTCGCCACTACATCATGCAGACCACCGCCAGCGAGGAGAAGCTGGAACGCTGCCGGATGGGGGCGAACGAGCAGCTCCCCTTTGCCTGTCCCGAGGGGTGCCTGTTCTACGAGCCGCGGCAAGGTGTCTGGTGCCGGGTGGACCATTCGGACACCCGACGAGTCTTGACCCCGACGGGCCCCTGACCCCGACGGGCCCCTGACCCCACGGGCCCTGACTTCGACGGGCCCGTGACCCCGACGGGCCCGTGACCCCGACGGGCCCGTGACCCCGACGGGCCCGTGACCCCGACGGGCCCCTGACCCCGACTGCGCCGCATGCGATCACCCCTCCTTGGTCGCCACCACGGTGAAGCTGAGCGGCAACCGGGGCTGACCGGCGGGTGCGCTCCATTGGTCGGGTGCCGTCTCCACCAACCAGGGGAACCGCTGGTGAACGGTCCAGTCGTGCTCGATCAGCCGGTCGATCCGCATCCCGTGGTCGACGAGGGCATTGACCACTTCGGCCACTCCGTGGTTCCACTCAAAGGTGCGGGAGTTCGAGAGGGCGACATCGTTGTCGGTATAGGTCGAATCCGAGTCGTCGACGTACGGCTCGGGCTCCTCGAAGTAGCTGTGCTCGAGGGCGAGCGAGTCGTAGGCCAGCGACCAGGCCAGGGGGTGGCCGTCATGGAGATAGAGGCGGCCACCGGTCCGGGCCAGGGCGGCCACCTGGTCGGCCCAGCGTCCCACGCTCGGGAGCCAGCACAGGGCGCCGAGGCTCACGTAGACCACGTCGAAGGTACGCGGGGCCAGGGCCTGCGCCGCGTCGTACACGTCGACGCAGACGAAAGCGGAACGGTCAGCCAGCCCAGCCCGCTTCGCCAGCTCCTCTGCCACCTCGATGGCGGCGGGAGAGAAGTCGACGCCGGTAACCCGTGCACCGGCGTCTGCCCAGGCCAGCGTGTCGAGCCCGAAATGGCACTGTAGGTGCACCAGGTCGAGGCCGGCCACGTCGCCCAGTGCTTCGACCTCACGCTGCCGCGGACCCGGTCGCTCCGCCATCCACCGTTCGACGTCATAGAAGCGGGACGCAGCATGAATTGGGACCCGCTCGTCCCAGCTCCGGCGATTGGCGGCCAATTGCGACGGCAGGGAGCCCCCGGGACCGGACCGAGTCGGAACCGAGATGTCGACCGATTCGCCCGTCGACGGCTCGGATGGCACCTCAGCTCTCGACGACGTCACCGAGCAGGTCGACCTGGACCCCGACGTCCCGGAGCCACGCCACCGCCCGGTCGACGGTGCTTCCATCCCCGTCGAGCTCGCAGACGATCCACCCGCTGCGTTCCCCGACGTCGGCGCGTCGGATGTTGGGAACGACACCGAGCTCTTGGACCATGCGGGCGATGATCGGCTCCCGCACCAGCTCTTCGGGAAAGGTCAGCTTGACCCGGACTCCGATCATCCGGATCCGTCCCCCGCCGATGCCTGTCCCGTGGGTGCCCTTTGCACCGATGCCTGCCGCGCCGGTGCCCCTTGCACCGATGCCTGTCGCGCCGGTGCCCCTTGCACCGATGCCGGTGCGCTCGGAGCCAATGCTTCGTTGAGGTTCCCGGAGCGGAACCCATCCAGGTCCAGGGTGACGTAGCGGTAGCCGGCGGCGTGCACGGCGGCGGTGACCTCGTGACGGCGTGAGACGACGGCAGACAGGTCCTCCCCGGGAACCTCGATGCGCGCTGTGTCTCCGTAGTGGCGCACCCGAAGTTGCCGGAATCCGAGCGAACGCAGGCCGGACTCGGCCTCGGTCACCGAGCGCAGCGTCCCGAGGGTGACGGGGGTGCCGTAGGGGACCCGGGAGGCCAGGCAGGCGGCGGCGGGTTTGTCCCAGGTCCGCAGGCCGAGGAGCCGGGACGAATTCCGCACCATGGCCTTGGTGAACCCGGCCTCGACCAGTGGAAAGAGGGCCCCCCGCTCGATGGCAGCCCGCTGGCCGGGCCGGAGATCGCCGAGGTCGTCGAGGTTGACCCCGAGAAGGATGGTCGCATCCCGTCCGCCTCCCTCCTCGGAGGCGATGGGGGCGAGCGCCCCCATCAACGCGGTCTTGCAGTGGTAGCAGCGCAGGCCGTCGTTGGCCGAGTAGGCCGCATCCGCCAGCTCGTCCGTCGGGACCTCGAGTCCCCGTAGACCCCATTCGTGGACCAGGGCCCGGCAGTCGGCGAGCTCCTCGGGAGCAAGTGAAGGGGACACCGCGGTCGCGCAGAGGACCCGGCCCGCGCCGAGAGTCTCGGTGGCGACATAGGCCAGAAAGGACGAGTCGGCCCCCCCGCTGAAGGCCACCACGGCCCGACCTACCTGGCGAAGGACGGACCGCAGTTTGTCGACGTGGGCATCGGTCGAAGTTCTCGGGCCGCCGGGTGCTCGTCTTCCGTCCTCCAGCGCCCGCTCCCCATTCACGCCGACCGGCGCCCGCTCCCCGTTCACGCCGACCGGCGCCCCCCCGCTCATGCCGATCGCCGCCCGCTCGGCCCGGACACTCGTCGACGCCGAACTGCTCACGTCGCTGTCACTCATCGGGCGCCATCCGGGCCAGCACCGCTTCCACCGGCGCCACCATCCCGGCCAAGAACGGACCGAACTCGGCGAACCGAGCCGAGCCCTCGTCGAACCGCATGGTGTAGACGCAGTCCTTCAGGTCGTCGGGACGCTGGCCGAAGAGGGTCACGCCCCACTCCCAGTCGTCGATACCGGCCGACCCGGTGATGAGCTGCACGATCCTGCCGGCGAAGGAACGTCCGACGGCACCGTGACCCTGCATGAGAGCCTTTCGTTCCTCGAACGGCAGCGAGAACCAATTCGAGCTCTCGGCGTCACCCCGCCGCTTGGACATCGGATAGAAGCAGAAGGCCGACATCCCCTCAGGAGGCAGGATCGGGTAGAGCCGCTTCTCTTTCATCTCGTCAGGCAATCCCCCGGCGTACTCCGAAATCTCGGTGAGGGACACGTACGAGAAGGTGATGACCAATCCGGCCCGTTGCAGATCCGACTGGAAGCGGCGCAGCCGCCAGAGATCGGCGGCGACGGCCATGAAGCCGATGTCGGCTTTGTGCCCGAGCATGGCGACGGGCACGACCTGCACATCGTCCGCCTCGGCCGCCTTCACCGCCTGCAGGACCCGGTTTGGGTCGAAGTTGCCGGCGCCCGACGGAGAATTCGACGGCCCGACCTGGCCGAAGAGGTGGAGCACGCCCAGACCGACCGACGGGGCGAGAGGTCCGGTCACGGGTCACAGTCTAGATATCCGGGACCAGGACATCATCCTGGGCCGGGCAGTCAGCTCCGTCGCACCCGCTTGGGGTCGAAGGGCCCCCATCGGGCACCGCCGGGTCCCGAACGCGGAAGGAGGGCGCCTACGGGGCGCCCTCCTTCGAGTGATCGTTTGTGCAGACGGTCGTTGCGGTCCCCTCGGCCACGCTGGTCCGCCCAGCTCGACTGGCTTAGAAGTCGTCCATCCCTCCGCCGGGCATCGCCGGCGCGGACTCCTCAGGCTTGTCGACGATGACCGCCTCGGTGGTCAGGAACAGGGCGGCGATCGAGGCTGCGTTCTGCAACGCCGACCGGGTGACCTTGACGGCGTCGATGACACCCGACTTGACCAGGTCCTCGTACTCGCCGGTGGCGGCGTTGAGGCCCTCGGTGGGCTTCTTGAGATTGCGCACCCGGTCCACGATGACCCCACCTTCGAGGCCGGCGTTGACCGCAATCTGCTTGAGTGGCTCCTCGACGGCCCGGGCCACGATGCGGGCACCGGTGGCTTCGTCGCCCTCCAGCTTCTCGGCCGTCTCGAGCACCGCAGTCTGGGCCCGGAGCAAGGCCACCCCGCCACCGGGCACCACGCCCTCTTCGATGGCCGCCTTGGTGGTGGACACGGCGTCCTCGATGCGGTGCTTCTTCTCCTTGAGCTCGACCTCGGTGGCCGCGCCGACCTTGATCACAGCCACGCCGCCGGACAGCTTGGCCAGGCGCTCCTGCAGCTTCTCGCGGTCGTAGTCCGAGTCGGTGTTCTCGATCTCGGCCTTGATCTGGTTGATCCGGCCCTTGATCTCGTCCTCCGACCCGCCGCCCTCGACGACGGTGGTCTCGTCCTTGGTGACCACGATCTTTCGCGCCGTCCCCAACAGATCGAGACCCACGTTCTCGAGCTTGAGGCCCACCTCCTCGGTGACCACTTGGCCGCCGGTGAGGATGGCGATGTCCTGGAGCATGGCCTTGCGACGCTCACCGAAGCCAGGAGCCTTGACCGCCACGCTCCGGAAGGTGCCCCGGATCTTGTTCACGACCAGAGTGGCCAGGGCCTCACCCTCGACGTCCTCGGCGATGATGACCAGTGGCTTGCCCGACTGCATGACCTTCTCCAACAGCGGGAGCAGGTCGCGCACGGCGGTGATCTTCGAACCGACCAGGAGGATGTGGGCGTCCTCGAGGGCCGCCTCCATCCGCTCGGGGTCGGTCACGAAATAGGGGGAGATGTAGCCCTTGTCGAAGCGCATGCCCTCGACCAGGTCCATGTCCATGCCGAAGGTCTGGGACTCCTCGACGGTGATGACCCCGTCCTTGCCCACCTTGTCGATGGCCTCGGCGATCATCTCGCCGATCTCGGGGTCGGCGGCCGAGATGGAGGCCACCTGGGCGATCTGGCTCTTCGAATCGGTGTCCTTGGCGATGCCCCGGAGGGAGCTCACGGCCGACTCGGCGCCCGCCTCGATCCCCTTCTTGAGGGACATCGGGTTCGCCCCGGCGGCTACGTTGCGCAGACCCTCGTGCACCATGGCCCACGCCAGCACGGTGGCCGTGGTGGTGCCGTCACCGGCCACGTCGTCGGTCTTCTTGGCCACCTCTTTGACCAGCTCGGCCCCGATCTTCTCGAAGGGGTCCTCGAGCTCGATGTCCTTGGCGATGGAGACGCCGTCGTTGGTGATGGTGGGGGCGCCCCACTTCTTGTCCAGGACGACATTGCGGCCCTTGGGCCCCAGCGTGACCCGAACGGCGTCGGCGAGCTTGTTCATACCGGACTCAAGGGCCCGGCGGGCCTCCTCGTCGAACGTGATCAACTTGGCCATCTGGTGTTCCTCCGTGGTCGTGGGCCCGTGGTGCGTTAGCACTCTACAGTGGCGAGTGCCAATAGCAAACCACGTGCGGCGCCGCGACGCAACCGGCCGTGACCAGGACCTGGGCCAAGCCGCGCCCGGGCCTCGGCCGATGGCCACGCCAGACGTCGGGGCGGACCGGTCCCACGCCGGCCGGTTCCGGGGGGACCGGGTGACCCCGGCCGGCCGGCGGCTGGCTCAGGCCAGCCGCCCCCACATGAGCATGCGCTTGAACGGATAGAAGAAGGGTGCCCGGTCCCCGAGGACCGAGAGCAGTCGGCCCCGGTATGCCTCGATGAACTGCTCCCATCGCTCCGCCCCGAGCCCGCCCTTGAACCTGGTCAGGGTGGTCCCCTTGACCCACTCGACCACCTGCGCCGTCGAGTCGAGGTGGTGGGGGTAGACCTGCAGTCGTACGTGCTGACGCACGAAACCGAGATCGTCGAGCAGCTGGGCGTATCGTTCCGGAGGAAGCACATTGCGCTGGACCGGATCGGGTGGCGGTTCGTCCATCCACTCGGCGGCCAGCTCGGTGGCGACCACGTGTGCGGGGTGGTCGGCGTTGGCCGGAACCTGTACCGCCAGTTGACCGCCGGCGCGGAGCGACCCCGTCCAACGGGCCAGGACCGAAGGATGGTCCGGTACCCACTGCAGCGACGCGTTGGCGAACACGATCTGGCACGATCCGGGTTCGTCCCAGATCCCGATGTCACCTGTCTCGAAGCGGATGGTGGCGCCGGCATGGGCGCCGGACGCGGCGATCATCGCTTCGGAGCTGTCGATACCTCGCGTCGAGGACGCCCCGACCATGGCGCTGAGCCCGGCGGTCAGCCTCCCGTCGCCGCAGCCGAGATCGACCAGCGACGGTGAGTCCGCCGGCTCGAGGAGGCGGGCCAGGTCCCAAAACGGCTGCTCCCGCTGGGCCGCGAACTTGTTGTACTGGGCGGGGTCCCATCGGTCGGTGGAGGTCATCTCCGATCCAGTATGCCGAGCCGGCAGAGTGACGATCGGAGCCCGCGGCCGGCCGGGCCCCCCCGGGGTCTCACCCGGCGGGAGTCTCGCTGTCTGCTTGGGTCAGGATTGGAGCTCGGACCGCCCGATTAGGATCCCAGAACCGCGGCGGGGGATCCGATCCACGCGGCGGATGTGCAGAGGTGGGGTTCATCGGCTGGACGCTCATCGGCTGGGCGGTCATCGGCTGGGCGCTCATCAGCTGGGCGGTCGTCGGCTGGGCACTCATCAACGTGAAGGCAGCGGCTGGAGGAGACATGCGATGACGAACGGCGAGCTGCTGGAGGATGCATTCGAACGGATCCGTGATGCCGTGCATCCCGCGGTCAACGGCCTATCGCCCGACGAACTGGCCTTCCGTCCGGACAGCGAGTCGAACTCCATCGCCTGGCTGGTCTGGCACCTGACCCGCATACAGGACGATCACGTCTCGGGATTGGACGGCAAGGAGCAGGTGTGGACGGCCAAGGGCTGGGCCGAGCGGTTCGCGCTACCGATCGATGTGGCCGACACCGGCTATGGGCACGATCCGGACTTGGTGGCCGTTGTCATCGCTGACGCGCCGGCGCTGCTCGGTTACTTCGAGGACGTCCACGAGAAGACGTCGGCCTTTTTGCGCTCCCTCGAGGACGGGGATCTGGCGAGGGTCGTCGATCGACGCTGGGATCCGCCGGTGACGGTGAGTGTCCGGCTGGTGAGCGTCATTGCCGACGATCTGCAGCATGTCGGACAGGCCGCCTATGTGCGCGGGATCGTGCAGAGACGGTAGGGACCGCGAGTCGATACGCGAGCCGCGTGGGGGTCGCGGTCGTCCGGCTGAAGGCACTCCCGTCACCATCCACTTCAGCGACGTGGTCCGTCAGTCCGGCTCGCTGTCGCCGTAGCCTCGGGCGGCGTTGATCAGGCGTACCAGATGCCGCCAATCGGGACTCCGGTTGTGCGTAGCGGGAGCGGCGCCCGAAAGACGGGCGAGGTCGCTGATCTTCTGGCGCAGGGTGATCAGGGACCGCCGCCCGAAGGGAAGCGCCTTCTGGGACGTGCGCGGCGCGAACGCTCCCTCGAAGCCTCGGTTCTCTATGTGATGGAGGGCAACGTTGAACTGAGAGGAGGATGGGATCCCGAGCGCCGCCAGCTCCTGCGAGTCCCGCATACGCGGTCGTCTGGCAGCATCGGGGTTGCTGATTGCGTCCACCAGGTCCTCGATGTTCCGCAGCTCCCCGTGACCGTACAGGAAGTCGGCTCCAGCCTCAGCCATACGAAGTCGCAACAGGGCGTTGGTGACGTGACCGGTGATCACGATGACCAGCGTCTCGTGGGATGAACGCTGGCGGCGGATCGACTCGACGACCCCGACACCTGGGAACCGGTCCCACGGCTGTTCGCTGTCCCAGGCATCCACGAGCGCGACATCGACTTCGCTCCATTCGACACCGCCCGACAGAGCTTGCTCGTGATCGCAGGCAGCCACCACCGTCAGCCCGGCCGACCCGAGAGCCGAGACGCGGCCGGTCCGAACCCACAGATCGTCGTCGACGATGGCGATGCGCCTACCAGGGTCCCCGGTCACGGCTCTATCGTGACGTCACCCGCCAGAACGTGCAAGCGCTCGCGGTGCGAGAAGACGAGCCGGCGCTCGCTCTGCGATAGTTGGAGGATGCGGGGCGGCCGGACGGGTCGGGGATTGTCCCCCGAGAGCTTCGTCGAAGCCCGCGTGGCGACGCACCTCATGTGGCGGCTCGGCTCCCGGCTTCATTCAGCCATCTCGACGCGCGGAGCCGCGCAATCGGCTGGTTGGCGCAGCGCGGCGTTCGCCTCACTCGCTCTCGACTTGGTCACCGCATCGCGATTCGGCGACGCGACCGGTCGTTCCACTTCGCGTCTCGGCTGGCGCTGGACGCCGCCGATCTCGCGCTCTGGTGTGCGGCCGCCGGCGACGATCCGGACACCACGTCGGACAGCGTCATCCCCGGTGTGGCCCTCGCCGCCGAGGCCGGTGCACGGATGGGGGCCAGAGGGCTCGTCGTGCCCACGGTCAACGCCGCGGTCGTGGCCCTGGTGCGCCGGCGGAGGGGTCATGACCTCCGACTGTGGCAGATCGGCTGGCAGGTCATGGGGGTGTTCGGCGGCATCGGCCTGTCCGTCTCCGCCGCCCGTCGACGCGCGGCGGTAGAAGAAGCCCACCGCCGCGACCTCGAAGCCCGGGTGCAGGCCAGCGAGCTGGCCGGGTCGCATGCGGTCATGACCGAGTCGGATCCCGTCGCCGACCACCTGCAGCGCGCCACTGCTCTGATCGAGCTCGGCGGTCTGGTCCCTCGCCGCTCCAGCTCGGTCTCCTCCTGGAAGGCCAGCCTCGCCGAAGCGACCCGAGCACGGGCAGCATTCCTGGCGGACACCCTCCTGACGTGGCAGACGACCCACAACCTCCATCCTGATCTGAGATCCATGGTCCTGATGGATCTGGCGCCGGGGGTGGGGACCGTCCTCCTCACGGATAGCCAGGCGGACGACCTCCGGAGTCAGCTCGACCTCCTCGATCTCCGCGGCAAGGTGATGGTCACCTTGGCCGATGCCCACGAGGCACGGCGGCCCGACGGGCGACGGGATCTGCTCCTGAACGGCCGGGAGCTGCGCCTGGGAAGACCCTCCGAGACGCTGTCTCTGCTCTATGACGCCGTCCCGACGGCGTTCGTGATGAGCACTCTGTGGTTCCTCCCGCCGCTGTCGGACACCCGCGAGGCGGTCCCTTTCCGTGTGGCTGCCGTACCGATGACGATCACCGCCGGGGCGGCGGCCTGGTCGGCGGCCCGGGCCAACCGGGACGGCCTGGCTCCCCGGCCGGCATCGGTCGCGCTGTCCGCCCTGGCCACCGGCATCTACACCTGGACCAGCGGTCCCGCGGCGCGAAGTCCGCACTCGCCCGACGGGGCGTCCTGGTTTCCCTGGATGCTCGCCCTTCAGGGCTACACGCTGGTGACCGAGCACTGCGGCGCCGACCTCGACCCGCGCCTGTTGCGGTTGGCCCGGATCGGGACGGTGGCGTTCGTCGCCATCGGCCTCCTCCGTTCACCCGCGCCCCGCTCCCTCCGGGCCGCCGTCAGCGAACTGGTGTGGCCGGTGGGGATCGGGCTGTGGGCGAGCGCCACTGCCCGAGCGATCAGGACCGACGCCATGCGGCGGGCTGACGAGATCAGAGACCACGACGAATCGTCCATCGATTCGGCCTACGTACGTGGGCGTTCACGTATCGTCCGGTATCTCGAACGGGAGTTGGAGCAGGCCGAACGCGAGCTCCGCCAGAGGGCACCCGAAATGGACGGAGACCTTCACGAGGAGGCCTCCCGCCGGATCGTTGCGGTACGGGAGCAGGTCGTCCACCTGCTGGTTTCGGAGGCGGCCGACCGCCCCACCCTGGTGGTCGATCGGGCCAGCTGACGCGCGAAATCCGAGCTGAAAGCGCGCGGCTGTCCTCCGTAAGCTGACCCAGGGCAGGGGTTGACGGGAACTGGCAGGGATAGCCCGGTCGCGACTCGGGCGGACCCGACGGTGCCGACTCCAGGTCGGTCAGCGCGGTGCAAGCCGATCGGGCTATCCCCCGGCCGGGACCGGGTGGGCATGATCCGCCGGTCTGGAAACGAATCGTCCACCGCCCGTTTGGGTGCACCTTCGGCTGGAAATAACCGGCCCGGACCGGCCTGGTCGTGACATCAATGACCTGCCATGACATCGCGGTAGTGAACGCGAGAACGATGCGACGCATTCATGGAAAACCTGACGGGTCCACGACAGGCTGGGACCGAGTTGGCACCCCGACCGAGAGGTGCTCGCGGCCGCCTCTCGAGAAATTTTCCTTTCACCAAATGTTCACATTGCTGTAACCTTGGAAAAGGTCCAAGGTTGAGGACCGAACCACGCCGAGGCGTGGCAGACCGCAAGGGGAGGCAGCGTGAAACTCACCCGGAAACGTGCCCTGGCCACGATCGTCGCCGCAAGCGGAATCCTCGTGGCTGCCTGCAGCAGCAACTCGTCGTCGTCAACCACGACCTCGTCGGGCTCGACGTCGGTCTCCGTTTCGGCGACCTCCTTCACGAACGATTTCTCGGTCATGACCAAGTTGAAGGGCCTGGCCGCCGCCGGTAGGGGCAACGTCGCCGTTATCCTTCCGGACACGGTTTCGTCGGCCCGCTACACCGAATTCGACGCCCCGTATCTCACCAAGGCATTTACCACTGCGGGACTGAGCTCATCGAACTTCAGCGTCCAGAACGCCCAGGGGAGCGATGCCACACAGCTGACCGACGCTCAGTCCGCCATCTCCGCCGGGGCCAGCGTTCTCGTCGTCGACGCGCTCGATTCCGGGGTGGGAACGTCCATCGAGTCGTACGCCAAGTCCCACGGCGTCCCGGTGATCGACTACGACCGGCTGGTGCTCGGGGGCTCTCGGCAGTACTACGTGAGCTTCAACAACGTCAACGTGGGCAAGCTCATCGGCAACGGCATCGTGTCCTGCATAGCCAGCTGGAACGTGGCCAAGCCCCAGCTGGCCGTCATGGTCGGTTCACCCACCGACAACAACGCGACGCTGTTCGCTCAGGGCTACAATTCCGTGCTCAATCCGTTGTTCGCCTCAGGTCGGTACGTCAAAGCGGCAACGCCCGCCGGCACTTGGGACCCGCCCACGGCGGAGACCGAGTTCCAACAGGCCTTGACGGCGCACCCGGGCATCAATGCCGCGGTCGTGCCGAATGACGAGAATGCTGCGCCGATCATCACCTATCTCAAGACGTTGAGCATTCCGCAGAAGAAGTTCCCGGTCACCGGCCAGGACGCCACCCTCATCGGCATCCAGAATGTGATCTCCGGTTATCAGTGCGGAACGGTCTACAAGCCGATCTACCTCGAGGCGCAAGCAACTGCCGCGCTCGCTCTGTACCTGCGGGCCGGAAAGGCGGTGCCTGCAGCACTGGCCAACGGCTCGACCACCGATACCACTTCGCACGTCGCAGTGAAGTCGGTGCTCCTGACTCCCGAATGGGTCACGCCTACCAATGTCCAGTCGACAGTGGTGAAGGACGGCTTCGTCCCGGCTTCGCAGATCTGTACCGGCGCATATGCCGCGGACTGCACGAACTACGGGATCAGTTGACCATACGTGACCTGGGCTGATCGGCAACCCAGTCCGGCACCATGAGCGTGACCGCGGACAGCAGCGCGCCGATCGCCACGGACACTGCCGATCCGCTGTTGAGCCTGCGCGGCGTCTCCAAGAACTTCGGGCCCGTCCAGGCTCTCAGCGGCGTCGATCTCGACATCCTTCCCGGCAAGATCACCGCGTTGGTCGGTGACAACGGGGCCGGTAAATCGACCATGATCAAGACGATCTCCGGGATCTGGCCCCCCTCGGAGGGCAGGATGTTCTGGAACGGTGAGCCGGTGGCGATCCGGACGCCCCGGGATGCCGACGCTCTCGGAATCGCCACCGTGTACCAGGACCTGGCGCTGTGCGACAACCTGGACATCGTCCAGAACATGTTCCTGGGCCATGAGCTGTTGATCCATCGGATACTCAACGAGACGAAGATGGAGCGGATCGCCAAACAGACCCTCTCCGATCTGGCCGTCACCACCGTTTCGTCCGTGCGGCAGGCGGTGGGCTCGCTTTCGGGAGGACAGCGCCAGTCGGTGGCCGTCGCCCGAGCCGTGATGCGGGAGGCCAAGTTGGTGATCATGGACGAGCCCACCGCGGCCTTGGGCGTGTCCCAGACAGCGCAGGTCCTCGATCTCATCAGACGTTTGGGTGAGCGGGGTATCGCCGTGCTCGTCGTCTCCCATAATCTCACCGATGTCTTCGCCGTGGCCGACGGTTGGCCGTGCTCTACCTGGGCAAGCTGGTGAGCGCCGGTCCGCGTCGGACTACGACACCCAATGCGCCGTCGAATTGATCACGACGGGCAACGGCAGCCAGCCGACTGGTGCGACGCCCTCGTCCGCCGATAGCACCGACCTGAGGGGCTGATCCGTTGTCGACCACTCCAGAGACCGGCTCGACGACCGCCGAGACCACCGGTGACCAGAGCCGACCGCCGACCGTTCGCTCGGCCCGGGCACCCTCGGAGGCATCCCGATGCCGGAGACCTCAGCCCGACTCGACCTTCGCCCAGTACGTGACGGCGTGGGCCAAGCGCATCCGGTACGGAGAGAGCGGCGTGCTGCCCGTCGTGGCCGGCCTGATCCTCCTCGTCATCATCTTCCAGGTCCAGGACTCGCGTCTTCCTGTCGGCGGGCAACCTCACCAACCTGTTGGTCCAGGGCACCGTCTTCGTGCTTCTCGGGCATGGCCGAGGTCTGGGTGCTGATCCTCGGCGAGATCGACCTCTCGGTCGGCTACATCGCCGGCATCGGGGCGGTCATCACCGCCATCCTGGCCGGTCCGCCCCACAACCTGCCATGGTGGCTGGCCATCATCGTCGGCCTGTTGGCCACCTCGGCGATCGGCGCCGTCTGGGGGCGTGCTGGTCATCCGCCTGCGTCTGCCCTCCTTCGTCGTCACCCTGGCCGGACTGCTGGGCCTGCGAGGGCCTACTGCTCTACCTGGTCAACGCCGATGGCACCGGAGGCACCATCCGGATCACGAACAACGTGCTGCTCGACATCACCAACGGCAACCTGAGCCCGGCTGCCGGATGGATCGTGGCAGTGGTCGCCGTCGCCCTGTTCGCGGCATTTACCATCCTCCGCGACCGGCGCCGCCGAAGCCAGGGACTGGTGGCGCCGCCGTCTGGCCGATCTCCGTTCTCAAAGTGGCATTGGTGGCCGGCGGCGCTGCGGTCGTCCTGGTGCTGATCTGCAACACCAACCGGGGCGTCCTCGGTCCCGCTCCAGGGCGTGCCCTATGTGGTGCTCGATCATCGCCGGCATTCCTGGTCGTCTACACGTTCATGCTCGGCCGAACACGGTTCGGTCGCTACCTGTACGCCATCGGCGGCAATGCCGAGGCGGCCCGCCGGGGCGGGGTCAGCCTGGGGTGGAACCGTCTCTGGGCCTTCACTCTCACCGGCATGCACTGCCGGCGCGGCCGGGATCGTCTATCGCATCTCGCTTGGGATCGATCTCCAACAACATCGACGGCGGGGACCTTGTGCTCTACGCCGTGGCTGCCGCGGTCATCGGCGGGGCCAGCCTGTTCGGCGGACGAGGGAAGATGGTCCACGCCCTGCTCGGCGGGTCTGGTCATCGCCACCATCTACAACGGTATGGGCCTGCTCGGTCTGGCGGCGTCGTACCAGTACATGGTGACCGCCCTCGTCCTGCTCGGCCGCGGTGACCATCGACGCGTTAGCCAGGCGCGGACGCACTGCCGGCTGAACAATCTGTCCCTCCGGGGCGCGGAGCTCTCATCGGGCCGCGTCACCGAGCCCGATCCGTACCGATCCTCTGGCGGCTCGGGCTGCGACAGGTCCGCCGTCTCAAGGGTCGGACGGCGAAAGAGTCGTTGACGGGGATGGGGAGAGCTGTCCAGGGAGTGAGTCTCCGTGCTCCCGCTCAGATCCAGCTGGGCCCATTGGCGTCGCTGTTGGGTGGGCGACGCCGCCTCCAGATAGGGCTAGTGTGCTGGTGGTGGCAGGGTTGCCCTGCTTGCCTTGCTTGGTCAGGGGGAATGATGCGTGGCCGACTCTCCTTCGCTGGACCGTTGTGACATCGTCCATTCCCGTTTCAGCGTCGTGTTAGTCACGCGGGAAGGCGTGCGTTCCGCAACTCAGGGGGCCACCATGAAGCACTACAGACTCCTGATTTCGATAGTCACGTTCGCCTGCCTCGTGGGGACTCTTCTCATTCCCAGTCCGGCCGGTGCAGCGCGTCGAGTGACGCGGCCGGGAGCCCCGACGCATGTCGTTGCCACCGAAACGAGAACCGCCATTACCGTTTCTTGGACGCCTCCCGTATCGGATGGGGGATCTCCAGTCACCTTGTACTGGGTTTCTATTCGCTACAACGGCAAGGGGACCTGCTCTGCTCCGGGCAATGGGCCGTATACATGCACCGTCAGCGCACACCTTCGGAGATTCGGCGGCTACACGATACGGGTGAGGGCTATCAACGCCATTGGTAGCAGTTCGCCGGGAATGGCCGTGGTCTGAGCGCCGAGCCGGTCGATCGATCTGAGAACTGAAACCCCTTCAGCATTCGCAGCATTTATTCCAAGCACGCGCCAGACTGTCAGTTGCAAGTCGGCGGAAATATTAGGACACGACTTGACTTGGCGTCGGACCACTCGGAATGAGTCGCCCGATGTTGAAGGGTAGGGAAGCCACGATGGACCCGAGGCGCACCAAAGATGCTCAGGCACGATTTCTGGCGAAGACTCCGAATGCTGCCTGTCCGATGTGCGGAGGAACGGCGTGGACGGGTCTATCCGATGTCGTCGGTGTTATGGCCGCCACGCTCGACGACCCCGTTGGGCCGGTGGCGGCCAAGCGGGCTGAGAACAGCTCGGTCAACGATCTCAGCAATATGAATATGGTGCGTATGGATGTCGTCGCGTTCACCTGCGATACCTGCTCCTATCTGCGACTCCACGCCTAGCCCGCCCAGCCACTCCGCTGCCTCGAGTTTGTTTCATCCGTCCTCCTGGTGTTTCTGGTCCGCGCTTCAATCCCGCCACCCTTCAGCGTCGCCCGTCTGCCCCCCGAACGCCCGGGGCGGTGGGCTGGGAGCGGGCGATACGACCGCGCCCGGCCCTGACCCCGTGGACCACTACGCCAATGCGTTCTGCCTGACTCCGAGCAGTGCTTCCGGTTGATTCAGGCCGAGGACGGAACGGGGCACTCCCAGCACTTCGCCTCCCGATTGACATCGTCAACGGTTGCAGTCAATAGTCGTCTTGTTCCCTGTACTTGACAAGGAGGCAACATGCGAGTGATGGCGAGAATCTCGATCCCAGTGGAAGCAGGCAACAAAGGCATCCGAGATGGATCGCTGCCTAAGGTCATGCAGCAGACCGCCGAGCGGTGGAAGCCGGAGGCGGCTTACTTCACGACCTTCGATGGAAGGCGCACGGCCTTCTTCATATTCGACATGCCCGACGCCTCGGCTATCCCGCCATTCGCCGAGCCTTTCTTCATGGAGCTCGACGCTGAAGTGCAAATCTCGCCGGTCATGAACACCGACGATCTGCAAAAGGGTCTCTCCGGGATCGCCTGAGCGCCAGCCTGACTCTGTGGTGGTGTGGGCGAGTTCCCGAACGGTTCGGTGGGCCAACGTAATTCTGCCTCTTACGGGAGCACTTCAAGTGCTTCTTGGTCGAGCACCAGGTCTGCGGCGGCGAGATTGTCAACCAAGTGCACTAGCGACGAAGTTCCCGGGATGAGCAGTACGATAGGGGCACGGTGGAGCAGCCAGGCGAGAGCAACTTGAGCCGGCGTTGCGCCGAGTCGATCTGCCGTAGCCTTCACAGATGCTGCACGGAGCACTGGGTTGTCGGGACTGAACGCAGAGCCCAACGGAAAGAACGGGACAAAGGGAACTCCATCTGACCGGCAAGCGTCGAGAACGTCTTGCCCGGAAGTATCAGCCAAGTTGTAGGGATTCTGGACGCACGCGATCTCGATCAGAGATTGAGCGGTCCGATACTGCTCCAACTCGACGTTGCTCAATCCAATGCGCCCGATCAGGCCCTCCTGACGCAGGGCCTCCATGGCCTCCAGTTGCTCGGTGAGCGAAACGTCAGATTCCGGATGTCGACGCAGATTGACGACGGGAATTTGCTCCAAACCGAGGGATGCGAGATTGGCTGCGACTCCGGCCCGGAGTTGCTCGGGCCGTTGCGCAGCCAGCCATTGACCCTGATCGTCTCGCTCCGCCCCAACCTTCGACACAATCACCAAGTCGTCCGGATAGGGATAGAGCGCCTCCCGCAGTAGCTCATTAGCCACATCGGGTCCGTAGAACTGGGCGGTGTCGATGTGGTTCACCCCGGGCATCAATTGCACGACGGAGCACTGTCAGCGCCATACCCCTGTCCTTTGGCGGACCGAACACGCCTGGCACCGGGAGCTGCATGGCACCAAAGCCCATGCGGCGGACAGGTCGGCCACCCAGGAGGACAGAATCGTTAGGCATCGTTTCGGTATACCCGGAACGGTCATCTATCAAGTTCAAAGCTGGCCTTGAGACGCTCGAACTAACGCTGGGTCCTCCTAATGGGTTGCGCGTATCCCACAACGCTGCGGGTTGGGTGGGCACCTTTCCCGTAGGCTCACTATGACGGCACGACACTCGATCCGACCCCGAGCCGGTGTCGTCGAGGACCCGACGGAGCCTGAAAAATAGACCCGTTGATTTTCGCAGGGGTTGTGGGTGGATCGGTCAAGATCGAGGTGCGACCGATTGAGGGCGAGCAGGGCACCAGCGCTGATCGTGGAGAGGGTCAGCACGCATGGCGTGACCCGCCGTCGCTTGCAGTAGCGACTCGAGTGGATCACGTCTTGCGGTAGCAGCTGTCGGACTGCTGGCCCTTCCGGGTGGCGTTGTTTCGGGCCCGGTCAGAAGGCCCGAAGCTCAGGACCCCGAGCAGCGCCGACTCTCCCAGGTTGCGGCGCCCCCGGGTCAACGGAGACCCCCCGTTTCTCTGCGGACCAGGGTCTTCCACGGGTGCGAACGGACGGTCGGCAGCGCGACCCTGATACAAGCGCTCGACGAGCGGCCTGACCTAGCTAGTCCATGCCAGTGACAACCAAGGAAAAGGAGAATGCTAGCTATGTCGAATCATCTAAGCGGAGGGTTCACAGTTTCCAGGGGATGATGCTCGACTTGATCTGACCGACGTCTTCGGCGTTGTCTCTCCCAAGGATTCCACTAAAACGGTTCTGATCATCGATGTAGACCCATTCCTGACGGCACCAGCATTCCATCCCGAAGCGATCTACCGCATCAATGTGGACAACGATGGTGATGCTCTCGCCGACCTGGCCTTCACATTTGTATTCTCTGAACTGCAGGATGGCACGCAAACGGCGACCGCCTACCTCGCTCGGGGTACTGAAGCCCAAAAACCAGAGCCACTGGGAGAGGTGATCGTTGCGGGCACACCGGTGGGGTTCGATGCCGGAGCGCTTCCCCTGATGGCGGGGGAGTACCGGCTCTTCATTGGAGAGCGAAGTGACCCGTTCTTTGCCGATGCCGAGGGGGCCCTGCACGGCTTTCAGTTCACGGGACAGGATGCTTTCGCCGGAAAGAACGTGCTGAGCATCGCTCTGGAGGCACCCAACCAGCTCCTCGGTCCCGACCCTTTGATCGGCGTCTGGGCTGAGGTCAGCCTGCGTCGAGACGGAGGACTGGTGCAGATGGATCGTGGTGGGCATCCGTCCTTGACGCTGCTCAACGGGCAGGACGTCAAGATGGCCGCCAGGTACAACGCTGGCCAGCCCATCGACGACCGAGACGCCTTCATTCCTGACTGGTCGCGGGTCCTCGAAGATGCCGGCGGTTACTCACCAGACGAGGCCCGCGCCGCGCTCTTGACCGTATTCCCCGACATCCTTCAGTACGACCGGTCCATTCCCGCCACCTACCCCAACGGTCGTGTCCCCGTCGATGACGTCTTTGACGCCCGACTGTCCTTCCTCACCGGGGGGCGGATCAGTTCCGATGGTGTCGGACCCCACACCGATCTCCTATCCGAGTTTCCATTCCTCGGTGTGCCAAACCTGTAGGGAGCCGTCTGGTCGATTTCCGACAACCCCCGGGGTCTAGGCGGACCGTCAGAACAGCGGCCCGTGGAACGTGTCGGTGGGCTGGAGTCAGCTCGAAGTTCGGCATCCTGGCTCCACAGGTGGCACGAACGTACGTCAACTCGTCGAGAACCACGTCATTGACGATGCTGTGGGAAGGTCGCTGATCCGGTGCAAATGGGTGAATCCAGTGGTTTTGGTGGTCACGATCGGACGCTCTTTTCGCCCTCCGGCGCCGGGAAGAGAGGGCATCCCGCGCCGCTGGCCCGACGACAAAGTCAGGTCTACACCCGCTTGGAACCCCACTCGACCGGGACGTCACAATGCCCGCACGTGACCCCTACTGGCCCATTTCAGCGGCTCCAGGACTGTTCTGAGTCAGGGTAGGGCAGGGCGTATCAGCCCGCCGGGTCCGTTGTAAGGCTGGTTTCCGCCAATCCCAAGTGTTCCGGACCCGGCAAGGCGCTCGACCCCGTGCTTGCCGGTCAGAGGTAGATGCCGCCGTAGTGGTCCTGCCTGATCGAGCCAGTCGAATAGTTGATACAGAGAATGGCGTACACGCTGGAACCGTTCCCAATGTACGGACTGTTGCTGGAAGTGACCGTACCACTCACGTCGTACGAAAGGCCGAGACCTCTTCTCAGGCAGTACGCCGAGTATCCCTGGTTCCTATGTGGGTCTTCAGATGTTGTGACGGAGATCGTCGCTGAAGTCACCGTACGGCGATGTGTCCACGTGATTATTCCTGTATTGCTACCGACGAAGGTGGCTCCGGGGAGGGTCCCATAACCCGTCCCGTTGCAACTCTTCAGAGTCACCAGACCACTGGTCGTCCCGGTGACGTGATTGCATTGCCAGCCAAGGTTTGCCGAAGCTGGAACCGCCGCCACAACGAGCCCCCCTGCGATGCCAACCAAGAACACGGCTGATGCGATTGTGGCCTTTGTGATCCGACGCATGGCAACCCCAGACCTCACATGCAACACGTGGACCCTACCTGCCTATCGAAGCGGATGCTCGGGACGGGATACGACCGATGTCCGTGCTGGCGTATTGCTCCATCTGGCCCAGACGGGGGGCACGCGGGTGCTGCCGCACGGTGGGACTGACCGGAGGCTGAACTAGGTGTTCTGCCCAACCAGGTTGTTGACACGGCTGACGGGTGGGCCTCCGATGGCCGTGTGGTGCCGATGATGGTTGTACATGTGGAGCCAGATGTCGAGGGCCCGGGTCCGGGCCGCCTCTGAGCGGTAGGGACGGGCGTAGGCCCACTCGTTGAGCAGGGTCCGGTTGTAGCGCTCGACCTTGCCGTTGGTCTGGGGGCGGTAGGGCTTGGTGCGAGAGTGTGCGATGGCGGCTGGCAGCCAGCTCGGCGGCGAATTCCGACGAGCGATAGCAGGAGCCGTTGTCGGTCAGCACCCGCTCCACGGTGATGCCGTAGGTCGCGAAGAAGGCCCGGGCCCGCCGCCAGAACCCGATCGCCGTGGTGGCCTGTCTCGTCGGCATGGACCTCGGAGTAGGCCAGGCGGCTGTAGGCGTCGATGGCGGAGTGGACGTAGGCGTAGCCGAGACGAGGTCGGCCACCCTGGCCGTTCCGGATGCGGCCGCGTTGTCCCTCGGCCTTGACCCGCCAGCCACCGCCAGGAGGGATCTTGGCCTGCTTCTTCACGTCGATGTGGACCAGCTCGCCGGGTCGGCTGGTCTCGATCCGACGGATGACCCGGCCCGTCCGTCGGTCGAGGTCCGAGAGGCGTGAGACCCCGTGGCGCGGCCCAGATCCGGTGCAACGTCGAAGCAGGCACGCCGGCCCGGCCGGCTAGACGGGCCGCGCCGAGCTGGTGACGTCGGCGCAGCTCGACCACCTGGCGCTCCACCTTGGCCGAGGTCTTGGTCGGACAGCGCCGGGGGCGACTCGAACGGTCTTCCAGGCCGGCTTGACCCGCTTCTTGGTAGCGACGCCACCACTTGTGTGCCGTCTGACGGGAGATCCGCATGGACTCGGCCGCGGAAGCCACGGTCCAGCCGTCCGTCGATCAGCTGGCAGAGCCGAAGTCGACCTTCTGGGGTGAGTGGAGCGTTACGGTGCACATGAGCCTCCTTGGCGTGTGGGTGTGTAGACAGCTCCACACTGCCTTGGGGGCTCACCTCATCTGGGGATTATCCGTGTCAACAAGGTCCGTGGGTAGAACACCTAGGGGTCGGGGCTCTAGGGCTTCACCGTATCCTGGGAGTAGCCAAACCCGTCGAGCGGGGTTTCCGCCGACCCCGCTCCGGGTCTGGCTTTACTCCGGACCAGTGAGGTGGCCGCCCCACCTCACCGACCCGGGAGTCCCCATGGTCTAGTCCATTCTGTGGTTGTTGTCACCCGGTACGCCAAAACCCCCACGGCCGGCCGTTCCGGGGCACCCAGCGAATCCTGTGCAGAGGTCAACTCGGCAGCAATGCCCCCGGTCAGGTCCACGTCAGATCACTTGAGGGTGCACAGCTCGCCTCGCCTGGCCCCTGTCACGTAGGCCAGGGCTATCGCAGCGGCCACCACGGGGTCGTCATCCTGCGCCTTGTGGAGCACCTTCGACACCTGCTGGGGCGTGGCGGCCACGGCCTTCGTCTTGGCCTGTGCCGGTGGGCGAGACCGCAGCAGGGTTGGAATCAATCCAGCCCCACTTGAACCCCTGCGTCAGCGCAGCGGACACAACGGCGGCGTGAAGGTGAACGGACGACGCCGACAGTCCCTCACCGAGCCAGGCATAGTAGGCGTCGTCCAGCTTCTCGGCGGTGAGGTCGGAGACGGGGATGTCGCCCAGCAGGGGACGGATGCGGTTCTCAATCTCGCGCCGTGCCTCGTCGACGGTCTTCGGTGAGAGACCCCGCTTGGCGATATGGGCCAGCCACTTGGTCAGCAGGTCGCCGAATGGGCGGCCTCCCTGGGTAGCGGCGTCCGTTCGTTGCCCAGTTTGCGTAGCCACTTGTGTGCCGCCGTTTCGGTGCCACGGAATGTGCGTTCAATCTGCTTGCCATTGACCATCGCCCGCAGACGCCAGACGCCAGACGCCTGGTTCACGCTCGGTCAGATTGCCTGTCCCGTAAGCTTCTCTGGTCATGTCCTCGTCCCCTCTCGAACGACCCACTCGAAGGATTAGGGGAAAGGTTAGGGAATGGTGCAAAGTGCAACATCCTGCAAAGCGGCATTAACTAGCCTCTGAACAGGGCAAGGAGAGGTGCGAGAGCGGCCGAATCGGACTCACTGCTAATGCGATTCAAGGGGGCGCACCATACGGCGGCAGACGGTGGAAATAGGGCGTGAGCTGCACATTTTCCGAACCGGCCTAGACGGCACTGCCTGTCAAACGCCGCGAACATTAGGACGAGATTAGGACATAGGCGGCGGGGGTCGCCCTGAGCGTCCCACCCATTTCGTATGATGGGCGTCAGTAGTTACCGCTGGGTCCGGACAGGCCGGACACCGAGGTTCGACTCCTCGACCTAGCACCTAGTGAATCTCGCCGAGGAGTCAAGGCTCGGCAACCACGACTGACAGCGAGTCGTGCGCTGGAGCGGACAGTCCGCCCGGTGGGCACCCTGAAGGAAAGGGAGCCTGCCGTGGTGCGCGTCAAGGCCGAACTACCTCCCCCGCCCGATCTCCTCACTGTCCCCGAAGCCGCCGCCCGCCTACGTCGGAGCGCCGACTCGCTGTACCGCATGGTGCGCTCCCCTGAAGGGTTCGAACCTGCGGTCAAGATCGGGAGTCGTTGGCTGATCTCCGTCCCGAAGCTGGAGCGGATGCTGCACGGTGACGCGCCGTGACCGCCGCCCCTGAACACCGCCCGCTCCCTCGTCTGCTCACGATAGAGGAGGCCGCCAAGGCGGCTGGGTCTCGGTCGGGACGATCCGCCACGAGATTGCCGACAGACGCCTCCGGGTCCGGCGAATCCGTTCGCTTGTACGGGTCCTCGACTCTGATTTGGCGAGTTGGATGACGGGCGGTGACGCCTCATGAGTGCCGAAATAGAGACAGCGCCCGGCCAAGGCGCTGCTCCTGGCTTCACTGCCGACCCCGACTCTGGCCCAACAGACGACCCCTGGGACGAGCTGACCTCCGCCGAGAAGCCGGTGCTCACCGAACGCGTGGCCACCATTCACCCCGGCACATCTGCGACCTACTTCTGGCGCTCGATGGCCCCCAAGCACCGTCGAGAGTGGCTGTGGCACGAGCGCCACGGGGAGCCCATCGCACGCGCACCTGGCACTTCGACGAGGAGCGCATCGAGGCCGACCCCGACACCTCCCGCGCCTTCGAGGAGAACCAGGCCCTGGAGGAGTTCCGTCGCCAGCAGGAGGAGGGCGTTCTCTCATGAGTCCCGAGAGCAAAGACTCCGCCCCGACCGCCGTGCTGAAGGACGTTCAGTGGGAGGAGTTGACCGACGACGAGCAGGAGTACGTGGACGAGCGCGCAGCCATCGTCAGCGAGGGCGATCCGAACTGGTCGGGGGAAAGGCATTGGAAAGAAAGGATGAGCCCCGAGGTAAGGGTCGAGTGGATTAGGAATCACCGCCAGACACCGCCACCTGCCACGACCGCGTATGAGCAGGACGAGAAGCGGATCGTGGCCAACGCGGACCCCGAGGCTGTCCGCGTTTTCTACGAGATGGTGGCAGCGGATGAGGAGTCCTCCGGCGAGGAAGACGCCCCGAGCGGTGTAGCTCTGCTCGACGAACTTCACCAGACCCTGACCAAGTACGTGGTCCTTCCGAGCCCCGAGGCCACTGACGCCGTGGTGTTGTGGATCACGGCCACCCATGGACTGCCTGCTTTCGAGCATGCCACCCGGCTGGCCATTCACTCGCCGGTCAAGAGGTGCGGAAAGTCTCGCCTTCTGGAGGTCATCACGATGACGGCCCACGGGACGATCCCCACTACCAACGTGTCGGTGCCGGCCTTGTTCCGCATGATCGAAGCCGCCGAGCAGCCGCCGACCCTGATCCTGGACGAGGTGGACCGCTTGCTTGGCTCGGCCAAGAAGGACGAGGACAACCGGGATCTTGTGGCCATCTTGAATAACGGGTTCAGGAAGGGCAACCCCACCATCCGATGCGTGGGTCCAAACCAGATCCCCACGGCGTTCAGCAACTACGCGATGGTCGCCCTGGCCGGGATCGGCAGGATCACGGACACCATTGAGGACCGTGCGGTGAACATCACCATGCGCCGCCGGCTGCCGGGAGAAAAGGTCAACAAGTTTCGGCTCCGCACTGACGTACCCGCCCTCCACGATCTGCGTGACCGGCTCAGCGAATGGGTGGGCTCCGTGATGACCAAGCTGGGGGTGCCCGTTGCCGGTATCCCCGACGAGCTGGAGGACCGTGCCGAGGACGCCTGGGAGCCCCTACTGGCCGTGGCTGATGCTGCTGGTGGCCACTGGTCGACCAGGGCCAGAACCGCGGCGCTGAAGCTCACCAGAGAGGCAGCGGACGCCGACGACGACTCCCTGGATACCCGAATCCTGTCCGACGTGAGATCCATCTTCGCCCGCACGGATGACACCTTCCTATCGTCGTCGGACTTACTGACGGAGCTTCGCCGGCTGGAGGAGGGCCCCATGGAGTGACTTCGACCTGACCTCTCGGAAGTTGGCCACGAGGCTCGGGAAGTTCGGAGTGAAGCCGCGACGGAACACCGCCCAGACGGCGCGGGGGTATCACCTTCACGATCTTGGGGACGCATTTGGCCGATACCTTCCGCCAGAAGTGTCTAACTCGTCTGACCCGTCCTATATGCCGCCTGACCTGGGAAAACAGGTAGACACTTCTGAATCGATAGACACTTCGACCCGTCTACCCGAGATGTCCCGTCTACCCGAAAGCCCTGTTCAGACACCAAATAGACGGGTCAGGACGGGTCAGACGGATACCCCGGACGGACGGGGCCAAATCCTTACCAGTGAGGACCACTGAGATGCGCCTGGACGACAGCCCCGGTGTCCTGGCACTCCGCGAGGAGTTCGCCCGCGATGCCATCCGCGACGCAGGCGCTCGACGGCACGAGTTCGGGACGGTGAAGGAGACGAGGGAGACCATTCACGCCGTCGCCCACTTCTTCGCTCTCGAAGTCAAGGACTCGATCATGGCGAGCGTGGAGATGGCGCTCGATGTACGGGCGGCCACAGAGGGTGAATCGAGACTCCACAACAAAAAAGAGAGGGAGACAGGACCATGACGTTGACAATCGACACAGACAGGGCAAGCAACACGGCGACGGTGGAGACACTGACCGCCGACGAGCGCGGTGAACATCGAGAGCAGCGGGAGAACTTTGCATTGTGGCGTTCGCTTCCCCTGATCGTTCTGGCGGGTCTCAGGTGAGCCCGTCAAACCGTCCCACAGGATCGCCCAGGAGCCCCGCAAGGGACGGGGGCGGCACCATTGCCCGCCGATCCGCACGCCTATCCACCCACAACCGACTCAATCGAAAGGACCCAACCGATGACAGATGACCCGAGGACCGAAGCTCAGGCTGCGATCCAATACTGGTCCCAACGACTCAACGAGATCGAGGGAGAGCAGGCGCAAGCGGCGCCTGAAGTGCCCGAGAGCCCCGGCTCGCAGTACGCACCGCCCGCGACCCAGCAGTACCCTCCCCCCCGAGAGCTGATGACCCGCGTCTTCGATGAGGCCATCGCGGCCGGGAAGACGGAAACCCAAGCCCAGGGGCTCGCCTTGGCCGCCGCAGCCAAAGCACTGGGCGACGGAGATACCCGTCATCAGGTGACGGATGCGATGACCGACTCCGCGTTCGTCATGCCCACCGTCGAGAACGCCAGATAGGCCCTCACACAGATCCGCGCCGGGGGGTGGGGTTCTCATGGTGGTTCTTGCACCTCCCCCCCGAGCGCACCCCCCCCACCCCAGACAGGAGATATCAATGTCCGCAGCACCCAGTCAGAAGAAGCCCCAGCCGAAGCCCGTCGAGCCCCCGGCCCAGGGGCGCAAGAAGAAGCCGGTCCAGGCCATCGAGAAGCACCCCGCGCGGTCTCGAAGCAGGAGAAGCACGCCGGCAAGGAGCCGGGGAAGACCTCGAAGCCGGACCCCACGGCCACGACCCCACCAGCTCGACGCCAGCCACCGCCCAAAAGCCCCACGACCAAGCGTGAGTTCCTCGCGAGGCATGGAAAGCCGACGACCGATGCCTGATCGCACCCCGATCAATCCGTATAGCGCCGGTACTAGTGGTTCGATGCCGGCCAATGGCACCGCGCCCGTCGAGACCTCCCCGGAGGAGATCGAATATCTGAGGGCGCAGGCCGCTCTCGCCGAGAGTGCCCTGAGGCGCGCCGCCCTGCTGGCCAGTGGCGTAGACCTGGACTCGAAGGCGGGCCAGTTCTTCGCCAAGCACCTGGACAAGGTCATCGGGGACCGCCTGCCCACCTCGGCCGAAGATGTTCGAGCGACAGCCAGAGCCTACGGCGTACCGCTCAGGGATGCTGCCTGGTGATCCGGCGGAGCTGATTCGGGTTCCAATCACCGCCAGATCGAGGGTGATGGCCAGCCCTGAGCAGCTCCCAGCCGATGGCCCGGTAGGACATCCCTCGGCCACGGAGGAACTTCACCAGCCGGACTGTGGCCAACTCACCGGGGTCGGGGACCAGCTCGCCATCCACGAACCGGGAGCCGTAGCGAGCCCTCACCGACCGTTCCCGATCTGCCAAGCTCTCTGCCGGCTCACGCCCAGCACCGCGCCGATCTCCGTCCAGCTTCGACCCAGCTTGCGCATCTCCTGGGCGGCATCCTGGCGGACTTCTCGTAGCCCCTCATGCAAGTGGAGCACGGCGTCAGCCACCATCAGGCGGATAACCGGGTTCCGGTGGTCGTAGGCCCCCTTCTGGACCGCAGCCAGGACGTTCTCCGTTACGTTTGCTTGTTGGGCGTGCAGTATCCAGGTGTCCGTTCCGGGGTTCCAGGTGCCCTTCGGACGGCCCATTCGAGGTGCGCGGGACATATGTAAACCCTCGCGATGCGGGCCGGGGAACACAAGGATGCTCAATCAAGGCGGATCTACCCATGTCGTAGGCACGGAAAGGGTCAGATTGTCAACACCGGCCCAAAATTGACCCCCTGCCACCGGTTGAAAATTGACCCCCCGGCCGGGTCCACGGTCATTGGTCGTCGTCTGTAGGCGTCCTCCCGAGATCTCTGTCTTTCAGGCGGTAGCTGTCGCCCTTCATGGAGACGACCTCGGCGTGGTGGACGAGGCGGTCGATCATGGCGGCGGCCACGACGGCGTCGCCGAACACCTCACCCCAACGCCCGAAGGGCTTGTTGGACGTCACGATGGTGCTGGCCCGCTCGTAGCGGGCCGAGACCAGCTGAAAGAAGAGGTTGGCCGCTTCTGTTTCGAAGGGGATGTAGCCCACCTTGTCGATCACGATGAGCGGATAGCGGCTCAGCCGGGTGAGTTCGTCATGGAGGTGCCCCGCGTTGTGGGCCTCGGCCAGACGGTCGACCCATTGGGCCCCAGTGCCGAAGAGCACGCGGTGCCCGGCCTGGCAGGCCCGGACCGATAATCCGATGGCCAGGTGGGTCTTGCCGGTCCCCGGTGGGCCCAAGAAGACGACGTTGTCCTTGGCTTCGACGAAGTCCAGAGCACCGAGATGGGCAATGACGTCGCGTTTGAGGCTCCGTTGGTGGTCGAAGTCGAACTCCTCGAGGGTCTTGCGGGCCGGGAAGCGAGCGGCTCGAATGCGGATCTCGCCTCCGTTGGACTGACGGGCGGCCACCTCACGCTCGAGGCAAGCGGCTAAGAACTCTTCGTGGGTCCAGCTCTCGGTGCGAGCCGCGCTCGGCCAGTCGTTCGACCGACTTGGCCAGTGACGGTGCCTTGAGTGCCCGGCACAGATAGCCGAGGTCGCTCGGGGCCTTGGTCTTGGTCACCATCACGCCACCCCAAGCGCCTTGTCGTAGTCGGACAGGTCGCGTTCTTCGACGGCGTCGGCAAAGACCTCTGCCGCTCTCTGCTCGACCCGCATGAGACGCAGCGTCATGGCGTGGGTGGGGTCGAGCAGGGTGCGGTGCTTGGCCAAACAGCGCTGGTGACGGGCCACCTCGACCCCGTCGCAGGTGGCCACCACCGAGTCCAGGTCGACGCGGGCCTCGATGCGCCGGCCCACAAAGCGGGGGTTGACCGAGTAGTCGTTGGTGTCGACGCGGACGTAGTGGTCACGGGGCAGCCGGGTGGAGAAACGCTGGGCCGGGTCAGGCAGGATCGGCGGGAAGGGGCGCATGGCGCCTCGGTCCTCATAGATGAGCTCGGCCGGCACGGCCCGCGTCGTGGCGTGCACCCTGCAGTTCGCTCTCTTGAGCCAGGTGGTGAGTTGCTCGTTGAAGTCGTCGACGTCGGAGAACCGACGTCCCGGCAGGAACGAGGTCTCGTAGTAACCATTGGCCCGCTCGTTCATGCCCTTGGCCTCGGGGTCGTTCGGCTTGCACAGCCGTGCCCCCATCCCGAGCGTGCCCCGGAAGCGCTGGTACTCCTCGGTAAAGCACTCCTTGCCGCGTCGCCACTGGCCGATGCAGCCTTCGCCGTCCCACACCGCAGTGCGCGGGACCGCTCCGATCTGCTCGAAGCAGCGCAGCATGCCCGAGAGCACGTCGTGGGCCGCTCGGGTGGGAACCATCCACGCCGCCATGAAGCGCGAGTACCCGCTGACCGAGGTGACCACCCAGAGCTTGTCGGCCTGGTCGAAGTCGAGCGGAATAGGGGTCTCGGGTTGCCACAGGTCGAACTGGACCAGCTCGCCAGGTGTGTAGAACGTGCGCTGGCACGGATCGGGTGGTCGGAAGAGTGGGCGCAGCTCGGCCACCCGGTCCCGCAGAATGGTGATGCCGTGCTCCCAGCGGATGCGCTCTGCGATCACCGTCGCCGGCATGGTCGGGCAGTCCTTCAGCAGCTTGCAGATCTCGGCCTCGACAGCGTCGACCAGCGAGCCCTTCGTTTTGCGCTGGTAGTTCGGCGGGTCAGATCCCCGCACGGCCGTCCGCACGGTGTTGCGAGCCACGCCCAGCTGCCGGGCGATGGTCTTGACTCCCAGGTGCTCAGCGAAATACAGGCGACGGATCTCAGCCCAGTCGTCCACGTTGATCATTTCCTTCCTCCCTGGCCGGCCAGGCAGCCAGGGTCTGTGATCCAGCACGCTCAGTGGTGGATCACCGGGAAGGGGGGTCAGCTTTCGGGCGGTGATAAGGGGTCATTCTTCAGCCGTTGGCGACACAGATCACAGTAGAGGGGAGTGTCAACACCGAGAGGGAGCAGATGTACTTGCACGGGTCATCGGTTGTACAGGTGCAGGCATGCTCCACATTCCGTGCTCAGGCACGAAGACCAGCCCAAGAGCTAAGCAACAAGGCAGCGGTTTTCGACGAACTCGCGCCAAAAGGCCCGACATCAGCGCGATATCGGTTTGTAGTGCGATGGGATACGAGCAACTACAACGGGATACAGGTGAGTCAGGAGCCGGGTCGCTCAGCCTCCCGCTGCCGCTCGTACCGGGCCACGTAGCCGGACCGCTTCCGCTGCCGCTTGTCCTTCGCCCCCAACTGGCGCCCCACCGGCTTACCCTCAGCCGCCCGCTTGGCCAGGCCGGCCTTGATCCGCTCACTGCGACGGGCTGACTCCTGCTGAGCCATCCACCCGGCGAACGCCACCAGCACGTCTTGGACCTCGGGACTGCCGTTCAGCCAGCTCTCCTTGACCGAGAGCACCGTGCAGGACCGCTCACGGAACTGGCGCAAGATACGCAGCGCCCCCTCCGCTCCTTCGCGGGTGATCCTGTCCAGCGCCCAGACGACGAGGACCTCGAACTCCCCCGCCCAGGCAGCGTCGGTGGCCTCAGCCAACGTCTGCCGGTAGCGACCGTCCCTCTTGCCGCCGTTCCAGGCCGACTCGGCCACCTCGAACCGGCGCACGATCTCCAGTCCGTGGGCCTCGCAGAACTTCTCCAGGTCAGGCACTTGGTTCGCCCCGTCCTGGTGGTTGGTCGAGACCCTGATCCACACGGCTGTTTTGGTCATCGCTGCCCTCCTTCGCATGTCTAAACAAACTTTAGCATATTGGGGCGTGAGTTTCCCGGGTCGCCGGTAGGAAACAGGCTGGTCAGACGAGAGAGCGGGTCGCCGAACTAGCCAAAAGCGCCGACTAGTTTGTTTGCTCCCGACACCTAGGCGACGGACAGGAGTGCTGTCACGGCTCGTGGATACCATGCGGGTGCGGGTGGGCCCACTTACCACCTGCGATCTCCGCTCCCCTGGGGCCGGCTGTCAGAGCAGGGCTGGCCCAGGGGGAATGGGGTTTTCGACACATCCCGCCACTTTCTGGCACAAAACTGCCATCCGGCTACCGACCACCCCGGCTCGGCGTTCAGGGGCGAAATCGCCTTCCGATTCTCGTCTGACGGGACTGTGGTCGCACACAGCTGCACCACTGGCACCAGCGGCGGCGGTCACCTGGTTGCCTGATCCTTTGTGTCCGTCGGGGGGTGTGATCCACCCAAAGACGCGACTCGTCAACCATCCGGACCATGGTACGACTGATGACCACCCATCATCATCGTTCGTGCGTTCAGTGACGCTGCAGCCTGCAGCCAGACCGCGAAGCCAAGGCAGGCCGTGATCGCGACCCGGTATGTACCGGCGGCGATGACGGGGTCCCGTTCTCCGGTCCAGCCATCGTGAGCATCGGCTGGTTGGAAACCGGTCCCTACGTTGCCCTGTGAGGCGCTGCAAGGACCGGGGTGGTATGTCGGGTGCCGGAGATTTCATGCTCCGATGCCCATCTCGAGGCGAACTCGACCGGGGTGAGCCCGCCGAGGGACGAGTGTGGCCTCCAGGTGTTGTACTCCATCCGCCACGCTTCGACAACGATCCGGGCTTCGGTGAGCGAGCCGAACTCCTCGATGTTGAGCAGCTCGTCGCGCACGCGTCCGTTGAACGACTCGACGTAGGCGTTCTCCCAGGGCGAGCCGGGCTCGATGTAGATGGTCCTCGTGCCCGACAGTCGGCACCAGTCCCGCAGGGCCCACGCAGATCAGCTCGGGCCCGTTGTCCATGCGCAGGTAGGCCGGGCGCCCCTCGTTCGGCCACCAGATGCTCGATCACGTCGATCAGGTCGTCGGCGGTGCTGCCGCGGTTGACCTCCATGGCCAAGGCCTCCCGGGTGAACTCGTCGACGATGTTGGTGAGCTTGAGACGTCGGTAGTCGGCCGTCTCGTCGAACTGGAAGTCGACGGCCCAGACCTCGTTGGGCCTCGTGGCCTCCAGTCGGACGGCGGTCGAGGGATGGAGACGGCGGCGCTTGCGGCAGGTCACTGGCCGCTTCAGGCCCTCGGTGCGCCAGAGGCGCCGGGTGCGCTTGGCGTTGATGGTCCATCCCTCCCGGCGGAGGACGTCGTGGGCCTTCTTCCAGCCCCAGCGGGGGTGGGTCTTGGCGATCTGGCGGAGCCGACGGCGGAGCTTCGCCTCGCCACTGGACGGCGGCCGCGGACAGCGCCGCTGGGTGGACCGATGCTGGCCCACGACCCGGCAGGCTCTTCTCTCCGAGACCCCGAAGCGCTCGGTCAGGACCACGACGGCCCGCCGACGGCGCTCCGGGGTGATCAGAAATTTCCGTTGGCCAGCTCCTTCAGCATCGCCTTGTCGAGCTCGGCCTCGGCCAGCAGCTTCTTCAGCCGCTTGTTCTCGATCTCGAGCTCCTTCAGGCGCTTCATGTCCTCGCCCTTCATGCCGGCGTACTGGGCCCGCCAACGGGTCCAGGTGGACTCGGAGACCTCGAGCTGGCGCAGGACCTCGGTCAGGTCATGGCCCTCGTTGAGGAGCCGCTCACCCTCTCGGACTTTACGCAGGGCCTGGGCGGGGCTGTGTCGGTGGCGCTTCATGATTGTGTGCATCCTCCCACTCTGGGATCGGGATGCTCACAACTGGTGGACCTGATTCAAGGGCCCTCGTCAGCGAGCCAAGATTCAAAGAGTTATCAAGGTGAAAAAATTCCTGGGCCCTCACCACCCGCGGCGAGGGCCGCACCGTGGAGGCCGTGACCTCATGGGACGCCCACTATGCAAGTCCGCCGATTTCGACAGGCCAGCGAATTGCGTCCTAGTGCCTTCACCCGGCTGAGGTGGGAGGTTCGAGTCCTCTAGCGCCCACCCGGCGAGGAGAGTGCGAGAGACGCCAAGAGCCCAAATTCGGCCCGGAACCGCCGCGCAGGGCCGACGGAGCAGGGGGAAACGCAGGGGACGGGGGAAGGCCGACCCGAGCACCGCAGCTCAGGGCCGGCGGAGCGGCGCAACCGGAAGAAGGGCCCCGACGCACGGAGGAGCTTCGGTTCCTTAGAGATTTAGCAGGCTGCCGACCGGCCCTTGAATGAGGCGAACTTTGATGAATTCAGCCGGACCGGCACCGGCTGCCCCGTACAAGCTCGCACAGTCAACACATTGCGTTCTCAGCCCTGGCAACAACAGTTGGAGTCGCATATGCCGATGAACAGGTCACCTACGCTACAATATGCACCAGGCGTAGTACAGGTTATTGGGCCACAGCCCTGAGCGCAGCCGCCGCCGCAAGGGGGACACGAGCCGTCGGAACAAGGACAGTTGCCGCCGCAGACGCTGTCGCTCATGCACGTGTGGTTGCAGCACATTTTACCCGATGGACAACCAGACCCACCGTGTTCGCAGCAAAGACCGCCAGCACACACCTTGTCCGGACACGGGCACGTTTGGTCCGGACACGGTGTGGCACAGTTATTGTCGCAGCAGACTTGACCGTTGGTGCACTCATCACCATCACACGTGCAAGTTTTAACCCCGTGAATGTCGCTGCATGTCATTCCCGTGTCCGGGGTGCAACACTGCTCACCGCAACAGGATTCGGCGTTACAACAAGTTTTATAGCAACAAATTTGGCCCAACATGGTGCAGTCTTGGGTACAAATAGCACAGTGGCTATCGTTGTCGATAAGCAAAGTGCATTTGCCATCACAGCAGGCTAATGAGCTAGGACAGTTACAGAAGCAATATCTAGCCTCGCAATACTTCTCGCAGTCACTCTGCGACTTCTTTGAATCGACTTCTACGACTGCGTCCTCACTAATTTCCTGGATCACATCGATTTCCGTTGATCCGACTAGCGCAAGCCCACCCTCCAGGCCGAACGCCTCAGCGAGAATGTCGGATACACACGGAATTTCAGCCCCAGCACAAAAGGTCGTAATCGCGCCCCATGCCAGAAACTTCCCACCGATCTCGCAGATGTCTTTGCACGTCTCGCACTTCCCGTTTATGCTTGAGGCTTCCGGTGAGCTAGCTGCAATCATCGAAGGGTCAGACGACCCTGACAGAGGGACCGGCGGTGCTCCGGAGGGATCTGAGAGGCGCCGTTTGCGGAACGTCTTGACGGTATGCGTTGCCTGATCGACATAGAGGCCGAAGGCGGCCGTGTCGGTCTTCGCCAGAGCAATCGCCGTCTGGCCCCCTTCAGAGTTTCTGAAGTAAAGAACCGTAGCGCCTTGATTGCGTGAACCGGCCATCCGGAAGTTAGAAACCAGGACTGTCTGGACCCAAGCCCCGTCGGCTCGTCCAATTGATGCCCGCGGCCTCTCGGCAGGGGTAAATCCAAGAGCACCTACGGCTGAAGCCAGCAACTCGTAGTCCGGCAAGCCCACGACACCCAAGGCGGCCTGCTTGGCTAAAAGTTCGTCCGCTGAGGAACACGCAGAGCTTGTTAACCGCGCCGCTTGCGTATTGAACTCATACTCGCGACACGCTGTCCTCTGGGGGGAACGAATAACTTTCGACAACGCGGCGTTAGCCGGCAACGGTTTCAGGACCGCGGTTGCCAAAGCCACGACGGTGGCGCCAAGAACCGAACGACGAGAAACCGACCCTTGCGCTGATGTTCTGGCCAGCTCATCGAACCTATGACTGGTCACGGTACGTTGGCCCGTACTATTGGGCGGTGAAGGCGTACCGTCTCTTCAATAGCGGCGAACCGGAACAAACGTTCACCAGTTGCAGCAGAGTCGAACGGTAGGTCTTGCGCGACCGATAATCCTCCGCCGACTGAGATGGCTGGAGGCAACTCTCTCGGCAGCATCGTCATGCCAATGACTCACGATTTTCGTCAAAGTCCTCTTCTGCCGCCTGCGGCTTCGAGCCATGCTTCTCGGTACGAGAACTTGCCGAGAGCTAACACGGCTTGTGCGCCGGCCGCCATCGGCGAGGTAATGCGAAGCTCCGGCCCAATTAGGACGCCCATGGGAGTACCGTTTGCGTGAAAGGCGGACATGGCCAGCCCTTCGGGGTCGAGCAAGACTTTCGACGTGAGGCCGATCTGGGGGCAACAATCTCGCGCTCGCCGGCTGAAATCACGACAAGATCGGGAGCGTCCTGTGGAGGACTCGCTTCCCATGCTTTGAGGTCGGCAGCATCTTCTGACAAAACCCACAGGCTGGGTTCCAGAACAACACAAGAGTGTCCTGACCTCTGAGACCTGAAAGTTCGAAATCTCGCCCATTCAGATCCGACAGGGTGAGTGCTGGGATTTCCTGTCCCACCTGTGAGGTGTCAGGAGCTACGGGTGTGGCGCGTAGAGGAATTCGGGTCGGGGCCATCCCGAGGTGACGATCGACGAGCTGGCTGATGGCGAGAGCACCCGGGGCAACCGCGCTCGCAATGAGGCCTTCAGGGGATACCAGAAGGGCAGAGGGTGTTCCATGAGCTTGGTAGGAAGTCGACACCTCGCGGTCGACTTGAATCAGGATGTTCTGCACCCGGTGCTCGTCGGCTTTGGCTTGGTTGGCTTCTATATCGCCGCGGCTGATCATGGCGACTGTCAATCGACTGGCGTGCTGGCGTTGCCACTTGGACAAGTCAGGCAGAAGTGCCTGGCACGGCCCACATCCCGGGTCGGCAAAGACCAGCATGGCCGGCTGGCCGTCGGCCAGCAGTGACTTGAGTGTCCGCTTGCCACCGCCGAGACTGACGAGATCGAAGTCTGGCGCTTTGGATCCGACACGTAAGCCCTGGGCTCGTCGCTCCCAATCGAAGAGTTCAGGCACTACGGCGCCTCCGCCAGCCGAGACAGCTACCTCCAGCTCGTCGAGACGAAGGAGGATGCGGCCGTTCTGCCGAAGCAGTTCCAGACTGAACCAGCCCAAACCTCCAACAGCGGCCATTACGACGATGCCGGCGACCAGGCTCGCCACCTCGGCACCATCTAGCTGACTGAGCCAAGCCACGGCGCTGGCACCTGGCTGATGCAAGCCCTCCGCTAGCACGAATCCGGCTGCCGCGGCCAGGACGATGTTGGCGAAAGAGGGTCCTCCATCCAGCCGGTGAAGAATGCAACTGACCGAAGCAGTGGCAATCGGGGAGCCTCCCCGCGACCATCGCGGCGGTAATCCCCACACAGAAGGCCAGCAGGAGCACGAGGGCACCGATTGCCCCTGCCACAGTCGAGGCCAATGGCAGGACGCGGATTTTCGATGGCCAACTCTGCGAGGGGGAGCGTGCTTCCCAAGGGTGCGCTCAGTCTGTCGGGTATACCGAAAGCCCGAACGGCCTCTATCGAACCGCTTCGGTCGGCGAGCTTAGAGAGCCCGGCCGTTAGAAAACCCCAGCCAAAACCAGCCGCACTATGAGGAGCGCCCAATTATGGGGTCGGTCTTGATCCTTGAACCTCACCGCAAGGACCCCGCACTCCGCCGCTCCTTACCGCCCCAAATCACTATCTGCCCTGATCAGCGCCGAGTCAAGGTGAATCTTAGAATTAGCTGTGAGATGGCTGTGGGCGTTTAGCCCGCCTCCAAACTCTTCCCTTCGAAATGCTGCACGCCCGCGATTGGGTGGCGTTATCTCATCCACCCGCTGAACGGCGTCCAGGTCGGCCCGGTGTCGGTCGCACACCCCTCGACCACACGACGGCGCAGGACCCTTATGGCTCTCGCGGCGTGACCCTGACTCCCGGTGACCCGAAACCCAGGAACTGCTCCGTGCTGTTGACGCCCTTCGTGTAGAGGGAATGGACCCTGACGTCAGTATCGGACCCCATTCGTAAGGCCCTTGATGGTGCATGTCGACGCTGTCACACCGAGGACTCTGCAAAGGGACCGTGGAGCCCCGTCCTGGCTTCCGAAGCCGGTCCGGGAACCATGGAAAGAAATCGTTCGTCTCCGGCTGCCATCTGACGACAGCTCTACCATTCCCCGGATGGACCTTGATTCCTACAGGTGGAGGCGGACGCATCGGAGGGGGAGGTGCCCAGGCCGGAGCGCTGAAAAGCACACTGGCCGAGCCTGCCACAAGAATCGCCAACGCCAACCGCCGCAGAGGTCTAGGCATCACATGCCCCCTCATATTTGACTACTCCTCAGTAAATGCCTTCGGAAATCCGATGTCAACGCGTTCCGGTCACATGTTGCAACAGACGTCACGAATGTCGACATCGACGGTCGCTCAGCCCTCCCGGGCTCAACCACATGACCCCAATACGTTGCTCGGCGACCAGGTCAGCCTGGTGACAGTCGCCAGGTAGTCGCCCTAGCTCGGAGGACATCGACGCAATAGCCCCGGGATGGCCCGTTAGGGCAGCGGCGGAGGTGGCCTTCCTCAAGCCGATTCCTATATATGCCGACATCGTCCACATGAGAAGGCAAATGGCGGTGGCACTGGGTTTGAGCACGCTGTTCCTTTCCGCTTGCTCATCGGGTAGCTCGTCCCCCACGACGACGAAGGCTGCAACGCAAGCCACGCAGGCATCTGTCCCCGTCACTACCACGACCGCGGGTCCCGCTCTCAGCTCGCTATTGCTAACTGTCAACGACTTGCCCTCTGGCTGGGTTGTTGACAACTCACCCAACTCCTCGACAACTACGGGCTGCTTCTCGTCGACAACCCACTCAGGTACGTCGGTCAATGCAACATTTGACCAAGGTGGATCTCTACCTATCCTATTCCAGGTCCTCGATCGCAGCGCGAATGCATCACAGCGATATCGCCAACTCGTGGATGCTTTGAATGCCTGTAAGAGCGTGACGTCGACTGACAACGGCAAGAACACAACTCTGGCAGTCGGTGCCATGTCCTTCCCGCCACAGGGCGATGAAAGCAATGCTTACGATCTGTCTGGATCAGTCTCGGGCTTCACTATCGGTGTCGGATTCGTCCTCATGCGGAAGGGGGACTATTTAGCCCTCGTCGGTCTCGGAGGAGTCGGTTCCGTTGACACCACCACGCTCCAAACCCTCATCGGGACGGCACTCAATAAGCTCCCGGCCGGCTAGCTCGAAGCGGTCCGAAGCGAATCAGAACTTCGCGCACACTGCGGCTTGGGCACCTTCGGCATTGGCTCAACGCCAAAGGCGACAGTCAGTTCGGCGGGTGCAGTAGACCATGAGGGCACGCGGCGGCGTTCGGAGGCATGCAAGGTGAGTGAAGACCGGAGGGCCAGGAAAGCAACCAAGGCATACGCAGCGGCGATGGCAGCGTGGCAGCAGGAGCGGGACGGATACACCGAGCTGCTCACCGTTGCCCGAGACTTCGACGGGAACGCAAGCTCGGGGCTAATGCTGAAGTCGGGTGAGGCCGTGTTCTACGAGGTCAACGGGACCGCCCTGATCGAGGACCGCCGTGGGCCGGGGCAGTACAGGAGGGCCGCTCCCAAGGTGTGCTGTCCCGGATTCGGCGTGTAGGCGGACGGAGTGTCCGCTACCGCGTCGGGGCCAGCAAGGGCCACTATGCCCAAGGCGCATCGACACCGACGGCCATCGACGTTGGAACGGTCTTCATCACGAATCAGCGGGTGATCTTCCAGGGGAACAAGCAGACGCGTGAGTGTGCCTTCGCCAAGCTAATTGGATTCCAGCACGCGGACGATGGCTCGACGACCTTCTCGGTGTCGAACCGCCAGAAGCCCACGGTCATCAGGTATCGATCGGACCTCTCGGCCTCCTTTGACTTCCGTCTCGACCTCCGGCGTCGGCGCACTTTCGAGGGAGTGTCGATGCACTGGTGAAAGAGCTGGAGGCCGGCCTCGCGGAGATCGACGAACAGAAACCGAGCGAGCCCCGACCTCCCACTCCGCCCAGCAGCCCACCACAGGCGGCCTCTCCGCCGCCGCCCGCGCCTAGTGCGCCCCCAGCGCAACCGCAGACGCCACCGGGTTGGTATGCGGATCCGTGGGGTGCAGCACCGCTCCGCTGGTGGGATGGCACCAACTGGACGGGCCATGTCCATGACGGCCAAGGGCAGGACGCGGGGAGCTAGCGCCGCCGAGACTCTGTTTCAAAAAGTTGCCGGACGACGGATTTTCCACCCCAACCGGCACCGCGGTGGCCATGGTCCTGCTGGGTCCGTTGAGTTCGGGGTCCCGCCGGCCTCAGCTCCGGACCCGGCAGTAGTTTCGATTGAACCTCCCAAATCTGGAAATCATCCAGAGGCCACGTTCGGCGGGAAGGCGAACTCCTGTCCGGGTGAGCCCAGCGTCGGACCTGGTGCCCGTACTCCACTGAGGGCCTGGGTGTCGCACATCAGTCTGGGGCGGCGACCACCCAGCCCTCACGGGCTCGACGATCTCACCTAATCCGCTGCACCGCGTCCAGGTCGGCACGGTGGCCGTCGCACGCCTTCACGGTGTGCCACTTGCCCGCGCGTCCTTGAACCGACCCCTCCACATCATGAGGTACGGACAGTGTTGAGCGTGCCCGGTCCCTTCGACCTGAATCAACCGGAAGCAGTGCTCCGAGGTCAGGGTGAAGGCATTGGCATAGTGCTCCACGTGGCCAGGGTAGGCGTCGGTCGCAACGCCAAGCACCCAAAAGCTCGTCTTGACCCTGGCCAGCCCAAAAGGAACCGGACAGGGGCCCTGACCAGGCAAATCCGAGCCCGGTCGACACGAGGCCCGTGTTTGTGGTAGTGTTAAAGGCCCCTATACTAGCCGGGTAAGGGTTGTGTATAAGGGTGTGCATAGGGTGTGCATCAGCTGGGGAAAGACCCCCTCTGATGGGTAGGAGTGGCCTAGGGTCGGACCTGGGGCCATTGCTAGGGAGGTCACGATGCCAAGTCTGAGGACCCGGTCGGAAGACGCGCGGATCGGAGGCAGGTGCCGTCCTTTGACATCGCCGACATCGCGGAATTTTCTTCAGGAGACCCTCGGGCAGAAGCTTGTCGCTTATATGGCGGACGTAAGTGATCCGAAGACAGTGGGTCAGTGGATTCGCCGGGGGCAACACCCACGAGCTGATGCCGAGGATCGCCTACGGATGGCGTTTCAAATCTTTCACCTCCTTCAGGACGAGGAGAGCCCGCATACGGTCCAAGCATGGATGATCGGTATCAATCCTCAGCTCGATGATGTTTCACCTGCCGAGCGATCCATGACGGAAACCTGAAGGCTGCCTCGGTCGCTGCAAAGGCTTATGTGTCGGGCCGATAGCTGAAGTAATGCACCGGTAGGGTTCGCCACTATGGTTCCGTCCCAGCCGGCCGTGGTACTATGACCGCCAGCGCGGGTCTGTGGCGAGTCGGCCGCGGCGACAATCCGCTGGCAGTCCGACCGCCACAACCGCATACGCTCCTCTCAACAACGGCGGGGAACCGATTCGATAGTCCAGATGCGGACTTCGGCGTGCTCTATTTCTCGACGACCCTTGAGGGATGTTTCGGTGAGACGTTGGGCGCGTTCCGCCCCAGTCTTGACATGCTCGCCCTCGTTGAGCAGGAATCGCGTGACCGCGGGTTCATGGAAGTTGGAGCGGTGCCCCAAGAGTGGCGTCAGCGGAGGTCATCCGTGCTTGTGAACGTCGAGCCACCCTGGCCATTCTTGGACCTGGAATCTCGGCAGACGCACCAGTTCCTTCGGGCGAAGTTGGCATTGGGACTCTCGGCACTCGGATACCAGGACTTAGACGTGTCGACGGTCAGAGGCCCCGACCGCAGGGTCACGCGGTTGCATCGCGTCCTGGGCCTTCAAGGACGGTCTTGAGGGTGGGGACATGTACGGAGGAATCCGCTACCTCTCAAGGATCGACTCCGATTGGGAGCTCTGGGCGGTCTTTCATGACGTACCGTTAGAACCCATCGAAACAAGGCCCATTGTCCGAGAAGCCGAACCGCTACGGAAAATCGCGGCCGACTTTGGGCTGACTGTCTACTGAGTGGTTCGGCAGCAATATCCGTGCAGTACTGCGACCACTCATCCAGGTAGCAGCGCCCCGATCACGGCAGCCGCGCCACGGTCACCGGCCGGCAGGGCGTGGCCGTAACGGTCGAGGGTCATCCTCGTGCTGGCGTGACCGACCCGAGTCGCTACCGTCGTGGCGTCCACCCCGGCGCTGAGGAGTTGGGTGACGTGGGCGTGCCGCAGGTCGTGGAACCGGACACCTTTGACCTTCGCCGTGGCCCGTAGGGCCGTGAACCGGTCGGTGACCTTGCTGGGCTCCATCGGCCTCGCCCCGTTGGCGTTGTCGCTCAGCACGTAGGGGTCGGCCACCAGGGGAGACTCGGCCCGCTCGGCTAGGCCCTCCTGCCACTTCCGGTGGTGCTTCAGGATGGTCAGGGAGCGGGCGTCGAGGGCGACGGTTCGGCCCCGGCCGGTCTTGGTGGTCTTGACCGTCAGATTGCCGTCCGCCTGGGAAAGGGACCGCTCGATACGGACGGTGCCGCCCCTGAGGTCGATGTCGCGCCTACCCGACCACCGGAGGGCGCACAACTCGCCCCGGCGAGCCCCGGTGACAAAGGCCAGGGCCACCGCAGCCGCCATGACGGGGTCATCGTCCTGGGCCGTCTTGACGAGCTTGGCGACGTGGTCAGGCGTTGGCGTCACCAGCTTGCGGCTGCTCACGGCCGTCGGCAGGCGCTGGCCCTGACTGCTGGGTTGGAGTCCAGCCAGTCCCATTTGACCCCCGAGCCAGCGCGGCGGAGATGACGGCCGCATGACGGTGGACGGAGAAGTCGGCCAAACCCTCGGCCTGCCAAGCGGAGTAGGCGCTGTCGAGGTCGTGAGCGGTCAGATCGGCGATGGGGACGTGTCCGAGTCGGGGCCGGATACGACGATCAATCTCCCGACGGTTCTCGCTGAGGGTTTTCGGCGCACGGCCGCGAGACTTCTGGAACCGCATCCACTCGTCCAACAGGTCACCGAATGTGCGCCCATCCGTCGGTGGCGTCGGGCCGGGTCTCCGTCCATCACCTTCAGTGCCTTCTGAGCCGCCGCCTTGGTGCCACGGAACGTCCTCTGCACCTGCTTGCCGTCGACCACGACGTGGAGCCGCCACACCCCCGGCTCACGTTCCAACAGGCTGCCCGCCCCGTATGCTTGCCTGGTCATGTCTGCCCTCCCTGTCCTAATCCCACTCCAAATAATAGGACGAGAATAGGACATGGCGCAAGATGGTCGGGACTGGAGAACCCAAAAACCTAGCCTGACCAGCACGGAGAGGTGCAGAGAGCGGCCGAATCGGACTCACTGCTAATGAGTTGACCTGGGAGACTGGGTCCGAAGGTTCAAATCCCTCCCTCTCCGCTTAGCAATGTCTAAAGGCGTCGGAGAGACAGATGCAGGCAGGACATCAGGAGGCCAGCGTCACCCCGAGGTGACACCGGCGGTCACGAATAGCATCATCTGGTAGATTGTCCTGGTGACCGAGCGGTCTTGGATCGAGACACTGGCTGCCCGAAGACCGGGTTGACTCGGGCGAGCTCGTCGGGACACTGGAAGCGACGGCTGCAGGCGGCGGGTGTCCCAGAGGAGGCTGACCTCGTCGTGGTCACACCTCTGCCTTCATCAAGGCGGCCCGGGAGGGGCTCGATCGAGACGGTGCTTACCCTTTCGGAGGCCCGTCGAAGCGGGGCGAAGTTGGTCGTGACCGGGTGCATGGCCGAACGGTAACGGGACGAGTTGGCCAATCTCCCTCCCGAGGTCGACCTGGTGGCTCCGTTCGGGACGTCTCTCACCCCGGTCGAGCCAATCGGCACCGGAATGCCAGTGACGCTCGGATCCAAGACCTCGTCACCGGGTCGCCAGCCCCTTCCGTCCTTCGATCTCCTCGACCTGCCCGGCCTCCCGCCCCGCCCCGTGGTCGAGTATGTGAAGGTGGCGGAGGGTGCACCCGGAATTGCACTTTCTGCGCCATCCCGTCGGTTCCGCGGGAAGCGGCGCGCGCACCCGGCAGTCCATCCTCGACGAGGTGGAACAGCTGGCCGGCCCGGAGCGGGCGCTGCGAGAAGTGGTGCTCGTGGCCCAGGATCTGGCGTTGCATTCGGTCTCGATCGGAGTGGCGGCCAACGACGTCGCGACCACCGGCCAGCTCACCGCCAGCAGTCGCCCGATCGTGGAGCTGATCACGGCCGTAGCGCAGCAGGATCCTGGACCCGCCTGCTCTACCTTACCCGTCCACCTCGACGACGCGCTCATGATGCCGTCTTGGCCACCGGTGTCCCGTTCTTCGACCTCTCGCTGCAGCACGTTTCCCGGCCGCTAGTGAAAGCAGTCGCGCCGGTGGGGCGATGGCATCGGTGCTGATCGATCCATTCGATCCGGGCCTCCGAACCGAATGCAGCGTCCGGTCCTCGTCCATCGTCGGGTTGCCGGGGAGACCGAGGCCGACCACGACCGCCTCCTCGAGTGGCTCGACGAGGCCCGGCTCGACTGGGTCGGGTTTTTCCCCTTCAGCAACGAGCACGGCGCCTACGCCGCCGACCTCGACGGCCATGTACCGGCGGAGCTCGTCGCCGAGCGCCTGCCGCGAGTGTTCCGAGCGCCGGACGCCGTTACCGCCGGGCGGCGGACGAGCTCATCGGGACGACGGTGGAGGTGCTGGTGGATGTCCCCAGGCGAGGGCCGGACCTATCGGGAGGCGCCGGAGATCGACGAGATGGTGTCACTGCCCGCCGACGTACCCGTGGGGTCCTTCGTGCAGGCCGTGGTGAGGGGGGCAGATGGTCCCGACCTGATCGCCGCTCCCATCGAGGCCGCGGGCCCTGCGGCTTTGCGGCGTGCGCCTGTTCCGGCGGGTGTCGAATGAGCGGCGGCGCTCTGCATCCCAACGTGCCCGTGCCGAACGCGCCGGTAGCGGGTGCACCCGGGCCTCAGAGGCCGGCCGCTCGTGGGTCGGCGACCCGGGCCACCACCTTCGGTCCTTCAGCCGTCCTGACCCCGGCCAACGGGATCACCGTGCTCCGATTGCTGGCCACGCCGGTGCTCATCGGGCTGATCATGGCGTGGGGAGCAAATTGGTTCATTTTCGTCTTCGGAGGCGTGTTGGCTCTGTCCGATGGTGTCGACGGTTGGTTGGCCCGCAAACAGGGAACCACCCACTCCGGTGCCTTCCTCGATCCGCTGGCAGACAAGTTCGTGGTGCTCGGGGCACTGTTCGCCCTGGTGGCGAAAGGGATCGTCTGGTGGGTTCCGGTGATCCTGATCGCGACCCGAGAGGTGGCCATGAGCGTCTACCGGTCGGTGGTCGGCCGTCACGGCGTGTCGATCCCGGCCCGCACCACCGCCAAATGGAAGACCCTCCTCCAGGACCTGGCAATCGGGCTCTGCCTGGCACCTCCCCTGGCCGGCCACCGGGCCATCCTCTCGACGGCGATCTGGGTGGCCGCCGCCATGACCCTGTTCACCGGCGGCCAGTACCTCCTCGACGGCCGGCGGGCGTCCCGCCGGGGCGACAGGGGCGGAGGGCTCGCGGCAGACCCGGCCGACGACCCACGTTCGGCCGCCTGACCCACGTGCGCATCGAGATCGTCGCGGTCGGCACCGAGCTACTGCTCGGCCAGATCACCGACACCAACTCGGCATGGATGGGAGAGCACCTGGCCGCCACCGGTGTCGCGTCCCATTTCCACCAGGCGGTCGGAGACAACCAGACACGTATGGTGCTGGCCTTCCGTACCGCGCTGGCCAGGAGCGACGGGGTCATCGTTTGCGGCGGTCTGGGCCCTACCCACGACGACATCACCCGGCAGGCTATCGCCGAGGTCATGAACGTCCCGCTGCGCCGCGACGAGGCGGTCGTCGAGCGGATCCGCGCCATGTTCTCGAGCCGGAGACGGGCGATGGCCGACTCCAATCTGCGCCAGGCGGATGTGCCCGAAGGGGCCACGGTCATCCCGCAGACCAAGGGCACCGCGCCGGGCCTCATCTGCCCGGTCGGACACAAGGTGATCTACGCCGTTCCCGGGGTGCCCTATGAGATGGCCGAGATGTTCGAACGGGCCATCGTCCCGGATCTCCAGCGGCGGATGGCCGAACGCGGGGAGGTCTCCGGGGTCATCGCCAGCCGGGTCATCCGAACCTGGGGCATGACCGAGTCCGGTCTGGCCGAGGCGTTGGCCGGCCACATCGAGGAGCTCGATCGGCTCAGGGAGTCGTCTTCCGGTCCCGACGACGGCCCCGCCGGCACCGCCCGCGAGACCGCCACCGCCCGCGAGACCGCCACCGTCGCCTTTCTGGCCAGTGGGATCGAGGGCATCAAGGTGCGGGTCACCGTACGGGCGGTCGACGAGCACCGTGCGGCAGAGCTGCTCGACAAGCAAGAGACGGAGATCCGACGCATCCTCACGGCCGCAGCCGGTGACGTGGTGTTCGGCATCGACGATGCCGCCATAGAGGACGCGGTGGCCACGGCATTGGCTTCCGACGGGCTCTCGCTCGGGCTGGCCGAGTCGCTCACCGGGGGACTGGCTGCCTCGCGTCTGGTCAATGTGCCGGGAGCCAGCCGGTGGTTCTGCGGCTCGGTGGTCTCCTATGCCTCGGATGTCAAGTACAGGGTGCTCGGCGTGCCGGAGGGCCCGGTGGTGTCCGAGGTGGCGGCGCGGGCCATGGCCGAGGGTGCCTGCCGGGTCCTCGGGTCCGACGTCGGCCTCTCGATCACCGGGGTGGCGGGCCCGGAATCCCAGGACGGCCTACCGCCGGGCACGGTGTTTGTCGGCCTGTCCCGACCCGGCCATTCGACTGAGTCTGTCGGTTTCAATGTGCCGGGCGACCGTGACCGGGTCCGGCAGTACGCCACCATCGCCGCACTGGACCTTCTACGCCGCACCCTGCATGTCTCCCCGGCCAAACCGGCGGGAGCCCCCTCGGGCTAGCCGTCGCCCACGTGACGACCGGCCGGTTCCTATCCCAGCCCTACTGGGCCCTGAGCTCCGTCACCACGTGCTGCAGCGAGGCCCGTAGCCCTCACGCCACCGTGGCGCGGGCCGGGACCGCTGGGCGGAATCTGACGAGGCCTGAGGAGTTGGAGGCGAACCCGACGTCCGAGGGGGAGGCTCTATGTCGGCCGGCGCGAGTACGTGGCGCGCCCGACGACCGAATTGCTGAGCCAGTTCAATCTCGGGAAGGTCGACACCACTGTGCCACGCTCCGCGGCATCACCGAACGGGCGGCGGAGGGACTCGTAGCTGCCGGCTAGTGCGCCATTCGAGAAGCCTCGGCCGTCCTCGACGGTCCAGGCGGTCGCCCTGCTCAGCGGGCGGTCGTCGACGACCCCGGTGCAACTGCCGGGACCGGGTCGGCGGTCACGGGGATCCCGTCGGGCACGAGCTCGACCCAGGTATTGCCGGGCTGCAGGGTGATCGGGGTTCCACCGGGCCCGGTGAGCGTCGCCGGCTGGGTGAGGGCCGTCCGACTCCAGGTGCCGGTGATGGCTGCGCCGTTCCGCATCACGACCAGAGGGCCCGAACCGGTGGCCGTGACGTCGACCTCGCGGCCCCCTTGTTCGTTCTCGACCCAGTACCCGATGGATGTCTGTACTGACATGACGACCACGTTGGCTGCCGCGGTCTGGGTCCCGTCGAGGAGCTTGTCCGGCGTTCCCGAGTAGGACCGAAGGTAGGCACCGGCCGGCGCGCTCCACTGCCAGGTCACGTCCGACGAGGACGAGAACGGGATGTGCACGCTGGCTCCCGAGCCTGGGACCGCACCGCCGGGAAGCGCGGCCGAGTACTGGAAGATTGGCGCGGGCGGCGATGTGTCGGCCGGATCGAGGGCCCACAGCGTGGAGGTGTTGGCGAAGGTGGAGTAGGGGGAGAACCGTCCCGCCGGATGGATCAGGGTCGATGCACTGGCGTCCAGCAGGTTCTTGTCGATGAGGGGTGACGAGCTGAGCAGGGCGAGCACCGGGTTGATGCCGCCGGCGTGGGCGAATAGCGGATCCGAGAGGGAGAGAGGATGCCGACGTCGGGCTCACGGGCCGAGCGCAGGTCACCCACGAGAGAGGCACCCTGGCACTGGAAGACGGCCAAGAGCCGGGTGATGGCCCCCTCGACCGGCTCCTCGAACACGATGTCGGCCTGGTTGAGTCCGGCCGACGGCCGGTCCCCCGAGTAGTTCCCGATCTTGACGCCGAGGGCGGGACGAGCCGGTACGGCTCCGCCGGGGCGGGCGCCCCGGTGAGCGGGCAGAGCGGCACAGGCGCCGATGCCGTGGTCGTGGTCGTCGTCGGGGGATCCTTGGCCGCCGCCTCTTTCCTCCCTTGGCTGAGCATGACGACGAGCAGCGCCGCCACGATGACGACGGCCAGGCCGCCCAGTCCGTACCAGCGCACCCGCATCCAACCGCTCCGGTTGCGGCGGGCCTGGCGTCGGAGGTCACTGCGGGACAGGACCGGTGGTCCCTCCGGGGTGCCGCCGGGCCCGCGAGCGTCGTCCGGCCCCGATCCGGACGGCGGGAGATCGTCGGGCATTGCCGGGCGAGGCTAGTCCGCGCCCTGGTCGGGTTGGTCGACCCGAGCGCGACTCAGGTATCCCTCATCGAACATGCGTTCGGGCATAAAGTGGGGTGTGGACGAAGCAACCCGGACAGACGAGCAGTGCAGCCAGATCGATATCGGGGGTCGGGTCAGGCCGGAACCCGGTCGGTACGGCCGATCGGGTGTCACACCCGCTCCATAGGGTCGGCCCGGTCCAGTGAGCGAGCACCGAGGAGAGACGAGAAACATGGAACGTGACAAGGCACTCGACATGGCCCTGGGCCAGATCGAGAAGCAATTCGGCAAGGGATCGATCATGCGGATGGGCGAGAACCTCCACATGAACATCGATGCCGTCTCGACCGGAGCGCTGGCTCTCGACCTCGCCCTCGGCATCGGCGGTCTCCCACGGGGCCGGGTCGTGGAGATCTTCGGGCCGGAGTCCTCCGGCAAATCCACCCTGGCCATGCACGTAGTGGCCGAGGCACAGCGCAACGGGGGTATCTGCGCCTACGTGGATGCCGAGCACGCCATGGACCCCGTCTACGCCAAGGCCATCGGGGTCAACATCGACGACCTGCTGATCTCCCAACCCGACACCGGCGAGCAGGCACTGGAGATCTCCGACATGCTGATCCGGTCCGGGGCGCTCGACGTCCTGGTCATCGACTCCGTGGCCGCACTGACGCCACGGGCGGAGATCGAGGGCGAGATGGGTGATTCCCATGTCGGCCTGCAGGCCCGATTGATGTCCCAGGCCCTGCGCAAGCTGACCGGTACCCTGTCCAAGTCGGGGACCGTCGCCATCTTCATCAACCAGCTGCGGGAGAAGATCGGCGTCATCTACGGGTCACCCGAGGTCACTCCGGGGGGCAGGGCGCTCAAGTTCTACTCCTCCGTGCGTCTCGACATCCGCCGGATCGAGACCATCAAGGACGGAGCCGACCAGGTGGGCAACCGGACCCGCGTCAAAGTGGTCAAGAACAAGTGCTCGCCGCCGTTCAAGCAGGCGGAGTTCGACATCACCTTCGGCCGGGGTATCAGCCGCGAGGGATCGCTCCTCGATGTGGGCGTCGAGCTCGGATTCATCAAGAAGTCGGGAGCCTGGTTCACCTACGAAGGCGAGCAGTTGGGTCAGGGACGCGAGAACGTGAAGACCTTCTTGACCGAGAACCCCCAGCTGATGGCCGAAATTGATGAACGGATCCGGGAGCACCTGGCTGCCCAGAACGCGGTTGCCGCCGACCCGGAACCGGGACCGACCGGTACCGGCGACGACTTCGCGGTCGACGACCAGCCCATCACGCTCGGGGAGTGAACCGGGGCTGACCCCAGGTCACGGTGACGTCCTACAGTCGCCGGGTTTTCTGCCGACAATGTCTGGGTAGTCAACCAAATCGCCGGCCCGGGACGCCACGTGCGTCCCGGGCCGCTGCATGTGTCAGGCGGAATTTCGTCCGGACAGGCGTGGATCGAGTCTCGGTCGGGACCCCGACGATCGGTGCGTCGGTCCCGAGCTCTTGCCATGTCCACCCTGGTGCTGCAACCCTTTGACCGTGTCGGACCGGGGTGGACGCAGCATGGACACGGACAGTGGTGTGGCATCTGACCTCACCCTCGGGATCAATACCTGCTTCGCCGTCAAACGCTGGCCCGAGCCGGCTCGATGGGTGTCGATCGTCGTCGACCAGCTCGGCCTCTCCGACTGCCAGGTCACGCTCGACCTCCTCGACCCCACCCTCGAGGCTGGGGCCGTTCGCACCTATGTCGAGGCCGTCCGGGCCGAGGCACTCGCCGCCGGACTGCGAGTGCACAGTACGTTCACCGGTCTGGCGGCCTACTCGGGCAACAGGCTGTTGCATCCCGATGCGGTAGCCCGCCAGGCCGCCGCGGACTGGTTGCGCCGGGCGATCGACGTCACCGCGGTCATCGGCGGCCGAGGCACCGGGGGATACCTGGGAGCCATGAGTGTGGCCGACGCTCAGGACGCGGCCCGGCGGGAGTTGCTGCTCTGCTCGATGGCCGATGCACTCGGGCGGCTCTCGGAACATGCCGCAAGGTGATCACCACTGGCCGTTCACCTCGGAGTTCAATGCCGTCGGACTCCTCGACGCCGGGAAGGTGACGCAAGCTCTTCGGCAGACGTCGGCGCCCGGCGGAGCCACCCTTTTCCTCGAGGTGATCCATCCTCACGAGTGTCCGGACGAGCAGGTGCTCTCCGACCTCCGCGCCAGCGTGGCCCACTGGCGACAGTCCATGGTGACGACGGCGACCGGTCACCACACCGGGGCCGGCCGAGACGCCGGCGTCGACTCTGCCGACCAGGACGCCGGTGTCGACTCTGCCAACCAGGACGCCGGTGTCGACCGCTGACCGGCCACTGCGCATCGGCTTTCTGGGGAGCGGGTTCATGGCCCGGTTCCATCTCGAGGCCCTGCGGGCGGTGCGTGACTGCGAGGTGACGGCGGTCCACAGCCCTACACCTGCTCACCGCCGCCGGTTCGCCGAGCGGGCGACGGACGCAGGCCTGGGCTCCTGTCGCGATCTCCCGACGGTCGGCGATCTGATCTCGGCCGATGACGTCGACGCGGTGTGGATGGTCGGCCCCAACGACACCAGGCTCGAGCACATGCGGTTGGCACACCGTCTTGTGGCCTCGGGCGAGGCGCGACTCCTCGGTGTCGCCGTCGAGAAGCCCCTCGGGCGCAACCTGGCTGAAGCACGTGAGATGTTCGACCTCGCCGGTGATGCCGGGATCAACCATGGCTACCTGGAGAACCAGGTGTTCGCGCCGGCGGTGCGCAAAGGCAAGGAGGTGCTCTGGCGCCGGGGGGTCCCGACAGGTGGCCGGCCCTACCTGGCGCGTGCATCCGAAGAGCACTCCGGACCGCACCGGCCTTGGTTCTGGCAGGGCGAGCGGCAAGGAGGAGGTGTCCTGCTCGACATGATGTGCCACAGCGTGGAGGTGGCGCGGTTCCTGTTGACCGCACCCGGTTCGCCACGGGACAGTCTCGACGTCCGATCGGCCACCTGCACCACCTCCACGCTCAAGTGGTCGCGGCCGGAGCAGGCGGCCAAGCTGAGCCGGAGCATGGGCCCCGAGGTCGACTACCTCCGGGCGCCGGCCGAGGACGTGGCTCACGGCACCCTCCTGCTGGTGGACGAGGATGGACTCCCGCTGCGCATCGAGACGAGCACCTCGTGGGCCTACGTGGGCCCCGGCCTGCGGATCGCCATCGAGCTCCTCGGGCCCGAGTACTCGATGAGCGTGGACACCCTGTCCACCAACTTGAAGGTGTTCCTCTCCCGTGCCGTCTCCTCCCACGAGACGTCCCCACAGGATCTGGTCGAAAAGCAGAATGCCGAACAGGGACACCTGCCCGTGCTGGAGGACGAGGCGGCCACGTACGGCTATGTGGCCGAGAACCGCCACATGGTCGAGAGCTTCCGTTCCGGCGTCCGGCCCGAAGAGACCTTCGCCGAGGGCGTCGAGGTCATCGAGGCACTGATGGCGCTCTACCTCTCGGCCGAGCTTGAGCGGACCGTGAAACTGCGTGACGAGGACCTCAGCTCGTACAGACCTCCGGCGGCGCGCGCCGCCGGTTGATCCCGGGGCCCTCAGCCCCCGGGTCGGCTCGGGGGTATGTCGAGAGCCGGACTCCGGTCGAAGAACCCGGCGGACTGGAGCGTGAATCCGGTCCGCTCCACCGGCATGACCGGCCAATCCTCGGGGCGCACGATGTGGGTGACGCCGAAGGTGTGCCACAACACGACATCGGTCTCGATCAATGGCCGGTCAACCTGCGTCCAGCGACGCCACCACCGCGCACCGTCCCTCGGCTCGTGCGGATCGCGCCCCGAAAACGCGGAGTGGTCAGGTCGGACGGTGAAGCCGGAGGTTCAGGCCGAATTGGTGGGGTTGGGTGCGGCGAGTGACGCCGAGTTCCGCGTGTAGACCGTGCTCCAGTTCCCCTGGGAAGGGTGAGAGGCGGACGCCGGACCAGAACCCAGGACCGCGTACACGTTCTCCATGATCCGGAGCAGCGGTGCGGTAACCCCGGGGACCGCGCTCGGCAGCACGTTGGGCGGTATCAACGGGCTGTTGGACATCTGACCGATCCAAGAGGCGTTCCCGGAGGCGAAGACCCCTCCTCCTCCCGGCACCGTGTACCACGTCACATCGGAGTAATTGTTGTTCCGGTTTCGGACGACGGAGTGGGCGACCACGTCGAGGTTGGCCGGGCCTGCGCCCCCGGGGACGTAGCGATCGAACTCGCCTTCGACTGCCTTCGGCAGGACCTGATTGGCCACGAGTCCGGCTCCCGCCAGCGCCCAAGACGACGGATCGACGATGACCATGTCGGCTGAGGCCTCGACGTCCTGGTAGGTGCTCCCGATCAGCTGGGCTTCGGGTCGCGACACCGGCGAGTCGGGCCAGTTCACCGTCACCAGCGCCGGGTCCTGGCCCGTCATCGGGTCCTCGGTCGCCGACTTGTAGCAGACCTGGTGCCGGTTGGGCCCCAGCGGAGACGGTTCGAGTCGGATCTGGCGGTAGCAGGCGTTGGCTCCGAGGAACGCCAGGTTGACCCCCTGGGCCAGCGCCTGGTCCGCCCCGTCGCGCATCGGGGTCGACCAGTACTCGTCGTGGCCGAGGCTGAGGAGCGCCTTGTGATTGCGGAGCAGTTGGGGCTGGGTGTGCAGGTCGGTGTCGGTCCAGTACGTGACATCGAGCCCGAGCCGCTCGGCGTCGAAGATGATCGGGAGCTCGTTGCCGACGAGGTCGGCGGCGCCCGACGCCCAGTCGTGGTCGTAGGGACGGTCGAACGAGACGATTCGGGCCCGGTGCTCGAAGGTGCTGTCTGTCGGGGCGTGCACGTAGGAGAGTTGCCCATTGCTGTTGCCGTAGTAGAGGCTGTAGCCGCCCCAGCGGTTGTAGGCCTGCCAGGTGGTGACGCTCTGCTGGATGACGATCGCAGCCCGGGAGGCGTCGTCCCGGACGCAGAGGGGCACGAACTGCTGCTCTCCGGAAGTGCCGACCAGTTTGAGCAAGTAGACGCCAGGCGGCCAGGTTCGGTCGATGGTGACGGCCAACGACGGGGTCCAGTGACACTCGATGGTGTTGGTCGAGGCGATCAGGACCGGCGGTGGCTGCCGGCTCCCGGGCAATTCAGCTGACTGCCAGACCTTGCGGGCGCCGATCCCCTGGTAGTAGCCGACCCGGTAGGCCTCGACATGGAACTGCGCCGCCTTGGTGCTGACGAACAGCGTCACCTCGTCGCCGACCACGGCGCTCACCTGGCTGGCAAATCCCTCGATGTCGCCGGCGTTCTGAGGTGTAGTGACCCACCACGCCGCACCGGTCTTGGCGTTCTCGGCCATGATCGCCGCGGAAGTGGGCACGGTGACGCCGTCGGACAGTTCGGTGGTGGAGGCACGGTCGGCGGCCGACCGGGGCCCTCGGCGGTGGTCGGGGGGACGGCCCTTGGCTTGGCTGCTGCCGGAGATGCCCTCGGAGATGCCCAGGGCGGCCGCGGCGGCGGCGGCACCCCCGGCCGCTCCCCACCCGATGAACCGGCGCCGGTTGACCCTCGGTCCCCCGCCGACGCTCTCGGCATCCGACCTGCTCGTGCGCCTGTCCGGTTGGTTTGGCGAGTGCTGACCCATGGCTCGTTCAAGGGAGAAGACGAGGACCCGGAGACCGACCTCGGCGCTCCGCCGACTGCCACCCTGATCGGTGGTAGCCGCTGTTCACACTAGTGATTCCCCGCCGGCGACGGGTGTCGATGCTGGCAACCGGGTACGGGGCCCGCTTACGCTCGGCGTGCCCGTCGGCGCTCAAGCTCGGCGAGCCCGGCCCGGTTCCGGGCGGATCATCCGTTCCGCCCGGTTGCGACGAAAGCGAGCAGGTCATGCAGTTCGGAATCATTCCGCCGGTCCGAGCCGGCGTGACGGCGGAGCCCGATTGGATGGCCACGTTCGCCCGACATGCCGAAGCCTCCGGCTTCGAGTCCGTGGTCCTGGTCGAGCACGCGGTGGTCATCTCCGGCTATACGAGCAGGTATCCGTACGCGCCGTCCGGGCGTATGCCCTTGCCCGACGACTGCCGGATCCCCGACCCGCTCGATCTGATGGCGTACCTGGCCGGCGTGACCGCACGGATCACGCTGGCCACGGGGGTCCTGGTGCTACCCAATCATCAGGCAGTGGTCCTGGCCAAACGCATCGCCACGGTCGACGTGCTCTCGGCAGGCCGGGTCCGCGTGTGCGTGGGGGTGGGTTGGATGGACGAGGAGCTCCGTGCGACCGGAGCCGATCCTCGCTCCCGGGGACGCCGTACCGACGAGGCCATCGTCGCCATGCGGGCGCTGTGGTCCGATACCGGCCCCGACGGTGCCGACTTCGACGGCGAATTCTTCTCCTTCCACCGTGCGCACTCCTTTCCCAAACCGGTACGCCCCGGAGGGGTCCCCATCCACATCGGCGGCCACAGCGAAGCGGCGGCCCGCCGCGCCGGCCGGCTCGGAGACGGGTTCCAACCGCTCGGAGTGGCCGGCGACGAGCTGACCTTGCGGGTTGCCGAGATGCGTGACGCGGCGGAGCAGGCCGGCCGCGATCCCGCGGCGGTCGAGCTGACGCTCTCGGGCTATCTCCCGGCCCTCACCGAGGACGACGTCGCCGCAGCCGAAGCGGCCGGTGCGGCCCGCTTGGTGGTGTCGGCCTCCATCACCGGTGACCTCGATCGGATCCGAGACGAGATGTCTACCTTCGCGGATCGGTTCGGCCTCGCCTCCGAGGGCGGCCGGAACGGAGCCGGCCGGTGATGGCGACCGGGGAGCGGCCGGGGCCCGAGCGTCGGTCCGACACCGAGCAACTGCTTTCCCTGTCGACGGCCTATGCCTCCGCCGCCGACCACCGGGACGGGAAGCGGTTCGCCGACCTTTTTCTCGACTCGGGCGAGCTTCTGGTGGCGGTCGGGCCGGGTGACGCCCGGCCGGCCAGCAGCCACGTCGGCCATGAGGCGCTCCAGCGAATTCCCAACCAGCTACGTGGGTACGAACGAACCTTCCACCAGGTGTCCAATCATCTGTTCTCGATCGAGGGCGACCGGGCCACCGGGGAGGTGCTGTGCGCCGCCCACCACGTCACGGACACTCACCCCGACGGAGCCGGCGACCGGTTCGCCACCGACATGGTGTGGTTCATCCGCTATCTCGACCGCTACGTGCGGACCGAGGGGGGTTGGCGGTTCGAGCGACGGTCCCTGTACCTCCAGTGGGTGGAGGAGCACCCGGTGTCGGTGCTGCCAACCGGTGACGTCACGGAGCGCATCGATCCGGACCCCGGGCTTGGCCCTTGATACCGGTCTCGCTCCCACTCACGGTCTCGGACAGGATCCGCCTCTGAGCCGGCGTGGCCGTGCCCACGACCATGCCCATCAGGGGCTCGGGACTTCCTGGGGAGGCGGTGGGCCCACGTACCGGGCCGCCGGCCGGATCAGCCGGTTGTCGCCCGCTTGTTCCATGACATGGGTGGCCCATCCGATGGTGCGGCTGGAGGCGAATGTCGGGGTGAACATCTCACGGGGAATGCCGCAGGTGTGCATCACCACTCCGGCGAAGAACTCGACATTGGTGTAGAGCCGGCGCCCAGGCTTGACTTCGGCCAGGACGTCCACCGCCGTGCGCTCGGTCTGCTCGGCGAACTCGACCAGGTTCCCCCCGAGGGAGCGGGCCACGTTCGCGGAGGAACAGCGATCGTGGATCGTCGGTCTTGTAGACACGGTGACCGAAGCCCATGATCCGATCACCCCGGGTGACGGCTTGGCGAATCCAGACTTCGGCCCGGTCGGACGTCCCGATGTCGTCGAGCATGTCGAGGGCGCGGCTCGGGGCGCCTCCATGGAGTGGTCCCGAAAGCGCGCCGATGGCGCCAGTGACGGCGGCGGCCAGGTCGGCGCCGGTCGAAGCGATGACCCGCGCCGTGAACGTGGATGCGTTGAAGCCGTGGTCGATGGTCAGTATCAGGTACTGCTCGATGGCCCGCACGTGATCCGCCGGTGCCTCCTCGCCTGACAGCATCCAGAGGTAGTTGGCCGCGTACGAGAGGTCTCGACGGGGCGGGACCGGATCCTCGCCCATCCGGAGGCGGTGTGCGGCGGCCAGGATGGTCGGCACCACCGCACAGAGCCCGAGGGCTTGCGATCGAAGCTCGTCGTGACCGATGTCGTGACTGGGGCGCCAGCCGAGCTCGGCCCCGAGCACCGACACCGCGGTGCGGAGGACATCGAGCGGCGGCCCCATCTTGGCCAGGGCCGGCAGCAGCGCGGCCACGCCCTCGGGGAGCTCGCGGAGAGCGGCCACCTCGGCTGAGAACCTGGCCGCGCCGGACCGGTCGGGCAGCTCGCCGTCGAAGAGCAGCTTCCACACATCCTCGAGCGAACGTTTGGCGGCCAGGTCGGTCGCCGCGTACTGCCGATAGTGGAAGAAACCCTGCGAGCCGCGCACATCGCCGACCGAGGTCTCCGCCACCACGACGCCTTCGAGACCTCGGGGGATGTCGGCGCCCGCCTCCTCGGTGGGCCGGATCTGGGCCACCGTCAATAGATCACGGATGGACACCACGCCGACCAGGTCCCCGTGGTCGACAAC
>CAVTHA010000007.1:0-196609 GCA_963734435.1 uncultured Acidimicrobiales bacterium | reverse complement strand
AGGTCGGCCCCGGCATGCTGACCGACACCGAGCTCACCTTCTCTCTGGCCGGAGCCCCCTATCTCGAGTTCCCACCCGTCGTCGACCTCTCCAACGGCCGTCCCCTCGGATGGAGGCCCTCGTGCGCCGGCAACACCGACCGAGGGCCTGATCACCCCGGCCGAGCTGATCCCCGAGGCCGAGGCGCAGCGGGGACATCCGGTCGTCGACCCGCTGGGCGCCGACGGAGGCCGCGGTCAGGCCGGCCCTGGTCACCGAGCATCGAGGCTGGGTGTCAACTGCAGCATCGACGACCTGCGCCGCGGAGAGGTGTCCAAGGCGGTGACAGGACGCCCTCGAGAAGACCGGCTTCCCGAGCGGACAGCTGACGCTCGAGGTCACCGAGGAAGCCATCGTCGACTCGTCGGCGTCGGGTGACCTGAAGGACCTCGGCCAGATCGGCGTGCAGCTGTCGGTGGACGACGTGGGTACCAACTGGTCCTCGTTCGAGCCGTTCAAGCGCCATTCGATCAGCACGGTGAAGATCGACGGGTCCTTCATCTCCGGCCTCGAGTCCACCCAGGGGATCAACCGGCTCGTCGTCGAGACGGTCATCCACATGGCGCACTCGCTCGGCATGTCGGCCATCGTCGAGCAGGTCGAGACGGCGGGCCAGGTGGAGATCGTGCGCTCGTTCCAGGCTGACGCGGCCCAGGGGTTCTTCTTCGCCCGGCCGATGTCGAGCGAGGACGCCGCCGAGCTGGCCCGCTGCGACGAGGTGCCCCACTTCTCACGGACCAGCGAACGCACGCTCCTCCGTCGTGTCGGCGGGACGATGGTGGAGGAGGCGTTCGGTGGTGGCTCCGGTGTGGCCGTGGCGGTTGCCGATCACCCGGGCGACGCTGACACCCTCGCAGGAGGGGGCGTGGACGACCCCGAAGACGTGACCCCGGTCACCGAGATCGCCACCGACGGCCTGGAGACCGACGGGATCGACCCAGACGACCCCGATCTGGACGCGGCACTTGAAGAAGACGAGCTCGACGCAGAAGGATCCGACGGCGGCGTCTCCGATGCCGGGTCCGACGACGATCGCCCCGAGGTGCGAGCCGCCGGAGGGCGCGTCGGCCGGAAGCGCCTGAAGAACCGCTCGTCACGATCGGCATAAGCCACGCGTGCTGGGCATAACGCCCGATCCGGAGCACCGTAAAACCTACTGAGCGACGGGAGCGGCACTCCTCGCCTCAGCCCTTCGGACAGCCTTCCAGAGTGGTCGACACGTCGAATTGCCTGTATACCTCAGGCCGTGAAAGTCGCCGTCCTCAGAGAGTCACGGCCGGGAGAGACCCGGGTGGCCATGGTTCCCGAAGTGGTTGCCCGGCTGGGCGGCACCGGGATCGAGCTGGTTGTCGAGGCCGGCGCCGGGAGCGCGGCCCGCTTCTCGGACGACCAGTACCGCCGGGTCGGGGCGACGGTGGCTGCCGATGCGACATCCGCTCTCGAGGGTGCATCCCTGGTGGCCCGGGTCCAGCCGCCGACCTCCGATGAAGTGAGGAAGCTCCCCGACGGGATGTCACTGATCAGCTTCCTGCAACCGGGAGCCGAGCTCGACACGGTGCGGGCGCTGGCCGGCAAGGGCGCCACCGTCTACAGCCTCGATCTCCTGCCTCGCATCAGCCGGGCCCAGTCGATGGACGCCCTCTCGTCCCAGGCCACCGTGTCCGGCTACCGGGCCGGGCTTTCGGCGGCCGAGCACCTGGCCAAGTTCTTTCCCATGTTCATGACGGCGGCGGGAACGGTGCCGCCGGCCAAGGTGCTGGTGATGGGGGCAGGCGTCGCCGGTCTGCAGGCCATCGCCACCTCCCGGCGACTGGGGGCAGTGGTGCGGGCCTACGACGTGCGGACCGCAGCCAAAGAAGAGGTGCAGAGCCTCGGAGCCAAATTCGTGGAGCTCGAGCTCGAGCTCCAGGAGGGCGCCGGCGGGTATGCGACCGAGCAGTCCGCCGAGTACCTCTCCCGGCAGCAGGAGCTGTTGGCCTCGGAGGTGGCGGCATCCGACGTGGTCATCACCACCGCGGAGATCCCCGGCCGCCGGGCCCCGGTGCTGGTCACCGCAGCCATGGTGGACGGGATGTCGGAGGGCTCGGTCATCATCGACCTCGCCGCCGATTCAGGCGGCAACTGTGAGCTGTCGGTACCCGGCGAGGAGGTGGTGGTGAACGGCGTAACCGTGGTGGGGCTCACCAATCCACCGGCCACCATGCCGACCCATGCCAGCTTCCTCTACGCCCGCAACATCGCCAACTTCATGGGTCTGCTGATCAAGGACGGGGAGCTCGCCCCCGATTTCGACGACGAGATCCTGGCCGGCACCTGTGTGGTCCGGGCCGGGCGGGTCGTGCACGGTCCGACCGCCGAAGCGCTCGGCCTTCCTCCTCCAGTGCCCGCGGTCGAGGGTGGGAACGACGGGGAGCCGGGCCCCAGATCGGAGGACACGGGTACATGAGCACCGGAATCATCGAGTTCATCACCGTCTTCGTCCTGGCTGCGTTCGTGGGGAACGAGGTCATCGGGCGCGTGCCGAGCATCCTCCACACCCCGCTGATGTCCGGGAGCAACGCCATCCACGGCATCGTCCTGGTCGGGACCATCCTCATCATGGGAGAGGCTCACGGTGCCCTGCAGATCACCTTGGCCTTTCTGGCTGTGGTCCTCGCCACCCTCAACATCGTCGGCGGGTTCGTCGTCACCGATCGGATGCTGGAGATGTTCAAAGGCAAGCCGGCTGAGCGACCGGCCAAAGAGGTTCGGGGCGAAGACGGTGCCGCGGACGGTGACCAGTGACGCTCAACACCGGCATCGATCTGGTCTACCTGATCGCCGCCATCGGTTTCATCGTCGCCCTCAAGGGGCTCAGCTCTCCTCGGCACGCGCGGAACGGGAACCTCCTGGCGGCGGCAGCGGCGACGGTGGCCGTCGGCTTCACGTTCGCCTACCCGGTCGTCCGGGCCCACACCCTCAATCTGGTGCTCACGCTGGTGGCCATGGTCATCGGCGCGATCATTGCCGTACCGGCGGCGCGTCTGGTCAAGATGACCGCGATGCCCCAGATGGTCGCCATCTTCAACGGGGTGGGCGGTGGTGCGGCCGCCCTGATCTCGATCGTGGCCTTCGTCATCGAGGCGCCCGGGAACCCTGCCGTGTACCGGATCGCCGAAGTGCTGTTCGGGGTGCTCGTCGGGTGCGTCTCCTTCGCCGGGAGCGCCATCGCCTTTGCCAAGCTGCAGGAGCTGATGACCGGACGGCCGGTCACCTACCCGGCCCAACAGGTCATCAACGGGGTCGTCGGGTTGGCCATCCTGGGGCTGGCGGTCGGGACACTGGTGACCGGCAGCGTCCCGCTGTTGGCGGCCACTGCCGGGCTGTCGTTGGTGCTCGGCGTCATCTTCGTGCTGCCCATCGGCGGAGCCGACGTTCCCGTGCTGATCTCACTCCTCAACTCGTTCACCGGCCTGGCCGTGGCGGCTTCGGGGTTCACGCTCAACAACAACCTGTTGATCATCGCCGGCACCCTGGTCGGCGCCTCGGGCATCCTGCTCACCCGTTTGATGAGCAAGGCGATGGGCAGGTCACTGCCGAACATCCTCTTCAGTGCGTTCGGGTCGGTGGTGACAGCCAGCGGAGGCGCCGATGGCTCCGGAGAGACGCGTCCGGTCAAGGCCGGAACCGCGGAGGACATCGGTGTGCTGCTGGCCTACGCCCGCAAGGTGGTCATCATCCCCGGCTACGGCCTGGCCGTGGCCCAGGCGCAGCACACCGTACGTGAGCTCGCCGACCTGTTGATGGAGCGGGGCGTCGAGGTCTTCTACGCCATCCACCCCGTGGCCGGCCGAATGCCCGGGCACATGAACGTGCTCTTGGCGGAGGCGAACGTGCCCTACGACGAGCTGAAGGAGATGGACGAGGCCAATCCCGAGATGTCGACGGCCGACGTGGCGCTGGTGGTCGGCGCCAACGACACCGTGAACCCGGCCGCCAAGAACACCGTCGGCAGCCCCATCTACGGCATGCCCATCATCAACGCCGACGAGGCCAGCAACATCGTGTTCCTGAAACGCTCGATGAGGCCCGGCTTTGCCGGCATCGACAACGAGCTGCTGTTCGACGACAAGACCACCCTGCTGTTCGGCGATGCCAAGGACACTTTGACCAAGCTGGTGGCGGCGGTGAAACAGGCCTGACGTCTCGGTGCCTGCGGTGCCGAGCGAGTCCTCACGTCGCCGCGTCATATCAGCGTGGTCCCCAGGGAGTTCCACCGTCCAGGCTGCGGACCGTCAGTCGAGGGCGTCGCGATCGTCGCCCGCCGCTACAGGCTCGCCGGCCAACTTGGCGAACACCATTAGCCCTTGGCTGGTGGATCGGGTCGACAGGACGGTGACACCAACCGTGCCCCGGTCGACCAGATGGGTGGCGTCGTTGACGACGACCATGTCGCCGTCAGGCAGGTAGCCGACGGCCTGACGTGGCTGTCGACCCTCCCGGACCAGGTCGACGCTCAACTGCTCGCCCGGCAGGTGGTCAGGATTGAGCCGGCTGGCCACATCACGCAGGTCCACCACGGCCAGCTCCCAGCGGACTGCCTCATCCACCACCTTGGACGAGCACGTGGCGATGCGCAGGCCGACCCGGCGAGCCACCGTGAGCAGCTTGGTGGTGGGATCGTCGACCTCGGGCACCTCGTCCCGGGCCACATGGACGGGGACGCTCATTTCCCGCAAGGCTTCGACCGACTCCAGCCCACGTCTCGCTCGGCGCGAGCTGACCGGGTCGGGAGATTCGGCGACGGATTGCACGTGATCCACCACGAACTGCGGGATGACCAGGCCTCCGGGCAGCAGCCCGCCGCGGCCCAATTCCAGAAGGAACCGGTCCATGAGGGCGGAACCGTCCACCAACAGGGCATGGCCTTGAGGAGGGGTCGGCTGGGGAGCCAGGATTCGGGACAGGCCAGCGGCGGCCACGATCTGACGTCCCTTGACGGAGCCGAGCCTCCATCCGGCGGTGGCCAGGATCCACGATGCGAACGCGGTTGCGAGCAACGCAAAGCTCGATCGGAAGATCACCAGGAATGGAAGCCCGACCACCAGTCCGAGCAGCATCCCGGTGGTCGAGATGATCGAGGCGGCGAAGACCTCGCCGGGTGGCGTATTGCGGAAGAGGAAGACTGCCCGCTGGAGTCCCTTGTCGAGCAGACGCCCGCCGGCGCCACCCAGGACATAACTCACCGCAGCACCGAGGAGGAGCCCGATCACCGACGCACGCGGGCTCGTACTTACGTTCCGGCCGACCTCGAACCCCGCCGCCGAACCGGCCAGCACGAACAGCAGGCGGAACCCTTCGACGAAGATCACGGGATCATCGGCTCATGGACAGGCTGGATTGACGATGACTTCATGGTGACCGATCTGTTGCATCCGGAGGCACACGGCCGCTGCCCAATTGTCGGAACTCCCGGAGGAATCTTTAGGAGGACGTCCCCAGTGCAGCTCGTCTCGGATCTGTCACCTGAGCACGCAGAATCCCGAGGAAATCCCCTCGTCGCGTGGTCAAAATCGCCTGCCGGGTGGTAGCCTGGCCGGGTATCGGGTGGCGGAAGCGACCGCTGCCGAGCCCGGCCTCCCATCGCCCGTCCTCACCGACATCCCATGAGATCCGAACGCCGTTCGAACGCTCACGACCTGTCCAGTCCTCCGCCCGGCGTCTTGCGCGCCCGTCCAGCCGTAGATCTGACCGATCAGACGGCGGCAACCGCCGGAGCCGCGGCCGAGTCTTCCGTCGAGTTGCGCGCCACCGAGCTCGGACTGATCGTCGCGCCGTCCCCGCCCGGTTCCGGCGTGCCTTCGTTGCTGCCGTGGTCGGAGATGATCGGAGTGACTTCCTCGCCCGCCGCGGAGCGACCAGGGACCGGCCAGGAGAAACTGCTCGAGATCGAGATGCGCCAGGGCGGGTGGTTCGGTTCCGACTCCCCCTTCCGGTTCGTCGCACCGGCTTCGGAGCTCGGGCTGTTCCTCGGGGTTATCGACGGAAGTCGGGAGGCTCGGAGCTCGACCGGGCTCGGGGCGGCAGTCGGAACGGCCGTCGGTGCGCTTTCCCGCTGGACGGCGCCCATGCGCCGTCGGTGGACGGCTCCGCATCCCGACAACGGTGAGCCCCAGCACGGTCTCGGTCGACGCCGGATCGCGCCAGTCCTCGTCGGCCTGTTGGCGCTGGTGCTTCTGGCCGGCAGCACCAGTACCTCGTTCGGGTCCTCGGCCGATGGCGCGCTCCCGCATCGGAGCGACAACAAGGGAGGGAACGCCTACCAGGCATTCGGTGCCCACCCGGCGGTCAATCTGCCGCCCGCCACCTCGGCGCCGGCACCGGCGCCACCCTCCCTGGCCGGGTCGCCCCCGCTGCAGTCGCACGAGATCTTCGGCTATGCGCCGTATTGGACGCTGCCCCAGTCGGCGGGCTTCGACGTGAAGGACCTGACCACCCTGGCGTACTTCAGCATCGATGCCAACGCTGACGGCACGCTCAACCAGAGTGGGTCCGGGTGGAACGGATACGAGAGCCAGGACTTGGTCAACCTGGTGTCGCGGGCGCATGCCGCCGGCGCCCGCGTGGTGCTCACGGTGACGTGCTTCAGCCAGAGCTCGCTCGACGCCATCACTTCCGACCCGAATGCCCCGTCCCGTCTGTCGTCGGCCTTGATCGCCGCAGTCTCGGCCAAGAGTCTCGACGGCGTGAACTTCGACTTCGAGGGCGAGGGCAGTGGCGACCGGCAAGGCCTCACTTCGCTGATCACGACGGTGGCCAAGTCACTCCACTCGGCGAACCCCCACTGGCAGGTGACGATGGCGACCTATGCCAGCGCAGCGGCGGACAGCGCCGGGTTCTATGACGTGGCCGCGCTGGCGCCGGCCCTGGACGGGTTCTTCGTCATGGCCTACGACATGAACGACCGCCAGTCGCCCAGCGCCACCGCTCCTCTCGTCGGTGGGGGATTCAACGACACCGAGACCCTGCAGCAATTCACTGCGGTCGTGCCCCCGCAGAAGGTGATACTGGGCGTGCCTTACTACGGATATGACTGGCCGACGTCGGACGGCACCAGGGCGGCCCAGCCGATGGGAGGGGAGTCACCGCTCAGTGACGCTCAGATCCTGTCGTCCGGCCATCCGACCTACTGGGATCCGTCGACCCAGACGCCGTGGACGTCGTACCAGGTCGGTTCGCAGTGGCACGAGACCTTCTTCGACGACCCGACCTCGTTGGCGCTCAAGGCTCAACTCGCTTCCACCTTCCACATCGCCGGCTTGGGCATCTGGGCACTGGGGATGGACGGGAACAATCCAGCCATGCTCGGTGCGCTCCTCGGGAACGCGCCGGCCGTCAAGGATCTCCAGACCGGGCCGACCGCGGCATCGACCGCCGCCGGTCGGCTCTGGGTTCACGTCCACGGGCGTCTGGCAGGGCGCGGCGGTGGCCCTGACGCCTGTTGTCCCGCCGGCATCGTTCGGCAACGTCCAGTATCTCGGCACGCTGACGGGCTTCCAGACCACCGATCCGGAGTTGACCTGCCTCCAGACGGGCCCGCCCATCAACGTGTGGACCTTCTCCTCCCAACCCGGGGTCGATGTCGTGGTAGCCGACACCAGCAGCTACTGCACTCCTGCCATGTGGACGTTCCCGATGCCACCCGGCCAGACTGGGCCTCCGGCCAGCTCGACCACCACGTCGCCACCGCCACCGACCCCCACGAGCGCCCCGACGACGTCCACCACGACGACCACGACCACGACAACGACGACTACGACCGTGCCATCGAGCACCTCGACGAGCTCGGGCTCGCACGGGGGGTCGCCGACCAGCACGGGCTGATCGAGCCGGTCCCCAAGTCCAGAGAGTCGTAGGCCAAGGCGACGGCGCCAGAGGGCTAATCTCGCCGGTGTCGGGGGTGTAGCTCAGTTGGTAGAGCGCTACGTTCGCAATGTAGAGGCCGACGGTTCGAGTCCGTTCACCTCCACCCCGAAAGTCCAGGTCAGAGTGGGTGCGCAATGCCGCCATGGCTCGGCTCGAGTCGCTTCGTGCGCGATCCGTGCGCGATTGAAATAGGCCTCATCGCTGTCGCATGGCACGGCGCGAGCTCTACGTGTGGAATGTAGACCTCGTCGACTGCAATTCTTCCTCCGCCGGACCACCCGTGTGCTCAGCTCCCATTCCCATAAGGGGTAGGGAGGACAGGGCCTGGTTCCCGGTCACAGGCGCACACCGGAGAAGACGGGTGACCCTGGGTGGGTTTCGCCCGGGGGTCAGAGGCCGGGTGCTGGCTGGGGGTGGGGTCGTCGGGGGTGGGCGTGTGGGGGGGTGCAACCAGGTGCATGATTTCCGCAACGAGCCACTCGCTCCGAGAGAAGCCTGGGTGCTCAGACGATCGCCACAACACGAGCAGGGCTCTCGACATCAACCTGAAGGGTCCAAATATCGGACGTAGCCCGTCGTACACAACGGATCGAGCGGCGTCGCGAACGTCAACTGCTCTGGTGAGGAAGGTATCGCTGGCTTTGCGCCCCGACCGAGACACTGGGGAAACAGGCGATTGCGGTTGACCGTGGGAGGTGGCCCATCGTAGGTACGACTAGGAGAAAGGCGGGAGCCTCTCAGGCAGCACGCTCGTACTCGTGCACGATGCCGCCGAGGACATCGCGACGGATGACCTTGCCGTCGTTGGTGGTCGAGGTCGCCGGGCGGGGGAGTGGCTGGTCGAGCTGGAGGCCTCGGTGGGGCCTGGCTTCGTTGTAATGGCGGATGTACTCGGCGAGTACCGCCTCGAGATGGCGTTGCGAGACCACGAGGAGGTGGTCGAGGCAGTCCTCGCGGACGGTTCGCACAAACCGCTCGGCGAAAGCGTTCGCCCGAGGCGAGGCGATCGGGGTTCGTATGGTCTCGATGCCGATGGAGGCGAGCACGGTGTCGAAAGCTGGCGGTGAACTTGGTATCCCGGTCGCGGATGAGGAATCGGAAGCGGCGGCCCGCGTCTTCGAGATCGGAGGTGAAGTTGCGGGCCACCTGGGTGACCCAGGGATCGTTGGGGTTGGCGGTGACGCCGAGCAGGTGCACCCGTCGCCGGTCGATCTCGATCACGAAGAGCACGTAGAAGCGCCGTAAGGTGATCGTGTCGACCGTGAAGAAGTCGGTGGCCAAGATTCCTCTGGCCTGGGCGCGCAGGAACTCGCTCCAGGTAGGACCGGAGCGCCGTGGCGCAGGCGGGAGACGATGGCGGCGAAGAACGGCGGCGACGCTGGTCTTGGAGACGACGACGCCGAGCTTCTTGAGCTCGCCCACGATTCGCAGGTAGCCCCAGCGTGGGTTCTCCCGTGCCAGGCGAACGATCAGCTCGACCGTCTCATGGGCCAAGGCCGGGCGGCCGGGGCTTCGGTGGGGATAGGTCCATCGTCGTCGAACGAGGGCACGATGCCAGCGAAGGATCGTCTCGGGCGTGACGAGGAAGGATGTCCATCGCTCACGAGGGACGAGGCGAGCGAGGACGCTGACGATCGCTCGATCCGACCAGGTGAAGCGGGGACGGGCGACCTGACGCTGAGCACGGTCAGCTGGTGGCGCAGCACGAGGATCTCGGCGTCCTTGGCCACCGCGTCCATCCGGTGGATGCGGATCGCCTCGATGACACGGCGGACGAAGCGGTAGAGGAAGGAGAGTGCCACGGGCGGCGAGCCTCACCGAGCTCGTCGTGCCTGGTCAAGCCGGCGGACGAGTAAATGGACCCTTCACGGTCCTGGGCCTTGGCTCGGACACCACAGGTCGCACACCCTGCGACGTCAGCCGTGGTCTCGACGGTCACGGCCATCTCCGCCGGCTTCCGATCTACCTCGAGCACTCGGAACCCGTCCAGTCCCAGCATGGCCTCGGCGTGGCCGATAGCGTCATCCATAGTCAGAGGTCCTCCTCGTGTGGTCGTCGAACAACCACAACGATGGCGGGACCTCTGGCCGCGTTGGTGGACCTCTTCCTACGTCACGCTCCCCAGTTCAACGCGACGACCCGGTTCTCATTCTTGTCATTGGCTCGCTTCGACGGCATGACACGCCCTCTCGTCTGTGGGGAGCGCTTTCGAGCTGTTGGTTCTTCGCGTCGGAAGCGGCTTCCCCCTCCGATGCCCGCTTCAATCGGGCCCTTTGGGGACCCAGACATCTTCGAGGATCCCGACGCCGACCGCGGCTCGGGTAGCCGTGACCGATCATGGGAGGATGGGCCGGAGTTCGTTGGAGAAGAATTCCAGGAAACCTTGTTGGTCGTCTCCCACCTGGGCAATGAAGATTTCGTCAAAGCCTGCTTCGACGTACTTCCGGATGACCTCGGCATGGTGAGACGGATCCGGACCGCATGGAATCGATTCGGCGACGGTATCTTCGGTGACCAGCTGCGATCCAGCCTCGAAGTGCGCGGGCAGAGCCAGCTCCTGACTGAGCTGACCCGGGAGCCCAGAGGACTTCCACCGGTCGTGAGCTAGTTTCCGCGCCGAGCCTTCATCGACAGCCCAGCAGACCTTTACCGCCGCAACTGCCGGCCCTTTCCCACCCTGGTCCCGGTAGCGCTGGATGAGGTCGGACTCGGGGGAGGTGTTCACATATCCGTCTCCGATTCGGGAGGCCAGGTCGGTCGCCTCAGGCCCGAACCCCGACACCAAGATGGGCGGAGCGTTGTCTGGAAGGGAAAAGATTCGAGCATTCTCCACTGTGTAGTAGCGCCCGTGGTGTGTGACATACCCGCCCTTCCAGAGGCTCCGGATCACCTCGACCGACTCCTCGAGCATCTCCAGACGTGTTGCCACCGGTGGCCACCGGTGTCCCAAGATGTGCTCATTCAGGTTTTCACCTGTCCCGACCCCGAATCGGAATCTGCCTTCTGCCATGAGCTGTGTGGTGGCTGTGGCCTGGGCGAGGATCGCTGGATGGATGCGGACAGTCGGACAGGTAACGCCGGTCATCAATCGCTGGTTTGTGCTGGCAGCGATGGCCCCGAGAACGCTCCAGACGAATGGACTCTGTCCCTGCGATTCCAGCCACGGGTGGAAATGGTCGGAGATGAAGAGGGAGTCGATGCCGAGAGGCTCCGCATAGCGGGCAGCTTCGATCATTGACCCGGGAGACAGCTCCTCTGACGAGAGAAAGTAACCGTACTGAACCATTGATGCTCCAATCCCAATCTGAATCAGCCTTCAGAGTTAGCGTGCTCGAGCCGCCTCGAACTGCCGAATCTCTTCTGCCGAGTCATCGCAACGAGCGATGGAGATGGCAGCGCACAGCTCTCCTGATTGTGTTTGGGTGATACCCATCCCGACATTGTCTCAATCGTCGACGAGGCCATGAACTAGCGCAGCTCGAACCTGCTTGAGCCAGTGACCGCCACGGCCTGGTCAACTCTCGACTCGCATTCGGGCAAGGTGGCAAAGAGAGAATTCAGTCAAGAAGGTGTGCGCCCCATCCCTCGGCTCCGATCCACCCCGCGATTCAAGCGCACGTGTCAGCCTCCTCCTGTACCAACGTCGATGCGACCCATAGGACTAGTCGAAGAATCAAGGAACGAGCCGAGGTTGGTCGGCAGTCAAACCGCCCGAAAGTGCAGCACGCAGACCATCATCCCAAAAGGCCCGCGACAACGTTGATCGAGAGAGCCAAAATGAGTGCACCGAAAAGATAGGACAGTAACGCGTGCCCAAGGGCAAGCCTCCTGACAGATTTCGTCGTGAGATCAGTATCTGAGACTTGAAAGGTCATCCCTATCGTGAACGACAGGTAGGCAAAGTCAAGATAAGCCGGAGGGTCTTCCTCGTTGAAGTCAACACCCCCTTCGGTTCCGCGGTAGTAAGCGCGGGTGTAACGCAAAGCAAAAATCGTGTGGACCGTGCCCCACGAAAGGATCACACTCAGGATGCCGATCGCGATCAAGTATGCCCTGGTCGGACTGTGCGTCTGACCAGCCCGGACCAGTAGGAGCCCGACCGCCGCTAACAGGGCGACCCCGGACACAATGATGATGGCTTCAGAAAGTCGACGACTCGGGTCTTCACGATTTGCGTGCGACTTCGTTCCCTGCCCATTCAACCTGGCTATGTCGACCCACGTCCAGGTCAGTAGAAAGGCGGCCGCAAAATCCCATCCCACCAGAATTGCTGCCTGCCAGGTCACGAGGGCGGTCGAGACAGCGCCGAGCAGCATTCCGATTCCGCCCGCAATTAGCGTTCGGATGCCAACGGTGTCGATACGCCGGAGTTCACTAGTTGATCGGACCATTGATCGTCACCTCAGCCGGCCAAGACGGTCGAGTGGGTCAGAGGAGCGCGTCAAGTACCTGGTCAATACCGAGTGCCGTCATCAGAAGGATAATCTCGTCGTCATGGGTCCATATGATTTCGGCGGCTGAGGAATGTTGATACCGCCGCTGGCGCAGCATCCGATAGCAAAGTGACGCAGCTTTCCGATAGCAAAAAGGGCATCGCACCTCTGGATGGCGCCGGGAGGCATATCGCGTTCGGGGCTAAGACCTTCCCACTCCCAGCACGAGACCGACGAGCCACGCGACGAGCAATACGACTGCCACAATCCAGAGAAAATGTATTGCGAATCCGACTCCAGCGAAGATCAGGGCGAACACAAGTACCAACAAGAAGAGTCCCATGATCTGACCTTACCCATGTGGACGAGTCTGAATCCCGATGGTAAGCGCCATTCGATGTCGGAACCGAGATGCGAAGATCGGACAGCGTATCAGCGACGAATTCCGATTGGACCGACTCAAACGGCTGGCGCTTGACTCAACTGCTGGGTCTAGGGGGACACTGCCGGGATTCGGAGCGAAAATTGCCTTCGGGCGTCTCGTCACCGGCGGGACTTGCTCTGAGGGTCGATATGTGAGTTATCTATGTGTCGACCGGAGCCGGATCGCACCTCCGTGCATCTGTGGCCGCGTCATTCGACGCTTGGTCTCCAAAGCCCACCCCGATCCGCTGGTCCTCTCGCTGGCGATTTTGATGGGCCAGGTCGCGGAGAACCTGATTGTCGGCCGCAGTGGGATCGTCGCTCCGGATACCTCGAGGCCATAGACGCCGAGACAGCACCGGATTGAGCTCAGCGCCGTACAGGCTGATCTTGGCGAGAAGAAAGAGGAAGCCGACCAGTCCGATGACGATGCCGAACTGGCCATAGGTCGCCGAGCTGTTGCGGAGCTGGTGCTGGATCAACCCAGACCCAACCGTGATCAGCAGGGTGAACCCCACTGATGACGCTGCTGCGCCCGGCAAAAGTCGCCTCGTCGTGACTCCACCGGGGGTGAGGACGCGAAACGCCGCCAGATAGAGGACGGCGTTGAGGGCGAGCATGGCGGCGAAGATGGGGATCCGAATGGCGTAGTTCACGCCCGAGCTGGTCGCAAAGGTGGCCATGGCGGCGTTGACCACGAAGGTGCCCCCGATGGTCACGAGTCCGGCGAGGCTGCGAGCGAGTCGAGGCAGGAACCCGGGAATGTCGAGACGCGGAATACTCCAGACCTGCGCCATGGCTTGCTGGACTGTCTGGGTGACGCCTTGAGCGCCGTAAATCAAACCGGCGAGGCCTACGACGAGGCCTGGAACGCTGCCGTGCAGACTGGTGGAGCCGGGTGCCGGGTTGAACTGAGAGCCGACGACCGGAAACTGGTGAAGGGTTGTTACAAGTCGGTGACCGAGCGACGCAGCCCCGATGAATCCGAATATCGTGATCACCACCAGTAACAACGGATAGATGGCCACAAAGCCGTACCAACCCAATGCGACCACGTACTGATTGGCTCGATCATCGCCGAACTTTTTGATGACTCCATAGATCAACGTGGGCACACGCTTGGACCGCTGCCACCGATCGGCCGCGTCGACCAGACGATCAAACTGCTCCAACCGAACAGCCCCTTTCGAGTGAGTGCGGCGACTATTCTGCTCTACCCGGACGGAATCCCTTCGAACCACCCCGGTCCAAGCGTGCCATGCGACAGGAAGGGATGGGTATCGGCGAGCTGCCGGGTGGAAAGATGAAGCGGTAAGACGACCGGCCCGGACCGTAGCAAGCGAGCAGGGCTCCCGTCATGCGACGGCAATCAAACCACCGGGACCTTCATCGGCGATCAGGTCACTCACTGCCGATTCGATCGCTTCACGGGCCGCGGGCTTGTTCATAGCGGGCGAAGTTCCCACAGTGTTGAGCGCGGACGCGATGGTCTCGCCCGCATCAAATCGGTCGAAGAGTTTCGGATCGATGTATGAGCTGCGACAAACCGCCGGAGTGTTGCCGAGATCCTCAGAATCGGCCTTTACCGCCAACCTCGACGCCTTTTTTCGAGCGCTGGCAGACATCGGTCCGCGACGTGCGGCCCTCGCTAGCTCGACGGCACCGAGCACAGTGGCTGACCAAGTCCGGAAGTCCTTGGCGCTGTAGTCTCCGTCGAGCTCGGTTCGGATGTACGCATTGATGTCGTTAGAGCGCAAATCGACCCACCGTGTTCCGTCTTTATAGGCCATGAGTTTGTCGCTACGGCTCCGCCGGCGCTTGAGGATCTGCAGGAGCTCAGTCGATGCCGGATCGGAAATGGTGATTTTGCGTTGAATCGATCCCTTTGCCGGATAGTCGAAAACCAACTCTTTCCCGCGACGGATAGCTAGGTGTTCCCTCCGAAGTGTGGCAATGCCGAAGGTCTCATTCTCCTGAGCGTACTGCTCGCCTCCAATCCGGAAGAAGCCGAGGTCCAGCAGACGGACCGTCGCGGCGAGCACCCGGGACTGGGTTATCGCCTCGTCGCCAAGATCTCGCTCGACCGCTCTGCGCAGCACAGGTAATGACCGTCCGAATTCGAGCACTCGCTCGAACTTCTGTTTATCTCGCAAGACGCGCCAGGCGTCGTGGTAGCGGTACTGGCGACGGCCAGCCTTATCGGTCCCGACCGCTTGAATGTGACCGTGGGGCCAAGGACAGATCCACACATCGTTCCAGGCGGGCGGAACCGCCAGACCCGTGATTCGTTCAAGAATGTCGGAGTCCTTGACAGGCGTACCATTGGGCCACATATACGAAAACCCCCGGCCGCGCCTGCGCCGACTAATTCCTGGGGCATGACAATCGGACCTTCTAAGGCGGGGCACATCTCAGCCATTCCCACCGAGTGCAGGGTCTACGCAAAGATCTGCGAGATTGAGTGGCGCACTTAGACGGCTCCGAGTGCAAAATCAGGAGGACGGGAGGCTCCCGATTGTGCAACCAGTGCACGGACTGGTGTCGCCGCTTGAATCAGGCCTGATCGCGTACAAATGGCAGCCGGAAGCCGACTAGCCAAGGCCATTTGCCCACTGAGGCTACCGTCGCGGTGCTGCCCGCTTCTTCGCCGCCTTCTTGGCACTGCTGGCCTTACGGGTCACCGGTGCCGCCCGCTTCTTCGCCGCCTTCTTGGCACTGCTGGCCTTACGGGTCACCGGTGCCGCCCGCTTCTTCGCCGCCTTCTTGGCACTGCTGGCCTTACGGGTCACCGGTGCCGCCCGCTTCTTCGCCGCCTTCTTGGCACTGCTGGCCTTACGGGTCACCGGTGCCGCCCGCTTCTTCGCCGCCTTCTTGGCACTGCTGGCCTTTTCGGTGATCACCTTCTTGGTGGCTTCAGTCCCTTTTCCCACGCGCTTGCCGGATTTGGATTCGCCTATCACCGTGGCTGCTTCGCTCAAGCCCTGCTCAGCCCGAGCACTGGCGACAGCAGTCGCGGCTTCGGCGGTGCCGATCGCGTCCCCGATGAGCTCTGCTGCACGATTCAGCTTGTTTGCCATAGTCATAGGGTATAGGGCGATCCGCCTCTCGGCAGGGAGTGTTGAACGCCCGAGGGTGCGACGCCTTCGTGACTGTTGTGTCCATGGCCCTCAGTGGGATGGCTTTGGTTGCGGAGGCGTTGCTGATTCAGTTCTCCCGATCTGAGCAGCGTCTGCCTCTTTCTTGATTGCAGTTTGCGAGCGAGGGGTAAGAACCTCGCATGGCGAACGCGGGGACCATGGAGAGGGAAGTCAAGTTGGAGGCGGACTTGGCCTTCACCCTTCCGGACCTACGGGATCTCGTGGGCGGGACGGAGCGGTTACCGGAGGAGAACCTGTGGACAATATATTTCGATACTGCTGACCTGCGGCTATGGCAGCGAGGAATCACTTTCCGCCATCGGAGTGGTGACCAGTCTGATCCCGGGATCTGGACGATCAAACTGCCGAAGGCCAGCCGGGGGGCAACCTTGGACCGACGGGAGTTAACGTGGTCAGGTTCGCCGGACTCACTGCCCGATGGGGCTATGAAGATCCTGCAAGGGCTGGTCCGCCGGTCACCACTGAAGCAGATTGCCCACATTGAGACGCTGCGACGACGTCTCACTCTGCAAGGCCATCGGGACCTCACCCTTGGCGAGCTTGATGATGACACGGTGACCATTCACGGGGGACCGAATGATGGCCGCCGATTCCGTCAGATCGAGCTCGAGGTAGAGGAACGTGACGTCGAGCTAGTCGAACAGGTCCTCGATCGCCTCCGGGCTGCGGGGGCTCGACCGGACCGTGCTGGGCCGAAATTGGGCCGGGCCTTGGGCCACGACTCTTTCGAGGGCCAAAAGGTAAAGCTGGGACCAACATCCTTGATGAGAGACGTGGTGAAGGCCAGCATCGCAGGAGCTCTTGACCGGATCCTCGACCACGAGTATCTACTAAGAATCGACGAGACGGAACCGCCCGCCCACGATGTCCACCAGACTCGTGTGGCGTCTCGCCGGCTCCGTTCGGATCTCAAGACCTTTGAAGATGTATTTGATCCGGTCTGGGTGCGGCATATCAGGCGTGATTTGAAATGGTTTGGTAGATCCTTGGGCATTGTTCGCGATGTTGACGTGCTTTGCGTTGAGCTCGAAGGCAGAGAGGAATCTCGGTCGGCGGACCTCCAGGGGTCTGCGCAACTCGCTTCGGAACTCCAACAGCAACGGAGATCGGCGTCCATCGACCTCGCTGAGGTATTGGCAAGCGAGAGATATCTTCGGCTCCTCGACAAACTCTACGCCGCCGCCGAGCGACCGCCTCTGACGCGAAACACAAGTCATGGACACATTGCTGCCGAATCGCGAGCCGGGAAGGCTCTTCCCCTACTAGTACGACGTCCTTGGAAACGGCTGCGTCGGCAAGTGAAGCGGGCGGGGAACCGGCCGACCGACTATCAGCTGCACCGAATTCGTATTCGGTCAAAGCAACTTCGATATGCCTGTGAAGCCGCCTCAGCGGTTATCGGTCGGCCAGCTCGCAAGATGGGAAAGGCAGCTGAGCATCTCCAGACGGAGCTTGGCATGCACCATGATGCTGTTGAAGGTGAGAAATGGTTGCGCACAGAAGCGGCTCGGGGGTCGGGATCGCTCGTATTTTCGGCGGGCCAACTGACTGGCCAAGCGCAGCTTCGCCAGCGGGAAGCAAGCCAGCGATGGCGAGGCATTTGGAAGGAGCTCAGGCGTAAGAATCTCCGCCATTGGCTGCGCTAGCATCTCCGCAGCCCCGAGCCGCAACCGCCTTCACCAGAAGGACCAGTATCGTTCGACGGTCACCAACTCACTTTCGCTTTTGGCGTGCCCGGCTCCAACCAACCCAGCCGATGCCGCGCTGTTACTTGCAGGCGGTCAGAAGGCTTGGGCATCTGATCAAAGTGGTTTGGCGCACGACGCAAGCCGTGAGCAGCCAGGATTACCAATCGCTTTACAGCGCACTCGAGCTCCGTGCCTTTGGTCAGATGTCAGGGTATGTGTCTGTCTACCTGGCTCTTGTAGGCGAAGGCGGCATTGATCAAGGCCAAATGAGAGAGTCCTTGTGGCAGATTTCCGAGAAATGAGCTGTCTCTGGGGTCCATTTGCTCCGATAGCAAGCCCAAGTCGCTGACGAGTTCGACGGCCTCGTCCATGAGACGACGGGCACGATCTATTTGCCATGTTCGAACGAGAGCATCCACCATCCAGAATGTGCAGGCGACGAAGGCACCCTCTTCCCGCTCCATTCCGGTGTAGCGGTAAAGGAGCGGGCTGCCTTTGACTCCAAGCTCACTCGAGACGGCCTCGATCAATCGGATCAGATTTGGGCCCTCGTCGAATCCCGTGCGTCCAGCGAGGAGAACGGCGGCATCAAGATCTTCGCTTCCCGCGAAGAATGTGTACGTCTGGCGCACCTTCGACCAGCAATGTTCGAGAACCCATGCCTTGATACCGGCCGCTTCAGCGCGCCACCGCTCAAAATGACTGTTGGGTATCTGACCGGCTTCGGCCAGCCGGGTGGCGCGATCGAGCGCTACCCAGCACCCAATCTTCGAGATGGTGTAATGCTCCAGTTGCTGAAGTTCCCAAATACCGGAGTCCCGGACCATCCAGGTGTCACAGCAGCGATCAGCGAGGTCGGCCAACATGCTGCCGGTCGCTTGGTCGAGGAGATGCCCAGCATCGGTGTAGCGAAGGATGGTGTCAAATAGGTCGCCGTAGTTGCCGAGCTGAACCTGCGTTGCGGCTGAGTTGCCGGCGCGAACCGGACGGCTGTTCCGATAACCGGGAACGTCCAGCTTCGCTTCCTTGCCGGGCACATTGCCACCCAGGGTATAAAAGACGTGTAGGTCGGGACTGGTGCGACGGAGGGCGGCGAGCAACCAGGAAACCGAAGCATGGACCTCTTCATGGAGCCCCAGATTGATGAATGCATCCAGGGTAAATGACGAATCGCGCACCCACGAGAATCGATAGTCCCAGTTCTTTGGCCCCCCGACCGCCTCAGGGAGGGAGGTGGTGGCAGCAGCAGCGATTGCCCCACCGGATTCATAGAGAAGGAGTTTGAGTGCTAGAGCGGATCGTAGCACGGCGTCCGACCACGGTCCCTGGTAGTCAATCCGCCCACTCCAGGACCGCCACGACTCGATCGTCCGATCGATTCGCTCCTCGATGGTTTCGCACGATGGAAGAAAGAGCGGTTCATCGTCCGTCACGACGGCTGCAATCAGCACCCGATCGCTCGCCCTCACCAGGAATCGGCCAGTGACTGAGTTGGCAGCGGATAGGCCCGGATCGGCTCCGAACACGAGGATCGCCAAGGTCTGGTCTTGAACGGTCACCACGGGGATGTTCTGCCGAGAGGAGACCTTCGGTTTGGCCTGTCCGAACCGGTCCCCCGCCAGAAACTCCCATCGCATCTCCACTTGCCCATGGAGCCCCTCCACGCGACGGGCTAGCTCCGTCCACGGGAGGCGTCCGGCGGGTCCAGTGTTGAGCGACTCAATAACACGAACGGCCCCGTTTGCGGTGGTGTAGGTGGCCTCGACCACGTTGGTGCGTGACACGTAATGCCGCTCTACCTCGAACTCGGATGTGGGCGCGAGACAGAAACGACCACCCCATTTCGGATTCAGGATTGCAGCGCAGATCGGGGGTGAATCGAGCGTTGGTATCGGCCACCAGTCGACACTGCCGTCCGACGCGATCAATGCAACGGAACGTCCATCGCCGAGCACGGCGTAGTCCTCGATGGGGGCATAGCCATCGACCCTGCTCCGGACCTTCATGATGTGATCCTCTCAAGTAGGTTCGGCGCGACGGCCGAACTGATCGGCGATGGTGTCCTCACCACCCTTGCGTAGCGCAACGATGACGTCGGCCTTGGTCGCTACACCGAACTGCCCCAGGTTCGAGGATCAGATGTCCCATGATCCTTGGTCCCACGGGGTCGTCACCACTTCCTCCTCCCACTGGTCGTCGCATGGGTGGTTCCGCCCGACTCTGCAAGGACCGTCTCAAACGAGTTGTCCGGCTCCCGCACCACGTCGATAACGGGATTTCGATGGCTGGAGCCCGGGTCCGAGCTTCTCTCAGTCATGCTCGACGTCGAACCGGGTGATGTTTGGTCGACGCGCGGCGCCGCGTTTCCGCGGCAGCTCGCCGGAAGGCCTCAGCGAAGGTACGGGCCGTATTGGGAAGGCCGCGAAGAAAGGTCGGATCTAGGACGCCCCCAGCCCTGTCATCGAAGATCCCGTGGGCACCGTGGTCCCGCTCGGCGTCGACCGGCTCATACAGGTTCGATGGTCGGTCGCTTGCTACCGGCTTGTCGGTCAACTGGGAGTCCCATGCTCCCAAGGCGGCGTACTGGTTGCCCACGCCTGGTAGGAGGCTATCTACGAGAACGAGCATCTTGTTCCACGAACCAACGATCTTGGAGCGCCGTCCGTTGAGCGCTTCTTCGAGGATGACCTTCGCCACTACCTCTGGTTGATAGATAGGTGGTACCGGTTGGGGGTGCTTATCCATGGCGGTCTCGCACCAGTCGAACTGCGGTGTGTTGACCGCCGGGAGATGGACCATGCTCATGCGCACGTGACTACCTTCATGCAAGAGCTCAGCCCGGACCGACTCGAAGAATCCTCGGCAGGCAAATTTGGAGGAACAGTACGCAGCCTGAAGCGGAATACCCACGAACGATAGTGCCGATCCGACGTTGACGATGGTGCCCCGATCACGAGGACGCATGTGGCGAAGGGCGGCCATTGTTCCCCACACCTGCCCGAAGAACGTTACCTCGACCGCCCGTTGGAAGTCGGCGGCCTGGGTCTCCCACGTCGGGGCGAAGACTGTGGTCATGGCGTCGTTGACCCACACCTCGATCGGTCCGAGTTCCTCTTCCACCTGGGCTGCAGCCGCGTCGACCTCATCGGATCGGCTCACATCGGTAGGGATGACGAGGGATCGGCCGCCGAAGGTGCCCACTTCACTGGCAGCTCCCTCCAGACCAGCCAAGCCGCGCGCCACGAGCGCAATGTCGAAGCCGTGTTCTGCGAATACTCTGGCGGTGGCTCGACCGACGCCCGCGGAAGCGCCCGTGATCACGGCAGTTTTTCGATCCGGCATGCTCACTGCTCCGATGTCTCGAGTCCGGTGTGCTGGTGAAGGCCATGGACGTTGCCGATGGGCAACTATCCGGTGCGATACTGAGCGGCATCAACCGCCCGCAGCACCAGGCCGTGCCCGGGGCTATCTCGCTGCGGATGGAGAGCGCCGCCGCGCGGCGACCCGCTCCCTTCGAAGAGGGCTTCCTCGATGCGGTAGTGATCGTGGAAGTATTCGACATGGCGCAGGTTGGCAACCGCCGCAGCCACCGGTGCATGCAGATTGGGAGCACAGTGGCCCGAAATGTCCAGTTGATGTGCACTGGTCAGATGGGCGGCCACGAGCCAGCCGGTGTAGCCACCACATCTGGTGACGTCGGCTTGGAGGCAGTCCACCGCTCCGGCCGTGATCATCTGGGCGAAGTATGCCGATGTGTAGCCATATTCTCCCGCGGTGACATCGGCGGAGCACTGGTCGCGAACCTCGCGGAGGCCGCTGAGGTCGTCCGAGGACACGGGCTCCTCAAACCATGTCACGCCGAAATCGGCCATGGCGAGCCCTTGTCGAATAGCTTGCTTCCGTGTATACCCACCGTTGGCATCGACATAGATCTCGACTTCATCGCCCACCACCCGGCGAGTCAGCTCCAGGCGATGAAGGTCTCGAGCAAGCTCGTTGCCCCAAGACTCGGCGATCTTGATCTTGACCCGAGGGATCTGCCAGTCCTCGACCCAAGTCTCAAGCTGGGTGCGAGTGTCATGGTCGGAGTACGTGGTGAACCCCCCGCTGCCGTAAATGGGGACGTCGTCTCTTGCTCGTCCGAAGAGGTCGATCAGTGGAAGCTCGACGATGCGTGCCTTGAGGTCCCAGAGAGCGATATCCACCGCGGAAATTGCACAGGACACGAGGCCCGGTCGCCCGATATTGCGGCAAGCGCGGGCCATGGCCTCGTTGAGGGCGGTTACATCCAGTGGATCCCGGCCGCATGCGACATGATGAAGGGTCGCATCGATGACGGTCTTGGCTCCCGGACTGTCATAGGTCCAGCCCAATCCCTCGTGGCCACCGCACCGAACCCGCACCAACACCAAGGTGGTGGCCGACCACGTCAAGGTCCCGTCCGCCTCCGACTGGTCGGTGGGAACCTCGTACACCTCAGCGATGACGTCGTCGATGGTGAGGCGTTCCATGGTCAGCGTTCACCTCTGGTCCGCAAACCGGTCCGAGCGCCCGCGCTCAGCTGCGTCAGCGCACCTTGCGGCGAGAGCCATGATGGTCAACGCGGGGTTCGCCGCGCCTTGGGTCGGCATCACACTGCCATCGGTGATGTACAGGTTTCGAACGGCGAAGCTGCGCAGGTGAGCGTCGACGACCCCAGATCGCTCGTCGGCCGCCATCCGGCATCCGCCGACCAGATGGGCGTAGCGGTTGATGGTGATGACCTCCTCAGCTCCCGCCGCACGAAGAATCCCCTCCATCGTGGCTTGCGCTGCCTTCATTAGCTTCTTGTCGTTGTCACACTGGCTGTAGGAGAAGTTCGCCACCGGGATTCCGTGTCGGTCCGTGCGGTCCGCGAGCGTGACTGAGTTCTCGTACCGGGGGAGGAACTCGCACAGAGCCCCGAGGGTGGCCCAATGGACGTAGTCACGCATGTACTCACGTAGCACGGCACCCCAGTGACCTTGAGCGGTGACGTGTTCGGCATAGGTGATCGGCAACGGAGAGACGTTCTGAATGGAGTAGCCCCGCTTGTAGTCCTTGGTCGGGTCAGTCTCGTAGAACTGCTCCGTCGATACTTCGGGAGGTGGTGCCTTGTACATGCGAATCTCCGTCGAGAAGCGACCGGCCGTTTGGGGGGCACCTTGGACCATCACATATCGGCCGACTTGGCCGTAGTCATTGCACAGCCCGTCCGGAAACCGCGTTGCATGCCGACAACAGCAAGAGCCGGGGTGTCTCGATGGAATACCCGGCCACCACCACCAGACGAGCCCGCTGGAAGTGCTCGACGCCGTCACGCAGATAGATGATGCCGCTCGCCAGTCCGTTATCGTCGACGACTACCCGAGTGACCATGCAGTTGGCTCGGACCTCGGCTCCGTGGGCCAAGGCGTCAGGGACATGGGTGATCAGCGGCGACGCCTTGGCATTCACCTTGCAACCCTGGAGACAGAATCCTCGATAGATGCAGTGGTCGCGGTTGCCGAAGCGTCCATTGGCGATGGCGACCGGTCCGACCCGAGCCTCGATCCCGACTGCACTCGCCCCCCGAAGGAAGATCTCGCCGTTCCCCCCGACCGGCTGTGCATGGATACGGATAGTCGTGGGGATCGCCCCACGGCCAGGGTTGACCAGAGACGGGCAGCTCTTCTTCGAGGACCTGGTAGTACGGCCGGAGGTCCTCGTAGGCGATTGGCCAGTCAGCACCAACCTGGTCGACTGAGCAGGTCTGGAAGTCCGAAGGATGGAATCGCGGTGCGTAGCCCGCATAGTGAACCATCGAACCGCCAACCCCCCTTCCGGAGTTGTTCGAGCCGAGTGGGACGGGGTCGTATCCGGAGATAACTCGCGGTTCAGTCCAATAGAGATTGTGGGAGCCGAGCTCATCGCTCACCCAATCGGCGTCTGGGTCCCAGAATGGTCCGGCGTCAAGCGATGCCACTTTCCATCCCGACCGAGCCAAGCGCTGGAGCAGAGTCGCCCCACCTGCGCCGCATCCGACGATCACGGCATCGAGCTCGTCCTCGTCGGCATAGCGACACATGTTGGTGCGGAGCTGAAGATTGGTCCGATCCTGGCCTGAGGGAAGCAACCATGCCGACTCGTTCCGTTTGCGGACCGCTCCATCCGTCAGTCGTCGAGTCATCGGTCGTGCGTGGAGGTACCGGCCACTTCATCATGCGTCTGGTGGGCCTCCTCGACCCGGTCTCCCCACGGAACCGGGTCCACGCTGGCCCTCTCTTTCACTTCCCAATGCTCGAGTTTGTCCACGCCGAGCGCCTGGTAGCCGCGGGGATAGGCCGGACCACCGAAACCGATCTCATTCCATGCCCACGGATGCGAGTAGAAGGCGGCGCACGCATAGCGGGTCCAAAGTGACCAGACGTGGGCAGCAGTCAGGCCATGCCACTGCTCGGCGTCCTGCACCTCCTGGATCAACTGTCCCTGCTGACTCAGCGCCAGACAGGGGAAACTTGCGCCGAAACCGTTGTGGGCGTCCTGTTCGAGAGCGGCCAGCGTTGCTCGCCAGGCATCCCCGTCCTCGGGCATGTCGTGGTGAACCCACCCATCGGTCTCGCCAAGGGCCAACCGCCTGTCCACCAGGAGCAGGACCGGTACCTTTGGCTCGTCGTGCTGAGCCAGCAAGGCATCGAGCAACGCACCGGCGATCGCCTGTTCCGAGGGAGTGAAGAAGCTGAAATCCGGCGAAGGATCGAGTCTGGCCAGCACCACCCCGGCGGTGACGCCGTCCCAACGATCAACGTGGTCGAGGACATCAAAGCCGGGGAAACGCCCTAGACCGCCGGGGGTCATCGGCCGTTGCCCTGGAGCCCGGAATGGCATCACTCCTCTTCCCGGCGGAGCAGGGCCGCGAGGATTCCCATTCCCCCGACCATCGACGCCAGAAGTGGCGCAAATGCTGGGGGCCCCATCTCGAGGTTGTAGCGGAGGTTTGCCCAGCCTCCAGGCTTCTGCGCCACGCCCCGAAGATGGAGATAGGTGCCCTGCAGACCGTTGAGCACCACCAGCGCCGACGCTGCCGGCAGCACCGTCTTGGCCGCTCGGCGGCTGAAGACCGCGGCGATCCCGGCGGGGACGATGGTCGGTACCACCACGACCGGCACCCACATCATCTTGTTTCCGAAGCTGGCGCCGTCGTGTGACATGAAGATCTCCCCGGTGGTGATCAGCGCACCAGCAGCGGCCAGCCCCGCCAACGAACGCTCGAAACGACCGGTCCGAATGTCTGTGACGTAGGTGGAAAGATCTCCTTCCTGCGTCCGCCGCCGATGATCCCCACGAACTGGCATGCGCTTCACCGGTCTGCCTTCGGGCCCGGCAGAAACTCTTGGATCTTCTGTTTGATCCCGGTTCGCACGACACCAGCGGCGTTCTCGTCTCCAGACAGCATGGCCTTGGCCGCATCCTTGATTTGCTCGAAGGTCGCGTGCGGCGGGATCGGGGGAAAGTCGGGGTCGGTGTGAACATCGAGGATCGATGGGCCGGTCAGCGGCGAAGGCCTCGGACCAGGCTCCCTTCAGCTCATCGGCCTCGTGAATTTCGATCGATCTCAGTCCGAGGCTGGCGGCGAATCCCGCATAGGAGACACTCGGCAGTGTCTGTGACTCGACAAACTTGGGAGCTCCCTCCATGGCACGCATCTCCCAGGTGACCTGGTTCAAGTCGTTGTTGTGGAGAATTGCCACGACCAGACGCGGGTCCTCCCATTCCTCCCAGTAGCGGGAAACGGTGATCAGTTCCGCCATGCCATTCATCTGCATGGCCCCATCTCCTACCAGGGCGACGGCCGGTCGGTCCGGATGGGCAAACTTGGCACCGATGGCATACGGCACGCCAGGACCCATGGTGGCGAGGTTTCCGGACAAACTGCCCCGCATGTCGCCGCGCATTTTGAGGTGTCGGGCGTACCAGTTGGCCGAGGATCCCGAATCGGCCGACACCATGGCATCGGTCGGGATCTGCTGGCTCAGCTCCCATACCAGTCGCATTGGATTCACCATCTGTGGCTTGTCGCTGTCGGTCATAGCCTGTCGCTCGACCGTGTTCCACCACTGGGCCACATTGGCTTCGATCGTGTCCCGCCAGGTCCGATCGCTTTTCCGCTGCAGAAGGGGAATAAGAGCAGTCAAGGCGGAGCCGGCGTCCGCAACAATGTTCAATTCGTACGGGTAGCGCATACCGATCTGTTTAGGATCGAGGTCGATCTGGACCGCTCGAGCTCGGCCGAACTCAGGCATGAACTGGGTATAGGGGAAGCTAGAGCCGACGGTAAGGAGGGTGTCGCACTCCGTCATCAGCTCGTAGGAGGGTCGTGTACCGAGGAGACCGATGGAGCCAGTCACATAGGAGAGCTCATCACTTAACACGTCTTTGCCCAAGAGCGCCTTGGCCACGCCAGCGCCCAAGCGCTCGGCGACCTCGATGACTTGCCGGTGGGCGTCACGGGCACCCTGGCCCACCAGGATCGCCACTTTCTCACCCGCATTGAGAATCGCCGCCGCCCGGCTGATCGCCTCATCATCGGGAGCAATAGTCGGCCAATTCATACCTAAGCTGGACGGCACCATTTTGAAAGCATGGCTCGGAGGTTCGTAGGGAAGGTCCTGGACGTCCGAGGGAATGATGACGCACGTGGGCGCTCGCTCGGCCATGGCGACCCGAAATGCTCGATCGATCAGGTTGGGCAGCTGTTCGGGCACGGTCGCCACCTGCACGTAGTTGTGACAGACGTCCTTGAACAGGGTATTCAAGTCCACTTCTTGTTGGTATGAACCGCCCATGGCGGATCGACTGGTCTGTCCCACAATGGTCACCACAGGCACATGGTCGAGCAGAGCATCGTACAGACCATTGAGGAGATGAATGGCTCCGGGACCGGAGGTGGCCACACACACGCCGGGCCGACCGGAGAATTTCGAATAGCCGACCGCCTCGAATGCCGCCATCTCCTCGTGACGAGCCTGCACGAACTTGGGGTTGTTGTCCGCCCTCCCCCACGCGCCTAACAGACCGTTGATGCCATCCCCGGCATAGCCAAAGACCAGTTGGACATCCCAATCTCGCAATCGGGACAGTACAAAATCTCCTACCGTTTGCTTCATTCCTCACCTCCCGCATGAGGACTACCCGCCGGTCACCGTCCTGAAACGAAGTGGCGCGGCAGCAGGAGTCTGATGATGTCCCCCGAGGAGCAGGCCCACCATCTCGAGCTCATGCGCTACGACCTCTGGCCGGCGTACCGCGAGAAACCTGATGGTGAAGCAGCCGACTGCCGGCATCCAGGCAAAGGATTTGGTTGTAGGAGTGGGCGAGCTGATCGTTTCTCTGGCCCTTCTGCCTCTGCGCCCTTGGCGGAATGGATGAAGGTGTCATGAGGCCAGAGAACTTTGAGGTTTCTCTTGTCGATGTAGGCGGTGTCCACATCGTCCGTCTAAACGGTGAGTTGGATATTGCAACCGCTGACGGTCTCATGGAACGGCTGGTCGAAGTTGGCCGGCGCCACCGTAGTTGTGGCCCTCGCTGAACTGTCGTTTGTGGATTCGACCGGACTCTCCGCAGAAATTGTGGCGAGGAGACCGGGTGGGAGAAGAGGTGGGGCTCCCTCGTCCTCACTCGTGACAAGGCTGAACGTTCGTCCAGTGCTGGACGTAACGGGGACTCGCCGATTGGGTGAGCGAGCGAGTGGTCTGAGGGATTAAATCTCGACATACTTTGGTAATCGTCAAGAGGCCAGGTCCGGAGTGAGTTCAAGCCCTGCCTGGCGGAACTCCTTCGAACGTGGTGCCGGTCTTTCACAGAGGACGTGAAGGGCCCCAGCCGAAGCCGGGGTCCGTGCACGTTCTACGAAGCAACTCTACAAAGCGTCCTTCACCTTCTCACCAGCTTGCTTCAAGTTCCCAGAAACCTTGTCGCCCTTTCCCTCTGCCTGGAGTGACTCGTCGTCAGTGGCCTTACCGACCTTGTCCTTGACGTCGCCCTTTGCTTCCTGTGCCTTGTCCTTGGCCTTGTCAACGATTCCCAATGTTTCCTCCCTTGTCTCGTGTAGATGTGGATACCCGAAAACTGACGATCGGAAACGGCGGGTGTCGTGGACCCGCGTTCCACCGCAGTCACTAAGAGGGATGTCCTGAGTCCTACCGGCGTTAGAACCCGTGTCTGCCCGCGCCCTCACCTCGACCGAGGGCAAAGCAACCAGCCACAGCAGAAAGATAACGAAAGCCAAAATCAGAATGCGAATCCGAGTCCAGTACAAACAGCCAGTGGAGCAAGGAAGGCCACCAAGATGACCATTGTGCAGTTCCCTACTCTGAATGGCGGTTGTCTTCTCGGGCTCGTTCGCGTCGGCGTGAGAGTTCGAAATCCAGTGCGGGGGCCCGCTCAATTGTGGCGGTTCCGAGGATCGACCGAGCATGTTCGCTTCACCGCAACTACTAAGAGCCGCTACTCCCGGGGAGAGAAGCACTGTGTTTGTGCGTCCTCGGCTCGGGGTATCACGCTACCCAGGCTGTCGGATTGGCGTCGCGGTGCTAGGTGCTGCGCGTTTTGTATACCTGGAGTGTGTCTCTTTGTTTGACCAAGGTTCGCGGCTAAGGACCATTCACGCCGAACTTAGAGACTTCGCCGCACGGCAAGCTCCCGATCTACCCCACCCCGGTGAGGGCAGAACATGGCAGCGATTCGATGTGTTGGCGTCGTTGGCAGGCAAGGATCTATCAGTTGGTCGATTGGTAGAGGGCCACGCCGACGCATTGAGTATCCTTGCCGAGTCGGGGCGGACCGAGACCGCGTACAGCACATATGGGGTGTGGGCCGCGCGAGCGACGGAGGCGAGCACAACGGCGATTCGAGTCCGTGGGGGATGGCAGCTCTCGGGCACTAAACCGTTCTGTTCAGGCAGCGACCAACTGGATCGGGCGCTCGTAACCGCGGAGGCACCGGACGGATACCGACTATTCGACATTTCCGTTGCGGATCAGGTCATCTCTGTGCTGCCGTGCTCGTGGCCGGCCGTCGGCATGGCCGATTCTCAGAGCGAAACGCTCGTATTCGGTGGTTCAGTCATCCCAGAAGCGAATGAAGTTGGTGGGCCCGGCTTCTACTTGCAACGCCCCGGGTTTTGGTTCGGTGCTATCGGGGTGACAGCCTGTTGGTTTGGTGGAGCAACCGCGTCTGGTGCAATCGGTGAAGGTGGCACTTTCCTCGTCCTCCGGCGAACACGTCCACGCCGACCTCGGTCGCGTGCCGTCGCCCATATCGACGGGATACGGGCGGTACTACAGGATGCCGCTCGATCAATCGATAACGATCCCACGGATAGGTTACGGCAGGCCCATCGGCATGCCCTAAGCGTGAGACAACTGGTTCATGACAGTTGTCAGCAAGTCCTCTCGCTGGTGGCTAGCGCCGGGGGAGCAGGGCCACTCTGCCATGATCCTGAGCAGGCCCGTCGCGCCGCTGACCTTTTCGTCTACATCGCTCAACATCACGGTGGGGCAGAGGCTGCGGAGCTTGGACGACTCAGTCGAGCCTCCAATTCCGTAGAATCCCGAACTCCATTTGGAAATCGCATTATTCAAATGAAATGTGAATTTCGACCAGTGTCTTCATTCAGCCGCGACTACTTCGACGCCATGTATGCCACCGACCCCGATCCATGGGGATTCGAGACTCGGTGGTACGAGGCACGGAAGTACTCCCTGACCATGGCTTCTTTGCCTGAATCGCGATACTCGTCCGCATTCGAGCCAGGCTGTTCCGTTGGCGTGCTGACATCTCAACTCGCCGAACGCTGCGACCGCCTTCTGGCAACTGACATAGTCCCAGACGCGTTGACTCGAGCTCGGAAGCGCGTCGGTGCGCTCGGGCACGTCACCCTCGACTGCGCGGCTATCCCTGAGTCGTGGCCGAATGGACCATTCGATCTCGTCGTGCTGAGTGAGATCGCCTACTACTTCGACACAAAGAGTCTGAAGGGGGTGATCGCCAAACTCCTCGGTTCAACTTCGGCAGGCGCTACCGTCATTGCGGTCCACTGGAGAGGAGAGACCAACTATCCACTGACGGGAGAGCGTGTTCACCGAATCATCAACTCCAGCGAGGCTCTCGTGCCGGCCGTGCACCTTCTCGATCGCGAATTCATTCTCGATGTGTGGCGGAAGGTGCCATGACCCGACTCCACCTATCTGGCCGAGCGTGGGCCGTGGGCATCGTTGTGCCAGTGCACGACGAGGAGCGATTGTTGCACTCGGCTCTCATGGCCCTCGATGTGGCAGCGAATCGGGTAGCCGATGCGATTCCTTGTCACATCGTTGTGGTGCTCGATGACTGTCGTGATGGCAGCGCCAGAGTGGCTCGGAGATGGAGCCGACATCGGACAGGAAGGGTGAAGGGTCGTTCGTGGCCGAACCAATCGGCGACAGTGATAGCGGTCGATGCGGGGAGCGTCGGAGCAGCACGGCAGGCCGGATGCGAGTTTGCCCTGCATTCCTTCAACGGGATTGCCGCCAAACATATCTGGCTTTCCACAACCGATGCTGATTCAAGAGTGCCAGAGAACTGGCTTGTTCAACAGCTGAGCAATCACAACCTGGGTGTTGATATCTGGTCCGGATCGGTCACGGTAGGGGATTGGATTCAGTGGGAGAGTGGGACGGCCGCGGCATGGGGCAAACGGTATGGATTGCAGCGGCAATGGGCCCATGGGGCCAGCCTTGGGGTAAACGGCGGCACCTATCTGGATGCAGGTGGATTTGAGGATCTCGCCTGTGGCGAGGACCGTTCCCTGCTAGAGGCGGCCGCCGGGATAGGGGCTCGGATCCACTATGACCGATCCGCACCAGTGTTAACCAGCGCGAGACGGAACGGGCGGGCTCCCTCGGGATTCGCCCATGCTCTGAGGTGCATCGAACAAAACCTCGGGCGGCGTCGGGGCATAGACGGCAGTAGCGCTTGGATCGAGAGCGCCAATGGGTGAGAGGTGGTCGGATTAAGCTCGCGCTATTGCTCGTATCGCTTCTATGTCCGTGCGGCTTACTGAAGCGAGCCTTGGATCCACTGTTTGGAACGCCCTGACATGGGTAGCAACGTCACGCGGGCGTCGCGCTGTGTTCCGTAAGCGTCGCAATCATCGAGGGGACTATTCGACAATGGAATCGACTTCCTCCCGGTGGAAATCCTGGTTGCAGCGAGACCGGATCGTTCCGAGGACTCAGCAGCTCTCGTTGAGCAGTCGTTGGCTCTACCGCATCGATCACTACAGCTCGCTTTCCGCGGTCGCCCTCGCTCTTTCGGTGTTGCTGATCTGTGCCATCGGAGTAGGGGCTGTACTGCGGTTTTCTTCCGGCTGGGTCGCCGCCTTTGAAGTTGGAACATCCTTCGTAACGGTCGTGATGGTACTCGTGATCCAGCACACCCAGGGCCGCGAGCAGGCTGCCACCCAGCGAAAGCTGGATGAGCTGTTGCGCGCTCTTCCGGAAGCAGAAAGTTCGCTGATGATGCTGGAAGAAGCCCCGGACGACATCATGCGGGATGTCGAAAGGGACCAAAGAGACTCTCGAGAGAGCGCCTCTAGCCGACCAACCCCCCCGGCTAGTTGAGCCAGGTCGCGCACAGATGTGTTGCCGGGTAGCCAGATCATGAGTACCGAACCGTCCAGCCCCACCCCCGAAGATGACCAGTCGGCCTCGTGGCCGAAGAGTGCTCTGGGCAGCAGCCAGGAATCCGGACGCCCCAGCCTGGGCCATCGCGGTCACTTCAATGGAGTGGTTGTGTCCACGAGCTCCCGGCCTCACCTAGGACGAAACAGCCCCGATTGCCGCCTCGCACACTTGGTGCTCGTTGCCGGTCGTTGGTCGTGAGAGGGGTACTCGCAGAGATTGAATGCCCCAGGACATGAACGGCGTTTTGATTCTGGCTCCAATCGGTTATCGAGGATTGTTCGTTCGAGGATTGTTCGGTGTTGTGAGTGTGGAGTTTGTCGGGTCGGGTATAGGTGTCACAGTGACCGGACGATCCGGCCTAGAGATCTCCGACCTAGACATTGAAGCGATGAACAGTTCGAGCAATGCTTTTGCTCATTCAGGTCTTAAACGAAGTCGAAGAGGGCATGCGCGTAGGGTGAGATCTAACGTACGGAGCGAGCTCGAAGTCACTTGCACCCTCAAGACGGTTGGGCCTATCCGATGAGGGTTCGACAAGGCTTTGTCCGTTCTCAGACGGCAATCGCTGAGAGCAGACGAGTTGCCCAGAACGTCGTTGCTGATCTGTCGGTCGACTTGCAAGATGCCGTTGCCTTGATGGTTTCGGAGCTTTCAACAAATGCGCTCGTCCACACCGCGGAGGGCTTTGAGATGACGATCGACCGGACCAAGGATCAGCTACAGGTCTCGGTGGCTGATCGGAGTCATCAGTTTCCATCGGTGCAGTCGCCGAGTCCAAGCGAACCACACGGTCGTGGCCTTCGCATTGTAAAGGCTCTATCTGATGCATGGGGGACCACGGATGCCGCTGACGGAAAGATCGTTTGGTTTCAGGTCAATCTCATTGCAAATCAAATGAGTGGGCACTAAGCGGAAGCCGGTCGATCGGGCATCGACGCTTCGCTACGGCGTAGTGTGCCCATAACCCTTCCAGTTCGACAGAACTGCTCCGGTCGAGCTTTCAGAAATCAGACCTCCTCTCATGCCGTGCGATTGGATCCGCTTTGCAACCACGGCAACGGCGGGCTGCCTCCAGTCGGCTTGCCGATCGTGACCATCGAGGAGCTAGGCCGGTTTGCTGCGCACCTGTAGGGGTATACCGATGGTCTAGTAGAGCGTCTGGATTGGACAACAGAAGAGAGCCCCATGGATCTGGAGAAGTTCGTTTCGTCGCTGAATGAGGACTTGAGTACCGAATACCAATCCATCATTCAATACAACTTGCACATTTCCACAGTAACGGGTCCTGAATACGTCAGCACAGTCGACGAGCTAACGAGGCATCTCGCCCAAGAATTGGATCACGCTCGGACGCTGGCGTCACAAATAGCCTTCCTTGGGGGAGACCCGACAACCAAGGTTCGAGACGTTCCAACTACCCCAGACTCACACGCGGCTTTGGAATCCGACCTCCGCCTAGAGCGAGAGCAACTTGAACGCTACAGGGAGCGCTTCTCGCAGGCGAATGAACTGGGACTAGCCGACGTAGCCGAAGCACTCCGGCCGTTGCTGGAACAGACCCAGGAGCACGTAAAGGATCTGCAAGCCGCCCTCGGCCGATAGCTGAACCATCGACAGGTTCTCAGAAGCCGACACCCTGTCAATGGGCCTATCCGATCGCTACGGGTAGTTCTGCGACATCGGAGCCCAGGGTCCCCTACCGAGCCTCGCTTGGATACATCCTTGGCCTGCTCTTGCTTTGTGGAGCTTCGGCTCTCGATTCCAACGCCGAGGCTCTGATCTCAGGGTGACGTAGCCGACTGATCGCCAGGAACCATCGGGATTTGATGATCTCCGAGAAGACCTTGAGACGCTAAGGCCACGGCTTGGGCACGATTCCGGACCTTGAGCTTGCCGTAGAGGCTACGAAGTTGCGTCTTGACAGTGTTGTCACTGATATAGAGCTGATCGCCGAGCTCGCGGTTGGTCATCCCTGTAGGCAAGAGGGCTAATAACTCACTCTCGCGCTCGGTGAGACGGATCTCGCGTCCGGGCCACTGCAAAGAGTCATCAATAGCTGCATGTTTTGATCTGCGAGTCGAAACCACTTGATCGTGATTAGCGGCGGCGGTAATGGCCTCGATGATGGCCTGGGAGCTCGCGGCTTTGGAGATGAATCCTCGAGCACCGGCGTCCAAGGCATGGCGGACCGCCTGGGGATGATCAGAGAAGCTGAACACAACGATAGCTCCGTTGCTTGGATCAGAGACCAGCGACTTCACCCGCTCCCCAATTTGTCCACTTCTCCGTAGGTATCGAGCAGCGTGACGTGTACCGATTGTCTGGGACGCCTCCGCACGTCGAGCTCCACGACCCGGATGTTCGGTGCCTTGGCGCTGAGAAGGGACCGAAGGCCTTCGAGGACAATCTCGTAATCGTTGACGAGCGCAATCCGGATCCTCCGTGCCACGCCGCTAACACTACGACGAAGTCAAAGATGGGAAATCACCCGATCGGGTGATTGACCCTGCCCTCACCGTGAACCAAGCTCACTCCAGCCAAGTTCGAAGTCGGCGCGGGAGACCCGGTAGATGAGGTGAATGAGAGTCAATGCACAGCGCCGACATCCGACCAGCGAGCCGATCCGCTTTTCCCAGCTGGTGACGACGACAAGCCTCCACCGGTGACCGATCTCGAAGATTATTTCCGAATTCAAGTGGAAGCTGGCGATGCCGGACGAGTAACGCTCAGGCTCTACGGTGATCTCGACCTCGTATCGATGGCTGAATTCGAGTCACATCTGGCGAGCGGGCCCGCGGCTGCGAAGCGCACGAAATCATCTTCGACATTTCGCACGCACAGTTCATCTCGGCAGACGCATTCGCCGCCATGGGTCAGTGCAGTCTCTGGGCCGAGCGCGTGATCGTGCGGTCCCATACGGCGCTTGCTTCGAAGGTGCTCAAGGCGTTTGGCTACGACCGGGCCGCCTGCATCATCGTCCGAGACTGACCGCTGTCATGCTTTGTCTGTAGCTCCTCGATTCGATACTCGGCCACCTGATCTCGGACGATAGACCGTTGCGCCCAGCAGACCTGATACGGCGCCGAACCGGACATCGGTGTACGCCGGCGATCGCCGCAAAACCCGAGATCGGATGATTGATGGCAATCTTCCCGGTCTGTCCGGTGTGCCAGTCAACTGACGTGCGGATGGTAATCACCATCAGGTCGAGTGCTGTAAGTGCCCCCGCCGGGTCCTCCCGGTTTCGCTGCTGCGCCTGCAGTCATCGGTGGGCTGACCAGACGAACCAAAACGACGTACGGGACCAGTAGACATTCCGGCGCGACTATCCGTCGCGACGAGCCGCTCCCGATTCGGTGCGGATCTCCTGGGAGCGACGGGCCGGTACTTGTCCACTAGGCACTGACGGCCGGACCCTCTCCGCTGGCACCCGGCCGCCGGCTGCCCGGAAGGAGGCGCCAGTAGACGACTTGAGCCTTTAGGCGCGATTGCGTGTGTCACCCAGGAATTCGAGAAGTACCCCACGAGAATGAGAAGTTGTTCTGCCATGAGACCGTGGCCTACCCCGGGTGCACGGTGCGCTGTGGCAGGCCTCGGGCGTGCCGACGGCGCCCATGCTGGTCTGGCGACGATAAGACTCAGGATCGCAACCGCGACGATCAACAGACCGAGTCTCCGACGGCAACGGTGTGGTCCCGTGTCGCCGACGCGGACAGCGCCTGTGAAAGGTCAGCTTGCAGGTAGGCGCTCAGCTGCCTTGGACAGCAGTTCACCGGCCCGCTCCGCACCCGCTGCCAGATACGGGCCCGCCAACTCCAGGCCGGAATGAGCGGCGCTGCAGAGTCGCCGGCTTTACCTGTTGTGCCGTGTCAGTCGCCGCCGAGCCGGCTTGCCGCGCCGCACCTGCGGCCAGAGCGTTGGTCTGCCTGGCTACATCCGAGGCCGCCACATTGGCATGTCGGACAACTTCGGCGCCGGCTGCATTGGCCTTCTGGGCAGCGCGCCGGGCGACGGCATTGGCCTTCCGAGCTGCTCGCCCACCCACTTTTGACGCCTTCGAAGCTGTTGTATGCCCCTTTGATCCTGTGACGTGGGCTTTGGGGGCGCTTGCCGCCCGGCCCAAGGCCAATGCCACCTCAAGCTGCCGAGCGCGCCGTTTGGCCCGCCAACTCAGGGAGGGTTCGCCCTCGGTGTCGAGGGCGGCCAGGATGAGACCCCCTAGGAGGCCGAGATTCTTCAGAAAATGCATCTTTTGCTGGGCTCGAGTCGTGTCGTCCACTTCCTCCCAGAACCGATGTCCTGCGTACGTGGTGGGAATGATCGATCCGATCAAGACTAGCGAGGCGAGGCGCCGGAACCTGCCAGCCGCCAACAACGTGCCGCCGGCGATTTGGACGGCGCCATTGAGCCGCACCAGCATCTCCGTGTCGTCAGGGACGATGTCGAGCTGCTCCTTCAAAGGTGCGATCACCGCCTCGGCTTTCTTCGCTTTCCCAGCTGGATTTCGGACAGCGTCAAAACCACCAACAATGAATATCGCAGCCAATAGGGGACGGGCGACCCGCCGGGACACAGGCATGAAATCTTTCTTACCCGCTGGGCCTCAGTTCACACCATCTGTCTCGGGTCGTTATCGGATCATGTCACCCGACGACCGGCCGGTGCAGAGCCGACAATGGGCTGTCGGTTCAGACCCGCGTACCCATTTTGAGACTGGCCGAACCGGGCCTGGGCGACAAGTCCGGCCCGCTTTGGGTCCGCCCTGGCATACCCAGTTGTCCGCCTGGATTGGGGACTTTGCAGCCCCGCTAAACCCCTACCCTGAAGGCGGCCACTGGGGTGCTCAAAGCGAAGCCGTGGAGACCATCCTAGGTAACCTCGTTTCGGCGGGTAGCTAGTACCCAATGTCGCGTCGAAAACATGGGACCGGAGCGGAGGGCGAACCCCACTCGACGGACCCGGCGTCCTGAGTCATACCCAAGGGCGCAAAAGGCACCAACCGGCTGGTGGGTCCATACCCCGCCTAGTGCAAACGCGGTCGGAGCGAACTAGTGACCAACAGGTTGGCGATGTCACCATCCACGCGTGTCAGAGCCTCTGGAACCGGGCCTCGAAGAGGGAGTAGATGCCAAAGCAGAGGAGTCCCAATGCAACAGATCCAATCAAGATCGCCCCATACGAATGGCGTGCGAGCGCTTTCAGGGCTTGATCGATGCCCTTGGCTTGTGACGAGTCACCGCTCGCTGCCGTCCCGATCAGATAGGCCCCGACCAGTGCGAGGAGAAATCCCCGAGCTAGGTCGCCCAATGCCGAATCGTCCTCTGCCAACCGTGGCCCACCTGCTCGAGTGCCAAGCTCTTGGAATAGCGATGGAGGACGCCCCGCAGCCCCAATCCCACCCCAGCGATGACTAGTGCCGCTCCTCCGGCTCCCACGATCTCCTTGCCCGCAGGCCATCCCAACGCCTTCACCACCAACGGCTCGGGATAAGCGGAAGCCCCACCGCTCATCTTGTGGCCTGCTGCCAACTCGATGGCTTGGGCGAGAAGTCCGAAATAGATAATGGCGATTGCGACAGAACCGAGACGTTTGAAGGTTCCTTTTCCGCTCAGAGCGGCGTCGCACAGTCGCCAAATGGCGTACGAACCGAAACCGACAGCCAGGAGAACAAGCAATGCTGATCCACCGCTGCGGTGACCGACCTCTTCGAGGGCTCCGGTGCTATTGGCCTGAGCCGGGGCGCTGCCGTATCGGGCAATGTCGAAGGCTAGCCCGACGCGACCAACTGTCCGAACCCAGCTATGACCTGTTGTCGAGGCTGCCAGATGCCGATCGGCTATAGCCGTTGCGGTTGACATTCAGAAGCACAGGTCACGGCAGGCTGAGGGGACTGCCGGGCGAGTACACCAGCGGTTGCTGCAGGTTGTGCAAAGGAAGGTGTCGAGGTCTGGCAAAGAATCGTCGGCTCGCAGCACGGCCTCGACGCTCGTAGCGCCGCAAAATGGGCAGCGGGAAACATCGGCATCTCCGACTCCTCCTCCGCTCGGTGATGACAGGACGCCGCTCATCGCTCATTCCTCGTCTTCTAGCCGTGGGCAGCCTGCTAGTGGTTCAGCGGAACCCTCATGTGGTCCGGCGAACCACAACGGTCCGCGCCGCCTGGTCGTGACCGCCCTGCCGCTTATGGTTGCGGACGGCCATGAGGTAGGGAAGCAGGCCTGAGCCTGGGAGCGGTATCGCTCCAGCCAGGGGCGGGACGAGCCACCGAAGGGCCGCCCGGCGCAGGCCTGGAGGGGTACAGGGGTCCTCGACCCGCACGACCTGGATCCCGAAGAGACACTTCCCGATAGTCCGTCCCCAGCGGCCAGTGCAGACGACGCGGTAAACGACCCACGCAGCGAACCCTCCGAGGAGAACTGCCAAGCTGAACACGACCCCAGCCCGTACGAGTTGATGCAACATTGCCGGAGTAAATGAGCCCGGCCCCGACCGCAGCTGCCGCCACGCGAGCACAAGCGGACGCCGCACGCCGGTAACAGCGACGATCCCAAAGAAGGCACCCCCGAACAACAACACGTCGATCGACCACGCTGCACCCCGTCGCCACAATGCCGCGAACGAGAGATTTCCGTCGGTCTCGTCGTGACGCATGCGCCTTCCCATCGCTGCCCAGCCCGGGAAAGACAGACGGAACCGACCACCGCGCTTGCTGGAGTACCTCGGTCCGCCACCAACCACCGGCGACTTCGCCACGATCGAGGTCCCTCTACTTGTATTGCAGGAATCTGTCATCCGATTCCACCAGCCACGGACTCTTCCAAACGGGGGGTAAGGGCAGCAAGCTCACTCATCGAGGTCCCGACTGGGCTCGCATGGTCCAGACAGCTACCAGCGGTAAAACCCATATCTCCCAGCGCCTTCGCCTCGACCGAGCGCAAAGCCGATAAGCCACAACACCAACAGGATCGCAGCCACGACCCAGAGGGCGTGAAGCGCGAATCCGAGGCCGAAGAACAGCACTACCAGCAACAAAGCCAACAGGACAACCATTTCGTAGCTTTCCTCTCTCCTTAGATGTAGGTGTCGTCCCGACGCACGACGTTGCCTCGTCCATCGTCGACGATGGTGCGGTGCCGCCGGAAACCGCTTCCCATGAGGGCGATCAATGACAGGACTGCTCCGACGGCCCCGACGATCATCAGGATGATCCCGACGGTGTGAACGTTGAATCCGTGCTGGTCAGGACTGACCGTCACCCGCAAAGTCCAGGACGGCACCCAGTGCAAATGCCACCATGCTCGCTACCAGTCCACCAACCATTTCCTACTCCTCCTGCGCTTTGACTGACGACGGCTCTACCCCCGGTCCTTTTCGCACAAACATTCGTTTGGCAACACCAAAGCGGGGGTAGTGCCGGTGTATGAATGAGGATCGTTATGACGCATCCCGTGAACCCGCTGAGCTGATTCCGTGGTCGGAGAGGTTCGTCGCGGCACTCGACATTGGGATGTTGCTCTCAGTGATCCTCATCGCCGTTGTTGGATGGAAGCGCAAGGTCGCGCGGAAGAAATCACCGAATAGCCCAATCCCCGAACCCTGAGCAGCACCTGGCGACCGTGTTGCCGGTTCATCCACGCTGGCGTCGGTAACGGCAGCCACTGTCGTAAGCAGCTCAACGGCGATGCCTGAGAGACTCCCCAGCTCCGAAGTCGAGGCCTTCCTGACGGCTATCGAGGACTCGCTCCGGGCCGATCCGTCGGATGAGCAGGTCCGACGTGCCACCAGGGCCGCGCTTGAGTCCATCCCGACTGATGTCCAGCAGGCGATGCTTCCGGAGCTGAAGCTGCGGGCAGCGGTGTATGGCTCGGTGGAGTTCTGGTAGTCGACCGAGAAGCAGGTCCTAACAACCGCGCTCGGTTGAGCCGACCTCGTAGACCCACTCCTCGCCGCAATCGTCGCAGCGTGTGGACTTGGTCCGGCCCTGCATCCCAGTCCCGTCTCTGGTGATTGTACTTGACAGGTGACTTTGGCATCGCGGGCACCTCGTGCTCGCGTCCTTCTCCCTTAACATGGCTCCAACCAGCGGAGGGTTCAGGCAGACAGCTCTTGCTTGTCTGACTGCTCGCTGATCTCGATGCGCCGGGGCTTCGCTCGCTCGGCGACCGGAATCACCAAGGTGAGCACTCCCGCCTCGTACTCTGCCCTGATGTTCTCGGTATCGAGATTGTTGCCGAGGAACACCTGCCGTGTGAACGTCCCGAAGGGCCGCTCGGCGATCACCGACTCAACACCCTCGGTCGCCGGAGGGGCGGGGCGCTCAGCTTTGATGGTGAGAACGTTGTCCTCGACCGTCAAGTCGACGTCGTCGGCCTTCACGCCCGGCAGGTCCAGTCGGATTAGGAAGGAGTCGTCCTTTCGGTAAGCATCCATGGGCATCGCCATGGACCGACCCCCTGATGCATTGGATGCGCCCCACAGCTGCTGGAACAGCCGGTCAACGTCCCGGAACGGATCACTACGCACAAGAGCCATGATCATCACCTCCCGTACACAAGACTGATTAAGCTCTCGCGCCCCTACTGGAGGGGTGACAACCCATATTATTAGCACTCTCTACCCGCGAGTGCTAGCCTCTTTCGTGACTGAGGTCCGCCGATGACCACCTGGACATCCGTGTTCAGGCGGGGGGATCCTCAGCGGCGTTCTTCGCGGCCTTTGCTGCGCCGGTCGTGTGATCTACCGGCACTGGGGGCCCGTCGGGTGAGTCAAGGTCGTGTGGATCGTCAGCTGCATTCGGAGGAACGGTCATCGCTGGGGGTTACCCAGCGACGCGGGGACCAAACCCGGGCGACAGCTCTGACGGCGCTGTTCAGGGGTTGACGGGGTCGGGATAGGTCAAGGGCTGTATCGACCAAACCGAGCATCACGACGTCGGTAGTGTCGACTGCCGTGAAACTGACGGACGTTGAGGGATGTCCACTAGAGCCGGACGGCTGAAGTGAGAGACGACAGCCTTGAGCCAGCGAGACAAAGGCCGTTGACCGGGCCTCCCCGATGGAGCAAGCCCGCTACCTCGAGCTCATGCGGCACGACCCCGCGGCCGGCATGTACGTGGATGCGCCGGCGCTCAAACAGCAGCGGCAGTCTGGCGATTGAATCTCCTGAACCTGGAAATGATTTAGAAGCCACGTTCGGTGTGAAGGCCCAATCCCCTGCCTCAGGGAGCCCAGCGTCGGACGTGGAGCCCGTACTCCACGCAGGGCCTGGGTGGTCGCATTTCGGTTTGGGGCGGCGGCCACCCAGCCCTCACGGGCTCCTCACCTAATCCGCTGGACGGCGTCGAAGTCGGCCCGTGGTGTCGGTGCCAGAAACTCATCCGGGGAGAGGACCTGGACTTTCGTACACGCTGGAGGAAAGGACCAAGGTGCCCCGCCCATGGTCCTCACCTTCGTCTACCGAGCCTTCTGTCGCGTCCTTCAGATCCTTGGCCGGCTCGGCAGGGATCGGACGGAGCTGGCTGTCGAAGTCGTCATACTGCGTCACGAGGTGATGGTCCTGCGTCCCCAGATCTCCCGACCCTCCCTCCAACCTGCGGATCGGGCCATCCTCTCGAGTCTGGCCCGGTTCGTCTCGAGAGCGCATCGCCACGGGATTCTCGTTCAACCTGAGACATTGCTGCGCTGGCCCCGCCCACGTACTCAAAGAAGCCGGGGCGACCATCGCTGCCGGCGGGGACGGTGGCCCCATCTGCCGGCTGGCAACTGACAACCCGACCTGGGGATATCGACGAGTCCACGGCGAGCTCGCCACCATGGGCATCACCGTCGGGGCTTCCACGGTCTGGTCGGTCTTGAGCGCCGTGGCATCGATCCCGCCCCAAGGCGGATCGGGCCTACCTGGCAGGAGTTCTTGAAGGCCCAGGCCTCCACCATGGTGGTTTGTGACTTCTTCCATGTCGACACCGTGCTGTTTCGTCGCCTTTACGTGCTGGTCTTCATCGATCTGCACTCGCGGGTCGTCCATCTGGCAGGCATCACGACCAATCCCGTTGCTGGCTGGGTCACCCAGCAGGCCCGCAACGTCAGCTTTGGATGGGTCGACCGAAGGCCTTCGATCAAGTTCTTGATCCACGACCGGGACTCCAAGTTCACGTCGTCTTTGACGAGGTTTTCCGATCGGCGGGCGTCCGGATCGTCAAGACCCCGGTTCGGGCCCCTCGGGCGAACGCTGTCTGCGAGAGGGTCATCGCCAGCCTCCGCCGGGAATGCCTCGATCGACTTCTCATTCTTGGACGGCGTCACCTGGAGTCAGTGCTCGTCGAGTTCATCGAGCACTACAACGAACATCGCCCGCACCGCTCGCTGACCCAACGTTGTCCACGTTCCTGGGACTCAGATCCGGGACAGGTCTTCGGTCCACAGCTGGCCCATCTCCGACGAGCAGATCGTTTGGGCGGCTTGATTCATGAGTACCGAATAGCCGCATGACCTGCTCGGATGAGTTTCGGGCACCCACAGGTCGAGACAGTCATTCCGGACGGTCCGCACAAACCGCTCGGCGAAAGCGTTCGCCCGAGGCGAGGCGACCGGGGTTCGTATGGTCTCGATGCCGACGGAGGCGAGTACGGCGTCGAAGCTGGCGGTGAACTTGGTATGCCGGTCTCGGATGAGGAACCGAAAGTGGCGACCGGCGTCTTCAAGGTCGGAGGCGAAGTTGCGGGCCACTTGGGTGACCCATGGACCGTTGGGGTTGGCGGTGACGCCGAGCAGGTGCACCCGTCGCCGATCGATCTCAATCACGAAGAGCACCTAGAAGCGCCGCAAGGTGATCGTATCGACGGTGAACAAGTCGGCGGCCAAGATGCCTTTGGCCTGGGAACGCAGGAACTCGCCCCAAAGTAGGACCGGAGCGCCGCGGCGTAGGCGGGAAGCGGTGGCGGCGACGAACAGCAGCGACACTCGTCTTGGAGACGTTGACGCCGAGTTCCTTGAGCTCACCCACGATGCGGAGATAGCCCCAGCGCGGGTTCTCCCCGCTAGGCGAACGATCAGTAGGACGGTCTCTTGGGGCAGGGCCGGACGGCCGGGCCGCCGGTGGGGGTATGCCCAGTGCCGGCGAATCAGGGCGCGATGCCAGCGAAGGATCGTCTCGGGCGTCACGAGGAAGGATGCCCACCGCTCACGAGGGACGAGGCGAGCAAGGGCACTGACGACCGCTCGATCCGACCAGTCAAAGCGGGGGCGGGCGACCTGGCGCTGGAGCACGGCCAGCTGATAGCGCAGCACGAGGATCTCCGCATCCTTGACCACCGCGTTCATCCGATGGACCCGAACGACCTCGATAACGCGGTGGACGAGACGGTAGAGGAAGGAGAGCGCCACGGGCGGCGAGCCTCGTTCAGTGCGTGTCGGCTGGTCAAGCGAGTGGACGAGTAAATGGACCCTTCAGGTCCTAGGCGGACTCATTCCCGAGTACCGACTCGTCGCATGACCTGGATGGATGAGTATTCGGCACGCACAGGGCCGGCTGGGCCGCACTATCGACTCTGTATTCCTAACTGCCTCCACCGCTGAGCGGTCCGAGCCCGCCGGTTAGGTCGTTGCTGCGGGAACAAACGATGTGGGTGACTCCGAACGTCGAGGGTGAGCTTCCGCGTCACCGATGGACCGTAGGTTCTTCAGTGGCAGACGAATCGGCCACTGGGTCGACGGGCATATCCCGATTCCGTCGCTACGTCAACTGACCGCAGGACAATTGTCCCGGTGCGCACCACCGTCGAGGGCAGTTCCACACTCGGGACACAGCAGGCCGGCCCAACACGCCGGGTCGCCACCCTGGTCGGTCGGTCACATTTGAGGCCGACGATTGAGTTGAATCCGAATCACGAAATCTCGTAGTTCTCCGTCGCTCCTCGACGGCCAGAAAGTTGATTGTGAAGCTGACCGGCCCCAGGAGCCGCACATGGTGCTCAACGTCGGGGGGAATGGCTTGACTCGATCCCATTTCCAACACGGTGTCGCTGACCGGTTCGACTGACATGAAGAATCGCAGTCGTCCTTCGGCTATGAGGAGCTGTCCCCACGTGTCACTGGCCAAGCGATGGGCTCGCAGCAGGCCCGGCGGTATCGTCCGTTCGTTCCATTCAGGACTGGAACGAACCCAGGCGAGGTCATCAGGCAGCTCGGTCCGGTCACAGAGCGGACAGTTGAGGGGCGTCCCGAGTTTCGCCGCCCGTCCCGCTTCCTCCATCGCCCATGGACGGAGTTGGAAAGGCGGACGGTGCCGGACGTGCTGATTGTGGCCGCAGGTGAGCTCCGCGACCCAGGCAGCTTCGAGATCCTGGTAATAGCCGGTGATTGCTCGTTTCACCGCCGTCAGCCTCCCTTACACCTTCGAGGTCATGATGGGCGTGGCGGTCTGGCTGTTGCGGTTGGAGTCGACTCGGCGCAGAGTGAGCACTCGCTCGGCGTGGCGTTCTTCTTCGAGAAGCTTCTGGCGGGCATCGAGAAGGTCGAACTGGGTGATGAGCCCGTCGAGATGATGCGAGTTGGACCGGTCGACCACGGGGATGACCCCGAGGCCGAGAGCGGCCATCCGGTCGGCCACGGTACGGAGGATCTCGTCGGTATGGGCGACCACAAACGAGGTGATCATGACGTTGCCCACCAGGGTGTCGGGCTGGTCCTTGCCGGCAAGCACGGCCGACCAGGGGAGGACGCCGATCAATCCCTCGTGGTCGTCGAGAACCGGGAAGAGGCGCTGGCGGCGTTCGGGCGAGCCTTCCGGGAGCACACCGTAGAGGTCGGCGAGTAGTCGTGCCGGATCGACGGTGTAGATGTCGGTGTCCATGACTTCTCGGACGAAGGTGGCCTCGAGCGGGTCAACGGCGTACTCGCGCATGACGTGGAACCCTCGGCGGGCCACCTTCTCGGTGAGAATCGAGCGCTTGAGAACTAGCACGCTGACGAGGTGGGCGACGGTGGCCGTGACCAAGAGGGCGAGAAGGCTGTTCTGGTCGTGGGTGAGCTCGAAGGCGAAGACAATGGCGGTAAAGGGCGAGCGGGTCACCCCGCCGAGTGCTCCCGCCATGCCGAGCAGTGCCCACACTCCTGGAGAAGTGCCGGGCAGGATATGGCCGAGCACGCCACCGATGGCAGCGCCCATCATGAGGATCGGGGCCAGGATGCCCCCGCTGGTCCCGCTGCCGAGGCCGCCGGACCAGATGACCAACTTGACGACGAACAACAGCAGCAGGGCATCCACGCTGAGCTGACCCAAGAGCTCGGCGTGGATGGTGTTGTAGCCGACCCCGAGGGCTCGGGGGTCGATGAGCCCGCCGACGCCGATGATGGCACCGCCGATCATGGGCCACCACATCCAGTGCAGATGCCCGGTGAGCTTCTTGAAAAGGTCCTCGAAGCGGTAGACGGCCTGGGTCATGACCCACGCACCGAGGCCGGTAGCGATACCGACCGCGGCCGCACCGAGCAGGACGACTCCGCCGAGCGGGGCATGAGCTGGCACCGGGAAGATCGGCTGGGGTGTGACCAGACCGGCGCTAGCCATCACCATGCGGATCCCGTCCGCCGTGGCTGCGGCCAGACCGATCAGGACCATCGAGCGGGGCTTGAACTCGAAGGCTAACAACTCCACCCCGAACAAGGTGGCGGCCACCGGGGTGCCGAAAACTGCGCTCATTCCCGCGGCCGCCCCAGCCACCAGCAACGCCCGCCGTTGGGCGGCGGTGAGGTGGAAGAGCTGGCCGACGACCGAGCCGAGGGCCCCGCCGGTCAGGATGATCGGTCCTTCGGCGCCGAAGGGTCCGCCGGTGCCGATGCTGATGGCGCTGGAGATCGGCTTCAGGACGGCCAGGCGCGGTTGCACGCGGCTCCCGTTGATGAGGATCCGCTCCATGGCTTCTGGGATGCCGTGGCCGCGGATCTGGTCGGAGCCAAAGCGGGCCATCAACCCGACGATGAGGCCACCACCGATAGGGATCACGATGGCGATGACACCGAGGGTGTTGGCGTCGGGGGAGACCAGGTGAGCGCTGAGACGCTCGTAGTAGAAGAGGTTGGTGACCAAGCCGATCATCGAGAGCAGCGCGAGCGAGATGCCCGCCCCCAGCGCGCCGATGACGAGCGCCAAGGGAATGAGGCGGAGGATCTCAGGCGTGGTGGTGAAGTCGCCGAGGGCCGGCTCGGAAGTGCCTTGAGGACCGAGGTCGACGTCGACGAAGCAGGAGTTCACCTCGCCGGCATCGATATCGTCGACGCTGGCAGGGATTCCGTCCACGGACACGCGACGGTCACCATCGACGTCGCCCGCCTCGCCCGCGAAGGCGATCTCTTCGGGAGTCGGCGGCGAATCGAACGCGCTCATGCTCGACCCAGATCGTCGAATCGGCGCGGCCGTCCGATGCAATGACTTGACGAGTGAAGAGGGCGCGCCCGAACAGGGCCGGAGGTGGTATTCATCGTGGCACGATGATATCGTAGAGGGGATGACGTTGCCCGACGAGGCCTACGCCCGGCTGCTGGCGCTGCGGACCGGTTTGCGCCATTTCGAGCGCTGGAGCGAGCAGCAGGCCCAGGCCGCCGGGCTGACTCCGGCCCAGCATCAGTTGCTTCTGGCCATCCGTGGGCATGGCGATCCCCGCGGCCCCACCATCGGCGAGGTCGCCGACTATCTCCTTTTGCGCCATCACAGCACGGTGGGCCTCGTCGACCGGGCCGATGCTGCCGGCCTGGTCACTCGTACTCGAGATCCCGAAGACCATCGTGTCGTGCGGTTACAGCTCACCAAGGCGGGGGCTGAGCGTCTCGAGGCGCTCTCCGCTCTCCACCTGGAGGAACTCGAGCGGCTCGCGCTCAGAGTCCCCGGCGCGTGGAAGGGACTGGCCCCGGTGCAGCGGTTGCACGGCTTCCCCGGTGCGCTGGCCGACCAGCCCGACCTTCAGCCCGGCGACGTTCAGATCGCCCGCGTCTATGACGCCATGCCGACCAGGACCGCTCGGACCATTCTGGTTGACCGGCTGTGGCCTCGGGGGATCCGGCGCGATGGTGCTCGCTTCGAAGACTGGTTGAAAGACCTCGCCCCGAGCACCGAGCTGCGCAAATGGTACGGACACGAGCCCGAGCGATTTGCCGAATTCACTCGACGCTATCGCCGTGAGCTCACCACGGGCGCCGCCTCCGATGCGCTCCAGGAGCTGCGCATCCAAACGGAAAAGGGGCCAGTTATTCTGGTGACCGCCACCAAGGACCTCGAACGTTCGGGCGCGGCCGTGCTCCAAAGCATGCTCGCAGACGACTGAGCTTTCGCTGAGGCCATCAGTGGTTGGCCGTGGCTGAGTCGCCGGTCCCCTGAAACATTTCTTCTCGATCGAAGGCATGAAGCGGGTGGAGCAGCCATGGATGGTTGCAAGAGGAGCACGACTGTGGTGGCTCTGTTGTCGAGCTGAACCAGAGATGTCCGCAACGCTTGCAGCGGGCGACATGAAAGACCACCCCGAGACAGCCCAGGAGGCCGACAAAGAGCCCGGCCGTGGCGACGACTCCGAGCACGAACACCAGGAACGCGATCACAAGTTCAAGGACCACCACCATGTGCTGCCATCCTTTGTAGTTCTCTCGTATAAAGAGTATATCGGGATACGATAAGATTTCAAGCAATCCGGAATGCTCCTGGTATGGCAGGCCAGCCGGACCGGTGCCGGGAACTCCTCCGAGCAGAGGACGAACACGTTTCGTACTCGCTGGCAGAGGGCCAAGATGCTCCGTCCTTGGCCCTCACCGTTCTCTACCTTGTGCGTGCCGAATACTCATCCGACCTGGTCATGCGAGCGAGTCGGTATTCGTGAATGATGCCTCCGAGGACCTCGCTACGACGTACCCGTGTCGGATCGGGCTTGTCAAACGGGTACGGCGCGACCTTCAAGGTCCGGGTGCCTGCTGGTCGAGAGCCCGATGCGGGTGGTGCTCGTTGTAATGAGAGGCATACTCAGCCAGCACCTGCTCGAGATGGCGCCGACTGAAGATGAGGAGCCGATCAGTGCACTCTCGACGGCGGTGCTGACGAAACGCTCGGCGAATGCGTTCGCTCGCGGAGAACGAACAGGCGTCTTGATGACCCTGATGTCCTCGGTGCGGAACACCTCGTCGAAACTGGCCGTGAACTTCGTATCTCCGTCCCGGATCAGGAACTTGGCTGCCCGGGAACGTCCAGTGAGGCCTGAACTCAGATTCCGGGCCTGCTGGACAACCGACTCTCCCACCGGATTGGAGCTGACCCCGCAGAAGTAGATCCTCCGGGTGTCGATCTCGATGAAGAACAGCGCGTAGAGACGGCGAAGCAAGACCGTGTCGACGGTGAAGAAGTCGCAGGCCAGCATGGTCCCGGCCTGTGCGAGCGCTACAACCTAATAATCCGCTGAGGCTCTGGCGGAGAAGCGGATGACCTGACCTACGAGAAAACAGGCCAGGGCACTATGAGTGGAGCGTTGCCACCGCATCGTGCCACTGCTCGCTCCAGCCGCGCCCCGGACGCGGGCGCTACTCTGCCCCTGGGTCCGAGCCACGTCGTGGCGCTCTGTTGGTACCCTCTCGGGGAGGGCTGGGAACGAACCGTGGATCACCGCACCGCGAGCCACGCGGGCAAATTGAGTGCCGTCCTCCTGGTCGTCGCCGGAGCCCTGGCCGCGTGCGGAAGCGCGGCCACGTCCTCCCCAGCGACGACATCAGCGGAGCCAACCGGTTGGCGAGCGCCGGCGGTGTTCAGCACCCCTCCGGCCACGGGACACATCATCGAGCCGGTGTCCGCCAATCCCACCGATCTGGCCGCCCACGGCTACGTGGAGCTGGAGTACTTCGCTTCGGGCACCGCCTACTCGTTCACGATCAGCGGCAATGTGCGCATCCGGACCGACCTCGACGTTCCCGTCTTCATGATCGAGACCCAGACGGACCTGATCCAGCTCGGCTACGCGGCGGCACAGCAGCCGAACACCTCCAGGATCCGGACGTGGGAAGTGGCCGGAACATCACACGCCGATGCCTACGAAGTGGGGTCGGCCGCTTCCCTCCTCGGCTGCACCACCGCGGTCAACTCGGGCCCTCAGCACGAGGTGGCCCAGGCCGCGTTCGTCGCCTTCCTGCACTGGGTGGACGACGGGACGCAGCCGCCCTCGCCGAAGCCGTTCACTCTTTCCTCCGCCGACCCTCCCAAGCTGGCGCTGGACGCCCACGGGAACGTGGTGGGTGGTGTCCGCACCCCCGCGGTAGACGTGCCGGTGTCGACGTTGAGCGGTGCTCCACCGCAAGGCAGCAGCGAGCTCTGCGGCCTGTTCGGGTCCACGGTCCCGTTCAGTCCACAGACGCTGGTGGCGCTCTACAGGACGAAGGCCGGCTACGTCGCCGCCTACACCACCGACCTCGACCGGGCCATAGCCGCCGGGTACATCCTCGCGGCGGATCGAGCTTCGCTCCTGGCGGAAGCGGCGCAAGTATCGTTCCCCACTTGAGCGGGCAGGACGCATCGACCATGCCAGGTGCCCCGGGAGACGTCAAAGCGCTCGCGGTCCACTCTCGTGTCGACAGCTCGATGATGAAGAGTACGTAGAGCTGCTTGAAACCGACGTGTTCACGGTGAAGAAGTCCGTGGCCTGCACGCTGTGAGCCTGGGCACGAAGGAACTCTGTCCAGGTGTGTCCGCCCCGTGCGGGGGTCCAAGACCATGTCGGCACAGGATCCGCCGGATCAAGCTGACCGAGACCCGGATCCCGAGTTTGCGAAGCTCGCCTTGAATTCGCACGCATCCCCACCTTCGGTTCTCCCGACCGAGGCGCACGATAAGTGTGACGATGTGGTCTGCCACTGATGGTCGACCCGGACCTCGGTGATTTCGCCATCGGCGCCACTTGACCTTGGCTGCTTCGCGGTGCCAGCGCAGCAGCGTGTCGGGAGTGACCAGGAAGGATCGCCAACGCGTGCGAGGAAGCAATCGACTGAGCGCGGCAAGGATGGCCCGATCCGCCGGGCGATAGCGGACTCCGGCATGGAGCTGACGTTCGAGAATGCGAACCTGGTGGCGCAGGATCAAGATCTCAACGTTGTTGTCCGACGTCGACACGTAGTGCCAGTTCAACGATCCGTTCGGAATATTGGTGTCTTTCACCTGTTCTCGGACCAGCGGTTCTGGCACCCCACAGGTTCAGTGAACTTGCCTCCTGGTCGATATGTCTCTATGTCTTCACGGAGAGTTTGGTTGCCAATGGTCGCGCTACTCGCCCTACTGAGCGGCCGCGGTGCCAGGTCGTCACATGACATCAACGCCAGTGTGACGACTCACACAACGGTCGTCGGCGGGATAACGACTGATCTGAGAGCGATCCCCAAAACCGTGACCGTCAATCCGTCGAGCCCGTACTACCTCGCGGGCAAGGCACTGATGGGCAAACAGGTCTAGGCCGGAACGGTAATCGCCGGATGCACGATCAACGCGTTCGCGAAGTGTGCTGGTGCCTCACTCTCCGACCAGTACCTTCAGGGCGCCTTCTCGCGTACTCGGACCTGCACGGTGCGAGTCTGTCGCGGGTGAATCTCCTTCAGGCGGACGTTGCTTTCGCCAATCTCCACAGCAGTGACCTAATGGGGGCTGAACTCAACGCCACCTCCACCACCAAGGCCACGTTCCGCAACGCCCAGCTTGCCGGCAGCCGATGGGTGCTCGTGACCGGGTCCAACACTGATTTCACCGACGCCGACTTGCGGGGCGCCAACTTCACTTCCGCCTCGCTCGCAGCCTCGAAGATGGCCGGTGCCATCCTGACGGGCGCCAACCTGACGTTGGCTGATCTCACCGGCGTCGATCTGACCGGTGCCAACCTCGCCGGTGCGAACTTCTGCCAAACGACGATGCCCGACGGGATCGTCCGCAACCCCCAGCCGTCGGCCGCTGCGGCAATCGCCAGATGCGGGCACACCGCGCAGAGCGCGGATCCACCTCTCGTAATCAACAACACCAATCCCTACTTCGCCCTTGCCCTCACCTACGACACACCGTTCATCTCGCCCAAGATGACGATCGGCGGGTGCCGGTTGACCCCCTGGACCTCGTGTCCGAACGCCGTCCTCGCCCACAAGGACCTAGCCGGCGCGATCATCCAGTATGCGGACGTGAAGGGCGCGAACTTCGCCGGATCGGAGATGACTGCTATGGTGCTCGACCTGGCTGACGGCGAGGGTGTCGACCTCCATGGTGCCGCCCTCGTCGACGCTACCATGGCCGGTGGTCACTTCCCGCGGGCCAACCTGTCCGACGCCACGCTCGTGTTCGCTTCGATGAACGGCGTCGACCTGCGTGGTGCCGACCTGTCGCAGACCAACGTGCGGTTCGGCTCCGTCGTCGGGGCCGATGCGACTGGCGTCGACCTCAGCGATGTACAGATGCCGAGCAGCAATGCCAACGGAACGAACTTCACTGACGCCAATCTGTCGGGTGCCAACCTCAGCAACGCCGACCTCACCGGCGCGATACTCGATGGGCCAACCTGGACGGGGCCGAATTCTGCAACACGCTCATGCCAGACGGCTCGGTCCGCAACCCGGTCGACGGCCTCTGTCCGCATCGGTGAGACTGACAGCTCGGCGGTGGGGATGGTCTGATACCAGTGGCCCGCGGGGGCGAGTAAACAGGTCCTTCCCCGCAGGGTTGCTCCTGTGGGTGCCAACAACCTCATCCGCGGCTTTGATCTGGGTGTGAATGCCAAAAACGCCATCCAAGCCGACCACCAGGTCCTGCGCGGCCTTCAGGTTTGCCGATGAGCTTCTGACCCTTTCCGTATTACGCTATAGCTGTGTGGAGATCTATGAGTCGGCCAGGAGGCATGGAATCGATGATCTGGAGATGCGCCATGCCATCGACCACGCCGTGGCCGTGGCTGACCTCGGAGACGGGAGAACGCTCCATCTCGGTCCAGACTCCGCTGCCAATCTGCTTGAAGTCATCGTCCAAGAGCGACGAGGGGCGCCACCACTCGTGATCCATGCCATGCGGATGCGTAGCCAGTACCAGCATTTCTTGAAGAGATGGGAGGACGACCATGCCTAATACTCACGGAAAGACCCCATCCGGTCGCGAGATCACCGATGAGTTCCTTGAGCGGGCTGTTGCGGAAGCCGAAGAGGGGTATCACCTCGATAAGGCGAAGGTGCGGCCTGGGCCCGGGCGTCAACCGCAGATCGAACGCGAGGCGGCGCCGGTCCAGTCGGTCCGGCTCGGAGCGGAGCTGACAAGAGCGGCAACCGAGCGGGCGACGAAGGCAGGCATTACGAAGGCCGAGCTCATTCGGCGGGCTGTTCGTGACTACCTTCGTCGGACGGCATGACGGCGGACTACTGTCGAACGAGGTGGAGCGGTGGGTAGGGGGGCCTACTTGTCTGCGAAGGCGTTTGTGCGCGATCCGTGCGCGATCGAGCGGACAACAGAGGTAGATCGCGGTCATCAGCCGTGAATCGAATTCCCCGTTCAGCCGGGATTGTGGGAATTCTCGCAGGTCAGAAAGGAAGCCGGTCTGCGTTCGCAATGTAGAGGCCGACGGTTCGAGTCCGTTCACCTCCACCCCGAAAGTGCTCAGACGCGTGTGGCAGCGCGCTCGGTCCTTGGCTCGAGTCGTTTCGTGCGCGATCCGTGCGCGATTGAAATCGGCTAATCGCGGTCTCATGCATTGGGGTGAACCCAGCGATCTGGACGCTGCTAATGGGAGCCGGAACTCGGCAAATCGTCGATGAGAAGCCGGGTCCAAGAGGCCGAGCTGGAGCAAACGCCAAGTCCACCACCCGGTTTCCTGCGCGTCGTAGGGTGCACCCACGGCACTCCGGCAGGTCAGGGTACGCCGACGCCGCACGAGCAAGGAGCAACGACCGGTCGTATGGCCAGCACCCGGTGGCTCATCCGCAGGCCGGTCCTTTATTTCGCGCTCTTCGTCGGCGCGTCAATCGCAGGATCCTTCCTGGTGAGCACGCACCGTGCCGACGGCGCACCTGCGACATCGGGCGCGGCGGCCCGTTGCCCGTGGGTGTCACAGGCCCGACAGGGAGATGCCACTGCACCGTCGCTGGCCGCCGAGGTCCTGGCCCGGATGACGCTCGGTCAGAAGGCGTCGTTCGTCGTCCTGCGGACGGAGCCGCCACTCGAGAACACCAACCTCGGGCTCCCCTCGCTGTGCATCCCGCCGCTGACGCTCACCGACGGGCCGAACGGAATCGCATATCACATGCGCGGTGTGACGCAGCTGCCTGCCGCTATCGGACTGGCCGCCAGCTTCGACCCTTCGATGGCGCGTGCCACCGGGACGGTTTTGGGCGAGGAGGCCCTGGCGAAGGGAATCGACGCCGCCCAAGGGCCCGAGCTCAACCTCGCCCGGGTGCCAGAGGCCGGCCGAGTCTTTGAGGCATTCGGCGAGGATCCGGTGCTGACCGGCGCCATGGGCGTCGCCAACGTGGAGGGCATCCAGTCCACCGGGACCATGGCCAACCTGAAGCACGTGACCGCGTACTCGCAAGAGACAGCGCGCCACATCCTCGATCAGCAGGTCCCTGCCCGCGCACTCGCCGAGATGTTCAACCCGCCGTACGAAGAAGCCGTACAGCAGTCCCACGTTGCGTCCATCATGTGCTCCTATGGATCGGTCAACTCTGCCAACGACTGCTCCGACCCGACCGTGTACGCCGACCTCGCATCGTGGGGGTTCACCGGATTCGTCCGGTCCGATCTCGCCGCCGTGCCGACGCAGGACACGGCCTCGGCCTTCCGGGCAGGCATCGCCCTCATCAAGCCCGCCTCGCCCGCCGCCCTGGTCCAACTGGTCCAGTCCGGTGCTATCCCAGTGGCCGATCTGAACCGGTCGGTTACCGCCACGCTCACTACCATGTTCCGGTACGGGCTCATCGGCCGTCGCGTCAGGGGCAAACCGTCGGCCAATGCCATCACCCCGGCGCACACCCAAGTGGCGACCACGACGGCCGAGGCATCCATGGTGCTCCTGAAGGACACCGGCGCGGTGCTTCCGCTGGCGCACGGCACCAAGTCGGTCGCTGTAATCGGGTCAGGGGCGACCCACCCGATTACATCCGGCGACGGCAGCTCGGCGGTCGTGGCGCCGTTCGTGTCTACTCCGCTCGCCGCCCTGCGGTCCGCTCTCGGGTCCACGACCACCGTCCGGTACGCCCAGGGGGGGTTGCGTTCCATCCCGCTCCGCAACATCACCACCGGTCAGACCATCTCCAAACGCTACTTCGACACTGACGAGCCACGCCTGCACGCCGACCGGGTGGAGCCAGGCAAGGATGACGTCGCCGTCGTCCTGTCCCCGAACGTGACCGATGCCGTGGCCACCGCCACGACCCCCGGCACCGGAAAGTACTGGAGCTCGTGGAGCGAGACGATCACCCCACGCTCATCCGGAATCTACCGGATCGGACTCCACGAGGTCGGCGACACCTGGCTGACGATGAACGGCGCACCGGTCCTGTCCTCGGCCGGACTCCACACTCCCGACCTGCTGTCCACCGCCGTGTCCCTGCGGGCCGGGGTGTACTACACGTTCGCCATCCGCTGGTTCGCAGTCGACGGGTATCCCGCCCCCGCGTTCGGCATCGCCGACGAGACTGCGCAGTTGGACGCGGCCGTCGCCGCCGCCCGACGGGCCTCGGTGGCTGTCGTCTTCACCGGGGAGCTTCAGCGGGAGGGCGCCGACCGCTCCCTCGCGCTCCTTGGCGACGCTGATCAGTTGATCGCCGCCGTGGCCGCCGTCAACCCTCACACCGTGGTCGTCATCAACAGCGGCGGGGCGGTGTACATGCCGTGGTTGTCGAAGGTCGCCGGCGTCCTCGAGGCCTGGTACCCCGGCGAGGCGGACGGCACCGCTGTGGCCGCGGTCCTGACCGGTCGGGTCGACCCCTCGGGGCGGCTGCCGATCACGTTCCCAGCGTCGCCCAACGCCCAGCCCGCGTCTACTGTCCCTGAGTTTCCTGGGATCGACGCCGAAGTGAACTTCGGAACCGGCCTCGACATCGGGTACCGGTGGTATCAGGGCAACCATGTCGCTCCACTGTTCCCGTTCGGCTACGGGCTCGACTACACGACGTTCGCGCTCTCGAACGCGCAGGTCGCCCCGTTGCCGGCCGGGGGCTACCGCGTCCAGGTCGACGTGACCAACATCGGCTCCCGGTCCGGAGCCGATGTCGTCCAGGCCTATGTGGCCTATCCGTCCGGACTCGGCGAGCCTCCAGAGCAGCTCCGCGGCTTCAAAAAGGTCGTCGCGGCGCCCGGAGCCACCACCCGTGCAACGCTCGTGCTTCCAGCGTCGGGCTTCGCCTCGGACACGGCGGGGACGCCCACCGTGGTGGCCGGCAGCTACGTCGTCGGCGTCGGCGAGTCGTCGGCCGATCTTCCGATCCAGCTCCCGGTGGAGGTCCCGGCACAGGCAGCCTGAGCTGGCGGCAGGCGGGCGCCGACCGACTTCTGACGGGGAGGTGTCCCGGGAGCGCACCCTACGCTGGCTCGAACCCGATTCGGGCCTGATCACGCGGGACCCTCGTCGCAGTGGGCCCCGCCCACGCCGCACCCGTTCGGCGCTCGTGGCAGCACGAGGTTGACACACCTGCTGACCACATTGGCGGTTGGTCGAAAGTCGGGCAGGCTGGGGCAATGGAGCAGGCAGCCTCCCCGTCTGCCCAGGGGGAGCGGGGGCGGCGTGGCGCCGGGCGTGGCTCTTCGGCCGTTCAGACCGCCTGGTACCGGACGGTCGCCTCCTGGAGACGCCTGCGCGCCAGCTATCTCGTGCTCGTCCTCCTCATCGGCCTGCTCGGTGGGGTGGCGCTGGGATCACTGGCGGCCGCCCGCAGGACTGCCTCGTCCTTCTCCACCTTCCTAGCCGCGACCAACCCCTCGGACATGATGATCGTGCCCGCCGGCGGAGGCCCGGGCGTCACCCAGCCGAACCAAGCGCAGCAACTGGTTGACGCCGTGCGCCGCTACCCCCAGGTGACCAGAGTCGAGAGCTACGAGGGCCTCGGCGCATCGCTCGTCAAGGCCGGTAAGGTCGACGAGCGGAGCCTCAACAGCAACGTCGTGCTCGTTGGGAGTGTCGATGGCCTCCTGTTCAACCAAGACCGCTTCGCCGTCACGAGCGGGCGGATGGCCAATCCTGCCCGCGCCGACGAGGTCATGGTCACGCAAAACGCCGCGGCGGCGCTGGGGCTGCACCTCGGTGAGGTGCTCCCCGTCGTGCTCACCTCGAGCTCGGGTGCCGGGCCGGTCCGGCGCGTCGGGCTCAAGATCGTCGGCATCGGGCTGCTGAACCGGGAGGTGGTGCAGGACCAGATCGCCAAGTTCCCGACCTACATCGTGGCGACGCCCGCGCTCACCCGATCGGTGAACGACGCCGGCAACATCGTGTACCTGGGTGTACAGCTGCGCAGGGGTGCAGCCGACGTCGCGGCGGTAGAGCGGCGCTGGAACTCGACCGAACGCTACTTCACCGACTTCCAGGTCACCGCACAGCTCGAGGCGCAGGCCGGCCAGTCGATACGGCCAGAGGCACTCGCGCTCGGGGCGTTCGGGTTCATCGCTGCACTCGCGACTCTTCTCTTGGCGATCCAACTCGTCGCCAGCCAGCTAAGCGCCCGCGAGCACGACCTGGACGTCATGCGGGCTATCGGTGCGGACCCCGCGACCACAGGCCTCGACGGCCTCCTCGGCCTCCTCGGTTCGGTCGTGGTCGGTTCGGTCCTCGCGGTCGGGGTGGCGGTGGCCCTGTCACCCCTCTTCCCGATCGGGCCCGTGCGCAACGTCTACCCCGACCGGGGTGTGAACGCGGACTGGACCGTGCTTGGCGCCGGGTTCGCCGTGATGACCGTCGTCATCGGCGCAGCGGCCGTGCTCATGGCGTTCCTCGGGACGCCGCATCGCGCCCAACGGCGTGCTCGCGCCCGTGCCCGTGCTTACCGTTCGACCACCGTGCGGTTCATAACCCAGAGCGGCCTGCCCCCGTCGGCCGTGGCAGGCGCCTCCCTTTCGGTCGACCCACGCTACGGACGGGCAGCCGGTCACTTCCGCTGGGCCGTCCTTTCGGCCGTGATCGCGATGATCGTCCTGACCACTACGTTGACCTTCGGCTCGAGCCTGCACGCATTGGTGTCCCATCCGGCCCTCTATGGCTGGAATTGGGACTACGCGGTACAGAGTTCCGATGGGTACGGGCCGGTCCCGAACGCGGCGTTGACCACGCTCCGGCACGACCCCGGGGTTACGTCGTCGGGCGTCTGGTTCGCCACCATGCAGCTCGACGGGGTCGAGGTCCCCAGCCTGTTGTCCAACCCGGGCTCCCCGGTCACTCCACCCATCACCTCGGGTCGGGCGCTGGCGACATCGCACGAGATCGTCCTGGGTGCGGCGACGATGGCGCAGCTCCATAAGCGGATCGGCGACACCGTCGATCTCCGTTACGTCCCCGGCTACCCGCGCCGACCCATCCGGCTCACCATCGTCGGCGTGGCCACGATGCCGGCCATTGGGATCGCCGAGGGGCTCCACACCTCCATGGGGGTCGGTGCGGCGGTCCCGGCCGATGCCGGCCCGGTGACCGAGAACCTGGGTCCGCAGGGATACAGCGCGTCCTGCAACGGACCGAACATGGTCTTCGTACGGGTCCGGGGAGGCCAGGGCTCGTCGGAGGGTCGTGCCGCGGCGCAGCGGCTCTCCGACGCGGCCAACCGGATCCTGGCTCAACAGGCACCCGACTCGATCTGCGGGGGGAACGTTGCCACCGTCCTCGGCATCCAGCGCCCCGCGGCAGATTGTCAATTACCGGTCCATGGGCACGACCCCGGTCCTGCTCGCCGGAGGCCTCGGACTGGCGGCGATCGTGGCGCTCGGGCTGGCGCTCGCTGCGTCGGTGCGGCGATGTCGCCGAGACCTCGCGCAGCTCAAGGTGTTGGGCTTCGTCCAACGCCAGCTGGCAGCCGCGGTGGCCTGGCACGCCTCTATCGCCGCCTCGATCGGGATCGCGGTCGGCATCCCGCTCGGCATCGTGCTGGGCCGGTGGCTGTGGACGCTCTTCGCCGAGGAGATCGGCGCGGTGCCGGCTCCAACGGTTCCGGTGCCGTCGCTGCTCCTCGCGGCGGTCGTCGCCCTGGTGCTGGCGAACGTGGCGGCAGTACTCCCCGGTCGCCGGGCCGCTCGCACCGCGACGGCGCACGCGCTGCATGAGGAATAGCGGCCTCCCGAACGGCAGGTTCCCCTGACCGTTGCGATGGACGAGATGAGTCCAAAAGAGGTCGGGCTCCTTCCGTGCGCGATCCGTGCGCGATGCAAGGGGGTAGTGGTGTGTCTCACGGTCACGGGTGGTCAACCGAAATGGGCATTTAGCTGGAACCGTGTGAGTTTCTGCAGGTCGAGCAAACGGGTGGTCTGAATTCGCAATGTAGAGGCCGAGGGTTCGAGTCCCTTCACCTCCACTGACCTCTGTTGACGGCCGCCAGACGCCAATCACTAGGCCCCGCAATGCGCGGATCACCGGCTAGTGGCGGATTGCGATGACTTCGAGATATTCCGAGTCGATGGTAAGAGCGTCGTTCTCGTTGCGGTTGTAGTCTTCGGCGAGCGCAACGAGCTGGTCGCGGAGTGAAGCTTGCCCAGTCTGGTCAAGAGCGGCCAGCGCCTTGACGATCGGTCCGTAGAACGCTTTGAACGTCTCGAAGTAGTCGTGAGCGGTGCGATACCGGAACGTGAAGTTCCGCCGAGTCACTTCGACATTGCACTCGGAACCCAAGAGAGCCTCGACCCCAGCCTCAGTGCCCCATTGCAGAGGGGACGGTACGCCAGCGGGAGGCGGGACGTGCTGACCGACGATCCTGAACATTTGACCCACGAACCCCTCTGGGGTCCAGTTCGCGAGTCCGATGCGACCGTCCGTGCGGACTACTCGGACCAGCTGGCGCGCGGCACGTCGGGGATCAGGTGTGAACATCACGCCGACGGTGGACAGCACGGCATCGAAGGTGCCGTCGGCGAAGGGGAGATCCTCGGCATCGGCCACCTTCGTGGTAAGGAGCAATCCGTCGGCGTCCGCCCGGCGTCGGGCCCGGTCGAGCAGGCCTTCCACGTAGTCCGTGGCGATCACCTCGCAGCCGCGGCGAGCGGCGGCCAGTGCGGCATTGCCGTTACCGGCGGCGACGTCGAGGACCTTCCAACCGGCGGACAGGTCGACCGCCTCGCACAACTCCTCTCCCATCAGTTGTAGCGTGGTGCCGATCACGGCGTAGTCGCCCGAGGACCACGTCGCATGCTGCTTCTCCTTGACCGCGGTCAAGTCGTCGAGGGTCAGGGTCTCGCTCATGTCTTTCTCCTGCTCGTTGTCGGTCGGGCGTCGCTGTGCACGACCTCGCCCGACGCCCGTGACTCGTCTGGTGCCCCCCTGCTTGGCCGCCTCGCGGTCGCGACCGACTCGGATGAGCTGAGCCACGTCGCGGGGTCCGTCGGCTGGGGGCACGGCACCATCATGACGAAGCGTCTCGCTTCTGTCGTCGGCCGAGTACCTCATTTCAATGAGCCCGATCGCCCACGGGATGGGGCGAACGCCCCATCCCGTGGGGGCGGACGCAAGAGGATTGGTCACCCCTCCGATGCCCGAGTCGGCGAGAACGTGGCCTGGTTGATCCGTGCTCGATCACGTCGGCGCCGAGCTCGCCCCAGCGGTGGATGCGGCCGACGGCTCGGCGCCCGTCTTCGACGCGCTGACTAGCATCTTCTCATGATCGAAGCGGCGCCGTGGTGAGCGTCGGCGATCCGCTCGAGTCAGTCCACGATGCGCTGCGCCGCCACGACTGGCAGGCTGCGCTCGACGCCTCCCGTGGCACCAGGGTGGACTCCCCGGGCCTGGAGGCGGACCGGCTCGACTCGGAAGCGGAGGCCGCGTGGTGGCTCGGCCGGCTCGACGAGTGCATTGCTGCCCGCGAGGCCGTGTACCGGATCTATGACGAGCAGGGCGACGGGCGCCGGGCAGGTCAGTGCGCCGTGTGGCTCTGGGAGCATCACGCCATCTGCGCCCGGCCGGCCGCCGCCAGCGGCTGGCTTCGGCGCGCCCGGCGCGCCCTCGACGACGACACCGATTGCGTCGCCTATGGAAACCTGCTCCTGCGCGAAGCGGAGATGGCCCATGGTGCCGGCGACCTTGACCGTGCAATCCGGCTCGCAACCACGGCGCTGGATCTCGGGCGGCGGCTGCGGTCCACCGACCTCGAAGCGGAGGCGCTGCAGACCCAGGGGCGCATCCTCATCGACCAGGGCAAGGTCGATGACGGCATGGCCCATCTGGACGAGGCCATGCTCTTCGCGGTCGAAGGGCGGCTCGGGCCCTTCGCAACGGGCAAGGTGTATTGCAGCCTCATAGCCGCGTGTGAGGAACTTGGCGACTTCGACCGGGCGGCGGAGTGGACGGACGCAACCCTGCGCTGGGCACAGCAACACCCCTTCGCCGTCTTCCCCGGCATCTGCCGTCTGCACCGGGCAATCGTGCTCAAGCGGCGGGGCGTGCTTGGCGCCGCCGAAGGGGAAGCGACCCGAGCCTGCGAGGAGCTCCGGGTGAGCCACGTTACCAACAGTGCGGCGGCGTGGGCCGAGCTCGGTGATATCAGACGCCGGCTCGTCCAGCTCGATCAGGCAGAGGCCGCCTTCGCCCGGTCACAGGAGGTCGGTGGGTCGCCCTGCGGTGGGCTCGCGCTCCTCTGCCTGGCCCAGGGCCGGATCGACGAGGCCATGACGATCATCACGAGCTGCTTAACCCAGCAATCGAATCCCCTCGGTCGAGCGGGCCTGTTGGCGATGCTGGTGCAGATCGCAGTAGGAGCCGGAAAGCTCGATGCCGCGCACCGTGCCCTGGCCGAGCTCGAGACGACGGTGGCCACCTTCGGAACAGCTTCGCTTCAGGCCACCGAGCAGTCGACTCGGGGCCGGCTCATGCTGGCCGATGAAGACCCAGCCGCGTCCGTGGTCCTGCAGCAGGCTGTCGAATCCTGGCACGGACTGGGTGTCCCATACGAGGAAGCGACAGTCCGCACGCTCCTTGGCCAAGCGTTACGCACGGCAGGAGACGAGGCAGGCGCGAGCGCGTCCTTCGACGCTGCCGCCCGATTGTTCGACCAGATCGGCGCGGGGCTCAATGCCCACGAGGCGCTGGCTGACAGCAAGTCAGCGTTGCCCGCTGGTCTCACCGAGCGAGAGGCGGAGGTTCTCCGGCTGGTCGCCGGCGGGCTTACCAACAACGAGATCGCCACGGAACTGTTCCTCAGCCCCAAGACCGTGTCACGACACCTGTCGAACATCTTCAGGAAGATCGGTGTTTCCTCACGAGCAAGTGCTACGGCGTTCGCCGTCGAGCACCACCTCCTGGCCCGAAGCGCCAGCCGCTAGGTCTCGTCGGCGCATATACCGGATCCGGGTGGATTGTGTATGCGTTGGGATCGATATGTACTTATACCGACGGGGTGTGAACTGATGGAACTCTGGGGAAGGGGGTAGCCGCTTTCGCCGTTCGGCGGCGCCCGTCTAAGCGAGACTCGAACCAGCTCTCCAGAATCACGTCAGACCAGCTCAAGTACCTTGGCAAGGGGTCGGGAGCGGTTTGAAAATATTATCACTACCTCCACCCCGACAGTGCAGGTCAGCCGTGGTTTATGCCCCGGCTGCCTTGCACTCGAAGCCGTTGGGTATCCTCACCGCGGCCTGTGGTGGCGGTTCAGGTTCGCCTGGCGTGGCCGGCATCGGGTCAACCACCACGACAGCCGCTGCTCGGCAACACAGGGGAGAAGCGGCTCTACGAACGAGGTCGCCGCCCTAGCGTACGCCCGTTGCATCCGCTCCCATGGGGTGCCGAACTTCCCCGACCCCACGCCTGGCGGAGGGTTCAGCTAAAGCCGCAAGAGAAGATTGGCCCGAGGCTGAGCTATACGGCGCAAGTCCTCGTATGGCGCAGGACGAATCGAAGAATCGCCATGTGCTTCTCCGTGTCCCGCTGCATCAGCTCCACCAGGACGCTCCACAGTGACGTGTCCTTGACCTCGTTCAGCTCCCGCTGAAGCCGTTTGAGCTCACGCGTGTCCGCCTGTTCATGTTTCAAGAGGCGCTCAGTGACATCCCGAACCCCTGCACGGTCTTGCTGGTCGAAGTCCATTCTGGGTACTTTCGGGCTCACGGCTCCAAGTTCAGCACTCGACTTCAGTGATTGCGCGAGCTGCTTGAAAAGGCTGTGGTGTCGGAGCTCATCGGCAAGGAGCAAATTGATGAGATAGGCCAACGCCTTCGAATCCGTTGATCTGGCTGCCTCGGCGTATTCCTTCAGAAGTCCGCGCTCGTGTTTGATGTGTTCGGTGAGGTGGTCAAAGAGCCCACGCTCCCAGGTGCTAGCACCGCTCGGTAGTTCGGCTGTGTTGGCAATGCCTCGTGATGTGCGGCCGATGTCCATGTCGAAATCGTCTCCCTATCGGGTCAAATCGGAACGTGATCTAGGTGGATTGGCGTTGGTGCTCATGGCCAGGATTTCATACTGAGCGCGCGTTCGATAGGGCCATTGGTCACAAGCCAGTCACCCCCTTTGGGACCGTTGTGCACGAGTGGCGCGCACCGTTTTGGTCTGAGTGCTGCGGCACCGCCAGCCTGCGACGGGTCGTCTTACAAGGTCGAAGTCCGAGGAGAACGCTGTCCTATCCGCTTGTCTGGGTCGCCATCACAATCGAGGTACGGTTCTGCCTGTCATGGGAGGTCTCACGATCCAAGGTGATAAGCCTCGTCCCCGACCAGCTCGACCTCGGTTGTCGACAGAATTGGTGCCATGAGCCCAGATGAACTCAATCGCCTTACCGATCTTGAACGAGCGGAATGCTTGCGACTGCTGGAACAGCATGGCCTGGGCCGCGCTCCGTAGTCGTACGGGGCTATCCAGCCATCTTTCCTGTCAACTACGCCCTCCTCCAGGACACCATTCTGATTTGCATACGCAGCGGAGGTGATCTCGCTCGGGCGACCGTGGATTCGGTCGCGGCCTTCGAGATAGACGGGGAGGACAACGTCTATCACGAGGGGTGGAGTGTGCTGGTTGTCGGTCGGTGTGCTCATTTACCACAGTCGGTCGATACCGACCGGGGAGTCCAGGCTGTCGGCTTGTTGCCCTGGGCCGGCTCGGATCGGGACCTTTTTGTGCGCATCTCCATTGACGAGATCAGCGGCCGGCGGATCGGGCGACGCCACGAGCCCTGACCGGTGTCCTTTATCGAGACCGGCGGGCGGTGCAAGAAGCATGCTCGACATCTCCCCGACCGGCGACGAGCGAACGGCGACAATCGATTTCCTGGTGGGTGGGGGAACTTCCTGTTCGAGGACGTGGGCTTGGTCGGTTCCGCCCTGCGTACCCACCCGACCGGCACGAGGGGACTACACCATTTGGGACGTTCGGCCCTACATAGTGCGGAACGAACGGTTCACTATGAGCCAGGAGATCGAGGGATCGTGTGGATGCCGAAAACCCTGTCCGGTCACCTGGACTTCCGCGGCCAGGGCCCTGCTGGCGAAGATGCGACCAGGGCCCTGCTGGCGAAGATAGAGCGTGGCGCTCTCCTTCCTCTACGTTGCGTTCGTACGTCTGATTCAGCTGGTCCGGCTCTTGCGGGGCGGCCAACAGAACCTGGCCATCGAAGTCGTCGTTCTTCGCCATCAGGTCCCCGTCTTGCGTCGACAGGTGGCGCGTCCGGCACTACTGCCTGTAGATCGAGCCGCTCTCGCTGGATCGAGCCGACTTCTGTTGGCTGCTCGCCGGGGACGCTTCGTTGTCCAGCCGGAGACCCTGCCGCGATGGCATCGACAATTGGTGCGACGGAAATGGACCTACTCGCACCGACGGCCTGGACAACCGACGATTCCAGCGGGCACGGCACTACAAGGAGCACCGCCCGCATGGCGCTCTTGACCAACAGGAACCGCTCGAATTTGGAAGGTGCGTGGCACCGACGCCCTCAGACATGAGGATCGGGCCTGTTGGAAATATGCGCTAACAGCGGTGCTTAGAGTCCGAGGCACTCCGTGCTCTGCAAAGTCCCGGGTGGTGGAGGGGGTGATCGTGTTTCTCGACACTACGCATCAGCTGGACCGGTCAACCTCGAACCGGTGAAGCTCACGCCGAGCGATGGTCATCTTGTGCACCTCGTCGGGACCGTCGGCGATACGCAGGGTGCGGGCGGCGGAGAACATTCGCGCCAGGGGGAAGTCTTGGCTGACCCCGGCGCCACCGTGCACCTGGATAGATCGATCGATCACCTCGCACGCCACCCGGGGGGCGACAACCTTGATAGCTGAGATCTCGATGCGCGCCCCTTTATTGCCCACGGTGTCCATCAACCATGCCGTCTTGAGCACGAGCAGTCGGGCCTGCTCTATCTCGATGCGTGACTCGGCGATCATGTCGCCAACGACCCCCTGTTCGGCCAACCGTTTGCCGAACGCCTGCCGTGATTGGGCCCGCTGGCACATGAGATCGAACGCCCGCTCTGCCATACCAATGGCGCGCATGCAGTGGTGGATGCGGCCCGGGCCGAGTCGGGCCTGGGCAAGGGCGAAGCCGCTGCCCTCCTCTCCGAGCAGGTTGGTGGCTGGGACCCGCACGTTCTCGAACAGGACCTCAGCATCGCCACCACCTTCTTCGTAGCCGAAGACCGACAGAGGTCGCAGGACCGTAACGCCAGGGGCGTCGAGGGGGACCAGGATCATGCTCTGGCGACGGTACGGGTCGAGGTCGGGGTCGGTGACTCCCGTGAGGATGCAGAGCTTGCAGCGGTTGCTCATGGCCCCTGTCGTCCACCACTTGCGCCCGTTAATGACGTAATAGTTGCCGTCACGCTCGATGCGGCTGCGGATGTTCGTCGCGTCCGAGCTGGCCACATCGGGCTCGGTCATCGCAAAGCAGGAGCGGGTCTCGCCGGCGAGGAGAGGCACCAGCCACTTGTCCTGCTGCATCGTGGTGCCGAATTCAGTCAGCAGCTCCATATTCCCGGTGTCGGGCGCCGAACAGTTGAGCGCCTCGGGAGCGAGGGCGGGGCTACGCCCGCTGATCTCGGCCAGTGGGGCATACTCCAGGTTGGTGAGCCCAGCTCCCCACTTCTCGTTGGGCAGAAAGAGGTTCCATAGCCCCCGGTTGCGGGCCTCCGCCTTCAGTTCCTCGATGATGGGCGGGTGGGAGTAAGGACTGCCTGCCGCCAGCTCTTCCTCGAAAAGCTGCTCCGCCGGATAGACATGGCCATCCATGAAGTCGAGCAGCCGCCCGCGCAGTTCCTCAATTTTGGAGGAGAAGGCGAAGTCCATTCGGTTCCTTTCGAACTCGGTCGCGCCCAGGGGGAGGATCCGACACCAGCCTCCCGTGCTGAGGACTCCAACTCGGACTGAATGTCGTCCATGTCGTCGTCGTTCGAGGTGTCCGCTCAGAACTCGTCGAACGCATAGGTATCATGTTGGTAGACGGTTACTTCAGCGGTCTTCCCGTGGTGGACCTCGAACTCGACCACGGCGATCACGTCCAGGTTCTTGCCCTATTTCGTTGCCGTCTCTCGCTGAAGGACCACCGCCCGCTCCGGTTCACTGAGCACGTCCAAGACCTCGATCTTGAACGTGCCGCCGCTACGGGCTTTCAACTGTCTGAGGAAGCCAAGCACCTCCTCGGGACCCTATAGTGAGCGGCAAGGCTGCTTCGTCCGGGTTCATGCCATACAACCTCCTGGGCCATGACCACTCCCTGGAGGTCCAGGTCACCTGACCCGAAGTCCTGGTATGTCCGTCGCACCAACGACTCATACGCATCTTCTGGCATCGTTCCAACCCCTTCCCTCTGGTCCATCATCGCCCCGGTGAGCCAAGTGCCTAGAGGAGAAAGTCACAATCCCGACGGGGTGCCGCTCCGAGCGTCGATTGTGTCTGGGGCCCGATGGAAGCAGGGAAGTACGCTTCGGGTGCGGCCGAAAGGGGATTCGAGCATGGAACTGAAGTTCCATTATTCGGCGACCCGAGCGGAACTGGTGTCGTCAAAGAACCGGTGGTACGTGACATTTGTGATGGTCGATTCTGCACCGATCGTCCACGAGTTCTCGTCACGCCATGACGTTGGTGATCCCACCTTTGATTGGCGGCTCGCGGATCAGACGACGGTGATTGACCACTTCGAGGAGCGTCTTCGGGCAGCCGGATACCACCCTGTGCGCAGCGGAGCTCCGCTGCCGCCGTTGGTCGTGGCAGCGTGGACACTGAGTCCACCGGACGCCTAAGCCTCGCCTACCGCGTTCCCCCTATGCCCCCGCCATAGGACTTAGCGGCGACCAGGCGGAGAAGCCAGGGTGCCAGTGGCTCGATCACCGTCCACTGAACTTCTGACCTTGTAGCAGCCGAAAATCCCATCTGGACCTTTGACCTGGACTTCCCATGAGCTGAAGTCAGTTCGGGATCGCCTGTGGCACTTGCCCCTTTTGCGACTGGCCGAGTGTTTTCGACCCTCGGCGTGGTGACGCTTGGACGCATCAGTTCCCCTCTTGGGGCTGAATCGGAGCCAGGACTTGGCGTGGCGACCGAGCCCACGAAACACCTGCCACCGTGAGCTCTCTGTGTTTTGAAGCGCGCACGCAGTGAACATGAGTCGAGGATGATTTCCACGCCCGAGTCACCACCCGGGGAGCCCGTGTTTCCCCATCTACATTTCGCGGTGGCGTTCGTCCTGATCAGGCCACGTGGATGGGATTCTCGGCACCCACAGGACTTATCCACGAATACGAGCGCGTGGCTTGAGGGGTGGTCCGAGTTCTTGGGTACTACACCCTCAGATCGCCCGCAGCGTTCGGTTCTTCAGTCGCCGCCCTCATACTTGAACGACACCTTGACCTTGGCTCGGTACGCCAGCACCTGCCCGTTCTCGATCTGGAGGTCGAGTTCTGCCACTTCGGCGATGCGGACGTCCCGCAGCGAATGGGTCGCTCGTATCACGGCCGCGCTGGCCGCTTTCTCCCAAGACTCCTCGCTGGTACCGATGAGTTCGATCACCTTGTACACGCTCTCGGCCATGTTCGGCTCCCTCCGGCTGGCGGTGCCCAAAGACTACTCACTCGAAGCAATGCGTTCATGAGTGGAAGGGCACCAAAATGTCGATCGAACACCCGGTGCTGTGCTGCGTAATCCCATCACGGCAGGAAGGATGTGGGCGCCAGGACCTTGCAGCCAGGTTCCTTCATTCGGTGGCGCCGAGGGTGAGATGCAATGGTGACAGAAATACAAGATCACTGATCATCGTCCGTATCGGGTTTTCGCATCGTACGGGCAGTTACCGCCCCACCCACAGCCAGAACGGCCATAGCGGACGCAGCGACGATGCTGCTGACCCCCGGAACCCTGCTCGGGGGTGGCGGGTGGTTCGCACACTCGGCAAGTGCATCAACCCCGTCCGGTGCCCGGACGGCTTGGTCAGTCAGGGCACTTCGGGCGTGATCGTCCTGGCTGCCTCGCTGGCGGGCGCGCCCGTAAGCACGACCGACGTCGTCGCTCCAGCCGTGGTCGGCGTGGGGTCCGGGGAGCGTTGGCGCCCGTACGCTGGGCGGTGGTCGGCGAGATCTGGTTGGCGTGGTTGGTCACGCTTCCCGTGAGCGGGGGACTGCGCGCTTTGTTCCTCTTGATCTGGAGGTGGGCTGCATGAGACGGTGGTTTCTGCCAGAGGCTCCCGACCTGCTCGGGCCTTTGGCCCACCAGGGCGAAGTCACGGTCAGGGGCATCGATGCGTCCTGTGCCTGGTCGAAGGGCGATCGTTCTCAGGGTGCCACGCTTCATACCGTTGGGCACAAGGGGACATGGCCGCCCGCGAGTCACTGAGGAGCCGTATACGTGAGACTGCGGCCGAGCACTGACACAACAACGGCTTTACTCTGAATGGATGGGCATGGTCAGCCTGCTTCAGATCAGTGATAGCCATATCGTGGCGAGGGAAACTTCCAATCCAAATATCGGGCGATCATCAGGAAGTAATAGCCCTTCCAAGGACTTACTTCCAGGCTTACGGGGTGCCAGAGTTACTTCTTGCCGGCATGGGCCTTGTAATCGCTGGCCTCGTCGCCTTCCTGCTCCATCAACAAAGCAGTCATCAAGAGCCGAACGCTGGACGCGTGGCTTGGGGTGTCTCCATTGCGGCCCTAGTTGTCGGCATCGTTGGTTTTGTGACCATTGCCCCTTACATGTTCTTTGTGGGGATCTTTCTCATCGGGGCCTGTTTCAGCTTCTCGGCTCGACAATCCAAAGTCGTGAGGTCTGAGCAACCGCCACTGTCGGCAACAACCACCATGTCTCGCTGAGTAGGAAGGTTCCTTGCCATCCTGGCCGCCCGGTAGCCCTTCCCGGGTAGGTAGGACATGTCGCCTCACCTGACCATCCCTCTACTCCCCCATCCTCAGACTGTGCCCACAGTCGGCTCTGGGTACCGGCCAGGGGCTGACGGGCCCTACAGCGGCGGCCTGTTCGATTCGACGATGCCCACTGGTCGGGGCTGCTGAGCGCCACCCGCCCAGGCTGAATACGGTTGCCCGACGGGATCGGGCTCGAGACCGAGCTAGCCACCACGCCCTGGCGCTCCGGACTAGGGCACACTCGGGGCGCTGGGTGGCGATGCCTCGCTCTGACCCATCGCCACCTGAGGGTCCCCGGAGCCCCGCTGGAGGCTCTCGCGCTGTTCCTCGGCGGTGAAGGCGCTCGGCTCGGAGGTGCGTAGGAAGTCCGTTAGGACTTCGACGAAGCCGGCTGGATCCTCCGACTGGGGGAAGTGGCCAACTCCGGGCAGGATCTCCAACCGGCAATGCGGTGCAGCTTCCAGCGCCTGGTAGGCATGGGCGAGGGGGATGATCTTGTCCTTCTCGCCCCACACGATCAGGGTGGGCGTTCGCTCGGCCAGGTAGAGGCGGTCGAGCGCACTGACTGACTGGCCACCCGGTTCGATTACCGACCGCATGGTACGGACAAAGGCCTGGCGACCCTGGCTGTCGGTCAGCGAACGGTAGGAGCGCCAGATCTCCATGGCGGGCGCGCTCCGGAGGCCCACCCGGTCGGCGAAACGGGCGACCGAGTCACCCCAATGCCGAGCGAAGCTCGGGAACAGGACCGGTAACACATATTCGGCGGCCGGCAGGGTGACAAGTCGGAGGACCCAGTTCACCTCGCGCCCGAGGCCACCGGCGTCCACCAGCACCAGTCGCTCGCAGCGATCCGGGAACTGGTACGCGAACTGCATAGCAACGCCACCCCCGAAGGATTGGCCGATCACGGTGGCCCGCTCAATGCCCAGCACCACCAGGAGGTCGCGCATCCAGTTGGCGAAGTTACCCAGCGAATAGTCCCCTGCCGGCTTGGCTGAGTGGCCATGGCCCACAAAGTCAGGCGCGATCACGGTGCATTCCGCCTGGAGTAACTCCATGGCCGGCATCCACGTTCGGGAGCTACCGGCGATTCCATGGAGCAGCAACAGCACCGGCCCGTCACCTCCACGCCGGTAGCTGATTCGCTGTCCGTGGATCGTCGCGTACCGGATCGGGAACGACTCTTCCGTCTGTCGGGTCCCTTCCGGTTCCTTCGAAATCGGGCCCACGAACGGTTAGCCCCGGGCCGTCGTTTTCTTCGCTGGCGCCTTCCTCGCTGCCTTCTTCGCTGGAGCTTTCTTGGTCGCTGACTTCTTCACCGGAGCTCTCTTGGCCACCGGCTCCTTGGCAGCCGTCACTCGCTTGGTGGCCTTCTGGGTGGTGGCCCGGCCTACTTCGGCGGCCCGGTCTGTCTGTTCATTGATGGTCTTCACCACATCGTTGACCATACGGCGCTGGCCCTTGATAACGCGCTCGGCGAAGTCAAATACCTCGTCGACTATCCGTTCGATATCCTTGGAGATCGGAGGGATGTATCGCTCTGTGCCCTTGCCGATGCCTTGGGACAGCTCGTGGCTGGCCTCGAGAATCTCATCCTGCTTCCGCTCGATCAGTTGCTCGATGTGCTTCCCCACGTCTCTCCGTTCAGCCATGTCATCCCTCCCTTTCGGTCTCACTGCACCTAGTCAACTCCTCGTTACCCCATGCTGAACCATTCCCAAGGCCAATTGCGAGGGCAGAAAGTCCCAACTTGACGTCCGGACCGGCAACTCACTCATGCCTCGTCGACCGTTGCTGCTGCAGCGGTTGCTGTTCCAGCAATCCTGACCGAGGTGCCCATTGGTTTGGCAGGGGCGAAGGTCCCGGGTCCCCGTGCCCGGGTGGCGCCCCTGCCGGTTGCGGCGTCCTCGCCGTACGGTCCGTGGAGGAGGTGGTGCCGTGGACATGGAAGTTGTGGTGGCTGGGGCAGGGTCTATTGGGCAAGAGCGCACCGTCCTGAGAGCCATGGGTGCCCAACCGGCCGGGGTGGTGGCGTTGAAGAGCTTCTCCCGTGCCCGGATGTGCTGGTTCGGCGAGTCGAAGGTCTGGAGCGCCATCTCGTCAGCCGGGAGATGCTCGACGATGAGTCCCCGGCCTCGAGCGCCGCAAGCGCGAGGTCCGAGAACTCACCGAGGGTTCGGTCTCTCCAGCCCCGGACATCGGGGTGCTTCGAAATCCATGAGGGACATGACAGGATCGACCCGTGATCGTGGTGGTGGTGGTGCTCTCGGCGGCGTTTGCGTTGGTCAACGGCGTCCACGACGCCGGCAACGCCATCGCCGCGCCGATCGTCACCCGGCGCCGTCCGGCCCGGCACCGGCCGTTGCCCTCGCCGCCGTCTTCCATGTGGTCGGTGCACTGGTGGTGGGGACCGCCGTGGCTGCCACCGTCGCCGGCATCGTCCTCGTTCCCGCCCGATCAGATGTTCGAGGTGCTGGCGCCGCGGTGCTCGGTGCCCTGGTGTGGAACCTGGTCACCCTGTGGTGGGGCCTTCCCTGCAGCTCCGGTCACTGCCTGGTGGGCGCCCTGGCCGGCGCGGCGCTGGCCGAGGGCGGGCTCAGCGCCGTCCACTGGGGCGGCCTCGAGGGCCTGCGCCCCGTGGGTGTGTTCGGCTCGCTGCTGTGGCTCTTCTTCTCGACGGCGATCGCCCTGCCTCTGGCCGTGGCTGGGCATCCGCGTGGCCCGCCGATCGCTCCGACGGGCCACGCGCGTGCGGTCGAACGGCCGGTCCGCGGGGGCGAGCTGGTGGCCTCGGCCGGCCTGGCCTTCGCCCACGGCTCCAACGACGCGCAGAAGACGATGGGCCTGATGACGGCGGCGCTGGTCGCCGACGGCGACCTCACCCACTTCGTCGTCCCCTTCTGGGTGATGCTGGCCTCGGCCCTGCTCTTGACCCTCGGAACCCTGCTCGGAGGGTGGCGGGTGGTTCGCACGCTCGGCCGGCGCATCTACCGCGCTCCGCTCGCTGGACGGTCTGGTCAGCCAGGGTTCGTCCGGCACCATCGTCCTGGTCGCCTCGCTGGCCGGGGCGCCCGTCAGCACGTCCGACGTCGTGGCCCCTGCCGTGGTCGGGTGTGGGCACCGGGGAGCGGTGGCGCCACGTACGCTGGGCCGTGGTGGGTGAGATCGGGTTGGCATGGCTGGTGACGCTGCCGGTCAGCGCGGCGCTCGGCGCTCTGTTCCTCGTGATCTGGAGGTGGCTCGGATGAGACGCTGGTTCCTGCCCGAGTCACCGGACTGCTCGGCCTGCTGGCTCGGCAGGGTGCCAGTCGACCTCGGGGCATGGACGCGCTTTCGGCCTGGTCGAAGGGCGATCCGTCCCAGGCGGCCGTCAGTCCAGGACGTCGAGCACCTGCGGAGATATGGCCGGCCGGGAGGTCTGATCGGCGGTGAAGACGGCCTTCGTGACACCAATCAGTCCCGGAGGACATCTACGAGATCTCCGAACGGCTCGACTGCCGTCCTTAACGGAGCCAAGAACCTGGTCCGGGAAGCCGAGCTCCTGGGATGGAGCCGGATCCCCCGATGGTCGGAGATGGCCGACCTCGTCGCGCTCGGTGTCCGCGACCTGGTCCGGCATTCCCGGACATCGCCTCCCATCCTGACCGGGCCACCGAATGCGCCGACGCCGCCGTCGGCCAGCAGCGGTCCCTCGAGCACGTCTACCGCCGGGCCATGTCCGCCCTCCTCGAGCATCGATCGACATCCACGAGGTGTCGGCCCGCCGTGAGCTCTACCGGCGCTACGCCCGGATGGGCGACCGGATCGAGGGAGTGGCCCACCGGATCTGGTACGCCGTGGTGAAGCAGGCCTAATGCGCTCAGTCACGGACAGGAGTGGGATGTCCGCTGTGAACGCGGCTAAAAGGATGGGGAATCGGGGAACTCGAGTGGCGGGCCCTCTCCGGCAATGCGGAAGCGTCGCCCGCTGGCATTGGTCGCCTCGATGCGCACCAAGCGATGTACTGGATGGGCGCTTCCCCATGACCTGATGGCCACAGATCGCGATTGAGCGTCGCCTAGCTCGTCGCGCACCTCCAAGGCGTTGCCTTGGAGAAGCACGCTCCAGTGCGTGCTATCGGACGGCTCCCAGGCGTCGGCCTGAAAGGCCACAACCGCGCCCACAGTAGCGGCGTCGAGCTTCGTACCCGGGATGGTGCGAAAGAACACCGACTCTTCACTGACCCCGAAGTGGACCGGAAGGATGACCGGTAGGGCATCGATGCTGATACCGACGCGACCGACTGATGCCCGGGCCAAGTGTTCGAAGCACTGTCGGCGGGTGAGGACGGCAGGCCCGGGTTCATTGGTCGACCCCATACCAAGACAGTGGCGGATCGGGGCGCGCGGCGCTAGGGCCGAAGGTCCCGACGTGCCTGTCGAGCGGTCTCGGCTGTCCATCCGCTCTCTCGGTCGGCGACATCGATGATCCCAGCCGGGATGCCCTTTTGGGGTTGCGGCGGATACCGGGCGTCCTCCTCTTCGGCTCTCGCCCCCAACAGCACGAAGATGCCGATCAGGATGAGCCAGAACTCGTAGACGAACCCGACGAGGATTAGGGCCGTCCCGACGTACCCGGCGGGACGTAGATCGAACGGCCCCGAGGAGAGGATTCGGCCAGCCTAGCCGGCGCCGTGTTGGTCAATGCCAACTCAAGGAAATTGGCGCGCTAGTTGTCGACGCGCAGAACCAGAACCGGGCAGTGGGCGTTGGAGACACAGTGCTCGCTCACCGACCCAAGGAGCATGCCGACAAATTTCCGTGGCCCCGGCTTCCCACCACGAGCAGGTCTGCTCCGTGGGACGCCTTGACCAGTAGGGGGGCGGGGTGGCCTTCGATGACGGCGGGTCGGATGGGCAGATCTGGATGTGCTTCTTGGATCGGGGCGAGCACTTCTGCGAGTACCTTCTCGCAGTCTCGCGTCGGGTCATAGTTGTCAGGGACGATCGACCACCCGTAGCTGGTGGGCCACTCCCAGGTCATCAGGACCTCCAGAGCCGCTCCGGTCAGCTGTGCCTGGTTGGCTGCCCATTCCAGAGCGGCGATCGAGGACGGTGAGCCGTCGGTTCCGACCACGATTCGATGGTCGGTATCTGAATTGGGGGTCATTGTTGCTCTCCTTTTGGCGAACCGATCGTAGTGTTCAGTAGTGGGAGTCGAAGTGGGAGCGCATCGGCATTAGAGATCGTCTGGAGGAACCCTTGCACTCAGAGCATTGTCGACGATTTGGCTCTAGCCAGGACCTTTGCACGCATGTGGAGCCCATACGTGGAAAGGACGGTGACGTGCGACGAATCTACGGGTTCACGGGACGCGCAAACAACAGTCTCGTTCCGCCGGACTCCGGGCTCTCGGTACTGAACTGCCCGTGCAGTTTCTCCGCCCGACGGCGTAGGTTGCCGAGCCCGAGCCCACCTTCGCTCGCACCGGCGTTACCGATCCCGCAGCCGTTGTCGATCACCAGTAGTTCGACATTGGCGTCATCGACGCTGAGACTCACCCTCGCCTCACTGGCGTGAGCATGACGCCCGACGTTGGTTACCGCCTCGCGCCGGATCACCACCAGGAGATGCTCGCTCACGATCTCAGGGGTGGTCGTATCGATAGGGCCGGCAAACGACGCGTGGACATCGAACCCGACGACCGGTTTGAGCTCGTGCAGCAGCGTGAGCACGTTGGCTCGGAGGCCTCGATCGAGATCTCCCGATCCGAGCTCGAAGATGCTGGAGCGAACCTGGCGGATGGTGTCGTCGATATCGGAAATCGCCACCCTGAGCCGGTCCGTGACCGAGAGGCCAATGGATTGCCGGCCATGCTCTGAAGGGAGAGACCGACTGCGAACAGGCGCTGAATGACCGTGTCGTGGAGGTCCCGAGCCAGACGGTCGCGATCCTCGTAGACGGCGACCTCTTGCACCCGCTGGTGGAGTCGGGCGTTTTCGATGGCGATCCCGGCCGCAATCGCCAGGGCGTCGACCAGAGCTTCGTCGTCGCGGGTGAACTCGGACCACCCCTGCTTGTCGGTGAGATAGAGATTGCCGTAGACCTCGTCGCGCACCCTGACCGGCACACCGAGGAACGAGGTCATCGGGGGGTGGTTCGGAGGGAAGCCAAAGCTCTCCGGGTGAGAGCTCAGGCGCGGCAACCGGAGCGGTTGGGGGTCGCTGATGAGCAGGCCCAATACGCCTCTCCCGGTGGGTCGAGCCCCGATCCGGCGTTCTTCCTCCGGTTCGAGCCCACCGGTGAGGAATCTCGAGAGCGCGGTCCCGTCCTGGTTCAAAACCCCGAGAGCGCCGTAGCGGGCACCGGTCATCGAGCGCGCCTCCTCAATGACGTGGCGAAGCAGGGTGGGTAGATCGAGATCGGCCTCGATCAGGAGGGCAGCCTCCAGCACTCGGCGGAGCCTGGCGGGATCCTCGATCGACTGGTATGGCACGACGGTCTCCGGCCAACAGAGCAGATATGGTGGGCGTGAAAGCCCGTGAGCTGGGATGGTATCGCAGCAAGTCAGCCGTGGGAACCCGGTACCGGCAGTCCGAACGATCGCCTCTGGCCGGCTCGATCACCGTGGGTCATGACAAAGCCATAGACAGGAGGGTGGGCAGGTGACGATCAGGGTATTCCTCCTCGACGACCACCAGATCGTCCGAACCGGCCTCCGGTCCCTGTTGGAGGAGGCGGACGACTTTGCCGTGGTGGGCGAGGCCGCCACCGCCGGGGACGCGCTCGATCGGATCCCTGCGACCCGCCCCGACGTGGCCATTCTCGATGTGCGGCTCCCTGACGGAAGTGGCATCGAGGTCTGCCGCGAGATCCGCTCTCGCTCACCCGAGATCGCCTGCCTCATGCTCACGTCCTATGCCGACGACGAGGCGCTGTTCGCCGCCATCATGGCCGGTGCCGCCGGGTACCTGCTCAAGCAGGTGGGCGCCACCAATCTGGTGGAGGACATCCGGCGGGTGGGCGACGGGCAGTCCTGCTCGACCCCGTGCTGACCGAACGGGTGCTCGAACGCCTCCAGGACCTTCCGACGACCCCCGGTTGGCCAGCCTCACCCCTCAGGAACGGCGGATCCTCGATCTGATCGCCGAAGGTCAGACCAATCGCCAGATCGCCGCCGAGTTGTACCTGGCCGAGAAGACGGTGAAGAACTACGTGTCAAACCTCCTGTCCAAGCTCGGCATGGAGCGGCGCACCCAAGCTGCCAGTTACGCGACCCGGGTCGCGGAACGTTCGGCGCAGGCCCGTCGTAGTGACGCCACCGGTACGTGAGGTAGTCCCGGGAGGTGGTCGAGGCGGCGACCTATCACGGGCTCCAGCTGACTCGTAGACCGGCAACGAATGTCCGACAGCCGCTCGAATCCAGCCAAGGGCTTCATCGACGGCTCCACTTCTGGGAAAGCGCTACCCAAACGCCAGGCCCAGACGTCTCTAACCCTGTTCTCTAACCCTGTTCGGCGGTTCCTTTCGCACGCCCTCAACAGATTGGGGGACCTTTGGCCCTATGCGTGGAACCGTCCATGGCATCCAATAGAAGGAGGGCATTGCATGCCGCAGGACAAGGGAGGCAGTCTTGAAGCACCGCCCAAGTACGGATCGTCACCCCCCGCTAGTCGGAAACTAGGGAATCGCAGAGGGAGGCCGCCATGGCAGAAGCTCGCCAGGACGCGCCGACAGAGCACCACCACCGCACCATCGTGTTGGGAGTCGACGGATCAGAGCACTCCAGATGGGCACTCAAATGGGCTGCGGACGAAGCGAAGCGCCGTGGCTCACTGCTCAAAGTCATCTACGTCCAGATCGAACGGCCCGAGAACACACCCGACTGGTACGAGCCCGACTCGTCCGACCTCTCGCCGGGCGAGGCAATTGTCCACGACGCCTGTGGGCTCGTCGCCACGCGACACCCCTCGGTGGTGGCGCGGGCCGAGGTGGTGGGGTCGTCCCCGGCGAAGGGGCTCATCGAGGCGAGTAGGTCGGCAGAGCTGCTGGTGGTCGGGGCTCGCGGCAGGGGCGGGTTCGAAGAACTACTCCTCGGCTCGGTCAGCGATCAGTGCATCCAGCACGCCCATTGCCCGATCGTCATTGTGCATGCTGATCCTGATGAGCGTCCGTTGCGGGCGGCGGAGCCCCGAATCGTGGTCGGTCTGGATGGTTCGCTCGGGTCGACTCGGGCCCTCCGGTGGGCATTGGAAGAAGCGCAAGCTCGCTCGGCGTCGGTGCTAGGCATCCATGCGTGGCAGTTCCCCCCGATCGGCTCCTTTTTGTTGGGTCCCCGACGGGGATGTGAAACTGCGGGCTCGCGACATCCTCGATTCGGCGATCGACTATGCGGCGGAGTGGGCGCCTGACGTCCCATTCGACGTGGTGGCGCGTGGCCAGGACACAGTGCCGGCCCTCGTCGACGGCTCCGTTGGAGCAGAGCTCCTGGTTGTCGGGGCCCATGGCCTCCGATGGTTCAAAGGCGCACTCGTCGGGTCCGTGGCTCATCAATGTGCCCGCCATGCCGAGTGTGTGGTCGTCGTGGCGCGGCTGCCGGCCACCTATGTGGACTCGGCTTTGACCAGGCAGGTCCCGGCGAAGTCGGACCGATCAGAGGATCCGGGCACAGCGTCGGCGTCACCCCTTCCACTCCACGTCCTGAGCGATGTCAGCCCTTCACGGAGCCGAGCATGACACTACGCCGTAGGGGACGATTCTATGAGGGGTGGAGACATGGGTCGGCGGGTGGCCGAACGCCGTCAAGAGCTTGGGCTGAGTGGAGGAGGTGGCCACCCGGACCGGCATGAGCCCGACCTACGTCCGGGTTGTCGAGTCGAACCCGTCACCTCAACTGTCTCGGGCCGCGCTCGGAGATTGGCCGGGGCGCTAGAGACGACAGCGGACGCCATCTCGGGAGGTGGCTGGGCCGTCCCACCGGGCGGGGCTGACCCATCAGCTGGGCCAAGCCTTGAACAAATGAGCGCTGAGGAATGCCAGGCGATGGTTGCTCCGGGCGGTGTGGGTCGCTTCGTCTACTCGAACAAGCATGGGCCCTTGGCTGTGCCGGTCAACTTCCGGGTGTTGGACGGTGACATCGTCTTTCGAACCGATTCAGAGGCGATGATCGGCGCGGTTGGGCCTGCCCAAGAAGTCTCATTCGAGGTCGATCATCTCGACGAGGCTCTGACCGAAGGCTGGAGCGTGCTACTCACCGGCAACGCCTGGGTGGTTGCCGAACCGACCGAGATCGGCCACGTTCGATCCTTGGGCCTCGCCCCGTGGGCTGGGGGTGAGAGGAGGACGTATGTGCGACTGGCGCCTCGGCAGGTGACCGGTCGTCGCATTCGGCGGAGGGCCGGCGATGGGTAGTGCAGCAGAAATCGGAGGGGTGAGTGCTCGGATCGGGCGATATCCAAACGAGTTGGAATGTGATGTCGACACGATGGGCGGAGCTACGCTCCACCTGAGGCCGATTCGGCCCGACGACGGCGGGCGTCTAACAGAGTTCCACGAGCATCTGTTGCCCCAGTCGGTGTACCGCAGGTTCTTCTTCATGCATCTACGACTGTCAGTCGCCGAGGTCGAGCGGTTTACCCACGTCGACTACGTAAACCGGCTGGCGCTGGTGGTCGAGCACGCCGACGACCTGGTGGCGATTGGGCGCTATGAGCGCCTACTCGAGACACAAGAGGCTGAAGTGGCGTTTGTCGTCGCCGACCAGTTGCAGCACCACGGGCTCGGCACCATCTTGCTGGAACATCTGGCCGAGGCGGCCTTGAGCAACGGCATCAACACCTTCTCTGCCCAAACCCTGGCCGACAATCAGGACATGCTCGACGTATTCATGAAGTCGGGGTTCCACGTAACCTCTACCCGGGAGTTCGGGACGATCAGCGTACGGTTTCCCATCGAGCCCGACGATGCCTATCGATCGGCCTACAACCACCGCCATCACTCCGAGGATCAACGCTTCGGGCAAGACGCCTCCTCACCATGCTGATCGTGAGTGGTCCCATAGGAGGATCCGAGCATGACGGGGGAGATCACCCTGAACGACCGGCCCGGATGGCTGCCGTGATGGCGGGCATCGACGACCTGCATCTGGGTACCGATCTCCAAACGGTAGCGCCGGTCGCCGCCGAGATGGCCCAACTGACGCAGGTGCATGACCCCGCATATGTGGAGGGCCTGGCTGCCTTCTGTCGGGCGGGTGGCGGCAGCCTCGATCCCGACACCTTTGCCTCGGCCGACTCATGGTCGGCCGCCTGCGGCGCGGCCGGGGCGGGGCTGGCGGCAGTCGATACGCTTCGGCAAGGTGTCGGTGACATCGCCTTTGTCGCGGCACGCCCGCCCGGCCACCACGCCTTGAGCGATCGGGCCATGGGGTTCTGCCTACTCAACAACGTTGCCATCTCGGCCGCCGGACTGACCGCCGACGGTGAACGGGTCCTCATCATGGATTGGGACGTCCACCACGGCAACGGTACGCAGGCGATCTTTTGGGACGACCCGAACGTCCTGTATGTGTCTACGCACCAGTCACCCCTATTCCCTGGCAGCGGGGCTGCGCACGAGATTGGCGGCCGAGGTGCCTTGGGGCGAACGGTCAATGTCCCGCTCCCGGCCAAGGCCACCGGCGACGTGGTCCGGCAGGCAATCGAACAGGTGGCCCTGCCGGTCATCGACGCGTTTGATCCCACCTGGGTTCTTGTCTCCGCCGGCTTCGACGCTCACCGGGATGACCCCCTCGCCGACCTGGCCCTGTCGAGTGGCGACTTCGCCGACCTGGCCAGAATGGCGGCCGGATTCGCACCTCGATCGGGTCGGCTCGTCCTGTACCTCGAGGGCGGGTACGACTTGAGCGCGCTGCGGATGTCAGTGGCCACGACGCTCGGGGCTCTCCTTGGTGGCATCTATCAACCCGAGGTTCCAACCTACGGTGGCCCGGGATCCGAATTGGTCGACAACGCCCAAAAAGAGCGCGGGGAAGCGCTCCGCCTGGCGTTGGACCTCCAGGCCGAGGCGGGTGGTGCGCCATGGCCCTGATCACCACCATCGCGGTGGGCTTCGACGGGTCTCCTGATTCTGAACGGGCTCTCTGTTGGGCGGCCGACCTGGCCGGACCGATCGGGGCCGACGTGGTGGTCATCCATGCCATCGGTCTGTTGGAGCATGCCGCGCTGCCCGGGGCAATTCCTGAACTGGAGAAGACCGCTCGGGCTCTTACCAAGAAGCGCGGGGTCAATCCCGTTTGCGTCCACTGGCATCCGATCGACGGCGATCCGTGCTCGGCGCTCCTTGGAGCGGCGAGTCCTCCACTAGCCGCTGACCTGGTGGTGGTCGGCTCGCGCGGGCAAGGGTCGCATTCCGGGCTCCTACTCGGTAGCACCAGTCATGAACTGGCCGAACATTCCGCCATTCCAGTGGTCATCGTGCCGACCGGAGGAGGACTAGGACGCAACGTGGCACCTCACCAATGATCCTGTTGGCCAATTGCGGAACCGTCGGAGGACAATCGGGGGAGCAACAATAGGGACTTCGCACCACTGAGCACTTCTGACCACATGCGCTGGTCCAAGCGAGAGATCCCGAGACCAGCTCAAGACGATCGGGTGTGAATGCCGTCTCTGTACACCTCGGCGATCTGCGAAGCGACCGAGCCGGTGCGGAACTCGATGCGGATCTGTCGGGACAATAACGAGCGAGGAATGCGTCCCACCGAGTCCAGGTCGTAGTGGGGGCGATCCACATGGCGGGGAATGCTGCCGCCGGTGAAGACCTGGCCATCTCCATGACAGGACGAGCAGCCGGCGTCGAGGGCGGCAAGCACAGTGCTCATGAAGGACTCCGTGAGGTCGGGGTTTGATTGGCCACGACCGTGGAACCAGGCTGGCACCACCGCGTTGCCTGATCGGCAACCTGCACCCGGAGGGGTTCATGGCATGTGATGGTGAGGCGGTCGTGCTCGGCCCGAATGCCCGTCCGGTTCCCGCCGAAGCGAAACGACAGGCCGAGAGCGCTCCAGACGTCCGGCAGGCAGGGATTGATGGCGAGTGTCCCTGCCCGGGCCCGCAGGCCCATGAAGCCGAACGCCAGAGCCTGCCAGACCCCTCCCATAGTGGCCAGGTGCAGGCCTTCTGCCGTGGTGCCGGTCAGATCGTCAAGGTCGAGGCGTGCGGCCAGGCGAAACAGCTCGAGCGCCCGCTCCGGCTGACTGGCGCGCGCCAGCAGCGATGCGTGGATGGCAGGGGACAGCGAGCTGCCATGAGCCGTTCGGGGACCGTAGAAGTCGAGACACGGTGCGAGCGACCCTTCCACCACCTCTTCTGGCACCAAATGGTGAAGCATGAGCACGTCAGCCTGCTTGATGAGCTGGGACTTGGCCACTCGCGTGGCCCCGAGCAGTTGGTCGGCGGCAGCCGGGGGTGGGGCGACCTGCGACATACGGAGAGGCTCCAACTCGAAGTAACCGGCGAACTGTTCGTAGAGCTCGCGCTGGGGGCTCCACCCGTCGACCAATCCATCGGCCAACTCCTGCCAAACCCTGGGCTCGTTGGTCTCGCTCGACTGTGAGAGGAGTTCTGCGCCCCGACGAAGGTTCCAGCGGGCCATAACGTTCGTGTAGGCGTTGTCGTCGACGACCTCGTGGTACTCGTCGGGCCCCATCACGCCGTAGAGATGACCGCTTCCATCGGCATCGGTCCGAATTCGGCTGGCCCAGTAGCGGGCGGTGTCGATGAGAAGGTCGCGACCTACCCCCGCCAGGAAGGCAAAATCACCCGTCCACGCCGCGTAATGTGCCGCTGCCCAGGCCACGTCGGCCACGATGTGCTCTTCGTGCGAGCCAGTGGCGATCGGGATGAGTTCATGGTCCTTTCCCCGAACGAAATGTGGCGTGACGTCGCTGCCGTCGCCCGCCGACTCCCAGGGAAAGCGAGCGCCACGCGAGCCTTGGAGCTCGGCCGCGGCGCGCGCCGCCGGGAGACGGCGGATGCGATACTCGAGCATGGCTCGAGCCGCCGCGGGTCGGATGGCGGCGAGAGCGGGAAGGACGAAGACGTCTGCGTCCCAAAAGACATGACCTGCATAGGCACCGCCGGTCAGTCCCCGGGCGCCCACTCCGGATTCGCCAGTGGCGCTAGCTGCGTTGAGCAGGTGGAATACGGCGAAGCGAGCTGCCAACTCCGACTTCGGGTCTCCGTCGATCACTACCTCGGCATCGTTCCAACGGTGTGCCCATGACTCTCGGTGTTCGGCGAGCAACGTGTCGAACCCCAGGTTCTCCACATCTTTTAGACGGCGGTAGGCGTTCTCCATATTGGACGGTCCCGCCGGATCGGCGACCCAGGCAGCCAGGCGCTCGACCACTCGCCACCCCGTCGATGCCACTACCTGGTCCCTGGCGGCCACTCCGATTTGAGCATTCGACCCGCCTGTGCTGGCTACGACTGAGTCTCCGTGGTCATTGCACCTGAAATCGACGGGCTCCCGAGGCGGGCGGAGCGGGACGCCGGGTTGCAACTGCGCTTCCGGACCCTCTGCCCGCAGGGCGAGGGCGTGCGGCGAAGCGACGGAGACGAATCGCAGAGACCGTGCTCCACTGCCTTCGCTGTCGAATCGCACGAGCGTGCCGCCGCGCAGGTCCAGCACGCGCTGCTCGGTGTGACGAAGCTGCATGTTGGGACGATCCAAGCGGGTCCAATCGGGTCCGGGGAGGAGCCCGTCCCGGGTGTAGACACCGTCTACAAGGAACAGGGGAGCGGCGCCTTGGCCATCTTCTTCCCGGGAGCCTCGGACGCCCACATATCCGTTGCCGAGCGTTCCGAGCGACTCGGAGACCTGCTGCTTGGTTTCGACGGTGGACAGAGGAACGACCCAGGCTGGGTCGAGATCGATATTTGGCACTCGGCGTGCGGCCCGCCGCAAAAGCTGCTCGTCGAGCAGGTCGATGAAGCCGTTCGGTCCGCTTCCGAGGTGCACAATCCCCTGGGGTAGGCCCTCTGGCTCTACTCCAACGGAGACGACAACGGCGCGAGCCAAGGCATTCACCATCATCAGAGAATCGCTTCCGACCACACCGCCGATAGGTCCGAACTCGTCGCCACCGACCAACACCAGTCCCCCGGTGATGCCCTGCTGGGCCAGCCATTCCGCCGCCCAGCGTGCGGAGTCGGACTTGTCGGTCAGCCCAATCTCAACGTGCTTCACGTCGCTGGTGATTCGTGGATCGGCAAGGCCGACATCCCGAGAAGTGTCGGCGGCCAGTGCAACGACCTCAGCCAGATTGGTCATTTCCGTCGAAGCGAGTCGTGCGGTCACCGCTCCGACCAGCTGGGCGATGTTCGCCTTCTTGGGATCGGCCCATTCTGGGATGGGAATGAGATCAATCTTCCGACGATTGATCCGTTGGGACACCACTTTTGCCTCGACGCCAGCGGTCCGGAGGTGCTCGACGGTGCATTCGGCTGCCCGATCCAGAGCACGGTTTTCCGCCGGGCTGGCCACTTGTCGGAAGACGAGCTCTGGCCCTCTGCTAGTAACGGCGAAGATCTCGGAACCTCGGTTGCAGCAAGCGTACATCCGGCCCGGACCCTGAGGTCTGGCCCGAAGCTGTCCGTCCACGTTGCCGACATGGGTGCCAGTCACGATGATCATGTGCACACCAGCGGCACTGAGCGCCTCGACCCGCTCCCGTACTACCGATGCGTCGGACTGCCGATCGGGTACTGCCGTGCCATCCCAGTCGAACACGATCGCCTCGAAAGTCTCATCCACCGCTTCCGCCATTCGGCGCATGGGAAGTGATGAATCTCGAGCGGGGTCAGTCACTGTGAGCCGGACAGCGGGTCCAGGAGGCCACCGATCGGGTCGCCGGAGTTTCTCTCTGTGGCCTTCGCCGGTGGTGTCGGTGGAGTGCGCCATTGACAATGTCGATCAGGATGGCGAGTTCGATGTTGCACAGTCGCGGTCCGTTGGGTGCCGAACCGGCTCGACCCTAGATAGCCGGCGGAAGCAATGAGTTCCGACATTGCCTACTCCGAGTCCGCCGCGAGCCCGCCCCATCGCCAGTGAGCGATCTCCGGGGGATCCTCGCCGTGTTCGCGCCCGTAGCGGCGGGCATCGAGCCGGGCGTCGACCATCTGCTGGCGCAACGTCGCCGTTCCGGGCTCGAGCCCGGGCACCCGGTCGAGCACGTCGATGACGAGGTGGAACCGATCGAGGTCGTTGAGCATCACCATGTCGAACGGCGTGGTCGTGGTTCCCTCCTCCTTGTACCCGCGGACGTGGAAGTTGTCGTGGTTCGTCCGTCGGTAGGTCAAGCGATGGATGAGCAACGGGTAGCCGTGGTAGGCGAAGATCACCGGGCGATCCGGGGTGAAGATGGTGTCGAACTCGCGATCGGGCAGGCCGTGGGGGTGCTCGGTGTCGGGTTCGAGCCGCATCAGGTCGACGACATTGACCACTCGGACCTTCAGATCCGGGAGGTGCTGGTCGCAGGAGTTCGACCGCGGCCAGGGTCTCGAGCGTGGGAATGTCACCGCAGCAGGCCATGACGACATCGGGCACCGACCCGTCGTCGTTCGACGCGAACGACCAGATTCCCGAGCCCTCGTGGTGCAGTGATCGAGCGCCTCGTCCATGGTCAGCCAGTCGTGCTGGGGCTGCTTGCCGGCGACGATGACGTTGACGTAGTTGCGGCTGCGCAGGCAGTGGTCGGCGACCGACAGCAGGCAGTTCGTGTCGGGCGGAAAGTACACCCGGACGACCTCGGCCTTCTTGTTGACCACGTGGTCGATGAAGCCGGGGTCCTGATGGGAGAAGCCGTTGTTGTCCTGTCGCCAGACGTGGCTCGAAAGGAGGTAGTTCAACGAGGCGATGGGCCGACGCCACGGGACCTCCGCGCTGACCTTCAGCCACTTGGCATGCTGGTTGAACATCGAGTCGACGATGTGGATGAACGCCTCGTAGCAGTTGAAGAGACCATGGCGACCGGTGAGGAGGTAGCCCTCGAGCCAGCCCTGGCACTGGTGCTCGGAGAGCACCTCCATCACCCGGCCGTCGGGGGCCAGGTGGTCGTCGCCGGGTCGGAGCTCGGCATCCCAGGTCCGGTCCGTGACCTCGAACACGTCCTGCAGCCGGTTCGAGGCGGTCTCGTCGGGTCCGAAGAGACGGAAGGTGGTCGGGTTGGCCCGCATCACGTCGCGGAGGAACGAACCGAGCACCCGGGTCGCCTCGTGCATGGCGCTCCCCGGGGCTCGGGACGTCGACGGCGTAGTCACAGAAGTCGGGGAGCTCGAGGTCGGTCAGAAGGAGGCCCCCGTTGGCGTGCGGGTTGGCGCTCATGCGCCGCTCGCCGACCGGGGGGAAGTCGCGGATGGCCTCGATCGGGACGCCCGTCTTCGTCGAAGAGCTCCTCGGGCCGGTAGCTGCGAAGCCACGCCTCGAGCTGGGCCAGGTGCTCGGGATTGGTGCGCACCTCGGCCAGCGGGAGCTGGTGGGCCCGGAACGTCCCCTCGATCGGGCAGCCCGTCGACCACCTTGGGGCCGGTCCAGCCCTTCGGTGTCCGCAGGATCAGCATGGGCCACGTCGGTCGTGCTCGAGCCCCGTGCGATCGGGCGGCGTCCTGGATCTCGTGGATCTCAGCGAAGACCTCGTCGAGCGCCGATGGCCATGCGTCGGTGGACGGCCATGGGGCTCTCGCCGTCGAAACCGCCCTCGACCAGCACCGGGCGGTAGCCGTAGCCGGTGAACAGCGCCAGCAGCTCGGAGGTCGGGTATCCGAGCCAGCACCGTCGGGGCGGCGATCTTGTACCCGTTCAGGTGCAGGATGGGCAGGACCGCGCCGTCGCGACGGGCATCGAGGAACTTGTTCGAGTGCCATCCGGTGGCCGCCGGTCCCGTCTCGGCCTCGCCGTCGCCGACGACGCAGGCCACGACGAGGTCGGGGTTGTCGAACGCTGCCCCGAAGGCGTGGCTCAGCGAGTAGCCGAGCTCGCCGCCCTCGTGGATCGACCCGGGGTCTCCGGGCTGCAGTGACTGGGGATGCCGCCGGGGAAGGAGAACTGGCGAAAGAGCCGGGCCATACCCTCGCCGTTTCGGGCGATGTGGGGATAGCGCTCGCTGTAGGTGCCTTCCAGCCAGGTGTTGGCGACGACGGCCGGGCCCCCGTGACCCGGACCGCACACGAAGAGGGCATTGAGATCCTCGGCCTTGATGCATCCGGCTCAGGTGGGCGTAGCAGAAGTTGAGCCCGGGGCTCGTCCCCCAGTGGCCGAGCAGGCGGGGCTTGATGTCCTCGGGGACGAGAGGACGGCGCAGCAAGGGGTTGTCCATGAGGTAGATCTGGCCCGCGGTCAGGTAGTTGGCGGCCCGGAAGTAGGCGTCGAGCTGGCGCAACGTGTCATCCTCGGGCGGAGCGGAGTGGACGTGCACTGTCGATGTCAGTCATCGGCGCTCCTCTCGGCGCATGCGTGGTGGACGTGTCCGTCGAGTCGTCGCCGATGCTGGTCGTGTGCGATCTGGCAAGGTGGGTGGGTGAACATTCTCGTCGTCAACGCCGGTTCGAGCAGCCTCAAGCTGCGACTGCTGGACGACGCGGACGACGTGATCGCGGCCGAGGATCTTCCTCGGCCTGGAGTCCAGCGGACCTGGGCGATGCCCTCGGCTCCTTCGTCGACGAGCACCCGGAAATCGACGCCGTCGGCCACCGGGTGGTCCACGGTGGCTCCGATGTTCACGCAGCCCGTCCTCCTCGACGATCGCGCTCGACGCCGCCCTCGAGGCGCTGGCCGATCTGGCCCCCCTGCACAACCCGCCAGTCGCTGGCCGCCATCGATGCGCTGCGATCGCTTCGCCCGGATCTGCCCCAGGTTGCCTGCTTCGACACGAGCCTTTCACGCCGACATGCCGGCGAAGGCCGCCACCTATGCCGTACCCCGGACGTGGCGGGAGCAGTGGGGCATCCGACGCTTCGGCTTTCACGGGCTCAGCCACGCCTGGGCCAGCCGGCGGGCCGGCGAGCTCCTCGGTCGGCCCCAGAGGGAGCTCCGCTTGGTGACGGCCCATCTCGGTGCCGGCGCCTCGCTGGCGGCGGTGGCCTTCGGTCGCTCGGTCGACACGACCATGGGATTCACCCCGATGGAGGGTCTGGTGATGGCCACCCGCTCGGGCAGTGTCGATCCCGGGCTCCTCCTGTGGGTGCAGCGACACGGCGGCTTGTCCGCCGACGACGTCGAAGACGGCCCTCGAGCACGAATCGGGACTGCGTGGGCTTGTCGGGTGGGTCCGGGGACCTCCGCCAGGTGATGGCCGCCGATGGATGCCGGCGAACCGGGATGCCCGGCTCGCCTACGAGGTCTACGTGTACCGGATCCAGACCGCGGTCGCCGCCATGTGCGCAGCCATGGGTGGGATCGACGGGCTGGTGTTCACCGGTGGCGCGGGCGAAGCCTCGCCTCGACTGCGGGCCGACGTGTGCGCCGGACTTGGCTTCCTCGGGTTGAGACTGCAACCTTTCAGTAACCAAGTCCACGAAGAAGATGGTTTGGTATCCCGAGCAGGGGCCGACCCTGTGGTGCTCGTCGTCCATGCCCGCGAGGATCTCGAGATAGCCCGTCACGTGCGGGAGCTGCTCTCGAAGGGGGCGACACGCCGGCCGAGTTGACCGCCGGTGTGCGACCTGTGGTTTCGTACGAATGGGAGGAACCGGTGGGCTAGGCATGGGAGGTTGTCTCATCGGAAAGGTCCGCTTTACGTCGCTGGACGAAGTTGGAAGCGGCGACCGGTTGTCACGTCTGGGCGTAGGACCAGCACCATGTCTCCCGGCTCGGGCACCAATGGGCGTCCCGCCGCCGCGAGCTCGGGTTCGGTCGGTGCCTCGATCAGCGTCGCCAGTCCCCGAATAAGGACACTCCAGGCGATTCCGGCAGCCGAGTCGATGTGATCGACTTCGAAGGCCACCAGGTGACCGGTTGCCGCCTGGGAGAAGAAGCCGGTTCCCACTCGAATCAGGACTTGGACCTCTCGAAACGTGAAGTTGACCGGGACGATGACAGGCGCCTGATCGGTGGCTATCCCGAGCCTTCCGATCCCGCCGTCCTTGGCCGTCACCGCCAACAATCGCATGCACTCGGAGACGAGGAGTACCGTCGAACCCTTGGCATCGATCCACATGTGAACACCTTGCCACCTCAGGGCCCTTGCCACTAGGGACTTTCGACCTTCATTCGCTCCCGTGATTCCACCGAATACCAGGACCAGGGGGCAACGCCGGCTGCCACCACACGCAAGGTTCCAAGGATTGCCCAGGTCCGCCTATCTGCCCGTCACAGAATCCTTGAACATGTTGTTGGCCAGTCAGCGAGTGGCGCCCCTTCGTCGAGCTGATCAAAATGGCTCATGGTAGGGACCTTTGGCACTGGTGAGGCGCCCGAAAGGATCGCACAATCGCGTTGGGGAGTTGCCGATGAGCGATGAACGCCAACGTGTTACAGACACGATGAGTGGTTCTGACGCCTTACTGTGGACGGTCGGTCGAGATCCAGTGCTGCGACCAACCGTCGTCGCCGTGATGGCGCTGGACCGTGCCCCCTGTTGGGCAGAAATCGTGAGTCGTATGGCAGCGCTCGTGGAGGCCGTACCCAGGTTGCGGTCCCGTGCTGTTGCGCGTCCACTGGGCCGCGGTAGGCGGCAATTCGTGACGGACGATCATTTCGATCTCGACTTCCACCTTCGCCGCATGCGACTGCCGACCGGCGCAACCTTCAGGCACGTGCTCGACATGGCCCAGGTGATGGCCGCCATCGGGTTCGATCCAGAGCTTCCGCCATGGGAGGCAGTGGTTGTCGAGGGAGTGGACGGCGAGGGCGCCGCGATCGTCATCAAGTTGCATCACGCACTCGTGGATGGCGTCGGCGGCGTGGCCGTATTGATGCATCTCTTGGACCAGAGTCGCCACCCCTCGCCCGAGCACGCCCCCGTACCTGAGGCGAAGACTCACAGAAGGCCTCCCGGATTGCTGCGTCGTCTGCCCACCCCGCGTCAGGTGATCGAAGCCCTGCTTCATTCCTCCACTCATCCTGTCGAGCAGGTGCAGGAGATCGTGGCCACGGCGACGTCGGCGGCGCGCCTCCTTGCGCCCGCCGGCAGACCGCTCTCTCCGCTCATGATTAAGCCGCGGATTCAGGCGGGGCTTCGAAATTCTCGACCTGGAACATACCACGCTACGCCAGACGGCAACGGTGCTGGGCGTGACCGTCAACGATGTGTTCGTAGCTTCCGTTGTGCGTGGACTTACGATCTACCACATCCACCACGACATGGAAATCGATGGCCTCCGGGCGTTGATGCCGGTCAACGTGCGCGCCTCCGACGACCCTGTGGGAGGGAACCACTTTGTGCCGGCACGATTCATCGTGCCGGCTCCGGCAGATCCGGCTGAGTGCGTCCGAGAGGTGCATCGCATCACCTCTTCGTGGAAGCACGCCCCGGGGATGGCAGTCAGCGAGGTATTGGCCGCGGGACTCGACAAGCTGCCCGATCCTGTCATCACCGCGATGTGGGGCTCGATGCTGAAGGGCGACGACTTCTGCATCACAAACGTCCCGGGTCCACCCTTCGAGACCTATTTCGCCGGTTCGCGGGTCGAGCGGATGTATGCATTTGCCCCACCTTCAGGAGCCGCGGTGAACGTCTCGCTCGTCACCTCAGCGGGCCGGGCGTGTGTGGGAATCGTCATCGACACCGAAGCCATCCCCGATGGTCCAGAACTTGCCAACTGTCTCGCAGAGGGCTTCGAGGAAGTATTTTGCCTGAGCCGAAGAGCCGATGGGCCGCGACCGTGAACCCGGCTGGTCAGGTGCTCTCTCCCCTCGAAGCCGGATTCTTGTACGCGGAATCGACGCGGACGCCGATGCACATTGGCTCGATTGGCATCTTCGAGGGTTCGCCCTTACACGACCAGGGAAGACTGCGCACGGATGCGGTTCGAGCAGAGATCGACCGTCGTTTGCATCTGGTGCCGAAACTGCGGCGGCGTGTTCGTTTCTCTCCCATCGGTGCCGCAATGCCGATGTGGGTGGACGATCCGCAATTCGACGTATCCAACCACGTGCGTGACACCACGCTGGCGGCACCGGGAACCGAGGGTGCACTACGCGGCCAGTGTGCTGAGCTCATGGCCCGCCTCCTCGAACGCGACCGACCGCTATGGGAGATCTGGCTCATCGATGGGCTCGAGGGGGGCCGAGTGGCAATGCTGGAGAAGCTCCACCATTCGATGGCAGACGGCTTGGCGGGCGTAGAGCTGGTGACCGTGCTCTTTGACCTCGACCGACATGCCGCCAGGCTTGACCCTCCGTCGCACCCGTGGCAACCGACTCCTCCACCCAGCCAGACCTCTGTCGTTGCCAATGACCTCGGGCGACGCAGCACTCTCCTACTGCGCGTGATGGCCAACGGAGTTGGTGCTTTGCGGCACCCAGTGAGCACGGGTCGTGAGGTCGTCCACTACGCCGATGCGCTCAACAGCCTGCTCACGTGGCAGACCATCGCTCCTTCCTCGTCGCTCAATGTCTCAGTTGGCGAAGGACGACTGGTGGAATTCATCCGCCAACCACTTGCAGAACTGCATCAGGTCGCGGGTCGCTTCGGCGTCACCATCAACGACCTCCTACTGACGGCCGTGGCCGGTGGCGTCCACTGCCTCATGGCTGTCCGAGGAGAGGATGACGACAAGCGAACTGTGCAGGTGCTGGTACCGGTCGGGGCCGACCACCACGGCGACCACCAACTGGGGAACCAGGTCTCGGCCATGCTGGTTCGCCTTCCGATCGGACCCTCGGACCCGGTCGATCGCCTGTGGTCGGTGTCGCGGGCTCAGGCGTCCAGCAAGCACCATCACCAAGCCCTCGGGGCGGCGCTCCTTCTAGAGTTGCTCGAGCCCTGGCCGCAATCAGTATTGGCTGCAGCGGCTCGGCTGATCCACCATCAACCCTCCTTCAACCTGGTCGCGACCAACGTTCCCGGCCCGGACGTCCCGCTCTACGTCTTGGGCGCCCGCATGCTCGAGGCCTTCCCGCTCGTGCCGATCGCCGGGAACCTGAGCGTGGGCGTGGCCGCCCTGACCTACGACGGGCAGTTGACGGTGGGTCTCCTGGCCGATCCCGATGCCTGCCCGGATCTCAGCGTGTTCGCTGCTGGCATTCGCCGCTCGTTTGTCGACTTGGTCGCCGCGGCGAGTGTGCCCAACACCGACGTACCCGAAACGACATTGGCAGTCGAAAGCAGTGACAAGGAAGGTTCATCGCCATGAAAGAACTCGTCTACCCCAGGCTGTTGCTGCCTCGCGCTGAACAGCTGGCTGACAAGGTGGCGTTCGTCGACGTGACTCGCGAGGGCGTGCGCTACCAAGGCACATTCGCCAACCACATGGATCGTCTCTTGAGGCTGACGAGCGCCATGCGAAGCCAGCTTGGCCTAAAGCCCGGAAACAGGTTCGCGGTACTGGCCACTAACGGCCACGAATATCTGGAGCTGTATCACGCCGCGATGTTTGGAGCCGGCATCATCAACCCGCTCAACATTCGCTTCACACCCGCCGAGTTGGCCTACGTCCTCAATGACTCGGGTTGCAGGGTCGTTTTCACCGATCCGGTATTTGCCATGCTGCTCGACCGTGCCCGGGAGGACGGGGCGAAGATCGACAAAGTCGTCATCATTGGAGGAGAGCCAGGCCAAAGCACTGTGGGACGCGACGCCGATACGCTCGCCTACGAGGGTCTCTTGGCGGCGGGAGAGCCGGTCATGCCGCCCGAACCGGAAGAGGACGATGCCGCGATTCTCATGTACACCGGAGGGACGACCGGTTTCCCTAAGGGCGCCCTGCTCGAGCAGCGGGCCGAGGTGCTCAACGTGTACCACGTACTTTCCGAGATAGGGCTCCGCGAGGAGCGGCGCTTCTTGTTCCAGTCGCCGATGTTCCATGCCGCGCTCGTTGCCGGCGTGCTTGGTATCCCTGCCACCGGGGCTACATCGGTGACGATCCCGCTGTTCGATCCGGAGCTGGTGGTGAACGTCATCGAGGACCAGAAGATCGACACGACAATGGTGATACCCGTGATGCTGTCCATGCTGGAGCGAGTCGAGGGCTTCTCGCCCGATCGTCTGCAATCGCTGCGTCAACTGGTCTACGGAGCATCCCCGATTTCGCAGGAGCTCATTGTTCGGTGGCTGGAGATGTTCCCCGACACCGACTTCATCCAGGGATACGGAATGACAGAGGCGGCCTCTGCGCTGACGTTCCTCGGCCCAGAGGATCACCGGCGTGGCGGCAATACGCTCACCGCCTCGGGTAGACCGTTGTTCGGCGTGGAGCTGCGCATAACCGATTCGCTGGGCAAGGCCCTCCCTCCGGGGAGGGGGGGGAGGTATGTGCCCGTGGCGGCAACCTGATCCGCGAGTATTGGCGGAAGCCGGAAGAGACCAGGGCGGTGATGCGCGACGGCTGGTATCGCACCGGCGACATGGGCTTCATCGACGAAGAGGGCCTCTTGCACCTCACTGACCGGATGAAGGACATGATCGTCACGGGCGGAGAGAACGTCTACTCCGTCGAGGTGGAGAACGCCCTCTCCTCCCACCCTGCTGTGCAAGAGGTCGCGGTGATCGGAATACCGAGCGACAAATGGGGCGAGGCGGTGCACGCGGTCGTCGTGCTCCGGCACGGCATGAAGGTGACCGGCGAAGAGTTGATCGACTACGCCCATGAGTTCCTCGCGGGGTTCAAGGTGCCAAAGTCGGTGGAGTTCCAGGATGGTCCCCTTCCACTGTCTGGCGCGTTCAAACCTCTGAAGCGGGAACTTCGGCGTGGCTACTGGGAGAATCGTCAACGCCAGGTGAGCTGAGTCGAGCCGGCGCCCGGTGACCAGATTCTGATGGTCTAGGTGTAGTGCCCTGACAGTTTGCGGACACGGCTCGCCGGTGGTCCCCCGATGGCGGTGTGGTGTCGGTGATGGTTGTAAATGTGGAGCCAGTGAGCAAGTCGTCGATTGCGTTGGCTCTCAGACGTCCAGGTTTGGACGTAGGCCCACTCCGCCAACAGGGTTCGGTTGAAGCGCTCTGCTTTGCCATTCGTCTGAGGCCTATAGGGCCGGGTGAAGCTGTGGCGGGCCACCTGAAGGGCGTGAGCGAACTCATTCGACCGGTAGCAGGCACCATTGTCCGTGAGGACCCGGTCGACCTGGATGCCGTTGTCGGCGAAGAACCGTCGGGCTCGTCGCCAGAATCCAGCAGCGGTCGCTCCCTGCTCGTTGTCGAGCACTTCGGAATAGGCGAGGCGGGAGTAGCCGTCGATCGCGGAGTGGACATAGGCGTAGCCGACGTTGGCTCGGCCTCCGTGGTGTTCCCGGCTGCGGCCGTGGGCTCGCCAGCCCCCACCCTTCGGGATCCGGCCCAGCTTCTTGATGTCGACGTGGACGAGCTCGCCCGGCCGGCTCATCTCGTAGCGGCGGATGGGCTCCCTGGTCGTCCGGTCGAGATCGCGCAGACGGCTGACCCCGTGGCGGACGAGGACCCGGTGCACAGTCGAGGGGTGCATCCCCACGATGCCGGCGATGCGGGCGGGACCGAGTCCCCGGCTTTGTCTTAGGGTCAGGATGCGACGCTCGACGCTGGCCTTGGTCTGGCGGGGACAGCGGTGGGGGCGACACGGGCGGTCCTCGAGACCGGCGACGCCTTCCTCCTGGTAGCGCCGCCACCAGACATAGGCCCGATCCCTCGAGATCCCCATTGACTCGGCTGCATGAGCGACGGGCCAACCCCCTTCGATGCGCTCGCAGAGCCGGAGTCGACCTTCAGGGGTGAGCGGAGCGTTACGGTGCATCTGAAGCCTCCTTGGAGAGCGTGGCTGTGGTAGCTACACACTCGCCTCGGAGGCTTCAGCTATTGGTGGACCCTGTCAGCAACGTCCATGGGCACTACACCTAGGCGGATGGGTGCCCCAGAATCCCGATGACCCTTTACCCTTGATCGGTAGAGGAGAATGGAGTGGTGGCCATCGTGAAGATGGCCGACCGCATCTGTCCAACGGGAGAGTAAGTGATTGCGCGAACTTGCGGCACGGTCGGACCGCGATTGCACATGCGATTGGAACTAAGAGAGCAGTCTGGTCGTCGCGCAAGGGACTGCGCATGGAAAGGATCTTGGCGTTGACTGAGGTCGAACTGGCCGTGCATGAGCATTCCGTTCGGCAGATCGAGGTACCCGTTCGCGCCCTTTCGCGTCTGGAACCGCTCATCGGGGCCGACCGCTACGTGGAGCTACGAGAGGCTGCGACCCAGGCCAGCGAGCTACTCCAGGGACTGACGGTGTGGAACGTGAGCTCGACCGCCGCGGGGGGCGGAGTGGCCGAGATGCTTCAGGTACTGGTTGGCTACACGTTGGACGCCAATATCGATATTCGCTGGCTCGTTATGAGCGGCGACCCCGAGTTCTTCTCTATCACCAAACGGATCCACAATCGTCTCCACGGCGCAGCCGGGGACGCGGGTGAGCTCTCAGCGAACGAGAAGGCTCACTACCTTGAAATCTCGGCTGCCAACGCCGCGAGCGCGATGAGCCGGGTCCGGCGTGGCGACGTCGTCCTGCTTCACGATCCCCAAACGGCCGGTATGGCGGCAGCATTCGCCGAAGCAGGCGCTCGAGTGATCTGGCGATGTCACGTAGGGCGCGAGGGGAGCAACGAGTGGACCGACGAGGCCTGGTCATTTCTCCGTCCTCATCTCGCTGTCTGCGATGCGTATATCTTCTCCGTGCGCGAGTACGTTCCCTCGTGGATGGAGGAGTCCAGAGTCCGGGTAATCCCGCCGTCCATCGACCCCTTCTCACCCAAGAATCAGGAAATGTCGCCGCGCGACGTCACCCTCACGCTTCGTCGCATCGGTCTTCTCTTTGGGAGCGGTGAGGACAGTCCCGGTACCTTCACCCGCTTTGACGGTACCCCTGGGCGCGTCGAGCGAGAGGCATCAATCCTCTCCGAAGGTGGCTCCCTATTACGACCTGACGTCCCCCTAGTGGTGCAGGTATCTCGATGGGACCGTCTGAAGGACATGGCAGGCGTCATGCAAGGTTTTGCCTGGTCGGTTGCGGGACACGTCGACGCTCACCTCGGATTGGTAGGTCCTTCAGTGGCTGATGTTGCCGACGACCCGGAAGGGGCAGGGGTGTTCGCCGAGTGCAGAGCGATCTGGGAGGATCTTCCCGTCCACGCGCGTCAGCGTGTGTCGCTGGTCACCCTGCCGATGGCGGACATTGACGAGAACGCGATAATGGTCAATGCGCTGCAGCGCTATGCGACGGTGATTGTCCAGAAGAGTCTGGTGGAAGGCTTCGGGCTAACCGTTGCTGAAGGCATGTGGAAGGCTAAAGCCGTGGTGGCCTCGAGCGTCGGTGGCATCACTGAGCAGGTCGCCCCGGGGACTGGCATCCTTCTCGAGGACCCGTCGGATCTCTCAGCCTTCGGCGACACGCTCGCGGCCCTCCTCGCACGTCCGGGCGAGATCGCCTTACTCGGCTCACGGGCTCGCAGCCATGTCCTTGAGAATTACGTGGGCGACAAGCACTTGATTCTCTTCGCCCAACTGATAGCCGCCTTGCCCTAGTAAGGGCGGAGATGTCCAAGCTCAGGAAAACCCGCATGAAAAGGCAACGCGAAGCGTTCGTGAGGGAGCGCCGCTCACTGTGTGCTCAGCAGGGATCTGCTTCACGGCCCGCTGGGGTGAGGCCTCGGTAGGCATCCAGTGGCTGAATCTCGCCAATGACGATCTGGTTGATCATCGCGCAAATGGGAAGGTCGAGTCCGTTGCGCTCAGCCAGTTCGAGCGCCACGGTCGCGGTATTCACTCCTTCGGCAACCATGTGCATCTCCCCCAAGATCTCCTCGAGCTTCCGCCCCTTGCCTAGCTCTTCGCCTACGGCACGGTTGCGGCTATAAGGACTCATGCAGGTGGCGATGAGGTCACCCATGCCGGCTAGTCCGGCAAAGGTAGCCGGCTTTGCGCCCATGGCGACGCCGAGGCGGGTGACTTCAGCAAGTCCCCGTGACATGACAGCGGCCCGCGTGTTGTCGCCCACGCCCAGGCCTTCGCCGATGCCCGTTGCGATGGCGATCATGTTCTTGAGAGCGCCTCCCATCTCGCACCCCACGACGTCATCGTTCAGATAGACGCGAAAGACGCCCCGCGTGAACACCGCCTGAATGGCGTTGGCAACTTCGAGGTCGTCGGTGGCGATGACCGCGGCTGCGGCCTTTCCGGACATGATCTCCCGGGCGATGTTCGGACCCGTCAAAGCCGCCACGGGGTGCCCGGGGACCACCTGCCTGATCACCTCAGTCATCCGCAGGAGTGAGCCGCGCTCAAGGCCCTTGGCCAGACTGATTACCGGAATCCAGTTGCGGATGAACCCGGCAGTCTCCTCGAGCACACATCGGAAGCCAGAAGTCGGCACGCCGAGCACGAGAAGGTCGGCGTCACATACGGCCTTCTTGAGGTCCGCGGTGGCCGCAAGTTCGATAGCCAAATCGAAGCCGGGCAGGTAAGCGGGATTGACATGTGCGGTGCTGATGGCCCTGGCTACATCGGGATCTCGTGCCCAAATCACGGTTTCATGTTTGGGGGCAACGAGAGACGCCACGGTTGTGCCCCAGGACCCAGCTCCGAGCACGGCGATCTTCACCGGAGACCACCCGAATGAACGCTGGAGGCATCGGGTCCATTGCCTATTGCTTGTGTCGAATCGGTGGGCGAGGCCATCTCAGCGGGACAACACGACTTTCAGCGCTCCAGTATCGGCCGCATGCGCAAACACATCATAGGCCTCGAGCATCTGACGGAGACCGAAGTGATGGCTTACGAATCGTGCAGACTCGATCTGGCGGGCACTCACCAGTCGCAAGAGGGTGGGCGTCGAATAGGTGTCAACGAGGCCGGTGGTGATGGTCACGTCACGGATCCAGAGCGACTCAAGGTGCAGCGCCGCTGGCTTGCCATGGACACCGATATTGGCCACGTGCCCGCCGGGCCTCACCAGCTCGGCGCAGAGTTCGAATGCTTCGGGAACACCGACCGCCTCGATGGCCACGTCAGCCCCGAGTCCGTCGGTGAGCGATCGAACGGCGGTCACTGCGTCCTCGTGCCCATTGTTGACCGTCACGTCAGCCCCGAATTGCTTGGCGGCTTCGAGACGGGCGTCGGCCAGGTCGATCGCCACCACGTGGCTCGGCGAGAAGAGCTTGGCCGCGAGGATGGCCGACAGGCCGATCGGACCGCTACCCACGACGGCAACCGTGTCACCCGGCTGTATCTTGCCGTTCAGCACCCCAACCTCGTAGGCAGTAGGGAGGATATCCGCAACCATCAGGGTCTCCTCGTCGCTCGCTCCCGGAGGCACAAGGTACGTCGAGGTGTCGGTAAAGGGGACCCGGACGAACTTCCGCCTGGGTGCCGTCGATGAGGTGCCCCAGGATCCACCCACCGCCATCGAGGCACTGGCCATAGCGACCTTCCCTGCAGAAACGGCAATGACCACACGACGAGATGCAAGAAACAAGAACGCGGTCGCCCGGAGCGACACCCTTGACCCCGTTGCCGACCTCGACGACCGTTCCGACTGCCTCATGACCCAGGATGCGCCCCGCAGTGACCTCGGGGACGTCGCCCGCCAAGATGTGCAGGTCCGTCCCACAGATGGTCGTGGCATCGACTTGGATGATGGCGTCGGTGTCGCCTTGGATCGTTGGGTCGGGTACGTCTTGCCATGCCTTCGAGCCGGGTCCTTGGTAGACGAGCGCCTTCATCGCGTGGTCCTCCCCGTGTAAGCCTTAGACCTTCAGCATGCGAGCCGAGTGGCGAATCGACCAGGGCCAAAAGTCACACTGAAGCGATACCAGTCTCTTAGATCCTCTGTATGGACCGAGACCGGATCCGTTGGCCCCGCCTCGCCAATGGGTGGTTAGTGACCTTCGGCCCTTGTGGCTGCGTTGTCACCCTTGGAGACTTGGAGCAATGAGTGGGCAACCTGACGCTCAACGGTCTGAGAAGGAGCCACGACGTGCGAATACGGCTCGTTTCACCAAAGCGGTTGAAGGGAGGACGTCGGCTTTGGGGTCTTCGTCAGTGCGACGACACGATGGTCGCCGGGCGTCAACCCGAGGCCCCTCGCCCACCTCGCCCAGACGTCACTTCCAGCTCCAAGGGTACGAGTTGCCAAGTCGGACCGTGAGCTGACTGGATGCGGATCATCTCGGTGGAAGAGCTCATCGCCCGCATGAGCGCAATGTCAGGCGACGAACCGCGCATCGTCGTGTCGGGGAACTTCGCTACCCCTAGGGTCCTTCTGCGTGCACTTGAGGCCGCTCTCGAGCGCTGCCGGCTGTTCGCCCTCAATGCCCAGGCTGACTGGCCCCAACATTCCGGCTTTACGAACGAGACCCCGTTCGTCGGGCCGGGTATGCGGCATGACCCGGCGCTCGACTATCTCCCGATGCGCCTATCTCTGGTCCCGCGCCTGTTCGACTCGATCCGGCCTGTCGATGCAGTTCTGATCCACACTTCGTTGCCCCGTAAGGACAAGGTCTCACTCGGTATCGAGGTCAACATTCTGCCTGCCGCCATCGAGCGGACCCGCGCCCGGGGTGGTCTCGTGGTTGCGCAGTTGAATCCCAATATGCCCTACACGTTTGGTGATGGTGAGTGTTCGGTCGATTGGATCGACCTCGCTGTCGAAGTCGACGAATCTCTTGCGGATTGTCCATCTCGCCCGTTCGATGAGACCGACAGCAGGATTGGCGAGCGAGCCTCTCGCTTCGCCGATGATGGAGCCACATTGCAGCTTGGCATCGGGCAGATCCCGAACGTGGTGGCAGGCGAGCTGGTCAATCGGCGACATCTTGGTGTGTGGTCAGAAGTGATCAGCGACGGTGTGCTTGGCCTCGAGCGGGCCGGCTCCCTTGACGTGGAACGACCTATTCAGACATCCTTCATGTTTGGCTCGCCGGAGCTCTACGAGTGGGCCGACTCCAACCCCCGGCTCCAGATGATCCGGACCGAGGTCATCAACGATCCGGCATGTATCGCCAGCAACCCGGCCATGCTCTCTGTCAACATGGCAATGCAGGTCGATCTCTTTGCCCAGGCCAACGCCAGTTTCGTTCGAGGCACGGTATATTCGGGCTTCGGCGGCCAGGCCGATGTTGTCAGTGGTGCCCTCCATTCGGCAGGCGGCCACGCTGTCGTCGCGCTGCGCTCATGGCACCAAAAGACGGATACCTCGTCAGTTCTACCGGTCCTCACCAACCCGGTCACATCGTTCCAGCATTCGGCAATAGTCAGCGACGAAGGCTGTGCCGAGATCTTCGGTCGATCCGAACAGGCCCAGGCCCGATTGATCGTGGAACATGTGGCCGATCCCCGGGCCCGAGAAGAACTGATGGAGGCGGCAGGCACCCTCGGCCTCGTTCGGAAACACGACCTGGGTTATCGCTGATCGGCCTACTCGTAGTGGACATTCCGAGGTGCCCGGCGCGTATAGCGTCCCCAACCTGCGCGCAGCACTCAAGGAGGCCAAGGGAGAAGACCGGTTCCCGATCGGCGGTCGACCGCGAGTGCCAATGGGTTGCATTCGCTGCTACCCCTGAGCGGTAGCACCGACGATGGCCGCCAGGTCGACAAGTCGACTCGAATATCCCATTTCGTTGTCGTACCAACCGAGAACCTTGACGAGGTGGCCATGGGCCATGGTGAGACCCGAGTCGAATACGCACGATGCCGGCGACCCGACGATATCCGAGGAAACGAGTGGCTCGTCCGAGTACTCGAGCAACCCGGCCAAGCGTCCAGATTCGGCAGCCGTACGGTAGGCCTCCTTGATCTCAGTGACGCTCGGCGTGGCGCGTATATTGGCGACCAGGTCGGTGATTGACGCATCAGGTATCGGCACTCTGAGCGCAAGACCGTCGAGCGTTCCCGCCACGCTAGGAAGCACGAGTCCGGTCGCCCGAGCCGCCCCGGTCGTTGTGGGAACGATGTTGATGGCCGCACCTCGTGATCGTCGGGGATCTCTGTGGAGCCCGTCGGTCAGAGACTGATCGCCCGTATAGGCATGGACAGTCGTCATGAAGCCATCCTCGATACCGAATGCGTCATCGAGCACCTTCGCAAGGACAGCAAGGCAATTCGTGGTGCAGGACGCATTTGAGATGATGAAGTGGTGCGCCGGATCGAACTCCTCCTCGTTCACTCCGACGACCAACGTTGCATCCGCGTTCCCCGAAGGAGCGGAGATCACGACACGGGTTGCTCCCGCCTCGAGGTGAGCCGATGCCTTCTCGCGACTGGTGTACCTGCCGGTCGACTCGATGACCACGTCAACGCCAAGCTCGCTCCATGGGAGAGCCTTCGGCTCGGATTCGCCGAGGATGGTGATCAGGCGGGTACCGACGATCATGGCGTCGCCGTCAACACGCACCGCCTCTGGAAAGCGCCCGTGCACGGAATCGCGGGCGAATAGTCGAGCGAGCGCTTCGGGAGCACCGAGGTCGTTGATCGCAACGATGTCGAACTCATGAGAGGAGGCGAGCGCCGAACGCAGAAATGAGCGCCCCGTCCGTCCAAAGCCGTTGATTGCCAGTCGTACCGTCATCGGGCATCCTCCGGGCATCGCTGAGGTTTTCGTTCGTCCACCCCTCAGCGTGCAGCTTTCCCTGCGGGCCAGGTAGGGCCGAACGTCCCAAATCCAGATGGCGTCGTCAGTGGTGAACCCGAAGGCCCACGCGGGTGTGGCGATGTGGTCGAGTTCTCGGGTGCCTAGGCGGTGACGCCAGTTGGAGTGGGTTGGAGCCCACGTTGACGGACGCAGACCAGACACCGCGTCTAGGGAGTCGATCTAGGCTGACGCAGCCAAAGTGGTGGCGATAGCACCGATGGTCCAAAGTAGGTCGAGGTCAGACCTGGTGGGTCATTCCAAAGCAGGGCGAGATCGTGGCCAATGTCCGTGATCACGGTGGTGTCCTCTGAGACAAGTCAAAAGGACCTTCGCCTCTATTGGCGAGTGGGTTGTGAGTCGATACTGGAAGTACAAGGAGTTCAGCCATGCCACAATCACAACTCGTCCAAGACGATGATGCTCATCGGTATGTCGCTATTTTGCGCCGGATCGGTGGTTGCGGAGCTATCGACCACTTCGACGCCGTTGGTGGTTGGGCGCGTCGGAAGCACAAGTGTTCGTGCAAAGCTCACCTGATTGCTCCCAGCGAAGGATGAGTGCCTTGATTCACTTCCTTGCTCGCAACGTGATGCCTCCCCCAACATCAAGCGATCGCAATAACGACGACCGCGCGGCCATGAAACGCATTAGCTCCATCAGCAAGGTCAATCGGGTCGATCACAGCGGTGAGGCTTCGAATTCAACACAGTAGGCGAGGTCCCAGTGCACGAGGAACCGACCGTATCGATCGAGCAGGACTCCGGAGCTACCGAGAACGGCGACTCGGTGATTGAAATCGATGAAATTGTTGATCATTGGTCTCATCTGCGCCACGAAGCTGCTGAAAGAGAAGTCCAGGCTGAGGTTGAGAGGAAGCAGTTCCTACGAGCCTTCGAAAACATCACACGCGATGTAATACGGCCGGCGATGGAAAGGGCAATCGAACGCCTTCGAGAAGACGGGGGCGGCGGCTTCATCGAACAACACGAGGTGGATATCCTGCACAAGCCGCGGGTGGTGATGTGGATGTCGTTGGAAGGCGAGATCTCTGGCTCGCCCCGTCAGGACCTGAACCCATTCCTGCAGCTGGACGCCGATGTAGCCAGCCGGCAGATCGACGTCTGGGAGGGTGACATGGTGGACAAAAAGGGTTCGAGCAGGGCGACCGCCCATTGGGACTTGAGCGAGGTGTCTTCCGACGGCGTCATCGAAAGAATCATTAGCATCCTTCGTCGTGCTGCGACCCACGGGGTATCGACCTAAGGAAGTCTGGTTTGACCAGCTCCGGGTTGTCTGATTGTGACCTACCCACAGAGCTTCTTCGCAACTCAGAGGAGCCACGTGGTGGCGGGCGAGACTGACCGGGCCCTGACCTGGGGCTCGCGACTGGCCTCAATGATCGACCCGAAACGGCAACCAAGGCCAAGTGACTTTCGCCTTCCGCCTACTGGGTTGCCAAACTGCGGGGTCGCTTCGGAAATGGATCTTGAGAGTAGGCCCAGCAGCCCTGTGGCATGGGACCTATGGCCCTGGTTGGGCAGTCGACTGATCCTTAGTCTCCTAAGTGGGAGGTCAAAACCATGCACATGCCTGGAGCTGCAATTACACGCCTGCTCGGGAGCCTGATCGATCTGAACGGTCCCGGTAAGTATGTCCATTGGGGTTTCATCCAGATATCTGTCGCCAACCTGGTCCTCATCGGATTGATGGTGATTGTATTTGTCGGGGCAATTCTCATCCCATTCCGGCGGCACGGCGGGGGTGACCAATGACTATTGAAGCCCCTACGGACACCGAGGCGCCCGAGTCTGTCGCAGCTGACCTTCCCGAAGACGCCGACCAATGGACTGCCAAGCTTCGTCATGCTGCCGTCGAAGCCCTTCCCCCTCAACGCTTGCTGCCGGATCGCCAGCCCGCGTATGTGGCATCGTGGATCTACGTTTTCGGAGTCGTGACCATCGCCGCCCTGGCTGTCGTGATCATTACCGGCATGGTGCTAGCTATCTTCGGGCCGACCTGGTGGCACCTCTCGTCAGCCGGGCTTTTCGTGAACTCCCTGCACTTGTGGAGTGTCGAGGTGTTCTTCTTCGCCATGGTTGTCCACCTGTGGGGCAAGTTCTTCATGGCCGCATGGCGTGGTAGGCGGCGCGCCACCTGGGTCACCGGGGTCATCTCCTTTATCGTTTCAGTGGGGGCAGCCTTCACCGGCTACCTGTCCCAGCAGAACTTCGACTCCCAGTGGATCAGCACCCAGGCAAAGGACGGCATCAATGCCACCGGGGCCGGCGCCATCTTCAACGTCACCAACTTCGGCCAGATGCTCATGTGGCACATCATGCTCCTGCCGCTTGTCGTCGTGCTCCTCGTCGGTGTGCACGTCCTGCTGGTGCGCCGGCGCGGTGTCGTGCCCCCTTTCGCCCCAACCGACCGGCCGACCGCCGAAACCGAAGGGGTCCACACCGCGGAGTCGATCCCGGCTGAGGAGCGGTCATGACCGATGGTGCTGGGACAGCATCGTCCCCGCGCCGTCGGAGGCGCTTCAACCCCGATCGCGACGTCGAGGAATGGCACGGCAACTACCTTCCTTACGACCTGGTGAAGGAGTTCGTCATCGCCTTGGTGGTGGTGTCGGTGCTTGTGGTCGGTCTGGCCGTGATCTTCTCCTCTCCTGACGAAAAGCCGGTGACCGTGAAGTCGTGGTCGACCTCCGACCCGGTCGACTTTGCGCAAACGGCCATCACCGAGCTCGACGGCACCAGCCCCATCGCTACCTACGGCCCGCCGTACAACAACACGGCCGGAGCCTCTCAGTCGATCGGCCCGTTCTCCCCTGAGCAGTGGTTGGGCGTGCACCACCCCATCGACACCGCCAACGACTACGTCATTGCACCTCTCAGGACGCTGCCTGATCAGCCGCAACTGGAGGCCGCAGTCACCACCTACACCACCGCTTCTCCCGACCAGCAGGCAAAATGGACGGCCGCCTACGAGAAGGCCGTGGCCAATGCCTCCTTCGGGCAAGGTGCGCTCAAGGTCCCGGCTGGCCCGTACGGTCCGGTCGGGCCGATGATCAGCGGCCTCACCTCGATGGCCCGCAGTGGGGCGCTCGATGGTGCATTGCTCAGCTCCCGTCAGTTCTACGGCACCGACTACACCAAGCCGCTGCTGTTCATCGCCGATGGCACTTACCTGGCCAGTCTGGCCCAGGGCCAGCACCTCTCGGGGGATCAGTGGGGGATGATGAACGAGACGGGGAGCTACCCGGGACAGGCTTGGCTGTGGCTCTACACGTTGTGGTATCAGGTGCCGCCGATGAAGACATCGTCGAACGCCGACCTTCAGGTCTGGGCGATCATGATGGTCCTCACTGTGGTGTTGGCCCTGGTTCCGTTCATCCCGGGCCTTCGCTCGATTCCTCGCTGGAGCCGGATCTACCGCCTCATCTGGCGACAGCACTATCGGGACATTGCAAAGGGCGCCGGTGATGGCAGGATGGCGCGGTCGACAACTGATCCGCCGTCGTCGCCTGTTCCGCAGACGTGAGATTTCTCCGATGACCCCGCTGCGCGTCGTCATCGTCGGAGGTGTGGCAGGAGGAATGTCGACGGCGACTCGCCTCCGCCGTCTGGATGAGGCGGCCACCATCACCGTGCTCGAACGATCAGGCCATGTGTCGTACGCCAACTGTGGGCTCCCGTACTTCGTGGGCGGTGTCATCGAGGACGAGGGTGATCTTCTGCTCCAGACACCCGAACGACTCTTCGATCGGTTCAGGCTTGATGTCAGGGTCGATACCGAGGTGATCGACATCGGTGCAGGTCGCCATGAGGTCACGACCCGTTCGACTGTTGATGGTCGAACTGAGTCGATCGGGTATGACAAGCTCGTGTTGAGCCCGGGAGCGTTGCCGATTCGACCACGGATACCCGGCTTCGATCGGGTCCGCGTTCTTCGGACCATCGAAGACGCCGAGCGACTGATGTCCGACATCATCGCTCGGCCTTCCACGGCGGTGGTCATCGGCGGCGGGTTCATCGGGCTGGAGACGGCCGAGAATCTCGCCCGCCAGTCGATTGCCGTGACCATCGTCGAGGCGGCCGACCAGATCCTCACCCCTCTCGACCCCGAACTCGCCATACTGGTGGCCGCCGAGCTGGCTGCTCATGGCATTGTGGTGGAGACCGGTGTCGCCGTCTCCGAAGTCACCAGCAGCGGCATTCTCCTCACCGATGGTCGGGCCTTCCCCGGCGAGCTCGTGGTCGGTTCTGTCGGCATTCGACCTGATGTCCGCCTGGCAGAAATGGCCGGCCTCACCATCGGTACCCATGGCGGGATCGCGGTGGATGAAGTCAATCGCACCAGCGACCCGGACATTTATGCCGTCGGCGACGCCGTCGAAAAGGAGGACTGGGTAGGGGGTGGCCACTCATTGATCGCGTTGGCCAATGTTGCCAACCGCCAGGGTCGACGTGTCGCCGACCACATCTGTGGCCTGCCTACCGCCGGTGCTCCATCGCTTGGCACCGCCATCGTCAAGGTGTTCGATCTCGCCGCGGCCACCACGGGTTGGAATGAGAAGCGGCTGTTGGTCGCAGGACGCCGGTACCAAAGCATCCATTCGCATCCCATGAGCCATGCGGTTTACTACCCGGGCGCCCAACCGATGGCTCTCAAGCTCTTGTTCGACCCCCATGATGGGATCATCTTCGGAGCGCAAGCGGTCGGAAAGGAGGGCGTCGACAAGCGAATCGACGTGATCGCCACCGCAATCACCGGCGGAATAGCCGCTGATGAGCTGGCCGACCTGGAGCTCGCCTATGCGCCGCCCTATTCGTCCGCCAAGGATCCGGTCAACATGCTGGGCTACATGACCGGGAACATTCGCAGCGGCGCGTGCGACGTCGTCGAATATGACGAGCTCGCAGCACTGGTCCAGGCCGGCTGGACTCTGGTCGACGTTCGGACCGACGAAGAACATGCTCGTGGCGCCATTCCCGGTTCTCTCAACCTTCCGCTTGACCAGCTTCGCCAGCAGCTTGATGGGACTCCGGGCCCATTCGTCGTCTACTGCGAAGTTGGCCAACGGGGGCACACAGCGACCTCGCTCCTTCATGAACTGGGTGTCGAGGCTCGCAACCTCGACGGCGGTTATCGCACCTGGCTTGCGGCGGACGCGGCCCGAGCGCAAGAGCCATGTCGCCTCGTAAAGGAGGCTTTGTAGTGGTCGGTTCGCTGGGCTGAGGAGCGTGACCAGCCTGGCATCCGTGAAGGCTCACGGCGAGGGTCTTCGGTCGGGAAGGAAGAACATGTGAAGTTCCGCAATGTGCTACTGATCAATATCGCGGTCGGGGCAGGTGGCCCCACTGAGGCTTCTGGAGGCAGGCTGACAGCCGCCCCTTCCGGCGATCAGGGGCACCCCTTGGCGTGGCCGGGGTTCGTCCCTCATACTTGGGGCGTGATGGACCGTGACATCGTCACGCTTCCGCGATCGGTCGAGGCGCCAGAGGGAAAGCCGGTCCGGCCGGAGGCACCTGACAATCAGCGTTTGATGGGAGAGATCCTCAGCGATCCCTCCACCTGGACACCCGAACTGGCCAAGTTCACCGCCGAAGTCTTCGACGCACTGTCCACGGACTGGGTCAACGAGCGAGGGGGCTATCGACCGGCGCCTCTCATTGACGCGCTGGATCGAGGTGACCCCCCACACGAGGGACGCTGCCTGGAGATTGGAAGTGGAACGGGCGTGCTCACCCCGTACCTCCAAGGGATCTGGGACGAACTTATCTGCCTGGATCTCTCGATCGGCATGATGTCGCATCAGCGTCACGCATGTCAGGTCCAGGCCGATGCGAGCATCCTCCCGTTCCCGGACGGAGCGTTCAACGTGATCGTCATCGGGGACGGTCCGCTCTTCGTAGCCGAGACCGTGAGGCTCCTCGCCAGCAGCGGCACATTGGTCTGGTCGAACGCCCTAGGGCAGGGGGCTCCGTACTTCCTGAGGACCCTAGACATACGGGACGCGCTCGTGAAAGCAGATCAGCGCTCGTCGTGGTCGGCGGTCGAAAGTGACGCCATGTGGGGTAGCTGGGCGGTCTTTCGCAGAGGTGAGAGTGAGCTTCATTAGGCGACGACCGAGCGCCGGTATACCCTGACAACTGTCCCACCTTCCCGCCGGTCGCCGTCCCGGAGCCTTCGGTCCTCGGTGGTGGTCCCCTTGCCCTTCAATCCTTCCTTGCCAGCGTCCAAGAACCCGTCCCGCCAGGCGGCCAGGAGGTGGGCCTTGACCCCCACCTCACGGCTCACCTCTTCCAGCATCTTGGCCCGCGGGAGTCGGAACACCACGTTCAGCTTCTTGTTGGCTGACCACCGACTGTTCGACCGGAAGTCAATCGATCCCTCGGTCGTTCACCGTCATGAGAGCCATCCTGGCTCCTCTATTCGGTGTCCAACCTTCCCGGTGCGCCACCGGCATCCTCGTGCCACTTCTCCGTTAAGAGGTCGGTCGGCTGCCAAGTGCTCCCGAGACACCTTTGGAGGACTATCTGGCGCCGACAGCAACCCGCCCGCGGTAGACGACGAATTATGGAGCGGTGGGTGCGCGGCGGAGCCTCCGACCTGAGACCTGTACGTGCGTAATGGAGATGTAGTGATCGTGGGGTCCTACAACCCAGGGGCGGCCCACGGAGTTGCGTGCCTTCTCGGCCCATGGATTGGCAGCTTCGGTGATGTCCTCGGCATATCCGCGCACTTCGACGACCCAGCCTTCACGAGTATCGGGGTTGATATCCTCAACCTCGAACGCCACGTGGGCGAGGGAGGCGTAGGTCAACTTGACGCCCGGCTGTGTCCTGATGGCGATGATGCGATCGGAGATGGCGTAGTTGACGGGGAAGATCTCAGGCCGGCCGTCGCGGACGATAGCGAGCCGGCCCAGATCTTGACTCCGAAGAAGGTCGAAGCATTCTTCTTCAGCGATCTCGTCCAGGTGCCGACCCTGGTCCGAGGGATCGACGTGCGGACCGGTATTCCCCGACTCCGAGGTGCCGGGATCGTTTGTTGCCATTGACCCCATCATGCCAGTTGTCGAGCATCGTACGCCGGGGTCGTGCCGGAAGGAGGGGTCCTCAGCGTTCAGGGCGACCGAGGTCCCGCAGGTACTGTTGAGATCGTCCTCCCGCTGGGGAGAGAGAATCCGACCTGGCGGTATCGACGAATCGAGGGTGAGGTGTCAACCACGGGCATCGGGCTTGCTCCATCGAGCTTCTGGGCCATTCTTCGTAGCCACACGGTCTCGTTCCGTGCCCAAGGCGCACCAGCCCCAGGTGGAACGAACGCCTCAAGAGCCAGGCGCCATGGATGCTGGGGCCTGTGACTTTTTCGTCAAGGAAGTGCGGGAACCGTCCTTGCGACTGCAACGTTTACCACCTCTTCGACAGGGTGCGCGGGCTGGTCGCCGAGTTGCTCAAACCTACCTTCGAGCGCTTGCTGGTCCACCTCGACACTGCGCTCAGCGGGGCCACCACCGCCGAGGAGTCCACCGTCTCGTTGGCGCGCCCATCTCGAGCGGGTTTCTGCTCATCGCGTCGAAGCCCGGTTCATGTACCAGGCGATGGCGCTCGAGCTAGCTGGTGACGCCCAGGAGGAAGTCCTCGCCGCCAAGATGTCTCCAAAGGACCGATCTTCGCCCACCTCGAGCGCTTCGCCCACGCCGGCGATTTGCTGGAATGGGAGTTCGCCGTCCTCGAGTGCGTGGTTCTCGGCCCACTCACGAGGCCTGCCGCCGCTTCCTCGCCGGCCACGGTCCCGATCTCAGCTCGATGTGTGACCTGCTTCCAGGGCTCGCCTGGAAGGCCGTCACCCCCCATGAGCTAGTAGCGCACCGGCGAACGCTGATGGCATCACTGCGAGAGCCTGGGCGAGCCGGTACTCGCACACGTTCGCCTGCACCAGAGACCATGCCCGTGGCTCGATACGGTCCTCAACTACCTATTTTTGCGGCCGGTGATCGACACGGCCTGGTCATCGATCCCCGTCATCAAGCGAGAAGGTTCCAGGGATGTAAGGAGCGTAACGGTCTTCGCACACCAATGGCCATACGGAGAGGCTCAAAGTTCGCTGGGCACAGCGTCTCCTGTGCCCGGATTCGGCAGGGCTCTGCTCTGCCTCGCCTACTCGCTCACGCTCGGGTTCGGGGCACGCTCTTCAGCCTTGCGTCTTCTACCGATCGGCCGCAAGCAGATGCGATATTCGGGCACGCGGTGGTAAGCAATCAGGCGACGGTGTGGGGTCTAGGCTGCACCGCAGTGAAGCACGAGGACGTGAACGTGAACGAGTCCTCCGCATCCTTGACCGTGCACAGCGAAACCGGCAAGCTCACCTTCCCCATGTCAGGTGTCTGCTTCGTCGGCCCGGGTTAATGACCCAAGAGAGGGAAAATGGCTACTGAGGTCCGGGTCGGATCGCTCTCCGACTTCCCCGATGGCGCACTGACCGGGGTCGAGGCCGACGGACACCGGCTGATCGTCGCGCGCAAGGCCAACGAGGTCCACGTTGCCCGCAACCGATGCCCGCATCTGGGCTTCTCGCTCACCCGCGGTCCCGGTGGGTTGAGGTACGAGGATGGCGTAGTGCAGTGCCCATGGCACAACTCGCGGTTCAACGTCAGCACCGGGGAGAACCTCGACTGGGTCACCGGCTTCGCCGGACGGCGGGTGCCGAACTGGTCCCGGTCGGTGATCCGGTTGGGCCGCAGGCCACGCGGCCTGGACACGCTGTCAGCGACCGTTCGCGACGGCGACGTCTACGTCACCGTCGATTAGGAATCCTTTCTCACCGGGGCGGGACCGGCGGTCATCGGTGCCATTGCCGGATCGGCAATTGCTCTTGGCCTCTCATTCCAACACCTGTGGCAGATCCCGATCTTTGCCGGGGCACTCGTCTGCTCTTCGTAGTCAGGCGGGGTGTCGTGAGTGCATTGCTCATTGCCGGTGCAGTCGGCGTCGTCGTGGGTCTTGCCGGGGTTCCTGCTTGACGACACCAGTGGAGTCAGATTCGGGCGAAATTGTGCCGACGATGTTCGGAATCTGTACTCGTCGAACGATGATGTGATGTGGGCACCCTTGAAGAGCCCTTCGAAGTCGATCCGGTGGTGGCGAGCTACCGACGAGCGTTGCCCCAGGTCTATGGCTATCTCTTGCCACGCTGTGGGAACGCAGCGGTGGCCGAAGATCTGACCTCCGAGACAGTCATGGCGGCCGTAACGGCCAGAAGACAGGACAACGGGCCGGAGGTCAGCGTGGCGTTGCTGGTGGGGGTGGCGCGCCACAAGTTAGTCGACCATTGGCGCCGGACTGCCCGGGACCAGCGCAACCTTGCCGTAGCTGAGCACATGACCGACGGCCTCGACGACCCTTGGGAGGAGTACCTCGACATGGCTGTGGTTCATTCCGCCTTGGCCCGCCTGTCGGCGCACCAACGGGCCGCACTCACCCTGCGCTATCTCGACGGACTCGGTGTGCCAGAGGTGGCTGAACACCTGGATCGTAGCGTGCACGCCACCGAAACCCTCTTGGCCCACGCTCGGGGCGCACTGCGTCGCATCTACCGAGAGGAGGAGAGCAATGACGCCTGATCCGCTTGATGCGCTGCATCTAGCAATCGTCCCGATTCAACCGCGACCAGAGTTCGCGGAGGCGCTCCTGGACCGGATCGAGGACCGCCAACAGCTGGTTGTAGCGCCCCGTGCGACACCGACCATGCGCTATTTCGTTGACGATCTCGAGGCCGCAGTTGCGTTCTACTGCGGCGTTCTCGACTTCGAAGAAGAGCTGCGCCCGTCACCGATGTTCGCCATGCTCTACCGGGGTGATCTCCGGCTTCTCCTCAGCGTGCCAGGCGGCGCCCATGCCTTGCCTGACGGCACGTTGCCCGAGCCCGGAGGGTGGAACCGGATGGCGTTGCAGGTCGATGATCTTGCCGGCGCCGTCGAGGCCCTGCGAGAGGATCATGCTCGTTTTCGGACCGACGTCGTCACCAGCGTCGGAGTGCGCCAGATCCTGCTCGAAGATCCTTCGGGCAACGTGGTCGAGCTGTTTGAGCCAATCGTCGGCTACCACGAGCGTCCGCGAGACCCAGCGTCATGACCGTCAGACCCGACTAGAGGAGGCATCTATGAGCACCGTCAGCGTCCGCTACATCGTCAACGACGTCGATGCGGCCATCCCCTTCTACTGCCAGTACCTGGGCTTTCATGAAGACATGCACCGCGATCCGGCCTTTGCCATGTTGTCGCGTGGCGACCTGTGCCTAGCGCTCGTTTCTCCCATCGGGCCCGACCACCGTGGGGGTGGATCGCGGCCCATGCTCGATGGCACGAAGCAAGAACCCGGAGGTTGGAACCGCTTCATGATCGAAGTCGCCGATCTCGACGGCACTATCGAGACGCTACGTAAGGAGGGAGTCAACTTTCGCAACGAGATCGTCACGGGCGTCGGTGGCAAGCAGATCATGATGGAAGATCCGTCCGGCAACCCCATCGAGCTGTTCGAACCGATCAGAACAGAGGCCCGGCTGTCTACCTGACATGCAACTCGGACCGTTGAAGTCACATCCTCCTTCGGGGCCGAACCAGAAGGTCAAAGGACCCAGATGACCGCCCAGAGTTCTCGGGAATTGTCACAAAGCGGCCGACATTGAGTAGGTAGGTGCCTGTAGGTGCTGAAAACGTCATCGAAGCGCGCCTGACCAGGTGTTACCTGTGGGCGACGGAAAGTCATCCAAGCCAAATACGAGGGCTTTCGTCCATGGTTACTGACGGGTCTCGGTGGCCTCATTCATGTATATCGGATGGTGGCATGACTCGGCGGACGAAATATCGGGCGCCCACAGGGCCTAACGGCACTTGGCGTCCCGGCCATACTCGGCGCCACGCCGCCCAAGCACCCGGTAAGTGCATCACCCCATTCAGTGGAAGCAGCCCGAGATTGAACCGAGGGGTTCGCAGTTGTCAGGGTTGTTCCTGATGACGAAGGAGAGTTTGAGGGTCACCGGACTGCCAGTAACGGCGTAGATGCCCCCGCCACCAGAGGCGGTATTGCCCGCCACCAGACTGAAGTTGAGTGCCAGGGTGTTACCCGCAATGAGGTTTCCACTGGAATCGAAGCCCTCTTCGGCCAGTCCGCCACCGAGTCCTGAAGCCGAGTTGTTGTTGATCTGGCTCAGATTGACGGTCAGAACTCCACCGTCTGGGAATCCGAAGTCCTCGTTGGCAATGCCGCCACCGAGGCCGCTGTTGCCAGAGCTGTCACTGGGAGCCGTGTTGTTGTTCACTTGGCTCAGACCGATGGTCATGGTCCCGTGGTTGAGGATTCCTCCGCCGGAAGAGCCGGGTGCCGAGTTGCTGTTGACCTCGCTGAGGACAATGCTCGCTGTGCCGCCATTGGCGATGCCACCGGCACCGGCCATCGGGCCACCATTGGACGTGTTGTGATCCACCGAGGTGAAGAAGAGCCTTAGGTTGCTGGTTCCTGTCCCGGGAGCGCCGCCCTTGGCGTTGCCGCTGGCAATCCCGCCGCCACCGCCTCCAGAGGTGTTGTTGCTGACTTCACTGAAGTTGGCAGTGAGTGTCCCAGCGTGGTTGAGGACGCCACCACCGCCTCCACTCTGGGAGACGTTGTTGGTCACCTGCGACGCGTTGAGGGTGAGCGTGCCAATCGGACCGAGGTCCATCGGATTGACAATGCCACTGGCGATGCCGCCTCCCCCCATGGCGGCGGTGTCGCCTGTCACGCGGCTGACGTTGAGGGTCACTGCGCCTTCATCGTTCAAGAGGGCACCACCGAAAACGCTCCTTCCCCCGGTGAGCGTCAGACCTTGAAGGGTGAGGTTGCCGGTCGGTCCGTTGACCTGGAAGATGCGGAAGGTCGTGTTGTTCGCGGCGATGGTGGTGTGATTGCCGTTGACTCTGATCGTGTTGGTCACCACGGGCAGACCGTTCGGACCGGACATGGGTGCGGTGTTGTTGGCAGACGTGAGGCTATAGGTGCAGCCGGGGGCAAGGTTGATGGTCCCGCCACCAGTGTTGGCCGCGGTGAGGGCGGCGATCAGTCCGGCTGCGCCTCCTCCGGGACCGGAACATGGCACATTGGCGGGTGGAGCAGCGGAAGCTGCCGTGGCCGGTGCCACGGTGAGGACGAGCAGCACACCGCCCATTCCCAGTGCCAGTTTCGCGAACAGAGACGTTTTCATGCGTATCCCCTCGGGTTTTGCAGTTCCCACCGTGGTCCGTCGGTACCCGTGTGTACTTCTACCACGCTCGGTCGTCGGCGCGCTCGTCAGAGTGTTGTGCTGAATCCTGATATGGCATCGCGTGGTGGCTCCAACACGCAACGTGACCGTGGGCCACGAATGTATGGGCGGCGACGCGCTCTTCATCGCGCGTACTTGTTGCCCTTACTGGGTCGGTCCAAACCTCTAGCGGCCTCGGCTTCACCTCTAGCGGCCTCGGCTTCGCCGGATGCCGAAGAGGCTGGGGGAGTCGGTTTGACGGTCGCTGGTCTCTCGGCGAGTCTCCGCCATCGAGGGCACCTGAAAATTCGCGTCCGCGTCGCGACGTCGCGCGGTCGACTACTGACCATTCCCGTGGGTGCCGAGAATGTCATCTGGCCCATCTCATCTGGACTGTTAGGAGAGAGACCTTCCCGCTCCGGTTGATGGGCCTTCGGGCGACTTTCCCACAAGAAGGCGAGTTCGGCTTGCCGAGGATTCGAAGGGCTTCGTGCGCGATCTGTGGGCGAAAGGGCAGCGATTCGAGGTCAATAGGGGTAACTAGCGGTTCCCCGAACTGGCGGTGTTGCTGGGATTACTCGTAAATGCCCAGGTCGAAACATAGGTCGATCCGAATTCGCAATGTGGAGGCAGAGGGTTCGAGTCTCTTCACCTCCATGAAATGCTTTTCCGCGAGCGGCGACGTACTCGCGGCGCGCGCGAATCGCAGTCGGGCCGAGGAGTGCCCGCCGGGTGGACTCAGCTATCGGATCGACGGCTTATAACGTGATCACGGTCTTGCCGCTGGCGGGTTGGGCCCGCGCCGGGTCAAGAGCAGCAGGCGCCTCTTCAAGGGGTATACGAGTGATTGGCGGGGCGACGATGCGTCCGTCAGCGACGGCTTCTGCCACCCGCTGGAGGAGCTCGCTGGACATCTGTAAGGCGAAGTTGATCCCGGTAATCCCAGTCGCACGGAGGGCGTCTTCATCGGCGACGTATTGAGTCGTCACTGCCGTTCCTCCTGGTCTCACCAGCGAGGCAAGCGAGGCAAAGCCGGCGGCGTCGTCCACTAGGTCGATGAGGACATCAATGCCGTCCGGGTGTGCTTGTCGGACCGCGTCTGGCAGCGCGACCGCTGTGTGATCGATCGTTTCGGTCGCGCCGTATGCACGCATCCGCTCAGCATCGCGTGCGCGCACGTTTGCGATGACGTGTCCCCCTGCGTTCGCGGCGAACTGGGCGGCGAACGAGCCGACACCGCCGCCCGCACCCACGATCAGCACTGTCTTGTCGGCGAGCGGCTCGAGCAAGTCCACCAACGCGAGCCCGGTGCTACCCACCGTCGGGAGCGCCGCCGCCACAATGTCATCGAGTCCACTGGGAACTCGCGCCAGCGGTGCGTCCTCGCTTACTGCCACATACTCGGCGTACGTTCCCGCCGAGCCAAGCGGGGCGATCAACAGCTGGCCGAACAGATCGTCGCCGAGGGAAAATCTCGACGCGCCCTCGCCAAGCTGCTCGACCACCCCGGCGCCATCGGCACCGAGCACCATCGGGAAAGTAGCTGGCATTGGTTTCCACGCGCCGGAGGCGAGCGTGCGATCCATGGGGTTGATGCCCGCGGCCCGCAGCTTGATCAGGACCTGCTCCGGTCCCGGCTCCGGCGTCGGGACCTCCGCGATGGCAGGAGTGGCTCCATATTCAGTGACCGTGACCGCGCGCATTAAGCTCCCTTCCGTCGGGCGTGCTCTGTACGTTGCTCACAATAACTTCACAGACGAACTGTTCTTCGAGATCCCGGGGCTCCACCTGGGTCCATCTCACTCCTGCGCTTCATTCCTAGGTTCCATAGCTGGTGTGGTGTCGAGGGGCAAGCGAACCTCGAGCGATTCTCATATGTAGTGAACGCTCCGCATCGTGACTTGCCGGACCCTAATCCGGCCGGTTTGGGCCAGGCCCGGTTGGGCTCGAGTCGACCCTGTCGTCTTTGCTCGGCGGCCAGTGTGGTTCAGCGGGAAGTGTTCGCCAGCCACAAGTCGAGGCGAGGTCCGTCAAGATCTGGGTGGCGGGACCAACTACCGGCCGGGCGTCATCAGCGCGATGAAGGAGCGCCCAGCCCCAGAGGGACACCGGCGGTCGGACCGGGCGACGGGTCAAGGTCGGCGGCATCGGCACCGCGTGGCGCTTTGGCGACTCGAGCATTGGCCGCCCCAAACGGACTACGTGATCGATGAATGCTGGCCCGGCAATACCTCCGTCGTTGATCTTGGTGACAGACGCGTGGTTCGCCGCGGCGAAGGCAGAGGCGTAGCGGTTCCATGAGCTCCACGATGCTTCGTCGACGTCGATGAGCACCGTGATATCGGCGGCCGGCACGCTCTCGTGACGAGTTGACTCATGGGCGCGTGGCATGACGGCTTGTAGACTCTCGCACCACACCACAAAGGATGGGCGGACAGTTTGAGCCGCGCAATGTCAGCCTCTTCGACCCAGGCGATGCCGAGGTCAGCGCGCGAGCGCTTCTACGCCGAGCCGTCGATCTGGGCGTCCAACTCATCGACACGGCAGACTCCTACGGCCCCGGCGTGTCAGAGGAGCTCATCGCAGAAGCTCTCTTTCCCTACGACGGCCTCCTCATCGCTACCAAAGGCGGCTACGAACGCACAGGCCCCAGCAGCGAGTCAGCCACAGGAGAGCTGATCGGCTGGATGCCCAACGGCCGCCCCGACCACCTTCGATCCGCCTGCGAGGTGTCTCTTCGCCGGCTTCGACTCGATCGCATCGATCTCTACCAGTTCCACACACCCGACCCATCCGTCCCCTACGCAGAGTCGATCGGTGCACTCGACGCCCTCCGAAGCGAAGGACAGATCCGGTGCATCGGCGTCTCCAACGTCACACCCGAACAGCTCGCCGTCGCCCGAACCGTCACCGACATAGCAACCGTGCAGAACCGCCTGGACCTCACCAACGGCAACTGGCACAACATGCTCATCGAGTGCGAGCGGCATAAGATTGGATTCGTCCCCTATCGCCCCCTCCGGGCCTGGGACGACCCGACACGCCGGCAGGTCCTCATGGCAGCCGCCTCCCGGCACGGCGCAAACACCAATCAGATCGCGCTCGCCTGGCTGCTCGCAGTATCTCCCGACACACTGGCGATCCCCGGCGCCTCAATACCTGCTCACCTCGAAGACAACCTCGCAGCGCCCGCGCTTCGACTCGACCAAGACGAGATACACGCGATCACCAGGGCGGCATTGAGTGCGTAGCCGGGGGACCTGGAGCACTCGACCACGGCGCGTGCGCCACTGACGGCGCCCAGAGCGACGCACCAAATTCCGGCGGGTGGAAACCTCGAACGCGACCGATCGACGGTGTTGTGCTCGCCCTCGTCGTCGAAATGCTGCAAGCAGAAAGCGAGATTGGCTGCGTCTGGTCGCGTTATCGGGCGCAGTGGCCAAAGCGGACTCGAACCGGACCTCCAGAATCGCGTCATGCCAGCTCAAGCACCTTGGGAGGGGTCCTGAGCGGTTCGTACATACTGTCATTACCTCCACTGGCCTCTGTTGGCAGCTTTCGCGTGTCGCGCCTGTTCAGGGGTGACGTCGGCTTTCCGCTCGCTTGCATATGACTGAGCGAGGTCGAACGGCCTCGTCTCGGCCCTGACCCCCAACCGGCAATCAAGAAGAATCGCTCGGACCCGTGTGACCGATGATTCCGGCAGGTCCGACTCGTCTTGGAATAGAAGCGGCCACTGGGTAAGGTCGGACCGTACCTGGTCCTTTCCGACCCAGATCGTTGAGGAGATCCCATGTCCCGCGTTCGTGTCCACAACTTCTCGGTCTCGCTCGATGGCTTCGGGACGGGCATGGGACAGAGTCTCGAAGCCCCGTTCGGGCACGCGGGGAGCCGACTACACGAGTGGTTCTTCGGCACCCGGACATTCCGCGAGATGCAGGGCGAGCCAGGAGGTAGCGCTGGTGTCGACGACTCGCTCGCAAGCAATTGGGTGCCGGGCATCGGCGCAGAGATCATGGGACGAAACAAATTCGGTCCGCAGCGTGGCTCATGGACCGATGACGAGTGGAAGGGCTGGTGGGGTGACGACCCACCGTTTCACACGCCGGTGTTCGTGCTGACCCACCACCCAAGGCCTGCGATCGAGATGAAGGGCGGTACGACCTTCCACTTCATCGACGCCGCCCCCGCTGAGGCCCTGAAACTGGCTCGGGAGGCTGCCGCCGGCCTCGATGTCCGTATCGGCGGCGGACCGTCGACTATCCGCCAGTTCCTTGGTGCGGACCTGATCGACCACATGCACATCGTCGTCGTGCCGATCGTACTCGGGCGTGGCGAACGGCTCTGGGACGGGTCGGAGGCACTCGAGCGGCGCTTCGAGGTCGAAATGGTCAGTGCCCCCACCGGCGTCACTCATCTCACGTTCACTCGCGGAACGGGGGACTAGGCAATCCGGCTTCTGATCGGCCGCGAATGGGGCGCAGTTGTCCGTCCTGGACGTGCCAGTGGAAAGGCAAGTTCGCGTCGGCCTTTCCCGTACTGCCGGTCCAGCCGACTCGGACCAGCTCTCCGGAATCGCTTCAGACCAAGTCAAGTACCTTGGCAAGGGGTCCGGAGCGGTTCGAACATATTGTCATTACCTCCGCCTCGCAGCTCCACCCGTTCACGAGGGCCGGAGGCCCCGCCCCTCATCACATCTGTAGGTGGGACACCTTTGACTCCTCGGCTTGGGGCTATCCACCCGCCAACTCTGTGTTGCACACCAAAACAGGCGGTGTCCCAGCGGCAGAGTTCGACGCCACCTACTACCGTCGGACAGATGCAACGTAGGCCGCACTCATTAAAGCAGCCGATACGAAAACCAGCACGTTTCAAGATGTCAAGATCCGATCTGCTAGAGGAGGACTCTCCGTCTCGTCGGGAGCGGCTGCCCTGCCACCTAGGTGACAACGGCTGATCGGATGACCGAACTACGCCCGGCCCCTGACACAACTGTGTCGGCATCGCACCGCCGACGGACGCAGACAAGTGCTGTCCTGCGATGCTGGCAGGTGACGACAGTTGTGAGTCTCCGGGGCACGAGGATGGCATGGCATGGGGTCACCGCTGCATTTGGATACCGGGAGACCGCCGGGGGCCCGTTCTATGCCGGCCAGGCCCGGCTCGGCCTCGAGGAACTGGGCCCTACCTTCGTGAAGCTGGGGCAGCTCCTGTCGACGCGATCCGACCTCATTCCGCCCAGCCTGCAGCATGAGCTGTCGCTGCTGCGAGATCACGCATCGAGCATTCCGACCCACGCAGTCATGGCTGAGCTGCACCGGAGCGCCGGCTCGTCCCTCTTGGAGGTTTTTGCTGCGTTTGACATCACACCGGTGGCGTGCGCATCGGTCGCTCAGGTACACCGCGCCACCATGATCGACGGCCGTCTGGTTGCGGTCAAGATACGTCGTCCCGGTATCCGCCCCGAAATCGAGGTCGATATTGCGGTGCTGACTGCGCTGTGCAGTCTGGCTCGTCTTCCGCGAAGAATGCGCAGGTACGACCTAGCAGCACTATTAGACGAGTTCTCGAGGATGTTGCGCGCCGAAACCGACTATGCGACGGAGGCCAGCAACATCGAAGCCGTCCGCCGCACCTTCACCGATGACGGCGCGGTGACGATCCCGAGCGTCGTGAAGGACCTCACCAGCGAGTCGATGCTGGTGATGGATTGGATCGAGGGCATTCCGCTGTCCAACACCGATACCCTCGAGGCAGCCGGAGTTAGTCGGACCGACATGGCACGAGCCATTGTTCACGCCTACGCCCAGATGATTCTTCGATCCGACCGATTCCACGCCGATCCACATCCAGGAAACTTCATCGCCATGCCAGGCGGTCGCCTCGGCATGGTGGACTTCGGCGAGATCGGTACCGTCTCAGCTGCAACGCGCACCGCGCTGACCAGTCTTCTACTCGCGGTAATGAGCCGAGACCGCGACGCGCTCGGAGGACGCGGTGCTGTCGATGAGTCGTGAATATCGCCCGGTAAACCGGACGGGATTCGGTCAGCAAGTAGCGACTCTGCTCGATCCGATCGTTGGCGCCGAGTTGGCTGACATCAAACTGGGACGCGTGCTTCGCGACCTGCTCCGCGTTCTCCGCAGTCAAGGTCTCATGCTTCCTGCCGATCTCGCCGTGCTGGTCAAGACCTTGATCGAGTGCGAAGCGACCGCTAACGAGCTTGACCCCAGACTCAGTCTGACCAGTTTCCTGGGCGAGCTTGGCTCGGTGGCCTGAGCCTTATAGTGACATAACTCTCGTACCCTTCTTCTCCCTCCGAGCGGGCCGAGGCCATCCGCACGCGGTGCTCAACGATCCGCGAGTGCAAAGGGGCTGGTGGCCCCCTCGGTCTTACACCCGCCCAGGTTGCGCTGGCGTGGGCTCTTGACCTTGCCCCGAAACACCTTGTTGACCCTGGTACGGCATCGCTCCACCTTCTTGACGAGAACCTTGCGGCATCGCTGATCGAGTTGGATGGACAGGCGACGGCACGCACTCGCCATCCCAGTCGTATCCAACTGATCGCTCCCGTCCACTTAGGTCTACTGGGAAACCTGGCGTGGCTTGTCAAACCGTGACGGTTCATGGCCAGAGTGATCACATGGTTTCCCATGAGGCACGAAACGCACTCGGTCGCGTGACTGGCGTTCTTCATGACACAGAGCGACAACCGCGACTGCGCATCACCGACGGGCGATGGTCGGCCATGCCCTAGCTCCTGCCCGATGGAGACGCAGGAGCTGCCGGTTGCGCACACGGCGACGGCTCGCTCGATCCGATCTTGGCTCGTCACATGCCGGTTACGTCCGGGCATCTGATTCCCCCTGGTGCAGCGTGGTTTGAATACCGTCCTCTGGGGTCCACCGACCCCTGTTGCGATTTGGCGCGACGTGCCTGCTCAGGGGTGGAGTTGGTATTCCATAGCTTGTACGAATCTCAGCGGACTCGAACCGTCAATTAGCTGCAACACCGAGCGGTTTCCCGGCAATCCCAGACGGCCAATGGCGCTCGTCGGGATTACGCAGAGAGGGACAAGATCACAACCTCGACCGGCTGGTCCCGGCCACGAACCGCCACCTGGTCGGACCTGGCTCACTGAGGTGGCTTTCTTCGATTAGTGGGTACAAAGAAGCCGCCAGTACGACCTCGCCCGGCGCCGCGTGTGCCTGGAGCCGAGCACCAACGTTAACGGCATCACCGAGTGCGGTGAAGTCCAGCACGGTTCCAGATCCCACATTGCCAACGAACGCGACTCCCGCGTTGGCAGCGACGCCGACAGGCAGCTCGGTGACCGCTGATGCCAGTTCGAGCGCCGCGATCCGCGGCCTTGCGGCGGTACTCGGGTCCGGCCACGCCCGGGATGAAGAGGCCCATCACTTCGTCGCCGATGAGCTTGTCCACGATGCCATTGTTGTGAATCAGCACCTTCGTCACGATGGCGTAGAACCTGTTCAGGCGGTCAGCGAACGCCGAGGCGTTTGTCTGCTCACCTAGTGTCGTCGATCCACGCACGTCGGCGAACACGACCCCGATGTCGATCTCAATGCCACCGGTGGGCAGATGATCGAAACAGTATTTGCAGAGGTTCGGGCTCTTCCGGGAGGGCTTGCGGCCGAGGAGTCCGACCACCTTGCCCCCGAAACCGCCAAAAGGGTTCTGGCAGAGTTTGCAGCGAGGGTCATGAGGAAGCCGACGGAAGATCCGCTGTGCGATCTTCAGGGGCTCGTAGCCGTCGACAAGTAGGGCTTCCCAATCGAGCGCTTTTGCCACGTCAGAACTATGGCTCTTCAGCAGGAGAGCCGCCAGGACAGGGGAGATCAGACACCGGCACGTACCATCCGGCGCAGGCGATATGTGCCGATACTGGATGCGGCCTGGCCCATTCGCCGGTAAGCGGTGATGGGGTTCCGGATGGCGTGGTCTAGGCGGACTTGAACTGGCCCGCTCAAACGAGTTAGACCAGGTCGAGCAGGGTGCGGAGGGGTTCAGAGCGGTTCGAACGTATTGTCATTGTCTCCACCCAGAAAGGGCTGGACCGCAGGCGCCACGTTCCTGCCGGGGGCGCAGGACCCACGAGCTCGCGGAGCATTGGTCGCAGATCACTTATCCGAAATGAGCCCCCTCGCGCCAAGGCTCAACGGCCTGCCCAGGCGGCCTAGCCATCAACCGCCTTCTCACCCTCAACGCAGAACCCCACCCCGGGAGCGACACCGTCCCGCTGCTTCGCGGAGCCATCGGATTCTGAAGTCACCAGGAGTCGTCCAACCGAGTCGATCGCCCTTGTTCAAGCGGGGTCAACCAGTGGGTGGTCGGCCCCGCTTGGGCAAGGGCCCAGCCCGTTTCGGCATACGCCCGGCATCATCGAGGGCTCGTCGGAGAAGCATCTCGATGTGGGCATTGAGGCTGCGGAAATCGTCGGCTGCCCATTTGGCGAGGGCGTCGCGGACGGTGGAGTCAATTCGCAAGAGGACCTGCTTGCGTTCATTCACGGATTAGGAGTAGAGCGTCCCGGTGTTGACAATGGGCGAAGCTGGCTGGTCACCGCAAAGAACGACCATCAAATTGCTCACCATCGCCGCCTTGCGTTCCTCGTCAAGATCGACGATGCCTCGCTCACTCAGCCGGGCGAGTGCCATTTCAACCATCCCGACCGCCCCGTCAACGATACGCGAGCGGGCGGCGACGACAGCGTTAGCCTGCTGTCTGCGCAGCATGGCTTGAGCGATCTCAGAGGCGTACGCAAGATGGCTGATGCGCACCTCGACGATCTCAATCCCAGCGATACGGACCCGCTGGGCCACCTCCTCGGCCAGCTCGCCGGCAACGACGTCGGTCGAGCCGCGCAGGGACAAGCCGTCCTCTGTGGGGTCGTCGTAGGGGTGCGTGGTCGCGACATGCCGCAGAGCTGACTCAGCCTGAACCCGCACGAAATTCAGATAATCCTCGACGGCGTAGAGAGCACGGGAGGTATCGGCAACCTGCCAAACGACGATGGCGGCAATCTCTACGGGATTCCCCTCGGCATCGTTGACCTTCAGGTGGTTCGTCTCGAAGTTCCTGACCCGAATATTCACGTTCCGCCGGTCGGTGAGGGGCACGATCCACGACAGGCCGGTATGACGTACGGTGCCGACGTAGCTGCCGAAAAACCGCACGACCCGTGTCTGACCGGGCTGAACGATGACCAGCGAGGCCAAGATGACGGCGGCCGCCACGACCGGCACGATGGCGATGGTCTTGGCTGAACTCTCGGCAAGGAAGCCTGCGGCGACACCACAACCGGCGACGGTGAGGACGCCGAGCCAGCCGTTGATGGCCCACGCTCGCCGTTCTTGGATCTCGACGCGGGGTGCCGAGTGGCCCACCGGCGCCTCCTCGGGGTCGCTGTAACGCTGGACGGACTGGTTCATGATTTCTCCCGGAGAACTCGATTCCCAATATAAAGTGATATCAAATAGATAGCACTTTATGCCGCATCGCACAAGAGGTGCGACGCTGGCGGTACCCGGAAGCGCCATCCGGTAGGTCGGCCCGGACGTTCGAATCCTGCCCTCTCTGTTGGCTTCTCTTACAGGGCGCCCTGGGCGGCAGAGTGGGTCGGTCAGGACAGCGGGGACCGGCGGCCTGGCGCCCACTTCGGCCTGAAGGCGACCACGCCACCCGGCGTGCCCGATGCCGTGCTGCCCACCCCCATGACCACCATGCCGCCGGATATGGCGATGCCACTCCAGCACCAGTTGGGCAGGCGATCGAAGACGAAGTCGTGTAACGGCAGTGGACGAGGTCGGCGACGTCCCAGGGACCTTGAGAGCGGGCCCGTCGGGAAGCGCCGGCACCTACGCCACATGAGTTCCATGTCGCAGCTCTACCCCAAGTGCGTCAGCACGTTCCGGGTAATCTGTTCAATCTGCGGGTCTCGCCCTGCCAGCCCGTGAGCCCAGTCGGTCGACCCCGACGTCATCACTGTCGCGCCCGCCTTGTTCGTGTACGCACCAAGCACTGCGTGGCCGTACCGAATGCGTTCCATCGCTTCGGGCTCACGCGTCCCGAACACGTGTGATGCGATGTACTCCAACTCGCTCGGCTCGCCCGGCTTGGGTGGACGAGGCGCGGTGTCGCGCGTGAAGTGCTGCGTAGGGCAGGTGCCGAGGATCTCGAAGCTCGACGGCGTGCCGTCCTCACCGGTCGGGTACGGCAACCCGTCACGGTAGGTGAACACGCATCCGTCGCACTCGTAGCCGACGACGGTCGGGCCCGCACCAAGGACGTCGCCGTAGCCAAGTCCGGTGCCGTCGAAGACCCAGTGACCGGCGCGGTGCACTGTGTAGCCACCGAGGCCAGCGGTCACATTGCGACCAATGCGGTGATAGCCCCCGCGGGTGAACGTGACGCCGGTCATGTAGTTCTCGGGACGACCGACGACCACATCGGACCAGAACGTCGTCACCTCGGCTTCGCTGGCGGTTCCCATCAGCGGGTCGTTCTTGAAGAAGCCTTTGTACCCGACCATCACATCGCGATCGTCACCCTCGATGCGCACCTGCCACAACGACGTGTTGCCCGAGAAGAACGCCGCATTACCGCCGTTTGCAATGAATGCTTCAACCGTGTCGCGGATGCCGCGAGACCAGTACTCATCGTGGCCGACGGAGAGATACAGATTCGCGCCGTCGAACACCTCGGGGTGTTCTTCGAGATCAGCATTGGTGCACACACCGATCTCGAACCCTTCGCGTTCGGCCCACTCGATGAACGGAAGTTCCCAGTCGGGCCACCCCGCCGACCCGGCGTAGCCCGACAGATGGTTGATCTGGACGTAGCCGACATGTGCGGCGTTCTGCGGATCGGGCGCACCCGTCCCCGTCACGCGACGGCCTTTACCCGGCGGCTTGTAGAGGTAGCCCGCCGACATCGGCCGCTGCATGGCAACGTGGGTGCCGCCGGTGTACAGGTTCGTTCCGCCAAAGTCGTTGTAGGCGTGCCACGTATTGGTCGCCAGCGCGATCACGATGCGCTCGCCTAAACGCGGACGAACTACGAAGAACGCGTAGTCGCGCCGAACCTTCTCGCCGACATCAATCTCCATGACGACCTCGTAGTATCCAGAACGCCACGTCGGGTCGACGTCCAGCGTGAGAGCGATCGGCCAATCGCACCCTTTTGAGGAAGCGTCCTCCGGCGTCTCGTGTTGATCTGCCGCGACCGTGTCAGAACTGAATACAACCTCCCGTCGGGCGCCGACCCGTGCCACCTCGACGCGCACCGGCCGCCCGGCCGAGGACGACATGTGCAGGCCGACCTGCCCGACCGGGCCCACTGATTGGGGCCAGCAGTACCCCGTAACCACATCCCGATCCATCTTTCGACCTTAACTTGGCCAGATCACTTGCTGCGTCCGAAGAAGGTCACGCGGGCCATGGTCAGAGCTCGAACTATTCGGCTGTAACGGAGGGTCCGTGCGGCATGGGATGTCTAATCGATCGGGAACCAGTCGGTTTCTTCGCACGAGGTGCTGTGAAGGCGGGTCAGCTGGCCTCCTTCCCGACCAGGCAATGATCCGAAGGTCGCAATCACCGCCGAACCATGGGGTCACTGTCGATCGCCGTCCCCAAAGTCCCGAGGTTACCGAACGTGGCCCACGCTCGATTCGAACGAACTCCGTTGCCTTCGCGGCTTCGTACGGCATCCGTGCGCGACCGGATGGAAAACAGGGGTGCCGCAGATATAGGCGGTCAACCGAATTGGGCATACATGAAGAGTGAATCGGACTCGGTGGCGAGACAAGTGGATCACGCCCGAGGGAGTCCCCGGGATAGACGACGAAGCCAGCCTCGGTCGTTCCGAGCTGCGGTGCTTCCGGAGTCTTGTGCAGCATCGCTCAGGATTGTTCTTCCAGCCGTCAAATAGCTCTCGCCGATGTCGAATCCTGCAGCGGAGACAGCCTCATCCCCTCGTGTGACGTAAGCGGCGGCACCATCGATTTCAACCTTTCTGACGAGACCAGGCCTGCTCGCTGTGACCATGACCAACTCGAGAATCAATCTCGACATGGATGTCTGCTCTTCACTGTACTGATTCGTGGACCCCTGCCAATTGGGCGCCGGCCAATGCGCCCAACCCCAGTCTTCTATGATGAACAACCCTCCAGGCCGAACGTGTGGAAATAAAACATTGAAGGAGGCCTTGCTCTGCTCGTATCTGTGAGAGCAATCATCGACAACCAGATCGATCTGTCGGTCTCCGAACTCCTCGTTGAAAATTGCGGTAAGACGGGCTCCATCTCGTTGTTTGGTCCCGTAGTATAGATGAATGACATCTTCCAACGAGTGCCGACTTATATATTCGTCTAGTCCCGGTACCCGATTGTGGTTTAGCTCGATGCTCACCAGTCGCCTTGGGCTCAATAGCTCGTTATAGAGAACCGTGCTTCCCCCTTTGAAGATTCCTAGATCCACAACGTTATCGACGCCATCATGCGGCACTCGTTCGAGGAACAACTCGACCATCGCTTTGGGTTTAACTAAAGGGAACCGATGGGACTCTGACCGCGTTGAATCAAAAGCCGCAGGATTGATGTCGAGAACGAACTCGACCTCTCCTACTTGAAGATGATGTTCATCAAGCCAGTTCATCCGAATTGTCAAGCCTTTCACGTTGGCGGACTTGGATGAATATAGTTGGGACCAAAAGAGCCAAGCGGCAAAATTGTTCCCAGCGGAGGCCTCGTGACCGACGCACCTTGCGGACCGCCTTCAATTCCGAGGTCCACCTCTTGGCGACCAGCCTGCGGCGCTAGCGCCGCAGGGTCTCGGGCGTCACGACGAAGACAACCACCGTTTTCGCCGTACCAGCCTTGAGGCCGCCGAGAGAGATGCCCGGTTGGCGTCGGCGCACTTTGGCCGGGCGACCTGGCGGCCGACGGTCCGTTCGTGGCGGGGCACCACCAGCCCGAGCTCCTTCGGTCCCTCCGAGCGGAAGCCGAACATGACGAGCGACAGAACGCGGCGTACTACGACGTAGCAGAGGGACGGACCAAGCCCCCAGTCTCAGGGAGATGGTCGCGTCGGGGAACGATGGCCCGGGCGTTCTCAAATGACCCGTTGGTGGCAGGGGATCTGCTCACCCGGTTCAACCGGTTTCTGGCATCCCAAAGGGCTGGACATCCCTTTCGGGTCCCGCCCGGGCAGCAGGGGGCCGACGATGGTGGCGACGGCCCAACACGTGTTAGCGGATTACGGAACCGCGGAGGCGGCCCCAGCGGCGCGCCACGTGGACGCACAGGTACGCAAGCAGCACGATTGCCGAGAGCGAGTGCCACCCGATGTCGGGGAGCGGGATCCCGAGATCGCGGAGGCGGACCGTCATCTTGTTGCCCGACAGCAGGTCGTAGGTCCCCGATGCCACGACGTTGAGGGTCACCAGGGACAAGACCAAGTCCGACCACGCCAGCCGCCCACGACGCCTGAACCATGTGCGAGCACTGCCCAGGTTCCTGAGCAACCGCGTCACGGTGTGTCGGCGTTGCGCCACGTGCATGCCCGCCAGGGCCACGAACGCCAGCCCGATCACCACATGCACCGTCAGCCCTCGGGTCAACACCAAGGCGGCCAGCGAGCCGGCTAAGGTCCCGATTAGCCAGAGGTGGACCAGCCATCGGGCCCGTATCCGATGGCCTTGTTCCACCGCACCCTCCCGTGACGTCGAGGCCTCGCTCGTCACCGAGCGGGGATCGCTGCGGGTGGTCACGGTCGCCTACTCCATCGGACGAGTGGACATCCCCGTCGGGTCCCGTCCCGCCAGCACCCAGCCGATGATGGTGGCGACGACCGGCATGGCAATCACGATGAGGAACAGGTTGTTCCAGGGGATGTGATCGATGATGTCCGACAGGCCACCTTCCAGCGAGTTCGAGTGGAACCATCCGGCCAGCCCGACGTAGGCGGCCACCGTCCCGAGCAGCCCGCCGAGAAAGGCCAGGCCGCCGGCGGTGACGGCCGTCAGGCTGCGTCGGGTGCGGGAGCTGGCGCCGGTGGCGGTCAGCGTGCGCAACTCGCTCGCCGTCTCGCTCCGGATGAGCCCGACGCTCATGGCAAGGATGCCGAGTGCGAGCGCGATGCCGAACACGGTGGCCCAGTTCACGATCTCGGCCGAGGTCGGCTCGTCGTTCTTCGACTCGATGCCCAGGTCGCTAGTGGCTGCCACCGTTTGGGCGTTCATGATCTGGGCGGAGGTGATCGGGCTGTTCGCTTGAAGGATCCAGCCCACGAGACTGCTCTGGCTCGCGATGTGCAGGCGGCGCAACGCACTCTCGGTGATCACCGTGTTCGGTGCCGACGTGCCCGTGGGCAGCTGGCTCTCTTCTTGAATGACCGGGTGGGCGACACATGAACCGGTTGGACAAGAATTCGTGTTTCCTGGACCAGGACCCCCGCCGCCACCCGGGCCCGGGCCGACCGGCGAGCCGCCGTCCTTCCCGCCTCCTCCTCCGTAGGTCAGCTCTACGCCCGAACCCGAGACCCCGGGGCGCGAGCTGAGGATGTCGACGTTGGAAGCAATGGACGATGGGCTGATGCCGTAGGCCCTCAGGAGCGCCGGCGTCGCCACGTAGATGGCTCCGTTCCACTGACGGCCCGAGGCGCTGGGGCTCTGGAGGTTGGCCGTGGGATTGTCGAGTTCGATGGCGCCCGTAGCGCCGACAGAGGAGGCGATGGAGTGGACGCTGGCCTCCTGCGACTGGATGCTCGGCGGCAGCGTCGTCCCATTGGGCCCGTTGCCATGACTGCCGCTCGGACTCCACACCGCCAGCTCGTTTGACGCCAGGTTCGGCCCGGCGTAGTCGAAGACGTCACTGTAACGGGCGACGGCAACGGCGCAGATGACCACAGCGATCAGCACGCCGACGCTGATGGCCGAGAGGGCCGAGCCGGACCGGGCCCGGTACCGCGAGAGGTCGCGCAGGGCCAAACGGACGGCGATCGGTGCCTTCCCCCCTACTCGTGCCAGCAGGGCCAAGAAGAACGGCGCCACGAGGATGATCCCTACGATCAGCGCCACGAATCCGGGCACCAGCCAAATCACGCCGCCGCCGTTCCCGGCCGCACCCGAGGCGGAGAACATGAAGAACCCGATGACGAGCGCGATCACGCCGGGAACGAACGAACGGTGGATCTGGCGCGGCGGCGCGGGGCGCCCGGCCAGGGCGCTGACGACCGGGACACGCGTGATGGCGCGAGCCGGGTGGCCGGCGGCGACGAAGGTGGCGACGGCGGCGAGGACCATCGCCACCACGATCACAGTCCACGGGAGCGCGAACATCGGGATGAGGTGGTGCGCGCTCTGCTCGTTGTGCGGGCGGTAGGCCAACCAAGCCACGAGGCCCAGCGCGAAGCCCACTATGGCGCCCACCACCCCGACGATCACGCCGTTTGCCCGCAGCACGAGCCGGACGTTGCGGTCCGTCGCGCCCATGGACTCGAGCATCCCGAGGGCACGCAGTCGGCGCTGCGCCAGCACCGTGAAGCCGCCGACTGACACGAGCGCGATGAGCAGCATACCGACGGTCGCCAACGCCAGCACGATCGTCTCGGGGTCGATTTGGCTGCTGTTCAGGGAGCCCGGCGTCGAGACGTTGGGCCCGATACGGTCCGGGTTCACGCCCAGTGCGTCGAAGAGCACGTTCACCTGTGTCGGATTCGTCACCTGCCCCGGGGGAACCAGCGCGAATTCGTCGAGCAAGCTCTGGGGGTTCTGCACCATGCCGACGACGGTCTTGCCGCCTCGAGGCCAGGGGTCACCAACCCTCAGGTTCAGGTCGGACGCCAGCCCAGGGGTGAGCGCGATCTGGTTGGGCCCGGTCGGGTAGTGCCCGGAGAGCAGCTGGAGCATCGGCCCGCCGTAGGGGCCGTGTGGGTCCTGGGACCGAAGTTGGTACGTCTGGGTGCTGCCGGGGACGTTGAATGTCTCGTTCTCGATGACCTGGACCGTGCCGAAGCGGTGCTGCAGCGCGGCGATCTGGGCTGCCGCCAAGTTCAGATCCGATTGCTTCCCGGAGCTCGTGAAGGTGGCCAGGTCGCCGGCCGTGCCGTACCCGGAGTTGGCGGGCGGCGGCGTGTTGGTAGCGACGGCCGCACCGACCACGACGGCGGCCACGGCGACGATGACGAGAAGCAGGATGAGCAGCTGTTGACGCCACTCGCGCCTGAAGAGGCGCCAGGCCCAGCGGATCATGGCCCGGCGGGCCGGGACCCCGCCCGTGGTCGATTCGGGAGCCGACCCGGTGGCCGGAGCCTCGAGGACGCCGACGCTCATTGGTTCGGGAGGTCGGCGAGGAGTGCTTCCGGGCTCTCGACCGGGTGCGTCTGGTCGACGACGCGGCCGTCGCGCAGGAACACCACGCGGTCGGCCCACGAGGCGAGCTGCGCGTCGTGGGTCACCACGACGGCCGCCATGCCGCGTTGACAGGCCGCGAGGATCAGACGCATGACGGATTCGGCGTTGGTCGAGTCGAGCGCGCCGGACGGCTCGTCGGCCAGGAGCAACTGTCGTCCGCCGACCACGGCCCGGGCGATGGCGACCCGCTGGCGCTCGCCACCCGACAGCTGGTCGGGGTAGTGCGATGCCCGGTCCTTCAGCCCGAAATCCTCGAGCGACTCGAGCGCGGCCGCCTGGGCCTTGCGGGCCGCGATGCCGTCAAGCTCGAGCGGCAGGGACACGTTCTCCACCGCGCTGAGGCCGGCGAGCAGGTTGTAGTCCTGGAAGACGTAGCCGATGGACTGGCGGCGCAGGCGCGCCTTGCCGTTGCGCGACAGCGAGGACAGCGGCCGGCCGCCGACGTAGACCTCACCGCTGGTGGGATCCTCGAGGCTGCCGGCGATGGTCAATAGCGTGCTCTTGCCCGAGCCACTGGCGCCCATGACGGCCACCAGAGACCCGGCGTCGACGAAGAGATCGACGTGCTGGAGGGCGTGCACCTCTGCGGCGCCTTCGCCGTAGACCTTGGAGATGTCGCGTAGTTCGAGGTAGCTCATTGAGGGGCTCCTAGCTTGCGCCGGGCCTTGGGGAGGGGGAACGACTGCGGTGCCGGCGCATCCACGCCCGCAGCTGCTCGCTTCAGACGGCCGTCGGCCGTGTCCAGCCACCTGATCAGCGAGTCGAGCCGGAAGAGCTCGGCATCGACGACCAGGGCGAAATTGAGATCGAGGCGGGACTCGTCCTCCTTCAGGCGAGTCCACCGCTGCATGAGCTCGACCAGGTAGCGACGGTGCACCTGCACCACCTCGTGCACGTCGACCCCCGGCAGACCGAGGGCGACGAGGACCTTGATGACCAGCTCGTCCCGGGGCGGCGAGGAGAAGTCGGGCGGGGTGCGCAGCCACTTGGCCAGCTCGGCTTCGCCGCCCTCGGTGATGTGGAATCCATTCTGGGGGCCCTCGTCGGCGGCGTCGTCGGACTCCACCAGCCCGTCGCGCTCCAAGCGCTGGAGGGTCGTGTACACCTGCCCGACGTTGAGCGGCCACACTTCGCCGGTGCGGGCCTCGAATTCCTGGCGCAGCTGCAGGCCGTACTTGGGACCCTCGCTGAGCAGGGCCAACAGGGCATGACGGATGCTCATAGGTCCCCTCTTCGTAGTAGAATACTGAGTATCCTACTTCGAAATGGGGCGGCGGCGCAAGGGGGAGGAGATCCTCTCTGGAGAGAGCCTCCCGTCGCAAGGTTGTCGCGGGAATCGATCAATCGGGACCCCACCGAGCTCAACCCAAGGCACGGTCGAGGTTCCTACGCCGGGTTGATCAGCGCCAGACGAGGCCGTGGTCGGCGATCGCTAGGTACTCAGTGGCCATCGCCCGACTAACAGCTGGCAACCCTAACTCCACGACAGAACCGGAGGAGGAAGGTCTAGCTCTGGTAACTGCCGTGGCGGAACTCGTCCACGAGCCCCGGATGGGTGGGGAGCCAGCCGAGTTCAGATCGTGCCCGGGTCGCGGCCGTGCCTTGATCGAGCAGCAGGACCTCGGCGAAGTAGTCGCCGAGTCTGGCGCGTGCCTCCTCATCTGAGCCGGGGACGGCCCCGGAGGCGCCGGTAGCGACGGCAGCGGCCTCGGTCAGTTCAGCCACGGTGGTATTCAGACCGTTCCCGACGACGTAGTAGCCCTTGGCGGAGTCGTCTTCCAACACCTGTCGGAAGAAATTCGCCAGGTCGGCGACGTGGACGGTCGACCAGTGCTGCTCACCGGTGCCGAGCATGATCAAGTTGCCGGCGGGGTCGCGGGGAGATCCGAGGAGCAGTCCGGGGATCCCTCCTCCGCCGTCACCGTAGGCCACGCTGGACGCGATCACGACGCCTCGCATGCCGCCTGCCTCCAGCACTCGCTGCTCGATCGGCTTCTTCCACGACACCATCGCCGGCGCGTCGAACGGCGAGTCTTCGGTGATCGCGGTGTTGGTGCCGTAGATCCACACGCCGCTGATGTGGAGATAGGGCTTGCCAGTACCATCGAATGCTTCGATCGCCGCGTCGACCACGGCGGAGTCCAGGTCCGCGCTGGTGGCGTCTCCGGGACTTGCGGTGTGGATGGCGCCGTCCGCGGCGCTGAAGGCCTTGACGACGGCCGGTCGATCGTAGAGGTCAACGATGGCCGGGGTAGCGCCTCGGTCGGCGACCGCACGGGATTGAGCGTTGTCGCGCACAAGCGCGGTCACCTCGTGCCCGTGAGCCTGCAGCTCGGCGAGTATGTGAGATCCGACGAACCCCGTTGCTCCGGTGAGTGCGACTTTCATGTTGATTGCCTCCTGTCTCGGTCGGCGCAACGCTCGAGATTCGAGCGGGGGGAGTTGCGATCATGGCCGGCCTGGTCGGCTACGAAGCGAGCCCTCGTGGTGTGAGCTCCGGTCTCTATCACTTGCAACATCAACTAAAGACTAGGGCTAATGACTTGCTGTGTCAAGTAAAAGGCCGTATCTTTAGCAAGAGATTTGTGTTGGATGGCGAACTAGCGTGTGTCGGCGTGGGCCGGGTGTTCCGATGTCACTTGACACTGTGAGTTGTTGACTACTATTCGACAAGTGACCGGATCAGGCCGAATGGACTCCGACGAGCCGGAGGTGAAGTGGCTGACCCCCGAGGAGCTCGACTCCTGGCTTTCAGTGGTGCGGTTGATGACCTGGCTTCCCTGGTCAATCGACCAACAGCTGCAACGCGACTCCAGGCTCGGCATGGTGGAGTACCAGGTTTTGGCCATGCTGTCAGAGAGCCGGGAGCGGACGAGGCGGATGAGCTCGCTCGCGGAGGTCACCAACGCATCCTTGTCGCGGTTGTCACGCGTGGTGAAGCGCCTCGAGGAGCGGGGGTTGGTGCGCCGTGAGCCGGATCGGACCGACGGGCGGTTCACCAATGCAATTCTCACCGAGACGGGTTTCGGGCCCTCGCCGAGGCAGCTCCCAACCACGTCGCACATGTCCGGTCGCTCGTCATCGACGTTTTGTCGCCCGAGCGACTACGGAGGCTAGGCCGCGACGCAGACCGAATCCTGTCGCGCATCGACACGTCTGAGGTCAACTAAGGGTCCACCGACTGGAATGTCGAAGAAGGGACCTTCAGTCGACGGGCGTCAGTCGGAATCGGGTCTCTTGAACTGGACAGCGCCGGTAAGGTGTGGTCCTCGAACACGCCGTCGAGCATCGCCACGACAAAGAATGCGTTGGGCTCTTCTGTTTCATCGACGCAGAACCTGGCACGTCATGGCTGAATGGCACCGTCTCGCTGGACGAGAAGGGTTCCTCTGCCGATCGATCGCATCCTACTGAATCCTTGCTTGGTACCCCTTGGCCGGCAGAGACCTCGCCGCTTCCAACCCTCCGCGCCAGGAGCATTGGCGTCGGCGGTGTACGGCTGGGATCCAATAAGCGGGTGGCTGCGGCGGTTGGAGAGGGGTCGCTGCGTGCCGTCCACAAGTATCTCGCCAGGCCCGCCTGACCCGGCTGTCTCACGACCACAACATCGGCGCCTTTGGCGAGATCGTTGCTGTAACCAAGGCCTCCGCCACGGCAGCCGGGCAGTCCACTCGGGCAAGCTGTATGAAGAGGGCAAGATGAGCTGATGGACTTCGACGGCATGGCCGATGATACGCGAGCTCTGAGAAGTGGAGAAATGTCATGTGACCAAATGGCATCCGCGAACGGGTTGGCCAGCTGATGGGGAAAGCAATCGATGTCGTACTCTTCGTCGTCGGCGTCGCCATGGTGGCCGTCGCGATGGCGTCCGCCATTAAGTCGACGGTCCTGCCCCGGGCGGTGCAGAACCGGCTCGTTACTCTCGTGGTCGTTTCTATGCGACTGATCTTCCGAGTGTTTTTACGGCATGCCGCGGACTATGAGCGTCGGGATCGGATCATGGCCTTCTTTGGCCCGGCGACATTGATTGCCGAGCTGGCGACGTGGATGGGTCTGATTGTCATCGGTTACTCGCTGATGTTCTTGGGCATCGAGACGTCTTCGTTCAAACGGGCCGTCGAAATTGTCGGGATCGTCGGTCACCACCATCGGTACCTCGGCAACGGCACATCTGGCCACCCAACTGCTGACCTACAGCGAGGCCGGACTGGGGCTGGTGTTGCTTACCTTGTTGATCACCTATCTGCCGAGCATCTATCAGTCCTTTTCCCGGCGTGAGAACGGTGTAAGCCTTCTCGCAGTGCGTGCGGGATCTCCACCAAGCGCAACCTCGATGCTCATTCGCTACCACCGCATCGAAGACGTCAACTATCGACTGACAGAGCTGTGGAGAACGTGGGAATCGTGGTTCGTGGATGTGGAGGAGACCCACAGCTCCTACCCGATTCTCGCCGTCTTCCGTTCACCGCACTCCAACCAGTCGTGGGTCAACTCGGCGGGAGTCCTTCTCGACGGTGCCAGCTTGTGGGTATCTACCATCGAGCACCAGAACGATCCCGATGCCCAGCTGACCATACGAGCCGGGTACCTCTCGCTGCGTTGGATCGCCTCCAGCTTCGGGATTCCTTATGACCCCGATCCGTCGCCTGACGACCCCATCTCTATCGCTCGGGCTGAATTTGATTCAGCCTGTGACCAGATGGCCGAGGCCGGCATTGGTCTCAAGCCGGATCGGGAGCAGGCATGGACGAGCGTTTTCAGGTTGGCGCGTCAACTATGACACTGTGTTGCTCAATCTTGCCCGGTTTGTCGAAGCTCCACTCGTCCCCTGGGTCTCGGATCGCAGTCCACTTCGGCCTGAGCAGACCTTCTCGCTTCGACAGGCGGCGGCAACCAGGCTGGCGCGAACGTCCACGAGGACCAAACGGCGCGACCGGTCTCGGAACTCCGCGTTGCCACCTGACGCTGGCAATGGCTAAATGCCCGTTGGCCCCTCGGGAAGCCTGCGTTGAACGCCACTAAGCGGAGTTGAACCATAGGCCTGAATCAAGATTGGACCAGGCCAAGCAGGGTGCGGAGGAGTCCAGAGCGGTTCGAAGATATCGCGATTACCTCCACCCCGAAAAATCCGATAGTGAGGAGTCGTACGGATCAGATTGACACCAGCAAGATCGCCATCAACGAAAGATCGTGCCCATCTCGTCATCGGCATGATGCCGATTGCCAAATGTCCCGTCGTTCGCGCCGTTTGTCTGACCCACGGTCGGGTCGAATGACCGAGCGCAATGGTTGGCACGTGAGTAGAGGTCAGGTGCGCTCATGACGGAAGTTCCCGCCGCGCCCGAACAGGTGAGCTTTGAGGAGCACATAAAGCCACTGTTTCGTTCGCGAGACCGGGAGTCGATGCAGGTCCATTTCGATCTGTGGTCGTACGATGACGTGAGCGCACACGCCAGTGCGATTGTGGAACGACTTCGCGCTGGCACGATGCCTTGCGACGGAGCCTGGCCGGCCGGACAGGTCGATCTCCTTCAAAGATGGGTGGACACGGGCAAGCCTCGGTAGTTCGTCTCGTTGCGCCATGTCTCGAACCGACGGCTTGGACGACGGGCCAGAGGGCACAAACCTTTCGAACGTCAAGTCTTTCGAGCCGGGGCAAACTCAGCTCGCACACTCGTTGAGTACCACCTCGGACATTCACTGCGTTTGGGGGATCGGACTACAAAGAGCCCAGCGGTCGCGTTCATCGGCGCAGCAACGTTTGAAGCGCTTCGGGGTCGAATAGTGATTGCGGATTCACTTCCCGCCCGTCGAGCAGAGCCGCTGGAGTACCGTGTGGATCCTGCTTCTGGAACGATTGGTCGATCGCAACTGCCCACGCCTCGTATCGCCCTTCTCTCACACCGGTCACGTATTCCGAGCTGGTCAGGCCAGCTCGACGGCCCAGGTCGGTAAGGTCAGCGACCGTGAATCCACCGCTGTTCTCGGCGGGTTGGTTTGCGAACAGCTCGCGGCGTAGCTCATCGAACCGACCGAACTCTGCGCCAAGTGCCAAGGCGTTGTCCGCCCGTACCGATTCGTCGCCAAGAAAACACCGCATCCGGTACTCGACCGCCACTTCCCCCTTTCCTACCTCGCGGCGCAGGAGGTCTCCCGGAGGTTTCCTCGAACTGTCGGCAATAAGGGCATTGCGGGTCTTCGAACAGGATGAGCCGCCGCCGGGCCTTTCCGTCGCCGATCAACACGCCACCCTCCGGAGTATGGTTGGAGGGCACAGGTATTGGTTGGAGAGAGTCCATGCCCAGGTCTACCTCAGGTTTGTGTCATCCTCCGCGTGTGTGGACTTGCGTGAGCTAGGCGTAAGTTCCGCTCCAAGGGTGAGAGCGAGCGATAAACCTGTATGTCGCCGGAGTGTTGGGTCGAAATGCAGGGCTCGGCGGTATATTCACGAGTACTGCTTGTTGCGTGACATCGTCGGATGAGTATTTCGGTGCACCCAAGGTTCCTCGAGCCACTGATGGATCGCCTGAACTCGTGCGAATCCCACCCGAGTCTTCACCAACCCCCGTCGCCTAGGTACGCGTTGAGCGTCGCAGGTACGTGCGCATCGGTGTCTGCTCACCGTGGTCGAGTGCGTCGAGCAAGGTGGACAGGCCGGAGAAGCCCTCCTCTCCAAGTGCGGCCTTCAACTCGTCCTCGATCGCCCGAGCCGCCGCTCGCTGCGCCTCGCAGGTAGTCGATCCCGCGGGATGTGAGGATGACCGACTTTTCCCTCCTGCTGGTCGCCGAATCGGCGACCGCGACGTAGCCACGATCGCGTAGGTGCGCGACCACCTTGCTGGCGCCCTGGCGGGTGATGCCGAGCTCGCGTCCGATGGCTGAGATCGTTGATCCGGCCTGACCCGAACACAACCGGAGCACCCGCCCATCGGGAAATCTTCGCTCCCCGAACCCGGCATCGGCCATGGCGGTGTCAAGTTCGAAGCTGATAGCCAAGCCAAGCGCGACGAAGAGCCGGTCCGAGGCCGACCGATGACGGCCGAGCTCGAATTCGTCGGCTCCGGCGTCGGCATCCGAAGGAGGCACGTCGGAAGTCACCAGAGAGATGTTAGCAAACTGTAAACTGGGTTGACAGTTGGCGTCTCTCGCCCGATACTTCGAACATGCGGCTCGCCACCACCAAACGCCAGTGGCGCCTGTGTGCTCCGGCTCTGGTGTTCGTCTCGGCTCTGGTGCTGACCGCTTGTGGCTCCGGCACGGCTAGTTCCCCACCGCCCTCCACCACCGTCGTCTACTAGGTTCGGGGTGGTCGGGAACCGGGGAGCCATCCGCCAGCTGCAGCTCGATACGGCCGACTCCTGTCGCTCGGAATCAGCGGTCAGGTCGTGCAGATCGCCACGTCCAACTCCGACGGCTACGCGCTGACCTCGAGCGGCGCGGTGTGGGCCTGGGGGGTGGCCAGCTACGGCGAGCTCGGCAACGGAGAGCACCCCGCCTACTCCACCCGGGCGGTCAAGGTCGAGTTTCCCGCCGGTGTCAGGATCGTCTCGTTGGCGAACCCCATGCCCTTCGACGGCGCGTTGGCCATCGACTCGCAGGGCCACGTCTGGGGGTGGGGCCTCAACGCCTATCGGCGACCTGTGCCTCTCCGGTCTCACGGAGCTCCGTCCGAGTGAGCTCCCGCTGAGCGACGTCACCCTGGCCACCGGTGCGCGGACGCACTCGCTCTTTTACTCGGGGGGCAAGGTCTACGCCTGCGGCGCGGGCGAGTACGGCGTCCTCGGCACCGGCTCCACCACGAGCAGCTCCACCCCGGTCCCCGTCGTCGGCCTGCCGAGCGCGGCGCGAGTGACCGCGCTCACCTCCTCGTGGGAGGGTTCTGGGGCGCTCCTCAGCAATGGCGCGTACTACAACTGGGGCTACAACGCCGCCGGTCAGCTCGGCAACGGCACCACCGCCGACAGTGCCGTCCCCGTGCAGGTCACGCTGCCTGCAGCCGTGCGACAGGTGTTCCAGGGCGGCAGCGGACCCAAGAACGGCCAGACCGTCGCCATCCTGGCCAACGGCTCGGTGTGGGCCTGGGGCAACAACGACCGGGGTCAGCTCGGCGACGGCACGAGGGTCAGCTCTGACGTTCCCGTGCGCGTCGACGTGCCCAAGGGGGTGACCTTCGTCAAGGTCAGCTCCGGCGGCTACGCCAGCTACGCCATCGACCGCTCGGGCCGGCTGTGGGCCTGGGGAGACAACAAGAGCGGGCAGCTCGGGACGGGGAGCGGCACCACCATCGCCACCAAACCGGTCAGCGTGGGCATCCACCTGACGCAGGTCTCGTCGACCGCCCAGAACGTGGCAGGCTCTCGAGAGCAGTACCCGGCGTTCGTGATGGGCGGTCGTCTTGCTCGCGCTCGGGGGCTCGCACCTCCTCGGAGGCTCGCACGGCCATCACGGCCTGAGGATCCTCATCCTCGTGGTCATCGTGGCGGTGGTCGATTGTCGGCGTCGTCATGCTGGTTCGACGTTCCCGGGCACGCCGGCCGTCCGGGACTGCCGCCCCGATCCACGCTGGCGCTGTTCCGGCGATTGGCGGTGCTGGGCCGTGGTCGCCGGGGCCTCTCGCTGTGGTGCCGACCGAACTGGCCCACTGCACCGTCGGCGTTCCGAGGAACGGCGAACACCATCCGGGCTACGGAAGTGACCAAGCGATTCGGGGAGAAGGTGGCCGTCGACGGGCTCAGTTTCGACGTCAAACCTGGTCAGGTCACCGGCTTCCTCGGACCCAACGGGGCAGGCAAATCGACGACCATGCGGATGATCATGGGGCTGGATCGACCCAACGCCGGATCGGTCAGCGTCAACGGCCGTTCCTATCATGACCTGGCCTGGCCGCTGCGCGAAGTGGGGGCCCTCCTCGAAGCCAAGGCTATCCACCCGGGCAGGAGCGCCGACGCCCACCTCTGGATGTTGGCCAAGACCAACCGCATCCCCCGTCGGCGTGTCGATGAGGTGCTCGGCCTGGTCGGTCTTTCGTCAGTGGCCGGGCAGCGGGTCGGCCAATTCTCCCTCGGCATGAGCCAGCGTCTGGGCATCGCCGCCGCTCTACTGGGCGACCCCGGGGTGCTGATGTTCGACGAGCCGGTCAACGGGCTCGACACCGACGGCATCCGCTGGGTTCGCCAGCTCCTGCGCCGCCTGGCCGTCGAAGGAAGATCTGTCTTCGTCTCCAGCCACCTAATGAGCGAGATGGCCCAGACCGCCGACCAGCTGGTGGTCATCGGCAGGGGGCGGCTCATCGCCGAGATGCCGGTGACCGAGTTCACCGCCCGTTACTCGCGGGGCTACATCCGGGTTCGCTCGCCACACCTTGACGAGCTGCGTCGAGCCTTGGAGGAAGCCGGCGCGTCAGTCTCCCCCGAGGAGGACTGCTCCATGTCGGTGCGGGGGATGAGCCAAGACGCCATCGGCGAGATCGCCTGGCAGCACTCGATCATGCTCCACGAGCTGGCGCCCCAAGCGGCGTCGCTCGAGGAGGCCTTTGTGGAGTCCACCGAAGCCGATGTCGAGTTCGGGGGCAACCGTGTCAAGCCCTCGCCAAATGCTACGGAGGAACGAGCATGACCACCGCGGCCTCTGCGTTGGGCGGCCTGGAGGGGCCGCCCTCCGGTCACTACGGGCTGGGCGGCGTCCTCTCGTCGGAGTGGACCAAGCTCAGGAGCGTCCGCTCGACTATCTGGACCCTCGTGATCACCGCCGTGGCGGGGGTGGGCATCGGTGCACTCGTGACTTCCGCCCAGGCGGCCCGGTTCTCCACCCGCTCGCTGGCCGCCCGTTTGGCCTTCGATCCCACCCGTTCCAGTCTTGCCGGGATGCTCTTCGCCCAGTTGGCCATCGGAGTCCTGGGCGTGCTGGTGGTGAGCGCCGAGTACAGCACGGGCACGATCCGCGCCACCTTCTCCGCCGTTCCCCGGCGCCCGGTGGTCCTCGTGGCCAAGGTGGTCCTCTTTGCCGTGGTGGCCTTCGTGGTCGGCGAGATCGTCTCCTTCGCCGCCTTCCTCCTGGGACAGCACATTCTTTCGGGTAAGACGCCTACAGCTTCGCTGTCGGACCCGACCGCAGTGCGGGCGGTCGTCAGCGCCGGTCTCTACCTCACCGCGCTCGGGCTGCTGGCTCTCGGGTTGGCCACGATCGTCCGTCACACCGCGGCAGCGATCAGCACTTTCGTCGGTTTGCTCTTCATCCTCCCGATCATCGCCGATGTGCTGCCGTCGTCGTTCGCCAACGACGTTGACCGGTTCTTGCCGGCCGACATCGGGACCCGGATGATGAGTGTTCACTATCACGGCGCCGATCCGTTCGGTCCGTGGCTCAGCTTCGCCCTGCTTGGCTCGCTATGCCGCCGTCATCCTGATCGCCGGTGGCGTGCTGTTGATCCGCCGGGACGCCTGACGGTGCGTCGGAGCGACGTCGCCAGTCCTGGACGGTCCAGTGACAGTATGAGTCGGTCAAGCGTTAGCCGAGCGAGATGAGGGAGGACGGGAAACGAAGGGTGCGTATTCGATCGAGAAGATCGAGGTAGCGCTCTGCTGCCCCGTCCGCCACGATCACGCGGCAACCGAGGACCCGACGCACGAATTCGGGCGCAGGGCCCGACCGGGCGCGGGACACTTTGCGTCGTGGGCATGGCGATGTTGGTGACAGGATGGCCCCTGGTGGGCTCGGCCGCACCGTCCGTTGACGGGACAACCGCGAGCGGGACCATCGGGCCATACGCGGTGCCCGCCGCGCTCCAGCCGCTGACCACGAACCAGGGGTCCCCGGTGGCGCACGACACCGAAACCGACGCACTCGTCGCGCAGGATGGGCGCCTCTTTGTTTCGACTGATCAGTGGGAGTACCCAGGCCCGTCGCCCGCAGGGCAGATCCTGGTGAAGGACTCTCCGCGCCGCCCGTGGACGGTATTCGAGCAGACCCAGGGCCTTCGCGTGTCCGAGGCACTGGACTCCTTCGAGGTCCCGAGCGACCAGGGCCTTGGGCCGGGCCATTCATTGCTGATTACCCACGCGGTGATCGACGGGCGATCAGAGATCCAGTGGCTCCTCGACGGGGCAAAGGCGTTCAGTTCCCAGGATTCCGTCCCCGTCCCCTCCAACGTGTTCGACGTCCGCTCATTCGGCGCCCACGAGTCCCGCGGGGTGTGGGCCGTTTACGCCGGGATCGAGCCGACGGGGATCCTCCAGGGCACGTGGTCAAAGACCAGGTACACGCTGGTCTTCGGTCCCACGCCGGAGCTGTCCGAGAAACCGGGCCCGCCCGGGGTGCCAACGCAGAAAGTCACCGGCTTTGCCAACTGTGTCGGATCCATCTACGTAACGATCAACACGAAACTGTACCGTCGAAACGACGGTGACCTTCCACCGGGAGTCGCCCGCTGGGTACTGCTCTACCAAGAGCCACCGGTGGGAATGTCCAACAGTGGTCTGCGGGGCTTGACCTGCATCACCCACCTTGGTTCTCCATCGCTGTTGCTCTCCACCGAGGGAAACGGGAACGTCTACCGGATCGACCACTTGCCCGAGCGCCAGCTCGACGATCCCCCAACGGCGAGCCCGGGTCATGGTCTACGAGGTCTGACCCCCATCCTGGAGTTCGCTCCAGCTCCGCGCTCTCAGACAAATGCTGGCCACCCAGGGCACGACGGTTCCCCCCACGGGCAAGGGGTCCATCGACTACGTCATCGCGGCTTACAACAACTTCGCGACCGTCAAGATTGACGGCGTCGACCGACAGCTCTTCGGCGTCGAACACGCGTACCTAGGAGATTGTCCTCCAGCGCGTGCGTGCGGACCCACCGCTTATGGCATAGCAACGTTCGACGCAGCCGCGTGTTTCGCCATCCGTACCGACGCCAGGACTCCTTCGTACTCCCTGCGCTGTTTGAGCGGGCCGGATTTTGCACTTTCAGGTGAGGTGAGCAAGCCGATCCGATCTGCTCAGGCATTCGTCTCCATTCGAACCATCACACCCTCACCGTTCGGTGACGGGCGCCTCTACTACGGGGGCTACGACTCCAACTTCTACCCCGCCGATGGCACGGCCTGGGTCGCATCGTCGAAGCCCGAAGCTCTCCACCTCACCGGTTCGTCGAAAGGAAGAGAACAATGAGACGAGGAACAGAGTCCCGTTCAGGTGCCCATCGGCGACGGGCCGCGGGCAATTGTCTCCGGCACCGTCGCCGTCCTGGCGGTGGCGTTCAGCGCCTGCAGCAACGCGCCATCGCAGTCAGCCTCCCCTGCTGAGAATGTGAGCGGCGGCCCGACTGGCCACTACATCGTCCCGACCGGCATCCACAAGATCAAGCACGTCATCGTCATCGAGCAGGAGAACCGGTCCTTCGACAGCTACTTCGGGACCTTCCCCGGCGCCGACGGCATCCCCATGCAGAACGGGCAACCGTCCGTCTGCGTGCCCATGCCGACGGGCGGATGCCAGAAGCCGTACCACGACACGGCAGACGTCAACGGCGGCGGTCCCCACAACGAGCCCAGTGCGCGGATCGACGTCAACGGCGGCAAGATGGACGGGTTCATCACACAGGCGAGCAAAGCGAAGAAGGGCTGTCTCAATACGACTGATCCGGCCTGTTCGAATTCGGCCACCCCGGACGTCATGGGCTACCACACAGCGGCGGAGATCCCGAACTACTGGAACTATGCCCAAGATTTCGTGCTCGACGACCACATGTTCGAACCCGTGAAATCGTGGTCGCTCCCCGATCACCTGTACCTGGTGTCTGGCTGGTCCGCCAGATGCTCGAGCCCGGCGCCGTCCAGCTGTGTGAACGAGATCCAGGGCCCCTACACGCCCGCCCAGATGCAGAAGTACGTAGACCAAGCCATCGACAAGGGCACCGCTGACGTCACCAACGCCTGGACGGATATCACCTGGCTCCTCTACAACAAGCACGTCTCATGGGCCTACTACGTGCAAACGGGCGACCAGCCCGACTGCGAGAATGACGGCGCCCTGAGTTGCCCGCCCGTGGCGCAGAGCTACCTGACTCCGGGCATCTGGAATCCTCTGCCCATTTTCGAAGATGTCCAGAAGGACCATCAGGTCCGCAACATTCAGCCCTTGAACAATTACTTCGCCGAAGCCAAGGCCGGGACGCTCCCATCGGTGATGTGGGTCACTCCTTCCCAAGCGGACAGCGAGCACCCGCCTGCCAGCGTGCACCAGGGCCAGGCCTATGTCACCGCCGTCATCAATGCCGCTATGAAGAGCCCCGACTGGGACTCGACCGCCATTTTCTTGCAATGGGACGATTGGGGCGGCTTCTACGACCACGCCGTGCCGCCCCCGGTCGATCAAAACGGCTATGGGCTGCGGGTCCCGGCGATGGTGATCTCGCCCTACGCCAAGCAGGGTTACGTCGACCAGCAGACGCTCTCGAGCGACGCGTACCTCAAGTTCATCGAGGACGACTTCTTAGGCGGGTCCAGGCTCAACCCGAAGACGGACAGTCGGCCCGACCCCAGGCCCGATGTCCGGGAGAACGCCACGATCCTGGGCAACATGGACAAGGACTTCGACTTCACCCAGTCGCCACGCCCGCCCGTCCTCCTGCCGACCAACCCCCCTACGGACTCGTCGAGCATCCCGGCCTACTTCAACGGGTTGGGGCCCTGCGTCGGGTGTACGGCCACGCCACCGAGCACGTAAGAGCGGCCACACAACCTCCGGTCCTAGCTTCCGATTCCCATTGTCCTCTGATCGACAGCGAGAGCACCCGGCCTGTGGTGCCGAGAAGGACCTACAACGGGGCCGAGCGGCCACGAGGCCAGTAGAACTGGCGGCGGCTTCGGACAGCGATCCGTGCGCGATCGGGCGGATGACAGGGGCGGATCACGGTGAATCGAAACTGTCATTCAGCATTTTTTTGGCAACTCTCCCTGGACGGTCCACTGATCGGACTTGAACCGACCCCGTCGTGCAGAGCCGGAGCAGTATCCGGCATGACAGTCGGGACATTGCGAGTTACCGTCTTGGCCGTGGCTGATGAGTCCACTATGAGGCCGACGGTGGCGTCGTGGATCACCCCCAAGGCCAGGAAATGCGTCCCGAGCCTTATCGAAGGCCGAGGCGTGCACGCCCTCGAGTCCATCGCCGCCGGAGAAGTAGTAGCAGTCAAGGGCGGCCACATCGTCGATCAGGCGACTGTGGAGAGCCTTCCAAATTTCGATCCGCAACTCTGAGTTCCGGCTAGCCGGTGATCTGTTCTTGGCTGCCCTGAGCGAAGACGAGTACGAGGCTGTGATGATGTTGGTAAATCACTCTTGCGATCCCAACGTCGGGATGGCCGGCAACGTCGTCCTGGTGGCCATGCGCGACATCTCGCCGGGGGAGGAGCTCACGATCGACTATGCCTTCTTCGACGACTCCGATGATGTGATGGAGTGCCGCTGCGGATCAGCGAGTTGTCGGCGGACGATCACGGGTAAGGACTGGGCACGTTCTGACCTGCAAGAGCGCTATAGGGGCTCGTTCTCCTGGTGGGTGGAGCGCAGGATCGAACAATCTGATCCGAGGACATCGCTGGACTGACGACGGCAGCCGAGTTGCGCTGGGCTCGGGAGGTAGCTCGGATCAATCGACGGTACCGCCTCATCCGCGGAGGTGCGCCATTTCTTCGCGTCCCGCCGACGTCGAAATTCCTCAGATCAGGCCGTCGGACTTCAGCCACGTCTCGGCCACGGCCGCCGGCTGCTCCTTGTTGGCGGTGACGTCGAGGTTGAGCTTGGAGATGGCGTCGGTCGTCAGCTTGGTCATCCAGTTGCAGGGCGGCTGCCACCGCGGCGGTGTCCACCGACTTGCGGATGACCGGGACGATGTAGTCGGCCCCTTCGAGGTGCTTGTTGTCGGTCAGGGCCACGAAGTTGTTGCTCACGACGTTGCCGTCACTCGAGAACAGCTCGACCACCTGGACCTCGCCGTTCTTGAGGGCGGCCACGCTGAGCGGTCCCGCTTCGTCGAGGGACTTGAAGCTGGCGAAGTTCAGTCCGTAGACCTTGACTTGAGCCCGGGCTCGCACCCGGCGAAGGTCGGGCACTCGGGCGGACCGCCCAGGGTCATCTTCGAGGCGTAGGGCGCCAGGCTCGAGATGGTGGTCAGGTGGTCCTTGGCTGGCCGTCGCCTTGGTCACGGCGAAGACGTTGGTGTCGAGCGCCTTCGAGGCGGGCAGCACGGTGACGCCCGAAGGACGACAGGGCCGTCTTGTCGGCGGCGATGGCGGTGGCGATCTGGTCGCCGGCCGGCTGGGGATTGCCGCCGTGGAGGTAGCCGAGCAGCGAGGCGGCGTAGTCGGGCTCGAGGTCGATCTGGCCGTGCTCGATGGCGGGCACGACGACGGCCCGGGTGCCGAGAGCGGGCTCCACCTTCACCGTGTAGCCGGCGTGGGAGAGCACGTCGCCGTAGAGGTTGGCCACGATCTCCTGCTCCTCGAAGTTCGTGGCGCCGATGGTGATGGTCGGCTTCGTGGCCGAGGCCCGGCTGCTCCGCCGCTGCTGCCGCAGGCGGCCAGAGGACAGCGGTGGCGACCAGGGCGGCGGCGGTCGATCAGTGGGCGTCGAGCGACATCGGGAGACCTTCCTGTTGGGGTGGCGTGAACCGATCCGCGGGCTCGTCGCCGGACACCACGGCTGCGGAGGACCGTAGTGCAACTAACTATTGAATCCGATCGTTTTGGTCAAGGTCGTTGTCGCATTAGGCCACAGGACCTCGGGCCGTGCGGCCACCCCCGGGGCCGCCCGGCGTCCGGCGGCGCAGCGGCAGTGGCGTGAGGGCCCGCTGCAGGACCCCGAGGCCCAGCGCCACCACCGCGGCCAGCAGCGCGACCAGCAGCGCCCCGGCGAAGGCCTCGACCGTGTCGTTGGTATTGAGACCGGAGATGACCGGCGTCCCGAGGTCGGTGTAGCTCACGTAGGCGGCCAGGGTGGAGGTGGCCACCACCTCGATCGACGCCGTGCGGACCCCGGCCATGAGGAACGGAACGGCGAGAGGCAGCTCGACACGTCCGCAGCACCTGACCACCGGTCAGGCCCATGGCCTTGGCCGCGTCGCGCACCTCGGCGTCGACCTCGCGCATGCCCACGTAGGTGTTGGTCAGGATCGGGGGAATGGCCAGAACCACGAGAGCCAGGAAGGCGGCCAGGAAGCCGCCCCATCGCAGCGATATCCACGGCACGATGGCGAACAGGGTCAGCAGGGCCAGGCTGGGTACGGCCCGAGCGGCATTGGCGGCGTTCACCGCCACCAGCCCGCCGCGACCGGTGTGGCCGAGCACGAGGCCGATCCCCCCGCCGATCACGATCGCCCCGACGACCACCGCCAGCGACAGCTCGGCCTGGCGCCAGAACAGCTCGGGGATGCCGGTCGAGCCCGTCCAGTTGGCCGACGTCGTGAACCAGCCGACCACGCTGGCCACGAAATGCCGGAAGTGGTCCCAGACCTCCATGTCAGATCGCCCGGGCCCGTCGGGCCGAACGGGACCAGGGGACCGCCAGCCGCTGCAGCCCCGACGAGGATCAGATCGACAGACGGCGGCGAGGACGACGGACAACACGAGCCCGACGATGATCGGGGTGTAGAAGCCGATGTTGAAGCCGTAGGTGATCTGCTGGCCCAGGCCGCCCGAGCCCGATCAGCGCCGTCACCGTCACGAGGCCGATGACCGTGGCCGCGGCGACCCGCAGTCCGGCGAACACGTACGGCAGCGCCAGGGGCAGGTCGACCCGCACGAGCGCCGAGCGTCGGCGAGTAGCCCATGGCGGTGGCCGCCTCCCGGGTGTCGGCGGGCACGGCGTCGAGTCCGGCCACGGTGTTCCAGATGAGAATGAGCAGCGTGTAGCCGACGAGGGCGATCTCGGCCGTCGGATACGACGCCACGTAGCCGGTGATGGGCCCGAGGATGGCGAAGAGCGCCAGCGACGGGATGATGTAGAGCGCGCTGGCGACGCCGACGACCGGGAACCGCAGGATCCGATAGCGCCACGCCAACAGGGCCAGAGGCAGCGACATGGCCAGCCCGATGGCGAGCGCCAGCAGACTGAGCGAGATGTGCTGGAGCAGATCGGAGCTGATCTGGCTCCACTGGCTCGAGACGTAGCTCCACTGGAAGAAGGGCTGTGCCGCTCCCATCCGACGCGACTCTGAACGGCGGTCGCCCGTGAGCTCCGGCTGACCGTGGCCGGCGTGCTCCGGCTTGGGATCCAGCCGGGATCCCAGACCGATCGCTAACGTGGAGATCGATGATCACCCTGGAGGAGGTCTCCAAGAGCTACGGCGACGGCAACGTGGCCGTCGCCGACCTCAGCCTCGAGATCGGTGACGGAGAGCTGGCCGTTCTGGTCGGCCCGTCCGGCTGTGGCAAGACCACCACCTTGCGGATGATCAACCGGCTCATCGAGCCGACCTCGGGACGCATCCTCATCGCCGGCGAGAACGTGCTGACCAAGGACCCGGTGCTGATGCGCCGGGGCATCGGCTACGTCATCCAGCAAGGCGGGCTCTTCCCGCATCGGCGCGTCTTCGACAACGTGGCCGTCGTTCCCCGCCTGCTCGGTTGGGACGCCCCCCGGGTCGAGCGTCGCGTCAACGAGTTGCTCGAGCTCGTCGGTCTCGATCCCAAGAGCTACGGCCGGCGCTTTCCCCACGAGCTCTCCGGAGGCGAGCGCCAACGGGTCGGGGTGGCCCGGGCCCTCGGCGCCGATCCCCCCGTCCTCCTCATGGACGAGCCCTTCGCCGCGGTGGACCCGGTGACCCGCCAACGCCTGCAGAACCAGTTCCTCGATCTGCAGAAGGAGCTCAAGAAGTCGATCGTCTTCGTCACCCACGACATCGAAGAGGCGGCCAAGCTCGGCGACCGCATCGCCGTGCTCTCCAAGGGGCGGCGTCCTCGAGCAGTACGACACGCCGGCCGAGATCCTCGGCCGCCCGGAGACCCCGTTCGTGGCGGACTTCGTGGGGGCCGACCGAGGCGTGCGGCGCCTGGCCGTGGTCAGGATCGAAGCTCGACGACCTGGCCGATCCGCCGGTTGTCGCCCCGACCGCCACCATGGAAGAGGTTCGGTCGCGGTGCCAGGATTCCGAGGCCAAGACGGCAGTGGTGGTCGACGACGACGGCCGGCTGGTCGGCTGGGTCTCGCTCGAACCCGGGAACGACGGTCCGGTCGGACCGCCACATCGAGAAGTTCGCCGCCCAGGTTCCGCTGGGCACGACGTTGCGCGCCGCCTTGGGCGAGATGCTCCAGCACGATGTGCGCTGGATCCCGGTGGTCGACGACGACGACCGCTATCTCGGCGTCCTCACCCCCAACCGGCTCCACGCCGCCATGCGGCGTTCGGTCGGTGGCACCGCCGTCGAGTCCTGAACCGGAGATGGTCAACTGGTTGGAGAACCTGTCGAATTCACCGTTGCTGGTTTTCTCCGATGTTGCTTTTTCACTCCTTATAACTGTTGATGGCCTTGACTGGAAGTAGAGCACTTGTGGGCGGTGGTGCGCACTCGGGGAGTTGGGCACCGAGGAGAGCCGGCGCCATCATGGCCGATGAACGGGGTCGAACCCGGCGCCCTCCTCAGAGTCACAGCAGCTCGACCGGGGCTGCCACACAAACCGGGATCCGGCACACTGGACCTATTCCGAGGTGATACCTGCCCCTTTCAGCATCCGTCGGAGGTCGATCACCATTTGCTCATCGACATCATGTCGAGGAGCATCCAGCGTTTCGGTCTCGGCTCCGAGAGTCACCCTATAGCGACCGTCGTGCCCCTCGGTGACCGTCGCCACGCTTTCCAATAGAGACAAGACGTCATGCCACTGCAGGTTGTGGCTCACCGGGTGTTGGAAGATCTTCTTCACCGTCGCCCGATGGTGTGCGTTGAGTTTCTCACTCTCAGCCACATAAACCTCCCAGGGCAAAACCGTCTCGGAACCGGTATTCCGATTGTAGACCAGCCCCACCGTCCGACCTCCTACCGCACCTTTCATTGGTGCCTCCGGCCCAAGGTGCGTGTTCGGCAGCTTCTGAAGCGGCAGCGAGTGTCGAGACTTCACACGATCAGTCCGACCGGGCTTCGACGCCTGTGGCGCTTCGCCCGGAAAGTAAGCCGTCCACGACAGCCTCGATGTCCGAGAACACTTTCTCCACGGACTGCTCACCGTCAATGTCAACGATCAGTCTCCTCTGTCGGTAAAGCTCGAGGAGCGGCTGAGTCTCGGCGTCGAACACCTCGAGGCGGTGCGCTATGACGGCTTCTGTGTCGTCGCTCCGGCTCTCGCCTCGGGCGCGGCCCACGAGCCGTCGGATCGATTTCCCGCGTCTGACCGCCAGATGGATCACGGCCTGCAGCTCAATCTCTTCGAACTGCTGGGCCAGCCGGAACGCCTCTTCGGCCTGACGCACTGTCCTTGGGAAGCCGTCGAGGATATAGCCGCCGCTAGTAGCCGCTTGGAGGACAGGCCCGGCCAACATCTCGAGTACCAGCTCGTCGGGTACGAGGTCGCCGCGCTTCAGGTAGTCGGCAGCAATCCGACCGATCTTTGTGCCGCCGCTTACTTCCTTGCGCAACAATTCGCCGCTTGAAATGTGGACTATTGCGTAGCGAGCGGCCAACTTCTTTGCCTGGGTCCCTTTCCCCGCCCCCGGCGGGGCCACCAGCAACAGCTGAATGGGGGAGGACCTCACTGTCGCGGCCGGCCGGTCATGACAAGAGTTACCAGGCACTCACGGCGAGATAGTCATGAACCGAACGCACAGCGCTCGATCCCTCTCCGACGGCGGCGGCCACCCTCTTCATGGATCCCTGCCGCACATCGCCGGCCGCAAATACTCCCGGCGCGGAGGTCTCGAAGGGCAGCGGCTCTCTCCCGGCGAAGACCGGGGCGCGAACGGTGTCAAGGAGAAGGGATCGATCGGTGAGAGCGAACCCTTTCTTGTCCAATGCCACCGTGCCATCGAGCCACGATGTGGCCGGCCGAGCGCCGATGAAGCAGAAGAGCGCGACGCATTCCTTTGTTTGGCTTCGTCCTGTTGGCGTGTGTTCAATGACCACAGACTCCAGGTGGGAGTCACCGTGGAGTGCGCGGACCTCGGTGTCGGCTAGAACCTCGATGTTCGTATCAGCGGCGATTCGATCGATGAGATACGCCGACATGGTGACCGAGAGGTTCGATCGGCGGATGACGATCGAGACCCGGCTGCCGCCCTGACTGAGGTAGAGCGCCGCCTGCCCGGCCGAATTTCCACCCCCCACGACCACGACATCCGAACCGCTGCACGATCGCGCCTCTAGGTCGGTTGCGGCGTAGTAGACCCCGTTGCCCTCGAACCGCTCTAGGTCGGAGATGGCCAAGCGCTGATACCGAGCCCCGGTGGCGATGATCACAGCCCGCGCCGGGACTTCGCTTTGGTCTATTAACGAAAGAATATGGAAACCCTGTTCGACCCGTAGGCCCGACACTTCACAGGGACTGACCAGCCACGCTCCCATCCGCTGGGCCTGGACAGCCGTGCTGGCTGCAAGGTCGCCCCCCGAGATCCCGTTGGGAAAGCCAACGTAGTTTTCGATGCGCGAGCTGGAACCGGCTTGCCCGCCCGGGCCCACGGCGTCAAGCGAGACCGTGTCAAGACCCTCCGAAGCTCCATACACCGAGGCCGCGAGGCCCGCCGGCCCAACGCCGACCACCACGAGGTCGAAGATCCGGCCAGGGGTGGGACGATATGTGAGCCCAAGCTGCTCGGCGAACTGTCCGGGTGTCGGGTGGCGAAGGACACCGGTCGGAGTGATCACGACCGGCGAGTCCCCGGCGCTCAGACCTTTGCTCGCCAACAGCACCCCGACATCGTCTGCCTCCTCGAGGTCGACCCAGGTATGCGCCAGACGGTTCCGAGCGGCGAATGTCCGCAGGGCAAGGGCCTCGGGTGAGAACCGCGAACCGATGATCTGTACAGCTTCGGCTGCTGAGGTAGATCGCAGCGCCTCTCTCCGACCGATCAGAGCTCTGAAGATGGTGTCCGAAATAGCCGGTTTGGTCGCCATCAGTCGACGAAACGCTTCGTGACGAATGACTAAGACCGTTCCCTTCCGAGTAGCCCGGGCCGTCAGGTAGGTGCGCTGTCCAGTGAGCAGCCCCAGTTCGCCGATGAACTGTCCGGCCCCGTAGGAGACCACGAGCTGCTGGGATTCGTCATCTCGGACGACCTCGACCGCTCCTTCCATCAGAACGTAGAAATCCCACCGGGCCTCTCCGGCGCGATAGAGGACATCTCCCGCCGCCAGCTCTTCTTGCTCTCCGAACTCGGAGAGCTCGTCGAGCACATCCGGAGAGAACGCAGGGAAACGCGGGTCGCTGGGGTCGGCCTCCACGATCGGAGCCCGAGCACTTGGAGTGGGTTCAACATCAACCATCACCCGATGGTACGACGTTCTTCGTAAGTCCCAACCAAGGGCCGGGTAGACCGAACGGACCGGCGTTCCGATTGATGCACCCGCCGGTCGATTTGATGACTTTTGAAATGGGCATCGAGCACTCCCCGAATGCGTTTTTGAGGACGGCGTTGGTGAGCTCAGCTGAGTGTTTGAGCCACAGGGCTGAAGCTCGTCCCGTGGGCCTGCATATGGGGTCGTCGCCTACAGATCAGCGTCGGTTGAGGCGCGGCTCGAGCTCCACAGATATGCAATGAAAGGTTGCATGTCTGGCCCAGATATGCTACCTTGGGTTGCAGGTCAGACACCCTGGAGTGAGCGATCCTCGGAATCCGGAGGCCATCGTTGACAGCACGACCAGCAACCAAGCCAGGGCATTCCGGCAATCGACATTCGAGAGGAGTGCGTCATGAAGAGATCCCGGATTGTGTCGTCCGACGAGTGGGAGGCTGCGCGCCAGCAACTACTGGTAAGGGAGAAAGAGTTGACACGCGCTCGTGACGGGCTGGCCGCCGAGCGTCGGCGGATGCCGTGGCTGCCCATCGTGAAGGGCTACGAGTTCGACGGGCCCGAGGGGAAGGCGAGCCTGCTCGACCTGTTCGACGGCCGGCGTTAGCTCATCGTCTACCGCCCGTTCTTCGACCCGGACGTGTCAGGCTGGCCGGAGCACGCCTGCATCGGCTGCTCAATGGTGGCCGACCAGGTGGCCCACGTCGCCCACCTCAACGACCGCGACACCACTCTCGTGTTCGCCTCGCGCGCGCCGCAGACAGCCATCGCGCAGGTGAAGGCGCGGATGGGCTGGGAGATGCCGTGGTACAGCATGACGGACAGCTTCGACGCCGACTTCGGTGTCGACAAGTGGCATGGCACGAACGCGTTCATCCGCGACGGCGACAACGTGTTCCGCACCTACTTCGTCAACAACCGGGGCGACGAGACGCTTGGGAGTACCTGGAGCTACCTGGACTTGACCGCCCTCGGACGCCAGGAGGAGTGGGAGGACTCGCCGGAGGGCTACCCACAGACCCCGCCGTACGAGTGGTGGATCTGGCACGACGAACCCCACTGACAGATCCCGACAGCAAACGCTAGGACGTACCAAGGGCCTGCGGACTTCGCCAGGTGCCGTCTTCGGCGGAATAGGGGTGCACGCCCTGCTCTGTTGCCAGAGGCAGGGCGTGCACCAGGTCCAGATTGCCCGTAGGGCTAGGCAGTCCGGCCGACTCCTAGTTGAGCGGGCTCGTTCCCTGGATGGGCGCGTTGGTATTGACCAACGGGGACCCCGAGGTTCCAATGCCCGAAGGGCTGTGAGCTTCGACCGGGGCGTTGGTGTTGACCAGCGTCCCCGATCCGGCCGAGCTTCCACTCGGGTTGCCGCTGCCGGTGGTGTCCACCGGAGCGTTGGTATTGACCAACGGGGACCCCGAGGTTCCAATGCCCGAAGGGCTCTGAGCTTCGACCGGGGCGTTGGTGTTGACCAGCGTCCCCGATCCGGCCGAGCTTCCACTCGGGTTGCCGGTGCCGGTGGTGTCCACCGGAGCGTTGGTATTGACCAACGGGGACCCCGAGGTTCCAATGCCCGAAGGGCTCTGAGCTTCGACCGGGGCGTTGGTGTTGACCAGCGTCCCCGCTCCGGCCGAGCTTCCACTCGGGTTGCCGCTGCCGGTGGTGTCCACCGGAACGTTGGTGTTGATCACCGGTGAACCTGAGGGCTCCGTGCCGTTGGCGGTGCCGGTGCCATTCGTTGGCCCGGCGCTCGTCGATGCCGACGCTGTACCGTTGGTGTCGGCGGCTGGTGTCGTGCCGTTCACCGAGGTTCCTGCGGCCGACTGCGCCTGTGGGGAGGCGGGTACCGGGACTTGGCACACGCTGGCCAGGGCCGGAGCGCTGGTCGACGGCCCTTCGGCCCCAGCCAACCCGAGCAGGGCTATGCCGCATGCGATCGCGCCGCTCACGAGGACAGCGTTTGGTAGAGGTAAACATATGAAGATCTCCTTGTTGATTAGAGGTTGATTCCTGGTGACAGCGGCTTCGGCCGCCGGTATCTCAACAGGAACGACTAACCAGGAGGGGAGTACCTCGCGTCAAGAAGGAGTGGTGGTCTTCGACCGCGGATGAGCACTACTCCGCCCACGGCGAGCACCCATAGGTACTCGCTCGGAGGGGGCAGCGACCCGAAGGGAGTACCACCCTGACCTGAGGGAGCGTCGCCATTGGCGTCGTTCGCGGCGAGGAGAGAATTTGGAGACGGGTAGGGAGCTTCTGGTAGGGGCTTCGGTGCGTGCGGCTGCGGCGATGGAGATGGTAAGGCCCGTCCGGGTCCAGGGGCCGCCGTCCACGCTCTGTTGCGCGTGCCCATCGAGCTGGTCGGTCCCTGAGACTCCGAGGGTGGCCGTGGTCGCACGACAACCGATGGCTTCTCGTTGGCTGCTGGAGGGTTGATCGGAGGAGCGCCCAAGAGTGGGATGGCCCGCAGGCCGGCCAAGGCGGTGACAGGGGCCGCCGCCTCCTGGACGGCCGTGAGCGTCCGAGCGACCAGCGGGGCCAGGCCATGCGATGCGGCTGGGTTGACGGCGGTCGGGGCGGCCGCGGCCGGCACGGCACCCGGGACCGCTCCGGCGGGCACGGACACGGACGGGACGGTAGGCGCGGGAATTCGGGCGGTCGCCGCGGCGATGGGCGGAACCGAACCGACGGAAGATCCCGACGGCACGGAAACGGCTCCGGCGGGACGCGCCAAGGCCGTCAGGATCATCAGAACCAGGAAGGCCCCGACGGTTCCGCCTAGAAAAATTACTAATGGCCTGGGAATTCGGTGTGAGGTTGTGCTGACATCGGAATCGGCCAGTACTGCCTCGTGCCTGCCCACAGCGGTTGATATACCACTTGGAGTGCTTGCTAAACCACTGTTTGTGATGTGCCTCCAGCTAAGACCCCCCGTCGCTGGCGCCGGATCCCAAAGCCCGATATTCCGGCCATCGTCGCCGACCTCGTGTTCGCGCCGGGAGATCCTGGGAACTCGGACTTCAGGACTGGACACCTTGTGTCGATGGGCGCGTGTGGGACCTGGGTGGCCTTCCCCATTCCGGCGGCAGTCGCCAAGCCGCCAGGACGTGGGGATGGGCGCCGCCTTGGTCGGAGTGTTCGCCATTGTTGTGTCGAGCACTGCTTGGGTCTTCCACTCACCCCACGAGGCGGTCAGCTCGATCGTCGAGGTCATCGTCGCCGCCGTGCTGGTCGACGGCCTATTGGTCCTGCTTCCCTGGCGACGGCTGCCGATTCAGCTGCTCATGGTCTTTCCGCTCCTCTTGTTGGGCTCGATGATCGCGCTTGCTGCCACCACGAACGGCATCGCCGCCAACTACACCGGCTTCTTCACCCTGGCCTTCATCTATATCGGGATCACCCAACCGAGATGGACATCATCGGCGTTCGCGGTCCTGGTCGCACCGAGCTGGCTCTATTGCCAGCAGGGACAGACCGCCCACGTCGAGATTCGGCTCCCGATTGCCATGGCGATCTGGCTGCTGATCGGCGAGGTCCTGGCTGCCCGCGCCGTGAAGAGCCGGGCGCGAACGGGAGATCTGATTGCCCGAGCGAGTACCGATATCCTCACCGGATTGGCCAGCCGCCTGTTGATGTCGGATCGCATCGACCGCTCCTTGTCTGACCACCAGGACCGGCGCTCCGCATTGCTGCTCGTGGACCTCGACGGCTTCAAGGCCATCAACGACGCATTTGGCCATGCGGTTGGTGACGAACTTCTGGTGGTGGTGGCGGACCGGATCCGGACTGTCACCGGGCACGAGGATCTCGTCGCTCGACTAGGGGGGGACGAGTTCGCTGTCTATGCGCACCGCTGTACCCTTCCCGACGCCGTCAAGATCGGAGAACGCCTCATCCGGGCCACGGCGGAGCCGATCGAGTTGACTCGGGGCCGGGTGGGCGTGACCGCCAGTGTCGGGATCGTCGATCTTGCGGGCTGCGGATCGGCACAAGACGCCATCCGTGACGCCGACGTGGCGATGTACGAGGCGAAGTCGGCCGGCAAGAGCCGAGTGTCGGTCTTTGAAGCAGATATGCAGGAGCGGGTGGCCGCTCGTCTTCAGCTGGAGACAGAGCTACGAATTGCCCTCGATGAGGATCAGTTTGAGGTGCACTACCAGCCGACTGTGCATGCTGAAACCCGTCAGATCGTGGGGTTCGAGGCGCTCATGCGGTGGCGACATCCTCAGCGTGGGATGTTGGCGGCAGACGACTTCATCGGCGCCTGCGAGGACATCGGACTCATCGTTCCCCTCGGCAACTGGATCTTGAAGATGGCCTGTCGCCAGGCACGCCTGTGGCAGCCAGTGGACCCCGGCCTTCGGCTGACGATGGCCGTCAACCTTTCCGCCCGCCAGCTCTTCGATACCGACTTGGTCGCCGAGGTGAAGGAGGCCTTGGCCCAAGGCGACCTTCGAGGAGACGCGCTCGTCCTCGAGATCACCGAACGGTTACTGCTGGTGGATTCGCCGTTCGTGCTCCAACAGCTCGCCGAGCTCAAGGAGCTCGGGATCAGAATCGCCATAGACGATTTCGGGACCGGCTATTCGTCGCTTGCCTACTTGCGGGATTTCCCCATCGACATCTTGAAGATCGACCGCAGTTTCGTCGAGCCCCTTGACGACGATCGCCAGGCCGTGGCTCTGGTTCGGTCGATCATCGGGATCGCCGACGCTCTGGATCTCGACGTGATCGCCGAAGGGGCAGAGACATTGGCCCAAGTTGAAGTTCTGTCCCAGATCGGTTGCTATGTCATCCAGGGCTACTACTTCGGAAGACCCAGTTCAGCGGACGACGTCGGTACCTATCTCTCGGCTGACCGTGGGATGCCTCGGGTGTCACCAGGCGATCTCACGGTGATCCGATCGAATGCCGCCCGCAACGGTTCCGAAGGATGAATCCGGCCGAATAGCTTGCTCGAACGACAGAGAAGGTGGGTAAATCGCCATCTTCGGTAGGGTGCTCGCATGCCGAAGGCGCCCACCTGGCGGCTGAGAGTTGCCGCGGTCCGGTTCGCAGTGGCCACGGCAGTGGCGCTCGGAGCGCTCGTTCTCCACCCGGACCCGGTAGGAGCGGCCACAGTGGTGATCTCCGCTGGAGGGGCGCCCGGGTCGCCCATCGACCTCCCTCTCGGATCTCCTTCGGGAGGACCGGCCGCTCTGGTGAACCCCGAAGCCGGGACGGGGATCGGTACGGTGGCTCCGGGCAACGTGAGCGAGTACCCCGGGGCTTCTGTTCCCCTGGGCATGGTCCAGTTCAGCCCGGACACTTCCCCGGATCGCCAGGTGGCGACGGGTTCCGGATACGACTACGCAGATTCTGAGATCTCCGGCTTCAGTCTCACCCATCTCTCGGGCCCGGGATGCGCAATCTACGGGGACATCCCCATCCTTCCGCTCACCGGCCCAGTTCCGTCTGACCCCGACACCGCCGTCCAGCCGTTCTCGCACACGAGCGAGCATTCCTCCGCGGGCAACTACCGCGTGGACCTGGGATCGGGGGACAACCAAGGCATCGGAGTGAAACTCACCGCCACCACGCGGACCGCCCTCGGTGCCTTCGAATTCCCGGCCTTGCCACAACGCGTCCGGGGAGTGGGCACCACGCTCGCCAATGGTCTCCTTTTCAAGGTCAGTGACTCTGCCAACGGTTCCAGCAGCTCTCAGGTGCAGATCGTCGGGACTGACGGCCTGGTGGGCTCGGTCACCAGTGGGAATTTCTGTGGGATCCCGGGCGATTACACCCTGCACTTCGCCGCTCAGTTCTCCGAACCGTTTGCCTCCAGCGGCACCTGGCAGAACGGCGCCGTCGGCGCCAGGGAGGCCTGTACCGGAACGGCCAGCACGTCCTGCGGGGCTTGGGTGAGCTTCCAGAAGCCGGGCCATTCCGGTGTCCAAAACATCATGGTCAAAGTGGGCATCTCGTTCGTCTCGGGGGCCGGAGCCACCGCCAACCTCATGGCCGAGGATCCAGGATGGAGCTTCTCGGAGATCTCGCGTGCGGCCACGGGGGAGTGGAACGGCCTGTTGGACCGGGTCGGCGTGCATGGTGGCTCGGAGACCGACCAGCGGACTTTCTACACGGCCCTCTATCACTCTCTGCTGTTTCCCTCGGTGTTCAGCGACGAGGACGGTCGGTACATGGGGTTCGATCACCGGGTGCACGTGCTGGCCCCGGGTCACGTTCAGTACACCAATATCTCGGAGGCTGACATCTACCGATCCGAAGTTCCGCTCTTGGCCGTCCTGCTACCGGGGCCCACCTCCCAGATGGTCCAATCGCTTCTGAACGACGCGGACCAGACGACTGGAGGCTTCCTGCCCAAGTGGGTCATCGCCAACAATGACGCCAGCCAGTGGGACGGTGACTCCGCCGATCCGATCATCGCCGACGCCTACGCCTTCGGTGCACGCGGGTTCGACCTGAAACAGGCACTCCAGGCGATGGTGCACGGAGCCACCGTGCCGGAGAGCGGATTTGCCGAGCGACAGAACCTCGCGGAGTACCTGTCACAGGGCTGGGTGCCTGCCCTCACCTACGACATCACTTCCTATCCATATACCGACGGCGGCTCGGAGACCCTCGAGTACTCGATCGACGACTTCTCGATTGCCCAACTGGCGCGGGTGGCCGGCGAGCACGCCGTGGCGGCGGTCTTCGCCCAGAGGGCCCAGAACTGGCAGAACCTGTTCAACCCGGCAACCGGTTACCTGGCTGCTCGCCAGGCGGACGGGAGCTTCCCGGCCGGGCCGGCCTTCCAACTGGCGAGCCCCGCCGACCAAGCTCAAGGGGTGGCCCAGCAAGGCTTCGAGGAGGGCAACGCCATCCAGTACACCTGGGCCGTCCCCCAGGATCTGGCCGGGCTCTTCGGGCTGATGGGAGGGGACCAGGCGGCTGTGGCCAAGCTCGATACCTTCTTCACCCAGCTCAATGCGAGCCGGTTCAAGCCCTTTGACTGGGCGGGCAACGAGCCTGGGGAATGGATCCCCTTCGAGTACGACTACGCCGGGGCGCCTTTCGAAACCCAGGCGGTTGTGCGCCGGATCATGACTCAGCTGTACCCCCTGGGCCCGGTAGCCGAGCCCGGAGAGGACGATCTCGGCGCCCTCTCCTCGTGGTTTGTCTGGGCTGCTCTCGGCCTCTATCCCGAAACCCCAGGAGAAGCCAGCTTGGCCATGACCAGCCCCCTCTTTCCTGAGGTGAACATCCGAGAGGGAAACGGCCAGACGCTCACCATCACCACTTCCCATGCGCCAGACACCTACATCGAGGGTGCCCGTCTCGCCACCGGGGCCGCCGGGTCTTCCCCCTGGGACAAACCATGGCTGCCTTCCACCGCGCTCTCGGCAGGAGCGGACCTCTCGATCGACTTGGGCAATGCGCCCGATCCGGCATGGGGGGCGTCACCCTCGGCCGCTCCTCCCTCCTTCTCCCAGCGGGGGGCCCCGGCCGTGCCCTTCACTGCCCCCGGTGGATCGGTCAGCGTGCCGGTGGGAGGTTCTGCCGCCTTCCAGCTCGGTGTCCAGGAGGGATCCCGGCCAGTGGGTTCGAGGGCGGTGGAGCTGGTCTCGTGGCGCGCCTCGCCCTCGGTCGGGGTCACCGTGTCGCCGACGTCAGGGACGTTGAGGGTGGTCGATGGCCACTCGACGACGCCGCTCCGGGTCACATCCGTCGAACCCGGGACATCGACGATCACCTTCGACTTGACGCAGAAGGGCAAACCGCTCCCGAGCCTGACCCTGGACATCTCGTCTTAGTTCTCGTCTTAGTTCCGAGCCGCACGCCGCGTTCAATGTGATGCCGAGTCTGGGGCGAGCCGCAGACGAGGGCCGGGCGTCTGCGCCTGGGTGACCGGCGCTCAGTGGGTTCGGCGCGGTGTGCTTGATCGACCCTATCGAGACCAAGTCCCTCGATAGGGTCGGGTGCGGCCGGGAAAGGCTTCGCCAGAACCGCCGACTGCTTCGACCGTCGACGACGACGGGAGCGAGGGCTGAGCATTGGCCCGCCGGGGGACAGACCCGAGGTACCGACCCGTGCAGCTGCGGCGGCCGCCCGCTGTCGGGCCCGCGCCTCCTACCATGGCGGCCGTCCCATGACTGCCTCACCGCCGGTGTCTCCGCTCAGTCCCAGGGTCCGCCGAGGCGGCCGCCACAGCCGTCGCCGGTCTCGTCGGACCGCCCTTTTGGGGGCCGTGGCTGCCGCGTGCGTCGTCGCCGGCGGGGCTGCAGCTGCCGCCGTGCTCACCTCGGGCCCGACGGGACGCGCGGCGGCGGATGGGACCGCCGGCGGCCGGGCGCCACGCCCGACGCCCACCAGCGGTGTGGCAACGACGACGAATCCTCCGACCACCCAGACGCCGACCACCCTGACGCCGACCACGACGAGCGATCCCGGGAGCTTGCCCCAGACCGCCGCCTTCCCGGAGTCGACCTCCCCGCAGTTCCAGGCCGAGATGGCCGCATTGTGGCAGGGAGTGGTCTCCGGCTCGCCGACGGCGGCACGTCCGGCCTTCTTCCCCGAGAGTGCCTACCTCCAGCTCAAGACCATCGCCGACCCGGCCTCCGACTACACCAGCAGGTTACTGGCCGACTTCTCCGCCGACCTGGGCGTCGCCCACGCCCTACTCGGCCTGAACGTGGGAACCGCCAGCCTGGTCTCCGTCGACGTCCCCGAGCAGTACGGCCATTGGATCCCGCCCCGAGTGTGCGATAACAGCGTCGGGTACTACGAGGTCGCCAACTCGCGCGTCGTCTATCAAGAGAACGGGCAGATCCGCTCATTCGGCATCGCCTCCCTAATCTCGTGGCGAGGGGAGTGGTACGTCGTGCATTTCGGCGCCATACTTCGGTCCACCTCCGAGGGGATCGTCGAAGATCCCGAAATCGGACCGGGCGACTCGCCGGACTCGACGACTTGCTAACCCCCGAGAGCCTTCTGATAACCGGACCGAATTCGACGATCTTGGCGCGCCGGGGCAGTTGGGGCGGCCCTCCGGGCCTGACTCAGCTGATCTTGCCGATATTTCGCAGCCACTCGGTTGTGTTTCGGAGACCCTCGTCCAAGGTGATGGGGTCATAGCCAAGACGCTTGTGGGTCTTCGAATCGGCCAGCCGACGACGCGGTGGCCGATCTGATGCCGCCTTGGCGGCGATCGCCAAGAGGGTGGGACCGAAGATCTTGGCCAGCTCAGGATCGTCGGACGGGGGCACTTCCTCGACCCGGTGGTCCAGTCCGGCCAGTTCGCAGATTCGGCTGCTCGCTTGAGCGATGCTCACCACATCCTCGGGGCGGCCATCGAGCATGTAGCGCTCGCCGGAGACGCCGCGATCCAGGGCCAGGATGCAACCCCGGGCGACATCATCGCTGTAGACCCAACTGACGGGAAAGGTGAGATACCGGGTGAGGCGCCCGCGAAGAGCCGAGATCAACACCCGGTTGAAGCTGGTCGTCCCGAGTGCGTTGCTGGTCACCGGCGACGGTCCGAAGATGGCCCCCGGGTGGGTGCTGACCACGTCCTGTCCGGCAGCGGCGCGGGCCATGGCATCCTGAAAGGCCGCCATCTTGGTGACGGTGTAGGGATCCGAGCTCGGCTCTTTCGATACCGGAGCGTCCTCGCGGTCGAGACCGCCGGCCGTGTCGAAGAACGTCCCAGTGCTGACCGCCACTACGCGACCCAGCCCGAGCTGCTCGGCGGCATCGAGGACATGTCGGGTGCCGTCCACGTTCACCGCCTCGAAGTCCGGCAGGTGCTGGCTGGCCCCACCAAGGAGTGCGGCGCAGTGGATGGCCGAGTCGGCCCCGCTCGCGGCCCGGCGCACATCGTCGGCATCGGTGATGTCACCTGCGATGACCTCCACTCCCAAGACCACGAGTGGTGCGGTGTCCGCACTGGCTCTGGCCAGTGCCCGTACTTGGTCACCGCGTTCGATGAGGAGTCTGCAGACGTTGGCGCCCGCCAGCCCGGTGGCGCCTGTGACGAACACCGTCCGGCTCACGCCGACGCTTCCTCCGTGATTTCGGAGAAGGCAGTGTCGACCTGACCCGGGTCGAAGGCGATGACCGGAGGGCTGTCCCCGAACACATCGAGCGTGTGGATGAATCGGTGGAGTCCCATGGCGTTGGCACAGGTAAATCCGAGCTCGATGATCTGCGCCGCGGTGAAGACCTCACCGAGTTCGCGGTACGTCTCTTCATCGATGGCGTGGTGATCGGCCGACAGCAGGTCGAGGAATTGAACGGCCAGCCGTTCCTGCTCGGTCAGCGTGCTGTGACCCGGCGCGACGAGACAGGCGACGTCTTCATCGGTGATGGAGTCATGCTTGCGGGACTGCATGCAGGGCTGGCACTCGCCCAGCTGAGCGCTGCGGATCCGGATGAGCTCGAGAATTCGACCGCCGAGCAATGTCTGCTGTCCCCATGCGCCACGGGCCGCGTTGGTCATGAGGATCTGGTTGGTTCGGTAGGCGAAGATCTGCAGCGGAACAGGTGTGGCGTAGGTACCGTTGGCCACCCCCTCTTCGATGATCCGCCTGGGCTCGTCGGCGAGCCGGTCCATCGGAATCGGTTCAATTCGTGGCACGTCATTCTCCTCTTGGCCTGAATCGCCCGACCGGTCGTCATATGCTGGCGCCACGCAGTCGGTCATCGGCCTGGCACTTCTAGAGCCTAGGCTGGTCCTGGAGCATGCGTCAGATGGCTTGTTTCACGTGCCGGGGAGCCAACCCTCACCTTGTCGATCGACAGTTCCGGAGTTTGACGATTGACCGCTCCTCCCGGTGGCCGCTCACTCCTGGTCCTGACCGGCACTCCCGACATGGGCCGACATACCGCCGTCGATGGAGATCATCTGGCCGGTGATGTAGCGCGATTCGTCCGATGCCAGGAAGAGAACCAGGTTGGCGATGTCATCGGGCTGGCCCAGAAATGGCATCAGGATGGCTCGACCGAGGCCCTCCAGCATGGCCTCGGTGAGGTGGGCCCGGACTGCATCGGTGATGATCAGTCCGGGGACGATGGTGTTGACCCGCACTCCCTGCTTGCCGTATCCGCTGGCCACGTACATCGTCAGGGTGTTCACACCCGCCTTCGAGACGCCGTAAGCGGTTCGGGTCCGGTCCCCTTTCAGCGATGCGCCCGATGACATGTTGATGATCGAGCCTCCCCCGTGTTGGATCATCTCGGGGATGGCGTGCTTGCACGTGAGCATCTGACTGCGCAGGTTGACGGCCATGGTCCGTTCCCACACGTCGAGCGCCAGTTCGGTTACCCGAGTGTCTCGAGACAGGAACTCGGACTCGGTCAGTGCTGCGTTGTTGTGGAGGATGTCGAGTCGCCCGAATTCGCCCACCGTGACCCGGACGGCCGCGGCCACCTGGTCCTCCCCGGAGAGATCCGCCTGAACGACCAGGGCGGCTCCACCGGAGACTTCGATGTCCCGCACCACTTCCATGGCTCTGTCACCGTCGATGTCGACCACGGCGACCGACGCGCCCTCGTGTGCCAAGGCTCGAGCGGATGCGCCTCCGATCCCTCCACCTCCGCCCGTGACGATGGCCACCCGGCCCCCGAGGCGTCCCATGGGTCAGGCCGTTGATGTCGGCGCTGTGGGTGTCGACGAGTCGTTGTCGGGGTGTCGACAGTGGGCGAGCGCTGAACGGGCTGGCATGGGGATCCCCTTTGGAAGCTTGCTCACGAGGCCAGCCGGCCGAAACAAAAGGCCGTGCCTCATCAGCGTGCCACATTGCCGTCCCATGGAGGCCGCTCATGGCGAATTCTCTTGCCTCGTGATCAGCGTCCGATCAACGCCAGTTCGTCGTGGCTCGTCGTCACGCCGACCGCTCCGTCTGGGTCAGCGCGGAACCAGATGATGCCGACGAGGATGAGCGTCCACAGGCCGATGGCGGGGAGAGCGAAGAAGTCGCCGACCGGGAGCAGACCCAGGATCCCCAGCACGACGCTGACCCGGCCCAACCAAGTCGGCAGCAGTGCGCTCTTCACCATGGCGATACCCGCAGCGATCGCCATCACGCCGAACGCCATGGAGGCGAGCATCGATGGGATGTCGTTCTGCAGGAAGTTGAGTGTCTGGGCACTGCTAAGGGTCAGATGATCAGGAGAGTCGGCCAGGGCGACCAGCACTCCAGCGACGGTGCCGCCGGTCACTCCGAACACAATGCCTCCGGCGAAAGTGACGGTGCCCCATCGGTTGGTCGACGTCCCGGCGCTGGAGCCAGGTGCGCAGGTAGCTGAACCAAATGAGACCGAACACGACGGCAGGCGGGATCAGGAGCGCCGAGATCAGGACTTGGTTCTTGTGGGTTCGGTAGTAGTGGAGGATCGAGACGGTCGAGGCACCGGAGTCCGGCACATTTGCGGCAAAGACGCTGCCTAAGACGAACAGGACGAACAGGAGCCCGCACAACGGTGCCAACTTCGACCACCGTCCCGGTGCCTGCTGGGGATGTTCTGTGATTGCCACCATCTGGACCCCTCTGGTTCGATCTGGCCCGGGCACTCGAGAACGAGTCCCAATGAGCCGAATGCACGAGTACGGCTCTTGCAGTGTGATCGCTTGGACCCCCGGGCGTCGATGGGGCTGACTTCACTGAATACCCGGGTGCTAACACACCCTTGGGTCGGAGCACCCCGCCCATCGCTACAGCACCGCCTGGCTAGCGGCCACCCCGGTACCCGATCCGGCTGTCGCCCGGGCGGGCCCGGCAACGCGTCGTCCTGCAGGGTGATGCCGACCTCGGGGCCGACGCCGGGTTGGTTGCCGCTTCGCACCCCGTTGGGCTTTCGCCATGGACGTCTGCCGAACGGTGGATCCGGCACCGTTTCACGCCAATGACGACCGGAGTGTTCGGTGCCATCTCCACATCTAAGGTCCCAGCTGGGCGGTCGAAACCGTGTGGTCCTAACCCGGACACCAAGGATACGGCTGGTCCATTGTCGCTTAGCAGCCTCGGGTCTGTTGCTCGCCGGAGCCGAGTTGACCAGCCGGTTCACGGCCATCTTCGACGCCGTCGCATTTGCCAGAACCGTTGGCCTGCATTGTCCGCAGAGTACGAGGTCAAGAACATAAAAGCTGGTTCGGGTGCCATGGCCCGACAGCCACCAAATGAGGTGTGGATTTGATCCTTGAGGGTAGCTAAAAGCCTTTAAGGGATGATCCCGGCTGCCGATGGTACCTAAGACGAGCCCAACCGAGACCGTCACATGACCTCGGTGTGGTTTGCGCCTATGGCCCGCGACGACAGCTTGCGCACCGGTCCGGGATAAGCGGAGTGCACATGGAGCAGATTCGGAGACTCCTGCCTCGCCAGTTCGCAGACTGGCGCGCCAAGTGCATGTTCGCAGAGGACGCCGATAAACAGTGGCACGAGTGCCGCGTCGTCGACGTGTCCACCGCCGGCGCCGGCATCCTCCTGCCGGCGATGACGCCCGAGGACGTCGTGGGCACCGGCGTTCTTCTCGCCGTGCACCTCAGCGGCGAATTGCGAAATGTCGGTCCGGGGAGAAACGGTGGTCTGAGGGTCGGCATCCAGTTCGCGGATCTCACAGAAGAAGAGCGCAAATACCTCGATTCCCTGGCAGAGCTCCATACTGCGTGGTAGCCCGGCCTACCACCCGGCTCGAGCCAGCCTGTTGGAACCCTTACGGCCCCCGAGTCCGGATAGGCATCGCCGAGCGCCGGCGCGCCCATGCTGACGTGCACTGTCCGGCAGTGGCACCGACCGGGGTGGGCTTGGGGACGTCTGGCGGCTCCCCAGTGCCAAGATGGTCGTCTTGGAGGACGCGGCGCATATGCCCCCCTTTCTCGATCCGTGAGCCTTGGTCGAACCACTCGTGCAAGCGGCCGACTCCTGGTCCGTGCCCGGCAGAGCTCGGGGAGAGCTTGAGTCAATGATTCAGTCTCATCATCAAAGGAGTCCGAAAGTAGGGAGCGCTCGTCGAGACGTGGAAGCCGGCGCTGCACCCATGCCTTCTGCTGAGCCCGTCAAGATCCCGACGAACCTGGCTTGCGCACCGGAGGACGATGAACGCCGTGTCTGGCTCCTCACCGTGCCGGGGACCATCCATCAGGTGGCGAATACTTGGTCAGTGTCCGTGGGCCCTCCATTCGAGCCCGGCGGAAGTACAGCGTGGGTTGCCCCGGTACAGGGTGCGGACGGCACCCACATGGTGATCAAAGTTGCCTTTCGGCATCCTGAAGCAGATCACGAGGCTGATGGGCTGCTCTTCTGGGATGGCGACGGCACCGTCCGCGTTCTTGCCACTGAGGAATTCGACAACACGGTGGCCCACCTGCTCGAGCGCTGTGTGCCGGGCACGATGCTCACGGAGCTGCCGGAGCCGGACCAAGACGAAGTGGTCGCCGCGCTGCTCAAGCGGCTCTGGCGTGAGCCACCGGCTGGCCATCCGTTTCGCTCGCTTGAGGACATGTGCCGCGACTGGGCCGACGAGTTCGAGACCAAGACCGGACCCAATCGGCCTGATCTGGACCCCGGCCTGGTTCGAGAGGGCATCGAGCTGTTCAGGCTGCTTCCCACCAGCAACGAGGCTGATGCGCTGCTGGTCACGGACCTTCATGCTGCCAATGTGCTGTCGGCGGAGCGGGAGCCCTGGTTGGCGATCGATCCAAAGCCGCACGTGGGCGACCCCACCTATGACGCCCTCCAGCACATGCTGAACTGCAAGAACCGGTTGCGTACCGATCCCCGGGGACTGGCCGAACGGATGGCCGCCCTCCTCGAATTGGACTGTGAGCGCCTCCTGCTGTGGCTGTTCGCCCGGTGTGTGCAGGAGTCAGTCGACCGGCCGATGTTGGCGGCCGTCGCCCGGCGCGTCGCACCGAGATAGCGGCGCGGTGCTGCAGGTCCACGGACTCAGTGAAGCAGGAGTGTCAGCATCGCCACCCGAGCGGAACGATGTGAGTCGGTCAGCGTTGACGGCCGCCGGCCCGAGCGTGTCCGCTGACCATCGTGATTCGTCGGTGAGGCGCTCGATATCCACCTGCGACCAGCCTGATCTCTCAAGCTGATCTCGCGTTCCTTGGGGTCCACGTTGTCACCCGAGGTGTCGACGGTGGTGATGGCCGACGCAGGCTACGCGGACCGCGAATTCGACCGCTCCCGTGTCTCGATCATCTTCGGGGCCGAGAACGGCAACGACCTCTCGGGCGCCTCTAGCATCCGGGCGCAGCTGCCCCAGGCTCTCGGCGAGCTGGCCCGAAGCGACTGAATGGCCCAGGTGTGACCGGAATCCGTTGCCATCGGCTGGATTGGTAGCGTCTTGAACATGACCCCTGGTTGGCAACCGCTCGCCTACGGGGACTGGGGTCCCACTTGCGACACGCTGCACGCCCATACGCAACTGCTCGGCAAGCTCGCGGTTGCGCTGGCCCCACCCGAGCCTCAGCTTCAACACGCGGCACTTCGTCTGACGGCCCGAGGATGGGAGACCGCCCCACTACCCGCGCCGGATGGCTCGGGCTTGCTCGTGATCGCCCTCGACCTGCATGCCCATGCCGTGATCGTCGAATCGAGCAAAGGTGGCGTGAGACGGATCGACCTCGTGCCTGATCGTCCTGTCGGCGCCGTCACCCGCGATGTTCTGGACGCGATCGCCAGCCTGGTCGGTCCGGTGCGCATCGACCCCCGGCCGCAGGAGGTTCCCTGGAGCGTGCCCCTCGACGAGGACGAAGAGCACGCCCGATACGACTCCGATCAGGTCGGTGCCTATCTCGGCGCCGCTACCCGGGCGGCTCTGGTCCTGGCCGTGTTCCGGGCTCCCTACCGAGGACGCTCGACCCCGGTCAACGCGTGGTGGGGCTCGTTCGACCTCGCCGTCAATCTGTTCTCCGGCCTACCGGCCTCCCCGCCGTCAAGTGATTTCATCATGCGCAATGCAATGGATGCGCAGGAGGTCGCCGTCGGCTGGTGGCCCGGCGATCCGAGATACAACCAGGCCGCGTTCTATGCGTACGCCCACCCGGCGCCGGACGGGTTCTCGGCGGCGACCCTCACCCCGGCGCCCGCCCACTGGGATTCGGGGCTCGGCGAGTACATCTTGAACTGGAGCGATGTTTGCGACAGCCCCAATCCCTTCGAGTCCGCACTGGAGTTTGCCCACTCTGTCTTCCGCCACGCCTGCGTGGTGTGCGATTGGGACCCTTCCTTGCTGGCCAGTGCCGAAGGGTCGCCACCGCCGGTGGCCTAGACGCCGCCGGGGGTCATATCGGGCCGGCGGGGGTCGCCGCCCCGCCCTAACCCAGGTGCATGAGCAGTCCGCGGCACGCCCGGCATCCGTCCCACCGGCTCGGATCCGGGTGCGGTTTCCGAAGGAAGCAATCGGCCTCGGCGGGTGTTCTCTTAGCACTATTGTAATCTTGTAATCAGGAGTAAGCCGTGAGTGACACCCTTTCCCAGACGCCAGGGCCAGATCTGGCCGCGTTGGACGCGTATTCCCAGGTCGTGGTGTCGGTGGCGGAGCAGCTCACCCCGAGGGTTGCCGCCCTCGAGGTCTCCCACCGTCGACGTGACGGAAGCTACGCCGGCGGGGCCGGCTCGGCCGTGGTCTTCACCAACGACGGGTTCCTGCTCACCAATGCCCATGTCGTGGGGACGGCCGAGGCCGGTCGGGTCGCCTTCTCCGACGGGACGACCGTCCCGTTCCATGTCGTGGGGACCGATCCGCTCTCGGATCTGGCCGTGGTCCGCGCCGATGGAGCAACCCCGGCGCCGGCCCAGCTGGGCGAGGCTGCGCAACTCAAGGTCGGTCAATTGGTCGTGGCCGTCGGAAACCCGCTCGGTCTGGCCGGGAGCATCACGGCCGGCGTGGTCAGCGCCCTTGGTCGGTCCCTGCCGACCAGGGCGGGCAGCAACGTGCGGATCATCGATGATGTCATTCAGACCGACGCCGCCCTCAACCCGGGCAACTCCGGTGGGGCACTGGTAGTGGCGTCGGGAGAGGTCGTGGGCATCAATACCGCCGTCGCCGGCATCGGGGTCGGTCTAGCCATCCCCATCAACGCCATCACCCGCCAGATCATCGCCGCCCTGATGGCGGATGGGCGGGTGCGCCGTGCCTACCTGGGCATAGCTGGCACCCCCGCTCCGTTGCCCCCGTCACTGGCCGCCCAACGCGGCCAACAGGTGGGACTGCGCATCGCAGAAGTCACACCGGGTGGACCGGCCGCCCAGGCCGGGCTACGCCAGGGTGACCTGCTGCTCAGTGCAGACAACGAGGCGGTCATTGGCGCACAGTCGTTGCAGAGGCTCATGCTGGGCGACGCCATCGGCCGGCCCCTGGCCCTCACCGTGTTGCGTTCTGACGCCCTGGTCGACGTCATCGCCACGCCGGAAGAGCTACGCGCCGCCGACTGAGCTCGATGGTGGCTGGACGGAACGCGCCGGGGCTGGTCGATGTCGACCAGTCGCGGTGTGTCCGTCGACACGCGCTTGCATCCAATTCCATTTGGAGTGAGCTGGCTCACGAGCGAACGAGTCGGGCGATGGCGCCAGTCGCTTCGGCGATCTTCCCATGGGCATCTGGCCCGCCGGCTTCGATCGCTTCACTCACGCACGAGCTCAAGTGGTCGCCCATCAACTCAACGGCGACGGCTTGGAGCGCCTTGGTCGCCGCCGAGATCTGCGTGAGGATGTCGATGCAGTAGCGGTCATCGTCGATCATCTGCTGCAAGCCGCGGACCTGTCCCTCGATCCGACGCAGGCGTTTGGCTACCTGGTCTTTGTGTTCGATGTACCCGTACAAGGTCACTTCCCTCCACGCTATACCCCCCTAGGGTATACTGGGAGTCCGTGGCCGTCCAGGTCCGCTGGCGGAGCCGATCATCCCGAGCGGAGTGAGGCCTATGGAGACGAGCTTCAGGCTGGGGCCGAACCGTGACCAGTGGAGATCGCCACGGTCGGTGGCCGTCGACCCCTCGGGGCCAGGAATAATGGAGCCAGTCCACGATGAGATTTCTCCATGCCCTCGGTCATGCTCTGGCGGTAGCCGGCGGCATGACCTGGCAGATTCTCTGGTCGCTGATCCTGGGGTTCACGCTGTCGGCGGTGGTCCAGGCGCTCGTGCGGAAGGGCACCATCGAACGGCTGCTCGGGAATGACTCACCCCACACGCTCGGGAGGGCGACCGGGCTGGGCATTGCCAGCTCGTCGTGCTCCTATGCGGCCGTTGCCTTGGCCCGGGGCCTCTTCCGCAAAGGCGCCAACTTCACCGCCGTGATGGTGTTCGAGATCGCCTCGACCAACCTGGTGATCGAGCTCGGGATCATCATGGCCCTCTTGCTCGGTTGGCAGTTCACCGCGGCCGAATTCGTCGGGGGGCCGATCATGATCGTCCTCATCGCCGTTCTCTTCCGCCTGTTTCTTCGGCAACGGCTGGTCGAGGTGGCCAGGCAACAAGCCGATCGAGGAGTGGCCGGCTCGATGGAGGGCCATGCAGCCATGGACATGAGCGTGAAATCACCCGGAGGCCTCTGGTCCCGGCTTTTCTCGGGCGAGGGACTCACCTCAGTCGCCCACGTATTCGTGATGGAGTGGGCGGCAGTGCTGCGCGACATCGTGCTCGGGTTGCTCATCGCCGGTGCTTTGGGTGCCTGGGTTCCGGACACCTTCTGGCAGCACTTGTTCCTTACCGGGCATCCACTGCTGGCCATGGTCTGGGGTCCGCTGCTCGGACCGCTCATCTCCGTCTTCGCCTTTGTCTGCTCGATCGGAAACGTCCCTCTGGCTGCGGTGCTGTGGAATGGCGGAATCAGCTTCGGTGGGGTCGTCAGCTTCATTTTCGCCGACTTGATCATCCTGCCCATTCTCGTCATCTACCGGAAGTATTACGGGACGAGAATGATGCTGTTCATCCTCGGCACCTTCTACGCCACCATGGTGATGGCGGGTTACGCCGTCGAGTTGGTCTTCGGCGCGGCTGGGCTGGTGCCCGCCACCCGCAACGCCAAGGTGCTCAATCCCACCATCGGTTGGGACTATACGACCTACCTGAACATCGTCTTCATCATGGTCGGGGCGGTCATGGTATGGCGGTTCTTCCGGACTGGCGGGGCCATGATGCTCAAGATGATGGGCGGGCGTCCGGCGCCTGCCGTCTCGGGGTCCACCTGAGCGACCACCGGTGTGGAGCGCTCGCTGACCAGACCGCGGCGCGACGTCTGACCCGTGATCCCGCCCATCTACGGACTGCTGGATCGCGGCGTCGTGGCACCGCCCCGAAGGCTGACCTCGACCTCATCGACCACGAGCACCTTCGTCTGCTTGACCCGGAGGAGGTGACCAAACTTCCCCGGCAACGCCGGCCGCTGATTCGTCGCTCGGAGGGCTACGTGTCCAGGCTGGTCAGCGTCCGTCGAGGCGGAATGGCCACGGTACCGAAGCCCGGCAAAGACACCTTCGGACATTCCAAATGTCTCGAGGGCGGGGTGTCCCAGAAGACCTACCCCGACGCGAACCGGGCTTGACCTGCGCCTAAGGGATCTCAAGAGGCAACGGTGGATCTTCTTAGATCCATTCGCTATCTTCATTTGCGGTCTGGAGGCGGTTCGCGGTCGGGCGCGTGAATCAGGGTCCGAGGTGGGTTGGTTCGAGGCCTGAAACTGGCCAACGGTCACGGCGGCGAATGTCGCCTGACCTAACGATCCATGGAGACATGGGGGGGAAAGGGAAGACCACATGATACGAAGGATCTGCGCGGTCGCTGCGGCGATCGCCCTACCGATGAGCGCACTCGCGGTCATCGGCCTCACCGGTGGGGCAGCGGGAGCGGCGACAGGACCGCCTGACCCACCTGTGACCTGCACCATTGGCGCTACGGTCACATTCGCACCACCCGGAATCTCTACGAACGGGCAGGTCGGAACGGGAGTGAAGACCACCTCCACCACCGTCTCGTCCGAGACCCTGGGTGGCGCTGGTTGCACGGGCAGCTCGACGATCAACCCGATCGTCACCAAGACCGTCAAGTGTGTGAAGAATCAGCCCGGACAGCCCAGCACCAATCCCGGTTGCAACGGGGTGAAGGGCACCGAAGGCTGGGACTCCTGGGGAGACTTCGCGGCAACCGGCACGGCCTCGGTCCTCAAGTCCACCAAGAAGCTCACCTTCACCATCAACGGTATCCCGTATGCGACCAAGAACACCGCGGCGAGCATTCATTCTTGCGCGGGTGGCGAAGAAGGCTTCCAGATCACCGGCACAGTCAAGGCCCCGAAGAATGACAAGGGTCAGACGGACACTCTCACCGCCTGCCTGGGTCAGGTGACCGGCACGGATCTGCAGGGCTCCACCCCGTACATGTTCCAGAACCAGCTGTTTGCGCCTGAGCCGACGACGGTGGCGACTGCGCAGATTGACCCGGCGACCAGCTCGGTGGCTATCAGCTGACCGGCAACAGGTGACAGGCCCGTAGAGCGAGTGTCAATGGCGTCGTAGATAGACGCTGCTGGGATTCGATGCTCGATCAGTCGGGCACGCCGTAGCGACAAGGACGGGGTTCCGGCCCCGTCCTTGTCGCGTCCGGTGACCAGAGCCCACCCATCACCGGTGAATGATTACAAGTTGACCGCTCGCAGCGGGCAGCAGATAGATGGCCTCCTGGCCATGATGACGGACGATGTCGAGTGGCCCTTTGTCGCTCGTCACCATGCGACGGTCAGAACCGTTCCTAGCTAGGCCCTTCGTGAGTCCACGCAGCGCCATCTGCCTGTGCTCGATGGCCTGGAGATGGCTACTCGGCATTTTGGAGACCGCTGACATTCGTATGGGGCGCCATGCCGCGATCGTGAAGGAAGTGGAAACCGCCTTCTACTGGATGCTCACCGTCGTGCTGAGCGATGCGTCCGACTAGGCCATGTCTGGAGAGAGGACCGTCCAAACTGCCTATCCAAGTGTGCCGCTCAGGCCCGGGCCGCCGGGCCTCTCGCATTTGACCGCCATGAGCGAGGTGGGCAAACTGATCACTACTACGGGCTGTAGTTGTGAACTCGGGAGGTCATTGACCGTGGCTGATCGGCGCCTCCACCTGCTTGAACAAGGAGCCTGGGTGAGCAGCGAGGTGACAAGTGGGGCGTCCCCCCCGATTGCCATTCCGAGGTCCGCCGTAACAACGACGACTGGCCAGACATGGAGCCGACCAGACGGTCGCCGAATGCTCCAGCTGGTGGTGGCCACCATCTGGCTGGTGGACGGGATCCTCCAACTGCAGGCGTTCTTCTTCACCAAGAGCTTCGGTTTGCAGATGATCTCCGGCATGTCGTCGGGGAATCCATCGATCATCGCTCGCCCGATCAGCTGGTCGGGAACGATCATCGGGCATCACGCCGTCTTGACCGACGCACTGTTTGCTCTGGTCCAGATTGGCATCGGGGTCACCATCGGCTGGCGGCCGACGGTGAGGATCGGGCTCGGCGTATCCATTGTTTGGGCGGTCGGGGTGTGGTGGGTCGGTGAGGGGCTCGGTGGAATTGTCAACGGTTCGGCCAACCCCGTCAACGGGGCACCTGGCGCCGTCATCCTCTACGCGTTGCTGGCAGTACTGCTCTGGCCACATGACCGCGCCGGCGAGGAGGCGCCTTTCATCGCCGCCCGGGCGGTGGGAGTACCAATCGCCAAAGGACTGTGGCTGGCCCTCTGGGGATCCCTCTCCTACTTTGCCGTGGTCGGTGCGAACCGTTCGTCGCGAGGCCTCCACAACCTGATAAACGCCGAGGCCAGCGGTGAGCCAGGCTGGGTCGCCCGGATCGATCACCGTGTCGCCCATGTCGTCGACCACAAGGGCCTGGCGCTGACCCTGCTGTTGGCTTGCCTGCTGCTGTTGGTGTCCATCGGCATCCTCCTTCCGCGGCCAGTGGCAAATGGTGCGGTCGTGTTGGCCGCGGTGTTGAGTGCATCCTTTTGGGTGCTAGGCGAGAACTTCGGAGCCATCTTCACCAATGGCGCGACCGACGTGAACTCCGGACCGCTGCTGATGGCGCTGGCCGTGACGTTCTGGAGATGGTCTCCGAGCACCGCCACGAGCCCAAGCCCGGCAGTCACCAGCACGTTGGCACCGGGCGCCGAGGGGGCCTGACGTGACCAACCCGAGCTGGCTGAACGACATCTTTGCCGGCATGATGCTGACCGTGGCCACCTACAGCCTCGGACGGCTGGTGGCCGCTCGGGCGTGGTCACGACTGACCCATCGTGATGTGGACGTCGCCCACGTGCTGATGGGAACGGCCATGGCCGGCATGCTCGTATCACAACTGAACCCCATCTCCACCGGTGCATGGGAAGTGGTGTTCTCCGCGCTGGCCCTGTGGTTTGTGTGGAGGTGCTACCAGTTCGTGACGGGGGTGCGCGCTCAGACCCAGTACGGCGACAACGTCCACCGACTCCCCCGCCGCGTCATTCACCTCATCATGTCCCTGGCCATGCTCTATATGTACTCGGCCGCGGCTTCGCCCAGAGTCGGGTCAGGAGGCAGCATGGCGATGGGAGCCGCCACCGGCACGACTGCAGACTTCGCCCTCTTGCCCGCGGTGTTTGTTGTTGCCCTGGTTGCCTCCGCCGTCTGGACACTTGACGAGATCGGTCGGCTGTCTCCGTCCGCAGTCCAAGCACGACAGAACCCCACGCTTGTGGCAACCGGGGCTCACGGGCCGACTTTCGAACGGGAGGAGATCAACGTCTCCCTCCATGACCACCCAACCGGCAGCGCTCCAGGTGCGCCCCGGGCGGCATGGCTCGCGCCCCGACTCGAGGCAGGCTCTCATATCGTCATGTGCTTTACCATGGCCTACATGCTCATCTTGATGCTCTGAGCCCGGAGGCCACTACCGAAGCATGGCGGACGGCGAAGGCGGGAGGACCCAATGGTGGTTGCGAAGACCAAGTGTGACAATCCAATGTGCTCGTGTGATCCGTGCACCTGCAGTGAGTGCGGTTGCGGCGTGATCAAGCTCGGAACCTCCGAACGACGGGTCATGGATATCTTGTGGGAGGAGCCACTCCAAGAGCTCACCGGACGCGATGTGGCCGATGCCCTTCCCGAATACGCCTACACGACCCTTGCCACCGTTCTGGATCGTCTCGTTCACAAGGGATTGGTGAGGAGGAGGATGGACGGACGAGTCATTCGATTCACCGCCATCGGCACGCGGAGCACCCATACTGCCGTTCTCATGTACCAAGCCCTGGCTGTCGGTGGGGACCCCGACCCCGGTGCTGCTCTTGTCCGATTTGCCGAGACACTGTCGGCCTCAGAAGCTTCGATCCTTCGCCACGCACTCAATGGGCTCGAACAGGAGGCACGGAAGGCTCGTCGCTGACCCCGTCGATGCGTCCCTGGGTGCAGTCGGTCCGAAGGGTCGCGGGCAAGGCACCAAAGCCATCTCTGACCCGCACGCCGCGCCTGCTGGCCGACCCGACCGGCGCACTGCCGTGGCCTCCGATGGTCCGGCATCGCGGCGTCAGGCCCGATGCCAGCTGCATGTCTCCTGTGTCGGGGCCGACAGGCCGATCCTCGAACACTGACGTGGCCGCGTAGTGTCGTCCCGTGCCAGCAAACATCACCGTGCCACCCGCTGCCCGCTGGCTTCTGGTGGTGACTGTGGTCGTCTGGGTGGTGATGGAGTTACGGCAGAGCACCAACCACCGGCCCGAGGCAGTGACGACCGACCAGGGCAGCCGGGTGGTGCTGCGATTCGCCACCCTGATCGGAGTCGTATTGGCTGTCTCGGCCTCCCGGGGCGTGCCTGGCGCAGCGATCCGGCCGGTGACCCTCTTCGTTTGGATCGGGCTCGTCATCCTCTGGTCCGGCATTGCCTTGCGAATTTGGAGCTTCCGAACGCTGGGACGGTACTTCACGTTCACGGTGCAGACGAGCGGCGACCAGCCGGTGATCACCGAGGGGCCATACCGCGTGATCCGGCACCCGAGCTACGCCGGAATACTGCTGGCCGTAGTGGGCCTGGGCCTGTTCATCGGGAACTGGCTGTCGCTCATCGGGTTGACTGTTGCCGTGGCGTGCGGCCTCGTGTTCCGGATCCGGGTGGAGGAGCAGGCTCTGGAGAATGAGCTGGGCGACGACTACCGCCACTACGCCGCCAGCCACAAGCGGCTGGTACCGTTCGTCTGGTAACCCCGCGAGAGACCAGGTCTCAGATCGCCCCCGTCATCCGCGCTCTCCGACGACGGTGAACATCGGCATCTGAACGGCCGGAATGTCCATCTGGTGGCCCAAGTGGTGGGTCTGTGTGTGCTCAGAGATCGTCGTCTTGCCGAAGCCCAGGCGCTTGAGCATCGACACGACCGCACCCGGATAGATCGTCCACCAGTTGGAAATGTTCTCCTCCGCCAGCGGCGAGAACCGCATGATGTTCGATTCCACCGGAGCCTCGCGATCCTGAATCAGATCCGTGACGACGATTCGCTCATCGGTGCGGCTGGCCACTTCACTGATCGCACCCCACGGGTCCCGGAGATGGAGAAGAATTGCACCAAAAACTGCGATGTCAAATCGACCGAAGTCTCCGGGCAATGAATACAGATCGCCGTGAGCCAGTTTCGCCGACGCGCCGTATAGCCGATGCATATACCACCAGCTGTTGTGGACGCCGTTGATATTGGTCCGCATGACGTGGGCCTGTTGCTCCATTGTGGCCTTCCCGGCAATAGGCAGGAGGTCTACCGGAACGTCGAATCCAGTCTCGAATGCGACGACCTCAGCACCCTGGCGTTCCATGTAGAACGTGAGATACCCCGACGCCGGACCGGGCTCGATCACACGTTGGCCGTTGAACGAAGTTCCGCCGAGATAGTCATCCTCGTGACCACGAATATCCCAGGCCCCCTCGATGACACCTCCGTTAGGAAGGTCAAAGGTGTGGTACCAATCACACTCGTCAATCGAGGTACCGGCCCTCCATCGGCTCATTGCGCTCTGAAATGATGGTTCCAATTGGCCGAGGTAGTGCCGAGGAGGGTAGGTGGGCCATGCGGGCCGCAAGGCGGCGTCACCACCGGCAGCCGCCGGGCTAGAAGGACTGGGCGATCGATGGGGGAGTAGGCGACGCCACGGAGTGTCAGCTCGCCTGTTCCTGGTCCGACTGGCATCCATGAGATGCACGGTACCCCAGCGTCCTACCTAGGACCCGACTTCTTTGGCTCGGCCGGGTCCGTCGGACCGCGTTCGAGGGAGCGGTCGATTCCCTGGTCTCACCTGGCCGGAGGCGGGAACTCCGACGGCGTCGCATCGCTCCAAAGACCGGACCGAGCACGGTTGCGTTTCGTTCGGGTGTCGGCGCTCCGCTTCGGCCAGAAGGGATGCGGTCGCACGACGGTTGGGCAGGTGCAGGAGCAGCTGGCCGGCGCGAAGGTTCAGCTCCACTGGTCAGGAAGTCGAACAGGGGTCGTCCCAAAGGCCCGAGCGAGCATCGCCACGATCTCGGCCTGATCGGAGTCGGCGTCCACCCGGCGCACGGTCGGGCTGGCCACCTTCTCGACGCCAGGCGATCGAGATCCTGCTTGAGCCCGGCCACATCGGCGCAAAGCGCCTCCAGCACCTGGATGATGTGGGCGTTCCTGAATCGAGGCACGGCCGGCGACGAGGAGGGTAGACCTGGGCGATGAGATTCCGGGCGACCGCCAGTCAGTACGGGAGAGGTTCGCTCACCAGGAGGAGAACGATGGGGAATCTGACCGATCGTCACGAAAAGACCGGGAACGCCCGCCCAGAGGTGGTGGACGAAGCGGTGCGGCGATATGTCGACGGCATCGCCTCGGAACACCGTCCCCTGTTCGACCGGGTCCACCGGCTGATCCTCGAGGCACACCCCGAGGCGACGGTGTCGCTGTCCTACGGGATGCCCACCTACAAGGTGGGCAAGCGCCGCCTCTATCTCGGCGCATGGACGCACGGGGTGTCGATCTACGGGTGGCAACAAGGCGGTGACCACGGATTCACCGGCCGACATCCTGAGCTGCGTGCCGGCAAGGGCACGATCCAGCTCCGGACGGAGGCGGCGGCCGAGATCCCCGATGCGGAACTGCGGGATCTGGCCCGCGCCGCGCTGAACGCCTGAGCTGGCCGGCACCGGGCCGCCCAGACGGACGCCATGCGGCCGGTGGGGCATGCTTTCTCTCCATGAGCACGCTCGTCACCTATCAGCTCGGGGGTCACATTGCCACGATCACCTACAACCGGCCCGACTCGCTCAACGCCATCAACCGGGAGATGCGCAGCGCCCTCAACGATGCGTTCACTCGCTTTCGGGAGGACGAGCAGGCGTGGGTGGGGATCGTCACCGGTGCCGGCCGGGCCTTTTGCGCCGGCGCCGACCTCTTCGAAGGAGCCGGCTCGACTGGTGACTTCCGAGGGACGTTCTGGGAGAAGCCGACCGTCAATTCCTTCGAAAGTGGCTGGGAGATCTTCAAGCCGGTCATCGCCGCCGTCAACGGGTACTGCCTGGGATACGGGCTCACCCTGGTCACCTGGTGCGATTTCGTGATTGCCAGCGATCGGGCCGAGTTCGGCTACCCCGAAGTCCGTCTGGGAGTCCCCGCCATGGTCGGCTCGATCCGTCTGCCCCAAAGGATCAATTGGCAGTACGCCATGGAGCTGCTCCTGACCGGGGAACGGATCGGTGCGGGGCGGGCCAAGGAGATCGGGCTGGCCGGATGGGTCGTGCCCCACGATCAGCTGATGGCGGAGGCGCGGTCTCTGGCCGATCGGCTGGTCATGGCGGCCCCGCTGGCCGCCCGGGCCAGCAAGGAGGTGGCGGTCCGTACCCAGGGCCTCTCCTCGGTCGAGGCCATCCGCTTCGGCGAGACCATGCGGCTGGTGGCGATGGCCACCGAGGACGCCCGGGAAGGCGGTCTGGCGGCCAGGGACGGCAGACAGCCGGGCTGGAAGGCACGGTGAGTCCGTCCACCCGGTCGTCCCCACCGGCCCGCCGGTTCTCAACGTGACGGTGAGGGACTCGGTGTACGGCGCCGGTCCGGGCGGGTGATCGACGTCGGAGGTGCGACTGGATCATCCGGTCGGGGAGGATCCCAGCGGATGCCGCAACTCGATCGTGATCCATCGAGCCCCGGGGTTCAGGGTCACGGTTCCGGTGCGGCGGTCGATGATGCCGTTCGAGGCTGAGGCGATGTTGCCGGCGAAGGAGGGCAGTTGGAGGAGCACAGATCCAGCTGGCCCCTCTCCCTGCAGTCTGAGTGAAACCGATTGCGCGCCGGCAGAGATGGTGAGGTTCAATCTCCGCCCGTCGGTCGTCGGGAAGTTGGTGACCGCGATCGACTGGCCCGGACCCAGCCAACTGGGTGGGATACCCCGGCCGACCACGAGTGCCCCGTCCGCTCGTTGAGCGACCAGCGAGTCCAACAGGACCTTGTTCGCCCCCGCCATGCCCCAGGCATGGGGTGAAGCGCCTTGCCCGGCCGCAGGGTGATTCCCGGTCCATGGGGTCATCGACGAGGGGGCGGTCGAGCTCTCCCAGAATGAGTACGGACCGGCCTGGCTGTTCTGGATCATGAACTGGTAGTCGAGGATTCCCTGGTCGCGGTGGTGCTTGCTGGCCAATCCGGCTGTGCCCTGTGCCGCGTCGTAGCCGGACGAATAGAAGTCGTCGGGGAAGCCGCCGGTGGTGTTCGGCGGGAGCAACCCCTTCAACCGTCCGAATCCGTAGTCGTACGTGGCGTCGATGAGAGCGGCGCCCGGACCGGTCGGATCGGCACCGAGGAGGTACCCCTCCCACGCCCAGTTCCCGATCGGCGAGGTCCAGTTGGCGTCCTCGGGATTGGTGCACCGGTTAGCCGTGTTGGGCTGGAAGAGTGAGCAGGGGAGGTAGGTCAGCCTGTACCGGCTGATGGTGTCATTGAGCGAACGGTTGGTCGAGGCCAGGAGGCTCTGGTACTGGCCCTCGGCCCAGGTGGCCTCGGCCTGGTCACCGATGCTCTCGGCCAGGAAGCGGTAGGCAGCCAGCCCGAGCAGGGCCTCGTCGTCGTCCGTGGTCCAATAGCCCTGGGTGTCGATGTCGTCGGTGGCCTCCATGGTTCCTGATGGGCCCGTCCGGTCGGCGGCCAGCTCGTGGGCGGCCTGCTCGATGCTGGGTTGTGCGGGGCTTGCTGGCCCCGGCGCGGCAAAGTTCGCCTTGACGAATCCCGTGTCGCCGGTCTTCAGCAGGTACGTCGCCCACGGCACCGAATAGGTCCACAGACCGTCGACGTACTGGCCCTGGGAGCCGACGACGTTCCGAGCTTCGAGGAGCAGGGCATGGGCGTCGGTGAAGTAGCCCTGAGTGAAGAGATTGGTCAGGATGCCGATGACGTCGTGGCTGAATTCGCTCTCGTACCCGTTGACCCCGGTGTTCAGATGGTCGCCACTCCGGGCGATCTGGGTGTAGATGAACCCGCTGCGGTAGGCGTCGACGAGGGATTGGTCGGGCACTTCGATGCCGGCAATGCCATCCAGCTGTTGCATCCAGAAGCTCCGCATGTGGGCGAAGTGCGTGGCGAAGCTCCCGGACCCCGCCAGGGCCTGGGTGCTGGGCCAGGGATAGTTGTTGCCGAAGCGGTCGGCCGCCACGACGTAGTCATGGGAGACGGATGAGTGTGGGCCGACTCGGTTGGGAGCCGTATCGAGCGGCACCAGGCCCGCCGATGGTTGCGGGTCGGCGTCGACCGTCCGGTTCCCATGATTGGTGACTTCGACGCGCGAGTACACGGCGACGAAGGCGTTGCCATCAATGATCACCTGGTCGGCAAACTCTGTGATGGCCACCACGGCTCCCGAGTGCCGGAAGGTGGTGATCTGGGCCGGAAGGTACCCATCGGCCTCTACCCAGCTCGTCGGGGCCCCGGAGTAGATCCCGAACCCGTAGTTCCGATTGATGCCGTCCTGCACCAGGAAGGTCCCGCCGAGGCAGGTGACGACCCCCTGCTGGTTGCCTTCCCATCCGATCGCTGAAGCCGTCCCGTCGGCGCCGGTGAACGCATCGGTGTCGAGGTTGAAGTTGCAGGCGTACGCTGCTGACGGTCCGCCGGCACCCCGGCCCTCGCCAGCCGACGCCCGACGAACTGCGGGCGGGTGCCGGTCGGGATTGCCCACCGCGTGTGGCGGCCTCGCCCAGCCGGTCAGCAGGCCGACAGCCCCCACGATCAGGGCAAATGTCGCCGTGGCCCCCTTCCGCACTGATGGCACCGCATCGATTCTGGCACCTCGGTGCGCCCGGTGCTCCGTCCGGGGTGGGACCGCTCGACCAGTGGCCGCCGGACGGTCAGGTCTCGATCAAAACCATGTCACCCCGCGCGCCGCGGTGAGGTTTGGCTTCATCTGATGCCCGGGCGGCGAAGAAATTCTCAACAGAACGGCGATCTCAAACGTATCAACGGTGATGGGTATCCCGAGGGGCACCGTTGATGCCGAGGGAGATGCGACGGGTGCTCCCGCCGAGCCCGACCCCGATGGGCTCATCCAGCGATCCGCCGGCCGACGCCGTCGACGCCGAACCGCGCTCGGGAGTGCGGCGCTCGCAGTCACCCTGGCCGGCGCCGGGGTCCTCACCGGGGTCAACCTGGCGGGCGCCGGGTCTACCGGGCAAGCCTCCAGCCCCCCGGTGTGGTCGCCCGTACGAAGACCGACTGGTTCGGTGGTGGCGCCCGGCGCTTCGGCGTCCAACCTTCCGGCCATCGGTGTGCCGTTCACCTACCTGTTCACCCGCACCAGTGCGTCGGGTGTGACCATCCGGGCGTACACGGAAGGGCAGGACGCCAACCCGACCTGTGGCTCAACGGAGCCCTGCCCGCCGGTCGGCACCACGCCGGGTCCGATCCCGTGTCCCCGAGGAGCGATGTGCGCCCAACCGATGGTCGACCCGTCGGCGACGGAATGCGGCCAGTTGGTCGTCGAGCTCTCGACCGACAAAGCCGTGGCCATCGGCTCGGCCCCGTGGCCGACGAACGTGCGACCCGCCCCCGACGTCGTGGCGGTGATCGGATCCGGATCGTTCGGCGTCGCCGAAGGCGGACCGGTGAGCTGGGTGGCGGTGTGGGCCGGAGCCGCCGTGGCGGACGTCCAACTCTCTTCCGGCACCACCGTCACCGACGGGATGGCCCCGAGCTCCGGTATCGCCGTAGTGGCCCAGTCGGGCAGCGGGGGACTGTCCGGAGCCGACGTCGTCGGAAAGGATGAGGGTGGAGCCACGGTGGCCACCGTGCCGGCCGAGCAGGCGTCCGGCGGATCAACGTGCGCCGCCCCGGCCCCGTCGCCGACGACCACCACGTCCACGACCACCACGTCCACGACCACCCCGTCGCCGGTCTCCACCGATCCCGGTCCGGCCACCACGAGCACCACCACGTCCCCGCCCGTCCCGTCCACCACGACGGTGCCGCCGAACACCCTGCCACCCTTCGGGCCAACGGGGTAGCCGACATAGGTGCTCCCGGGCCGGCGCCGGCGCTGTCCTATCGTGAGGGGTATGCCCAAGACTGTGATGATCACCGGTGCTGGGTCGGGCTTCGGCAAGCTGGCCAGCATCGCCCTGGCCGAACGTGGTCACGACGTCATCGCCACCACCGAGACCGACGAGCAGGCTGAGTCGCTGCGAGCCGAGCTACCTGGATTGATCGTCGAGCGGATCGACATCACCAGCGACGACGTCGCTCGGGTCACCCGGTGGGACCTCGACGTGCTGATCAACAACGCCGGCGCCGGCCAGACAGGACCGATGGCGGACATCCCGATCGACCGGGTCCGCCGGCTGTTCGAGGTGAACGTGTTCGGTACGCTCGCCGTGACCCAGCACGTGCTGAAATCGATGATCGCCAGGGGAACGGGCCGGATCATCATCATGTCCTCCATCGCCGGCGTGCTCTCCGCGCCGACCTTTGGTCCCTACGCCATGACCAAGCACGCGCTCGAGGCCATGGGCAAGGCGATGCGCGGCGAGCTGGCTCCGCTCGGGATCGACGTGACCCTGTTGAACCCGGGGCCCTATCAGACCGGATTCAACGACCGGATGGCCGAGTCGATGTGGGAGTGGTTCGGAGAATCCTCCCTCAACGCCGGAGCCACCGAGCTGTTCCGGTCGGTCGGTGAGATGGTGACGGCGGGCCAGCTGGATCCGACCGAGGTGGCAGAGCGAATGGTCGAGCTGGTCGAGGCGGAGACGACCACGGAGAACAATTTCGTGCCGTCGAGCATCCGGGCCCTGGCCGCCGCAGCCATCGAGGCGTGAGCCCGGCGCCCGGCTGGGTCAGTCGGTCACCGGGGAAGGGTCGCGCTCCGAGGAGGGCCGGCGGACCCAGAGCAACTCCCAGCGATTGCCCTCGGGGTCGGCCACCAGCCCCGAACGGCCGCCCCACGGGTGGTCCTCAGGACCGGCCACTTGGCGGGCCCCGGCCCGGACGGCGGCGGAGCAGGCGGCGTCGACCGCGCCGGGCGTCCCGACCCTGATCACGAACGTGACCGCCGCACGGTCGGCGGGCGCCCCGTCCGCCGGTTGGGTGGGTTCGGACTGCGGATGCAGGGTCAGGGCGGTGCCGGCCAGTTGGAAGATGGCCAGGGAGTCCGATGCGCCGGGCTGCTCCTGCCAGCCGAGGGCTCGGTAGTAACGGCGCAATGCCGGCATGTCGGCCACGGAGAGCACCACCATCGACAGGTCGGCGGGAATGGCCGCGGCTGAACTCGGCATCGTGGTGTCGGTTTCCACCGTCTCAGCCACAGCTCGACCTCCGTCTGCCGGACCGCGGCGAGCATCGGCTACGTCGTCGGATGGTGGTCGGCTGTCGCCCCCGGCCCGGTCGTCAGGTGGCGACCCTACGACCGGACGCGAGGCGTGGCAACCGATCCCGGCCGGCGACGCCGGCCGTGTCAGTCCTCCTTCGTCACCTCGGCAGCGAGGGAGTGGAGCTGGTCGGAGGTGCCTTGTTCCCGCCAGGCGGGCTGCTCGAATCCTTCGATGAACGCCCCCTGCTCGGTCAGCGCGAGCCTGGTGCCGGCGTCATCCGGGTCGAACTCGATCGTGGTCAGGGACACCGTCGACAAGCGCCCGTCAGCCGCCAGCGAGGACGTGTACACGATCCGTTCGCCAGGCACGATGTCGTGGTACACGGTTTCGCAGCTCAGGTCCGCCCCCTGGCGGTGGCCCCGGGTGACCTCTCGGCCACCGACCCTGAAGTCGAGCTGGTGCCGTGAGTCGGGGCCGGCGAACCATCTGGCCTTGGCGTCCGGGTCCGCAAAAGCGGCGAAGACTCGCTCGGGGGGAACCGGGTAGGTGCGTTCGAGGGTGAATGTGGAATGAGTCACCGAAGGGTGGGTCATCATGTGGTCCTTTCTCTCTGTGGGCTGGGTTGGTCCTCCAGGTACTGGCCGAGACGATCGAGGTGGTGCTCCCAGGCGGTGCGCTGGGCGCCCAGCCATTCCTCGGCGTGTCGCAATGAGTCCGGCTCGACATGGCAGGTGCGCACCCGACCGACCTTCTCGGATCGGACGAGGCCGCAGCTCTCGAGGACCCGGATGTGCTGCAGGACGGCGGGCAGCGACATGGCCACGGGCTCAGCGAGCTCGCTCACCGCCGCCGGGCCGGCGATCAATCGTTCCACCATGGCTCGGCGGGTCGGATCGCCGAGCGCCTGGAACACCTGGCCGAGCGAGCTCTGATGGTTAGCCATATTGTTAAGTATATGGCTGGAAGCGACAAAAGTAAAGTAAAAACTTAACTATGCGTCACCACACCTCACCACACCTCCGGCGCCGGGCCCGACAGGGCGCCGGCGCCAGCGGGCCTCGGGGACACGACGCCCGATGCTCGAACGCCAAGACCGGCTTCAGTCCGATCGCCGCGGCCGCTGATGGATGCAGGCGGCCAGCGCCGCCGCGAATTGAGAAGCCCGTTCGGGGTCCAGCGTGCCGCAAGCGATCCGGATCCCCGGAGGTGAGGAAAGGCGGAAGCGTGACCCGGGGCTCACCGCCCAACCCTGTTCGAGCAGGCCCCCGACCACCCCCGGCTCGTCTACGACCGGGACCCAGGTGGTGAGTCCGGAGGAGCCGCTGCTCTGGAGCGCGTGGGTGGTCAGCGTGTCCTGGAGGGCCTGCCGACGCTGCGCATAGGTAGCGGCGGCGCGGTCGAGCAGTCGGGCGACGGCCGGATCCGTCCAGAGCTCGGCCACCAGGTGCTGGAGCAGGTAGCTCACCCAGCCGGTGCCGAGGGCCTGGCGCCCCTCGACCCGCGCCACCGTCGCCGGATCGCCCACCATGACGGCGAGCCGTAGGTCGGGACTGAGCCATTTGGACACCGAACGGATGGTCGCCCAGCGGTCACTGCCCCCACAGGAGGTCAAGGCCGGAGCTCCGGCCGCCGGGCCGGCGTGGTCGTCCTCGATGACCAGTACCTCGGGATATGCGGCCAATACCCGGCCGAGGTCACCCGCCCGCGACGCGTCCCACGCCGTGCCGGTGGGGTTCTGGGCCCGCGGCGTCAGGAGGACGGCTGACACCCCGTGCCCGAGCGCAGCGGCCAGCTCGGCCGGCCGGGCACCATGGTCGTCCAGCGCCACCGGGACGAGCTCGAGCCCGAGCGAGCTCAACAGGTCGATGGCGGCGGTGTAGCCGGGGTCCTCGACCGCGATCCGATCGCCAGGACGGAGCCAGGCGCCGACCACGCGCTCGACACCGTCGAGCGCGCCCCCGACGACCGCCAGGTTGGTGGGATCGATCCCGTCCTCCCCCAGCTTGTCCCGGGCCACCGCCGCCAAGCGCGGGGACACCGGTGCCGCCCCGTACAGGCGGGTCAGCTGTCCCACCGACGGCAGGTGGGGGAGGAGGTCGGGGTCGGGCCCACCCGTGCTGAGGTCGACCACCCCCTCGGGGGCGGTGAGCGGAAGGTGGGACGAGAGTGGGGGACGGGCTCGGACCCGGGTGCCGCGCCGCCCGGATCCGGCGGCCAAGCCGCGCCACCGCAGCTGGCGGTAGGCGCCGGCCACGGTGGAGGGGCTGACCCCGAGCTCGGCGGCCAGCTTTCGCACGGTGGGCAGTTCGGCCCCCGGCCCGAGCGCGCCGGCCCGGATGGCCTCTTCCACGCTGTCGGCGATCTGGTTGGCTCTCCTTCCCCTGATGACATAGGGTAGAGATCGTACTGGTGTGTTCACCAGTTTGTACCGTAACATAAGACCAGGACCTGGAGGAGCTGATCATTGGCCCAGACCCCACCGCCCTCCGATGCGGAGGCTGCCCGACCGGCCTCCGAGCGGGTCCGGGTCCGGCGGCTGGCGGAGCGCGGTCGCTACGAGCGGGCATGCATCGACGCCGTGCTCGACGAGGGCTTCGTATGCCACGTCGGCACGGTCGGGCCGCACGGTCCGTCGGTCATCCCGACCGCCTACGCCCGTGCCGGCGACCAGCTCTACCTCCACGGGGCCCCGGCCAACGCCATGCTGCAAGCGGGCGGCACCGGGCCGATCTGTGTCACGGTGACCCTGGTGGACGGACTGGTGCTGGCCCGCGCCGCCTTCCACCACTCGATCAACTACCGCTCCGTCGTCATCTACGGCCGGGGAGTGGAGGTCACCGACCCGGCCGAGAAGGAACGGGCGATGGCCATCGTGGTCGAGCACCTGGTCCCCGGCCGCAGTGCCGACGCCCGCCCACCGACCCCCGCCGAGCTACGTGCCACCCGGGTGGTGCGGGTCCCACTCGACGAAGCCTCGGCCAAGGTCCGGACCGGAGGGCCGAAGGACGACGAGGAGGACGTGACCCTGCCCGTGTGGGCCGGTGAACTGCCCCTTCGACCGGTCACCGGGCCGCCCGTCCCGGCGACCGACCTGCCCGCCGGCCTCCGACCACCCGCCTACGTCACCGCGTACCGGCGCCCCACCTCTGCGCCGGATCAGGCCCGCCGCCACTGATCCGTCCGCCCGGACACGACGGCCAGCCCGGAGACGGCGGCCAGCCCGGACACGGCAGCCGATCCGGACACGACGGCCAGCCCGGCTCCGGCGGCTCAGGTCGAGCGGCGCTCCGGGCTCAGCACGGCGGCGTCGGGGCCGGGGCAGAACAGGTCCTCGTGTCCGGTGTCGGCCCACCTCACCACGTAGGGCGGCTCGCCGTTGGCATGGCGAACCTCCAGCACCTCGCAGTTCCGATCGGGCTGGCCCACCCGGCGCCCACCGATCAAGATTCGATCCCCCACATTGGCATGCATCCTGAATACCTCCGTTGGACATTGTGCTCTACAGCCATGGTGAACCGGGGAGCGACCTCGATCAAGGGCGTGATCCGGGTACGTGCACCGAGGGGTCTTCAGACCGGTGAGAGCCTGGCGCTCAGGGGACCGACCTTGGCCGGGTCGATGATCACGTGGATCTTCGTCACCGCGCCGTGCTCGATGTGGAGCAGGATGACGCCCAGGAGCTGGTGCTCGACGAAGGCCAGGACCACGGGATCGCCCCCGACCGGATTGGACACCAAGGTGGCGGACTTCCCGAAGTAGCGCAGCAGGTTCCGCGCCACCTGTTGGCGCCCGCGCACCACCCGGCCGTGGCCGGGGCGGCGCTGCTCGTCGCCGTGAACTACGCCATCGCCGAGATGCTGGTCACCCGGCTCACCAGCCCCGAGGAGTACTCGGGGGTGATCCCGGCCGTGGCCATCGTGCCGTTCTTCTTCGCCGGCTCCCTGTACCCGATCACCTCCCTCCCCACCTGGTTGGCCGACATCGCCAAGGTGCTGCCCCTCACCCACGCGCTCGCCCTCTTCCGCTACGGGTTGACGGCCCACGGCGGACAGGCGCTGCACAACATCTGGGGCCTGTCCAACCCGACCCAGATGGCCGCCCTCTCCCTCGGGGTCCTCGCCCTCTACGCCGTGGGGGCGGCGTTCGGGGCGGTGCGCCTGTTCACCAAGTCGGGGACGAGCTGAACCGGTCGCTCGTCGGCTCCGGGGGGAGCGTCAGGCGGGTGACCGGTTGGCCTGGCCGGCCCGAAGGGCGCTCCGCCAGGGCGTGAGGTCGAGCCCCGGGTAGCGCCGGGCCACCCCGTCCAGCGTGTCGGACGTCCAGAACACGTGACCGGGCTCGGGGAACCCGAGGACGGCCAGCTGGCGCGGCGAGGCCCCCTGGACGAAGGTGTGCCACTCGGCCGAGAAGCCCTTGATGGGCCAGGCCTGGTACCCACCCCACTCGAGGGCGGCGGGCTTGTAGGAGACATGGAGCATGAAGCGGGCCTGGTTGGGATCGGAGAAGTCGACCGAGCGGTGATAGACGTCAGGGCGGTAGACGACGATCGACCCGGCCGGCCCCGACGCATCGCCGCCGTCTTCGTAGAGCCTGCCGTAGTCGTCGAGGTTGAGTGTGTGTTCCTCCACCGGGATGCGGTGGGTGTGGCGGCGTGACACGAATCGGGTGGCGCCGTTCTGCCGGCTCACGTCGTTGAGGTAGACGAAGAACTCCACCTGGTGATACCCGGGCTCGGCCCGGGGCACGGTGAGTGTGTGGTTGGGGAAGTCGGTATGCAGGAGCCGGTTGTAGTCCGATGGTTGGTCCGCGTACTTGGCGGAGGCGATGGCCAGGTACATCCGGACGTCGTCCGTGCCGAGCAGCTCGACGGCCAGGTCGATAAGCAGGTCGCTCACCACCAGCGAGCTGAGCGTCCGGCTCCGGAACGGGAACTCCGGCCAGTTGGCATCCCAGGTGCTCCATCGGGCGTCACGGCGGTCCGGCGGGCCGGCCATGTCCTCGGCCGCCGGGAACAACTTGGCCATCGCCCGTTGCGCCGCCTCGAGCTGGTCGGCGGGCACGGCGCGCTCGATGACACACCAGCCGTCCTTCTCCCAGACCCGGCGCGCCCCGGCAGTGAGGACGCTCATCCGGCCAGGGTACAACCGGCTGCCGCGGCTGGCCGATGGACACGGCCGGGCGCGGCGGAAGACCCGGCGTCTGCGACGTCCGGTCAGCCCGCACGCCATCTCATGACCGCTGGCAGCGGTTCCGCTCGAGGAAGTCGAGAACGACGGCGTCGAAACGCCCGGGCTGGTCCAAGTTGACCAGATGCCCGGCACCGGCAACGGTCGCCGACTCCGAGCCCGCAATCGTCGCCGCCAGCTCGTCCATCCCCTCGGTTCCGACCAGTGGATCGTGCTCTCCCCGGAGGACCAGCGTCGGGACCCTCAGCGATGGGAGGCGGTCCACCACATCGTGGGCGACGAGGGCCAGAACCGAGTTGGCATAGGTGTAGGGATCGTTGCCCGATGCCTCGCGGAGGTTGTTCCGGATGAGATCGGGACGCGTTCCGTAGGCCACCGCCTCGGCCATCGACTTGCCGAGCTCCTGTACGAGTCCCATGCCGTCCTGGCGGATCATGGGCACCGCGCCGAGGAGCATGGGCTTGACCGCAGGATCGATCCGGCCGCTGGTATCCGCCAGCACCACGGCGTCGACCAGACCCGGGTGTTCGAGCGCGACCTCTTGAGCGATCATTCCCCCCATGGACAGACCCACCAGATAGGAGTGGTCGATGCCCAGGGCGCGGCACAGTCCGGCCACGTCCTCGGCGAACCGCGCCATCGAGTAGCGCCCGAGAGGTCGGTCGGACCGTCCATGCCCGCGATGTTCCGGCACCACCACACGGAATTCGGAGGAAAACGTGTCGAGCTGAGGCTCCCAGTCCCTCCACGACCCGCCGAGCCCGTGCAGGAAGACCACTGGATGGCCCGTCCCTTCGTCGAGCACGTTGAGCCGAACACCTCCGACGTCAACCAGCATGATCGACCTCCGTTGGATCCTCTGACGGAGAAGAGTCCTCCGGTGATGGTTCGGATCGAGCGTCGTACGGGCGAAGGAACACCCAGTCGGGCTCCTCCCCGTACCCGCGATCCTGATAGGGATCGTCACCGACGGGCACGACACAGCGGTAATCCAGAGTCGGGATTTCGGAGCTGCTGACCGAGATGGGCGGGATGGACCATGGCAGTAGTGACCATGCGTTGCAGTAGTGGTTGACGAGGGCCCGGCGCTTGCTGGCGCTTTGGTTCCTCAACGAGCGGTGTAGTAGGTAACCGTTGAAGAAGATCACCGAACCGGCTCGAACCTCGACCGGGACCGCCCCGGTGGCGTCGAAGCCGTACGACTCGTCGCTCGGGTCGAACTCCGAGCTGTCGTGTCTCCTCGTCGGCCACAGATATCCCATTCGGTGCGACCCGGGCAGTACCCAGACGCAGCCGTTCTCGACAGCGGCGTCGTCGAGCGCGATCCATGCCCCGACCAGAGATCGGTCCCGCGTGGGAATGAAACGCTGCGTCCTGGTGCCAGGCCTGCCCCGGCATACCGGGGGGCTTGACGAACAGCATCGATTGCATGCATTTGGCCCGACCGTCCCAGTGGGCAAGGTGGGCGGCAGCGATGTGGCGGACCACGTCGACGACCCGGGGATGCAAGATCATCGACCGCAAGGTCGGACTCACCCAGTGAGGGAAATGAATGGCCAGGATGTCCTGGTGTCGGACCGGTGGGTGAGACGAGACGGGCAGGCCCAAGGTCTTGTACTCCCCTCGAGCGAACCGCTCGACCTCGGCCAGCACCGCCGCTCGGTCCTCCTCGCCGACGAGGTTCTCGACGACCAGAAAGCCGTCGTCCACGTACCGCTCGACCTCGGTCGACGAGATCGTGGAGTCCGCTTGCGTCGACGTCAGGTGGGGAGAATCTTCCACCGACCAGCTCATCTCTCTTGTCGGCTCAGACTGACAAATCTGTCAGACTGACAGATCGGTTAGTGTATTCCAGTGGTTTCGGATGTCAAGGGCCGAATTCCCTCCCTCCCCGCCAAACAGCGCGGCGAGGAGACCCGCCGGAGGATCATCGACGCCGCCATGGAGCTCTGGGCCACTCGGGGCTCACGAGGCACAGGCCTCGCCCAGGTGGCCGAGCGCGCTGGGGTGGGACATCCCGGGCTGCTGCATCACTTCGGCTCGAAGGACAACCTCCGCCTGGCGGTGGTGAAGGAGCGCGATCGCCAGGACCTGCGACGCATCCAAGCCTTCATCGGCACCGGGGGCCTCGATACGATCAAGGCCCTCCCCGAGGTCGCCCGTGCCGCCGACGAGCGCCCCGGCCTCGCCCAGCTCTACCTCGTGCTCGTGGCCGAGAATCTGGATCCGGGGAGTGCGGTCCACGACTGGTTCGTCGAGCGGCTGCTGACGCTGCGCCGCCTGCTCTCGAGGAACCTGGCTCGGGGCGTCGAGCGGGGGGAGTTCGATGAGCGTGTTGACTGCGATCTGGTCGCGGCGCGCATCATGGCGTTCATGGATGGTGCCGAGATACAGCGGCTTCTCGATCCGGACCATACTGATCTGGTTGCCCTCTATGTCGATTTCAGTCGCGGACTGATGCACGAATTGACGGCGCTGGACGGGTGTTGAATCCGATCGCCGCGGCACCGGGATCGCCGTCCGCCGATCTTGTCCCTGACGGGGGTCAGATCGCCGGATGGATTGAAGAGATCGTTGCCCGGGGCGTTCGCCGTCCCGGTTATGAGGCGGACCGGTGGACCGAGCAGTGGACCGCTGACCAGTTCCGATCGTTCGGTCTCGACGGCGTCATATGCGAACCCGTCGAGCTTCCGATGTGGGAACCGATGGCCGTGGCCTTGCTGGAAGCTTGGCCCTCACCGGATCCCGATGCTCCGGTCCGGATCAGTGGGTTCGCGCTGCCGCACAGCCGCCCGGCGCCAGACGGGATCGAAGCCGAGTTGACCTTGCTCTCGCCGGGATCTGAAAGCCGCTCTTTGGCCGGCATGTTGGCGGTTGTCGAGCTCGAGCTCATCCGAATGCCGGTCGCCGCCCTACGCGGACAGGCCACCTCCACGTTCGACCCCGACGGCGACTTCGAGCGGGCTGTCCAGATCCTTCCCTTCGGGACGAGCTTCATGGAGGTGATGGAGCCGGCCGTCGATGCCGGAGCCGTCGGGTTCGTAGGAGCGCTCACCGGGGTGCCGTGGGAGACCTTCGACTATTACGTGCCCTACGACGGACTCGAGCGTCCCATACCCGGACTGTGGATCAGCCCGTCTTCCGGTCGCCGTCTCGTGTCGATGCTCGAACACGGTCCCGTTCAGGCCCGGATGACCACCAGCGCTCGACGCCAGACCACAACGACCCACAACGTGGTGGCATCGCTGCCGGGCGTCTCTGACGACTGGATCGTTGTCGCCTCGCACCACGACGGTCCATGGGCGTCAGCGGTCGAGGATGCCTCCGGCACGGCCCTGGTGCTGGCCCAGGCGCGTTACTGGTCGGCGGTGCCAGAGCACCAGCGACCACACAACCTATTGTTCCTCTTGACGTCCGGCCACATGGCGGGGGCGGCGGGTACGAAGGCTTTCATCGACCGGCATCGAGACCTGCTCCCACGCATCGTCCTCGAATTGCACCTGGAGCACGCCGCCCGCCACTGCGAAGCGACCGATGGCCATCTGGTACCGACTGGTCTTCCGGAGCCTCGGTGGTGGTTCACGACCCGCCACCCTCGACTCGAGTCGATCGTCGAACAAGCCATCCGCCACGAGGATCTGCGACGTTCGCTCGTGCTGCCACCCGAAGTCTTCTTCGACAGTCCGCCGACCGACGGATCCGTGTTCCACACAGAAGGAGTGCCCATCGTGCAGTTCCTGACGGCACCCATGTACCTCTTCGACTCCCAGGACACGCTGGACAAGATCCATACCGACACCTTGGTGCCGTTGACACGAGCCGTGGTCGGCATGATCGCCGCCACTCGGGGCGCCTCCGCCGAGACCTTCAGATCTGAGCGGGTGGGCGGCTGAGAGTCATCCCGGTGTCGCTCGCACAACCGTCGTCGACCTGCTCGCCACAGGCCGCTGCAGCAAGGGGGGAGTCCGAAGTGGAACAGTATGAGAGTCGGCGGGCGCCGAGGCATGAGCGGTGCTTGGTTCGCTGAGCGGTTATCGGACATTGCCGCGGGGAGGTGCGACCGCCATGGCGGCGGTGGTGTCTGTCGCCGTCGTGCTCGGCATTCAGCTTCTGCTGTTCCCCGTGCCCATCGGGGTGTGGCTCCAGGGCGCCGTCCTGGGCCTGCTGGGCTCGCTCATGGCGCTCGGCCTCGGGCTCACCTACCGCCTGAACAAGGTCATCAACTTCGCCCAGGGCGATCTCGGCACTGCCCCCGCCGTGCTGGCGGTCGGGCTCGTGGCCTTCTCCGGCGTGAACTACTTCGTGGGCCTGGCCACCGGTCTCGTGGCCTCGATCCTCCTGACCGCGACGGTCGAGATCGTGGTGGTGCGGAGGTTCCGGCGCTCCCCCCGGCTCGTCCTGACGGTGGCGACGATAGGGCTCGCCCAGCTTCTGGTCGTCCTGAGTTTGCTGATCCCACGCATCTGGGGCCAGAAGCCGATCGCCAGCGCGGCAGTGACATTCCCGTGGCACGTCAGTTGGCGGGTCGCGCCCGTCGTGTTCGACGTCAACGACCTGGTGGCGGTGGTTGTCTCGATCGTGTGCCTGGCCGCCGTATCGATCTGGTTCACTCGGAGCGACATCGGTATCGCCGTGCAGGCAGCTGGTGACCGGCGCGACCGCGCCTCCATGCTCGGCATTCCCGTCGGCCGTTTGCAGTCGGCCACCTGGGTGGTGGCTGGTGTCCTTTCGTTCGTCAGCATCTTCTTCCAGGCGGCCATCCTGGGCCTTCCCCTCGACCCTACGTTCGGGCTGACGGCACTGGTGACCGCACTGGCCGCCATGGCCCTGGGCAACTTCACGGAGTTGCCGGTCATCGCCGCCTCCGCCGTGGCGCTGGGCATCCTCCAACAGGGCGTGGCGTGGGACGACCCGACCAACCCGTCGCTGGGGCTCGCCGTCCTGGCCGCGGTGGTCTTCGGCGCCATCGTGGTACGCCAGTTGCTGGCGCGCCACACCGACCGCGAGTCCGAGTCCATGTTGTCGCTGGCCGGGAGCGTGCGTGATCTTTCGGCCGCCGCCCGTGATCTGACCGAAGTCCAAGTCGGGACCCCGGTGGCCGGGCTGGCCGCCTTCGCCGCCGCCTGTACGTTGCCGCTGTGGATGGGCTCGGGTGAACTCATCCGCGCCTCGGCTCTGGTCACTGTGGCCATCGTGGGCTGCTCCGTGGTCGTGCTCACCGGGTGGTCGGGCCAGGTCAGTCTGGGACAGATGTCATTCGCCGCCGTCGGCTCTACTGTCGGCGCGGTGGCGCTGATCGATTGGCACTGGGACCTGAGCATCGCCCTCCTGCTGGCCGGCGCGGCCTCGGCGGCCGTTGCCGTAGTGGTGGGCAGTGCGACCCTGCGCCTCGACGGGATGTTCGCCGCCGTGACCACGCTCGCCTTCAGCCTGGCCGCCTCGGGATACCTCCTCGTCCGGGAGGAGTTCTCCTGGATCCCCCAGAGCCATCTCGGGGTCATCTACCTGTTCGGGCTGGCCATCACCTCCCAGGCATCGACGTTCGAGCTCTGTCTGGGGACTCTCGTGCTCGTGCTGGTGGCCCTCCACGGGCTACGCCACAGCCAGGCCGGCCGCGTCCTCCGCGCCCTCCCCGCCAACCAGCGAGCCGCGCAGGGCTACGGGGTCCGGGTGGCGGTGGCCAAGCTCACCGCCTTTGCCATCTCCGGCTTCATCGCCGGGTTGGCCGGCTGCCTGCTGCTGGTCGTGAACCAGCAGTACGAGGAGACGTCCTTCCTGGTCCCGGTCAGCCTCATCGTGTTCACGTCGACGGCCGTGGGCGGGTTGGGGTCGGCGCTCGGCGCCGTCCTGGGCGCCGTCCTGGTCGAGGGGAGCACCATCTATCTCCCCCCGAGCTGGCAACTGTTTCCCTCGGCTCTCGGCGTGCTCATCGTGCTCATCGCCTTCCACGCGGTCTGGCCGGTCTCTGTTACGACCTGCGTGACCGCCTGCTCGATGCGCTCAGCGCCCGGCACCGGGGGGGCATGCCGATCGTCACCGGCCCCATCGACCGGGCCTCGGTGCCATGAACCGCCTCCCCAAGCTCAGCGGGGGCGCCAGCCTGTTCCCGCTCGGTGTGCTCTTCGGGATCGAGCTGCTGGACCAGGCCACCCAGAGCGCCTTCAACGTGCTCACGCCGAACATCCGCGACGCATTCCATCTCACCAACGCCGGCATCCTGCTGATCGTGGCGATCGCCGGCGCCGCGGCCCTGGCGTTCACCCTCCCCATCGCCTTCCTGGCGGACCGAACGAACCGGGTGCGCATCGCCCTGGTCGGTGCCACGGTGGGGGCCGGGTTCTCCATCGGGCTCGGCGCGGCGCAGACGGTGGTGATGGCCACCATCATGCTGGCCGGCGTCTCCATGGGGCAGGCGGTGATCTTTCCCACCCACAATTCGCTGCTGGCCGACTACTACCCCGTGCCGGTTCGCCCCCGGGTGTACTCGGCTCACCGCTCGGGCATCAGTATCGGAGCAATCGTCGGTGTGCTGCTGGGCGCCGGCTTGGCCGCGCTCTGGTCGTGGCGGGCCCCGTTCTTCGTCTTCGCTGTGCCGATTGCCGTGGTAGTCATCGTCGGCCTGCGGCTCCACGAGCCGACGCGGGGACGTCACGAGCAGCTGCAGCTGAATGAGCAGATGCTCGCCTCCGAGCGCGGCGAGCCAGCTCCCCTCGGCGACGTGCCCGAGGCTGCTGCCGCCCTGGCGGACTCGACCATCGATGTACCGGCCGAACCGCCGCCGTCCCTCGGCGAGGCTTGGCGGACGATCTGGAAGATCGGGGTGCTCAGACGGATCTTCATCGCGCTCCCCTTCCTCGCCGCCTCCATCGCCGGTTTCACCACCCTGGCGTCGCTGCAGTACCAACAGACGTTCCATCTGGACGCCGTGCAGCGCGCCTTCCTCATCGCCCCCGTCCAGGTCTTCGATCTGCTCGGCCTCGCCGTCGGTGCCGTCATCGCCACCCGACTGGCTGCCCGCGACAGGGGACTGGTCTTCCGGATGCTCGCCGTGGCGTCGGTGATCGCCGCGGGGTTCGCCGTCCTGTTCGCGCTGGCGCCCTCGGTGCCCTGGGCCTTCATCGGCAATGCCGGCATCGACGCGTCGCTGGCCATCATCGGCCCGGGCGTTCTCGCCTCCCTCTCGGTGGCCATCCCCGCCAGAGTGCGCTCGGTCGGCTTCTCGATCGGCGCCCTCTTCGTCCTCCCGGGGTTCCTCGTGCTGCCGATCGTGGGCGCCCTCGGCGACGCGGTGGGGTTCCGCTACGGCCTCCTCATCCTGGTCCCTGTCTTCACGGTGGGCGGACTGATCGTCGGCAGCGCCGGCAGCCTCATCGAGCGCGACGTTCGCAACGTGTGGACTTCGATGCGTACCCGAGCCCAGATGCTGGTGGACCGTCACGCCGGCCGGCTCCCCCTTCTGGCCGTGCAGGAGCTCAGCGTGGGTTACGACGGCGTGGAGGTCCTCGGCCAGGTCGAGATCGAGGTCGCCGAAGGCGAGATCGTGGCGCTGGTGGGTACCAACGGGGCCGGAAAATCGACCCTGCTCCGCGCCATCGGCGGTGTGGTCGAGGCCGACCACGGTGCCATCGTGTTCGACGGCCGCGACATCACGCATCTGCCGCCCGACGAGATCGCCCGGCTGGGAATCGCCCAGGTGCCCGGGGGCGAGGGCATCTTCCCGACTCTGCGCGTCGAGCAGAACCTGCGTGCCGCCGCCTGGCAGGGCCGCCGGCGGGGAGAGCGCGATGCCGAGATGATCGGCGACGCCCTGGCCGCCTTCCCCGTCCTGGCGGACCGCCGCCATGAGCGGGCGGGGAACCTTTCGGGGGGACAGCAGCAGATGCTGGCGCTGGCCATGGCCACCATCGCGCGCCAAGCTGTTCCTGATCGACGAGCTGTCGCTCGGTCTGGCGCCCATCGTCGTCGAGCAGCTGCTACGGGCGATCGAGGCGATGCGTGAGACCGGGACGGCCGTCCTGCTCGTCGAGCAGTCGATGAACGTGGCGGTGGCCGTCGCCGACCGCGTCTACGTGATGGAGACCGGGGAGGTGCGATTCTCGGGCACGGCCGAGCAGCTGGCGGCCCATCCTGAGGTGTTGTGGTCCGTCTACCTGGAGAAAGCCTCCGAGGCGATGGGGGCTCAGACGCTCGGCGTGGCGACGGAGCGGAACAGCCGGCCCGCGCTGGAGGTGGGCGGCGTGTCCGTCAGCTTTGGCGGCATCGCCGCGCTCGACGATGTGTCCATCCACGCCACCCACGGGGAGATCGTTGGGATCATCGGGCCCAACGGAGCCGGCAAGTCGACCCTGTTCGACGTCATCTCGGGGTTCCTCCGGCCCGACGCCGGAAGCGTCACATTGGCCGGCCTCCATGTGAACCACCGCCCGCCTTCGGCCCACGCTCGGCTCGGCCTCGGGCGCTCCTTCCAGGATTCCGCCTCTTCTCCGGCTTGACGGTGCGAGAAGCCCTGGCCCTGTCGTTGGAGCGGTTCACCGACGTCCGCGATCCCTTCAACGCCATCCTCCGCCTGCCCGCCCAGGTGCGAACCGAGGCTGCGGTGAGGCAACGGGTTGACGAGCTCGTGGAGATGTTCGGGCTCGGCGGCTTTACCGACAAGCTGGTGAGCGAGCTGTCGACCGGGTTGCGTCGCCTGGTCGACCTGGCGGCCGTGGTTGCGCACCAACCGTCCGTCGTCCTCCTCGACGAGCCGTCGTCCGGTGTCGCCCAGCGCGAGGTGGAAGCCATGGTGGGGCTGCTGCGCACGGTTCGGGACCGGCTTGACGCCACCATGCTCATCGTCGAGCACGACATCTCGTTCCCCATCGCCGAGCTGGCCGATCGCCTCGGTGGCGATCGACGGTGCGGTGCTTGACGAGCGGGGTGCTGCCCTCGACGTCCTCGAGGTCGCCGAGGTCGGCGAGGCATCCTCGACCGACCCGCTTTCGCGGTCCGCTCGCCGCATCGGCGCCGGCGGCTGCCGTCACTGCCGGGCCGCGCGGGGCCACGCGGCGGAGGTCGACGACCGTGAGCGAACCGGACCCGCGATATGCAGAGCGGCCGTCGGCCTCGGTCGCCGGCTGCGGGTCGCTGGTCCCGTCGTCGTCATCGTGGTGGCCCTGGTGGCAGCAGGAGTCTCGGCCACCGTGCGCGAGAGCAACGGCACCGCGGTCTGGCCCGCCGTTCCGCCATGGTGGAGCGCTCCCCCCCTCGACGGTGCCCGTCACCTCTGGGGCGGCCCGCAAGCTCGGGAAGGCGGCCGACTACGACTGGGGCCCTGAGTGCGATCAAAAGACCGGGCGGCTCAAGGTCCCGAAGTCTACGCCCCGGCCTGTGTGCCGGTGTCGAGCCGCCCGACGGTGGCAGCACCTGAGCAGGGTGTCGGGAGAACCCTCAATGTCGTCGACTACCAACGCGAACCAGGTGGACTCGCGTCGACGATCCAGGTGCCGCCGGATCACCGGCCCGGCTCTGGCCACGGTGCAGGCCTACGTGACGATGTTCAACCACCTCTACGAGATGTACGGCCAGCACGTGAATCTCATTCCGTTCCAGGCCACCGACGACAGCGACCCGGTGGCTGCCCATGCCGACGCCGTGACCGTCGCCCAGCGGCTCCACGCCTTCGCCTCCATAAGCGGCCCCGCCGAGACGACCGCCTACGAGGAGGAGCTGGCCCACCAGCACGTCTTGTGCATGGGGTGCGGCGATTCCTCCATCTACGGCGAGATCGAGCGCAATGCCCCCTTCCAGTGGGCCAACCTGCCGGCCGCCGACACC
>CAVTHA010000006.1:0-123091 GCA_963734435.1 uncultured Acidimicrobiales bacterium | reverse complement strand
ACAAGTACACCAAGACCGACCGGCTCGACTCCCGAGTGCAGCTCGCCTGCCCCATGCTTCACCCTGAAGGACTGCGCGGTATCGACGACCTCGGTCCTACAGAGTCGCTGCGCCGGGCCACTCGACAGCGGGCCAGCATCGTCAAGAGGCGCTGAAGAAGATCCGAAAAGGTCGACTGAAGGGCTTGAGTCCGGTTAGGAACTCAACCCTCACAAGGCCTGACCCAAGCGATAGGCACGAGGAGCGCAGAAGTGGTCTAATGCATTCGGCTGCCTTGCTTGAAGCTGGAGCGAGCCCCGCTCTACGCCTTCGACTGCGAGGAGCGAAGGGGGGTCGCCATGCGATCGTGCCTGAATGAGAGCACTCTTCCGAGTGATTACCTGGGGAGAACACAAGCAACGTTCGACGGCTGGACTCGTACTAGGAGGCGGCACCGTCTCTTCGCCGGCAGTGTCGTAGTCGCGTTGCTCTTGGCCATGCTGACGACGATCGGGCTGAACTCGACCCCCGCTTATGCCGACACCAACCATCTACGGTTGCACGATCGTTGCCCACCCCAACGCCACCAGATTCACCAACTGTCCGGGCTCCGACCTGGATGGCGCCAACCTGTCGGGGGTCAACCTTTCCTACGCCGATTTGTCAGGCACCAACCTGGAGGGGGTGAACCTGACCTCTGCCAACTTGCGTCACGCGGACCTGCCGAAAGCCTCTCTGGCCACCTGCTACTGGCAACTGAACGAACCGCCACCTGAAAGCCCTACCTGTCCGGTTGCAAACTTCACTGGTGCCGCGCTGATTGACGCAAATCTCGCCGAAGCCAGCGCCTCGCAGTGTCAGGAAGCTGGTCCGCCGTACGAAGCGACCGAGGTGGTGGGCTGCGCCGGTGCCGTCATGTCGGGCGCCGAACCTGTCAGGCGCCAACCTGACGGGAGATGACCTGACCTTCGCCAATCTGTCGAACGCAAATCTGAAGGACACTACCCGCACCGGTACGGTCTACAGCGAGTGCAGCCTCGCCTGCGGTGGCGCGAACTTCGACGGTGCCAATCTCAAAGATATGGACTTCTCCCACACGGAGCTAGACGGCGTTCAGTTCGACGGTGCCGACATGCATGGAATAAATCTCTCCTTTGCAAGCCTCGATTTTACTGGCGGCAACTTTACGAACTTGACCGGAGCGAACCTGAGCGATGCCGACCTACAGAGCACTAGCTTTATCGACGCCATCATGACGGGTGTCCGTTTGCACGATGCCGAACCTGACTGACGTCGTACTGGTGGGAGTCCTCAATGGACTCAACCTGCACGGCTTCAATCTGACCGGCGCTTTTCTGAACTATTCCCAACTGCAAGGTGCCAAGCTGAGCGACGCTGATCTCACCGACGCCCACATTCAGTACACCAACCTCAGTGGCGGCGACCTGAAGTCCGCCAACTTGACCGGGACCGCGTTTACCGACTCAGACCTAAGTGACACCGACCTCAAGTTCGGCAACATGACTGATGCCGATTTAACCAATGCCACCCTGACCGGCGCCAACCTGACCGGCACCACATGGTCAAACACCACGTGCCCGGACGGGACGATCAGCGACAACGATGGGGATACGTGCGTCAATAACCTCGGTTGACGGGATTTGCTTGCGATAGCCGCCCTCTGAGTAGGAAGGCGACGCTCACGGGTGCTTGACCACCATCCTCAAAGTGCCGTTGAGCGATACCTTGTATGAATCGGTATTACCCCGGGCATCCCAGCCTGGTTTGGACTAAAGCCCCAGTTCACTCAGCTTTCGTGCAACCGGAGCATCAAACCTCCTATGCACTGCGAATGCTAAAAGGCCTGCCATCACGGCCACGACGATCTTCTGCCTGAAGATCGATTTGACGATAACCGTTGCGACTAGGCCGATAAGCATGTGGGCAACCACCTTTGCCAAGAGGCTTGGTGGAGCTACAGCGTCTGCCAACTCATCCATGACCACCGATTTCATCACCAACGGTGGTCAGTCGCAATAGTCGGGAAGCCACGACGAGACCGGATTGAGGTTGCCTTGGCTGGCTCCCACTGCTGCGGCTGCCACAGCGGCACTTCCGATTGCGGGGACTCCGGCCCACGAGGCCACAACCGCAAAAAAAAGTAGGAGGTATTCCCAGTAATTGCTGCCCAAGGATGACGAAGTGGAAGTCGAGGCAAGTAGGGGCACCCCATCCTCCGGCTGTGGCGTGCACCTGATGTCCTCTGTTCAACAGGCGTTCAAATCGCCCTGACGGCAGCATAAGGAAGCCAGGTCAACAGGGGCAAGGGCGTTACGTGGGTGGCGGAGTGTTGCACATTCCCGGCATGGGCTAGGCCCTGTGGTCACGGACGATAAGGCAGCTCGATCCCGTTGCCCAGGCAAATGGCCAATGGGTGGCAGGCGATAACCACCTCCGATGCGGCGCTCTGGGCGCCCGCCATCGATGCACCCTGATCGGAATAACCATGGGCTGTCGTAGGGTCAGTCCGTGGAGTTCAGCCGGGAACTGCGTGCACCCGTATTGTCTGGTGAGATAACGGTGACGTTCCGGTTGTGGCAGCGACCGAAGGTGAGAGCTGGCGGCCGGTACCGTGTGGCCGGCGGCCAGATCCAAGTTGACTCAGTCGAACTTGTCCCATTCTGTTCGATCGACAGCACCGACGTCCGCCGAGCTGGCGAACCGGACCTCGAATCTCTCCGACAACGGGCCGCCCATGCTGGCCCCATCCACGATGAAACACTTCTCTACCGGATCGAGTTTCATGTCGTTGAATAGGCCCCTTCCCTTGTGGGCCTACTTCCGGCGATCGCGGGCACGCTGCTGTTTTGCACCGGGGACGGTTCTGCCGCTCCTCCGTCGACCTGAAGCCCAAGCGCCCGTTTAGTTTGAGGACTGCGTCAGGCTGACCGACTTGTGCCGATTGGCAGGAGCCGTACTCGATCTCGTGAATCATCGGCCGTCCGTGGGGCTTCCACCCATCCATTCGGGCTCGGTTGCTGTCAGCCCGGGTGTTGCTTGGCGATGACCCGCACGAGGGCGAGGCGAATGCCGCTCGCGTCCGTCGGCCTGATCCTGGGTGGTCAACAGCGATGAGTTTCCCGTGAAGTGAGCGTCGTAATAGAGAGAGTCGAGAGAGGAGCCTTTGATGGGACAGCTGGTGGTGACCGAATTCGTGTCGATCGACGGGGTCTTCGAAGATCCCGGCGGGGCCGAGAGCTACGAGCACGGCGGCTGGACATTCGAGTACGACAGGGGTGCGGATGGCAACCAGTACAAACTCGACGAGTTGATGACCGCTGAGATCCAGTTGTTCGGGCGCGTTACCTACGAAGGGTTCGCCAAGGCGTGGCCGAGCCGAGAAGGCGACTTCGCCGACAGGATCAACCAAGGGCGAAAGTACGTGGTCTCGACCACGCTGAAAGATCCCGAGTGGGAGAACACGACGGTGATCTCGGACAACGTTGCCGAGGAGATCGCACGGCTGAAGGAGGAAGCCCAGGGTCCGATTCTCGTCGCCGGCAGCGCCACCTTGGTCGGGACCTTGCTGGCCAACGACCTCGTCGATGAGCTGCGGCTGATGGTGTTTCCGACCGTGCTCGGCCGCGGTCGGCGCCTGTTCCCCGATGGAATCGACCGGTTGAAGCTCCGGTTGGTCGAGACCAGGCCGGTTGGGCCTGACGGCGTCCTCGTCCAGACCTACGCCCAAGCTTGATAGACAGACTGGGCGTCTGCGAGTTCTGCTGCGGCGCTCCGAGATCCCGCATCGGCCTTCCCCGACAACTTCGCGATCATCGGCATCGTCTGGATGGGCGAATCGCGACGGCTTCGGGTGCTCCCAGCTGGTCGATCCCCGGAATCAGGCCAACCCGAGCAGCTCGGCTCCATTCCGCCAGAAGAATCGGTCATGAGTGGATTCATCGAACGTCGATACGGCGTCACCGAATGCCTCAAACGGTCGCCGACCGCCCTCGGGATGGGGATAGTCGGTCGAGAACATGAACAGTTCCGGCCCACATTGCTCGAGCAACCAGGCGGTGTCCTCGAACGGGAAGGGTGTGAACCGCACCTGTCGGCGCAGATACTCCGATGGCAGGTGTGGAAGGGCCTTCAACGCCGGTTCAAATTTCGAGAACGATCTGTGTGCATAGTCGACGTTCCGCAGTAGTCCCGGCACCCAGGTCGCGCCCAACTCGATAGCCGCTCCCCGCAATGTCGGGTGGCGTTCAAAGACGCCATCGAGGGCGAGGCAGGCGAGGAACCGCTCGGGTGAGTGGTGCACGACTGGGAAGTCTTTGGCTCGGAGGTTCTCGCCGCCGCCCAACCAGTCACGGGGACGGGGAAGGCCGTTGTTGTGGAACGCCTTCGGCAGCAGTTTCCCTCCCCCGACATGTAGGACGAAGGGCACTCCTGCCTCTGCTAGCCGGGCCCACACCGGGTCGAGATCAGTGTGCGCCGGAGAGAAGTCACCGGGCGCTTCGGAGGGAAGCCACACCGCCGCCACCCCTTCGTCAATCGCCTCCTCGAGTGCCAGGACGGCTCGCTCGGGATCGGTGAGAGGCACAAATCCCACGGCATTGAGGCGTGCGTCAGGAGCACAAAATGCCGCCATGGCCCGGTTCAGTGCTTGGGTGCCCCCGTAGAGGATGTCGAGATTCTCACTCCGGGCAAACTGGACCAGGGCGAAGGTCGGGAACACCATCTGGGCGGTGATCCCGAGGGCATCGAGTACCCGGGAGCGGACTTGGGTGTCAAGAGCTCCGGGGGCCATCCAGCCCTTGGGTCCCGAGAGCACCTCTGGGCCGATCTGTTGATGACGCTGCTCGTCCCAAAGTTCCGGAAGCTTCGACATCAGCTCGGTCGCCTTGGCTCCCGCACCGTCGAGAACGAGTGGCAAGAGCTGGTCTCGGACCTTTGGGTCCACGAAGGAGCCCAACCAGTCCGCAGTCTCCATCAAGTGGCTGTCAGCGTCGAAGATCGCTGTGGTCACCATGTCACCCCCGTGCCTTGAGACACTTACAGCTATGCCCAGCCTAGACCCGCTCTGTCAAACGTGCCCACGGACACGCTGACTGGTGGTGCGGCGTGTCGAGATCAGGCAACGTCACCTGATTGTCCAGCTTCACTCGTCGAGTAGATCAATGAGCCATCCGGGCCTTGCTACATCTGCTCCGAGGTCCTCGGCTTGCTGACACAATGCACGATCCGCCGACACCAGTGTCACCTGACTCTCGGCATCGGCAGTGACCGCCAGGAGGGTGTCGTCCCCGCTGCCGGACGCATGCAGGACGGTGACGCCCTCGGCCACCCCAGCCTCTACGCCCTTCCGAGCGGCTCCTTCGAGGACCACGACAACGGGTTCGACAAGTCGACCCCGTTGCACCGCGGCACGAACTCGTTCGACGAACTCCCGGGCTGCTCGTGGCCGATCCCGCCACCAGCCGTCCGGCCGAGACCCGACCACGTTCGCAGCATCGACAAGTAGCACCACCCCAGTATCACCGTCCCGGCGATGTGGGGCAGATCGACCGACCTACTCGCCGGATTGGCTTGCCGGATTGGTCTCCAACTGGACGATGTTCTCCCCCGAGGAGACCTCCGACGGGCGACAGCGGCTCCGAATGGATTGAGGGCTGCACCGATGCGGAAGCACGGCCCCTACGTCATGGTGTGGCGGGTCAGGTTCAAGGATGGGGCCGGCAAGTGGCACACCGTGAAGGCGTGCGATGGTCACCGGGCTGACCTGGACGCGGTTCAGCGAATTGGGTGAAGAGTGCCGGGCCCGGAACGCTCGGATGGCGGGTAACCGCCGTTACAACGGACGCGCAGCAGCCTGATCAAATGTTTGCCCCACTTGGCTGGTGTCACTGGCGAGTCACGACGTGTTCATCGTTTGTTCCGCGTCACGTAGCGGTCCGTTTCAATGAGATTGGTAAAACGGAGACAGGACCTCGAAGGGCCCGAGCAGGCAACGACAAACAGGCGTACAGCATCTCTGGCGGTCAGTTCCGAATTCGACCCATCCTCGCCGACGTGTAACCGACAGAGTGGCGAAGACGGGCCAGCGCGCCCAAGGAGGACACTCGTGAACAAGAATAGATCGCAGATGATTGAGCGGCTGAGGACCATCGAGACCTTCTCTACGTGCACGACGAGACAGTTCAAGCAGGTTGACTCCCTGACGACCAACCTTCAAGTAACGCCCGGACGAGTGCTGGCCCGAGAAGGAAGACGAGCCTCGGAGTTCATCGTCGTCCTGCAAGGCACCGCCACGGCATCTCGAGAGGGCTTGCCAATCGGCCGGCTCGGCCCCGGCTCGCTCTTCGGCGGGTTGACCCTGCTCGACCGAGCAAAGTGGACCGCGTCGGTCATCGCAGATACGGACATGGAGTTGCTCGTCTCCTCGCTGAATGAGTTTTGGACCATGTACCGTTCGATTCCCGTCGTGTCGCAGGAGATGAGCAAGCTGCACCGAGCCCGGAACGTCGGTTCGGCGGGAAGGCGTTCTACGACGGATGCGGCTCCGGCAGCGTATGACGCGAGCCTTAGAGGCAGCTACGAGGCGGCTTTGCAGGATGCGCTGTGTGCCCCCGAATGACCGAGGGTGGGGCTAGGTTCCACCGGACTACCTTCACTGAGTTCACCGAGATTTAAGCGTCTTGTGACATTGCCGCCATTTGGGCGCTGTTAGAACGTAAGTGGCCCGAACGGCGGCGGGCCAGCTCACTGCATCACCGTCACGTTGGCGAACTGAACTCACATCCCCCGAGTTCAGTCGCCGGCGTGGACGGAGGGTCCGGTCCCTACAGTCCCAATCCCCTCGTGAGCCCGCGAGTCAGCCCCATAGTGTGCCGGTAGATGTTCCGCCGTAGGACCCGCTTGCTATTGGAGGCAGGGCCTCGGTCGCGGCCTGGACGTTGCCGAGATCGCGGGCCAGGCGGTATGACCGCCGGCGCATCTCGGAGATGGTCACTCGCCGTCCTCGCGCATCATCTTCTCGGCGTACTCCGCCCACTCGTCGTCGGTCATGTCCTCGGACCTGTCGATCACCTCAACGTGGTCCTGCTCGAACATCGGCGTCTCGTCCCACTGCTCCGGCGTAGCCAGCTTGAACGCGGCCTCGGGCTCGATGGTGTACCAGAGCGTCGTGTTCTCGAGGGCTTCGTTCCCGCCGTCGCAGGGCTTGAACCCTGCATCCCTGAGCACATCGCCGTCCCCGTACGACGGCTTCCAGACCTGGCAGGTGTAGAGGATGACGCCATCCAGGTTGCGCCGGGACGGCATGACGGTGCCGGGCTCGAGCTCGTCGCCGTCCCGGCGCTTCTTCGGCGTGTGGCGGCTCACTTCAGCCTCCCTGTTTTTCTGGCCCACTTGTCAACTTCGGCCCACGACCACATCCAACTTGAGCCCATCTTGCGGATGGGCTGCAGGAAGTCCTTGTGCCTCCGTCTGAGCTCGCGCACGTAGGACGTCCGCTGGGAGCCGAGGCGCCGACGCCCGTGTCCTTGCTACAACGGGCCCGACACTCCCTCCGGCTGGGGGCGGGGCCCCTCGGTGCCGGACCTGTAAATGACCTGAGAGTGCTGGATGCCATGGGTGGGGGCAGGTGCGTGCGGTTACGGCCCGGCCCTACCCTGATCCCATGGAGGATCGAGAGGTGGTCACAAACCGCAAGAGCCAGTATGCGACTGAAGGCAATCTCGCCTCACGTCAGCGGCTGTGGTCCACCAGCCGCCGAGTACCGAACTTTGATTTCATCTCCTGGGTTCTCGACCTCGCCGGAGTCGGCCAGGGAGGGACTCAGCGTGTCCTCGATGTCGGCTGCGGCAATGGCATATATGAGCGTGCGTTCGTCAAGAGAGGACACCGAGGCCCGCGTGTGGCAGTAGACCTCTCCGCCGAGATGTTGCAGCTCGTCAACGATGCGGCGGTCGTCCCCGCTGACGTGCAAAGCCTTCCCTTCTCGTCCAGTTCTTTCGACCTAGTGCTGGCACCCCACATGCTGTACCACGTGCCCGACATCGAGGTTGCGGCCAGCGAGATCCGGCGTGTACTCCATTCCGAAGGTCTCTTCGTCGCGGTCACGAACAGCGTCTCGAACCTCCATGAACTCCGAGCCCTTGTTGAAGCAGCTGTCGGTACGGGCTGGAGGATGATCCAATCATCAGCCCAGCACTTCAATTTGGAAGGCGGAGCGGCGTTGCTCTCATCAGCGTTCGAGTCCGTTGTCCGTCTGGACTGCCCTCCGAGTCATCTTGTGGTGACAAACGTCAATGCATTGACCGACTATGTGGCCAGCGTGGCCGACCCCTACCAGGCTCAGCTGGATGTTCCTTGGTCGGAGGTCGTGCACCGTGTCAGTGAGCTGGCCAGTGCGGCAATGTCGAGGGATGGTGAGCTGAGACTCAGCACCGGAGTGGGCGCCTTCGTTTGTCGATGAAGGGTGTTCCCGACCGCCGGGAGTGGGCGCGTTATCGGCCAACGGGCGCTTGCCGCCCGCGACCGCCAGACTCCAGCACATCGGGGATAGTCGACATCTCCGGAAGGAGCCGGGCAGAATGCCATCTCACCGCCAGATGTCGGTGACTTGGCTCAGGGGATGAGATCCAGGGCTGACCTGGCTTCTCTCATTGATCGGACACCTCGACCGATGGGTAGGTAGCTGCAGTGAAATTTGTCGTTGCGTTCTCGCACAACACAAGCGTCACAGTTGCCGAAGTGGCGTTCCTACTTCTGCTGATCTCAGGGGTCTGGACTGCTATTGCTTGGCTCGCCCGGGGTAAGTGGGAGCGGTTCAGGATGGTCGTAGCGGGGGTTCTCATTGCGGTGGCTGGACTGCTTCTCATAATTGCCACACATTGGGGTCACTTGTTTAGCTAGGTCTAAGCCTGCCCTTACCGCCGGATACTTGTGTGTCCAGTCGAGGGGTGTTGGCTCACCCGCTGGGTGGTGCTTCCGCAATTCTCGTTTGATGTAGGTTTCGCGGCGCCGGGTTCGTTGGCTGGCGGGCTCAGGACTTCGTTGGGCCGGTTCCGGTCCCGCCGGTGTTCCCGCTGTTCCCTGCTCGGGTGACATTCTGGCCGCTGCCGCTGTTGCCAGAGTTCCCTGACCCCACCTTTCCACCGCCGGAGCTGGTGCAGTGGACTACCCCGTTGGTTCCGTCGGGAGTCGTGGTCGGCGTGCAGGAACCGGGGGCGGGGGGCGTTGGCGGTCCCTTGGTCGATGAGACGAGCGTTTCGGACGTCGTCCCGGACGCGTTCGTTACCTGCGACGAGGTTGCCGCGGCGTCGCTGGGCCACCAGGCGAGAAGCCACCCGTCGGCCACGGTGGCCACAACGTCTTGCCCGTTATCGAGCACGACGGTGACCCCTGTCACCCCTGTTGCGACTCGCCCATCGACGAGTGTGTACGGGCCGTCAGCCGTGGAGAGATGCGACTGCACGACGTTTTGGAGATCGCCAGAGGTGGTACCGCCTACCGTCACCGTCGACAGGCCCTGCGCGGGGCTGCCAGAGCCAGAGCCGGAGCCGCTGACCTTGAGCACGCCGTTTGAGGTGCCGCCGTCCGAGCTCACCTGGGTCACCTGCGTGAAGGAGGAGCTGGTGAAGCAGCCCATGTATGCGCTGTCGTTCTGGTAGAGCGCCACCGTGAACGGGCCACGCACGTCGGTGAGCAGGGGCTGCCAGGGCCCAGAGCCGAGCTCGCCGCCGGCAGGCTGGTCAGAGGAGAGCGCGCCCAAGCAGCTCTGGTCGGCCTGCGACGACGGTGAGGACAAGGCCGCAGTCGGCGCAGCGCTCCAGCCCGCGTACGCGGGAGCGGCCCCACCGAGAGCGACCACCAGGGCAGTTCCCGCCGCGGCGGCACCGACAGCAGTGGCGCCGAGTGCCGCAGGCGCGGCGCGGCGATGCCGGCGTGGGTGGTAATCGACAGAGCGCAGCTTCTCCGACGCGTCCGTCGGCAGCGCTGCGGCGCGAGCTCTGAGGGTGGAGATCAGCTCCTCTTCCAACGTCGTCTTCATTTGGTGGTGCTCCCTTCGATTGCTCGTGTCGTGTCTTGTGCGATTTCGTCCACGTCGGGCCGGGCATGTGAGAGCGCGGTCGTTCGGAGGTCGGTTTGCCGCGACGAACCGCCAGTACCGTGTGCCTGTGTGCCGTCCGCCGTGATGTCGGATGCCGCCCCCCTGCCTTCGACTTCCCGACGGAGTCGCCCGAGGGCTCGCGACGTGGTGCTCTTCACCGTACCCACCGAACAACCCATGACGTCAGCGACCTCCGCTTCGCTCAGGTCGTCGAAGTACCGCAGCACGAGGGCGGCGCGTTGCCGCGGTGGCAGCTCTCTGAGCATGCCCAGCAGGTCGGTACTCGTCTCGACGCGTCCAAGGATGCGCACGGCAGCATCGTCGTGGTGCGCCTCGAGGAACCCGGTCGCTTCAGGTCCGAGCTGTGAGCGCCGCTGGCTCCGCCGCTTCCCTTCGTCCAACGCAAGGTGGATGAGCACCGTTCGCGCGTACGCGACGGGCCGCTCCATCTTCTTGACCCGGGGCCATCGGCGGGCGACCTTGAACAGACACTCCTGAACCAGGTCTTCCGCCTCTGCGAAGTCCCAGGTGATCAGGTAGGCCGACCGCAGCAGCGGCTCAGCCGTCTCGGCGACGAAGCGGTCAAAGTCAATCCGGGGCTGGCGCTGATGCCGACGTCCGTCCATTACCTACTTCAACCCTCCTCGGTGTTCGAAAGGTTGCCTCCTATTACGGAAAACCGGAGAAGAGCCGGCACCGACGTGTCGCTGGCGTTCGCCGAGAGGGGATCGGTAGAGGGCGGTGTGGGCCTATCCAGGCCACCTTGACGGACTGACCTGCGACTTCAAGGAATCCAGTCGGCGAACACTTGACGCCAAAGCCTGCCCCATATCACTTGCGTCCGGTTAGATGGCGGCTGCTCGAACTTCATGGAGTGCCGGCGGAACTGCAGTTCGCTGAGGCAAAGGCTCCGCTCGCAGTGTTGTGTGCAATCTGATTTCCGTCTTCAGTAATGGTGCAGCTCAAAGAGCCGCCACTGTCACCTACGGTGGCGTTCAGGTCGAAAATAGTGATCAGGCCAGAGGCCGTGATTGTCTTCGTCCACGGAAGATTCACGTTCGTCACCTGAGCTTCGCCGTTCTGACCGTTGCCTTCCTGCAGAGTGGAGTACGTGATGTCGTTCGCCTGACCCGTACCCGTCACCGAGTAAACGACTGTGTGGTTGACATGGGCGGCGTGATTTACTGCTACTCCGGCCACGCTGACAATCGTGATGCAGCCACCTATACCAAGGGCAAGGACGACGAGGATCCAGAACCACACGCGCTTGAAGACCGACTTTTTCGGCCCACCCTGCGGTGGATACCCCTGCGGTGGATACCCCTGCGGTGGATACCCCTGCGGTGGATACCCCTGCGGTGGATACCCCTGGGTGGATACCCCTGCGGTGGATACCCCTGCGGTGGTGGATATCCAGGCTGAGGGGCATACCAGAGTCCGTCTGAGGCTTGCCACCAGCCGGGTCCCTGAGGAGCGGCTGTACCCGAAGGTGGGGGCGCGGCAGCAGGTGCCGGTGCCGGTCCCGGAGGTTGATAGTTGGGGTGCTGCTCCGGGCGGTACCACTTCCCATCGGATGCCTGCCACCAGCCGGGTCCTTGAGATGTATCGCTCATGGTTCCTCCTGCGGCCCGCCGACGGGAGCCGAAAGGTAGTCAGATGGTCAGCCGTGGTCTTGCCCCGAGGCCGCTGACCAGGTGGGCCGTGCGGGTCTCGATCCCGCCACCTTGGGATTAAAAGTCCCCTGCTCTTCCCGATGAGCTAACGGCCCGCCGTGGAGCGTACCGGCTCTCGTCCTTGGGTCTGGGCTGCACCACTCCGTTGGTGCCGGCGCTGACATCGGAACAGAGGGCCATCAATGGGCCGGTCCCGACGTGGCAATCACCACTGCCGTGGGCTGGCCACCGACGTGCACCCGACCGGTCACCGAACGCCTCGTCAGGCTCACGCGGACCAGTGTCCCGTCCCGGCCGCAGACCCACGCCGACGTTCCTCCAGGGCTAAGCGCCAGGCACTCGGCCAGCGTGCCGATCCCGATAGGGGGCCCGGGCCGTTCTGTTCCGAGGCTGATCGGGGTCAGGCTCGCACCGCCGCTGACATAGATCGTGGTGGACGAACGTAGTCCGGCGATCCCGGTCGGGTTGCCGAAGACCGGGATGCCCTCCCCCGGCGTCATCGAGCGGAGGTCGATCGGTGTTACCAGACTCGTCTCGAAGTCGCTCACCAGGGCGGTTCGCCCGTCGGGTGTGATGTACAGCGCATCCGGCTCGGTTCCGGCTGCTAGCGGAGGCCCGGCCGTGAGGTTGGACAGGTCGATCGGGGTCACGGTTCCGTCCTGGTAGTCCGACACCAGCGCCAGATTCCCCGCGGGTGAGACGGCCACAGCGACCGGCTGCCGGCCGACGGGGATGGGCCTTCCCACCCGCAACGAGGGCAGGGCCAGCGGGGTGACGGTGTTGTCCCCGAAGTTGGCCACCAGGGCCTCGGCCCCGTCGGGTGTGACAGCCACGGCGTCGGGTTCGAGGCCTACGGTGGCGTGCCCTACGACGGCACCCGACGAGACATCGATCTCGGCCACCGTGTCATCACCCTTGTTGGCCACCAGTACATCCCGGCTGTCCGGGGTCACCCCGAGCCCGGTGGGGAGGGTGCCGGTGGTGATGGGCGTCTGGACCCTCGAGGCCGCGGTGTCGACCACGGCCACGCTGTCGCCGGGGTTGACCACGTTGGCCCCCGTGGCCACATAGGCGGTCGGAGTGGTCGACGAAGCTGCGGCGGACCCCGACCCACAGCCGGACAGGAGACAGCTCGACACCAATGCCAACCCGAGCGCCGTCGGCCCGCGCCAGCTTGCGGATCGGCGCGCCGCCCGGTGGCGATTGATCCCGCTGATCGTAGGGACTCGCTTCAGCCTCTCGGTTGTCTGCACCAGCCTCTTTCGGTTTACGCCTCAGCCCCGGGCGCACGCTGCGCCCTGTTCGGACGCGGCGTCCCGCCACCCTGGCTCGTCGGTCACCGGAAAGTAGTCGCCCGTGGCCGGGTCCTGGCGGTAGGGCACCTGCGGTTCGGCGCCGGCCGCCAGCTCGCCCACGGCCACCAGCAACGCGTCGATGTCGCCGTCCGCTGACCCCAAACCGGCGCTGGCCCGTACGGCGCCGGGCACGTGGCGATGGTCACCCCCGAGCACGTCGCTCCGGTAGGCGTTCACCTCCTCCGCTCCCAGGCCCAGCAGCCGGATCACATAGGGATGGGCACAGAAGCACCCGTGACGAACGGCGATCCCGTATTCGGCGCTGAGTCGAGCCGCCACCAGCGCGTGGTGCATGCCCTCGACGGTGAATGCTGCGACCGGCAGAGAGTCGATGGTGTCGGGTGACTGCGCCGGCCCGGCTCCTTCGCCGAACGGACCAAGGAGCCGTACGCCGTCGATCGAGCGGAGCCCGTTCACCAGCCGACGGGCGAGGTGTTGCTCGTGGGCATGGATCCGGTCCCACCCGATCCGACCGAGGGCATCGATGGCGGCATGCATGGCCACCGCGCCGATGACATTGGGCGATCCGGCCTCCTCCCGGTCCGGAGGAGCCGTCCATACCACCTCGTCCAGCCCGACCAGGTCGACAGCGCCGCCCCCGGCCAGAAAGGGGTCGCCTACTTCGAACACCGCGCGCGGCCCGACCAGCGCACCGGACCCGTACGGCGCGTACAGCTTGTGACCGCTGAAGGCGAGGAAGTCGGCCCCGGCCGGGAGGGGCCGATGGGGCGCCAGCTGGGCGGCATCGACGACGACGCGAACCCCCCGTTGGTGTGCGGCGTCGATGATCTGGGCCAGGGGAGGAAGCCACCCGGTGACGTTCGACGCCCCGGTGACAGCCAGCAATGCCGGTCGAGGACGGCGATCGAGAGCCTCCTCCACCTCCCGCAGGGCAAAGGTCCCGTCCGCCGAGCAGGTGACGTATCGCCGTTCCGCCACCCGTCCCCACGGCAGCAGGTTGGCATGGTGCTCGACCTCGGTGGTGAGGACCACCTCGGTCGGTTCGAGGCGTAAGCGGTAAGCGAGGTGGTTGATGGCCTCGGTGGTGTTCCGGCAGAGGATGGCCACATCTGGACCATCGGGGTCCCGGCCGGCGAAGGCCAGGACAGCTCGCCGGGCGCTCTCGTAGGCGGCGGTGGCGCGCCGTGAGCGGAACCCGGCACCGCGGTGCACGCTCGAATACCAGGGGAGGAACTCCTCTACCCGGGCCGAGGCCTCGGGGTGGGCCTGGGTGGAAGCGGCCTGGTCGAGCTCTATGGCCGGACGCTCGATACCGTCGACGCACGGCACCAGCTGTCCCGACCCCACCAGCTGGGCCAGCGCAAGGCCGTCGTCGGCAGGGAGATCCACACCCGGCGGTGAGCCCATGGATTCACCCTACGGTGAACTGGCGCGACCGGCGGGTACGCTCCCCACGTGGAGACAGACGGGGAGAGGTTGAGTCCACCGGACAACCAGGTGATCGAGGCGGACATCGGTTCGCCCGAGCCGGACCGTTCCATGGCTCCCGAGGCCTCCGTCGACGAGGTCGACCACCTCCTCGACGAGGTGGAGGATGCGCTCACCCGGCTCGACGACGGCACTTACGGCGAGTGCACGTCATGCGGCGGGCCCATCGACGATGCCCGCCTGTCTGACGACCCGACGGCGTCGGCATGTGCCGGTTGCCTGTCGCCGATCGACGGTCGACCGAACGCCCCGACGACTCCTTACTGACTGCTACTTCTTGGTCTCCCAGAAGATCTTGTCGATCTCGGCGATCTGCGCCAGCAGTTCGTTGGCCACGGCCACATCGGTGCTCTTCTTGGCCTCGCCGGCCTTCTTGGTGGCTTTCCAGAACAGATCATGCAACTGGGGGTACTTCTCCAGGTGCTCGGGCTTGAAATAGTCGGTCCAGAGCACCCAGAGATGGTGCTTGACCAGCTCGGCGCGCTCCTCCTTGATGAGGATGGCGCGGGTCTTGAAGGCACTGTCGTCGGAATCGTTGTACTTCTCCACGACGCCCTTGATGGACTCGGCTTCGATGCGGGCCTGGGCCGGATCGTAGACACCACAGGGCAGATCGCAGTGAGCGTGCACCGGACGGGGCGGGGACACACGGTCGAGCGTGGCGATCAGGTGGTCTGCAATTCGCATGTGCGCTGTCCTTTTTCTCGGTTGGTTCTCTGACTGGCCGGCCATGACGACCGGGGTCGTCTCCGGGTGGATCGGTTGGTCCTCGGCTGGACGCTGTCCTGGTACAGACTTGGGCCCGGTGCCGTCCTGGCTCACCTTACCCATCTCGGTGCGCGACCGAAGCCCGAGGGCCCATGACCGGAGACCTGACCGGCCGAGACCTTGCCGCTTTCGGCCGACCGAGGCTGGGCGGTACCCCCGCCGGACCCACCGCTGAGCGTCGAGGTGCCTACCCGACGCATGCTGACAGTGGCGGGCATGGCGGTGGCGGCAACCGCTCTGTGGCGATCGTTCCGCCGGGTCGAGGTGGCCGGGTCCTCGATGAGTCCGACCTTGCTGCCCGGCGACCGGCTGGTGGTGATGGCCCCACCCCTGGGACGGTCGCCGTGGCCGAAGCCGGGGCACGTCGTCGCCGTCCGCCATCCAGGGCAACCCGGCCGCATCCTCATCAAGCGAGTCGCGGCCGTCAGCCGGGTGACCGGCACCGTCGAGGTGGTGGGGGACGACCCAACGGCCAGCACCGACAGCCGGACCTTCGGGCCTCTTCCTCGCTCCTCCATCGTCGGTCGGGCCGTCTACCGATATGCCCCGAGCGGCCGGAGCGGCCCTCTTCCGCCCCCCGGGGAGTACCATCGACCCTGATGACCAGCCACAAGGACGAGCTCGACCGCATTCTGACCCGCACCTATCTCGACGGGATCGGGGACCGGTCGCTCGGCGACATCCGCTCCATGCGCACCGAGTGCCAGGAGGCCGAGGTGGCGCTCTCCTACCTCCGGCGCCTCGTCCAGGGCCGGCTCGACATCGTGCACGCCTACCTCGACCACCACGGATCGGACCAGCCGCCCGACCTGTCCGCCCTGGTGGAGGAGCTCCCCGGCATCCTGTCCTCGGGTCCGGGACGACCCCCCGGGCCCGGCCACCTGCCCCAGCTGTTCACGCCGGACACCGAGGAGTCCGATCTCACCGCCGAGCTCGACGCCGTGCTCGGGCCCGATGAGATCGCCTCGCTGGCCGACCTCGGAATCGACCAGCTGCGGGACATCGCCACCCGACTGGAGGCCATCGAACGACGCTTGTCCTCCGACCGCCGAGCCCTCCACGAGCGGATCGACCGCCTGCAGTCGGAGCTCGTCGAACGGCACAAGACCGGTCGAGCGACGGTGGACGGCCTGCTCTCATGAAGGACCCTGTCCGCAGCGAAGGGGCCCAGTTCGTCAAGGAGCTCCCCGAGAGGTTCAACGAGCTGGGCTCGTTCATACGCGAACAACGGAGCTCCGCCCGACTCTCACTGCGCCGGCTGTCCGAGTTGGCGGGGATCTCCAATCCCTACCTCAGCCAGATCGAGCGAGGCCTCCGCCGCCCCTCGGCCGAGATCCTCCAGCAGATCGCCAAGGCCCTCCGTATCTCGGCCGAGACCCTCTACGTGCAGGCGGGGATCCTCGAGAAGCCGGACGGGGACACCGACCTGTCGAGGCACATCTTCGCCGACCACCACCTGACCGAGGAACAGCGCCAGGCCATGATGCGCATCTACCTCTCGTTCCGTCACGAGAACGACGACCTGGCCAACGGGAGCCGGGTCGTCGTCCCCGACGGCGGCTCATCCGAGCCGGAGGAAGAGGCGGATACCGGCACCGGGATGGACGTCTCCCCTGATGGCAGAGGTTCGGTCACCGCCGCAGGGTGATCGGGGGCTCCCAGTAGGATCGGCGGCGCAATGAGGCGTCTGGCTGTCCTGACACTCCACACGTCGCCCCTGGCCCAACCGGGCACCGGTGACGGCGGCGGCATGAACGTCTACGTGCGCGAGCTCTCCTCGGCCCTCGCCCGGGCCGGCGTGGTCTGCGACGTGTTCACCAGGGCCTGGGACGACGACCTGCCCGCCACGGTGAGCATCGAGCCGGGCCTCCGGGTCCACCATGTCTCGGCCGGCCCCCGCGTCCGATGGCCAAAGAGGCACTGCCCGGGGTCATCGAAGAGTTCGCCGACGGCGTGCTCAAGCGGATGCAGACCTCGGAGGTGTTCGGCACGGACGAGGACCTTCCCTTCGACGCCGTGCACGCCAACTATTGGCTGAGTGGCGTGGCCGGCCACACCATCAAGCATCAGCTCAATCTCCCGCTCGTCTCCACCTTCCATACCCTCGACCGGGTGAAGGCGGAGGCAAGTCCCGAGGAGGTCGAAGCGGACGCGCCGCACCAGCGGGCGGAGGCCGAGGCGACCACCATCCGTTGCTCCGACACCGTGCTGGCTTCCTGCTCGGTCGAGGCGGCCCAGATCACCGAGCTGTACGGCGCCGACCCCTCCCGCATCCGGATCGTGGCCCCCGGCGTCGACCACGCCTTCTTCGGACCCGGCGACCGGCCTCAGGCGAGGCGGGCGCTCGGGCTGTCGGTGGCCGGACCGCTCCTGCTCTTCGTGGGGCGGATCCAACCGCTCAAGGGTGTGTCCGTGGCGGTGCGGGTGCTGGCCGCCCTCGGTCCGGACCACGCCGACGCCCGGCTGGTCGTCGTCGGGGGGCCGAGCGGGCCACGCGGCGAGTCCGAAGTCGAACGACTGGAGCAGTTGGCCCGCGACCTGGGGGTGCGGGAACGGGTGGTCTTCGTCACGCCCCGTCCCCACGAGTTGCTGTCGACGTACTACCGGGCCGCCGACGTCTGCCTCGTGCCGAGCCGATCCGAATCCTTCGGCCTGGTGGCGCTGGAGGCGGCCGCCTGTGGGACCCCGGTGGTGGCCTCTGATGTCGGAGGGTTGCGCAGCCTGGTCGACCACGGCCGGACCGGGTACCTGGTGGACGACCCGACGGCCGAGGCGTTCGCCGCCTGGGTGCGCCAGATCCTGGCCGAGCCACTGCTCGGTGAGCGGCTGGGCACCGGCGCGGTCCTGAGGGCGAGGCGCTACACCTGGGCGCGGGCCGCCCACCTGCTCCGAGAGATCTATGCCGAGCTGACGGTGGGCCGCCTCGTCGAGTGCTCGTGAGCGACCGGTGGAGCGGGCTGCTCGATGCCGCCGAACGCCAGGCGGTCTGTGATCTGATCGACAACTGGACGGCGGAGGAGTTGGCTGCCGGAGGCGCCCTGGTGGCGGTGGACCGTCAGCCGGGGGGCGACCCGGTGACCGGTGACCCCCGCTGGTATCTGCGGTTGCGCGGGGACGAGAAGGAGTTCGTCACGGTCTGGCTCACGTTGCGGCAGCGGACACTGCACCACGAGACGCAATTCATGCCGGCTCCCGAGACCAACGTCGAGGCCACCTGGGAATACCTGCTCAAACGCAACGCCGATCTACCGGGCATGGGCTTCGCGCTCGGACCGGAGGATGCCGTCTACCTGGTGGGCCGGGTCCCGGTCGAGCGCGTCGACGAAGTTGAGTTGGACCGGGTCATCGGGGCCTCGCTGGCCTACACCGACGAGTGCTTTCCGACGGCGATGACCCTCGGCTATGCCGGCCGGTACCGGCGCCGGCCCCCGCCGCGGTAGGGCAGAACCCGGCCCGGGGCCAATCGGGCCCCACTGGTAGCGTTTCGCCCCATCCGGGTTCTGGTGGCCGACCGGCGTGGCGTGCCACAGGGGAGATTCTGATGACGCCGAGGCTGCTCATCGTGGGGGGCGGGAAGATGGGCTCTGCGCTGCTCGAGGGTCTGATCACCGGGGAGTGGGCGCCCGAGGCGGAGCTGGCCGTGGCTGAGCCCGACGCCGGCCGCCGAGGGGTCCTGGCCGAAGCCCACCCGGGTGTGGCCGTCGGGGCCGGGCCCGTACCGGCCGACGGAGCGGTGCTGGCCGTCAAGCCCGACGTGGCCGAAGCGGTCCTCCAGAGCTTGGCCGGGGTCGGCATCTCCCGGGTGCTGTCCATCGTGGCCGGCCTGTCCTCGGCCCGACTCGAGGGCGCGCTGCCGCCGGGCAGTGTGGTGGTTCGGGCCATGCCCAACACGCCCGCGCTCATCGGGGCAGGCGTGGCCGGCCTGTCGGGTGGGAGCGCGGCCACCTCGGCCGACCTCGAGTGGGCCGAGGGCATCCTCGGCGCCGTGGGCTCGGTGGTGCGTCTGCCCGAGCGCCACCTCGATGCGGTGACCGCCATATCGGGATCGGGCCCCGCCTACGTATTCCTGGTGGCCGAGGCGATGATCGAGGCCGGAGTGGCGGCCGGGCTCAGCCACGAGGTGAGCCGAGAGCTCGTCGTCCGCACGGTGCTCGGCTCGGCCCGGATGATGGCCGAAACCGGTGAGGATCCGGCTGCACTCCGGGCCGCGGTGACCTCTCCGGGTGGAACCACTGCGGCGGCGGTCCGCACCCTCGAATTCAAGGCGGTCCGGTCGGCGTTCATCGAGGCGGTGGCGGCGGCGGCGGAACGCTCGAAGCAACTGGGCCGCTAGGTAGGCCGGCCGCGCTCGATGGGGGACGACGACGCGGCACCGGCCGTCTACTTCCTATCCGACTACGGGACCGCCGACGAGTTCGTCGGTGTCGTCCATGCCGTCCTGCACCGATTGGCGCCGGCCGTGCCGGTCATCGATCTCGGGCACCAGATCCCACCCTTCGATGTCGAGGCGGCTGCGGCCATGCTCGTACGTTGTGCTCCACACCTGGGCGCGGGCGTCGTGTTGGCCGTGGTCGACCCGGGTGTCGGCACCGACCGGCGGGGGGTCGCCGTCCAGACGGCCGGACACGGTCCCCGGTGGTTGGTCGGCCCGGACAACGGGGTGCTCGTCCCGCTGTCCGAGGCGCTCGGCGGCGTCCAGCGGGCCGTCGTCCTCGGGCGGCGGACGGCGGCTGCCGGGCCGACATCGGCCCCGCCGGCCGGCCGTACCTTCGACGGGCGGGATGTCTTCGCGCCGGCCGCGGCACACCTGGCCCGCGGCGAGTCGCCCTCGGAGCTCGGGACCGACGCCGACCCCCAGTCACTGGTCTCCTGGGAGCCCGACCTCCGCGGAGGCTCGCCGGGGAGGTCGGGGGGAGCAACCCGGAACGAAGCCGCCGGCACCCGCCGACCCGCTTCCGAGAGGGGTGGATCGGAGATGGTGGCGCCGGTCACCTGGATCGACCGTTTCGGCAATATCCAGCTCGGGACCGGCCCCGAGGCCCTGGAAGCCGTCGGGGTGGAAGCGGGGGGAGCGGCTCGGGTGGCCATCATCGGGTCATCCGCCGGCGAGCCGGCCCGATCGGAGCGGGCGAGGCGGGTGGGTGCCTTCGACGATCTCGACGAGGGGGAGCTCGGCCTGATCAGCGACAGCAACGGCCGGGTGGCGGTGGTGCTTCGCCGGGCCTCGGCTGCCAGCCGACTCCAGCCGTTGGCGGTGGGGGACACGGTGCGGATCGCCCCGGAGCGGGCTGAGGACCCGCCGGCCTGAGTCCGGCTTTCCGCCCGGGACGGGGTCGTCCTACGATCCGGGCGGTGTCGAAGGAACCTTCCCCGCCCTCGAAACGCGGCAAGGCCGCCACTCCGGGGACGAACCACCGGCGTATTCCCGAGGCCACCGTCACCCGTCTCCCCGTCTACCAGCGAATCCTCGAGGAACTGCTGCGCTCGGGGACCACCACCGTCTCCTCCGAACTGCTGGCGTCGGCAGCTCAGGTCAACGCGGCAAAGGTCCGGAAGGACCTCTCGCTGCTCGGCTCGTTCGGCACCCGCGGTGCCGGGTACGACACGGCCTTCCTCATCGAGCAGATCGACCGTCAGCTCGGGCTCGACCGGGTCTGGCCTGTGGTCATCGCCGGCATCGGGAACCTGGGTCGGGCCCTGGCGCGCTCGCAGGGCTTTGCCGCCCGCAACTTCGACGTCACCGCCCTGCTCGACACCGACCCGGCCATCATCGGCGAACGGGTCGACGGCGTGGTGGTCAAGCACCCCGACGATCTGCCGAGCATCGCCGCGGCCGCACCGCTGGCCATCGGAGTGATCACCACCCCGGCTTCGGTCGCCCAGCGGGTCGCCGATCTGATGGTGGTTGCCGGCGTCCGCTCGATCCTCAATTTCGCGCCTCGCGTGCTGGAGGTACCTCCGGACATCCTGTTGCGATACGTGGACCTGAGCATCGAGCTGCAGGTGATCAGCTTCTACCAGTCGCGGCTCCTCGGTGATGCCGACGGCGAGCGCATGCCGGTCATCCGATCGATCGGGCTCAGCACCGGCTCGTCGGACTGACCAGGCCCTGCCGGCCGCGCCGAGGCACCAGGCACGGGCGCGACTGGCGACCGAGGTCCGGGGGCCGCCATGCTGGGCGACCATGGGCCGAAGGTGTGGGAGCCATCGGATCCGCCCTACGCTTGACCGTGTGGTGAGGCCACAGCTGGGTCGGACCGGAGCCGTTACCTGGGCAACACCAGGCGAGCGCGGGCTGAGCCATGCCGCAGCTACGACGGAGGTACGCCCGGCGTGTCGGTGATCGTGGTGGGCCTCGAGCAGCGGAATGCACCGCTCGAGCTGTTGGAGCGAGTGGCGGTGACCGATGCTGCGCTTCCCAAGGCGCTCGGCTCTCTGCGTGACCGGTCCAACCTGTCCGAGGCGGTGGTCCTGTCGACCTGCCTGCGCACCGAGGTCTATGCCGTGGTCGATCGGTTCCACGACGGCGTCGCCGAGCTCCAGGAGTTCCTGGCCACCGTGGGTGACTGCCAACTGGACACATTGACCGAGCACCTGACCGTGCGCTTCGACGACGATGTGACCGGCCATCTGTTCACCGTGGCCGCCGGCCTGGACTCGGCCGTCATCGGGGAGTCAGAGGTGCTGGGGCAGGTGCGCCGGGCATGGGAGCGGGCGCGCGATGAGCACGTGTCGGGCCCGGTGCTCGGCGGGACTGTTCCGCCACGCCGTCGAGACGGGCAAGCGGGTACGTTCGGAGACGGCCATCGCCCGCGGCATCACGTCGTTCTCCCACGGAGCCGTGGAGCTGAGCGCCCGCCACCGGCACGGGGGATTAGCCGGCGCCCGGGTGGTTGTGGTCGGCGCGGGCGAAATGGGCCAAGGAATCGCCCAGGCCCTCGCCGGGCACGACACCGAGAAGGTGGCCATTGCCAACCGCACGTCGGATCGGACCTTGGCGCTGTTGGCCGGCCTGCCCGACGGGGCGAGCGATCAGCTGAGCGCCGAGCCCCTCGACGGCCTGGCCGACTTGTTGGCCGGTTCCGACGTCGTCTTCACATCGGTCGGCACGACACACCCGATCGTCGACCGGTCGATGATCGAATCCGCCGCGGCCGGACCGCGACCCGGGCGATCCGATGGTGGTGGTCGACCTCGGGGTGCCTCGGAACGTGGACCCCGACGCCTCCGGCGTGGACGGAGTCGTCCTCTTCGACCTCGAGGACCTGAGAGCAGCGGTGGACGATGCCGTGTCGGGACGCCGGGAGGAAGTGGTGGGGGCGGCCGCCATTGTCTCCGACGAGGTGGAGCGGTACCGGGCGGTCCTGAGGGCACGTGACGCCGCTCCCATGGTGTCGGCTCTCCGGGCCCGGGTCGAGGAGGCCCGACGGACCGAGCTCGACCGGCAACGGTCCAGACGGTCCGGGCTGTCCGAGGAGCAATGGGAGCAGGTCGACGCGGTGACCAGGTCGATGGCGGCCAAGCTGCTCCATCAACCGACGGTGGCGATGAAGGATGCCGCGGGAACTCCGAGGGGTGAACGCCTTGTCGAAGCACTCCGCACATTGTTCGACCTGTAGCCGCGGTCGCCTCGGGCCGGTCGTGCGCCCTCGCGGTGGTTGACCGGCCGATCAGGTTGGCCACTCGGGGATCCCCGCTGGCCCGCTGGCAGGCCCGTCGGGTGGCCGACCTGTTGACCGAGGCCGGTTGCCGCCCGTCCCTGGTGGTGGTGGAGACCGACGGGGATCGCCGGGCCGACGTTCCCATCGACCGCCTCGGCGGGCAGGGGGTGTTCGTGAAGGAGGTGCAGGCGGCGGTGGCCCGCGGCGATGCCGATGTGGCGGTGCACTCGGCCAAGGACCTGCCTGCGGCGCCCGGCGCCTCCCTGCTGTTGCTGGCCGCCGTCCCCGAGCGCGCCGATCCCCGTGACCTGCTGGTCGGGGGCACCCTGTCCTCGCTGCCCGTCGGTGCCAAGGTGGCCACCGGCTCCGCCCGCCGGCGGGCCCAGCTGGCCAATCTTCGTCCAGACCTCATCTTCGCCGGATTGCGCGGCAATCTCGGTACCCGGCTGGCATCGGTCGGATCGAGGGGCATCGCCGGCGTGGTGGTGGCCAAGGCCGCAGCCGACCGGCTGGAGTGGCGACCTCCGGAGGGCCTCCAGACCGAGGTGCTCGAACCGGACGTCATGGTTCCCCAGGTGGGGCAAGGGGCGCTGGCGGTCGAGTGCCGCCCCGACGACGACGCCACGCGGTCCTTGTTGACGGCGATCGACGATGCTTCGGCCGGCCCGACCGTTGTCGCCGAACGGGCCTTCCTGGCCGCCCTGGGCGGGGGATGCACCTTGCCGGTGGGCGCCTACGCGGCGTGGCCCACCGAGCCCCACGATGGCCAGGAGCCCGACAGGCACGGGCACAGCCGGTCGGACGCACGAGGTGGGGGGCGGACCATCCGGCTGTGCGGGATGATCGCATCGGCCGACGGCCGGGTGGTGCTCCGTCACACCCAGGCGGGGACCGATCCCGAGGCCCTCGGGCGGGAGGTGGCCCGGTACCTGCTCGACGACGCCGGCGGCAGGGATCTCGGGGAGTGGGGCGTAGCCCCCGGGGAGGTGGTGGGGTGACGGTGTACCTGGTCGGGGCCGGTCCGGGGGATCCCGGGTTGCTGACCGTCCGCGGGGCCGAGCTCCTGGCCGGAGCCGACGTCGTCGTCCACGACCGGTTGATCGCCCGTGAGCTGCTCAGCCAGGTGCCGAAAGGCGCCGCCCTGGTCGACGTGGGCAAGTGGCCCGGGGCCCCGTCCCGGCAGGAGGAGATCAACGCCATGCTCGTCGAGCACGGCCGCGCCGGCCGGCAAGTGGTCCGGCTCAAAGGCGGGGACCCGTTCGTGCTGGGCCGCGGCGGGGAGGAAGCCGAGGCGCTGCAGCAGGCGGGAATCGACTACGAGATCGTGCCGGGGGTGAGCTCCGCGTTCGCCGCCCCAGCGGCGGCCGGGATCCCGGTGACCCACCGGGGTCTGGCCACCTCGGTGAGCGTGGTGACCGGCACCGTCGGTGGACACCCGTCCGGCAGGGGAGTCGACTGGCGCTCGCTCGGCCAGGCCGGGGGGACGTTGGTCATCCTCATGGGCATGTCGGAGCGGGCCGACATCGCCCGGGAGCTCATGGAGAGCGGCCGGCCCCCCGACACGCCGGTCGCCGTCGTCCACTGGGGAGCCACCGTCCGCCAGCAGGTGGTGCGCTCGACACTGGACCGGTTGGCCGCCGTCGACCTGTTCCCTCCCGCGGCCATCGTGATCGGGCCGGTGGCGGCGCTGGACCTCGGTCCGACGAGCCGAGGAGGTGGGCCCGGATCGGCCTCCCGGCCGGCCCCGCCCGGACGGAGCTCAGCGCCCCGGTGAGGGCGAGCCCGCTGGCCGGGAAGAGCATCGTCGTCACCCGTGCCCGCACCCAGTCGGCGGCCCTGGTCGAACGGCTCGAGCGCCTGGGGGCGACGGTGATCGAGCTTCCGGTCATCGCCATCGCCGACCCCCCCGACGGCGGCACCGCCCTGGCCACGGCGGCGGGCCGGCTGGCTGCCGGCGGCTACGAATGGGTGGCCCTCACGTCGCCCAACGCCGCCGGCAGTCTTCTCTCGGCCCTCGACGGGCGCCAGCCCCCCGGATCCGTCCGCTGGGCGGCGGTGGGTGCCGGGACGGCCGGAAGACTGGCGCTGGCCGGTGTCACCGCCGACCTGGTTCCGACGGTCTCGCTGGCCGAGTCCCTGGCCGATGCGTTTCCCGTCCCCGGCTCCGGCATCCCCGGCTCCGATGCGGCCACAGGGACGGTCCTGTTCCCGCGAGCCGAGCAGGTCCGGAGCGGTCTGGCCCCAGCACTCCGGGCCAAGGGCTGGCAGGTCGACGAAGTCATCGCCTACCGAACCGTGCCGGGAGATCCCGGTCCGGAGGCGGTCGTCGCCGCCGGCCGGGCGGACGCCGTGGCCTTCACCTCGTCGTCCACGGTGGAGCGGACCGCCGAGCTCCTCGGCCCGGGCCGTATTCCCCCGGTCGTGGCCTCCATCGGCCCGGTGACCTCCTCGTCGGTCCAGGCGGCCGGGTTGACGCTCTCGGCCGAGGCCGACCCCCATACCCTCGACGGGTTGGTGGATGCGCTGGTCGCCGCGCTCGGCCGCCGTGGCCGCCCTCCGGTCACCTGAGGAACTCCGGGACCTCGCCAGGGATGGCCGACTTTCTGGCAGGAGACGCTCCCGGCGGGTCCGACCGCCCCGCCGGTCGACCCTCGGGGCCGCCTGGCCGGCTGCCATAGGCTGGCGGGCAGTGTCCCGTCACCTCCCCGAAAGCGACCACCGGCCACGGTCGGTCCCGGGATTCCCGGCGACCCGCTCGCGGCGCCTCCGGCGGACCGAAGCGGTGAGGCGGCTGGTGGCGGAGACCCGGCTGGCCCGGGACGACCTGGTGGCACCGTTGTTCGTGACCGAGGGCATTGCCGAGCCGCGGCCGGTCGCCTCGTTGCCCGGCGTGGTCCAGCACACCGTCGACTCGGTCACCGTCGAGGTCAAGCGACTGGCCGCTCTCGGATTGCCTGCGGTGATCCTCTTCGGCGTGCCCCGACCGGAGGAAAAGGATGCGACCGGGTCGGCCGCCCTCCGAACCGACGGCATCACACAGCAGGCACTGCGGTCGGTGCGCGACGCGGTCGGCGACAGCCTGGTGATCATGGCTGATTGTTGTCTGGACGAATTCACCGACCACGGCCACTGCGGCGTGCTGGACGCCACCGGCACGGTCGACAACGATGCCACCCTGCCCCTCTACGCCGAGCTCGCCGTGACGCAGGCCGAGGCCGGTGCCGACGTCGTGGCTCCGAGCGGCATGATGGACGGACAGGTGGGCGCGATTCGCGGCGCTCTCGACCAAGCGGGGTTCGGTGACACCGCCGTCCTGGCCTACGCCGCCAAGTACGCCTCTTCCCTCTACGGACCCTTCCGCGAGGCGGCGGCGGTGAGCATCGCCGACGGCGGTGACCGGAAGGGCTACCAGCAGGATGGACGCAACCGGCGGGAAGCACTGCGAGAGGTGGCGCTGGACGTAGCCGAGGGGGCGGACATGGTCATGGTCAAGCCGGCCCTTACCTGTCTGGACGTGATCGCCGACGTGCGGGACGCCTTCGATCTGCCGCTCGGCGCCTACCACGTGAGCGGTGAGTACGCCATGGTCAAGGCGGCCGCCGAACGCGGTTGGCTCGACGGACCGGCAGTAGCCCTGGAGCAACTCACCGCGGTCAAGCGGGCCGGCGCCGATTTCGTGCTCACCTATTTCGCCGCGGATCTAGCCGAAGAGCTCGATGGCTGAACGGGCAAAGTCGGATGCTCTGTGGGGGCGAGCGACCGAGGTGATCCCCGGCGGGGTCAACTCGCCGGTCCGGTCGTTCCGGTCGGTAGGCGGTCGACCGTATTTCGTGGCCCGCGGGGAAGGGCCCTACGTGTGGGACGTGGACGGCAACCGACTGCTCGACTTCGTGCAGTCCTACGGCGCCACCATCCTCGGCCACGCCCATCCCTCCGTGGTCCGGGCCGTGGCCGACGCCGCCTCCCGTGGCACCGCCTTCGGCGCGCCCACCGAGGGAGAGGTGCGACTGGCCGAGGCCATCTGCTCCCGCGTCGACGGATGCGAGCAGGTGCGACTGGTGTCGTCGGGGACCGAGGCCGCCATGAGCGCCATCCGGGTGGCGAGAGGCTTCACCGGGCGGTCCCGCATCCTCAAATTCTCCGGCTGCTACCACGGGCATTCCGACGGTCTTCTGGCCGGCGGCGGCAGTGGGCTGGCCACGCTCGGCCTGCCCGATTCGGCCGGTGTGCCCGAAGCGGCGGTGGCCGAGACCCTCGTGGCGCCCTACAACCGGGTGCCGGCCATCGACGATCAGGTGGCCTGCGTGATCGTCGAGCCGGTGGCGGCCAACATGGGCCTGGTGGCGCCGGTCGGCGGGTTCCTGGCCGGGCTCCGCGCCGCGTGTGATGCTGCCGGCGCTCTGCTCATCTTCGACGAGGTCATCACCGGGTTCCGGATCGGCGAGGGCGGGGCCTCGGGCTGGGCCGGTGTGCGGCCCGATCTGTGGTGCTTCGGGAAGGTCATCGGCGGTGGCCTGCCTGTAGGCGCCTTCGGCGGTCGGGCGGACGTGCTGGCGTCGCTGGCTCCGGACGGGCCCGTGTATCAGGCTGGGACCCTGTCGGGAAACCCCCTGGCTACCGCGGCCGGCCTGGCCGTGCTCGAGGAGCTGGACGGCACCGCCTACGCAGCCCTGTCCCAGCGGGTGGCCCGCTTCGCCCCGGCACTGGAGGAAGTGCTCACCACCGCCCTGGTGAAGGCGGGCACCGAGGACCGGTACGGGCGCCAGCTCGAAGCCCAGGTGCCGACCGTGGGGCCCCTGTTCGGGCTGTTCTTCGTACCGGCGGGCACCGGGACGGTCACTGACTACGACGGGGCCACCGCCTCGGCATCGACCGCCCTGTACGGCCATCTGTTCGCGGCGATGCTCGATCGGGGGGTCGCTCTGGCACCCGGTCCGTATGAAGTGGCTTTCCCCTCGATGTCCCATGGGGAGGCCGAGTTCGACCGGGCTCTCGACGTTGCCACCGATGCGATCATGGACGCTGTCGGCGGCTGAGATCGAGTGGGGGGACCGGCGGGCCTTGGACACTGAATCGTGGGATCGACGAGATCCCCAACCGGAGCCGGACCGACCGAAGGACGCGCCCGCCATCCAACCCGACCCGGCTCCCTGGCCGGTTCCCGAGGCCGACGTCTTCGTGTTCAGCACCGTGCAGCAGGTAGCCGGGGGTAGTCGCCAACTGCCATGGGGTTCCGCCGAGCTTTCCCTGACGTTTGATCAGAGGGGCATCGAGATCAGCGGCGATCAACAGGGGGAGCACAGCCTGCTCCCGTGGGCGTCGGTCGGGCGGGTGTCCCGGGGAGCCAGCAAGGCAACCCCCGATGGGGGCAGCGTCACCATGATCGGGATCGAGTCGCCCGGCCGGATCATGCGATTCACGGTGACCTCGGACCGCCGCGACCCGATCCAGCTCACCGCCTTGAGCGAGCAGGTTCGGCGTTGGACCGCCAGCGCCGCCGCCGCCGCTCCCATCCCGAACCTTCCCCCTTCGCCATTCCGGCCGGAGGGCGAGTCCGAGCGGGTAGGAACCGACGCCGCCACCCCGGCGCCAGCCGACCGCGACCCCGGGGAACGCAGGCCCGAGGAACGCGACCCCGGGGAACGCAGGCCCGAGGAACGCGACCGAGAGACAGGGAGCGAACCAACTGGGGGTGCAGCGTCATCGGAGCCCTCGCCGCCCAGGGCGCCGCCGGACCGGTCAGCTCTGGTCGTGGTGCCGATTGCGCCACGGCCATCGACATCGGCGGTCGAATCGACGTCTCCCGTCCTCCCCGGTCCGCCCGATGCCTGGTCGAGCCGGGTTGCGCCGTGGCCCAAGCGCAAGCGACGTACCCGCCGCATCCCCGTCCTCCTCGGAGCCCTGGTCTTTTTGGCCTCCGGTGCCGGGCTGGCGGTCGCCCTGTCGAACCGGGGTTCGGGTGGATCGCCGAGGACGCCCGGACCTACCAGCGCTCCCCGCCAGGCGGACCATGTTCTGGCCGAGCAGTTGATGCTCACCCGGAGCGACCTGCCCGACGGGTGGACGATCAGTCCCGGCGGCTCCGGCACGGGTAATTCGCCGAGAGTCCAGACCGGCGAATCCAAGATCACCAGGGTCTTTGCCGGCTGCATGGGGATCAGCCAATCCGAGGCGGCGCTGATCCTAGGCGGAGGTGCCTCCGACCAGACGGCCCAGGCCAGCTCCTCGGTCTTCGTCGGTCCGCCGACGCCGGACCAGTCAGGCTTCGCGCTGGAGCTCCAGACAGCGGCCAGCATCGTGCGCAGCCACCAGGACGAGCAGACCGACTTCGCCCCATTGGCCGATCCGCGCTATCCGCACTGCGCCGGCGCGGCGCTGGCGTCAGAGACCCAGCTCGGGGCGGACAGCGCTTCGGGAAGGAACGAACGGCCGAGCCCTTCCTTCGTCACGACGGTCGACCCCGTCGCTCCCGCCGGCGAACAGGCGTCAGGCCTGCTCGTGGCGTTCAACGTCTCCGACCGGTCGGCATCGGTGCCAGTCGAGGTCGAGACGGTCTCTTTGGGGCACGACCGGATTGAGGCCAACATCCAGGCGCTGGCTGTCGGCGGCCAGATACCCCCCACTGCGGTGAGCTCTCCCCTCTCCATCTTCGAGCAACGGGTGGCGGCCGGGGGCTCGAGCGCCGAGGCGTGACCGAGTGGGTCTCGTGACGGGGCGGAGCTCAGATCTTCCAGGACGGCGGGACGCTGGATGGCATGATCGCGATCGGTCAGCCTGGTAAGAGAGTCCAGATGGGCCGGAAGTACCGATAGCCTTGCCCGGCCCGGGTCGCGGCGCCAGGATTGATGGGGGGGAGCACGCCGGAGAGGGTCCTGACCACAGAGGAGTCGTTCATGACCGTCGGAATAAGCGAACTGCCTCCCGAAGGTATGCAGTTGGGCGGGGTGGCGTTGGCCGGCGACGCCGATCGAGGTACCAGGACCACCGAAGGGCTCAGCCTGCTCTTCACCGCCGCCGGGATCACCGTTCAGGGCCCACAACCCCAGATCGAGCGCCTGCTGGTCTGGTCCGGGCTCGACAGCGCCACCTGTGGCGAGAAGATCGTGTTGCCCGACGGGCGGGATGCGGCGGTCATGGAGCTGACCTCCGGCGGACAGTCGATCCGCTTCCTGCTGCCGGCGGACGCGGTCACCCCGGGACAAGCCGCCTACCTCGATCAAGCTCTGCCCGCATGGCTCACCCGCTACAAAGGTTCGACGTCGTCCAGCGATGCACCGCCGTCGGCGGCGTCACCACCGGCCGCCCGGGCGGCTGAGCCGCCAGCCGACGTTTCCGGATCCCAGCGCCCGCAGCCGGCTCCGGCCCCTACCCAAGGCCGCGGGGTCGCGGCGGCGGCATCGGGCGCAATTGCCGCCAGTGTTGCCGGCGGCATCGGCGCCAACGGGGCACCCGACACCCGCCGTGCGCCGCCGAACGGACCGACCACACCGCCGGGCACCAACCCGCCGCCTCCGACGACTTGGGCAACGGCACCGCCCGAGCCGTCACCGCCCGAGCCGTCAGCGCCCGAGGCGTCAGCGCCCGAGCCGCCTTCCATGACCCCCCCGCCGCCGCCTCCGGTTCCACCCCCGCAGCCCCCGACGCCCCCGGCACCTTCACCAGCCCCGACCGGTCCGGCCGGATCTCAACCCCCACCCCCTCTCGAGGGCACCGCCGGATACCTCCTCGCTCCGCGAGCAGGTCAACCGCCAGCTCCCCGGGCAGGGCAACCGCCAGCTCCCGAGGGATGGGCCAACCCACCCGGTCCGGCCGGCTCACCTCCAGGGCGAGGGCCGGCCATTCCCGCCCCGGGACCCCCGATTCCGCCCGCCGGCCCTCCCGGCTCGCCACCACCACCACCGGCTGCCCAGGTCCCCGGACCGCGGCTCCAAGCTCCGGGTGGGTCCTCGCCCGACAGCCTGGTCCCGACGAAGAAGACCAGACGCTGGCGGAAAGCGGCACCGCCGACTGGCTCCGGGCCAGTTCCGCCCCCGGGCATGGTCGTGCCCCAACCCCCGTCCCGCCCGCCAACAAACCCGGTGCCACTGACCTCGACGACGCTCCCGCCGCCCCCGGCGGGTGGCGTGGCTGGCGGCAACGCGGCAGGGGGGCCCCCGACGGGTCCGGGTGTGGGAACGCAAGGACAGCCTCCACCGCCGGCTCCGTCGGCTCCGTCGTCGAGCGGTTGGCGCCGTCGCAAGGCCGCCCGGTCCGGTGCTCTTGATGCCGCCGGCGCGGCTGGTGTGGTGGCCGGGGCGGGGGCCGTCGCCGCCAACCCGGTCGGAGCTCCCCCCCGTCCCGGCTCTCCTGGAGTCGGCGTTCCTCCAACCGGTCCGGCGGCCCCGACTCCGACCGCAGGCCCGGGCGGCCCATCGGTCCAGCCCGGTCCGCCCACGTCGATGGTTCCCCCCACCCCCTCCACCATTGGCCCGAGTGCCCCTCCGGGCCCGGCCACGACCGGTCCGAACGGCAACGTTCCCCCCAGATCTCCCGTCCTCGGGACCACCGCCCGTCGGCGCAATCGGCCAGTGGTACTCGTCCTTCTGGTGGTGCTGCTGGTGGTCATCGGGGCCATCGTCTTCCTCGTCGTGAGGAAGAACGGCTCGACCACCACCGCCACGACCCAACCGACGGTGACCAGCCCGTCGTCCGTCGCCACCGACACCGCACTGGCGGCGACGATCAACCTCCATCTGTCCGACCTGCCGAGCGGCTGGCAGACCACTCCGGTGGGACGGGCCTCCAGGCCTCCCACTGCGCCGGCGACGGCCCAGTTGCAGGCGATCCGGACCCTGGCGGCATGCGTGGGAATCAGCTACACGACTGCTGCCGGGTTGTTCGGTAGCTCGGCGCTACCCGGACAGACCTCCGAAGTTCGGTCGCCGAGCTTCACCAGCACATCGGACCCCAACATCCAGATGTACTCGGTCACCACCATCATGAGCACGACGGCCCAGGTTCAGGCCCTGGAGGCACCGTTCGGCAATCCCAACTTCGGCAACTGCTATGGCGGCTATCAGAACGCGCTGGTCTCGGCGGCCGTTGCTGGAGCGACCGCCCAGGTGCAGCCCGTGACCCTGACCGCGCCGACAGGGGTCAAGTCCTTCGGCTACGTCACCACCCTGACCATTCCCAATCAGGGGAGCGAGGTGGTCGGCCAGGCCTTCATGTTCGGGGGTCGGATCGACTCCAGGCTGGAGCCCATCACCACCGGCGAGACCATCCCCTCGGACGACTTCAACCCTCCGTACAACGCGATGGTTGCCCGCATCGGCCGTGCCCTGAACAACTGACCGCGGACCATGCCCGCCATGCGCGCCGGCCCTGCCCCGCCACGGCACGGCGGGGTTCGAGATGGAGCCGGACCCTCAGGCCCGGCCGGGTTCAGGCCCTCTCGGGCGTCAGGCGGTCGATGAAGCCGACCAGGCGGTAGAGAGCCTCGGCGGGACCGGTCTCGTCGGGGCGCAACAGGTTGGCCATGATCCGGAAGATCCACTCCATCAGCGATTGCGAGCGCATCCCGGCGCCCACACACACCTTCATCACCTCGGGGTGGCTGATCATCCGGACGAAGGCCTGGGCCACCCGGAAGTAGAAGCCGTAGGTCTCGACCAGCAAGGCGTCGTAGCGCTCGAGCGCCTCGAACCCCTCGCCGCATAGGGCTTCGCCCAACGCCGCGGCGGCCAGCCTGCCGCTCTCGTAGCCGTAGGCGATGCCCTCACCGTTGAACGGGTTGATGGACGCCGTGGCGTCGCCCACCACCACCGTGGTCGGCCCGATCCTCGGGCCGACGGAGTAGCCCATCGGCAACTTGCCCCCCGTCGGCGGACCGAGGCTCGTGGCCGGGGAGAGCTCCCACTCGCCCGGGGCCTGCGCCACGAAGTGCTCCATCAACGTCGAGGTGTTGACGCCCTTCCACCGTCGCTCGGTCGACAGCAGCCCCACGCCGGCATTCACCCGCCCGTCACCCATGGGGAAGATCCAGCCGTAGCCCGGTACCACCTTGCCCTCCTCGTTCCGAATGTCCAGATGGGACTCGATGAACGGCTGGTCGTGCCCGGGCGAGCGGTAGTAGCCGCGCAGGGCGAGCCCCATGGGCTGTTGGCGGTCGCGGGTGGTGCCGAGCGCCCGGCCGAAACGCGAGTTGGATCCGTCGGCCACCACGACGTAGCGGGCCTCGATGCTCCGGGTGGCCCCGCTGTCCTTGTCCTTGACCACGGCGCCGACACACGACGGCAGCCGCGACTCGGAACCGGCCGGTGCACCGGTGGCCGCGGTCCGTCGGGCCCGGGGATCGGGAGAACCGTCGGCCAGTATAGGCTCCAGCGCCTCGGTTCCCTGCCACACGGTGGCCCCGGCCTTGGTCGCCCGTTCGTTCACGATGCCGTCGAGATCGTGGCGTGAGATCACGTACCCGTACGAGGGGAAGGTCGGGTGCTCGGGCCAGGCCATGTCGAGCACTCTGCCGTAGGCATGGGTCCGCATCCCGCCGTACCGGTGTGCGCCGGCCAGGGCCTCCTCCACGCCCATGTCGGCCAGCTGGCGGACCGACCGGGGGGTCAGCCCGTCGCCACAGGTCTTGTCACGGGGGAACACCTTCGACTCGACCAGCGCCACGTCCCATCCGGCCTCGGCCAGCCAATAAGCGCAGGACGACCCCGAAGGACCGCCGCCGACCACCAGAACGTCATGGACACGGCTCACGGCCCCTCATGCTAGGGGCCGTCCGGCCCCGGCCGGCGCGCCCGCACCGGCGCGCTTCAGCCCATGTCAGGCGCTTGCGTCGATGTGCTTCGAGGAAGGGGTGCGTGGTAAAAACGAGTCCCTGTGGACGACTATCTCCCGATCCTGCTCCTGCTCATACTCGGCCTGCTGTTCGCCGGCCTCTCGTTCGTGGCGTCCTCCTTCCTGGCCCCGAAGAAGCGTCCGACAGCGGCCAAGGTGGCGCCGTACGAGTGCGGCATCGTCCCGGCCATCGAACCGCCGACCCGGTTCCCGGTCCGCTTCTACCTCATCGCCATGATCTTCATCATCTTCGACATCGAGATCGTCTTCCTCTACCCCTGGGCGGTCATCTTCCGCCAGCTCCGGTCCTTCGGCCTCGTGGAGGTGCTCGTCTTCGCCGCCGTGGTGTTCGTCTCCTTCCTCTTCCTCATCAGCAACGGGGCCCTCAGCTGGGGCCCCGCCAAGCGGTTGGCAAGCGCCATGCCGTCCCGCACCTCCGACTCGACCATCGCACGCATCACGGCCGGACCGGGGGGTCCCGGCCGCACCCGGCCACCCGCGGCCTCGCCCACCGACCCGCGTGCGCCAGCCATCACCGACCCGGACGCCCCGACCACCGGAGACCCGGCCCCCGTGCCGACCGGTCCCGGTCGAGCTGCGTAGACCAGGCGGTCGGTCATGGGTCTGGAGGACCTGCAGCACAATTTCCTGACCGGAAGGCTCGAGGACCTGGTCAAGTGGGCCCGCCGCTACTCGATGTGGCCGGCGACCTTCGGACTGGCCTGCTGCGCCATCGAGATGATGTCGGTCGGCGCGGCCGACTTCGACCTCGCCCGCTTCGGCATGGAGGTGTTCCGGGCCTCTCCGAGGCAGGCCGACCTGATGATCGTCGCCGGTCGGGTCTCCCAGAAGATGGCACCGGTGCTACGCCAGGTCTACGACCAGATGATGGAGCCCAAATGGGTGCTGTCGATGGGCGTGTGCGCCAGCACCGGCGGCATGTTCAACAACTACGCCATCGTGCAGGGGGTGGACCAGATCGTCCCGGTCGACGTGTACGTGCCCGGCTGCCCTCCCACCCCCGAGACGCTCATGCACGCCATCTTGACCCTGCACGAGAAGGTGCGTACCAACCACATCGCCGTGCGTGAATCGGACCCGGAATTGCGCCGGTCCGGCCTGGCCGACGACGAGGGTGCGGACACCGACGACGCCCGTACCGGGGCGGACGAGACCACCTCGGGATGGACGCCTGACCGCCCCGACGCCCTCCACCTCGGGACACCGAAGCGCAACCCGGTGATCGCCCGCAGTGTGGGTGAGCCTCTGTGACGGCGGTCGCCCAGGACGAGGTCGTCTTCCCCCCACGCGACCAGTACGCCGCCCTGGTGGGTACGTACCGCGACGCCGGGTTCGAGATGTGTTCCGATCTGTGCGCCGTCGACTACCTGGCCGTCCCGGACCGTCGACTGCCGGACGGAGTTCAGGCCGAGCGCTTCGAGGTCGTGGTCAACTTGCTGTCGCTCAGCCAGGCGCGCCGGGTGCGGGTACGCCTCCAGGTACCCGAGTCGGACCCGATGGCGCCCACCTTGTTCGACATCTACCCCGGCGTCGAGGCCATGGAGCGGGAGGCCTACGACCTGTTCGGCATCGTCTTCGCCGGCCACCCGGACATGACCCGCATCCTCATGCCCGAGGACTGGGAGGGCCATCCCCTTCGCAAGGACTACGGCGTCGGCCGGGTGCCGGTCCAGTTCAAGGGAGCTCCAGGGCCCCGATGAGCGACCAGAAGCAGTCGGAGCCGGCAGATCGGGCCGGGCGACCGCCGGCCGATCGGTCGCCCCCGACGGTCACTCCGTCGGCGACGGGCGTCCGCTTCCTCGATCCCCACCGGGCCGACGAGCCCGCCGGACTTCTCGGCGAGACATCCGAGGGAGTCCAGGAGCTCTTTCGCCGCTCCGAGACCGGTGCCGGTGAGCTCCGGCGCGAGGCCGGGGCTGTGCTTCGGCTGCCCGAGGACGTGGCCGTGGACGCCAGCGACATCGACATCGAGCAGTCAGATGACGAGACCATGATCATCAACATGGGCCCGCAACACCCGTCGACCCACGGGGTGCTTCGGCTGATGCTCGAGCTCGACGGCGAGACCGTGCTCCGCACCAAACCGGTCATCGGGTACCTCCACACCGGCATGGAGAAGACGGGCGAGGAACTGACCTATGTGCAGGGCTCGACCAACGTCACCCGCATGGACTATCTGGCCCCGCTCCACAACGAGCTCGTCTTCTCGCTGGCCACGGAAGCACTGCTCGGCGTGGAGATGCCGCCGCGGTCGGACTGGATCCGGATGCTGCTGGTCGAGCTCAACCGGATCTCCTCCCACCTGATGTGGATGGCCACCAACGGGATGGACCTCGGGTCCACGTCGATGATGATCTACGGCTTCCGCGAGCGGGAGATGGTGCTCGCCTTCTTCGAGAAGACGACCGGCCTGCGTATGAACCACAACTTCATCCGCCCCGGGGGCACCGCCGCCGACCTGCCCGACGGGTGGGAGGACGATGTCGCCGTGATCTGCGACACCGTCCTCTCCCGGACCGACGAGTACGACGAGCTCCTCACCGGCCAGCCCGTCTTCCGTCAACGCACCGAGGCCATCGGCTCGCTGTCGGCCGAGGAGGCGCTGGCCCTCAGCCTCACCGGTCCGGTGCTGCGATCGACCGGTGTGCCCTGGGACCTGCGCCGTTCCATGCCCTACCTGCGCTACGACGAGGTCGACTTCGACGTGATCATCGGCACCTACGGCGACAACTTCGATCGGTACTCGGTCCGTCTGAACGAGATCCGCGAATCGATCCGGATCGTCCGCCAGATCGTCGAGAAGATGCCGGCCGGCGACTACCGGGTACAGGACAAGAAGGTCACTCCTCCCCCACGCGGTCGGATCGACGAGTCGATGGAGGCGCTCATCCACCACTTCAAGGTGTTCACCGAGGGGTTCAAGGTGCCCGAAGGGGAGGTCTATGTGGCCATCGAGTCCCCGCGGGGCGAGCTCGGCTGCTACCTGGTATCGGACGGGTCGCCCAAGCCCTACCGGATGCACATCCGCGGGCCGAGCTTCGTCAACCTGCAGGCCCTGCCGGTCATGCTGCGCGGTGGCCTGCTGGCCGATGCCGTGGCGGTGACCTCGAGCATCGACCCGGTGATGGGGGAGGTGGACCGGTGAGCGAGCTGGTTGACCCGCAGCCGGCCCGGAACGGGCGACGCAACGGCGCGCCCACCTCCACGAGCCACCTGACCCCGGACCGGCTGGCCCGGGCCCGGCAGCTCATCGCCCTCTATCCGGAGCCCCGCTCGGCGCTCATCCCCCTTTGCCACCTGGCCCAGGAACAGGACGGCTGGCTCACTCCCGAAGCCATGGAGGACATCGCCGCCCTGGTCGACGTGACCCCAGCCGAGGTGTTCGGGACCGCCACGTTCTACGACATGTTGCACACCGAGCCGGTCGGGAGGCACCTGGTGGCGGTGTGCACCAACATCGCCTGTCTGCTCGGGGGGGCCGCCGAGCTGCTGGCGCACGCCGAGTCGTCGTTGGGGGTCAATACCGGAGGTACGACTCCGGACGGCGCCATCACGCTGGAGGAGGCCGAGTGCCTGGCCGACTGCGACCGGACCCCGTGCGTCCAGGTCAATCATCGCTTCGTCGGTGCCCAGACGCCGGAGTCGTTCGACCGGCTGATCGTCGAGCTCCGGTCGGGCGCCCGGGACGACGAGATCCCGCCGCACGGGACCCTGAACCGGACGGCTCGGTCGACCGGGCTCCAAGCGGACCGGTCCCGGGTGGCCGCCGAACGGGCGGCCATGGCCGAGGCCCAGGGCCAACGGGCGGCGGCCGGCCAGTCGGCCGACGGCGGGGGCGCTTCCTAGTGGCCGTCACCGACCCCCCGAAGATCGTCACCAGCCGGTTGGGACACGACGACTCCCACACCCTCGAGCGCTATCTGGCCACGGGCGGCTACGAGGGCCTGCGCCAGGCCCTCACCATGACCCCGGAAGCGGTGGCTCACGAAGTGGACACCGCCAGCCTGCTCGGCCGGGGCGGCGCCGGCTTCCCGGCCGGGCGCAAGTGGGCGATGCTGCGGGCGGACCCGGTGACCTACCTGGTGGTGAACGGCGACGAGAGCGAGCCCGCCACGTTCAAGGACCACCTGCTCATCGAGCGGGACCCCCACCAGTTGATCGAAGGATCACTCATCGCCGCATACGCCTTGCAGGTGTCGCAGGTGTTCATCTTCGTCCGCGGCGAGTTCGCCCTCGGGCTCGAACGGGTCGAGGCTGCCCTCAACGACGCTTATGCCCACGGGGCGGCGGGCGCCGACATCTTCGGCTCGGGCTTCTCGGTCGACGTCGTGGTGCACCCGGGGGCCGGCGCCTACATCTGCGGCGAGGAGACGGCGCTGCTCGAGTCACTCGAGGGCAAGCGTGGCTTCCCCCGCATCAAGCCCCCGTTCTTCCCTGCCGCCATCGGCCTCTACGGCCAGCCCACCGTGGTCAACAACGTGGAGACCATGTCCAACCTCCCCTGGATCGTGCGCAACGGCGGCGCGGCGTTCGCCGCTCTGGGCGAGGGAAGGTCCACCGGCACTCGCCTGTTCGCGTTGGCCGGGCACGTCAAGAACCCCGGCGTCTTCGAGCTCGAGATGGTCAAGACGACCTTCGCCGATCTGATCAACGCCCCGGTGCTCGGTGGGGGCATCCCCGGCGGCCGGAGCCTCAAGGCCTTCATCCCCGGCGGGGTCTCCGCCCCCTGGTTCGGTCCCGACCAGGTCGACCTGCCCCTCGGCCAGGACGAGGTGGGCGCGGCCGGTTCCATGCTCGGCTCGGGCTCCGTGGTGGTGATGGACGACCACACCTGCGCGGTGCGGGCGTCGTGGCGGATCACCAAGTTCTTCGCCCGTGAGTCCTGCGGCCAGTGCACGCCGTGCCGGGAGGGATCGGGCTGGCTCGAGAAGATCATGAACCGCATCGAGACCGGCGACGGGCGCGAGGAGGATCTCGACCTGCTCCTCGACGCCAGCGACAACATCTCCCCCGGCCTGAGCTGGCCCCCGCAACAGACCACCATCTGCGTCCTCGGTCCGTCGATCCCGTCTTCGATCGCCTCGGCCATCCAGATGTTCCGTGACGAGTTCCTCGTGCACATCAAGGACCGGGGCTGCCCCTATGACTGAGCCCGCTCCCCGGCCGGGCGGCGTTTCCCGCGAGACCGTTGGCGGCGACCACTCCGTGGGTGATCCCAGCGTGCCGGCGGTCGAAGAAGTGACGTTCACGCTCGATGGGCGCGAGGTCGAGCGCGGTCAAGGGGGAGATGCTCATCGCCGCGGCCGAGCGGGTCGGTACCTTCATCCCCCGTTTCTGCTACCACCCCCGCATGAAATCGGTCGGGGTGTGCCGAATGTGCCTGGTCGAGGTCAGCGGTCCCCGCGGGGCGTCGTTGCAACCGAGCTGCTTCGTCGAAGTCCAGGCGGGGTCGACGGTGGTCACCGACTCGGAGAAGGTCAAGAAGGCCCAGGACGGCGTCCTCGAGTTCCTCCTCATCAACCATCCACTCGACTGTCCGGTCTGCGACAAGGGCGGCGAGTGCCCCCTCCAGGACCAGACGCTCGCCTACGGGCCGGGCGAATCGCGGTTCGTCGAGGAGAAGCGGCACTTCGAGAAGCCGATCGCCATCTCCGAACTGGTCCTGTTGGATCGGGAGCGCTGCATCCAGTGCAGCCGATGCACCCGATTCGCCGACGAGGTGGCCGGGGAGGCGCAGATCGACTTCATCGGCCGCGGGGAGCGCCTCGAGATCAACACATTTCCCGAGCTCCCCTTCTCGTCGTACTTCTCGGGCAACACCGTGCAGATCTGCCCGGTGGGGGCCTTGACGGCGACGCCCTACCGGTTCGCGGCCCGTCCCTGGGACCTCGACCAGGTCGAGTCCACCTGCACCACGTCCGCGGTGGGGTGCCGGGTGGCGGTGCAGTCCTCGTCCAACCGGGCGACTAGGCTGCTCGGCATCGATGCCGAGCCGGTCAACCACGGCTGGCTGTGCGACAAGGGGCGGTTCGCCTTCGATGCCGTCAACCGCGAGGACCGCCTGACCGAGCCGCTCGTCCGGAAGGACGGGGTGCTGGTGAGCGCCTCGTGGCACGAGGCGCTGGCCGTGGTGGCTCGGGGCCTCTCGGCCGTCGAGGCCGGGCCCGAAAGCGTCGGGGTGCTCGGCGGCGCCCGCTTGACCAACGAGGGCGCTTACGCCTGGGCCAAGTTGGCGAAGGGGGTGGTGGGCACCGATTCGGTCGACGCCCAGGTCGGCGACGGCCTGCCGGCCGAGGTGGTGGTCGGCCTGCCCCGGGCCACCATCGACGGGGCGGCGTCAGCCGACACGGTGATCGTCCTCTCCGGCGACCTGCGCGAGGAACTGCCGGTGCTCTTCCTCCGCCTCCGGTCGGCCGTGGTCGACGGGAGCCTCACGCTGGTCGAGCTGTCGCCTCGGGCCACGTCGCTCACCCCCTACTCCGAGGCCTCCCTCCGGTACCGGCCCGGCGAGGCCGGCGAGCTGACCCGGGCCCTGGTGGACCCGCAGGCTGCCGCTCCCGACGGCATCGACCCCGGCGTCCTCGAGCGGGCCCGAGCGCTGACCGGTGCCGGCAAGGTGGTGGTCGTCGCCGGGCGCCCCTCTCTGGCCGAGGACGGCGCACTGGTCGGCGACAGCGGTCCAGACCCTGGCCCGGGGGCTGCCCGGCGTGCGCTTCCTGCCCGCCTTGCGCCGGGGCAATGTGCAGGGCGCCCTCGACATGGGGCTCGCACCGGGGCTCCTGCCCGGGCGGGTCGACCTCCAGTCCGGAGCCCCGTGGTTCACCCACGCTTGGGGGTCGGTCCCCCCCGGGCGCGGCCGGGACGCGGCCGGCATCCTGGCCGCGGCGGCCGGTGACGGTCCCGAGGGTGAGGCGGTGCGCACCCTCCTGCTCCTCGGGGCCGATCCGCTGACCGACTTCCCCGACCGCCGGCTGGCCGAGCGGGCGCTGGATGGCGCCGAGCTGGTGGTGGCAGTGGCCTCGTCGCCCGGCCCGGTCATCGAGCGGCGCCGACGTGGTACTGCCGGCCGCCGAGGCCCACGAGCGGTCCGGCACGACGACCAACCTCGAGGGGCGGATCAGCCGGGTGGCCCAGAAGCTGGTGCCCCCCGGTCAGTCCTGGCCCGATTGGATGATCGCCGCCGAGCTGGCCGTGCATCTCGGAACCGACCTGGGTTTCACCTCGCCCGGCCAGGTCTGGGACGAGATCGAGCATCTGGCCCCGTCTCACCAGGGCATCACCCGGACCGTGCTCGACGCACCCGGGTTGGCCGACGGTGTGGTGGCCCCGCTCGTGGCCAGTTCGGTGACCCTCGGGTCAACGCCTACCCCTCGCCTCGATCCCATCGCCTTCCCCGGCGTCGAGTCGGTCCAGTGGCAGGGCGCCCCACCCCGGGTCGGCCTGGCCGAGCCGTCGGGCTGGCTGCCCGCCGCCCCTGACGACGGAACCGACCAGGCAGGCGACGACGCCCCGCCCCGACCGGAGGTGTTGACCGCACCGTTCGAGCTGTCGGTGCCCCACGTACCGCCGGGCGACCACTACTCGGTGCGCCTGGTGGCCTCGCGCACGCTGTACGACCGGGGCGCGGCGGTGAGCGCCGTGCCGGCGCTGGCCGGGTTGGTACCGGACGTCGGCGTACGGGCCAACCCCCTTGATCTCGACGAACTCGGGGTGGCGCCCGGCGGCACGGTCAGGCTCCGCACCGCCGCGGCCTCGCTGGTCGTCACCGCGGCGCCCGATCCGTCTTTGCCCCGCCGGGTGGTGGCGGCGGACTTCAACGTCCCGCTGGGCGAAGGGACCGTCGCCGATCTCATCGACGTTCGCCAGCCCCTGGTCGAGCTGCGGATGGAGACCCCGTGACGGCTCTCGGCGCAGTGCTCGACCTCATCGGGGCGGACGACCCGCTCTACGCCCACGGGGTGGGGTGGGTGGTCTTCCTCATCGTGGTCATCAAGGTGCTGGTGGTCTTCGGCGCCCTGATGGTGTCGGTCATGCTCATGATCTGGTTCGAGCGCAAGGTCATCTCCGACATGCAGAGCCGCATCGGGCCCAACCGGGCCGGGCCCTTCGGGATCGCCCAGACGCTGGCCGACGGGATCAAGCTGTTCTTCAAGGAGGATCTCCTCCCCGACCGGTCCGACCGGATCGTCTTCAAGCTGGCGCCGTACCTCACCATCATCCCCGCCTTCCTGAGCTTCGCCATCGTCCCCATCGGCGGAGAGGTGACCATCGCCGGGCACACCTTCGAGCTGCAGCTGGCCGATCCGCCCATGGGCATCCTCTTCCTGTTGGCGATGTCGTCGATCGGCGTGTACGGCGTGATGCTGGCGGGTTGGTCGTCGGGATCGAAGTACCCGCTGCTCGGGTCGGTCCGGGCCTCGGCCCAGATGATCTCCTATGAGGCGGCCCTCGGCATGACCGTGGTGACGGTGGTGCTCATCACCGGAGCACTGAGCACCCGGTCCATGGTCAATGCCCAGGCCGGGCACCTGTGGCAGTGGAATGTCATCCGCCTCGGCGTGGTCCCCTTCGTCCTCTTCTTCGTCGCCATCGTGGCCGAGACCAACCGCCCGCCCTTCGACCTGGTGGAGGCGGACACCGAGCTGGTCGGTGGGTTCGTGACCGAGTACTCCTCCATCCGGTTCGCCCTCTTCTTCCTGGCCGAGTTCATGAACACCATCACCATGTCGGCCATCACGGTGACCTTGTTCTTCGGTGGTCCCGACGGCCCCGTCCCCCACATCCCCCACCTGTACTGGCTCTGGCCCATCCTGTGGTTCCTGGGCAAGACCATCGCCTTCCTCTTCGTGTTCGTCTGGTTGCGGGCGGCGCTGCCCCGATTGCGATACGACCAGCTCATGGACATCGGCTGGAAGCGGCTGATCCCATTGGCGCTCGGATGGCTGCTGATCGTGGCCGGTTTCGTGATCGACGGCTGGTGGGGTATCGCCATGGCGGCGACGGTGGTGGTGGCCGCCATCGCCATCACCCGTGCGTTCGTCATCGGCGCCGAGCGCGAAGAGGAGAGCGGAGCCCTCATCCCGGCGGTGGGTGTGCGGCTGTGGTCCCGCCCCCGCTCCCCGGTCGTTCCTTCGACCGACGGAGGTGACCGCGGATGAGCAACCCTGAACCGCCGCGGCAGCGGCAGAACTTCCTCGGGGGGTTCAAACTGACCCTCGAGCATCTCGGCCGCCTTCCGGTCACCCGCCAGTACCCCGAGGAGAAGCGGCCCAAACAACCGCGAATGCACGGCCGCCACGTGCTCAACCGGTACGAGGACGGGATGGAGAAGTGCATCGGGTGCGAGCTGTGCTCGGGAGTGTGCCCTGCCGATTGCATCCACGTGCGCGGCCTCGACAACCCCCCCGACCATCCGGTGTCGCCGGGCGAGCGCTACGGCTACGTCTACGAGATCAACTTCCTGCGCTGCATCCACTGTGACATGTGCGTGGAGGCCTGCCCCACCGAGGCCATCACCGAATCGAAGCTCATGGAGTTCTCCTTCACCAATCGCAACGACGCGATCTACACCAAGGACGAGTTGCTGGTCGACGACGACGGGAACGCCCGGCGCCAGCCATGGGAGGACTGGCGCGAGGGTGACGACCTCTACACATCAGGATGGATGCGGGCCACCTCACCGTCCGGGGACGCCGCCTTCGAGGGCACCGTGCAGTGGTCGGGTGAGCTCGGCCACGGGGTGCGGGCGCCCGAGGGCGGCCAGTCGGCATACCGGGACGACGCCGCCACCGGCACCCGGCCATTGCGGGAGACACTGGAGCGCCACCTGCTGACGTCCGACCTGCCGGCCGCCAAGCGGGGCCCGCGTGGCGCCATCGGGCGGATGATCGAGAAGGCCGAGCGGTTCGCTCCCGGGGCCGGCCGCAAGCACCGCCAGCAGGCGGACGCCGACTACGCCGCGGCGCTGTCCGCCGCCGATCTTGATCAGCAGGATGCGGTCGAGGCCGAGCCGGATCGGTCCCCGTCCGTCGGACCGGCCGATTCCGCCGGAGCCGACCCTGGCGGAGCTCACCCTGGCGGAGCTCACCCTGGCAGAGCTCACCCTGGCAGAGGGGGCCCCTGACGGTGCCTTCGATCGGATCGGTGCTGGTCGCCGCGGCCACCACGGGGCACTCATGGGTCGACATCGGTACCTTCGCGGTGGCCGCGGCCATCGTGCTGTCCGGCGCCATCGGGGTGGTGGTGGCGCGGAACCCCGTCCATTCGGCGCTCATGCTGGTCATGACCCTGTTCGGCGTGGCCGTCCTCTTCGTCCTGCAGAACGCCCCGTTCCTGGCTGCGGTGCAAGTGATCGTCTACGCCGGAGCCATCGTGGTCCTCTTCCTGTTCGTCATCATGTTCCTCGGCGTGGACCGGGAGGAGAACGTGGCCTTCGAGCCCTTGCGGGGCCAACGCCCGCTGGCGGTCGGGCTGGTGGTGCTCGGCACCACCGGTCTACTGCTGCTGGGTGAGGTGTCGCGTTGGACCACCGGAGCTCCCCACGTCGCCGGGCCGGACACCGGGGCCCAGCCCAACGTGGCGCTCCTCGGCAAGTCGTTGTTCACCACCTACCTCTTCCCCTTCGAAGCCACGGCCGCCCTGTTGGTCATCGCCGTGGTGGGTGCCGTCGTACTGGCCCGTCGACCGCCGACGACTGCGGTGGAGAGGCAGGAGGTCGATCGGCAGGCCGACGGCGCCGGTGGCACCCCGGACGGTCCCGGCGGTGCCGGCGGCACCGGCCCGCCCGGCGTGCCCGACACCCCCGGTGCAGGGCACGAGGCACCGGTTTCGACATCGGGTACTGCTCGAGCGTCCCGACGGAGCGAGGAGACCCGGTGACCATCAATCCCGACTGGTATCTGGCGCTCGGGGTCGTCCTGTTCGCCATCGGTGCCCTGGGCGTGCTGATCCGACGCAACGTGCTCGTCATGTTCATGTGCGTGGAGCTGATGCTCAACGCCGCCAATCTGACCTTCGTCACCTTTGCCCGTACCCTCCACGACATCGGTGGCCAAGTGCTGGTGTTCTTCGTGCTGGTGGTGGCGGCCGCCGAGGTGGTCGTCGGGCTCGGGATCGTGGTGGCCATCTTCCGCCGCCGGGCCACGGCTGCCGCCGACGACCTCCACCTCATGAAGGGCTGAGGGCACGATGCTGCACGTGACCTGGCTCATCATTCTGCTGCCCCTGGTCGGGGTGGCGGTCCAGTTGTTCGCCGGGCGGCGGCTCAGCGACCCGGCCGCCGGCGCCGTGGCCACCGTCTTCATCGGAGCCTCGTTCGTGGTGGCCGTCGGGGTCTACCTCGACCTCCTCACGGTGCACGCCCCGGTGCGGACCTTTACCGAGAACCTCTGGTCGTGGATCCCGGTGGGCGGACTGCAGGTGCAGGCCGGCCTGTTCGTCGACCCGTTGTCGATGACCATGGTGTTGTTCGTCACCGGCGTCAGCACCCTCATCCACCTCTACTCCATCGGGTACATGAAGGGTGATCGGGACTACCCCAAGTTCTTCCTCTACATGAACCTGTTCGTGGCCTCGATGCTGATCCTGGTCCTCGGGAGCAACATGGTGGTGACGTTCGTCGGATGGGAGGGCGTGGGTGCGTGCTCCTACTGGCTGGTCGCCTTCTGGTTCACCCGGGAGTCGGCGGCCAGCGCGGGCAAGAAGGCCTTCATCTACAACCGGATCGGCGACGTCGGCTTCCTACTGGCCATCTTCCTGACCTTCGACACGGTGCACTCGGTCGACTACGTCACCGTGTTCGCCAACATCGGGCACATCGGGTCGGCCAATATCACCGCCATCTGCCTCCTGCTGCTGGTCGGCGTGGTGGGGAAGTCGGCCCAGATCCCGCTGTTCCCCTGGCTGGCCGACGCCATGGAGGGGCCGACGCCGGTGTCGGCCCTCATCCACGCCGCCACCATGGTCACCGCCGGGGTCTACCTGCTCTGCCGGGTGAACCCGCTCCTGCACGCCTCGCCGAGTGCCGCCCTCACCGTCGCCATCATCGGGGCGGCCACGGCCTTCGTGGCGGCGTCGATCGCCTGTGCCCAGGAAGACATCAAGAAGGTGCTGGCCTACTCCACGGTGTCCCAGCTCGGCTACATGTTCCTGGCCATCGGATGCGGTGGCTACGAGGCCGCCATCTTCTTGATGGTGGCCCATGCCTTTTTCAAGGGCCTCCTGTTCCTCGGGGCGGGCTCGACCATCCACGGGCTCCACGACGAGCAGGACCTCAAGCGCATGGGAAACCTGCGCCAGTACATGCCGATCACCTTCATCACCTTCGCCATCGGGTGGTTGTCCATCGCTGCCGTGCCTCCCCTGTCGGGGTTCTGGGCCAAGGGCGACGTGCTCGAGAACGCCTGGTCCGCGCACCCGGCGCTCTGGGCGGTGGGCATCGTGACCGCCGCGCTCACCGCCTACTACATGAGCCGCCTCACCGGGCTGGCGTTCTTCGGCCGCGACCGGTGGTCGGACACCGTGCCGATCGACGCCGACCGGGATATGCCCGACGCCCATCACGCCGAGGGAGCCATCCCAGAGCCCCACGAGTCGCCCTGGGTCATGACGGTCCCGCTCTTCGTCCTGGCCTTCTTCGCCGCAGTCGCGGGCATCCTGGTCAGCTCCAACGTCCACTTCTCGCTGTCGAACTGGATCGACCCGGTCTTCGGGGGGAACCTCTACAACACCCACCTGAGCACCGGCGACCTGTGGGCGCTCGGCGCCGTCGACGGTGTGATCGCCGTCGTGGGTGTCTTCGTCGGCCTCCGGATCTGGGTCAGGCGGGCCGACCACCCGTCCCTCGAGCCGATCTTCCTCCGCGGCGCCTGGTTCATCAACGAGCTCTACGACGCGGTCTTCGGGCGCCCGTCGGAGCGGCTGGCGGCGTTCTGCGCCGAGGTGATCGATCCCAAGGTGATCGACGGCGCGGTCAACGGCATCGCCACGGCGGCTGGCCGGACAGGGACGCTCGTCCGGCGCACGCAAACCGGGTACGTGCGGAACTACGTGCTGGGGATCGTGTTCGGCACCGTCCTCGTCCTGGCCTTCATGCTGACCCGGCTGTGGTGGGCCTGATGTCGTCGGCCGGGTTCCCCTTCCTCACCGTCCTCGTGCTGGTTCCGGCCATCGGCGCCGCGGTGCTCGCCCTGGTGCCCACCAAGGCCCTCGGCCGGTGGTTCCATGAGGTGGCGGGCGTGGCGGTGGCTCTGGCCGTGGTGGGCATCGCCGTCGCGGTGGCCGTCGAGTTCAAGACCGGTGACGGTGGCTACCAGATGGTCTCCGACCATGTCTGGGCCCAGCAGCTGGGCATCCACTGGTCGCTCGGGATCGACGGCATCTCGCTCTTCTTGGTGCTGCTGACCGCCTTGCTGTTCCCCCTGGCCATGCTCGGCGCCCGCGCCCGCCGCGACCCCCGATCGTTCGTGGCCTGGCTGTTGCTGCTCGAGTCGGCCTGCCTCGGAAGCTTCGTCTCCCTCGATCTGGTCTTCTTCTTCCTGTTCTTCGAGCTCACCCTGGTACCGGCCTACTTCCTCATCGCCGGTTGGGGATTCGCCCGCCGCGGGTATGCCGCCATCAAGTTCTTCGTCTACACGTTCGCCGGTTCGGCCTTCCTCCTGGTCGGCATCTTGTCCATCGCCTTCCTCCACCAGTCGCAGACCGGGGTGTTCACCTTCGAGCTGCCCGCCCTGATGCACACCCACGTGTCGGGCACCGAGGGCGTCCTCCTCTTTCTGGCCTTCACTGCCGCCTTCGCGGTGAAGGCCCCGGTCTTCCCGTTCCACACCTGGTCCCCCGACGCCTACGCCGAGGCGCCGAGCGCGGGTGCCGTGCTGCTCGCCGCGGTCATGGCCAAGCTCGGTACGTACGGCGTGGTGCGGTTCGACCTCAACCTCTTCCCTCAGGCAACCAGGACCCTGGCGCCGTTGCTGTTGACGCTGGCGGTGATCGGCATCCTCTACGGCGCTCTGGTGGCCTGCGCCCAACGCGACCTGAAACGACTGCTGGCTTATTCGTCCCTGGCCCAGATCGGCTTCATCGTGATGGGCACTTTCGCGCTCAACACCCAGGGCGTGACCGGTGGAGTCCTGCAGATGGTGAACCACGGCCTGATCATCGCCACGCTGTTCATCGTGGTCGGCTGGATCTACGATCGCCGCGGCTCGTGGCAGATTCCGGTGCTGAAGGGGCTCCAGGCGCCCGCACCCGTGCTGGCCGGCGTCTTCACCGTGGCCATGATGGCCTCCATCGGCCTCCCCGGCCTCAACGGGTTCGTCGGTGAGTTCCTGGTGCTCATCGGGACTTTCGTCGCCCACCGCTGGTGGGCGGTGGTGGCAAGCGGCGGGGTCGTGATCGCCGCGGTGTACCTCCTGTGGGCCTACCAGCAGGCCTTTCACGGCCAGCCCGAGCCCGAGGACACGAAGACCCGCGACCTCGGCTGGAACGAACGGCTCATCGTGGCGCCGCTGATCATCCTCATCGTGGCGCTCGGCGTGTTCCCGAAGCCCGTGCTCGACCGGATCACCCCCTCGGTGAACCAGCTGGTGGTCCATGTGGACCGGGTCACCGACACCAGTGTCCCGGCCGGTCTCGTCCCCGGATCGGCCGACCGGCCGACCGGGCCGCACCCGACCGGCCCGGCCCTGGCCGTCTCGGCCCGCACCCATGCGGGCTCCGCCACCACCGGACCGACGAGGGGGGCGCCCTGATGCCCGCCGCCCTCTCGCTGGTTGCCACGTCGGCGGCGCCCACCATCCATGTCCCCCATATCGATTACCTGAGCATCCTGCCCATGCTGATCATGATGGGCGGCGCCCTGGCGCTGATGACGGTGACCTCGTTGTTCCGCCGGGTTCGCACCGTCGGCCTGGGCACGGCCACCGCCGCGGTGGTGTCGGTCGCCGCCCTGGTGGCCGCCCTCTACCAGTGGGACTCGGTGAGCACCCACGGGCCCCAAGTGACCATTGCCGGCGCCATCGCCTTCGACGGGTTCGACGTGTTCATCCAGATCGTGGTGGCCATCGCCCTGCTGCTCACCGCGCTCATCGGCGACGGCTATCTGCGTCGCGAAGGGGTGGAGGGCCCGGAGTTCCACGTGTTGGCCATGCTGTCGGCATCGGGAGCGATGATGATGGGAGCGGCCAACGACCTCATCGTGATCTTCCTCGGCCTCGAGATCATGTCCATCGCCCTGTATGTGCTGGCCGCCTTCAACCACAAGCGGGCCGAATCGGGTGAGGCCTCACTCAAGTACTTCGTGCTCGGCGCGTTCTCCTCGGCGGTGTTCGTGTACGGCATCGCCCTCACCTACGGCGCCACCGGGTCATCCAACCTGCCCCAGATCGCCGACTTCCTGTCGAAGAACGTGGTGGTCTCGAACGGCGTCCTCCTTGGGGGCCTCGCCCTCCTGCTCATCGGGTTCGGCTTCAAGATCGCCGCCGTGCCGTTCCATATGTGGTCGCCCGACGTCTACCAGGGCTCCCCGTCACCGGTCACCGGCTTCATGGCGGCGGTGGCCAAGGCCGGAGCGTTCGCCGGCCTCCTCCGGGTGTTCGTCTCCTCCTTTGGCACGGTGCGCACCGACTGGCAGCCGATCATCTGGGTGGTGGCCATCCTTTCCCTGGTGGTGGGCGCGGTGGCCGCGCTGGTCCAACGGGACGTGAAGCGGATGATGGCCTACTCGTCGATCAATCACGCCGGCTTCATCCTGATCGGGGTCGAGACGGCCACCGCCCGCGGCGTCTCGGCCTCGCTGTACTACCTCTTCACCTATATGTTCCTGATCATCGGTTCGTTCGGCGTGATCACGGTGATGGCCCGCGACGGCGACACGGGCCATCAGATCTCCGACTACCGCGGGCTGGCCCGGCGGCAGCCGCTGCTGGCCCTGGCCTTCGCCGTCCTGTTGCTCGGGCAGGCGGGCATTCCTTTCACCACCGGCTTCCTGGCCAAGTTCGTGGTGGTCGGGGCCACGGTGGACGCCCACGCCTATGCGCTGGCCGTCGTGGCCATGGTGTCGGCGGCGGTCGCGGCCTTCTTCTACCTCCGGATCGCCATCACCATGTTCTCCCCGGTGGGCGAGATCGCCGACTCGACGGGCTCGCCTGACGTGCCGGTGGCCTATGCCGACCCCGGAGCCGCCGACGGTGGTTCACCCGATGGAGCCGGTTCGGCCCAGGTGGGCGACACCGGCAGGACCATGGACGAGACGGTGTCCAGCCTGCAGGTGCTCACCGACGCGCCCCCCGTCGAGTCGGTGTCCCAGCGTGGACTGGTGCCGGTCCCGGGACTGACCACGGTGGCCATCGGCATCTCGGTGGCCTTCACCATCGTGTTCGGGATCATCCCCGAGCCGATCCTCGACTTCGCCCACCAGGCCACGCTGTTGTTCTCGTAGCGGCCGGTGCCCGGGGCTCTGCCGCGGTGGACCGGCGGGGAGGGCAGTCCCAGCCTGTCCGTTGTCCGACGGGTACTGTCGATGGGCGGGCGCCCGACGGGCAGGGAGGACAAGGAGTCGACCATGACCAGCACGGAAGGCGGGCCGGTGGGCTCTCCCGGCCCGGCCAAGCGTAAGAGGCGCTCCAACCGCGAGGTGGCGCGGCTGGTGGTCACCGGGCTCGGGCTGGTCCTGCTCATCGCCTTCGTCTTGGACAACAGCCACACGGTCAAGGTCGGGTTCGTGTTCTTCAACACCAAACTCAGCCTCATCTGGGTCCTCATCATCGCTGCCGTGCTCGGTGCGCTGGTCGACCGGTTGGTGATCTACCTGTCGCAGCGGCGCAAGCGCGCCACCAAGCCGAACTAGGCGCGTCCGCAACGCGCCCGCCTGGACGTCGACCGGCCTCGGGCACGATCGCGTTCCGGGTGGAATGATGGGGTGGTGACCCAGGCGACCCCGGCCGGACGATCCGCCTTCGGGCGCCAGGTCAGGGCCAAGGTGCCGCGATCCCGGCATGGCGAGTGGCAGCCGTCGGCCGATCGGACCGATCCCCTCGAGATCCTGGCCCTGCAGGCCACCACCCGGCTCCCCGACCTGGTGCCGATCCGCTACGGGCGCATGGCCGCCTCGGCGTTCGCCTTCTTTCGGGGGGCGGCGGCCGTCATGGCCGCCGACCTGGCCCACGAGGAGCAGACCGGCCTCAGCGTTCAGCTGTGCGGTGACGCCCACCTGTCCAACTTCGGGGGCTTTGCCTCTCCGGAGCGGGACATGATCTTCGATGTCAACGACTTCGACGAGACCATTCCCGGCCCGTTCGAGTGGGACCTGAAGCGCCTGGCGGCCAGCTTCGAGATCGCGGCACGCAGCCGCGGGTTCGAGGAGTCGGAACGGCGCTCGATCGTGACCCGGAGCGCCCGCTCCTTCCGGACGGCGACCCGCGAGTTCGCCACCATGAGAGACCTCGACATCTGGTACGCCCGCATGGACGTGGACACCATCCAGGCGCGGTGGGGCGGCGAAGCCACTCGCGCCATGGTCGACAACCTCCAGCACCGGGTGGCCAAGGCCCAGAGCAAGGACCATCTGGCGGCCCTGGCCGAGCTGACGACGGTGGACGACGGGAAGCTCAAATTCGTGAGCAATCCCCCCCTGCTGGTTCCGGCCGAAGAAGCGTTCACCGACGTGTACTCGTACCACAACCTCACCAATCTGCTGAGCGCCTTGGCGGACTACCGGGAGACCCTCTCGGGAGACCGCCAACGGCTGCTCGACAAGTACGAGTTCACCGACCTGGCCCGCAAGGTGGTCGGCGTCGGCAGCGTGGGCACCCGGTGCTGGGTCGCCCTGTTCGTCGGGCGCGACAACAGCGATCCTCTGATCCTCCAGGTCAAGGAGGCGGAACGGGCGGTCGGCGAGCCCTTCTTGATGAGAAGCCAGTACGTCAATCAGGGCGAGCGGGTGGTCGAGGGGCAACGGCTCATGCAGGGCGCCAGCGACATCTTCCTCGGCTGGGACCAGTTCGAGGGCGAGGACGGCGTCACCCGCGATTTCTATCTTCGCCAGCTGTGGGACTGGAAGCTGTCGGCCCACATCGACCGCATGCCCCCCGAGACCTTGCGTATCTATGCCGAGCTGTGCGGATGGGTTCTCGCCCGGGCCCACGCCCGCTCGGGTGATCCCATCGCCATCGGTGCCTACCTGGGCAACAGCGACCGCTACGACCAGTCGATGTGGAAATTCGCCCACACCTACGCCGATCAGAACGAGCGGGACTACGCCCGCCTGCAACAGGCCATTGCCTCCGGCCAGGTGACCGCCGTAAGCGACGTCTGAACCACCGGTGACCGCGTCGCATTGACCCGAGTCGAGATCAACCGTACCGCCGGCGTGGACCAGCGCCGGTGTTGACATCCGAGGAGAACGACCGATGACCCTGCACAAGCGCGAGTCCACCCATGACCAGCTGCTCGACTCGGTCTTTGCCGGCGAGGACCTTCATCAGCAGCTGCCCACCAATCGGTTCCTCGAGCGCGAGATGCGTCCGATCGACGCCTTTCAGGCCGTCTCCGACGAGCTCATGCTCGACGGCAACGCCCGCCAGAACCTGGCCACGTTCTGCCAGACCTGGGAGGAACCGGAGATCCACCGGCTGATGGAGCTGTCCATCGACAAGAACATGATCGACAAGGACGAATATCCCCAGACGGCGGAGCTCGAGCGCCGCTGCGTGCAGATGCTGGCCGACCTATGGCACGCCCCGGAGGACGGGACACCGATCGGATGCTCGGCCATCGGGTCGTCGGAGGCCTGCATGCTCGGCGGGATGGCGGCCAAATGGCGGTGGCGCGAGAAGCGCCAAGCGGCGGGGAAGCCCACCGACCGGCCCAACATGGTCTGTGGTCCGGTCCAGGTGGTGTGGCACAAGTTCGCCAAGTACTGGGACATCGAGATGCGTGAGATCCCGATGGCCGAGGGCCGCTACGGGATGGACGTCGAGCAGATGCTGGACCGAGTGGACGAGAACACCATCATGGTGGTGCCCACCTTCGGGGTGACCTACACCGGGTCCTACGAGCCGGTACTCGAGCTGTCGAAGGCGCTCGACCAGCTCCACGACGACAAGGGACTCGACATCGACATCCACGTCGACGGCGCCAGCGGCGCTTTTCTCGCCCCGTTCTGCGCCCCCGACATCCTGTGGGACTTCCGGGTCTCCCGGGTCAAGTCGATCAGCACCTCGGGCCACAAGTTCGGGCTGGCCCCCCTCGGCGTCGGGTGGGCGCTGTGGCGCGACGTCGCCGAGCTGCCCGACGACCTGGTGTTCCATGTCACCTATCTCGGCGGCGACATGCCGGTGTTCCAGATCAACTTCTCGCGTCCGGCCGGTCAGATCGTTGCCCAGTACTACAACTTCGTACGGCTCGGGAAGGCGGGGTACCGCCAGGTGCACAACTCGTGCTACGCCACCGGGAATTTCCTGGCTGACGAGATCGTGAAGCTCGGGCCCTTCGAGCTGCTCTGCGACTCCAACCCGCAGACCGGCATCCCGACGGTCACCTGGCGCATTCGCCAGGGTGAGGACCCGGGCTACACCCTTTACGATCTGGCCGATCGCCTGCGGGTCCGAGGCTGGCAGGTGCCGGCCTACCCGCTCACCGGATCGGTGTCGGACATCTCGGTGCAGCGGATCCTCGTCCGCCAGGGGGTGAGCCGCGACCTGGCATCGCTGCTGCTCGACGACATGCGGCAGTCGATCGAGCATTTCGACAAGCACCCGGTGAGTGTGGCCATGACCAAGGAGGAGTCCGGCGGGTTCAGCCACCTCTAGCCGACGATCGCGATGACCGCACCCGTGGGTCAGGCCGGCGGGTGGACGGTCCAGTCCACCCCGATCGGGCGGGGGACGACCAGCCGGGGACGCCCCACTTTGGCCGGGCGGTCGGTGGTCCAGGGTGCGGCGGCGGCCAGGGTGATGCTGGCCAAACCCCGCAAGGCCCGGTCATAACCGGAGCGAAGCCAGCAGAACCGCTGCCAGCACGCCTCCCGCTGGTCCTCGGGCACGGCGACCAGGGCGGTGAGCCGGTCGAGGGCATCCATGTACTCGTCCCGGCGTATCGACACCTCGGGGGCCGGCTCCGCCCAGTGGGTCAGCACGGTGGCCGGGAAGACCGGCGGATCGATGGGCAGGCCGGCGCCTCGCCCGATCCGAGCCAGCGCGGGCATGCCGTAGGCCAGGGCGAGCATCGGGCCCTTCACCTCCTCGACGGCGTGCGGCTCGGTGTTGAAGTCGGCCGCCGACAGCAACAGGGCGGCGCCGTCCACCATCGCCCCCACCGAGGCCACCCACGACTGCACCGGGTCGGACTCGGGGAAATAACAAAGGGCCGGAAAGGCCGAGTGGGTCTGATCCAGGGCCAGCAACCAATCCACCATGGTCCGCCAGAGCTCCGGATTGTCGAGCGAGTCGGACTTGTGCAGGTTGACCAGCATGTCGACGGGTGAGGGCGGTGTGCCGGCAAACGGGCGCAGCAGGCTGATACCCCGCTCCCTCCCACTGTGGGCGGCATAGATGGTGGGCAGGTAGCTGATGAGGAGGGCCACCAGGCCGAGGCCGATGGTGGCCTCGACGAAGGTCAGCCAGATCCGCCCACTGCCTTCGGGTTCGGCGAACCCCAATGTGAACAGGGACGACCCGCTGATCTCGAAGGCCCGTTGCGTCGTGTCGTGGCTGATCGCCCAGAAGATGAACGAGAACCCGAAGGTGACCGAAAGCATCCACACCAGGGGAAGGCTCACCAACGCCACCGGTGCATAGAGAGCGCGTACGTCCTCCCGCCGTCTCTCGTTGCGCCAGCGGTGCACGAGCACCCGGTCGGCGACGGCGAACACGAAGCGGGCGATGCGGGTGAACCCGTGGCGGGGCAGCACCACCGTCTCCAGGGCCGAGACCAGCACCGACAGCACCAGCGCGATGCCCACGAGGATGGCCACGGTGTGGAGCAGGATCATGCCACCCCCCAGGGTGACGCCGGATAGTTGGGGCAGAAGCGGAGCGGTCATCACGTCACGATCAGATAGATGCTGTCCCCGACCAGCCAGAGCCCGAGCACCAGGGAGAGCACGACGATGGCCTGGTCGCGGTGGGTGTCGATCCACACCCGGAGCCCGTCCAGCTTCTTCGTGGCCGCGTCGGGGGAGAACACCGCATAGAGCTCCATGACCAGCAAGCTGGCCGTGCACAACAGGCTGAAACCGACCAGCAGGAAGTAGGACTCGATCGATGAAATATGGAGCTGGGCCACAGTGGCGGCTCCCCCCGCGATCAGTACCCAAGGCTGGAGCAGCAGGCCGAAGCTGGCGGCGGCCCACAAGGACATCCGGTCGATCCGGGCCATCCAGGTCGGCGGCTTCTTCGGTCGCCCGGCCCGGCGTTGCTGCCGGAAGGCGATGGCGACGAGGGCGACGCCGATGGCGATCTTCACCCCGAGCACGGCGTTCGACGGGGCGGTCGACGGCTGGGGCGGCTTGCCCCCTGTCGCCGACACAGTGGCGGCGATGACCACCACCAGTGAGAGGAACCATCCGAGGATGAAGGCGGCGCCCTTGTGCGTGCCCCGCTCCGAACTCAGCACCAGGATGAACGCCGTGATCGGAACGGGCTCGAGGGTGACCGCTATCCCGATGAGGACGAGGTCGGCTACGTGCACGGCGATCCTCTGTCGACTCGGTCGGACCGGTCCCTGGGGCCGACACGGATCGCTCCGCTGGTGTCGGGGCGCGGGTCACCCATCGAGCGGGGACCTCTCTGTCGGGGACGATGCCGCCGGCGGCGCGTCTGTCGGGGCTGATGCCGCCGGCGGCGCGGTGGACCGGTCGCCCGCCTCTCGTCGCCGTGCCAGGAACGCCTCCGGAGTCACCGGCATCCAGGCGCTGGCTACATACGCGACCACGACGGCCACGATGACCACCGGCATGGCGGCCAGCCCGTCGCTGAAGAGGAGCAAGGTGGCCAGCAACGTGGAGGTGAACGGGAGTTTGAGCATCACCGTGCACATGGCCCCGATCCCCATCGCCACCCCGGGGACCAGGCTGAGACCGGGGAGATGGGATGCGGCCACACCGGCGGCCGCCCCGATGAACATGGCGGGGAACACCGGCCCCCCTCGGAAGCTCGAAAGGGAGATGCCGTAGGCCAGCCCCTTGCACACGACCAGCAGCCCCAGGGCACCGACCGTCCATCCGGCGGCGCCGTGCAGCAGACCCGGAAGGGCGCTCTGTCCCGAGAAGAGCACTTCGCTGCTACTCCGGCCGGTGCCCTCGGCGAAGGCGACGGCCAAGCCGGCCACGGCCAGCCCGGCTACCACCGAGAGCGGGATGGGCATGCGCTCAACCAACGAACGGAGGGCCAGGCCCATCAGATGGATGGCGGTGCCAACCACGGCGGCTACCACTCCGAAGGCCAGCGCCCAGAGGAACATGGAAGCCGTTGGGTGGTGGAACGGCGGGAGGCCGGGGATGGCCAGCGAGAAAGTACCGAACCCGCTCAGCGAGTTCAGCCCGACGAAGATCAGCGTCCCAACCCCGGCGGCGAGCAGGCCGGGCAGCAGCACCAGGCCGAGCATCGGGCCGCCGAGCCCGGCCGCCTCCATGAGGAGGAAGGCACCGAGGATCGGCGAGCCGAAGAGGGTGCTGATGGCGGCGAAGCTGCCCGCCGCGGCCATGACGGTCAGCGCGGTGGGAGGCGCATCCCGCCGGGCGAGGCGCACCGCCATGACACCCAGGATCCCTCCGATGGCGATGAGCGGAGCCTCCGGACCGAGCACCACCCCGAGGCTCAGTGTGGCCAGGGAAGCCACCACCACACCGGGCAGGTCGATCGGCTCGGGTGTGCCGCCGGTCTGGAAGCCGTCGGCGGGCGAATGACCGGCGGTGCCCGGGAGGTACTTGATCGTCGAGCTCACCAGCAGGCCGGCGACCGCCAGCAGCGGCACCGGCCACCAGACCGGAGGTCCGTGGAACCCCATCCCGTCAGGGATCGAATCGAAGAGCCATCCCTGCAGCAAGCCGACCAGCTTGAGGAAGCCGTAGGCGCCGGCGGAGACCGGCACCCCGATGATGGCGGCCAGCACCAGCAGCCCCACGTAGCTGCGGCTGCGGATCAGCGCGGCGGGATCCGCCGCGGCTGGGTCCGCGGGGGCGGATGGGTCTGCCGGGACGGAGGGGTCTGTAGGGGGGGTCGCCGCCGCCGCGCCAGGCGTGGCCGTGCTCACGGACGCCCGACCACCCGGGTCGGGTCGGGGCCGGCTGTGCGTGTACCGGACCGCCGGCGTGCGCATAGGCCGGCGGGACCCACGGTGCCCATCGCCACCACCGGGGCGGCGATGGCTGAATCAAGAGCGCGCACAAGCGACCTTTCGTCCTTGATCTCCGTCTGGTGGACCTTAGGACCTTTCGAGCCGAGGAGGCGGCATCGGGGTCCGAGAACAGTGAGCCCGAGTGCCGTCCAGCCGCCACCGTGGAATCCCGTCGAGATCCGAGCAGTCGCTGGTGTGCTGGGATACAGCGGCGCCCCGGCGCCGAGGGACTCGCCGGCACATCGCGACCGGCGTGACGGCCGCCGCGTGATACGAGTCGACAGCGTTGGACACTGTGCTCACCCGATGGCGGCGCGGTGACTAGCCTCACATCTCAAGTGTTGGCAGGTGGTCGATCCCCGTGAGGACGGAGGCTTCGATGACAAGACCAGGAGGCCGAATGGAAACAACCATCACGTACGGGATGTCACGGCTTGGGGCAGGAGAGCTCTCTTGTCTTCGCTGACGCGGCGCCGTTTCCTTTCGGCCACGGGGGGAGCGATCGGTCTCACCGCCGCCGCTTCTGCCCCTGCGCCGGCGGCAACCGCAAGCACTGCCGACCCGGCTGACAGGGTGTTCACAACACAAAGCCTGTTGGCAAACGGGTATGGCGCCGTACAACTCTCAAAAGGCGTCACGCCCGCGACAGGCCGTGTCTGGCAAGTTCGGCGTGTCTTCTGGAACGTCAATGCCCTCGGCGCTGTGGCCAACGGGGTGCAGACGTATCTCTACCGGTTACCGTCGTCGTTGAGCCGGGCAGAAGCGCTGGGCCACATGGCCTCCAGCCTCGACGGCTGGCTCAGCTGTTGCGGTAACTCGCAACTGACGGGTAATGGCGACATGACGTTCGACGCAAACGAGGTTCTGCTGCGACCTGGGCAATTGCCTTGGATTGCCTTCATCCTCCCGGCTACGTATAGCGGTTTCATACTGGCCGCTGGTATTTCTGTGCGGGATCAGCCAGGGTAAAACGAATCAGCAGAGTCTCCGTCCGGGATATTCAGGTGCCATGGCATGCACACCAGGCCGTGCCCACTCCCGGTTCGATTCTCAGGTGGCGCAATGAAGCTTCGCATACCACGACGGTGAGGACTGAGGCTGCACCTGGGGTCGACCTGTTTGCAGAGATGAGACCGCGTGGGCACTTCCCAGCGAGACGAGCTTGGGCAACAATCGCTCTCCGATCCACTGACCCCCTGCCACCGTCACATGTATCCCATCTGCGCATCGGACGGGCACTCCGTCGACATCGGTAGAGAATCGGCCCGAGGGTGACAGCATCGTCCCCAGATCGAACACCGATGCCTCTTGGGAGTCGTGTGCCGCCTGGTCCAAGAGGTGGTTGTCAATCGTCACTCTACGGGGCTGGTTCTCGGGCAGGGGCTGACCGTCACTCTGCGCCCCGCTCTCGTAGTACGGAGTCGTCAGCAGCACCACGTGGGCGCCTTCCGATGCGAGCACGGCAATCGCCTGTTCATAGCGTGTCTGTGCCCAACGATCGAAACTCGGCTCGCCAAGATGTTGCCAGGATCCGTCGCGTTCTGTATCGAGGGTGTCACTACGCGCGAAATAGACCACGACGTCTGGATCGAACTGGCGAACTAAGGACCGATACGCAGTGAGCAGATCGTTCGGGTCTGCGGCCGCGCAGGGCACACCCGGCGGAATGGTGTACCACAGCAATCGAACCAGGCTCCCCTCGGCCAAGGAGCACCCGGGTGAGCCTTTGTTGATGACCTCCGCGCCGTATTGTGGTGCGAGGGACGACAGACCCACACCGAGCGAGCCCGCCATCGAATCGCCCACGAGGAGTATGCGTACCGGGTTGGCGGATGGGGCAGAATAGGGCAGCCTCGCTTGGACGAACTGACGGCTCCCAGCCGCCTGTGCCGTCGGACCCTGTGTCGCGAGTGTGGGCACCACGAGAGGCAGTACGAAAATCAGGGCGGCGGCGAACGACACCCCAACCCACGACCGCCACCGGGCGAGGCCACCCCGACGGATGGGGGTTTCGATCAGGTGGAACGAGGCAGAGGCGATCGCCACCACGATGACCATCTGGCAGACCAAGAGTGACAACCCAGTCAGATGGGTCCGATCAGCCGTGACCACCAGTAGCACCGGCCAGTACCACAGATACATGCCGTATGAGATTTGGCCCAGGTAGGGCAGGGGCTGAACCGAGAGAGCTTTGGCAAACGGGTGATCAGGAATCAGCGACACGCAGGCGATGAGGGCTGCGGTGCTGAGGGCCAAGAGGGCGAATCCTCCGTGAAACGTGAGTGCCGAGGTCTGCGCCACCATCCGCCACATCACCACGATCCCGGCGCCGGCGGTGATGCCCAGCACCGAGAGCGCCCTACGCCCCCGCGCCGAGCGAACGGGTCCCCACCAAAGGCACAGCGCGGCGAGCGCCGCACCGACCAGCAATCCCTGGGCCCGTGTATCGCTCCCGTAGTACGAGCGGTTCACCGAATCGGAACCAACCGGGGTCAGCAACGCCATCAGAAGGGCGGAGGCGGCGGCCGCCACGATGGCCACCACCCCGACCACGACCACTCTCGATGTTCCCATGTCCTCCCGCCCGGGTCGGCGGTGCCGACGGTGCCGACGGTGCAGTGCACCGACCAGGACCAGCAGGACGACAGGCCATACCAAATAGAATTGCTCTTCGATTGCCAACGACCAAGTGGGCAAGAGCGGCGAGGGGTTGCTGACCGCCGCGAAATAGTCGGTGTGTGCCGCAAGCAGATGCCAATTTGCGACGTATCCCATGGTCGCGACGGTGTCTGCGAGGAGACCTGGCGATCCGAGTACCTGTGGCCACAGTGCGGCGGCCAAACCCACCACGGCCAGCATCAAGAACAGGGCCGGAAGCAATCGGCGTGCCCGGCGGCCCCAGAATGCCCGGAGGGCGATCCCACCGGTTCGCTGCCATTCACGTAACAACAGCGAGGTGATCAGATAGCCCGATAGGACAAAGAACACGTCGACGCCGAAGTATCCGCCAATGGCCCACGTCGGCTGAGCGTGGTACAAGATCACCGCAGTGACGGCGAGCGCCCGCATGCCGTCGAGAGGGGTGACGCGCTCGGCGCTCAGGCAGCACCTGATTGTCCACTGTCGTCCCCCCGACCTCAGAGTCCAAGCGGCGCGACCCAGGCCGATCGCACATCTGGGTGGACCCCAGAGATCGTCCGACCACGTCGACTCCCCCCTCGTGCGTGAAACTGGGTTGGTGCCGCAAATCTCGCAACGGGACGTTACAACGAAGACTCGAGCGGCGCAGCCTGACCACTGCGTTCTGAGCAGACGTGGATTCCGGCTCTGCACTCACGGTCCTGCTGTCCCCACTGCCGGTGTTCAGGGGCGTCGGTGACAGACCGGTCCAAGCCAATGGGAGCGACGCATCCGACTTGGACGCCGGTTTGAGCGCACTCGCCGGTCAATGGTGGCGGAACCATCCGCCTGGGACCAGCGATCCGGTAGATCTCGCTGCCCCTCGCGTCCGAGGGAGCCAGAGGGATGGTGTCAGCCATGTCCGAACAGCTGGAGCTGGCGTCGCCGGATATCGGGTTGAATCCTGCGTTGGAACTGCCCAGTGACCGCCGGCGGGGCACGCACGCGATCAGGCGGAGGTGAGCTCGGCCGTTCAGGGACGTGACCCGTCTGATCGCCGAGAGCCTAAAACCCTCATCCCACAGGCCCGAGACACTATGGTCGCGGTCGTCCCCAACCAAGGAGCACCGGCGATCATGCTTGCTTACAACTATCCACTGCTCGACATCCTGTGGACGATGATTGAGTTCTTCCTCTTCTTCCTCTGGATCTGGCTACTCATCGTCATCTTCAGCGACATCTTCCGGAGCCACGACATGGGCGGGCTGGCCAAGGCCCTGTGGGTCATCTTCGTGATCATCCTCCCGTTCGTCGGGGTCCTCATCTACCTGATCGCCCGCGGCGGCAGCATGCACGAGCGAGCCGCAGCGCAGGCGGCCCAGCAACAGAAGGCATTCGACAGCTACGTGAGGGAGGCGGCCGGATCGGGTAGCAGTGCCGACGAGCTGGCCAAGCTGGCGGATCTGAAGGCGAAGGGCGTCATCACCGACGCGGAGTTCGAGGCCCAGAAGGCCAAGCTGCTGACCACCTGAGCGATGCCGCCGGCCACCACCGGCTGCACCATGCCTGACGCCGCCGACGGCCGCCCTGCCTCCCGTTGGCAGGGGCCGTCGCCGCGCCAGGTATCGCCAGCGAACCATCGGCCACCGCCGTGTTCCACTCGCCCATCCATACCTTCCCGGTTCCGGTGCGAGGGCACCGGTACAGTGCTTGGCGTGACCCGGACGATTTGGGGTGACCCTGGGCGATGTGGCGTGACCACGGACGGAGGGTCGTGACCCCGGACGAAGAGGGTGAGGAGGTCGAGGAGCTCCAGCACACCGTCGGGGAGTTGCGCCCCGAGAACGAGGCGCTCCGTGCCTCGGAGCGAGCCGCCGGCGTCCCTCGACATCGACTGAGGCGGATCGGTTCGTGGGTGCTGCTCGTCCTGGCCTGCATCCTGGCCGTGGTGTCCGTCTTCGTGGTCTTCGCCCGCAACCAGCTCCTGAACACCGACACCTACGTCAACACGGTGGCCCCCTTGGCCAGCAACCCGGCCATCCAGACCCAGGTGGCCAAGCAGGTCAGTGGGAACCTGATCGCCCGCACCGATGTGGAGAGCCGGGTGAAGGGCGCCCTCCCACCCAAGGCCGGATTTCTGGCCACACCGATCACCTCGGGTCTGGAGACGGCCACCTATCAGCTCACTCTGAAGGCGGTCCAGTCCCAGCAATTCTATGAGATTTGGGTGGCGGCGAACCGAGCGTCCCACCAGCAGCTCGTGGCCCTGTTGACCGGATCGAGCCAGGGATCGATCAGCTCGAAGAACGGCAAGGTCACCATCGACCTGAGCCAGGTGGAGGTCCAGGTCAAGAAGAAGCTGGACGCCAGGGGCATCACGGTGTTCGACAAGGTTCCCGCCGTCAAAGGACTCAACTTCGTCCTGTTCCAATCGACGAGTCTGACCAAGGTCCAAAAGGCGGTCAAGGTGCTCAACGACCTGGCCATCGTGCTGCCCATCATCGCTCTGTTGTGCTTTGCCGGCGCCGTCCTGTTGGCCCGAAACCGCCGGCGTGGACTGGTCCGGGCGGCCACCGGTCTCGCCCTGTCGATGGCTGTGGTCCTGGTGGTCCTGGCGGTGGCCCGCAACCAGTACCTCTCGGGACTGAGTCCGAACCAGTCAGTGGCTGCCAACCAGGCGGTGATCGATACCGTCGGTGCCTTCTTGCTCGACTCCATCCGGACCATCCTGCTCGTGGCGGCAATCGTGGCCATCGGGGCCCTCCTGGCCGGTAACGCTCGGATCCGGTCCTGGTTGGCGGGTCGGCGCTGGCCGAGGTGGATGACCGAGGGACCCGTGCACGACTTCGTCGCCGCGCACCGAAGAGGGCTTCAGTGGGCCGTGCTCGGGTTGGGCCTGTTGGTGGTGGTGATCTGGTCCAACCCGACCACCTTGGTCGTGGTGGTCGTACTACTGATCACCTTGGCCATGGTGGGGGTGGTGGGGTTGTTGGCCGGAGGTCGGCCGCCGCCGGTGGTGGCCGCCGCCGGCGAGGTCCAAGGCTCCGGAGAAGGGTCCGGGGCCGGTTCGACGGACCGGGGCCCTAACGGTCCAGAGAGCTGATCCACCTACCCGTCGGCCGCCTGGTCGCCGGCCCACCGACACGGTGGGACCGGGGTTTGGATTCCGCCTGAGACGGCCCCTGCCCGAGAGACCTACCCGCCCGACGGCACCGCCGCGCACGCCGCGATGCCGCAGGGGTTGGTGATCAGGCCGTCGAGCAGGAAGATGGCTCCCTGGCGCTGGGCCGACGGCTGAGCTCGCGGCACGCCGTGGGGATCGGGCCCGGCCCGGTTGGGGGTGTTGGTGAGGGGCGGCGGGGGCGTGCCGCTGTCCCACACGAACAGCGCCGACCCTCCATAGGTGGGACCGGAGAGAGGGGGGATCCCGTAGAAGGGCACCACGTCGGGAGATCGGCCCGGCGCCAGACCCGGTTGGTGCATCTCGGCCCCGATCGTGCGAGCCTCGGTCTCGGTGGCGATGTTGGCTACCTGGTGGTCCCCGAAGGCCTCCTCCAACAGCACCTGATGCGGCGGTGTACCCGGCAGGGGATTGCCGGTCATGAACTGCGCGTAGCCGTCGGCTTCGGACCGGTCCCAGAGCATCTGGATGAGGCCGAGCCCCACCTGCTGCACCAGCTTGTCGGGATAGCTGCTGCCGAGCAGGGCCCCGAACGGATCGAAGTCGACGCTGCGGTTGAGCAGCAACGAGTAGTCCATGCCCGGCACGCCGAGCACGGCGCGAGTGAACTCCTGGGACACGGCGGTGAGGGCGCCACCTTGGATGCCCCCCTGGCTGTTCCCGTAGTAGGAGAGCGGGCTCGACGTGTCGATCACCGGGTGGGAGGAACCGGCTCGGAACGCCGGGTCGTTGACGAACCCCGCGGGACTGGACATCAGCCGGCCGAGGAAGAGGAAGTCGAGCATGCCCTGTTGGCCGCGATCGGGCAGGATGGGAAACTTGGAGAGGTCGGTGAGGATGCTCGCGACGGTCCCGATGTCCTGGCTGGCCAACCCGAGCCAATCGGTGCCGCACACCACGAAATTGCCCACGTCGGCCATGCTCTCGATGACCGGGTCGGTGACCTCGTCGGCGCTGCCCAGGAGTCCGTGGCCGTAGAGCATGGGGTGACCGGGGTAGACGGTCGCCCCCGGGTCAGTGCCGTCGGCCACCACGGTCCGCGGGATGGTGCACTCGAAGTTTGCCGTCTGGACATTGCCCGGTAGCTGCGCCGGGAGCCCATCGGGGCCCAGGTTGAATTGCGAGCCCGGCGGTCCGCCCGGCTGATCGAGGTAGCTCGGCACGGCGAAGGTGCCGGTCACGGTGCGGGCGATGCGGGGGTCCTGTGCGGTGGTGAGGTCGGTGACGTTGGTGACCGTGAAAGCGGGCGCTCCGCTCCCGAGTTTGGCGAAGGCATCGTCACGCATGTGCAACATCGGACCGGTAAGGCTCTGCTGGCTGGCCACGGTGAAGTCCCAGGCCAAGTACAGGTCCGACCGGTTCACGCCGGCACCCTGCAGGGTGTCGAAGATGGCGTCCATGTGGCGCTGACGCTGCTGCTCGGCCCTCGTGGGGAGCGGCGTCCCGTCCCGATAGTCCTGGAAGATCGGATTGGGCGGGATCGGCTGACCCGAGCCGTCGCGGAGGTTGCGCAGCGCCACGATGTAACGATGCCCGTCGGTGTAGTCGGCGGCGGCGTGGATGATGAGCGCCTGCTCGGTGGGGACAGGGTCATTGGCATCGAGCTCGGCCCAGTACGCCACCCGGCGCCCGGTCCTGGCGTCGAGGAGCACGATGGGCGCGTCACTCTTGAGCGAGGAACCGATATCGGTGATGGGGGCGATCCCGCTCTGGGCCAGGCTGATCCCGTTCACGTGAATGATCACCGGAGTGCCCGGGCTGAAGCCGTCATTGCGATTGAAGGCGGTGGGATCGATGGGAACTCCCAGGTTGTTCTTAGGCATGTCGGCGACCGGGAAGTCGATCCGGCGCCCGGTGGGGGTGGACGGGTCGCGCAAGGTGAAGTAGTTGTCGGGGAAGGGCAGCAGGCACTGGGTGGGGTCGAGCGGATCGCACGCACCGGGAGCCGGCATGTCGGACGAGGCCGCATCGGAGGCGGCTGCCGGCGAGTCCGGCCCTCCCGACGTGGTCGCGGTGCCCTGGCCGGCGGTCGGGGCACCGGCCGCCACCGTCACCAACAGGAGCGCGGTGAGCCCCACCACCGCGACGGCCAGCGCCGATGCTCCGAGGACGTTCGATCGGTGGGTACGGGCCATCGGTCCCCCTCCATGGTCTGAAGATCCGTCATCCCCCTGGACCGGATCTCGGTTCACGGTAACAGGGCATGCCGGGCCCGATCACGGTCTCGACGGTCCGACCGGGTTGGCCGAGTGGAGGGTTGATCGGTCCGCTGACCGAGTGCCGGGCCCGGTTCGCCGATGGTTGGGAAGGCCGGCGATCAGCCGGCAGACCGGCCGACCGGGAGGGCCCGGTCGGCCACCGCCCGGCTGGCGGGCTCAACGGGTTCGCCGGACTGGTTGGACCCACCGGACCCCGCGGACACCTCCGACCCGCCGTTGCCCGTGGCCGTATCGCCCAGGTCGTTCCAGTGGCCGAGCGAGGCGATGAACTCATCGGTCTCCTGTTGGGCCGCCACCATTCTCTTCTCGGCCCCCGCGGCCAGCAACTTCCCGAAGACCGGTATCTCCCACAGCGACTCGGCTCGCAAGATGGCCATCACCACCGGGACGAGGTGTTCGGCGGTGTCGATGACGACGTAGCGGGGCAGCCACTCCGGGTCGTACTTGGCGTTGAACCGCCACAGGGACTCGATCTGGGCGAAGTTCGACAGACGCTTGAGGAACCAGCGCTCGGCCCGCTGCACCGTTCCGTCTCCCTTGTCACCGGACAACGTCGACCGCAGCGCGGCGAAATTGAGACTCAATCCCTGGTGGCCGCCGGCGCGCAGGTGTTCGATGGTCGAGCACAGCGCGAAGTCCAGCAGGCCGTTCGGATGTTCGCCCGGGTCGCGCCGCATGAGGTCGAGCGAGTAGCCACCGATGCCGGGAGCCGGCACGAATTGGCACATCGCCGCGGCCTCTCCGTCGGGCCGGCGGACCACGGTGAGGAGGAGCCCGGTGTCCCTGGGGTCGAACACCCGCCCGAGCATCATCGAGAAGCCACGCTCGTGCTCACCCTGCCGGCTGAGGGTCATCAGGGCGGTGAGCTCCTCCGACAAGGTGGCATCGAGGCGCGACGGGTCGTGGAAGGAAGCCGTGTAGCCGTACTTCTTGATGCGGTTGAACGCCTGGCGGAGGCCCTTCTTGTCTCCGCCGGCCAGGCTGAACTGCTGCACCCTGACCACTGCCTCGTCCCCCAGGTAAATGTTGTGCATCCCCGAGTCGCGGTAGACGGACAACCATTCCTCCCCCGCGCCCATCACCGAGGTGACCCACCCGTGGCTGTCGGCGAACCGCCGGAACGCTCCCCAGGCCTGCTCGCGCTCACTGGGTGGGCCGATCGGATCGGGCGAGATGAGGCACACCCCGCCGTACACGGCGTAGGCGACCAGGCTGTCGCGGTGGAAGAACCACTGCTTGTCACTGCGGAGTGCGAAGTAGTCGAGCGTCGAGGTGCCGTGGCGGCGGACGATGTCGCGGGCGCGGTACTCGGCGGCGCGCCCGGAAGTGAGTCGCCGGTCGACGACCGGGCGGGTGAGGAGGAACAGGGCCAGCGCCACCAGGGACAGACCGATGGCGAGCAACGCCGGTGCGATGAACCGGTCGGCGCGGTGAGGGAGGGCGATGGTCCGGATCCCGACCAGGCGCTCGGACACCGCCCAGAAGGCCGTCCACCAAGGGATGCGCGAGTGGTGCCCGATTCGAGTGAGCAGTTCGATGGAGACCGCGGTCACGAGGGTGATGCCCAGCGCACCCACCCCCAGGGCCAGGAGGGCCGAGCGCATGGACGAGCGGTCCGATGCAGCCTGGAAGTCCCGCCGGTTGACGACGAGGAGTACCAACACGGCCAGGGCCACGGCCGACTCCTCCACGTCGACGCCGGCGACCAGGTGCAAGACGATGGTCCCGGCCAGAAGGACGATCGCCACCCGCCACGCCCGGCGCTGGCCCCGGAGGATGCCCCGGCCCACGGCGAGCAGGGCCAGGCCGGCCATGGCCACGAGCGTGCCCGCCGCCACGCTCGCCCCGAGCGGGAGGACCTCCATCACCACGTGCAGCCGGCCCCGCAGAGGCGGGGTGACGGCGTCGAGGAGGTCGACGACGCCGGCCACGAGGATGGCGGCGGCGGCCCATCGCCGCACCCGGCGAGGCCGCCGGTGGGCCTCGCTCAAATCGGGTGCGGGCGGCCACGACCCTCCTACCGGGTAGGAGGCCACCAGGGACGGGTGCAAGCTCCCCGTGCTCCGGCCGCGGGAGACGGCCCGCTCGAGCACGTTCGGGGACCTCAAGTCATTGCGGGCCAACAGCATGCGGACGTGGAGCTCGGCCCCGGTCTCGAGCTCGACCCAACTGACCCGCTGGTTGTGCAGGAAGACCGGCGGGAGCCCGAGCCGGCCCCGGTGTTCCTCGACCACCTCGGCCGTGGCCCCGACGTTGGCGTAGAAGCCCACCCCGAGGTGGGTGAGCTCTGAGTGGAACGTCGCCGCCGTGATCAGGCCGGCATAGCCCCGGCCCACCAGGCGCCGCCCGGCATCGCGGGCCGTGTCGTTGGCCGCGGCCTCCGAGCGCACTTCGTCGAGCGCACCGCCGCCGAGGATCGACCACATCCGACGGCTGAGCAGCCCGAGAACCAGCGCCAGCACTCCGAGCACAACCAAGGCAACCGAGGAGGCCACGACCAGCTGGTCGCCCCAGTCGGCCTGATGGGCGTGGCGAATGGCCCGGGCGGTGAACGACGACCCGAGGTGTCCGAGCACCCACGGCGTGACCGCCACCCGCAACAGCGCGGCTACGAAGAACGGGACGAGCAGCCACCAGGCATACCGGCCGAGACGCCGGTAGAGGGTGCGTGAGACGACAAAGCGCGACAGCGCCGAAGGATCGCCCAGCCGGTTGAGCCCGCTCAGCCAAGGCGCGTCGTCAGTGGACTGGGCGGCCAAAGACCGCCAGGCGCGGCCGGCGGGGGTCGGGCCGACGATCCCGGGCTTAGCATCGGCCGCCGGGTCGAATTCGGTCTCTGGCCCGCTGCACCCGGCGGCGTAGGCATGTTCGCCGGGCTCCACCCGGACCACCCGCACGCCGCTGGCCGTCAGCAGGTGGAGGTCGACCGGTCCGAACTGCTCGACACCCCGCGCTGCCAGGTTGGCCATGGCGTCGGGGTCTTCGGCGTACCCCGGTTCGTGGGCACCGGTCTGCCGGATGACCCGACGCTCGTCGACATCGAGGAACCGGGTGAAGGCCTGTCCCAGCTCCGGATGGGCTCGAAGGGCCTGTTCCGCTTCGGCCATGGGGGCGTCGCACCCGGAGAGGTCGAAGAGGTTGCCCGCCACGATGAGGACGCCGGGACCGTCCCAGGTGTCGAGGGCCCGGGCCAGCTGGCGGGTGATGGCCAGGGTCGACGGGGTAGCGTCGGGTGTGAGGAGCAGATCGCTCACCACCATGACGCGCCGGCCGACGCCCACGTCCACCCGGGTGGCACCGGGTTCGGGGGAGCAGTCCCCTGCCGGTCCGCCCGTCGTGTGCCCCTCGGGCCCTACCTGCACCGACAATGGTCTGGTCGTGGTCACGGCCCCTCCATCGTAGGGTCCGGCCGGCGTTAGGCTGAGACGCGTCGCGCCGGGAGGTCGGGGACCCGCTTGGCCAGGGAAACCCTGGCGAGGGAGGCGGTGGTGAGGAAGGGGAATGATGCCTGACGACGCACGCAGCCGGCCGTCCGCGGCGGCCGCCCCCACCGAGGCCACCATCGAGGACTACTTCTCGGAGGACCGGGTCTTTCCGCCTTCCGAGGAGTTCCGCCGGCAGGCAGTGGCCAGTGACCCCGGCGTCTACGAGCGGGCCGATGCCGACTGGCGCGGGTTCTGGGCCGAACAGGCCGGGGCCCTGGACTGGTTCCGGGTGTGGGACTCGGTGCTCGAATGGGACCTCCCCTTCGCTCGGTGGTTCGACGGCGGGACCTTGAATGTCTCCTACAACTGCCTCGACCGGCACGTGGCCGCCGGCCACGCCGACAAGGTGGCCTTCCATTGGGAGGGCGAGCCCGGCGACAGCCGGACGGTCACCTACGGTCAGTTGCTGGAGGACGTGTCGAGGTTCGCCAACGTGCTCCGCGGGCTCGGGGTCGGCCGAGGCGACCGGGTGGCGGTCTACATGCCGATGATCCCCGAGCTTCCGGTGGCCATGCTGGCCTGCACCCGCATCGGTGCCGTCCATTCGGTGGTCTTCGGTGGGTTCTCGTCCGATGCACTCGCGCGACAGGATCCTCGATGCCGAAGCGCGGGTGGTCGTCACCGCCGACGGCGGGTGGCGGCGGGGGACGCCGCTCCGCCCTGAAGGGCAGCGTCGACGTCGCGGTGATCGGAGTCGCCGTGCGTGGAGCACGTCGTCGTGGTGCGGCGGATCGGTGAAGCAGCCGATCCGGCCACGTCGATGACCCCGGGCCGCGACCACTGGTGGCACGAGCTGATGAGCGGGGACGACAACGCCGCCGGAGGGCCACCGGCGGACGTGTGCGACCCGAGCCGATGGCGGCCGAGGACCTGCTCTTCCTGCTGTACACCTCCGGCACGACCGCCAAGCCCAAGGGGATCGTGCACACCACCGGGGGCTACCTCACCCAGGTCGCCTTCACCCACCGGTACGTCTTCGACCTCCACCCCGAGACGCGACGTCTACTGGTGCGCCGCCGACATCGGCTGGGTCACCGGGCACAGCTACATCGTCTACGGGCCGCTGGCCAACGGGGCGACGTCGGTCATGTACGAGGGCACACCCGACTTCCCCGACCACGACCGCTGGTGGTCGATCGTCGAGCGCTACGGCGTCACCATCCTCTACACCGCGCCGACCGCGATCCGCACCTTCATGAAGTGGGGGACCGAGCTACGCCGGGCGCCACGACCTCTCGACGCTGCGGGTGCTCGGGTCGGTCGGCGAGCCCATCAATCCCGAGGCCTGGATGTGGTACCGCACGCACATCGGCGGCGGCCGCTGCCCGGTCGTCGACACCTGGTGGCAGACCGAGACCGGGGTGCATCCTGATCACCCCCCTGCCGGGCGATCACCACGACGAAGCCGGGGTCGGCCACGCTTCCCGTTCCCCGGCGTGGGCGCCGAGGTGGTCGACGACGAGCGGCGGACGGTCGGCACGGCGGGGCGGCTACCTGACCCTCACCCGGCCCTGGCCGGCGATGCTGCGCGGGCATCTACGGCGACCCCGAGCGCTACCGCGAGACCTACTGGTCGCGGTTCGACGGCCGCTACTTCGCCGGCGACGGCGCCAAGCTCGACGACGACGGCTACTTCTGGCTCCTCGGTCGGGTCGACGACGTGATGAACGTGTCCGGCCACCGGATCTCGACGACCGAGGTGGAGTCGGCGCTGGTCGACCACCCGGCCGTGGCCGAGGCGGCCGTGGTCGGGGCGACCGACGCCACCACCGGCCAGGCGATCGTCGCCTTCGTCACCCTGAAGGGCGGCGGCGAGGAGCGATCGCGAGCGCTGGCGAGGAGCTGCGCGCGCACGTGGCCGACGAAGATCGGCCCGATCGCCCGGCCGCGAGACGATCGTGTTCACCGACGAGCTGCCCGAAGACCCGCAGCGGGCAAGATCATGCGCCGGCTGCTGCGCGACGTGGCCGAGGAGCGCGTGCTCGGGGACACGACCACGCTGGCCGACCCCTCGGTGGTCGAGGAGATTCGCCGGCTGGCCGCCGCCTCGCCGTCCGAGGAGTGAGCCCTCCGCCGGCCCGGCCAATTGGGCCTGGCACAAGGAGCCGTTGGCCTCCCCGGGCGAGGCGGTGGTGTTCGATGTCGACGGCGTGCTGTCGGACGCCGCCGTACGCCAGCACTTCCTCGAACGCGGCCGGCGAGACTGGGACCGGTTCTTCGACGCCTGCGGCGACGACCCGGTCATCGAGGAGGTGGCGAGAGTTCTGGAGCTGCTCGACGAACGGCTCCAGGTCATCCTCCTCACCGGACGGCCCATGCGCGTGCAACCGCAGACCCTGGCGTGGTTGGACCGGTACGGGCTCCGGTGGGACCTGCTGGTCATGCGCTCGCGGGGCGACTACTCGCAAGTGACCTGGTTCAAGCGGGACAGCGTGGAGGAGCTACGGACCTACGGCTTCGACCTCCGGCTGGCCTTCGAGGACGACCCCGACAACTTCGCCATGTTCCACGCCGAGGGGATCCCATGCGTGTACATCCACTCGGGCTACTACGAGTGACGGCGGCGGGAGGCCAGGAGCCAGCCGGCCACGGTGGCGGCCGCCGCCAACAGGAGGACCGGCAGGTCCCCGTAGCGCACGTACACCGTCGTGCCGGTGCGCCGGGCGAGTGTGGCCGTGATCACCTGGCGGGCGCCCAGCACCGAGCGATGGAGCAGCGTGCCACGGTTGGTGATGGCTGCGCTGTAGCCGGTAGGCGCCGCCTGCAACAGGTCCCGACCCTGTTGGACCGCCTGGACCTCGGAGGCGGCGATCTCCTGGGTCGGGACCTGTGACGTGGCGTAGGACGACGTGTTGGTAGGGACGATGAGCAGTTGCGCCCCGTTGCGCACGCCGGACCGGCCGCGCCCGGCGTAGAAGACCTCGTAGGAGACCATGGCTCCGAGCGGTGCCGCCGGTGTGGGCAACAGCCCGGTGCCGGTCCCCGGGACGGCGTCGAGCGGGACGGCCGAGAGGTCGGCCAGGTGGGAGAAGAAGCTCCGGAACGGGACATACTCGCCGAACGGGACGCGGTGGACCTTCTCGTAGCTGGAGACCAGAGTGCCGTCGGGCCCAAAGGCCACCACCTCGTTGCGGAACGTCGCCCCGGCCGTCTCGGTGACCCCGACCACCAAGGTGGTGTGCAGCGTGCGGGCCAGCGCCGAGAGCTGACCCTCGACGGGCGAGTCGGCGAGCAGGGTGTCGAGGGAGACCACATCCTCTGGCCACGGCGCCAATTGCCGGGGCGTCCCGTGGCCAGCCAATTCCACCAGCCGGGTGGCCGAGAACTGTGCCGCCAGCACGACGGCCGGGTCGATGTGCGACTTGGAGAACCCGCGGGCGCCCCCGCCCTGGACGGCGGCGGTGGTGACCGTGCCGACCGGAGCGCCCCCGTCGGGGGCGTGGTCGGCCACCACTGCGACGACGGCCACGGTACCGAGGGCGACGGCCCCGGCGAGGGCCGTCCCACCCAGCCCGGCCACCGCGCCGGCCAGGATGCCTCTCCTTCGGGCCCGGCCCCTGTCGACCGGCTCTCCAGCCACCGGTTCCTGGCCGCCGGCGTCCGCGCCGGCGAAGGTCCGGGCCCGCCGGCCGTCCCGCCCCGCCCGGGCTGCGGCGTCCGCCACCGACCCGAGGCCCACCCCGCCGAGGTAGACGGCGGCGGTGAGACCCAAGGGTCCGCCCAGTCGGGCCACCCCGAGCACGGGCCCGCCCGCCTGTCCGAGGAAGACGCCCCCGATGGGAAGCCCGCCGAAAGGCCAGCTCTGCCGGGCCCATTCGGCCAGGGTCATGGCCCCGGGGAAGGCGAGGGCCCGGGCTGCCGTGGGGGCGGACGGCACGGCCAGGCACGCCACCGCCATGAACGCCGCCTCCACCGCCATCAGGACCAGAGCGCCGGGGACGGTGAAGGATCGGGCCCACATCAGGCCCGGCACGTAGCAGCCGAGCCCGGCCAGCCAGCCCGCCCACGACCTGGTGCGCGGCCGCAGCCCCCGAAGGCGCCAGAAGAGCAGGCCGGCGGCGGGGAAAGCCAGGACCCAGAGGCCCCAGGGGGGGAGGGACAAGGCGAGACCGACGCCCGAGGCCAGCGCCGGCACCGCCACCCGGCCGGGTCGTGGCCGTACCGCTCCGCGGCGGCGTTCGGTCATCGACACCCGTGACGGCCGCCACGCCGGCCGGGTGGGACGGTCGGGTGGGTCCGGGTGGTCGCCGGGCGGTGGGCTGTCCGAGATCGACGGGGACGATCCCGGCCTCATGAGCCTCGGTCCTCCCGCCGGACCGGGAGCGGGGCCGGGGCGGACAGGAAGTGGAGCAGACGCCGGGCGGCGTACGCGGCCGGTGCCGATGCAGGCCGGGATGCCCACGCCCCGGTAGGCGGCACCGGCCAGCTCCATCCCGCCCAGTGCGGACACTCCCTGTTCGATCCTCGCCACTCTGATGAGGTGGCCCACCCGGTACTGCGGGAATGCCCCGTCGAAGCGCGTCACCCTCCACTCCATCGGCGGTTCCCTCACCCCGAGCAGGTGGCCGAGCTCGAGCAGGACCGCCTGGAGGAGCTCGACGTCGTCGAGCGACTGGTGGCGGGCGTCGCCGAACCGGCCGACCGATACCCGGATGAGCTCGTCGCCGTGGCGGGCCAGGTGCGGCCACTTGCGCCCGAGATACGTGACCCCGGTGATGAGAGGCTGGCCACCGTCGAGGGTGGTGGTCCGGGGGACGAGGAACCCGGTGCCGAACATCGGTGAGGCGACCGCCCCCTGCGGGAGGGTCATGGTGAGCACGGCCACCGACGCATAGTCGATGGTGCGCAGCAGGCCGGCCGACTCCGGCGCCTGCTCGGCGAGCAGTCGGGCGGCGGCACCGGCGGGGACGGCCAGCACGACGCCGTCGGCGTCGAGGACCTCCGCCCGGTCGGCGCGCAGCTGCAGCCGCCAGCCTCCGGTTTCGGCCCCGCCGGCCCTTCCATCGGTCTGGCGCTCGGCGGCGCCCACCGACGCCCCGGAGCGCATCAGCACGCCGCGCCGTTCGAGTTCAGCGGACAGTCGCTCGGCCAGGCCGGCGGTGCCCGTCCGCAACGACCAAAAGACGGGCCCACGCTTGGCCACCCCGTCACCGTCACCATCGGCGTCGGGGTCCGGAGCCGCCGGGCGCGGGCGGAGGCCGCGGCCCAGCCGGCGCATCAGGCTGCCCGGTTGCATGGAGGCGGCCAGGAGATACGGAAAGACGGCGGCGGCGCTGAGATCGTCGACGCCACCGGCGTGGATGCCCCCGATCAGCGGGTCGACCAGGCGCTCGACGACCGGGCGCCCGAGGCGCGCCTCGACGACGGCGCCCACGGCCTGGTCGCCGATGACGCCGCGGACGCCGAAGTGGGGCCGGACGAGGTCCTTCGCTACCAGCAGCGACTCGACGGCGCTGAGGATCCCCGAGCGGGCCAGCGGCCACCAGCGGGTGGGCACGCCCAGATTGAGCCCGTCGGGCAGGGGGCGGAGGCGGTGGCGGGCCCAGACCGCGGCCCCGGACGCCCCGACCGGGACGAGCTCTTCGGTGAGCCCGAGCTCGGCGCAGAGGTCAGTGGCCTCGGGCCGTCTGGCCACGAAAGCATCGGCGGCCAGATCGACGGGACGGCCGGCCACCTCGGCCGCCCGGAGGGACCCGCCGAACCGGTCCTGGGCTTCGAGCAGATGGACCTCCGGGGTGACGCCGCCATTGGCATCGCCGGTGGCGAGCTCCCAGGCCGCGGCCAGGCCGGCGATACCCCCACCCACCACCGCCACGACCGGCCGCCGTCCGGCGGTCACGCCGGTGGGGGGCCCGCCGCCGGGGAGCTCCGCGCCGGTGCCAGTGGCGCCGCGGGCTGCTCGCCGCCGGCTCCGCCCCGGGCGGCGTCGCGCACCACGTCGGCCAGGATGGCGAGGAACCGCGGATCGTCGTTGAGGGAACGGGTCCGGGCGAACGCCACCCCGGCCCGGTCCGCCACGCCGGCCGCCTCGATGTCGAGGTCGTAGAGGACTTCGAGATGGTCGGAGACGAACCCCACCGGGCAGACCACCACCGACGTAGCCCCCTCGGCGGCCACCCGCCGGATCTCGCCGAGGAGGTCAGGGCCGAGCCAGGGCTCCGGGGTGCGCCCCGCACTCTGCCAGGCCACGCCCCAGCTCGAGCCCGGTGCCTCGTCGAACCCCAGGAGGGACGCGATGTCCGCCGCGGACTCGCCGACCTGGGTGGGGTAGGGGTCGTCGTCGCTCAGCGCCCGCCGCGGGAGGCTGTGGGCGGAGAAGAACACCACCGTCCGGGCCATGCGGTCCGAGGGCAGGGTGGCCATGGCCGCCGCCGTCCGGTCCGCCAGCAGGGAGGCCAGTCCGGCAGCCCGGTGCCACGAAGCCACCGGGACGACCGCCGGCGGACGGTCGGCCGATGCGGCCGCCAGGCGGGCCCGGCGCAGGTACTCGCCCGATCCGAGGGCTGACTCGTGGGGGGTCAGCACCAGCCCGACGACGTTGTCCACGCCCTCGGCGACCAGCGCCGCCATCCCCGCTTCGATGCTCGGGTCGGTGTACTTGGACCCGTAGCCCACGACGTACCCCCTCGGTGTGCCGCCCTCCAGAGCGGACGCCAGCCCGGCGACCTGCGCCGCCGTCCGGCGGGTGAGCGGGGAGGTTCCCCCGATGGCCCGATAGCGCTGGACGAGCTCGGCGAGGAGCGCGGCGTCGGGCGGTCGCCCGTGGCGGATGGCGGTGTAGAAGGGCTCGATCTCCTCGGTGGTGGCCGGCGTGCCGTGGGCCATCACCAGCACCCCGGCCGCTGGGGCCTGGTCGGTCATACCGAGACGTCCCCACCCATGGCCCCGACACCTTCGACTCCGGCCCGTCCCTCGGCATGGACCAGCTCGACCACCCGTTCGAGCACCGCCGGGTCGGTCTCGGGCAGGACCCCGTGCCCCAGGTTGAAGATGTGGCCGGGAGTCGTCCCGGCCCGGTCGAGGACGTCGCGGGTCTCCACCTCGGCGACCGCCGCCCCGGAGAGGCAGGCGGCCGGATCCAGATTGCCCTGTACGGCCACCCCGGCGCCCAGCCGTCGTCGCGCCTGGTCCAGCGGCACGCGCCAGTCGACACCGACCACCGTGCAACCGGCCCGGGCCATGGCCGGGAGCAGCTCGCCCGTCCCCACGCCGAACAGGATGGTGGGGATGCCGGGGTGAGAGTCGGCCAGCCGGGCGAAGAGCTGCTGGGTGGCCGGCAGGACGAACCGCTCGTAGTGACGCGGGGCGAGGATCCCGACCCAGCTGTCGAATAGCTGCACGGCCGAGGCGCCCGCATCGATCTGTGACCGGAGCGAGGCCAGTGCCAGGTCGCCGAGCCGGTCCATGAGCTGGTGCCAGAGCCCCGGCTCACCGTGCATCAGGGCCTTCACCTTGGTGAAGGTGCGGGAGGGGCCACCCTCCACCAGGTAGCTGGCCACGGTGAACGGTCCGCCGGCGAAGCCGATGAGCGGCACGTCGAGCTGTTCGACCACCAACCTGACGGCGTCGAGGACGTGGCCGGTGTCAGCCTCCGGGTCGAGGGGGCGGAGCCGCGGCAGGTCCTCCTTGCCGCCGAACGGCCGGAATACGACCGGCCCGGTGCCCGGGGCCACGTCGACCCCGAAGCCGATGGCGGCCACCGGGACGACGATGTCGGAGAAGAGGATGGCGGCGTCGGTTCCGTAGCGGTCCACCGGCTGCCGGGTGAGCTCGGCCACCAGATCGGGTCGGGCAATGGCCTCGAGGATGCTGCCCGAGCCGCGTGCGGCGCGATATTCGGGCAGCGAACGGCCCGCCTGGCGCATGAACCAGACCGGCACCTGCTCGACGGCCTGACGACGGCATGCGCCGATGAAGGGGGAGCGGTCGAAGCGGCCGTCGCCACCCGGGACCACGGCCTAGGCCCCGGCCCGCTCCGGTCGGGTGAGGGAGCGACCGGTTGCACCGCGGGCCGGCGGCGGTGGAACGGGCACGGCCATCGCCGAAGTCTAGAGCCCGGCGACCGGGGCCTTCGGGCGAGAGCCGGCCGGTCCGGGGTCGTCCGGGCCCGGTCACGGGCTACCGGCGTCGTCGGCCCATCGGACACGTGCGCCCACCGGCCGTCGCGCCGCCCGACCCCGGCGCATACAATCGAGGGTTCCCCTCTCTGGGACGGGGCGGAACAACGGGCGGGCAGACGGAGGTGCGGGTGGATCCCGAACGGCAGGCCGAACAGGACTTCGTGGACGTCGCCTACGCCCGGCTCGACGCCATGCGGAGCGATGCCAATGCCATGCTCGACGGCGTGCTCGACCTCGGAAGGGGCGGCACGTTCCAGTCGCGCACCGAACGCGATGTGATCGTCCGGACCAGCCTGGCCCGTCTGGAGCAACTCGACATCGGAGACCAGGCCCTCACCTTCGGCCGTATCGACCGGGTGCGAGACGGCGGGCAGTCAGGGGACGGCCACCCGGACCGGGGCGAGGTCCAGAACGGTCGACCGGCCAACGGTACGGCGGCGTCGACCGAGCCTGAAGTCGAGACCTTCCATATCGGCCGGCTGGCCGTCCACGGCGCCGATCACGAGCCCTTGGTGGTGGACTGGCGGGCGCCCATCGCCGAGCCGTTCTACCGGGCGACCGGGCGCGATCCCCAGGGGCTCGTCCTCCGCCGGCACCTGGCCCTCGAAGGTCGCCGGGTCACCGGCATCGAAGACGAGCGCTTCGGCGGTCCGTCCGAGGAGGCTCACGCCGCCCCGGCTTCCGACGGTTCCGAGGCGGCGGAGGGTGAAGGCGAGCTCATCCTCGGCGACCTGCCCATCGGTGGTCCGGCCGCCCTGCTCGCCGCCCTCGGCCGGGCCCGGTCCGGGCGGATGACCGACATCGTCTCCACCATCCAGAAGGAGCAGGACGAGATCATCCGCGCCCCGCTGAGCGGGGTGCTGGTGGTCCAAGGTGGGCCGGGCACGGGCAAGACGGCCGTGGCCCTCCACCGGGCGGCGTACCTCTTGTACACCCACCGGTTCCCACTCGAGCGCCAGGGTGTGCTCGTCGTCGGTCCCAATCCACTCTTCCTCCGGTACATCGACCAGGTCCTGCCGTCCCTGGGCGAGACGGGCGTGACGCTGTCGACGATGTCGGGCCTCGTTCCCGAGATCCGGGTGCAGGAGAAGGGACCGGTCGAGGTGGCCCGGCTCAAGGGTGACCCCCGCATGGCCAAGGTCATCGCCCGCGCCGTGCGGACAGCGGCAACGGGGGTTGGCCGAACCGATCGCCATCCCCTACGGTGCACTGATCCTCCGTCTCTCAGCCGAGGAGAGTGCGGGCATCGTCGACGCCGTCCGCCGGCGGCCCGGCTCCCACAACGCTCGTCGCCGTCTGGTCGAGCAGTCGGTGGCCCAGCTCCTGGCCGAGCGGGCTCGCCAGACCCAGCAGCGGCTGGGTGTGGGCCACCCGGATTCGGTGACGGCCTTCCCCGGCTATGAGGATCCCTCCGAGCTCGGCGAGGACGAGTTCGACTTCGAGGACTTCTCCCGCAAGGTGCGCCGGGTTCCCGAGCTGGTCGAGGCCCTCGACCGGATGTGGCCGCGCCTTTCCCCCGACGAATTGCTGCACGACCTGTTCGGGGCCCGGCCGCTGATCGCCGCCGCCGGGCGCGGCGCCCTCTCCCGGGACGAGCAGGACCTCCTCTACCGCCCGCGGTCGGCGTCATTCGAAGAGGTGGCCTGGACACCGGCCGACGCCGCCCTGGTCGACGAAGCCCGGCATCTCCTCGGGCCGCGCCACGGTGGTGCCGACGAGGTGGGGCGCCAGTACGGCCACATCGTGGTGGACGAGGTGCAGGACCTGTCGCCCATGCAGCTGCGCATGCTCACCCGGCGGTCGCTGTCCGGCTCCATGACCGTCGTGGGCGACATCGCTCAGGCCACCGCACCATGGTCCCCCGGCTCGTGGTCGGACATCATCGAGCATCTGCCGCGGCGGCGACCGGTCCGTACCATCGAGCTGAGCGTGAGCTACCGCACGCCGGCCGAGGTGCTAGCCGTGGCCGGCCGCGTCCTGGCCGTGGCCGCACCGGAGCTCGTCCCTCCCCGCCCGGTCCGTCGCACCGGAGTGGAGCCGCGCATGGTGGCGGTGGGGGGAGCGGACGGGGCCCGAGGTGGAGCCGGCGTCGACGACTTGGTCCGCATGGCGGCCACGCTGGCGGCCGAGGAAGTGGCGGCGGTCGCACCGGGTCGGGTCGCCGTGCTCGCACCGGAGACCTTGCTCACCGCCCTGTCGGACGGGCTGGCCGCCTCGGGACAGGTGGCGGCCGACCCCAGGGATCCGCGCTTCGGAGGTTTGTCGGAGCCGCTGGTGCTGCTGGCGGCCGACGCCGCCAACGGCCTCGAGTTCGACTCGGTGGTGGTGGTCGAGCCGGGGCTGATCGCCGGGGAGACCGGCCTCGGTCTCCGCACCCTGTACGTGGCGCTCACCCGGCCCACCCAACGCCTGACCGTGGTCCATCTGGCCCCGGCGCCGGCCGCCCTGCAGGCGGCCTGACCGAGGCATCGGGGCCGCCCCCGACGGTTCGCCGCTCTCCCTCGCCGCCCCCGAGCAGGCAGGCCCGCCCCCCTCGGCGACCCCTCCGATGAGCCGCCGGATGAGTTGGCCCCCCGAGGATCCCTTCGACTAAAAATACGGCGTGACCCAGGCCATGGCCGCCGATCCGACGATCACCGCAGCCCGGCGGCACCGTCCAGACCGGCCCTCGATGCTGGCCGTCGGGGTCATCATCTGGCTGGGCTCGGAGGTGATGTTCTTCAGCTCCCTGTTCGCCGCCTTCTTCACCATCCGCGCCCATGCCTCGGTCTGGCCGCCGGCCGGAGCCCACCTCGACGTGATCCGGGCAGGGATCTTCACCGCCGTCCTGGTGTCCTCCAGCTTCACCATGCAGAAGGCCGTCTTCGACCAGGAACGAGGCAACCGGCGCAGCGCCAAGATCTTCGTGGTGGCCACGCTCGTCCTCGGTGCGCTCTTCGTGGCCAACCAGTTCTTCGAGTGGGTCGACCTCTCGCACAACCCGGCCACCAATCCCACCGTGACCTCGTACGGCTCGCTCTTCTACATCATGTCCGGGCTCCACGGCCTGCACGTGACCCTCGGCCTGGTGGCCATGATCTTCCTTCTGGGCCGGCTCAAGGGCCCCAAGGGGGACCCGGGGGAGACGGCGGTGTTCCAGGGCGTCAGCTACTACTGGCACTTCGTGGACGTGGTCTGGATCGGTCTCTACGCCTGCCTCTTCCTGCTCAAATAGATGGGACGGCTCTCTCGGCTGGTGAGGACCCGGTACCTGGCGCCATGTGCCTTGGTCGGGTTCGTCGGCATCGTGGGCGTGCTGGCCTTCTCGCCGGGGCCGGGCTCGAGCTCGGCCGGCGCCGTCCCGACCACCACCCTGCCGACGCTCACCACCACGGCCTCGACCGCCACACCGGTCGGCCAGCCGACCACGCCGAGCCTGTCGGAGGTCCTCCAGTACGGGGCACCCTCCAACCAGACCGGGATCTTCTACGTGAACCTGCCCGAGGCCTTCGTCACCCCCGGGCAGGCCCTGTTCGCCGCCAATTGCTCGTCCTGCCACGGGCCGGAGGCGCTCGGCACCACCCGGGGGCCGAACCTGCAGGGGCTCGGAGCGGGCACCGTCGACTTCTGGGTGTCGACCGGCCGGATGCCGCTGGCCGACTCGAGCGTGCAGGCCACCCGCAAGCCGCCCCGGTTCAACCGGCTCCAGACCCTGGAGATCGCCGCCTGGGTGCAGTCCCTCACCCCCGGCCAGGGAACCAAGGTCCCGGTGGTCAACACCAACAACGCCGACCTCGAGGCCGGCAACACCCTGTTCACCCTCAACTGCGCCGCCTGCCACACCATCACCGGGGCCGGTGACGCCGCTGGCCGGAGGGGCGTACGCCCCGAGCCTGCACCTCGCCACCCTCCCCCAGATCGTCGAGGCCATCCGGTCGGGGCCGGGCAACATGCCCCACTTCAGCCAAGGCAACATGACCGACACCGAAGCGCGTGACGTCGCCGCCTATGTGCACAGCGTGATACAGCACCCGTCGGATCCCGGTGGGTTCGGGCTGGGCGGGATCGGGCCGGTCGGGGAGGGCTTCGTCGGGCTCCTCCTCGGGGTCGGCGTGCTGATGCTGGTCTGCTTCTGGATCGGCGACCGCACGTGAGCGACGAGTCGCCGCGCCTCGAGGGGCCGCTGCCCATGGCGGCGGCTCGACGATCCCCACCTGCAGCCCTTCGCCCAGCACCCCGGGCGGGCCCAGGCGGTGGCGGCGGTGGCCATGATCATCGGGTTCCTCGGCTTCATCGGGTTCGGGATCGCCTATTGGGTGACTGACAGCACGCAATGGCAGGGGATCACCCTCGGCGTCGGGCTCCTCGCCCTGGGCTTCGGGGTCACCGCCTGGGGCAAGTACCTCATGCCCCAGGGCCCCTTCGTCGAGGAACGGCACGAGTTCCACTCGACCGAGGAGGAGCGCGACGCCATGACGGCGGCGGTGGTCGAGCGGGGCGGCATGGTGGTCAAGCGGCGCAAGGTGCTGGGCGGCCTGTTCGCCCTGGGCTCGACGGCCATGGGCATCGTCCTCCTCTTCCCCCTCATCCGCTCGCTCGGCCCCAAGCCCGGCACCACCCTGTTCCAGACCAACTGGAGGAAGAACTCGCAATTGGTCACGGTTTCCGGCCGCCCGGTGAGCGCCACCGACCTCGAGACGGGCGGGGTGCTCACCGTGTTCCCGAAAGGGTTCCAGGGCTCCTCTCCCGACCAGGTCATCCTCATCCGGCTGGCCCAGCTCGGCCCGTTCGACCCGCCCTACCCGCTGAGCCCTCCGGGGCGCACGGACTGGGGGGTGCAGGGCTATGTGGCCTACTCCAAGATGTGCACCCACCTCGGCTGCCCGGTGGGCCTCTACCAGGAGCAGACCCAGCAGCTGGTCTGCCCCTGCCACCAGTCGATCTTCAACGTGCCCTCCGGCGCCGTGCCCGAATTCGGCCCCGCTCCCCGGCCTCTGCCACAATTGCCGCTGAAGGTGGACTCAGCCGGGTTCCTTCGGTCCCAGGCCGGCTTCGACCAGGCCGTCGGCCCCGGATTCTGGGAGAGGCCGTGATCGAGCCGTGATCGACAAGACCATCGACAAGTCGCTCCGCTGGGTCGACGACCGGCTGGCCGTGGCCAAGGGCGGTCGGGTCTTCCTCGACAAGATCTTCCCCGACCATTGGTCGTTCATGCTGGGCGAGATCGCCCTCTATTCGTTTGTGGTGCTGCTGGTAACCGGCGTGTTCCTCTCCCTCTTCTACGTGCCCTCGGCCCACGAGATCGTCTACCACGGCAGCTACGTCCCCCTCCGGGGCCAGCGGGTGTCCGAGGCCTACGCCTCCTCGGTGGGGCTCTCCTTCGACGTGAAGTCGGGCCTGCTCATGCGGCAGGCACACCACTGGGCGGCCGACATCTTCCTCGGCTCGATCGCCGTGCACATGGCCCGCGTTTTCTTCACCGGCGCCTTCCGCAAGCCCCGCGAGTTCAACTGGCTGGTCGGGGTGACCATGCTCATCCTCGCCATCCTCAACGGGTTCCTCGGTTACTCCCTGCCCGACGACCTGGTGTCGGGCACCGGTATCCGCATCGCCTACTCGATCATCGAGTCCATCCCCCTGGTGGGGAGCTACATCGCCTTCTTCCTGTTCGGAGGCAACTACCCCGGCAACGGCGTGATCATCCCGCGGTTCTTCATCCTGCACGTGCTCATCCTGCCGCTGCTCATCCTCGGCCTGCTGGCCGCCCATCTCGGTCTTCTGGTCAAACAGAAGCACACCCAGTTCGCCGGCAAAGGAAAGACCGAGCACAACGTCGTCGGCTCGCCCATGTTCCCGACGTTCATCGCCAAGACGACCGGCTTCCTGTTCATGATCACCGCAGTCATCTTCCTGCTCGGTGCCTTCGCCCAGATCAACCCCATCTGGCAGTTCGGGCAGTACGAGCCGTACCAGATCTCCTACGCCGTGCAACCGGACTGGTACATGGGCTGGCTGGACGGGGCACTGCGCATCATGCCCAGTTGGGAATGGGTCGGGTGGGGCCACACCCTTCCCCTCGAGGTGTTCCTACCGGCGGTGATCTTCCCCGGCCTCATCTTCAACATCTTCATCGTGTGGCCGTTCCTCGAGACGCGGCACACGAAGGACGTCGCCTACCACAACCTGCTCGACCGACCGCGTGACCGGCCGAAGCGGACCGCGGCCGGCGCGTCGATGCTCACCCTGCTGTTCATGGTGTTCTTCGCCTCGTCCACCGACGTGATGGCCAACTTCTTCCAGATCCCGCTCGTCGCCGTCCTCTGGTTCTTCCGGATCTCGGTGATCGTGGCGCCGATCCTCGCCTACGTGGTGACCTACAAGATCTGCAACGAGATGCGGGCGGCCGAGGGCATCGGCAAGCGGAAGCGGGCCCAGATCGTCGTGCGGTCGCCCTCCGGTGAGTACACCACCCAGCCGGCGGCCGACCGGCCGGGCGACGGGGCGGAAGAGCTCGATGCCATCCCGGTGCCTACCTACATCGACCTGGTTCCGCCGGAGCTGGCCACCGGCGCCGGTGTTCGCCGGGTGATGCGCTGACCCTCACGCTGACTGCCTGCTGAACCGCGCTCAGCCCAGCTGGGTGGCGCCGTCGGTCGCGACCTGCTCGAAGACATCGGGAGCGGTGGCGAAGCGCGAGTCGGGGACTGGCCAGTGTAGGACCAGCTCGGAGAAGCCGAGCTCCCCGTACCGGCCGGCCCAGTCCACGAAGGCGTCCACCGAGACGAGCGGCTGTTCGGCGGTCAGGCCGGCCAGCAGCACCTTGTCGATCAGGCCGTGGTCGCGTCCCTGGGTTGCGCACGCCTGCTCCAGGCCCTCCAGCTGGGTGCGCACCACGGCGAGCGCCTGTTGCTCCGGGGCGGCGGCCGGTCGGCCGGGATCCCCGTAGGTCACCCAGCCCTGGCCCAGCTCGGCGGCCAGGTTGAACCCCCGGCGCCCGGCCGCCGCCACCAGGAACGGCGGCCGCGGCTGCTGCACGCACCCCGGGATCATCCGTGCCTCCACCGCCGAATAGTGGGTGCCCGCATCGGTGGTCGAGGGCTGGGTCAGCAGTTTGTCGAGCAGCCGGAGGAACTCGCCGAAGCGCTCCGTCCGCTCGTAGGCAGACCAGGGTTTCTGGCCGAGCACCGAGGCGTCGAAGCCCGTCCCCCCCGAACCGATGCCGACGATGAGCCTCCCGCCGCAGAGGTCGTCGAGGGTCATGACGTCCTTGGCCAGCGTGACCGGGTGGCGGAAGTTGGGCGACGTCACCAGGGTCCCGATCCGCAGGCGCCGAGTGGCGAGCGCCGCACCGGCCAGAGTGGGCACCGCCCCGAACCACGGCCGGTCGCGGAACTCCTGCCACGAGAGGTGGTCGTAGGTGTAGCCGGCATGGAAGCCGAGCTCATCGGCCCGCCGCCAGATCCCGTCGGCCTCGGCCCGGCGGTAGATGGGGAGGATGACCGTGCTCAGGCGCATGGCGACGACGCTAATCCGCTTGTCTCGGCGATCCCGGGCGTCGAAGATCGGTGGATGGACCCCGATCGCCGAGCCCGATTCCGCCTCCTCCACCAGGACGGCACTTTCGTCATGCCCAATCCGTTCGACGCCGGGTCGGCCCGGTTGCTCACCGCCCTCGGCTTCGAGGCGCTCGCCACCACCAGCGGCGGGTTCGCCGCCTCTCTCGGGCGCGCCGACATGACCGTCAGCCGCGCCGAGCTCGTCGACCACGTGCGGCACATCTGCGGTGTGACCGATCTCCCGGTCAACGTGGATGCCGAGCAGTGCTTTCCCGGAAGCCCCGGCGGCGTGGCCGAGACGGTGGCACTGTTGGCCGAGGCCGGTGCGGCGGGTTGCTCGATCGAGGACTGGGACCCCGGAGCGCAAACTATCGAGAACGTGGCGGTGGCGGTCGAGCGGGTGCGCCAGGCGGCGGCGGCGGCCGAGCAGTCCGGCATGCTTCTCACGGCCCGGGCCGAGAACCACCTGAGGGGCCGGGATGACCTCGACGACACCGTCTCCCGTCTGGCCGCCTACTCTGCCGCCGGAGCCCACGTGGTCTACGCGCCGGGCCTCGCCGACCTGTCGGCCATCGGGCGGGTGGTCGAGGAGACCGGCGCCCCGGTCAACGTCCTGCTCCGACCGGGCGCACCGTCAGTGGCCGAACTGGCCGCAACCGGGGTGCGGCGGGTGTCGGTCGGCGGCTCGCTGGCCCGAGTGGCCTACGGGGCGCTGGTCCAGGCGGCCGAGGGGCTGTCGGCGTCGGGAACCCTGGCGGCCGACCTCCCGTACCTGAGCCCGAAGCTCGCCACCACCGCCTTCGCCCCCGACCAGGGCTGACCGGAGCGGGACGCCTCAGACGGTGCCGCCGCGGCGGCTCTCGACCGTGGCGCCGATGGCCCCCGAGAGGATAAGGGCGGCGGCGATCGGGGCCATCCACAAGCCGAAGACAAAGGTCAGGACGGTGAACATGGCGCCCATGCCGAGGATGAAGGGCCAGATGCTCGACCCGGGGAACGACTCGACGGTGCCGGCGCCCTCGGTTACCTCGGCGTCGGGGTCGTCGTCGGGTTGGGGCTTCTGCCGGTACGACCACCAGAGGTAGTACGACCCGGGAAGCAGCCCGAGGATCGCCGATCCGATCAACATGAGGAAGCCGGCGTCCTCGTAGCTGGTGAACCAGTAGATGCCGGCGATGATGGCGAAGAACAGCCCGATGCCGCCGAGGATCAGGCCGTCGACCCTCATGAGCCGGCCCCCACCGGCTCCCTATCGGGCTGCGGCTCCTGGCTGGGGCGGTGGTGCTTGCGGTGCTCGGGGTGGTTGTAGTCCCAGGTGGGCCGTTCGGACCGGATGGGCGGCAGCTTTGTGTAGTTGTGATGGGGCGGCGGCGAGGAGGTGAACCACTCGAGCCCACCGCCGTCCCAGGGGTTGTCCCCGGCCGGCACCGGCTTCCGCCACGACACCCAGAGGTTGACCAGGAAGAACAGAAACGAGGCCCCGATGATGAAGGCGCCTACCGTCGAGATCACGTTGAGCCCGGTCCAACCGTTGTCCGGCCGGTAGTCGGCCACCCGTCTGGGCATCCCGTACAGGCCGACCAGGTACTGGGGCATGAAGGTCACCCAGAACCCGATGAACAGGCCCCAGAAGTGGAGCTTGCCGAGCCGCTCGTCCAGCATCCGCCCGAACATCTTCGGGTACCAGAAGTAGAACCCGCCGAACCCGGCGAAGACGGCGGTGCCGATGAGCACCTGGTGGAAGTGGGCCACCACGAAGTAGGTGTCGTGGGTCATGAAGTCGACCGGGGGCGAGGCCAGCAGGACGCCGGTCACGCCGCCCATGAGGAAGGCGAAGAGGAACCCGATCGAGAAGAGCATGGGTGTCTGGAAGCTCAGTTGGCCGCCCCACATGCTGCCGATCCAGTTGAAGAACTTGATGCCGGTGGGCACGGCGATGAGGTACGAGAGCAGCGAGAAGAACGGGAGGAGGACGACACCGGTGGTGAACATGTGGTGCGCCCACACCCCGGTGGACAGGGCGGCGATGGAGATGGTGGCGAACACCATGCCCTTGTAGCCGAAGAGGGGCTTGCGGGAGAAGACCGGGATGATGTCGGTGACCATGCCGAAATAGGGCAGGGCCAGGATGTACACCTCGGGATGGCCGAAGAACCAGAACAGGTGCTGCCAGAGGACGGGGACGCCGCCTCCCTGCACGCTGAAGATGTGGGTCCCGAAGTGTCGGTCGCAGAAGAGCATCACCACCGCGCCGAACAGCACCGGGAAGGCGATGAGGATGAGGATGGCGGTGACCAGCATGTTCCACGAGAAGATGGGGATGCGGAACATGGTCATCCCCGGGGCCCGCAGGTAGAAGATGGTGGCGGCCAAGTTGACGCCGGTGAAGATGGCCGAGAACCCGGTGAGGGCCAGCGACATCAGCCACAGGTCGGCCCCCGCTCCCGGTGAGTTGATGGCGTTGGACAGCGGTGCGTAGGCCACCCAGCCGTAGCTGGCCGCCCCCCCGGCCACCAGGAACCCCGACATCATGGTGATCGAGCCGCCGAGGTACAGCCAGTAGGAGAGGGCGTTGAGCCGGGGGAAGGCCATGTCGGGCGCCCCGACCTGCAGCGGCACGATGTAGTTGGCCAGCCCGCCGAAGGCGAAGGGCCCGGCGAACAGGTACATCATGAGACTGCCGTGCATCGTGAACAGCTCGTTGTAGGTCTGGAAGGAGACCAGCGACGAGGTGGGGTTGGCCAGCTGGGCCCGCATGACCAGGGCCATGATGCCGGCGATGAAGAACAGCACCAGCGAGGTGATCAGGATGATCCAAACCTTCCTGGGGGACATGTCACGCCGATGCCACACCGCTCACCGTCATCTTCTGGTCGAGCGCGATACGGGCAGCTCATCCTTTTGCATACTCCGCCGCGCCCATTAGATGAATGGACTCGTAGGACTCATCTCCCACAACCCAGCTATCGTGGCCAGGAGCAATGTAGAAGAGATCGCCGATATTCATCTCGACGATTCGGCCGTCCTGCATTGCTGCAACCGCCTTTCCTGCGACGACGATGCCCACGTGTTCGATGTTGCAGTGGATAAGTCCAACGGATTTTCCTATATCAACCGACCACTTCCAACCAGGTTGGTATACCGCGCGGCCGATCACCAGGCTCCCGAGGCGAACTAAATCGAACCTTCCTCTTGAGAAGGTCCGTGTTTCGTCGGGCTGGTCAAAGCGCTTCAAGAACACGTCGTGCATCCGGCAATCCCCCGATTTGCCGAGACTACGTGCGGTGGATCGATGCGTCTTGTGTAATCCTGCGGGTACTGAATGATTTATTGGGCGGTCATGCCGGGGCCACATTTTGCACGGATCGCGTACTGGCCAGGCGTAATACCGGTGCTCCGTCGAAAGCGGTGGGTGAAATGACTTTGGTCGGGGTAACCGTAGCCAAAGCGGTGTCGACGACATTCATTCCCGATCTCAACATCGCTCGCGCATGTCGAACGCGAACGCTTTCGAGGTAGGCATGGGGAGGCAGGCCGATCGCCTTTGTGAAGGCGCGCGCGACCTGAAAGGGGCTACGAGAGGTGAGTGATCCCAATTGGGTAAGAGAAATGTTTTCCGAGTAATGGTCTTCGATGTAGTCTCTCACTCGCGCTACAACCGAATTCTCTCGTCCGACAGCCATTACCCTCCGGCGGTTTTCAACATGCATCGCAAGCAGACAACAAGCGGCGGAATGCAAACGTGACTCACATTCCATCGCATCGGCATTCGCGGCCACTGCCTGATGAAGCTGTTGCAACCGTGCGAACAATCGGGCGTCCGAAATGGTGGCACCAGCCAGATAAGGCAGCTCTCTTCGGCCCGTAAGGTCAAAGGTCAATTGCCGGAACGTCCCCGGATCAAGGCAGAGCGTCCGGTAGACATACCCATCTATCGTTGCAGGTTCGCCTGTATGTGGCTCATCCCCGTTGACGAAGAACGTCTGCCCGGCGGGAGTCGTATGGTTTGCGCCGTGATACCTGTACTGCTGGACGCCTTCTTCTACGAGGCCAATGACAAGATGCTCGTGTGAATGACGTATGAACCGGTGCTCAATGTAATGGGCGTGAACGACCTCCGCTTCATATGGAGGTTTGAGACGATACAGGCGAACCCATTGCTTCGATCGAGTTTTCAACCTGAACCTCCTGCGTGGGCCTAAGAACATTCGCAAAACGCGATGTGCAGCAGTCTCACTTTGCCTTCACCCTCTCAACAGCTTACCCAAAAACGGCCGCAGGGTTCTGATTGTGAATGGAAGGTGTATTTTCTCGGCATTCATCTATACGGCCGGTTTTCCTGAATCGCGGCGGCGATGAAGGAAAGCTGCCCTTAAGTGCGAGAGCTTATGCGCCCGAGCGATAAAGGTCTTGTGTAATCTTGCGGGTGACAGTGGCCTCCTGCATCGTTCCGGGATAGTACTCCGAGAATGTTTGCACCGTTTGGCTGGTTCTGCGTGGGTTGCCGATGCCGCAATCCGGCGCATGAAGTCCACGAGCGCCACTCATCCTCGCAGGATTTCCAGGCGTTGCCACTACCGCCCGGATGCTTCTGTGGGATCCTCCATCAGAAACTGACGTACCTCTACCGGCGCCCGACAGGCGATGGCGGCCTTGCGGCCCCACGCCAGCGCCTCGTCCAGGTCAGCGGCTTCCAGCAGCCAAAAACCACCCACGTGCTCCTTGGCTTCCAGATATGGCCCGTCTGTGATGAGCACCTCGCCGTTGGCCTGTGCCCGCAGCGACTTCGCCTTGGCCGGGTGCTGCAGGCCGCCGGCGAAAAGCCTGGCACCAGCAGCACTCATCGCCTCGTTGAGTGAATCGATATCGCGGTGCATCGCTTCGTCCTCGAGAGAGGGGTCATAGTCGTTGGAGTGGTGGATAGCCACCAAATACTGAGTCATGATTTCTCCTTAACGGTCTTCGCTTGCCGGTCTGCCCTGCCTTCACTTTGTCGACAGATGGCCTGACCCGGATTCTACGAATGGAATCGCCTGCTTTAGTTTTTTCGACAGCAGTTCGTGCTCCCGACGGTTTTCCGTCATCGCAATGGCGCGTTGAAGCTCTTCGCAAGCTTCGGCATATCGTCCCAACTTCACGAGCAGATCGCCTCTTACACTGGGCACCAGATGATAGTTGGTCAGTGCAGGCTCAGCCGCGATCGCGTCCATTGCGTGGAGCCCAGCGGCCGGTCCTTGTGCCATTCCGACTGCTACCGCGCGGTTTAGCGCCACGATCGGAGATGAGCTGAGCTGAAGCAGGGCGTCATAGAGAAGAACGATCCGCTCCCAGTCGGTCTCCGCCGCGGTGTTGGCTCGCGCGTGACAAGCAGCGATCGCCGCCTGGAGCGCGTAACTATGGGCGCCTCCTCCGAGCTTCTGCGCGCGATGGAGCGCAGTCATTGCTCGCTGGATCTGTGCATAGTCCCACAAAGAACGGTCCTGTTCCGGCAAGAGAACAGCTTCTCCTGTTGGTCCGCGCCGCGCCGCGCTACGCGACGCCTGCAACTCCATAAGCGCTAGCAGGCCATGGACCTCAGACTCTTCGGGAAGAAGCTCCACCAGCATGCGTCCAAGCCGGAGTGCATCATCGCAGAGTGCTGCCCGCATCCACTCTTCCCCAGAGGTTGCGGTGTATCCCTCGTTGAAGATCAGATAGACCACGGACAGAACGGAGTCACGCCGCTTGCTCAACTCGTCACCACGCGGAGTCTCAAAGGGAATATGAGCCTCGGACAGGGTCTTCTTGGCGCGAAAGATGCGTTGTCCTAAAGTCTTCTCCGGAACCAGGAAAGCTCGAGCAATCTCGGCTGTTGTGAGGCCGCAGGCCAGGCGCAGCGTGAGCGCAACGCGCCCCTCGATGGCCAGCACCGGATGGCAGGCGGTAAAGATGAGCCGAAGGACGTCATCATCGATGACCTGGTCCAAAGCTTGATCCATTGCTTGACCGAGCCGCTGCTGCTGGAATTCCAGTTCTCGCCCAATCTCCCCGTGCTTCTGCTCAAGCATGCGACCACGGCGCAGAGAGTCTATGGCGCGCCGCTTCGCTGCCGTCATCAGCCACGCCGCAGGTTTCTCTGGAATACCTTCCTCCGGCCATTGTTCGAGAGCGGCAACCAGCGCATCCTGAGCGAGTTCCTCGGCAATGCCGATGTCGCGGGTAACGCGGGCGATCCCAGCGATGAGACGTGTGGACTCGATCTTCCACACCGCCTCAATCGTCCTGTGAATGTCGCTCATGCTTTGGCGGCTGGCGCGTTTGGAAGGTCATGGAATCCCTCCGCTGCCGTCTGTACGTCTGCAGGGAAATCTGCCATCTCGAAGATTTGGCGTACCTCGATAATCTCGTGGTTGGACATCGGTGCTCGCTTAGCCCATTCGATCGCCTCTTCTCGTGAGCGTACCTGGATGATCCAGTAACCGCCGATGACCTCCTTGGCCTCGGCAAATGGGCCATCTGTAGCCGTGGCTTTGCCGTCGGAGTAGGTGACGCGCGCTCCCGCTCGAAGGGGGAAGTAGCCCATCGAGCGCGAGTAAGACGCCTGCTTTCTGAAGACTTTTGTTGAACTCCATCATTTTGGCCACCGCCTTCGCGTCGGGGACCGTGTCCGGGGTCGCCGTTTCATATCCCTTCGGGATCACTATCATCATGAAGCGCATCCATTTCACCTCGTCATTGCTTCCAGCAGGATTGCCGGTCTACATACACGTCGAACGGGCTCCAACGATTTCTACCACTCAAGCATAAAAGAGAACTGTGCGGAAAAAGGCGTATAAGGCGAGCTTCCGTGGAGCTCATGGAACTTCAGCAGCCTGCGATCCGACCGATCCACTTGGACTTAAGACCGGCCTCTCGGAAATTGACTCCGAACATCAATTCATCGCATGACCTGAACCGGTGGGACCCGCCCGTCCTCGCATCCGCGTCCAAATAAATGATCGTCGAGATCGGGAAAATGGAGAAATCGGTATGGCGAACAATCGCGGCGTTGTATATGAGGGCCCCGGCAAGGTAGAGGTCCACAACATTGACTATCCAAAATTCAAGGACCCCCAAGGCACGCCCATCGAACACGGCGTTATCCTCAAGGTCGTGTCCACCCACATTTGCGGATCAGACCAGCACATGGTGCGCGGCCGCACAACCGCTCCAAAGGGAATCGTTCTTGGGCACGAGATCCTCGGTGGGGTTATCGAGAAGGAAAAAGACGTCCTCTTCCTCGACTGGTCAGGGACTGCGGTTGCGGTCCCCTGATCATTATCGGCGGGTTCAATCATGTGAGCAGTGCGAACGCTTGTCGCACGGAGTATTCCTGCTATGAAATCGCTGTAGTCGACTGGGAAAATTGAGAGGCGCCGCTACTTAGCGGTCCAGCCGCCGTCGATCAATATATCCGTTCCCGTAATGAAGCCGGCAATTTCCGAACAAAGGTAGCAGGCCAGGGCGCCGATCTCTTCCATTTTCCCCCATCGTCCGATGGGCATGCTGGCCAGGAACTGCGCATTCACTTCCGGATTGTTCATGATGACCGCGTTCATGTCGGTTGCCACCGGGCCTGGGCTGATGCCGTTCACGGTAATTCCTTCCGCGGCAAGTTCCAGCGCCAGCGATCGAGTAAAACCAAGCAACGCTGCCTTGGCGGAGGAATAGGCAGTACGGCCCGGCAGCGAGATGTGGCTCATGATGGAGGTCAGATTCAGCACCCGGCCGTAGCCCGTGCCCATCATTCCCGGCACAAAAGCGCGGCTCATAAGAAAGGTAGAAATCAAGCTCGAGTCCACGACGCTGCGAAATTCTTCAAGTGAGAAATCGACTAAATTCTTGCGAATATTCATCCCCGCATTGTTGATCAAAATCTGCGCATGGCCGAAGCGTTCTATGACTGCACGCGCCACTGTCGCCACCTCATCTTCTCGCGTCACGTCGGCAACGAATACGGCCGCCGTCCCGCCCCGCTCGTTGATCTCATCGCGCACCGACTCCAGCCGCTTTACATCGCGGGCGACCAGAGCGACTTGCGCGCCTGCTTCTGACAACGCCTCGGCCATCGATTTACCCAGGCCGCGGCTGCCTCCGGTGATTACGGCCGTACGGCCCGACAGATCGATCTTCATTCCACCTCTCCTTACCTGCTGCAAGATGATACCCCTCGCCCTGCATGCGTTTTTGCTGGTAACCTGACCGGGCGGATTTTCCCCGCCTGCGAGGACCTGCGGATGAAGGCGAGTCGAACGCGGTACAGCATTGTTGCGCTGGCCATAGGGCTTGCCATCCTCTCCTATGTGCAACGCGTAGCGATTTCGCAGGCGGCGGGGCCCATCTCCCATGATCTGCACCTCAACAAGGCGCAAATGGGGCTGGTTTTCGGAGCGTTTGGCCTGTCTTACGCTTTATTCGAGGTACCTATCGGTCTGCTGGGCGATAAGATCGGCGTCCGCAGGGTCTTGCTGCAGATCGTTTTGGGCTGGTCGGCGTTCACCGCTCTGACTGGCGCGGCCTGGAATTTCGTTTCTCTCTGGGTCATCCGCTTCCTGTTCGGAGCCGGCGAAGCAGGGTGCTTTCCTATCCTCACCCGCATGCTCAGCATGTGGTTGCCGGCCCGCGAACGCGTGACCGCGCAGTCGCTGCTGTGGGCGTTTGCCCGCTGGGGCGGAGCCGCAACGCCGCCTTTGGTGCTGGCCTGCATCGCGCTGATCGGCTGGAGATTTTCATTCGTGGCGTTTGCCGGCCTGGGCCTGGTGTGGTGCGCTGTGTTCTGGTTTTGGTACAAGGACAATCCCCGCCAGCACACGTCGGTTAATGATGCCGAGAAGGAACTGCTCGAAACCTCGCGCGTCCTGATGACCCACCACGCCGGGCAGAAGAAATGGCTTTCGTTGCTCGCTTACCCCGGAAGTGCTGGTTCTCTGCCTACAGTACTTCTGCGTTTCGTTTACCTGGTACTTCTACATCACCTGGCTGCCAACGTATTTACGCGAGGGGCGGGGTCTGACGGCGGCCCACGCGGCGGGTTTGTCTGTGCTGCCTTTGCTTTTCGGCGGCATCGGTTCGTTGCTCACCGGGCTCGCTCCGGCGCGTGTGCCGCGCCGTAGAATCGCTTTCTTCGGCCTTCTTTGTACCGCGCTACTGTTATTTATCTTTCTCCGCACCCAGGCGGTTACGGCCGCCATGCTTTGCATGGGCTTGGCCAGTCTCTGCAGCGATCTGACCATGCCGATCTCGTGGGACGCCTGTGTTGAGATCGGCGGATCCTACACCGCAACCGTAGCGGCCACCATGAACATGCTGGGAAATCTCGCCGGGTTTGTCATGCCGGTGGTGGGCGGATTCATCCTGCAGAAGACCGCCGGTGATTGGAAAGCTCTGATCCATCTGATGATCGGTTCCGATGTGATGGCTGCGCTATGCTGGCTTTACCTCAACCCCGAGCGAGCCGGCCGCCAAAGAGAGTTGGAGCGCAAACAGGAGAGACTCAACGCCAGGCTCAACGTCGAAGGTGCTTCGCTTTGAAGGGCAGTTTCAAGCTGGCCATTGCTCTTGCTTTGCAGCTGCCGTTTGTCATTGCTCTCGCCGCCCGTAAATCGCCCCTCGAGACCCCGGCAAACTGGCCCATGCCAGGCCGTGACGCTGGCGCGACACGTTACTCCCCGTTAACGCAAATTACGCCCGCGAATGTAAGCCGGCTTAAGGTGGCGTGGGTATACCACATGCGGCCGGCAGGCAGCAAAACCAGCCTCCATCCATCCGAGGACCAGCCGCTGGTGGTGGGTTCCACCATGTACGTGGTTACTCCCTATAGCCGGGTTGTTGCCCTGGATTGCGCCACCGGCCGGGAACAGTGGGTGTTTCAAATTCCTGACGGCGAGCAGGCCTCCGTCCGCGGAGCGAACTACTGGCCCGGAGGAGACGGCGCAGCGCCGGCAATCATCTTCGGCACCAACCGCGGCAGGATGTATTCGATCAGCGCCGCCAACGGGCAGGCCAACCTGGAGTTCGGCGACCACGGAATAGTCGATCTAAAGACGCCGGAGGTGATGACTACAGGCAAAGACAAGAGCTACATCCTGCCTTCGCCGCCACTCATCTACAAGAACCTGGTGATCACTGGAGCCGGTCCAGGAGAGGGGCCCAGCGGATTGAACGGCGGCCTCGGCCCCGCCGGCGACACGCGTGCCTGGGATGCGCGCACCGGCAAGCTGGTCTGGACCTTTCACTCCGTGCCTCGCCCGGGTGAGGTTGGCCACGACACATGGGCAGGCGAAAGCTGGAAAGATCGTTCGGGCGTGAACGTGTGGGGTTACATGACGGTCGACGTCGCGCGCGGCATTCTCTATATGCCCTTCGGCGCACCCAACAACGACCGGGTCGGCATCGATCGCCCCGGAAACAATCTTTTTGGTTCCTCGTTGGTCGCCGTCGACGCCGGCACGGGCAAGCTGTTGTGGTACTTCCAGGTGGTTCACCATGACATTTGGGATCTCGACCTGGAAACGCCACCGATACTGTTCGATATAAAACATGATGGCAAGACGATCCCGGCGGTGGCCACCGTGAACAAGAATGCACTGATGTTCATTCTGAATCGGGTCACCGGCAAGCCCATCTACGGGGTCGAGGAACGGCCTGTTCCCAAGAGCGATGTTCCAGGAGAGCAGACTTCGCCCACCCAGCCCTTTCCCATCTTGCCTGAGCCTCTGGCGCAAAATACGCTCAGCCGCAACAACCTGTACAAAGACACGCCGGAGCACAAGGCATGGTGTGAGCAGTACGTCGACAGCAACAACATGCTGCTGGGCGCTGTGCCCTACACGCCAACCGCCCTTGACCGCTACACGGTTTCGTTACCGGGCACGCAGGGCGGCGTCAACTACTACGGCGGAGCCTTCGATCCCCGGCTAGGCTTGTTTGTGGTCAATGTGAACAACCTGGGCCAGCCGATGCGCATTATTCGTAACCCAGACGGTAGCTATTCCAACTCCGGGCCTCTGGCGGGAACCGTTCGCTTCTGGGATCCCAGCAATCATCTGCCCTGCACTCCGACACCCTGGGGTCAGTTGGTCGCAGTCGATGTAAACACCGGAAAAATCGCCTGGCGAACAACTCTGGGAGTCACCGACAGTATGCCTCCAGGGAAACAGAATACCGGCCGCCCAGGACTTGGTGGCGCGATCGTTACCGCCAGCGGTCTCACGTTCATCGGCGCCACGGACGATGCCCGGTTCCGCGCCTTCGACACCCGGACCGGCAAAGAAATATGGACGGTCAAACTCCCTGCTTCGGCTGAGGCCACTCCGATCTCTTATGCGGATGCGAAGGGACAGCAATACATTGCTGTCGTGGCCACCGGCGGTTTCGGTATCGGCGCCGCGCTGGCCAGCGACTCGCTGGTTGTCTTCAGCCTGACCGGTGAAAGTACAAGCACACTAACTGAGCGGCTTGCTAAAACGGAGAACGCTGCGCCCGCTGCGAGTGCGCCGGCGCCTGGGTCATCCTCTCAAAATCATTTGCCGCCGGGACCGGGGCATGATCTTACCGTTAGAGTTTGTTCCGCTTGCCACTCACCGGACTTGGCAGCCAGCCAACACCTTAGCGCGCAGGACTGGAACAGCCTGGTGCAGAATATGTCCGCGCGAGGAGCCGTCGCTACCGACGCAGAATTCGATCAGATAACTGCCTACCTGGCCAGGTCGTTTCCCATAAGCGCGCCGCCCTGCGCGATAAGTTCGCACTGCCCTCCGGCTTCGTCCCTGCAGTGCATCCGCAGTACGTTCGTTTGTTGCGTCAATTTTTAGAACTAGTCCCTTGCGCAGTAAACAAACCTAAAGAAAACCCAATGAAATAGGCCGTATCTAAAAAACATCTTGACAGTCGAATTAGTACGGGGATAGATTGGTGACGGGCACCTCTAACTTGGAGATCTATTTATTATGCGTAAACTAACAGTGGCCATACTCTCCCTGTCCTCTTTTATGCTTCACGCCCAGGCAAGCACGCCTGCCCAAACCCAGGTCGCCAGTAACGGATCTGCGCCCCAAGTCTCTCGCGTTTCCTCGGGGGTTACCCCTCCGAAGTTAATCTCTACGGTCGATGTTGTAGCAGAAACGACCGGCGGTGCTCGTCTGCTCAACAACGACTACACGGTCGTTGTCGGCATGATCGTCGATAAGACGGGTAAGCCTGAAGACCTGAAGATCGTCCGGTCGGGTGACCCGAGGGTCGACGCGAGCGTCCTTGCTGCCGTGAGTCAGTACCGCTTCACGCCTGGCATGGTGAGCAATCAACCAATTGCTACTCCTCTCAATCTGGAAGTCGTCTATTGCCAGTTCTCTTCGGTAGTCGCTTCCTCCAGCCGATTGGCGAAACAACGGGCGGATGAAAAACCTCCGCCCGTTGCTTTCTCCGACGGGGTACGCGAATCTCGACGTTCGTTTGCCATCCGAGCGGCAGAGCCCCATGGGATTTTTACCGCAGATTAAAAGAACCGCAGATCTCTCCACTACGCTACGCTCCGGTCGAGATGACAAATTCGTTTCGATAAGCAAACTTGTCATCTCAACCGGAGCGTAGCGCAGTGGAGAGATCTGCGGTTCGTTATCGACATTGTCCCCGACGAAAGAACGTCCACCCCTGTCCAGGCTAGTCCCCCGGACAGACTGTACGCCTTGTTTCCGCAGCTCCCCGCCAAAAACCGGACTGAATTAAGAGACTCTCTCGTCCAGGCGTGCCACAAAACCCATCTACTTCTCCTTGCGCCGCCGCGAAGGCACCCGACGTTTCAGACCAGACACCTGATTTAACAAACCCGACCCCTGCGGCGTGGCATGCTATCATCCGGTTGCTCGGGCGGAAATTCCTTGATGCACTCGACCGGCGCCTTCGGTATACATCTATAAGCAAGCCAGTTTGAGCGGGCGCACGTCGGGAATGAAGAGATCTCTTACCAACTCGATCACCCTATCCGGCTTGTTACTCGCAACTGCGATAGCCTGCGCCCAGCGAGCGCCCGCCGTTCGCCAAGCCAGCCTTGGCAGAGCACCATCCAAGTGACGCCTCCGGCCCGATCTGCACCGGCTTTTGCTCCCGATCCGGCCAAAACATATACTCTGCCCGAACTGGTCAACCTTGCCGAACAAAATAACCCGGAAACGCGGGTGGCATGGGAAAACGCCAAGGCGCGCGCCGCCGAACTGGGAATCAGCAAAGTCAACACTCTATCCCACCGTCGCCGCGATCGCGCTGGCGCAGACCGTGCGCACCAACATCCTGTTCGCACCTGCTTATTACCGCCAGACGCTTTTCTCGTTCTCTCCCGGACTCGAGCTGGACTACACCATTTTCGATTTTGGCCGGCGCCTGGACGAGATTGCCGTCAGCCGAAACAATCTCCTGGCCGCTAATTTCCTCTTCAACGATACCCACCGCAGGATTATCTTCCAGGTGATGGCGGCCTACTATCGAGTGCTCAACACCAAGGGACAGGAGGATGCGGCAGAAGCCAACCTCAAGAATGCGCAAACCGTGCAACAGGCCGCAGAAGCGCGACTCGAGCTCGGCCTGGCGACGCTGCCCGACGTACTCGAGGCCCGCAGCGCGGCCGCGCAGGCAGACTATGATTTGCAGGCGGCGATTGGAGCGTCTGAGATCGCGCACGGCGATCTGGCCACTGCCCTTGGCGTTTCGCCAACCGCCCCGTTGCAGGTAGAGAGTATTCAAGCTTTGAATATTCCGCAGGACTTAACGGCGACCGTCGAGACCTCGATCGATCGCGCACTCGCCCAACGGCCTGACCTCATGCAGCGAGTGGCGGACCTGCGCGCTGCCGGTTCCGAAGTGAAGGCTGCCAAGACGGCCTATTTGCCGACCTTGAGCCTTGAGGGAACTGGAGGACTTTCCAAGGCCTACGGATTGCAGAATCAGCAGCCGGGTGTTTACTCCATCAACGAGGAGTTTTGGAATGCGCACCTGAGCCTGACCTGGGATTTATTTGATGGATTCGCACGCGAGAGCCGTCTCGCGCAGGCAAGAGCCGCGCAAAAGCAGGCCGCCGCCGCAGTGGACGCGATGCGCGATCAGGTGGAAAACGAAGTGTGGTCGGCGTACTCCACCGCGCGCACCGCCCTCCGCCAACAGAAAGCGGCAGCCGCGTTGCTGGAGGCCGCATCTTCGTCGTACAACGCGGCACTGCAGTCTTACACCTACGGAGTCCGCAGCCAGATCGATGTGGTGTCGGCACAACGTGCTCTTGCGGCTGCGCGCACTGCCGATGTGAGCGCGCGCACACAATTACTCACTGGCGTGGCCGCGTTGGCATACCAGACGGGCGACCTCCTGTACACGAAAGGGCCATGAACGTCATGACTCCAATTACGAACGGACGGGAACATTGACAGCAAAAGTCCCATCACCCCTCGGCCGAGTCATAGACCGGGCCGCTGCAGCCGGAGCCTTCTTAGCTCCTACGCTGTTGGCGGGATGTTCTCGCGCGCCCTCCTTAAATATCCTGGGGTCATTTTTCCCGGCGTGGATCCTTTGCGGCGTGGTCGGTATCGTGCTCGCGTCAATTGTCCGCTTGTTCTTTGTGCGCATCAAGCTTGAGGATCAATTGGTGTGGCCGCTCATTCTGGTATACCCCTGCTTGACTGCGTTTTTTACCTTCACTCTCTGGCTCTTGTTCTTCAGCTAACCCGGAAGGAGATGCGATGCTCGAAAACCGAACAGCTGCGCCGCGCCGCCATCTTGGCAGGATTGTTAGCATTTGCATCATCGCCGCCGCGGTGATTACGGGTGCGCTGGTGATCATTCGCACCAACAACTACCCGCGCACAGACGATGCGGAGATATTTGCCAACTTTATCGGGATCGCTCCGCAGGTTGACGGCCCCATCACCGAGCTTGCCGTCGAGGACAATCAATTCCGCAAACAGGGGGAGCTGCTTTTCCAGATCGATCCGCGGCCCTACGAATACGCCCTTGAAAAGGCGAGGTCTGACCAGAGAACGTTGGAGGGCCAGATAGTCGACCAGCGAAGGACGATCGCGTCCCAGGTGAGCGCGGTAGGTGCTGCCCGGGCTAATACGGATAGCGCTGCAGCCAACGTCGATCGCGCTTCCGCCGCGGTAGGTGAGGCGAAAGCAAATGTTGCGGCTACGCAGGCGGCCCTCGATAGCGCCAACGCCGAATTGGCTTACCAGACCAACAATTTTCATCGCATTGAACCGCTCCTGGCCAAGCAATTCGTCACCGTTGACCAGGTAGACCAGGTCAGAACCGCGGTGACCGCGAGGCAACAGGCGGTGCAGCAGTTGCGCTCACAACTGCTGTTAGCGCAGACGCAGGTGGTGTCGGCGCAGGCCCAGTTTGAGCAGACCAAAGCGGCACAGGAACAAAGCCACGCGCAATTCAACCAATCGCAACACAGCGTGCTTACGCTTGATCCGCTCACTGCCCAACGCGAGGGGCGAGCCTCAGCCATCCGCACCGCAGAGTACAACCTGAACAACTGCAGGGTATATGCGCCCTTCGATGCGCGTGTGACCAACATGACTATCTCCCGCGGTGCCTACGCCCACACCGGCCAGCAGGTTTTTACCCTGATCGACACCCGCGTCTGGTGGGCGGTGGCGAACTTCCGTGAAACGCAATTGCACCACATTTTGCCGGGCATGCATGCTGATGTCTACGTTCTCTCCCGGCCTTCGGTGCGATATGAGGGCATCGTCGACAGTGTCGGCTACGGCGTGCGGCCTGATTCCACATTGGTGGGGACGTTTGAGTCCACCGGATTGCCGGATGTGCAGCGCTCGTTGAACTGGGTGCATCTGGCGACCCGCTTTCCAGTGCGGATCCGCATCAACGCGCCAGAAACGGAGCCGTTCCGGGTGAGCGAGTCGGCAGTGGTCGTGATCCGTGGAGCGAAATAGCCATGGCGGCTCAAGGGAAAACCTTGCCGGCGGTCTCTCCGCCGAATGCCGTCGAAGACGTAGGGAAATGGTTTTGGAATTTTCTCAAGAACGAAATGGCGCCTTATCCGGGGAGGGCCTGGGTGGTGGCCCGCGTCACCCTCTCTGCAACCATCGTGATGCTGCTGGTGATGACATTCCAAATTCCCAACGGTTTTCTGGGCGCAATTTTTACGTTATTCCTAAGCCGGGAAAATCCTACGGCCACTCTGGTTGCCGGGTTGAGGACGATTGGGGCTTTCAGTTTAGCCACGGTCTACACCTTGATTGGCGCGGCAATGCTGGTCGACGATCCGCTGACTCACTTTCTGGGGGTTGGAATCAGCCTCTTTGTTTGCTTTTTCCTTATAGGCATCACCAACGATTACGCGACGGCAGTGGCCTTTGGCTTCACCCTTGCCGGCGCCATTCCGCTTTGGGATCGAACCACGCTCAGGGTAAACGACCGGGTCGAGGACACGCTATGGCTGAGCGGTGTGGTTGCCATAGGCGTGGTTGTGTCGATTGCGGTGGAGTATGTTTTCCGCAGAGTTCATCCCACCACTGACCTCACCGAAGGAATCGAAGGCCGTTTGCGGACGGTGGAGACTGTCCTACGCAGCGCCGCGGCGGAGCGGCCTCTTGATAGTGCGACTGAGAAAATGCTTTCGCTTTATGCAAGCCTCGGTCCCGCGAGGCTGCGAAGGCTGATTAATCGATCTCGATACAGCGCCCATTTCAAGGCCCAGTTGGGCACGGCGGTAGCGCTGGTGGGGCAATTGGTTGACGTCGCCGCTAATTTCCGGCTGGCTCTCAGCAAGCGCGCGGAGCCGACGGAAGCCCTCGTGCCGCACATCGACGCGGCCGACAAGGCCCGCTGCCAGGGCCTGGCAGACGAGATCGAAATACTCGGCAAAGATCTGGTGCTGAGGCGAATGCCCCGAAAGCTCCGGCGCCCTGCGCAAGAGGAGCCATCGAAGCTGCCCTTTTTGTCGGCGATGGAAAGGATTGTTGCGCTCATTCCGACCGCGTTTTCGGGGTCTTCCACCGTGGGTGAGTTTGTTCCATCGCCTATGGATGTCGAGCAACCCGCGCGCTTTTTTGCCACCGATGCATTTTCCAATCCTGCCCACGTGCAATTCGCCTTGCGCGGCACGCTTGCGTCCATGGCCTGTTACATCATCTACACGGCGATCGACTGGCCGGGGCTCAGTACTTCGATTGCGACTTGTATTATCACTGCACTTTCCACCATCGGCTCATCGCGCCAGAAGCAGATCCTGCGGCTTGGAGGGGCGATCATCGGCGGCATTATCTTCGGCATGGGAGCACAGATTTTTGTGCTGCCATACCTCGACTCGATTGCCGGCTTCACCCTGTTGTTCGTGGTGGTCACCGCACTTTCTTCCTGGATTGGGACCGCTTCTCCAAGACTTTCCTATCTCGGCGTCCAGCTCGCCCTGGCCTTTTACCTGATCAATCTGCAGGAGTTCACGATCCAGATTTCGCTCGCCATTGCCCGTGATCGTGTGTTCGGAGTCCTGCTTGGTTTGATGTCAATGTGGCTCATCTACGATCGCTTGTGGGTGAGGAATGCTCTGGATGAAATGCAATCCGTCTTTGCCCGTATTCTGGAGATGTTTGCCGAGCTAGCCGAGCAATTGCTGGAGAAGGATCAGGTAAAAGCAATCAAGCGAATTCGCCAGTTGCGTGATCAGCTCAACGCCGGTTTTCAGGCAGTCACGGCGCAAGCTGACGCGGTCTTGTTCGAGTTTGGCCCCTCGCGTCGGCGTAAGCTGGAGATCCGCGAAGACGTGCGCAGGTGGCTGCCTTCGATCCGTACGCTGCTGCAGGTGCAAATCACCGCTGTGCAGTACCTGAGGGAACGACCCCTCAGTCATCTACCCGATCCTATCGCTGAGGCTGGGGTCGCGTTCGAAAAAGACATTGCCCTGGTGATGCGCGCTATGGCGAGCGAGGTTACCGGGAAGGCTGTCGATGGCGTGCCCGACATTCGCGTGTCGGCCACCCGGATGCAAGAGGCAATCGCGCGAGTACTACCAGAACCTTGGCGTGCCGGTGCCTACAGAGGCATCCGATGTCCTGGGTCTGGCTGAGAGTCTCGCCACGATCCTTGCCCCCCTCTACCACGACATTCGCGACACCTTCGCCGCGCACCCTTACGAGAAACGCAGCCATGCCCAACTAGCGCATGGACAGGCTTGAGTAGGTTTGCTTTCAGCGCGCCCGAGGGATACACACAACTCGGCTTAAGCAGACGGCGCTTTCGGGTTGCCGATGTGCTCCAGTTCGCACCACGGGTTTGCCTGCGACACGGTCGCGACACTGATAGCGATCGACCAACCATGCGTGCGACCGGGGATCGCATGTGGCGATCCAGCTGCCTGCAGGCAGGTCGCGACCAGGTGCAACAACCTCGACGTGCATACCGCGGAGGTCTTCCACCTGTGCGTAGAAAGTCGGCCTCGGGACTGTAGTTCGCGAACTGGCCGGTGTTGTCGCCGCGCACTTGTTTATGATCTCCGTAGTCCAGGATGATGAGTCGTTGGGTTAGACCGCGGTGACGGATCTGCTCGAGAAAAGGTCCGTACCTTCCCTCCATGTACATGCCGTCCAGTTTTCGCTCTACACCGATCTGGTAGTAGTAGACGGCCGCCAGGATGGCGATTCCGAAAATCGCGGCCACCGCGACATACGCGACTCGGGGACGGAAAACTACGGGAAGGGTCTGCTCGCGAGCGTTCAGCCAAGCCAACCCATCGGAAAGCCCGATACTCACGGCCATCGCAAGCAGCGGTGTCGCCGGTGCCAGGTACCAGAAAATCTTGGTCTGCGACTTGGTGAGGCACCGCGAACAGGGCGGCGGAAGTGAGCAGGCAGAGCAGGGTCACGGAGCGGCGGCGGCGATCTGGCCGGAAGAACGGAATCGACGGCCAGCGGAAGCAAGAGCAAACCCGGGCTCGAATTTGGTGGCTAAAATCCAGAAATAGAAGAGGGGGCCGCCCTGGTGTTCCTCGTTGACGGTGAGATAGCGCCCGCTGAGCTCATTCCTCCAGACAGCCTGAAGGTATCCCGGGTCAACATGTTCGCGCAGATCATAGTACCCGCCGCAGATGAGTGCGATGCCCAGTAAGAGTAAGCCAGAGACGCCAATCGAGCAAAACCCTAAGCAACCGCCCGCGAAAAACTGTATAGAGCAACAAACCGGGCAGCGCCAGCACGCCACCCACTCCTTTAGTGAGCACGCTCAACGCAACGGCGATTCCAGCGACGAACAATCCACCGCGTACGAGTGCGGCCTTCGCGCGTCGACATACCTCCAAAAGGCCAGAGTGTATAGCAGGGTAAATAAGGTGACCAGGCTGTCGTAGTCAGCCGTTCTGCCGGCGTGCCATCCGACGAAAGAGCGGAGCCGCCAGCAAGTATCAGCGCCGGCGAATAATCCGGCAAGTCGGTCGCGCAGGACGTTGCGGCAAAAGAAAAAGACCATCGAGAACGGTGGAGGTCGCAGCCATGATGCAGGGGAGGCGTACCGCGAGCAGAGGTGGAAGACCTAAGCGGAGGAACAGAGCCATGAACCAGATGAGGAGTGGCGGCTTGGTATTCCAGTGATCGGGCATGCCCGTGGAAATAAGTAACCAACAAATGTCCATTGCGGCTCATCTCGAGAGCATTGTTCGCATTGCGGCTCTCGTCCCACAACTGCATCCGCACGCGCCGTTGCGAAACAGAAGGATGGAGGCAAGCAGCGCATGGGTTACACCGCTAATATTCTTCCTATGACTGTCTTTGGATAGAGAACTGCGTACCACCAGCGTCTTCGGTCTACACCACAATAGAGGCACAAACGACTAGCGAATACGAGTTTATTTACGTTAACGACGGCTCTACCGACCGCACCGACGAAATTCTTCGCTACCTTCATCACACTTCCCCTCAAACCCGCGTCGTGATGCTGTCTCGAAATTTTGGCCACCAGGCTGCGGTCACCGCGGGTCTCACCGCCGCTGCTGGTGCAGTGCGCCGTCATCATCGATGCCGACTTGCAGGATCCACCGGAACTCATTTCGCAAATGATGGATCGATGGCGGCGAGGGATACGATGTTGTCTATGGCGTTCGCGAGACGCGCGCTGGCGAAAGCCGCTTTCAAATTACGCAGTGCCCAGCTCTTCTATCGATTGATCAACAAGCTCAGCGATGTCGACATTCCTTTAGACACCGGCGACTTCCGTCTGCTTGACAGGCGCGCGGTCAACGCACTGCTGGCCATGCCGGAGCGGCACCGGCTACTGCGCGGTATGTCCAGTTGGATCGGCTTCCGCCAGTACGGATTGAAGTATGCGCGCGAAAAATGCTCTACCTGAATGCGGAATCGACCGCGGCGGCAATTCGATTGAGCAATAAACCCGGCAAGCAACCCAGAATCACGACCAGGGCGGCACTCACCCACAAAGTTAACTGGGTGGTCAAGGAGAGATCGATGTCGGTGGCGTCATGCACGGGTTCCGAGACATAGGCCAGTTTGAGAATCTTCAGATAGTAATAAAACGAAACCACGCTCATGGCAATCGCGAGCAGTACCAGCCATAGCAATCCGGAGTGTTCCGCGAGGTCAAGTGCCGAGACAAATACATAGAATTTGCCAAAGAAGCCTGCCAACGGAGGAATGCCCGCCAGCGACAGCAAAAAAATCAGCAGGCAAAACGATAAGCCTGGAGCGCGTTTGCCCAATCCGCGAAAATCCGCGATCGTGTCGATCTTTTCACCCTCCAGCGCAGAGAGCACTCCAAAAGCGCCCAGGGTTGCCAACGCATACGTGAAGACGTAGTACACCATTGCGATAAAACTCTGCCGGCTATGCACGACCAGCGCAATCAACATATATCCTGCATGTCCAATCGCAGAGTAGGCGATCAGCCGCCGGACGCTGGTCTGCGCAATGGCCGCCAGGTTGCCCCAGATCATGGATACTGCGGCCACGATCGCGATCAGCGGCGCCCAGCCGGCGGAATATTTTCCCCAGCCAGCATTTCCTGCCAACCCTATCAGCCCCAAATAGAAGAAAAGGAACAAGACAAAGAAACTGGCGACTTTGGAACTGGAGGCAACCAGCGCCGCGCTACCCGTAGGCCCTCCCTGGTATACCTCCGGAGCCCACATGTGAAAGGGAGCCGCGGCAACTTTGAATCCAAATCCCGCCAGCACCATGACCATGGCAAGCGCTAACAGCGGATCGCCCGGCGAGCCGTGTACCGCGACCGCGATGGATTTGAGCTCAAGGGAGCCCGAAAGGCCGTATAGCAGGCTCATGCCAAACAGCAGCATTCCCGCCGACATGCCGCCAAACAGAAAATACTTGAGTGCCGCTTCCGCCGATTGCCGGCTGTCCTTGTCAAACCCGGTAAGAATGTAGAGCGAGAGACTCAGGAACTCAATGGTGATAAAGATCACCAGCAGATTCTGCGTGCTCACCAGCAGCATCATCGCGGTGGTGGCGAACAACAGCAAAGCGCAATACTCACCAACGTGGCCGGTGAAGCGTGCCGAGTCCACCAGGAGAAGAACCAGTACGGCGAGCACCAGGAGAGCGATTTGCATCAGCTGCGTCAGAGGATTGACTACCAGCATTCCAGCCGGCAAGCTGCCCTGCGCGGATAGTTTCTCCAGCACGACCAGTGCCACGATACATCCGCCGCAGGCGGCGATTACCGCGCCACGGAAGCGGAGAGCAAGCGAAGCCCGGCGCAGGAAGCTGAGGTCGAGCACCAGCACCAGGATGCCTGCAAGCGCCACCACGATCTCGGGTGCCGTCAAGCGCAAAAGTTCCAAGTAGCTGGAGCCGATCATCTCCACCCACCTTGGCGAAGTTGGTCGAACAATGGCCCATTGAGGGTTGGCAGTATCAAATCCATCAGGAGCTTGGGATAGAGGCCCAGCACAATCGTGCTCGCCAACAGCAAGCAAGCCCCCAGACGCTCCGCCATCGTGATGGGCGCCATCACCGGCTCCGCTGTGGTTGCCGCCACCGTCTCGCCAAAGAAAGTGGCTTGCAGCGCTCGCCATGAAAATGCAATGCCGATCAAAATTCCAAAACCTGCGATCCAACTCATCCAGGGAAATGCGTGCCAGCTGCCGATCAGCACTTCCAGTTCGGCGATAAATCCGCTAAACCCCGGCAGCCCAATCGAGGCCATAAACGCCAGAACAAACGTCACTGCCGCAAAGGGAATCAACCGCGCCAGCGGTATACGCGATAGCTCGCTCAAGTCACGCGTATGGGTGCGGTCATAGACCATGCGCCCCACCACCGCAAACAGCAGCCCGGCGATAATCCCGTGAGAGAACATCTGATAAACGGCGCCAGACAGCCCAATCTGGTTGAGGGTCATCAATCCCAGAAGTACAAAACCCATGTGGCTCACGCTGGAGTAGCCGACGACGAACTTCAGATCCTTCTGTACCAGCGCAATGCTTGCGCCGTAGACGATGCCGATGAGCGCCAGCACCGCGAAGACCTGCTGCCAGGACCCAAACCCGAGCACGTGGAATCCCCACGGGTCCAACCCCCGGGGAAACAACATCATGGCCACACGCAGGCAGCCGTAGGCTCCCAGCTTCATCACCACGCCTGCCAGCAGCATGGACGCGGCGGTTGGCGCGGCGGCGTGCCCCGTCGGCGCCCAGGTATGAAAGGGCCACATACCGGCGAGCACGGCGAAGCCCACGAACACAAGCGGGAAGGCCCACATTTGAAAATGAACCGGAAAGGGATAGTGCGCCAGCGCCTCCAGGCTCAGCGTGCGCTCGCCCGAAACGACGTAGGCGGCAACCATCACAGCCAGCACCAGGGCGCTCCCCGCAAACGAGTAGAGCACCAGCTTCATGGCCGCATACTCCCGCCGCGTCGATCCCCAGATGGCGATCAGAAAATACTTGGGAATAATCGCGATCTCATAAAAAACAAAAAGCTCGAAAAGATCGAAGCTGAGGAAGACACCGTAAACAGCGCCAATCAACACCAGGTAGAGAGCAAAAAAGTCCTTCACCCGCCGGTCCACATTCCAGGAAAAAAGTACACCGGCCACAGCCGCAATGCCGGTCAACAAGACCAGGACCAGGCTGATGCCATCGGCGGCCAGGTGATAGTCAATGCCTAACTGGGATATCCACGGCACTCTCACAATCGTAATCAGCTGCCCCGACCGGTCGTGCGCCACGGCCACGATTGCGAGCACCAACCCTGCCAGCGTGGTGAGCAACGCGATCGCGCGCGCAACGGCCGGCCTCTTCCCCGGAGTAAAAGCAACCGCGGCTGCGCCAATAAATGAGAGGTAGATCGTCCAGGCAAGCATGGTCAATACCTCACCAGGCCGACAAACTGCATCACCGTCCCGTGCACCATGCCGCTGATCAGTTGCGGATACACTCCCAGCACGAACATCAGCGCGACCGCGGGAGCGAGCGTGCACTGTTCGGCCAGGGTCAGGTCCGGCATCCCGGCCCAGCGCTCATGCAGTTCACCCGAGAAAACACGCTGCAGAATCGTGAGCAAGAAGACGGCCGTCATCAGCAAGCCGATCACTGCAAGCGAGGCCGCCCACCACGTCAGTGGGAATACCCCTTTGAAGATCAGAAATTCTCCCGGGAAGCCCATAAGCCCAGGCAAACCGAGCGATGTGAAGACGGCGATCCCCATCAATCCGCTGAATACCGGCATCGCCCTGCGCAGACCGCCAAAATCGTTCAAACCCAGAACGCCTCCGCTGCGCCGTTCAAGCAGAGCTAAAAACCAGAAGAGCGCCGCTGCGGTGATGCCGTGGCTGAACACTGCAGCATCACACCGGTAAGCGCCGCCGCCTTCTCGCCGATCAGGCTCGCATCCGCGCCAGTGGAACCCGTCTACGGCAACGATGCCCAGGATGCAGTATCCCAGGTGATTGATGGACCCGTAGGCAAACATTCTCTTCAAGTCTGTTTGCGCCCATGCAGCGAACGCGGGCAACACGATGGTGGCGATGGCCAGCCACAGAAGAATGGTTTGGGCGCGCCACATCTGCTCCGGGAAGATGGGAAGCAGGATCCTCAGAAAGCCATACACGCCCATCTTCGATAGAACACCGGTCATCACCATGGTGGTCTCCGATGCACCCTCCCCGTAGGCAGACGCAAGCCAGCCGTGAAACGGAACCACGGGGGTCTTGACCGCGAATCCGAGGAATGCGCCGCAAAACAGAAACATCGTGATGTGGCCGCTGTCCCATTGATGCCAGTGCAGATTCTGGCCTATCGCGGCGGCAAGCTGCCCTGTCTGCGCCATCCGGGTCAGTTCGATGAAGTCGAAGCTGCCGCTGGCGAGAAAGATCGCCAGAAACGAAAGCAGCAAGGGGATGCTGCCCACCATGGTGTACACAAAGAACTGGGTTGCTGCGCGCGCCCGTCCCGAGCCGCCCCAGAGCCGGATCATGAAGAACGCCGGAATCAGGCTGAGCTCCCAGAAGAGGAACCAGTGGAGAAAGTTAAGCGCTGTAAACGTGCCGAACAGACCCGTCTCCAAAAAAAGCAGCAAAGCAAAATAAACCGGGCCTTGTTTCGGATTGCTCCAGGAAGCGGCGACCGACATGAGCACGACAATCGACGAGACCGCCAGCATCAGCAGACTTAAACCATCCAGACCGACGTGGTACGCGAGTCCAATCGCCGGCTCCCATGGATGCATTTCCTCAAATTGCATTCCTGCCAGGGCCGGCTGGAAGCGGCACCAAAGCAGGATCGTATAGGCAACCGCCGCGGTGGCGAAAACGGCGGCCGTCAACCGTGCCGCCCCGCGTCCGGCGCGCCCCACCAGCAGAACCGCAATACCACCCAGGAAAGGAAGCAAGGTAAGCATGCTGACCAGGTGCAAGTCGCTCGTCATCCTCTGTGTCCCAGCAGCAGAAAGAGCGCCAAAGCGGCCACCGCGGCCCCCAGAAGCCGCAAATAATGCTGGATGCGGCCATCCTGCAGCCGCGCCAGCAATCGCCCGCCATCCGCGACGCCGCTACATCCTGCGTCGAATCCCTTGTTCACCACCCAGCGGTCGAGCGAGAGATCCATCCACCCGATCCCCTTGGTCACGGCCGAAACAGCAATCGGGATGCCGCTCCAAAGCCATCGCTCCAACCAGTCTGAGAAGTTCGCGATCCACCATGCCGGCCGTAGGATCGTCCGCGCATAAAGCTGGTCGATGAACAAGCCTTCCCGCAGCGCATGGAAGACCGCCGGCTGCAGCCGCTCGAGAGCATCCGCGTCTCCGGCGTGCCCGATGGGCCGCCGCCCATACATCCACCAACCCAATCCCAACCCGGCGAAGACCAGTAGGGAAGAGGCCACCATCAGCGGAATTAGTCCGTTTTCCGCGAGCTGGCCAAAGTTCAAGCTGGTGTGCTTGATGTCGAGAAAAGCCTGCAGCCACGGCCATGCAGGAGTGCCAAGGAACCCGAGCAGAACCGCGAAACCTGCCAGCAGCACCAACGGCACTGTCATGGCAGCCGGACTCTCGTGAGCGGCGTCCAGCGGATCCGACGCCGCAGTCTCAGCGGGCACCACCGGTTCCGTCACCGGACCCCTGCGCCGCTTGCCGAAAAACACGTAGCAGACTTGGCGGGTCATGTAGAAGGCCGTGAGCAGCGCACCGATCGCACCGAGGTAGAACGGTATGCGGGAGACGTTCCACCCGTAGGCGGCATGCAGGATTGCGTCCTTGCTCCAAAATCCGGAGAAGAATAAAGGAAATCCGCACAACGCGAGCGTGCCCACAGCATAGGTGGCAAAGGTGACGGGCATCCATTTGCGGATGCCGCCCATTTCGCGGATGTCCTGCTCCCCCATCAAGCCGTGGATCACCGATCCCGCTCCGAGAAACAAGGAGCGCCTTGAAAAATGCATGAGCTATCAAGTGGAAAATGCCTACCGCGACGCCACCCACCCCGATGCCCATCATCATGTAGCCGAGCTGCGACACGGTGGAATAGGCCAGAACGCGTTTGATGTCTTCCTGCGCCACGGCAATCAGCGCAGCAAAGATCGCAGTCAGGGCGCCGACCCAGGTCACTACCTCAAGCGCGCTGCCGGTAACGCTCATGAGAGGATACACACGCGCTACCAGGTACACGCCCGCGGCCACCATGGTTGCCGCGTGAATCAGGGCGCTTACCGGCGTGGGGCCTTCCATCGCATCCGGAAGCCAGACGTGAAGAGGCAGCTGGCCCGATTTGCCAACCGCTCCGCAGAAGATCAGCAGCGCAATGCCGGTTGCAATGCGCGCGGCCAGTTGGGAGAGAGCGGCCTGCTCCATGCATCCCGCGCCGTGATCATAAAACAGCAGCGTGCCCGTTTGTCCGTAGAGCCACACCATTCCCAGCAGCAGGCCAAGGTCCCCCACCCGCGTGGTAAGGAACGCCTTTTTTGCCGCTGCAGCCGCCGCAGGCCGTTCATACCAGAACCCAATCAGCAGGTACGACGTCAGCCCCACAACCTCCCAACACATAAACAGCAGCAGCAGGCTGTTGGCGATCAGCAGGCCGAGCATCGCCCCGGCAAACAGAGAGAGGAAGCAGAAAAACCGCGCGAAGTTTTCGTCGTGGTGCATATAGGCCGCGCTGTAAATAAAAATCAGCAGCCCCACGAAGCGTCACCATCACCAGCATGACCGCTGTGAGCGGGTCCAGCATCCACCCAAGCCTCACCCATTCGTTGCCGTATTGCATCCAGCGAAAGTTGAAGAACAGCCGCTCCGGCTCCAGCAGCAGATGAGCAAAGGCAACCATCGCCAAGAGAAAAGACACACCAATTGAGGCGATCGCGATAGTTGCCGCAAATCGGCGCTGCCGCCGTTTGAGCAGCGCACCGATGCCGGCAGCCACCAGCGGTAATACCGGGATCAACCACAGATAGCGAACGATCCAAAGGGTCGGGGCCATAGGCAGGGCTTAGTGTCCCCTCCCCACGAGTTGATTCAGATCGGTAGTCTTCGCATGCCGGTACACCGCGAGGATAAGTGCGAGCCCAACTGCCGCTTCTGCCGCCGCGACGCCGATGGAGAAGAGCACAAAGATCATGCCGGCCGGGGCGCCGGCGTGCGGTCCGAAGCGCCAAAAGGCAACCAGGTTCAGGTTGCCGGCATTCAACATCAGCTCAATGCCAACCAGCACCAGGATCGTATTCCTGCGCGTCAATGCACCCGCCAGGCCAACCGCAAACAGCATGGAAGAAACAAGCAAGCATCCCGCCAGAGCCGTCACTGCCCGTTCTCCTTCATGGCGACAATCACCGCTCCTATCAACGCCGCTGTGAGCATTAACCCGATGATTTCGAGCGGGAGGATATAGCCCCCCATCAAAGTCGTGCCCAACTCCCGGATGGTGGTTTGCGGAGCAGGCAGTCCAGGCGCATGGATCGCAAAGCTATGGAAGATTGCCCAGGCAAGAATGCCGAAGATGACCACTGCCACCAGAATTCCGGTGATGGGCAAGTTCGTCTTGGGGAGTGGAGGCGAGTCGGTATCGCCGCCGCGCGTGAGCAGGATCACAAACACGATCAGAACGGCAATCGCGCCTACATAGACAAGCAATTGCGCCAGCCCAAGGAATTGCGCGCCAAGATTGAGGTAGAGCAGCCCGATTCCCGCAAACGCAACCGCCAGTGCCAAGGCGCAATGCACTAAACCGCGCAGCATCATTGCTGCCCACGTGCCGGCCAGGGTTACGATTGCAAGAATGAGAAACGGAACGCTCATCTGCCTCATTCAGCAAAACGATAAATTCGTTTTGCGATCTTGTTTCTGCTCTCCACGCCGCGTGCCAGCAACACGTAGGCAACGGCAAGGAACAGCGTGGTCACCAGCCATCGCGTCACCCCTTGGGGAAGAAAGCGCCATGCCCCCGCCGATACCACGATCACCAGCGCCATAGGCAACATAAACTTCCAGGCAAAGTTCATCAGCTGATCCATACGCAAACGGGGCAGCGTGCCGCGTACCCAGATGAAGCCGATGATCAACGCCAGCAGCTTCGCGAAAAACCATATCCAGGAGGGAATCCAGGTAAGAAATGGCAGCGGTGCAGACCATCCCCCCAGAAAAAGCGTAATTCCCAGGCCGCTGATGGCAAACATCCCCAGGTATTCTCCCAGGAAAAACAGGGCGAATTTGAAGCCCGAATACTCAAGGTAATAACCGGCGATAATTTCGGATTCGCCCTCGGGCAGATCAAACGGGGAACGGTTAGTCTCAGCCGTAGCCGCAATCATGAAGAGGATGAATCCGGCGAAGCCCCACGGCGTCAGCACATACCAGTGGGGGAAAATGCCCGTGAATCCTGCTTGCTTTTCGACGATGACGACTGTGGACAAAGACCCGGCCGCCATAATGACCGCGATCGAGGAGAGCAGCAGCGGCACTTCATAGCTGATCATTTGCGCCACTGCCCGCATGGCGCCGAGCAGCGAGTACTTATTGCGGCTTGACCACCCCGCCATAAAAACGGACAGCTCGGAAATCGCGCCGATGGCGAAGAAGAACAGCACGCCCGCATCCAGATTCGCGGCGATCATATTCCGGCCAATGGGCAAAACCGCGTAGGGCAGAAACGCCACCGCCAACAGAACCAAGGGAGCCAGAAAGTGAACCGTGCGATCGGCCGACGCCGGAACAATATCTTCCTTGGTCAGCGACTTCAACGCATCGGCCATCGGCTGCAGGATGCCGAAAAATCCCACCCGGTTCGGACCGTAGCGGTTCTGAATTCTTCCCAATCCCTTGCGCTCCAGAACCGTCGTTAACGCAAATAGGGCGGGGAACAGGAGCAGGATGGGAACAATGGTCAGCAAGATCGAAACTGCCGGCTGAATTGCCGCCGGTGTGTAGCCCAGCAGCCAATGCTTCAGCAGGACGAATACCTGGTCCAGCATTATTTCGTCACCGCCGGTTGTTGCTTCTTGGCCTCGGCCTGTGCCTTCTCTTCCGCCCGTCTGGCCTCGACTTCGGCTGCTTCTGTCGGGTGGATGGCCAAATAATGCTCATTCGGCCGCGCTAATTTCTCTTTGGTCCATAACAGGCCGCCAAAGCGATCGGTAGTGCTTAGTTCGAAGTCATTATCCATGCGGATGGCGTCGAAGGGGCACACTTCCACGCAGATCTGGCAGCTCATGCAAACCGATACATCGATATCGAAGACCACCGGATAAGCCTGCTGCTTGCCCACAAAGTCAGGCTTCTTGTCTTTGCTCTTTTCGATGGTGATGCATCGGGGCGGGCATTCTTTCTCGCAAATCTGGCAGGCCACGCAGCGAAGACCCTGCTCCGGGTCCACGCCATCATAGATAAGGAAAGGAAAGTTACGCGCCGCCTCCGCTACGGGCAGCCTCTCTTCAGGGAACTGCACGGTAACCAGGCGGTCCTTATCGACAAAACTGCCCAGAAAGTTCCGCGCGGTTTCCACCAACCCTTTGACAACACCCGTGCCTAGCATCTTCTACCCTCGTTTGTCCTGGCGGAGCGGCACCCGTCCGATTTCCTATGTGGTCTCGTAACCTCTGGTGTCGGCGTGAGAACCAACGAAGAATCCGCAGATCTCCCCACGTACGCTACGCTCCGACGAGATGACTAATCGTCCTTGCGGAACAGATTCGCCATCTCGACCGGAGCGTAGCGTAGTGGAGAGATCTGCGGTGCTCTTGACCAGCACCGGAAGCAAACTCAAAGCAACTTTCATCCTCAGCGATCCACTTCTCCCATCACAATATCAATGCTCCCCAGAATCACCACCACATCGGCAATGTTGTGTCCCAGGCACATATCCTCGAGCACGGTAAGGTTGATCAAGCTCGGGGGACGCACGCGGTACCGGTATGGGTTGGGCGACCCGTCACTAATCAAATAAAACCCCAGCTCGCCCTTTGGCGATTCGATCCGCCCATAGGCCTCCCCGACCTTCGGTCGTAATCCGCGCAGCCTCGCCTTAGGATCCATGATCGGTCCTGATGGAATATCGCGCAGAGCCTGCTCCAGAATCTTGACCGACTCCCGCATCTCAAGCACGCGCATCATGTACCGGTCGAACACATCCCCATGTTCGCCCAGCGGCACACGGAACTGGAAGCGATCGTAGACACCGTAGTGGTCCACCTTGCGCAGGTCGTAATTCACTCCGCTGGCGCGCAGGCCGGGTCCGGTAACGCCCGCGTTGATAGCTAATTCTCGAGGCAGCACACCCACGCCCTGGGTGCGCGCCATCAGGATTTCGTTCCCCGTCAGCAACTGTTCGAACTCGTCCAGGAAGCTGTCAAACCCCGCCACCAGCTTCGCTGTCTGAGCGAGCCATTCCGCCGAGCAGTCCACGCGCACGCCGCCGAAGCGCATGTAGTTGCACATCATGCGCGCGCCGCTTAACGATTCAAAGAGGTCCAGGACCCGCTCCCGCTCACGGAAGGCGTACATCAGCGGAGTGCCGCTGGCGCCCATGTCCTGCAGCAAAAATCCCACCATTCCGGCGTGATTCTGCAGCCTGGTCAGCTCCGCGACGATCACCCGGATATACTCGGCCCGCTCCGGAACCATCAGGCCCGCCAGCTTCTCCACCGCCAGCGCATATCCCCAGTTGTTGGTCATGGAGCAGAGGTAGTCCAGCCGGTCTGTGTAGGGAATCGCGGCTAGATAACTGGCGGTCTCGGCAATTTTCTCGTGGTTCCTATGCAGGTAGCCGAACACTGGCTTCAGGCGCAGCACTCGCTCGCCGTCCAGGCGAACATCCATACGAAAGACGCCGTGGGTCGATGGGTGCTGTGGCCCCATCGATATTTCCATGATCTCCTGCCCAGCTCTCGGAGGGCGCTACCTGTGTCATCGTTCCCTCAGTATTTCCAAATCATCGTCCGGCGGAGGAACGTAATCCTTGCGCATCGGATGATCCGTAAACCCCTCCCACATGAGGATGCGCCGCAGGTCCGGATGCCCATCGAACACAATGCCGTACAGATCGAAAGCCTCCCGCTCCTGGAATTCTGCACTCCTCCAAACCGGCGTCAGCGATGGCAACGCTACGTCGTCTGTCCGGTTCGGTGTGCGCATCCGTAATACCACCGGCCCCTCTTTGCGAGCGATGGAGAAGAGGTGATAGACCACTTCGAGGTAACCCGGGATCTTTGTCTTGATCGTCTGTTCGATCTCTTTCTCAACGCCATCAACGGTTTGCTTGGTTTTGATTTTTTCGGTTTTCTCGCTGTCCGGCCAATCGACCGCCGTAACATTCGAACAAAAATCAAATTGCAGTTCGTCACGCAGCAACCGGGCTGCCTCAACCCCGTGCCGGCGATCCATAAGCAGAGAGTTCTGTGCGGCGGGGCCGCGATTCACCACGATCTCTCCCTGGAAGCCTGCAACACCCGCTTGCAGCCGGCTCATGATCTCCTCCAGCGTCATCCCTGAAGCACCTTGAGAGGATTATGGAAGACCTCGTCATTCTGCGGCGGTTCCAGTCCGTGCTCGCCAAACTCCGGCACCGGAAACTCGCTGGGGAGTTCTTCTTTCAGATGCCTTGGTCTCGATTCGCCCGTAAGGTGTTGGGCGCTGATCTTATCCTGCAAGGCCATGAAGGCATGAATCAGCGCCTCCGGCCGGGGTGGACAACCGGGAATATGTACGTCGACAGGAATGAAGCGGTCGATCCCCTTCAGCACGTTATAGCCATCGCGGAAGGGACCGCCGGAAATGGCGCACGCGCCCATGGCAATCACGTATTTCGGCTCTGGCATCTGGTTATAAAGGCGAACCACCTGCGGAGCCATTTTCTTGGTGACGGTTCCGGAGACGATCATCAGATCCGCCTGGCGAGGCGAGGGCCGAAAAACCTCAGCCCCGAAGCGTGCCAGATCGTAGCGCGCCATCGTAGTGGCGATCATTTCAATCGCGCAGCACGCCAGGCCAAAGGTGAGCGGCCAAACCGAGTTCTTGCGCCCCCAGTTGTAAAGCTCTTCAAACGTGGTGGCAAAAATACCGTGCTTGCTTAACTCGGTCTTTAAATCCTGGTCCATGGAAACCTCATCAGCCCCAAGTTAAAACACCTTTTTGGCAGGCCCAGATCAGGCCCTCCACCAGTAAGAGCAGGAAAACCAGCATAGCCAAACAAGCAGCCAGCGAAAGGCCGGAGAAGGCCGCGGCAAAAGGCAGCAGGAAAACCGCCTCCACATCGAAGATCAAAAAAACGATAGCGTACAGGTAATAGGACACATTGAGCTGGACCCACGCGTCGCCCGTGGCTTCCAGCCCGCATTCATAAGTTGCATTTTTCTGTAACCCCGGCTTGGCCGGCGAGTAAACTTTCGCCCAGAACCAAGCCAATGCCAGCGGCACCGTTCCGAAAATAAACGCACCAACCAGGAGGACGACGATGGTGGCCCAAGGGTGCTCACCCGGTCCTATCGGCAAACTGTTACCCATTCCTCACCATCGCTCGGGCGCGGTTCGTTAGCATTTGCGGTACGCCAATTAACTGCATGGTTACCTATCCCTTAGACGGATGAATTGTCGTAAATTCCACCTGAAGCCGCACCTTGCCTGAGGCAGGAAGCGCCGAACATTCCAGATTACGCCTTCCCGCTCCAGGCTGGAGAACGCGTTGGAAATGGAACCATCTTCGAAACCGTTACGGAAGACAGAACCGGCTCCAAAGCAAAGAATCGGAACGATCTACACCGTTCGTAACTTCGCCGCGCTCCGTCCCTTCCTGTGTCCGGTTCTGCCAGACCAGTGAAGCTGGGTGTATGCTTGTCCCGTTCAAAATAGCGTCATCAAAACGATCTTGTTTTGCTTTGACGGGATGAGATCCGCAGACCCTTCGGGAAGCAAAGTCCCAGGGGCTCCGCAGCCTGGAGAGTACTCGATGAGGCAATCCTTCGCTATTGGCATAGGGGGCGCTGCGGGTCAGGGCGTCGCCACCCCCGGAGACATCTTCGCCAAAATCTTCAGTCGTCGTGGGCTGCACTTGAACGTCTACAACGCCTATCAATCCATTATTCGCGGCGGCCATACCTTTCTCACCATTCGCACCGGCCCGGAAAAAATCACCAACATGGGTGATCGGCTCGATCTCCTCATCCCCCTCAACCAGGACACAATGGACCGGCACTTGGGCCTGCTGCGCAGCGGAGGGGCCTGCATCTACAATTCCGATACCATCAAGCCGGGCAACGCCGCCGACGGCGTGCAGTTGTGCCCGCTGCCGGTTTCGAAGCTCGCCGACATTAGCCGCAACAAGATCGCCCAGAATACCCTGGCCATCGGCGCCGCCCTCAGTATGACGGGGGTCGGCTTTCAGGCGCTGGAGAGCGTACTCAGCGAGCAATTCCGCAAGAAGGAAAAGGCCGTCATCGATGAGAACGTCGGCCTGGCGCGGGTCGGCTATGACTACGCCACGCAAAATTTCAACGCTTTCGCAAATCCGCTGCCCATGACGGATAACCGTTACGCTGTGCTGGGCGGTAACGCTGCCATGGCGATGGGCGGAGCCGCGGCGGGGGTTAAATTCTATTGTGCCTATCCCATGAGCCCGTCAACCGGCGTGCTCCACTGGATGGCCGAACACGCCCGCAAAGCCAACATCATGGTCCGCCAAGTGGAGGACGAGATTGGCGTCATCAACATGGCTATCGGCGCGGCGCACGCCGGGGTTCGCGCCATGTGCGCCACTTCCGGCGGCGGCTTTGCTCTCATGAGCGAAGCCCTTGGTCTTTCCGCACAAGCCGAAATTCCCATCGTCGTGATTGATTGCCAGCGTGCGGGCCCCTCCACCGGAGTGCCCACGAAGACCGAGCAGGGCGATCTCTGGCAGATGCTGGGCGCGGCGTTTGGCGATTATCCCCGTGTCATTGCCGCACCGCTTGATATTGGCGACTGCTTTACGCTCATCCCCGAAATCTTCAACATCGCGGACCGCTTTCAGTGTCCCGGCATCGTGCTTTGCGATCTGCTGTTGGCCGAGGGCCGCCTGAGTGTCGAGCCCAGTGTCCTGAACTTCAACCCTGAGATCGATCGCGGCGAGATGATCACTTCGCCCAACGGCAATGGCAACGGATCTTACAATCGTTACCTTATTACCGAGAGCGGAGTCTCCCCGCGGGCCGTCCCCGGTGTTCCCGGCTACACCCACGTCGTCTCCAGCGATGAGCACGATGAAGACGGGGTGCTCATCAGCGATGAATACACCAACACGGTGAAGCGCCGCGCCATGATGGAGAAGCGCATGCGCAAGGTCGCGGGCATTGAAGCCTCGGTGCCGCCGCCCGCGCTGCAGGGTCCGGCGAATGCTGATGTGACTCTGATCGGCTGGGGGTCGACGCAAGGAGTCATCGAGGAAGCCCGCGAACTGCTAAAGCGACCAGGGGATCACTGCCAACCAATTGCAGATTCGCTGGCTTGTGCCTCTTCACGGCGACGCCATTGCCGATCTGCTGAAAGGCTCGCGCCACACCATCATCATAGAAAACAACTACAGTGGCCAATTCGCCCGCTACCTGCGCAGCGAAACCAGTTTTGTGGCCAATGGACATATCCGCAAATATGACGGCGAACCCTTCATGCCGCACCACATTGTAGAAGCAGTCAAAGAGCAGCTTCAGGGGAGCACAACTCTTTCCGTGCCTTCCCACGAGATCATGGTCTAAACCGAAAACCGGTGAGGAGAAAATAACGATGGCAACAGATGTAGCAACTCCCAAACTGACCACCATGGCAGACCTGAAGGGGAAGGTGGATCCCGACTGGTGTCCAGGTTGTGGCGACTTTGGCGTGCTCGCAGCGGTGCAGAAGGCGCTGGTTGAGTTGCAGATTCCCAATCACGAGGTTGCCACCATCAGCGGTATTGGCTGCTCCTCAAATTTCCCCGGCTTCATCAATACCTATGGAATGCACACACTGCACGGACGCTCGTTAGCCGTGGCCACCGGCTTCAAGATGGCGAACCACGGCATGACGGTCCTGGTCACAGGTGGTGATGGGGATGGCTTCGGCATTGGCGGAAACCATTTCATGCACACCATGCGCCGCAATGTCGATTTGCTCTACATTGTCATGGACAACCAGATCTACGGCCTTACGACAGGTCAGACCTCGCCCACTAGCCGCAAAGGCATGAAGACCAAGAGCATGCCCTTTGGCAATGTGGAGGGCCCGGTGAATCCCATTTCGCTCGCTCTCTCTGCGGGGGCCACCTTCATCGCCCGCGGCTTCAGCGCGGAGCAGAAGCACCTCACCGACCTTATCAAGCAAGGTATCCGGCACAAGGGCTTCTCCTTTATCGATGTCTTCAGCCCTTGCGTTACTTATAACCATGACAATACCTTCCAGTGGTTCCGTCCCCGGGTGAAGAAGCTTGAGGACGATTCTTCGTATGATTCGACCAACTGGATGGCCGCGATGGAAAAGTCGCTGCTGTGGGGGGACGAAATTCCCATTGGCAAATTCTTCGAACGTACAGACGTGCCCACCCTGGATGAATCAGAGCCGGTGCTGAGTGTCGAGCCGCTCGTCAAACAGAGCACGCGCATTCCCGCGGATGTTGCGCGAGCGTTCGTCGAGGAGTTGATGTAAGGCGGTGGGGAGCAGCCCGTTGCCGTGAGGATGAGCATGGAACGGCGAAGGGCCGCGATCCGTACGAGCGGTGGGAAGCGAGAAGGTCTCCATCCCGATTGCAGCAGATTTTGGCGAACCACAGGTCTCAAGACTGCGCTCAGATCGCAGCCAAGGTTTGTCCGTCGGTGAGTCTATCTTTACAACCTTGTTTGATCTATCGATGTAACGTTTAGTGGGCACTCTTGAAACCCTCCTCGTTATCCAAACGCATCGTAAACCGTGTTAACCAAACGCATCGTAAACCTCCACGTTGGCTGCGGCATCACACTTTGCGGGCACCCGGCATGAAGTAATGAGAGCCGGTAAGGTAGGTAGTGGCCGGTCGCAGTGAATTCGTTACTATCCGCGCTTACGCCAGAGTCGCTTGGGCAAAAGGTAGGTGAATCCGGCAAAGCCCTCCCACTGCGTGGAAGTGTTGGTGAAGCCGTGATCGAAACCGCCATCGACGACAAGTTGTTTGCTTATGGGATAGGCCACCGACCAAAGATTCCCAACCGCGTAGGAATTGATCAGAGGCTGTGCGAAGTGCCAAATTTCGCCGGACACCGTAAATCTACCGACCGGATGGGAGATCGAGAGCGTTTGGGCAAACTGCAGGCGCCGTCCCTTTGTCTGGTCATCCTGTTGCTCTAACAACAGTCCGTTCACGTCGAAGTGAAAGCCCACCAGATCCCCGCTCATCAGCAGCGTAGCGCTTTGGACGAATGTCCCGAGATCGAGCTCTGGGGCAGGGCTCGCATACAGTCTGCGCAAATACTGGCCGGCGATCGTGGGTCTTTTCTCCGACCCGGGCACGATGATCACTTGCGTTCCTGCAAAAACTTCACCCGGCCTGTTTCCGGAAACCGCAGCTCCCGTACTATGCGTGAAAGGTTCGAATAGAACGATAAGCTGCGCACGACTGGCTACCGTCAATTTGGTGACCTGCTCAATACCCAGACGCTTCGAGAATTCGGGTGATTGCTCTGCGTACAGCGCTCCATTTTCGAACTGCAAGTATCCCACGGGCGTCAGAGTTGCGGGAGTGGAAACAGTCGGCCGAGCCGGGTTTGCAGCAGGAACGTCGGGTACCGGCGTCTGCGCAAGAACCTTATTTGAGCCCGATAAAACAAGCATGACTGAAGAAGCTACGACGAAGATGCTCGTGAGGACGTGCCTGAACAATATGGACGCCAGTTTCCTGCAGACAATTCGGATCATTGATGGGTAGTGAGCCGGGCGGTAGCAGCCGCTTGCTTACATAGTCCTTTGCATGGTGCAGCGTTGGTACCTCGTGCTCGAGCCATTCGGCAATGCGCGTTTGATTCGGAGTCACTCGCAACCAAATCTTATCAAGAACCACCATAGATCGCGTGGGGGGCATGAGTATCACTTGCCGCCGTCCGCTTTGGTTCAGACTGCGTCACTTCAAGAGCAGCTCTTCGGATTTTCATTGAACGCACAATCGTCAAGTCGCTGGTTGATACCCCTCGCAGGCTTTCAGCGAGATGCTCGCTTCGATTGCTAATCCGCGGAACCGCTGAACCTGGCATTTTCGGAAACGGATTGGGGCCGGTATGACATAAATGAAATCCGTTTGGTTTTGGCGTGCTTTGCCCGGTTAACAACAGTCCAAAGCGGCGGTTATCCTCGTCGAGTCCATAGGCGAACTCTCCCCCTCAATCAGGTGGAACAGCCAGTTTCATTCTGCGCAGACGAGCGGGATCGGATATTACTTCCATCGCTGCGATTTTCCCTTTCCTGATCACGCAACGGATCACAATCCGCAGCCGCCCATGCGGGGCTACAACGAAGCCCACTGATTCATCGACGAGCACGGGTTGTGCGACGCGGGCAGTGTGAATGTAGGCGAGTGCTTCATGAGCCACGGCCGCTGCACCGCGCAACTCCCTGGCGTCCCCGGGAGGAACCGCAAACCTGTCGGCTCTACGGACCACGTCAGGATCTAAAACGGCAAGGAGCCCCTCGACATCGCCCGCGCGCAAAGCGCTGAGGAAGGCTTCAATGGTCTGACGCTGTTGAGAGAGATTCGCCGCATTCGGCGTGGGCCTTCCGCGTACATTGCGACGAGCGCGGCTCGCGAGCTGTCGCGCGGCCGCAGGCGTACGTTCGACGATGGACGCGATCTCGTCGAAGGATACCCCGAAGACGTCGTGCAGCACGAAAGCGACACGTTCGGCAGGGGTAAGCCTTTCGAGAACCACCAGCAGCGCCAGGCCGACGCATCCGCAAGTAGGGCCTCGTCCTGAGGATCACGGTGCCCGCGGTCCGCTACGGCAAGACGGGGCGGCGTCTCTTCCAGCAATCCCTCGCGCCGCGATTTTCGGGAGCGAGGATGTTCAGACAGATTCGCGCGAGGACGGTTGTCAGCCATCCTTCCGGACTCCGAACCGCAGTGGTATCCGCACGGCTAACGCGCAGCCAGCATTCCTGGACGGCGTCGTCCGCCTCTCCGGGAGAGCCCGAACATGCGATAGGCTACCGCCCTCAAATGTCCTCGGCTCGCCTCGATCTCCCGACCAGCCAATGATCGCCGACCATTGGCTCACATTCTCCTCTCGCCGCGTGTCACTGTGTTGACACGCGCAAGCCAGCCTTCGTGACAGGGGGCAGACATTCCAACATGCATACCGCTTATTTGATCGTCGTTGTCCTGGCAGCAGCAGCGAACTTTTATGCTGGCATATGCGACTTCACGCGTCCGCACGCCGCCCCCGCCAATATAAAGAGGCTGGAAGTCGAGGAGCGGTGGCTTCCAACACTGGGCGTACTGAAATTAATAGGCGGCCTTGGATTAATCGCTGGCTTTGCTGTTCCACGGATCGGAGTCGTTGCGCCGCCGGCGGGCTCGTTCTCTATTTTGTTGGCGCTATGATTACGGTTCTGCGTGCTCGCTGGTACGCGAATCTGCCCTTTCCGCTCACCTGGCTCGCTCTGGCTGTGGGTTCATTTGTGTTCTGCCTGCGCGCTGCCGAATACGACCAGACTAGCCGTGCGAGGCCCGGCGATCGCCCTCGTTGCTTTGCACCCAAACTCCTGGATTCGTGCTAAGGCCCGCGCCCGACCCGTGAAACATTCATTAGGCTTCTTGTTC
>CAVTHA010000005.1:0-195594 GCA_963734435.1 uncultured Acidimicrobiales bacterium | reverse complement strand
CACCCAACTGGCGTTCACACACGTTCGCTTCCGTTCGCATGCGGCCGATGACCTCGAATGCTGTTCAGCCCGGTTCGTCGTCGGACGTCCCAATCCGCCCCAGTTGCTGTAATCGTGGCTGTACTCGCTGTCCCTGGGCCCGTTAGAGCTAATGGTCCCGGTCCCAGCAAGCTGGACGCTGCCGGGTCTCGGGCCGGAGGGCGCGATCAGATCGGTGCAGTCGGGTCGACTTGGGAAGACGCTCCGCTCAGATCGGACTCAGTAGCAACAGGTTCCACCAGGGGCCGATCGTGTCGGGCAGCCCACCCCATTCCGAACGCCCCACACGAAGCCAGGATCACACCCGGGCCGAGTGCGTACCCAACCTGATTGGCTAGGTTCCTCAGGGGGTCAGCTTGGACGAAATACTGACCGTTGTCGCTAATCACTGGCCACGCCAGAGGACCAATCACAAACCAAGCCCCGCAAGCAACGACAAGCAGTCCAGCAAAGCCAAGACTAAGTCGCCGACCGGCCGTAGAAGTCCGCACCGGTGCAAAGAATGTGAGTCCGATCAGGAAGGCGATCGCGCCAGGCACCAGTGCAAGGACCGAATGCGTCAAACTCCACTGCCATGATGCGGCTCCGTCAGCGCTATAACCAAAGGTCGGTCCCGCATAGGGAATAATCGCTCCCCACGCTGATATGACTGCTGTGACCAGGCCGACCATTCCCAAGCTTATCGACATGGACCTACGCCGCACCGCGGTCCCTTGTCTTATTGCATGATGGTGACCTCTATGTATGCCTGTCTGTCCCACTGTCGTCGTCATGGCACTCCCCTTCACTTCAAATGCCATTTTGGATTTACCTGTTGGATTTACCCCCGCCGCAAATCCACCAAACCGGTCCCGAACCTCCTGGCGTTGCGCCGTCCGATGTTACTGATTGGAAACCGGGTCGGCGTCGTTCGTCAATATTGACGGTTCTTCAAGAACGTGCCCCGTTCCAGTTTGTGCTGGAGCGATGGGGGTAAATCGGCGCTGACTTAACCCTTAGGGGGAATCATGCGACGAGCAATCCTGGCAGTAATCGCGTCATTTGCCTTCGCAACGCTGACCATCGGCTTGACCGGGCAGGCATCGGGCGACCTGCGCTTCGCCAATCTGCATTTCAACGATTCGACCAGCGCGGTCACTCTGAAGCTTCCGACAAATCCCTGCGACAGTCGGGGAGACTGCACTTGGGCCCTGTTCGTCGATGAGCCATTCGTCCCGGGGAAACCGGTGATAGCTATGCAAGAGGCGACGAGCGGGGCCTTGACGGTTGCCTATCCAAGCTTCTGCGGGGTGCTCCAGGCAGACGCCGTCAGGATCGTGGACGGGCGCATCCACAAGGAGGTCGGGTTCCGACACACCATCCATACCTGCGCCGCTTGCATGGGGTGAAGACCGGCCTAAATCCGACGCGGGCATCGTTCCGCAATACTGAATACCCGCCCGCTGCACCTCGGACTTACCTGCCTCTCAAGCCCCCGGTCAACTGTGGTTTCTGGCCTCCTTCTCCAGCTCGCTGGTCAATGGACAGATGTTTCCTACAGAGCGGGCGTTGATCACACAGCCATTGCCGGGAGCCGGTCACCCGTCGTGCCTCGCTAGTCGACGACAACGGAGGGAAGTTGACTCGGCGAGCACGCCGAGGAGTTCGCCCTTCAAATGGCCATTCGACCGCTAACCGTGCCCCCGCTTGGCGTTGTGGCCGCGGGGGCCCCCACGGCCGTCACGGGAGCCCGTGAATCTGTGCGGGCGGGCGGTGGGGCCAGTAGTCACATTGGATGGAGATGCTGGAGGGGGTACCGAGGAGGCGGTTACGGGAGCTGTCGTAGTCGTTGTGGCAGACGAGCCGGGCAGCGCAGGACGATAAGCGGAGGGCGGAGGCGTGACACGCGGACCGATCGTGGCCAAGGCGGTGATGCCGATGATTGCGGCGAGAACCAGGAGGCTGAGGAAGCTGACGAGCCTTGGGGGACGTTTCATGGCGGGCCCCTTTTCGATCAGGTGGTCAGGATGTCCTCTTAGGGATACCCACAGCTTCGCGGGGTGAACACGCCAATGGCAGGGCCCGTCGTTGCTCGCCGATTCGCCCGCAGGAGGCACGGTTAGCGACCGCGATCAATACTGGATGAGTTCACGCACCTCTACCAAGCCATAGGTCGGTAGTCGATTTGCCCATACGACGGCGGCGTTGATGTCGTCGCACTCCATGATGTAAAAGGCTTGAATCTGGCGTTTGCCGGATGCAAATGGTTTTCGCTCGACCGCGTCTTCCACTGGATGGCCCGCGATCGCGGTACGCACGAGGCGCGCTTCCGTCGCCGCGGCTTGTAAAGCTCCGTTGGCAACGAACGCACCGGCGCCCCTGACCTGCTCGTCGAAGTCAGCCCAGGCCTGGAAGTCCGCCTCACCGCCGCTGGCGGCGTCCGCATCAGCCCACATGAGCATGAGGTATTGCATCGTGGGAGTTTACTTCGCGCTGAACCCCGTCCCCTGAGAAGTCACCATGGGACTGTCGCAGACGGTCGGTTCAAGGAGCGAGCGGGCATAGCATCGGGTCGAGGCGTGTGCCGAGCTGGGAATGGAGTCAGTGTTTGACTGAAGGGGACCAAGATCTCTAGGCCGTCGTTATCAAGGTTCGGCGCGACATGGACACCAGCCGGGAGCACCGGCGATCGATCATCGAGGAGTACGTCGCGCCTGAGTACGTCGAGCTACCCGGATTCCTGTTGGCATCGTGATGAACGATGGGAACGGGACGGGACTCTGCCTGGTCGAGTTCGACACCGAGGACCACGCCAGAGGCGCAGTGGAGGCACTGACCGCTCACGGCGGCCCAGAGGTCATCTGAGCTTCCCCCGGTTTGGCGGACACCGAACATGAGGCGTCGAGAGCCGTCTCTTGGAAGGATGTCCACACGCCCAGACCCCACCCACCCGAGTTCCGCCAGCGCGCGGTCGAACTGGCCCGGTTGCACGAAAAGCCCGTCTCTCAGATCGCCGAGGACCTGGGCATCTCCGATTCGTGCCTGCGCACCTGGATGAAGCAGGCCGACATCGACGACGGCACCCGCGGAGGGCTGACTACCGACGAGCGCGCCGAGCTGGTAGCGCTTCGGCGCAAGCTGCGAACCGCCGAGATGGAAGTCGAGATCTTGAAGCGTGCGGCGGCATGGTTCGTCAAGGAGAGCAACGCCCTCCCAAAATGATCCACATCTTCATTGCCCGGGGGTGCGCGGATCTGCCCGTTGCGGCCTGCTGTCGGGTGATGAAGGTGTCCACCTCTGGCTTCTATGCCTGGCAGGCCAACCCGGTGAGCGACCGGGACCTCGACGATGCCTACCTGACCAACACCATCGTCGACATTCACCACATGTCGAGACGTTCCTATGGCTCGCCGAGGGTGCACGCCGAGCTGCGGCTCGGCCAGGGCGTCCGGTGCTCGAAGAAGCGCATCGAGCGGCTCATGCGCGAGGCCGGGATCTGCGGCATCCATCGACGCCGGCGCCGGGGCTGCACCCGCCGGGACCTGGCCGCCGAGCCAGCCGACGATCTGGTGAACCGCCAGTTCGACCCGGGGGGACCAGACCAGCTGTGGGTGATGGACGTGACCGAGCACCCCACGCCCGAGGGCAAGGTCTACCTGGCCGTGGTCCTCGACGCCTTCAGTCGCATCGTGGTCGGCTGGTCGATCGCCGATCACATCCGCTCGGAGCTCGTGGTGGACGCCCTGGAGATGGCCATCTGGCGCCGGCGTCCTCCGAAGGGCTCCACCATCGCCCATTCCGATCAGGGGTCCACCTACACGTCGTGGGCCTTCGGCCGGCGGCTGCGGGGAGCAGGACTCCTCGGTTCGATGGGCTCGGTGGGTGACTGCTTCGATAACTCGGTGGCCGAGAGCTTCTTCGGCACGCTCCAGCTCGAGCTGTTCGACGAGCACCACTGGACGAGTCGGCGGCACCTGGCCCTCGCCATCTTCGATTGGATCGAGGCCTGGTACAACCCGAAGCGCCGTCACAGCTACTGCCAGATGCTCAGCCCGGTCGACTACGAGGCCGCCCACCTCGAACCGGCGGCGTGAGCCATGCGAACCGCGAAACCGAGGCCCTCAGATCCCCTCAGAGGCCCGCATTCACAGCGGGTGGTAGGACAGCACCCGGCAATCCGAGCATCTGCGGATGCCGGTCGATCCCAAAACCAACCCGTCCGTCAGAACGGGGGAAGCTCACTCGAACTCTCATTGCGAGCAGCATTGCAACTCGGCGACAGCGAAATCGGAACTGAGACATTTTGCTCGGCTTGGTGAGGGTGAGGGCGTTGCTGCTCAGGTGCTCGTAGATCTGGGTGTTGATTTGGACCTCTTGCGCCAGCAGGTCATCCAACTGCTCGCCGTCCAGAGTGGCGAACGACCTCCAGTGGAGGAGCAACAGACGTCCAGTGTCCCAAGGCCCCAGTTCTCCGGCGCACGCCTTGCCGCCTGCTCGTTCTGTGGGCTCGCTCCCCCCGAATCGGGCCAGCTAGTCGCCGGTAACGACGCATTCATTTGTGAACGGTGCCTTCGACAGTGGGTCGGACGGGTCGATCAAAGGCGACGAAGCCGAACAGGGCTCAATGTGACCCGACACCAGGCGGTTCCTCCTGGTCCCCAGCGGGAGGATCCCGATGGGGCTCGGAGCGAGATCGAAACCGCATTTGCCGCCGGTAACACCGAAAGTGGGGAGGGCCAGTCCGTACCGACCGTGGAGAAGGGCGAGAATCTCGGACCGACGCTGGTCGCCGCCAGAGCGAACCACCCGGAGTGGTCCGCTCGGGAGGTCGCCATCTCCGTTGATGAGGTCGTATTTATCGACACTCAGCACGCCGCTGTCTGGTTTTCCATTTCGATCGATGGAAGGCGACTTCTCAGGAACCACCGGGGCGATGCCGTCGTGGTGGACGGCAGCTGGAAGATGGCCCGTTCGACGTTCTGTCAGCTCATGGCGATGGGCGGTATTTCGTGCCCACCCGAAGCGGGTTGAGTATTTGCTCGAAGTGGGTTATCTCTGATCGAGATGCGTTGACGATGTACGTCACCTGCGGGAGTCCCCCATCGAAAGGGACTCGCGATGATGGGGGGGTCATAGATGGCCAATACGAAGTGGCCCTCTATGTATCGGGGCGAGCAGACGGTTTCGAGCTGAGTTTGCTCGAGCGACTAGTTCCCTCGCTCATTCGCTCCTGCCACCCCTCGGCCGCGTTCGCCCGCTTGTAGAAGCCTGCCAATCTCGGCCACCTCTGCGTCGACCGAGCGGGCGAACCATTTCCCGGCGATCAGGTCGTGCAGCCATCCGAGCGGGCCGTGGCCCAAGTCAAGCTCCTCGACGTGGCGGATGCGCGTCCCGTCTTCCACAGCTTCGATCTCGAACCAGGCATGCAGATCTCGCGGAACGCCATGCTCCAAAGTGACATCGATGCTGTGAGGCCGTTCCCATCGGTACCGGGTGATCACCGATCCAGGGAATCGACCAAGGAACTTTCCGTCTTCACGGGCCAGCATGCCGTCAGGAGTGTCCGCCAGCTTGGTGACCCAGACCATCTTGGTATCGGCTTTGGTGTACTGCGCCGGATCGAGCACGAAGTCGAAAACCTCGTCGGGGGTCACTCCCCGGACTACCGTGCTGCCTTCACCCTTGACCATGGTGGAAGCCTACGTCAGCCAACTACTTGGCGTTCTGTCCTCCCCCACAACGATGGATCGTCTGCGGTTGGCGAGAGCATGCTCATCTCGACCGCGGTGACCGTCAAATGGCGCCCAACGATTTCTGCGCTACAGCGCGTATCGAGGCGGAAACGGTATGGCGCTCAAAGGCTAGAACCTGGGCGTCGCTGGCTAATCCTGGTTCCGATATGCGGCAGCCGCTATCTCCAGGTCTGTTGCCCCAAACCACTCAAGCGTCTCAGCGGCCCATTGGCGGTCGTCTGTATGTTTAGCCAGCCAAACGAGAGTCCGAATGGCATTTTCCCGGGCCTCTCCCTCGATGACTTGAACACTCGATCGCTGCCGATTTCTCATTCCCATGTTGCTCCTCCCTTGGCGACTGCGCGCCACCATCTCTCGGGCAGGCATCGGAACCCTGAACAGCGGTACGCCGCCCGACGGGCAAGTCAATACGAATACCCGGATTGGCGGCGGCGAAACCGGTCCAACCCACTGAGGCGCCTCGGAGCCCCACAAAACATTACGTGGCCTGGTACGGGAAGCCGAGCGGCTGGCGAACTCGGCCGGGCGCCGGGTCACCCGCCGCAGCCTTGAAGAGACCCTCGACGCCACCTTGGCCGATCCAGGCGCCGCGGCTTCCGTTGCCGTTGAGCGGCTCTGGACCGTGGACTTGGATCAAGAGCACGTGTCCCTTGTGGGACCGGAACGAAAGCGCCTTCTACTGAGTCGCTATGGTGGTCGACATGCGATGCATTTTCGTCAACGGACCCGGTCACCTCGCCAGGCGGTACGCGCCGACGATCCGACGATGACCGAAATCCAAGATAGGTATCGGCAGGTGTCGAACGGCTTCGACGCCGCCGTCAGGGCCGTGACCCCTGACAAGTGGGACGCCCAGTCTCCTTGCGAGCGGTGGAGAGCCCGCGACGTCGTGGCCCACGTGGTCGAGGGCCACCGGGGTGTGATCGCCGCCGTCAGAGGTGGGGACTCGACGCCCCTCGGCGCCGACGACAACCCGAAGGAGGCCTGGGAGGAAGCCTCTCGGGCGATCGACGAAATCACCGCCGACCCAGAGGCCCTGGCCAAAGAGATCGACGGGCCAACCGGAAGGATGCCCGCGGGTGAGATCATTGGCCGGTTCGTGACCATGGACTTGCTCGTCCACACCTGGGACCTGGCGCGCACCGTGGGTGCGGACGAGCGCCTCGACGAGGACATCGTCCGGGACGCCTACGAGGCCCTCAAGCCGATGGATGCCATGATTCGCCAACCGAACGTATTTGGGCCCAAGCAGGAGCCACCCCCGGGAGCAGATCTACAGACGGAGTTCCTCTACTTCCTCGGCCGTCGGGCGTAGAGGGCGCCGCCCGGAGGATCTTGGTGTTATGCGACTCTGGTCGTTGGTCGGGATAATCGGCACCTGCCGGAGTCCCAGACCAGATCGAGATCCTCGATGATGGGGTCCTGACAGGTGGCCAATGTGAAGTGGCCACCTATGCAGACTGTGACGAAAACCCGGCCTTCGCGTCGACGACGAATGGAACGTGCAACGATTTCGCAGCCCTCTTCTTGGCGTGCTCACCCCGGCGGTCGTAGCGAGCGGTCGTATTCACATTTGCATGACCCCCGAACTGCTGCACTACCGAGATGTCGACCCCAGCGTCGAGAGGTCGGAGACATAGGATCGGCCGACCATTGACGATCAGGTCATCACGGCTCTTACCCGAGGCCGGATGGCAGCCAAGTACGCGACGGACAGCACAACGCCAACGATCCAAGTGAGGAGCCAGAACACGATGATCCTATGGGCAACCCGTCTCAAATGGGTACCGCTGCGGGAGGAAACGGTGAGGCGGGGTCATCCGAGAAGATTTATGTGTTTCGCGAAACTTGGCGCCTGCCGGAGTCCCATGCCAAATCGAGATCCTCAATGATGGGGGCTCATAGGTGGCCAACCTGAAGTGACCCTCTATGGGGACTGGGGTCAAGGCCGCGGAGCACTCACGGCATAGGTCGTCACCCGGATCGGACATCTATGGTGCACGGGCTCGTGCTCGGTCACAGGTCGACGACGAACGGCGCGCTAACTCAGTTGATACACGAGCATAGAGACTCCCGGGATGTGAGCATCAGCATTCATCCGCGGAAGCCCACCCGGTTGATCCTTCAGGTAATAGTCGAAAAAATCTGTAACCGTGTGAACGATCACCGGCTCCCAGGGGCGTCGCGGGCTGTTGGGGTCGTTTGTCTGGTGGAACGAAGTGTGCGGCGCCCCGAGCAGAGTGAGGAAGTACTTCGGCGGCCCGGCATTCGTGTAGACCTGCTGCCCAGCCGCGTACGGAATCGTCTGGTCGGCACTGCCGTGGATCACGAGGAGCGGCTCCGCCTTTCCCGTGAAATAGCTTCCACCGGGAAAAGGAAGCTCAATACCATCGATCGAGACTGCGGCCTTGACTCGGGGGTCATGACAGCAACTGTTGATCACCACACCGAGGGTGGTAATCGCCCCCAGCGAATGGCCAACCACACCGATGCGGCCGGGATCGATCCTCCCTTGCCATGCCGCGCCCCTCTTGGGCCCGGATGGAGCATCTGCGTGATCACGAAGGAAATGTCACCGGGCTGGTGAATGTAGTCGCCCACGTCATCACCCCCCGGTGCATTGATGTTGGTCAGCGGAAACGTCGGCGCAGCAACGATGAATCCGGCGGATGCCCATTGATGGAGGAGCGGCCGATTGTCCGGCCCGTTCGAGCTGTTTCCGTGGGCAAAAATCAGCAAGGGGAACTTCTCCCCCGCTGCAGGCACACTGCGATCTGATCGATGTGTGGAGGGGGTGGGGTAGAAGACGGTTGTCACGATTGTCCGAACCGGGCTACCGGGGTAGCTCCCGTTGGGTGGAGTGGGCCGAGTCGTGTCCACAAATGTCTGTGTGGTTTTCGCGACCGGCGAAGGGCCCATCGTTCTGCGTCGAACCGACAAGATTCCCGAACCTGGAATCGACCGCGCCGGCAGAGTCGCCCGCTGCAAGAGGTGAAGCGACGGACATTGCAGCAATGGCAGCGATAGCGAGCAGCGAGACTAGCCACATCGTCCGAGGTACATGCGTCGCCACTGCTAGTCCCCTCACCGTTGCGGGCGAACCTCTATTGCACCTATTTCGTGGTCCATGCTACCCAACTGTGGTAGGCGCTGGGGAGTCCTGGCTCGATCGGCGGCGCACCCCGCTGATTTCCGAAGCGCCGATAATGCGGTGAACTGGTACTTCGCGGTGGGCCGTGCGGGACTTGAACCCACGACCCCTTGCGTGTCATGCAAGTGCGCTACCAACTGCGCCAACGGCCCGTGACGAATGACGATACCACCGGCTTCTCGCCTGGCCCGAGCCTCGGCATCGGCGCCGCCCATCTGTTCGGCGCTGATGCGCTCGCGGCCGTCAGCCTCAAATGGTCAGGGGGTCGGCGCAGCCTCGACCACGTCGATCGGCAGCTTGGGCGTCGCTCGATCGATGGCAGGCCAACCGCCGAACTCGGCCCGCCGGGCGATCACCACGCGGTGCCCGCCTCGCAGTCCGAACAGCCGCTTGGCGAACAGCAAATAGACGACAATCGCCAAGTTGATGATCAAGGTCACCACTTTGAACACGCTGAGGCTCAGCGTGAGCTCGTAGACCTCGAGTGGCACGAGGGCCGTCGTAGCGACGAACGTCAGGTATTCGGCCCACCTCTTGGCGAACCAGAGACCCACCATCTCGCTGGCCTCGAGGGCGGCATAGGCGATGACCACTAGCCCCAGCTGGATCAGACGTTGGGGCGAGTACTCGAATGCCTTTCGGAGGTATCCCAGAACACCGCGAAGCTGGGACTCGCCCGGGGTCGTACCGGACAGGTCATTCATGATGTTCACATAGTCGCGGTGAAGACTGGCGTCGTGGTGGGCGAATGTGAACAGCACCACCGCCAGCACCGAGAGGACCACCACATGAATAGCCCGATCCAAGGCGATCAGGCGCAGGACATACCGGTCACGGAGCATCGGGCCCCTGGCCGGGAGCTGGATCTCGTCCCGAGAGGGCACCCGGTCCCTCTCGGGTTCTTGCGGGATCTCTCGGGGAAGCCAGGCATCACAGCGCAGGCACCGGTACCAGCGAATGCCGCCATGCTCCCGCACAACTGCGGAGTCGGCCTCGGTGACCGTCCGAGCGTCCGTTCCCACCAGAAAATGGCCCTTCCACCCACAGGTGAAGAGCTCGTAGCGACCTTCAGGTGGCGTCTTTCGGCGTGCCACTTCAGCAGAATAGGCTTGTCTGGGACTCATCAAGTGGAGGGGATGCAATGGGCCCCGATGTCCAAGCTCACATAGATCGAATCGCCGAACAGGGTTACACGATCCTCGAAGGCGCAGTCGACATCGGGCTGATAGACGCCCTCAACGACGACCTCCGTCGGCTCGAACACGACCTGGGCATCGTGCCTGCCGACAATCAATTCGAGGGGACGCACACCACTCGCATCTACAACTTGCTGGCCCACGGCCCCAACTTCCAGAGGATTCCTGTCCACCCGGCAATCCTGCCGATCTGCGAGGGCGTTCTCGACGACGGCCTGCTTGTGTCATCACTGTCGTCCATCGCCATCGGTCCCGACGAAACGCCCCAGCCGATACACGCTGACGACCAGATCATCCCGTTGCCCAAGCCCCACCCCCCGACGGTGTGCAACACGATGTGGGCGCTCACTGATTTCACCGAGGCAAATGGGGCGACACGAATCGTTCCCGGCTCGCACACCGCCCCGGAATCCCCCGACCTCGTGACCAACTACGACTCCATTCCAGCGGAAATGCTCAAGGGCAGCGTGCTGGTCTGGCATGGCAGCCTTTGGCACGGTGGCGGGGCCAACACCACTCACGAACGGCGGGTGGGCATCGCCATGAACTACTGCGCCGGCTATATCCGTCAACAGGAGAATCAGCAGCTCGGTTTGGACCCCGACCTGGTCCGCGAGTTCCCCCTCCGGCTCCAGCAACTCGTCGGGTATGGCATTTACAGAGGGCTTATCGGCCACATCGACAAGAATGTCCCGGCCAACCTGCTGCTGGAAGCGGACGAGGACTCCCATCTTCTTTGGGACTACGCCACCCCTCCCGTCGTGTGAGGCGAACTCCTCATTCGTGTACAGACGATGTTGTTCGCACCGGGCGCGAAGGCGTGGTGAGCCCCAGTTCTTCGAGGGCCGGGCGGGTGCGTTCGATCTCCACCGACAGCTCAGCCAACCAGGCCTCCAGCTCTAGCAGCGTCATGGTTGCCTCCGGAACCGTCCGGTCGATCGGTCCTCCGACCTTCGGGGTCTCCGTGGCCATCTCCGCTCTGCCCTGACCCACCAGCGCGTCGCCCAGAACGCGATAGTTCCGTGCGAGGGCGGCCGACGTGATGAGCAAGCCGTCGCAGACTTCGGGCATCCTGACCGCGGCGTCGGCTGCCTCGGGCACCAGCGCCACGACGCTGGAGCCGAACCAGAGCTGATGGGCGGTGGCAATGAGGGACGCCCAGGCCATGACCGGGGCGTCCGACTGATGGGGCTCCGACAGGTACTGCGAGAACACGTCCTCGGTGTCGACGGCGGCGACATAGACCTGGTCGCGCCACAGGGTCAGTCCTATGTCCCCGGGTTCCAAACCGTTGCTCGCGGTGCCGAGGACCCGACCCACTGTTGCCTGGGCGTACATGCCTCCCGCGGAGAACAAGCGGCCAACAAATCTGGAGAGCTCCGACGACGTGCCGCGTGGCCAGATGGCGACGCCGATGAACAGCCCGATGGCCGCTCCCACCAGGACGTCCTCGAATCGGACCAATCCGATTGTCCACCCGGCCGGCTTCAACAGATTGAACAGTACGACGATGACCATGGTGAAGAAGGCCTGTCCGGCGATGAAGCTGACCGTCGTCGGTAGATAGAAAGCAGCAAACACCACCACCGGCAGCATGATCGAGTAGATCAAGGCGTCCACTCCGAAGGTGGTGATGACGACGCTGGTGACGGCAAACCCGATGGCGGTCCCGACCGCCGCCTGGAATGCGCTTGATCGGGTCCCCGCGGCGCTGGTCTTGAGAACCACCAGGGTTGCGAAGCCGACCCAGAAGCCGTGCTGGAGTCCGAAGATGCCGACGGCGAGGCGGGCGAGCGCCAGCCCAGTGGCCAGCCGGAGGCTGTTCTGCAGGTGCACGGAACGTAACGACAGGTTCCGGCGGGCACGGCGGGCCCACTTCGCCACAGACGGACCGTCGGCCAGCGTCTGGACCAGGTCCGACTGCTCCGACCTCGCCGAGGCTTCCAGGGGTGCGTTGTGCATCGCCCGGCAGTGGATCGAGGCCAGGCTCGCTCCCCAGCTGAGCTGTTGGAGGACGAAGTACCAGGCGGCAAAGGAACGGAGCCGATCCGACCCCTCCCCCGCCGCCAGTTCCTCGGAGAACCGGCGACGCCCGACAGTACTGAAGCGTTCCGTCACCTTTTCGATCCGGTCCGGCTCAGGCAGGACCTGGCCGTAGCTGGCAACACCGGTGGCGCACCGGTCGAGCTCCGAGGCGAGCTCCCCGACGAGGTCATTGCTTACGTCCTCGAGCCCGGCCTCCGATCGGACCGGCAGCCGGTGGAACAGCTCGATGAGCCCAGCTATCCGGCGAGCTCCTTGCAGCATGTACATCCTCGCCTTGTGCGGGCTGGCCAGACCGTCAGGTCGCCAGGCGCTTCGAGCGATGGCTTGCTCCGCCGCCAGGATGGCCTGGGGCAACCGATCGTCGTCACTGTCCGCATCCCCGCCACCCGGTGGCCGGGCGTCGTCTCGGCCGAACGGACCGAGAGCACCAACCTGTTCGGCGAGCATGCGATAGACCCTCGCCAGGGCAACTCGGCTTTCTGCCGTCGACCGGGAGGGCCACAGCCATCCCATTGCGAGCAGCGACATCACTCCCCCGAAGGCCAGTCCCGCCTCCCGGTAGCCGATCACCGACGTCGGCCCTTCCACGCCCGTTGCCACCACATAGAACACGATCACCGCGCTGGAAGCGGTCGCGAAGTATCCGCTGAAGACAGCCGAGAAGCTGACCACCAACGCGACGGCGAACAAGGTCACCGAGGCGGCGGCCGTATTGGTGGACACCGTCGTACCGATGGCGAGCAACACCGCGCGACCGCGAGGGTGACGGCCGTCACCAACAGCCTCTGCTGGCGGCTACCCGAGAAGTCGGCGATCCCCAGAACGGCCGCCGCCGTGAACGTAGCGATCACCGCGAATGGGCATTGCCTACGACATGGAGCCCGACGAGAAAGGAAGCCGACATGACCACAGCCGTGCGACCCGCCTTGCGCAGCGATCGGAGACCCGGGTCGTGTACGACCGAGTCCAGCTTCACTGCTCACCTGCTCGTCTGGCTCGGGTTGACGAGGACAAGCAGATCATCGGGACCATTCAAGCCTTCTTCCGAACGCTCGACCGGGAAGAAGCCGGCGTGCTCGGTGAACGGCGGAGTGGCCAGGTACCGGGGGACCGGTCGCCACAGGCGACCCCGGCGCGTGGCCCTCGAGGCGGCGGGCGGAATCGAACCGCCGTACGGGGCTTTGCAGGCCCCTGCCTAAACCACTCGGCCACGCCGCCGTGGCGTCCGGCGAGCCTAGTCCTCCCTGTCGGGATGGTTGAATCTGTCTATGCGGATCGGCATGATCGCGCCACCATGGACTCCGATCCCTCCGCCGCTATACGGAGGGATCGAGCTGGTCGTCGACCAGCTGGCCCGTGGTCTCCAGGATGCCGGTCACGACGTGCTCGCTGTTCACCACCGGCGACTCCACCTGTCCGGTCCCGCGTCGGTGGGTCTTGCCCCGCGCCGAGGGCAACGCGGATCGGCATGGCCGTACCGGAGATCCGCCACGTGATCCACGCCTACGAGGCGGTCCGGCGACTGCGACGTCGTCCACGACCACACGGTCATGGGCCCATTCCATGCCGAGCGCTACCCCGACCTGCCGGTGATCACCACCATCCACGGCCCGTTCAACGATGACCTCACCGATCTCTATCGGCGCTCAACGCCGAGCGGGTCCCCATCGTCGCCATCTCCCACGCGCAGCGCCGGGCTGCACCCCAGATCCCCATTGCCCGGGTCATCCACCACGGGATCGATGCATCGGCACTTCCCGGTGGGCGACGGCGGGGGCGACGAGGACGGACGCCTATCTGGTGTTCCTCGGGCGGATGGCTCCCGACAAGGGGGCGCACCGGGCCATCGACATCGCCCGCAAGGCGGGAATCCGGCTCCTGATGGCGGCCAAGATGCGCGAGCCCTAGGAGCTGCAGCTACTTCACCGAGGAGGTCGAGCCGCTCCTCGGGAAGGATGCTGTCTATCTCGGCGAGGTGTCCCACGAGCGAAAGCTCGAGCTCCTGGCCGGGGCGTCGGCCCTTCTCTTCCCCATCCGCTGGAACGAGCCCTTCGGCATGGTCATGCTCGAGGCGATGGCCTGCGGGACCCCGGTTCTCGCCTTTGAGGAGGGAGCCGCCCCAGAGGTGGTCGATCACGGGCGCACCGGCTTCCTTTGTGAGGACGACGGTTCGATGGTCGACGCACTGGGCCGTCTCGGAGAGCTCGATCGCCGTGACTGCCGGTGGTCGGTCGAAGGCTACTTCTCGACCAACCGGATGGTCGCCGAGCACATCGAGCTGTACGAGTCGATGACGGCCTGACCCTCAGGATCGGCGACGGAACATGAGCCTGGCCACCAGCATCACCAGGCCGGCCACGACGGCCAGCTTGATCACGAACCAGACGAGGCCGGCGATGAAGCCGAACACCTTGAACGCCACGAAGAGGGCGATGAGCCCTCCACCGATGATCAGGACACCATCGAACAGGCTCAATCCCGACCGCTGCTGCTGCTCTTCCATACCCCCAGGGTAACCGCGCTCCGTCCGGTTCCGACATCGCCCCGGGTGAGCCCGATCCAATCGGTCCCGGTAGGTACGGGTGCTACGGTCCGGCCGTGTCTCTGCGAGGCCGACGGCAGGCGCTTCTCGACCGTGACGACCTCCGGGGTGACGACTTCTGCCACGCCTACGCTCGGACCGCCGATGAGTGGCTGTCCGAGCTCTTCGACCAAGCGACCGGTGGCGACAGGCGAGGGATCGCCCTGGTCGCGGTGGGTGGCTACGGGCGCGGTGAGCTGTGCCCCTACAGCGACCTGGACGTCGTGCTGCTCCACCGGGGGCGTCGCGGGATCTCGGAGATGGCCGACCGGATCTGGTATCCCGTGTGGGACGAGGGGATCTCCCTCGATCACAGTGTCCGGCGGCCGGCCGAGGCAATCGAGCTGGCCGGTTCCGATCTCCGCGTAGCTCTCGGTCTCCTCGACGCCCGGGTGGTGTCCGGGGACCCCAAGGTGGCGGAACCAGTCCTCGGCGGCGCCCGGGACCGTTGGGCCAAGCAGAAACCCCCGTGGCTCGGGGTGTTGGCCGCTCAGGTTGCCGAGCGTCATCGGTCCTACGGCGACGTGGGGTTCCTACTCGAGCCCGATCTGAAGGAGTCGCACGGGGGCTTGCGCGACATCGGCGCGTTGCTGGCCATGATGCTGGCCGTACCCGTCCTGGCCGACTACGTGGACACGGTGGCGATCGACAAGGCCCGGGCCGACCTCACCACTATCCGGGTTCAGCTGCATCGCCGGGCCGGCCGCGAGCAGAACAGGCTCCTTCTCCAAGAGCAGGACCAAGTGGCCGAGGACCTCGGAGAGCCCGATGCCGATTCGCTGATGCGAACGGTGGCGACTGCCGGGCGCACCGTGGCGTGGGAAGGGGATGATGCCTGGCGCCGGCGGAGTGCTTGGTCCCGTTCGCAGCGCTCCTCGCGCCGGCAACGTCGGGTGAGGGACCCGAGGTGGACCATCACCCCAACCGCCCCACCTGGAGACCGCGACATCCTCGTCGGCGAGGACGAAGTGCTGATAGCCGAATCGGCCGACATGCGCGGCGACCCCTCGCTCTCGCTCCGCCTGGCCGCGGTGGCCGCCGAGAAGAACCTGCCGATCGCCCGGGATGCGCTCAACCAACTCGGTCGGAAGGCCCCGAGCCCGGGTGCTCCCTGGTCCCCGGCCGTCCGTGCCGCCTTCGTACGGCTCCTCGCCACCGGTCCTCCCGCCATCGCTGCCCTGGAGGCGCTCGATCAGCGCCATCTGATCGAGCGCTACCTCCCCGAATGGGCGGCCGTGAGAAACAAGCCACAGCGCAACCCGTACCACCGCTTCACTGTGGACCGTCACCTCCTCGAGGCGACGGCCAACGCCGCCACATTCGTGCACCGGGTGAACCGGGCCGACCTGCTGTTGATCGGGACGCTGCTCCACGACATCGGCAAGGGATACCCGGGCGACCACACAGAAGTCGGCATGACGGTGGCCGGCGACATAGCGCGCCGGATGGGACTGCCCGATGAGGACGTCGACGCCATCGTCGCCATGGTTCGTTTGCACCTCCTGCTCTCCGACACCGCCACCCGGCGGGACCTCAACGACCCGGCCACCGCCGAACGGGTGGCCAAGGAAGTCGGAGACCGCACCATGCTCGAGCTTCTGGCGGCACTGGTCGAGGCAGACAGCCTGGCGACGGGCCCGTCGGCGTGGGGATCGTGGAAGGCCGGCCTGGTCGCCGAGCTCGTCGAACGGACGGGGCGGCTGCTGGCCGGTGAGCCGGCCGCCCCGGCCACGCCCTGGATCACCGAGGACCTCCGAATGGTCATGGATACGGTGAGAGCTCACGGGGCGCCGGCCCTCTCGATCGAGGACCCCACGGTCACGGTGGTCGCGCCCGACCACGTCGGATTGCTCGCCGAAGTAACCGGGGTGCTCGCCATCCACGGGCTCAACGTGCGCTCGGCCGTAGTGGCCGGCGCCGATGCGGTGGCGGTGGAGGTGTTCACGGTCGAGCCCTCCCGAGGGCGATGGCCGGCCGCGGCGCGGCTGTCCGACGACCTCGCTGCCGTGATGCGGGGAAAGTTGTCGGTCGAGGCCCAGTTGGCCAAGTTGGCCCACACCTACCGCGGGGAGCGCCGGACGGCCACCCCTCACCTGGTGTCGACCCAGGTCACCGTGGACAACAACGCCTCGGCGGCGTCGACCGTGGTCGAGGTCCGGGCCGAGGACGTGGTCGGCCAGCTCCATCGCATCACGAGAGCGCTCGTCGACTGCCGGCTCGATGTGATCTCGGCCAAGGTGTCCACCTTCGGGTCGGCAGTGGTCGACGCCTTCTACGTGCGCGGGCCCGACGGAGGGAAGCTGACCGATCCCCGGCTCGTCAATGCTGTCGAGCTGGCGGTGAAGGAGCGGGTCAGGTTGATCGGCCCGGACGAAGCACCGGCCTGATCGCCGCGCACCCCGCTCATACAGGCACGTTCACTCTGCGTGACATCCTGCTCACCGACGGGACTGGTAGAATTGCTGCCAGCGAGGGAGGAAGATGCCAGCCGGACACGCACACTCGAGATCGCCGCTTCCCAGGCGGCGGCCCAGGCGACCGACGGGATGGACCATCACGATCTCGGTGGCGGCCCTCGCCGTCCTCGCCATGGCGGCCGCGGCCTTCATCGTCCACGACCCCGCCAACCGGGCGGTTGCCTCTCCCACGTCGAGCCCGCGCGGCGGCGCCAGTGGTCCGCTGCGTGTGGTGTCGCTGACCCCGGTCAACGGCTCGACCGAGGTCCCGAGTGACGCCACCATCTCGGTGCGCTTCTCGGGCCCCCTCGACTCCCACTCCCCCACCCCGACGCTCACCCCGCCAGTGGCCGGCACGTGGCAGGTGGTGACTCCCGACACGTTCATGTTCCTGCCGACCGCACCGCTGGTGCCGTCGTCGACCGAGACGGTATCGGTGCCGGCCGCCGACGGCGGGGTGCGGAGCGCCTCGGACCAGCCGCTGGCCGACGGTGCGACCGCCCGCTTCACCGTGGCCCAGGGCAGTACCCTGCGCCTGCAGCAGCTGCTGGCCCAGCTCGGCTACCTGCCTGTGAGCTTCACTCCGGCCGGTCCCCTCACCGCACCCCAGGAGGCGGCGCAGGCTCAACAGGGATCGTTCAATTGGCGCGGGAGCGAGCCGCCTTCGCTCGAGGGCCTCTGGACGGTCGGGACGCCCAACGAGATCACCAGCGGGGCCGTGATGGCCTTCGAGTCCCAGCACAACATGAAGACCGATGGTTCGGCGGGCCCGGCGGTGTGGGCCCAGCTGCTCGGCGACGCCGCCGCCGGAGCGGTTGACCCCGGACCGTACAACTACGTGTACGTGAACAAAAGCCTGCCGCAGACGGTCACGGTATACAGCAACGGCGTGCCCGTGTACTCCACCCGCGCCAACACCGGAGTGGCGGCGGCGCCGACCGCATCAGGTACCTTCCCCGTGTACGAGCGCTACCGGGTGACGACCATGTCGGGCACCAATCCCGACGGGTCCAAGTACTCCGATCCCGGCATCCCATGGGTGAGCTATTTCAACGGGGGCGATGCCCTCCACGGGTTCGTCCGAGGCGGCTACGGCTACCCGCAGAGCGACGGATGTGTCGAGATGCCGCCAGCCAACGCCGCGGTGGTCTACCCGTTGACACCCATCGGCACCCTGGTCACCGTGGCCTGACCCGCGTCCCGCCGACGGTCCACGAATCCCGACGTCATCCGCTCGGCCGGGTGGAGGGGAATTCCGGCAGCCGGCGCTCGTTGATGGCGGCGACACCCTCCCTGGCGTCCGGCCCGAGAAAGCCGAGCATCTCGAGGGCAAGCGACTCCCCGAACACCGGGACATTCGACCGTAGCCATTGGTTGAGGGCCCGCTTGGTCCACTGGACGGCGGTCCTGCTCCCTGCGGCCAGCGACTCGGCTACGGCCAGGGCTTCGGCCAGCACCTCCCCGTCGGGCACACACCGGGTTACCAGTCCGATCCGCTCGGCCTCTGGGCCGTCGATGAACTCCGAAGTCAGCAAGTAGTACTTGGCCTTCGCCATGCCGCACAGAAGCGGCCACAACAGGGCGGCGTGATCCCCGGCTGCCACCCCGAGCCGGGTGTGGCCATCGGAGATCCTGGCCGACTCGGCCATGATCGAGACGTCGGAAAGCAGGGCCACGGCCAGCCCGGCGCCGACGGCAACGCCGTTGATCGCGGCCACAATCGGCTTGGCCGACGTCAGGATCGACTCGACCACCGCATTGGCGTCACGCCATTGCTCGACCACGGCGGCATGGTCGACGGTCATCCGCTCGACCATGGCCAGGTCCCCCCCGGCCGAGAAGGCCCGGCCCGCGCCGGTGATCACCGATACCCCGACCAAGTTGTCCGCGTCCACGACCCGCCAAACCTCGGACAGCTCGCGGTGGAGCCGCTCATCGGCAGCATTCAGGACCTCCGGCCGGTCGATGGTGATGAGTACGACTCCGGGGCCCGGGCGCTCGAACCGGAGGTGGCGGAAGTCGCGGTAGGTGGAGAAGGTCGGAGCCTCTGGGCCATCGGTCATGACTCCAGATCATGGCCCGAAACCGCCTACCGGGTGGGCCTCCGGGCCCCACCCGCCTCGACACCGGCTCTGACGCGGCGCCACATCAAGTGTGGATCGCCCAGCTCACCCCCGGTATCGTTGTTTGGACCAAATTTTGCGATTCGAAGGGCACCGGAGATGACCAGAAGGCGACGGTCCCCGGCAGGACCACCGGCGGGCGACAGCGCTGACACCCTCGAGCGTATGCTCGGGCCGTCAGCGGCACGCACCGGCGGAACGGCTCCCGACGGTGGCGGGACGCCCGAGATCAACCGGTCCTCGGTGCTAGAGATGACCGTGGACGGGAAGGAAGCCATCATGAGCCCCACTGGAACCCCGGCCGAGTCCTCGGCGTCGTTGATCGGCTCGCTTGCCGCCTTCGCCCTCTCCGACGTGTTGATGCTTCTGGCATCAACCTCCCAGACCGGCGAGCTGCACGCGGTCGGCGATGACGTCGAGGGATGGCTCTGGCTGGCCGACGGTCAGCTGGCCAACGCCCGGGTCGGTTCGGCGAGCACCATCGGCCAGGCCGTCTTCGAGTTGGCCTGCATGACCGAAGGCAGCTTCTCCTTCAGCACCGGTGTCGTGTCCTCGAGCGGCCATCCGACCGTACCGGTGGTGGCAGTGCTGCAAGAGGTCCGCCCCCAGGTCGATGAGTGGAGGGAACTCCGGATGGTGGTCCCCCTGGAGGCCGAAGTCAATCTGTCGCCGAGCCCGCCGGGTCAGGACGTTCGGATCCGCAGCGACCAGTGGAGCGTGCTCACCACGGTGGGCAACAGCGGTCTCACGGTGAAGTCGGTCCTCGACAGGATCGGAGGGGAGCAGATCGTCGGCCTGCGAACCCTCCGGGACCTGCAGGCCGCCGGTCTCATCGCCGTCGGGGCCCCGGCCCGGGCAACCGCCCATCCCGGCTTCGCACCCGAGGGTGCATCCCAGGCCGAGCCTGACGCCGCTCCGGACCCGGTGCCCGATCAGAGCCGCCAGCCGGTTGACGCCACCCCCGGCGAGGCTGTGGTCAAGCCTCCCGACGCCGGAGGGCTCGGGCCGTCTGGGCCGTCCAGCCCTCAGCCGAACGAATCGGCCGGCCTCGCTGAGGTGGCTATCATGCCGCCGCCGATCGCGGTCGATCCCTGGGCGCCCCCGAACGAGGTCGAGGACACCGGAGGCAACGGGGTCGCCTGATCAGCCCCCGGAGTTGAAGGTGGTCGTGGTGCAGCTGCCGTTCTGCTCGCAGTGGTGCACCACCACCAGCAACACGATGACCAGGACGATGCCGATGGCGATGCCGGCGAAGCCGATGATGATGCCGGCCAGGGCCATCCCCCTCCCCTGCTGGGTCCCGCCCGACCGCTTGATCTGTGAACGGGCGATGAACCCGAAGACAATGCCGAGGATGGCCCCGATGCCGTACAGCCAGAAGAAGAACGAACACACCATGGCGGCGATGGCCAGGCCGTTGGTCCTCGGCACCGGGGCGAACCCGTAGGGCATGCCGCTGCCCGCATAGCCGTACCCCGTCGCACCGACCGGCGGTCCGTAGCCGGGCGGCGCCCCTGGTGGACCGTAGGCGGCGGTGGGCGGCGGTTCGCTGGCCTGGCTGACCGGGGCGGCGTACCCCGGGACCTGGTCCGGCGAGTACCACTTCCCGTCCGAGGCCAGCCACCATCCCGGCCCCTGTGACACGTCGCTCACCGGCGGCCTCCAATGATCCGATCGGCGTCGAGGCTAGCTGGTGCTCCCCGGCAGACGGCGGAACCCGCACGCCCCCGAGACCGCGGCCCTCATACCTCCCTCAGCTGGTCGGCGAGCGCCCGGAATGCCCGGCCGCGGTGGGACAGCGAGTGCTTCTCGTCCGGTGCCATCTGGGCGAAGGTGCGGCCCCCGCAGCCATCGGGCACGAAGACCGGGTCGTAGCCGAAGCCGCCGTCGCCCACCGCCGTCGTGGCGATGGTCCCGAGCACCTCTCCCTCCGCCCACACCTCACGGGTGTCGGGAAAGCCGACGAACGCCACGCAGCGAAACCTCGCTCTTCTCCGGCCGGGCGTATCGGCGTGATGCCGGCCCAGCTCCGCCAGGAGCTTGGCCACGTTGTCCGCGTAGCTGGCATGGTCGCCGGAATAGCGGGCCGAGTAGACGCCAGGTGCACCACCCAATGCGTCGACCTCGAGGCCAGTATCGTCGGCCACTGCCGCCAGCCCGGTGGCTTCGACCAGCGAGAACGCCTTCAACCGGGCGTTGTCGACCAGGGTGTCCCCCGTTTCCTCGATGTCGGGGACCGACGGGGGCCTTGGCCGAAGCACCAACCCGGGTACCGCTCCGAGGATGGCCGTGATCTCTGCGGCCTTGTCAGGGTTGGCCGTGGCCAGGACGAGCTCGAGGCCGTCCATCGCTCAGCGGGGCGCGGGCGGCTCGGCCAGCGTCTCGACCTGGAGATCGAGCAGCTGGGCGATCCCGTGCTCCGCCAGGCTCAGCATCTCGTCGAGCTCGTCCTTGGTGAAGGGCATGCCCTCCGCCGTGCCCTGCACCTCGATGAACCGGCCGGATGCAGTCATCACGACGTTCATGTCGACCTCGGCCCGGCTGTCCTCTGCGTAGGGCAGGTCGAGCATGCACACCCCGTCCACCACGCCCACCGACACGGCGGCCACCGCTTCGAGCAGGGGGTTGGCTTTCAGATCCCCCTTCATGACCAACCGGGTCATCGCGTCGTGGAGAGCCACGTACGCCCCGCAGATAGAGGCGGTTCGGGTACCCCCGTCGGCCTGCAGCACGTCGCAGTCCACGGTGACCTGCAGTTCCCCGAGGGCGACCATGTCGCACACCGAGCGCAGCGAGCGGCCGATGAGGCGCTGGATCTCCTGGGTCCGCCCCGACAACTTCCCCTTGGCCGCCTCCCGGGTGACCCGCTCCTCGGTCGACCCCGGGAGGAGGGAGTACTCGGCGGTCACCCATCCCTTGCCCCGGCCTCGCATCCACGGCGGGACCCGGTCCTCCACCGAGGCCGTGCACAGGACCCGGGTCCGGCCCATGGACACCAGCACCGATCCGGGGGCGAAGACGGTGAAGTCCCGCTCGAACCGGGCTGGCCGCAACTCGTCGATCCGCCGCCCGTCTGCCCTGGCCGTCCGGCCATCGGCTGCCTCTTCGCTCACCGTTCTGCATCCCTTCCCCGACGCCGCTTGATCCACCCGGCCCTGGTGCACCGCCCGGGCCTCGTCGGCCCCGCCCGAGAACGTCGATAGCGGGCTGCCACCGGTGGTGTCGGCAGAGTAGCCCAGCGCGTGGATGACCACTCCCGGCCCCCGGGGCTGCGACCGCACTGTCGCCCCGGACGACCACCACCCCACCGGTCAGAAGTCAGAAGAACGTGATGAGCTTGGCCCGTTCCTCGACGACGTCGAGCGGGTCGGTCCAGGCGCCGGTGGACAGGTACTTCCACCCACCGTCGGCCGAGACGACGACCACCACGCCGGTATCGATGGTACGAGCGGTCCTGACCGCGCCGGCCAGTGCCGCTCCCGATGACAGACCGGCAAAGATCCCGACCTCGGTGAGCCGTCGCGTCCATTCGATGGATTCACGGGGCCGCACGATGCGCTTCCCGTCGAGAAGCTCCGCACCGTGCCCGTCGATGAAGATGGGCGGGATGTACCCGTCGTCCAGATTGCGCAGGCCGTCGACCATCTCGCCGGCCGGAGGCTCGATGGCCCACACCTTGATCTCGGGGCTCTGCTCCTTGAGGTACCGGCCGACCCCGAGGAGGGTCCCGGAGGTTCCGAGCCCGGCCACGAAGTGGGTCACCTCGGGGCAGTCCCGCCAGATCTCGGGTCCCGTTCCCTCGTAGTGAGCCTTGGGGTTGGCCGGGTTGGCGTACTGGTAGAGGAAGGCCCATTCCGGGTGTTCGGCGGCGAGCAGGCGGGCCCGCCGGACCGCTCCGTTGGATCCCTCGGCCCCGGGAGACTCGATGATCTCCGCCCCCCACGACTCGAGCAGCTGGCGCCGCTCGATGGAGACGTTGGTGGCCAGCACCACCTTCAGGTGGTAGCCCTTCACCCGGCAGATCAGGGCCATGCCGATCCCGGTGTTGCCTGAAGAAGGTTCGATCAGCGTCTGGCCCGGCTTGAGCAGCCCGTCCTTCTCCGCCTCTCCGATCATGGCGAGGGCGATCCGGTCCTTGACCGAGCCCCCCGGGTTCTGCCCCTCCAGCTTGATCAGCATTCGCACACCAGGATTGGGGCTGAGCTGGGATATGTCCACCAGCGGAGTGTTGCCGATGAGCTCCAGCACGGAGCCGTGCAGGGTCACGGGAGCCCGGGCCCGAGGTCCCCGCCGGCCCCCCCGGCCACGGCCGGCAGGATCGAGATCTCGTCGGTGTCCTCGACCGGGGTGTCGAGCGCCGACAGGTACCGGATGTCGTCGTCGTTGAGATACACGTTCACGAATTTGTGCAATGTCCCGTCGTCGTTGACGACCTGTCCTTTCAGACCGGGGTACTCCTCCACCAAGGTGACGAGCACCTCACCAACGGTCGATCCGCGGGCCGGAACGGTCTTGGCTCCTCCGGCGTGGAGCCGAAGGACGGTCGGCAGATGCACCTGGACGGTCACGGGATCTCCTCTGAATTCATGTTCCCTGCCGGCAGTCAGGCCACCCAGGCGACGATCCAGCCGCTCCTCACCGGGTCGGTTCAGTGACCAGGCGTGGCGTCGCCGGGACCAGCAGAGCTCGGCCAGGGGCCACCCCGACAAAGTTGACTTATCAGGTCCAGATTCTATCGGAGTCCCTCGATGGGCCGCAGCCTGACCGGCTCCTCGATGACCTCACCATCCACGATCCGGTAGCTCCGGGTGACCGGTTCGGTGTCCCGGAGCGACACGATGACGTAGTGCCACGTCGGGTCGGGAGCCTGGGCCACGTCGGTGGGCGACGGGTACGCCTCGGTGTGGGTGTGGGAATGGAACACCCCGATGATGGAGCGGCCGGCGGCCTCCGCCTCGCGATCGGCACGAAGGTGCTCCTTCGGGTCGACGGTGTAGAGCTTGGCCGACGCCGCCAGGTTCTTGGTCGGATAGCAGGTGGCGACCTCACCCGTGTCCGGGTCCCCGCCCAGCAGGCCACAGGCCTCGTCGGGCAGCCCGGTGAGGCAGTGTGCCACCAGTTGATCGTGCACCGGTCGGGTGAGCGAAAGCATGGCGAGTTGAACGCTAGAGGACAGGAGCATCGGGACGGGCGACTACGTTCCCTGTCTATGGCTGGAACAAGAAAGGGGGGCGGGCGGGTGACCGGTCGTCCGCGTTCGGCCAAGACCCCCGCCCGGGCGCCCCGACCCGAGGCCAATCGAACGGTGGCCTCCAACCGACGCGCCCGCCACGATTACGAGATCATCGACACCGTCGAATGCGGGCTGGTCCTTCAAGGCTCCGAAGTGAAATCACTCCGGGCCGGCCGCATCGCGCTCCAGGACGCCTATCCGCGGATCATCGACGGGGAGATGTGGTTGTTCGGGGTCCACGTTCCGCCGTATGCCCAAGCCAACGGGTTCGGCGCCCACGAACCCGATCGGCGCCGCAAGTTGCTCCTCCACCGCCGCCAGCTCGACGAATGGATGGGGCGTTCCCAACAGCAGTCGCTCACCATGGTCCCACTGTCCATCTACTTCAAGGACGGCCGAGCCAAAGTGGAACTGGCGCTGGCCCGAGGTCGCCGGCAATACGACAAGCGCCATGCCATCGCCAGCCGGGACGCCGACCGGGAAGCGGCGCGAGAGGCCCGTGCCGTCGCCAAAGGGCGGCGAGGCACATGAACGCGACGGTCGGGTGAAGGGATCCCGAGGGACATCACATCTTGGCGGCGGTCTCGGAGGCCACCGATCGCTCCGGGGCACGACGACTACTACGGCTGCGTTCCGCCTGGATGGTTCTCAGTACCCGCATCCCGTCTGAGAAAGCATTGAGATTGCTGGTGCCAAAGCAGCGACTGCGTTCAAAACTGGGAACCTCCGCCACCTTCAGCCCGGCCTTGGCGATCCGCACGTGGATCAGCGTCTCGACCTCGAACCCGTCTCCCCACAGCATGGTGTTCCGGTCGACGCCATCGGCGTCCCTCCAGTCGAGGTCCATCACATTGAGGCACTCGCGGCGAAAGGCGTTGTATCCGTAGCAGAGATCGGTGTAGCGCGTTTGATAGAGGAGGTTCACGATCCCGCTGAGCCAGAAGTTCCCATAGCGGCGTATGCGGCTGATATCGCTGCTGCCACCCCCGGGCAGGAACCGAGATCCCTTGGCGAAGTCCGCACCTTGCTCGAGGGCATTGACGAATCGGGGAATCTCGGCAGGATCCGTCGATCCGTCGGCGTCGAGCATCACGATGATTTCTCCCGCGGCCACAGCAAACCCACAGGCAAGTGCATTTCCTTTGCCTCTCCGGGTCTGCCCCACAATCGAAATGCCCGGATGCAATTGCTGTGCGACGGAAATCGTGTCGTCGGAAGAGTCGCCGTCAACCAGAATTACTTCGTAGACACCGAGAGGCAACTCCGGTAGTACGCGCCGCAGGTTGTGGGCTTCGTTCTTGGCCGGAATGACCACGCTGACCGTCGCCGTTGCACGCCGCTCTCCACCAGCTCGCCGGGAGTGCCCATCGACCTCGCCAAGCGCCATGACGATCTGTTCCCCTTCGCTCGATCCCCGCCGACGCCGGGTCGCCCTTGCGATCAATGGCACCCACAAGACAAGAGACAGGACGCCACGGCAGACAATAGTCAGCCACCTTCCGGTCCTGCACCGGTCCCTGCGCCTCCCGCCTTTTGGTCCCTGGTCCTCCCGACCTCCTCGGCAATCCCTAACCGCGCCGGAGTTCATTCTCGGTGGCGGCCGTCGCGCCTACAGTGAGATCCTGATTCCGCTGGTGGTCTTCGACGGCCGGCCTCGTCAATATTGGATAGGGAGTGCCGTTCGCCTTCCGACCACCAAGAAACGGGACCGCCGCCATGGGCTCGGGTCCTGGTGGGTCCGGGATGGGGACCGTCTGCTTCGACCCACCCCGCCCGCCGCGGCAGCCTCGAATAATCCCGGCCGGCACGACCGGCGGGCTGATCAGGGCATCTCCTCCCCGAGGATTGCCACCAACCTCGGGCTGGGCGATGTCATCATTGTCGTCAAGGGTTCTTCACATTCGACCGATGTCAGGGATGCGGGCAACGTTCGACTCGTTGGGAGACCAATCGCCATGAGCGACGGCAATGACAGCAAGGTGTCTTCCAAGGAGTTCCAAGGTGCCTGCCACCGGTGTGGGTGGAGAGGGCCGGTGTCGAGGGTCTCAGCGGCCGACCGGAAGTCCTTTGGCACGGGCCGGGCATACGGTCGTCTCTGCACCGAATGCATCGGCGAGCTGCGCGCCGGTCGGCCTCCCCGGCAAGACACCGGGGCCCGGCGACAGACGGACGGCGGAGATCGCCGGCCGGGCTAGGCGCCATCGGCCGGTGGTCAGCCATGATTGCGCTCGAGGCGTCCAGCGGGAGGTGGTCCATCAATCGAACCATCGGGTAGAGATCACGAAGGCGGTGCCGACCAGACCTGCACATTCGACACGTGCATTGCGGACGGCGACGGGGTCGTCGAGTCGTACGGTTGGTGCCAACCCGACGCACTCGTATTTGCCACAGCCAGATCCATGATGAGCTCCATCGGCTCATCCGGAATGCTTGCCTGCGCGCTCGTCAGCTTCGCCATCCTCTTACCATCCAGATACCAGGTAAGCGACTGGCCCGAGATCCAATCCAGGCCGTAGGTGTGATAGTCGGCGCTGAGATCAACGCCCGTTTTGATGCTGCCACCCCACGTGTTCGAACCCCGGTGCAGATTCCAGGCATATGTCTCACCTGCGGGGTTCGGTGGAGCGAAGCCACCTTCTTGCAGGTCGATCTCATAGTCGTCCCCATGAGTTCCACCTGGGCCGGGCAGCATCCACAATCCTGGCCACATCCCGTCCCCCGGCGCAGCCTTCATGGTTATCGACACGTAGCCACCGTTGAATTGGAAATGGTTGTACGTGGACACCACACCTGACCGCCACCCGAACGAAGCCACGGAGGCCGTCTGGTTGCACCAACCCGACGTGGACATCCGCGATGCCGTCAGGTTGAGCCCGTTGTCGACGCCCACCTGACTGGGGAGAAAATACTCAGCCCCATAACTGCACCCGTTCCGGACGCCGTTTCCAACTTTTGCAGGCCGCGGATCAGTCCAAGGGTGACCATTCGCCTGACGGCTCGTAATGTAGGTGTTCCACTTCGATCTATTGAGCGATGATCCGTCAAACTTGTCGGAGAAGAGCAGCCTCGGGCTCGGCGTTGAATTGACCGTCGGGATGGCCGACGGCTCCAGGACAAGGATGCCGATCAGGACCGCTAGGCCAACAACCACAACTCGGCGTTTCTGCAGGAACCGCATCCAACGCTTCATACGCTCGCCCGGGAAAGATCTTCACGAATGACTCCCACACTCGAGCGGCGCCGACGCTTGCAGGCTGACAGAGGCTCGAGACTCACGCGATGCTCCGTGCACGCACGATGAGAGATGTGCGACATCCCGGGCTCATCAGCCGTCGACCCGGCGCAGGGTATGACCCTTCGACACGAGAAGCACGCGGGACCCGGCACCGAGGAGGCCGGTCGGGAGGATGATGCTCTGCACGACAGCGTTGCGTGAGAGCGGCGATGACCAGAGGACCTTGCCCTCGGCAACAACCTCGAGCTGCGCCACCATCGGACCCGTTGAGCCCCAATTCACGTTGGCGACCGGTTGGCTGACCTGTCCCTGGATGACAGACAGTTCGAGGGGAGGGTTCCACTCCTTTCGGGCCGTTACGGTTGCCAGCAGGGCCCCGGTGGCGAGAAGGACCAGTCCGATGCATCCGAGCAGAATCTGAGAGCGCGAACGACCAGCCTGTGTCGGTACTTCACCCACTGTCGCTAGCTCCGGAGTCCGGGTGTTCGACGCTGACATCAGTCGGCCTCACAGTGTCCTACAGCACTCCCGCGGGAGCCTAATCGTGCCATTCGTAAAGGTCCTTTCAGCCTGGTCGGGGCGGCGGAGCGATGCTGGCACCGAGGTGTCGGGTGGGTTGGGTTCCAACCAGCTGCAGTAGCGTTACTGGCTCAATGCGCGTTTTGATGCTCACCCAGTTTTACCCCCCGGGTGGAGGCGGACAGGAGCGCCATGTACGAGACTTGGCGCACGCACTTGCCGCCCGCGGCCATGAGGTTGAGTTGGTCACCATCGCCACGAGTGGCGACCACGGGACAACGAGGGACGGCCCAGTTGTGGTTCACCGACTCCGTACGACTTCTCAGCGCGTTCCCCGTGTCTATGAAGCTCCGAATCGCCCCCATGCACCGCCGCTACCCGACCCCGAGCTGCGAGCGGGGATAATTCGCTTGCTCGGCAGTCGCCGGTTCGACGTGGTGCACGCCCATGACTGGATTGTGAACTCTCTCATCGGACCCGCCCGTCACACCCGCACTCCCGTGGTTCTCACCTTGCACGACTACAGCCACGTGTGCGCTACGAAGCGAATGATGAGGGGTGAACGCGTTTGCGCCGGACCCTCGCCGCTTGCCTGCGTCCGTTGTTCCTCAGCGATGTACGGGCCAGTCATCGGTCCCGGCGTGGCGTTGGCCAACCTAGCCGGGCGCCACGCTCGGAAGAAGGGCGTGACCACCTTCGTTCCGGTGAGTCCCGTTGTCGCCGCTCGTACCAACTTGACGAGATCCGTACGCTACGAGGTGATCCCGAATTTCGTGCCCGACGGCATTTTGGTTGATCCCGCCTCGCTTGTGAGTGTTGACCGTCCCGACGGACCGATGGCATTTGTGGGAGACGTAACCATGGACAAAGGGGTCGGTGTGCTTTTCGCCGCATACCGGCAAATCCCGCACGCGCCGCCGCTCGTTCTCGCCGGAACGGTACAACCCGACGCCCCTGTGGATCGGCCACCCGGCGTCGAGCTCCTGGGTCTGACCCGACCCGATGCCGTGGTCGAACTCCTGCGAGCGGCACGTGTGGTCATCGTCCCGTCAATCGTGCTTGACGCCTGTCCGACCGTCGTACTCGAGGCAATGGCTGCTGGCCGCCCTGTTGTCGCCTCGTCAAGCGGTGGGATCGTCGATCTGGTCGAAGACGGCGTGACGGGAACTCTGGTTCCACCAGGTGACGTTGTTGCTCTGGCCCGGGCGCTGACCTCCATGATCGAGGATCCGGCCATGGCGATGGCCATGGGACGGAACGGGCTCGAGCGGGTCCGCGCCTACACGGCCTCGGCCATTGCCAGCCAAGTCGAAAGCGTCTACCGAGAGGCGGTTCGAGACGTCATCCCCGTGGCCGGCAACCCCGGCGGGAAGCCCTAGCCGTACCCTTGAACTTGGATTGGGACTGATCGGGGCTCCAGCAACCATGTCTGGCGTGCAGGCAATCTTCGAACCCTTGATTGGCGGCCCCGCCGTAGCATCACTCCCATGCAAGCGCCCTCCCAACCGGAGGTTGCCGGGGGGTCCAGCAAGATACACTTCACCGTCACTGTTGGGGACGGGTTCACGGCACGACGGTATGGGGGCGTGATGGACCGGAGAGCTGCGCTCTAGGGTGCGTCCGGTGGATCAGCTCGACGTAAAAGCCGCGCCACTTCTTGTTCGGGACGTGCCCGACAGCCCCTTGTCCTTTGCCACATCGAGCCCTTCGCGACTGGGCACCGTCGTCGCCCTCGTCGGCGTCGGACTGTTCGTGACAGGGTTTGGGGACGCACTGGCCCGGACCGGCCACCAGGCGCCGGCGCTCCCGATGTTCTTTGCCGGGCTTGTCACGATCTTCGCGCCGTGCGCATGGCGCCTCACCAGCGCTACCGCTGCCAGATCCGAGCGGGTGGCTGTGTCGTTGGTCCTCGGGGTCGGGCTGCTTGCCTCCTACTACATACGCAGTCCGCTGATCTTCGACTGGTTCGATGAGCTGATCCATGGTGCCACCCTGGACCGTTACCTGGGTAGCAGGACTCTCCTGGTCCACAACAGCATCCTTCCGGTCAGCCCTTACTATCCGGGACTGGAATTGCTGACGGTCGCCGTCAAATGGATGACGGGATTGCCGGTAGTGCTCGCCCAGCTGCTCGTGGTGCTGGCGCAGCGGGTGGTGCTGGTTCTGTGCGTGTTCCTCGTCGTCGAACGGGTGTGCCGTTCGACGCGTGCGGCCGGGGTCGGCGTGCTTGTCTACGTGGCAAATCCATCGTTCTACACCTTCGCCTCCTGGGACTACGGTCCCTTGGCGCTGGCGTTTGCCGTTGCGACGGTTCACTTTCTGCTGTCTTCGCTTGACGCGCGGGCCTCGGTAGCCACCTCAACGCTCGTTCCCGACCGGCCCGCGTCGCCCGCCGCGGCGAGCCGGCGGGCCTCCGTCCATACTCACCGCGACTTCCTACTCGCTCTGGCCAGCATGGCCGCTCTGGTGGTCACGCACCACCTCACCGCGTTGCTCACGGCCGGCCTCCTGGTCGTCTGGGCGGTGGGGCTGTGGATGGATGGACGCCCAAAGGAGGCCAGATCGATCGGACTTGCCGCCGCGGCGAGCATTGTCCTCGTCTTGGGATGGAGCGCATTCGTGGGAAGCCACCTCGTCTCGTACCTGGGGCCTATCTTCAGCGACGCCTCCAATGGTTTCAGCTCCGCAATTGGGCACCACCACAACAGTCGACCGCTGTTCCACACTGACTCGAGCCAGGGCGGCTCCTCGTTCTGGGAGATCGTGGTCATGTTGGCCGCCGCAGCCTCCTTCTGCCTGCTCCTCTGCCCGTCCGTGCTCGCCGTAATCCGGAAGCGTACGGCCCTAGGCGGCGCGCTTCGATTCTTACCGGTGACGGTAGCCGCCGCCTATCCATTTGCCATGTTGGGCAGCCTCTCAACCGGGAGCTCCCAGGTGGGAGAGCGGACCACCACGTTCATATTCTTCGGCATGGCCATCGTGATCGGCGGCTGGCTCGCCATCCGCCTATCCAAGAAACGGACTCTTCTGGAGTGCGCCGTAACCATCTTGATCGCTACTGTGTGCTTCCTGGGGAGCATGATTTTTGGCTCCGGACCTGACATCACCTATGTGCCGGGTCCGTATTTGGTCGCAGCCAATCAGCGTTCCTTCAGCGCTCCTTCCCTTGCGGTGGCCCAATGGGCCTCGGCTCACATGGCTGCCGGAGCGAACGTCGCAGCCGACCGGCAGAACGGAGCGCTGCTGGCCGACTTCGCCGACCTGAACTTCGTCACGAGCATCAGCGGTCTCGTCAATCCGGGGCCGCTCTTCTTTAGCAGTCAGTTCGACCACTCTGACCTCAGCCTCATCCGCCAGGATCGCATCCGGTACATCGTGGTTGACCGTCGGCTGGCCTCATCGTTACCACTGTTCGGGACCTACTTCGAGACGGGGGAGGCCAAACCCGGCACCCGCCTCACTGCCGCCGAACTGAGCAATTCGACTCGGTACCTGGTATCGATCGCGTCTACGACAACGGTCCCATTCAGGTCTACGACGTGTCTCGCTTATTGGGTGTTTCACCCATACCATCAATCGGACCTGGCACCGGAGCAACGGGGACAGATCCGGCTGTCCTGGCCGCGGCCATCGCGGTGGCAATCGTCGGGTTTGTTCGCATCCGGCGGCGTCGAGGTCGGCAGCGAATCACCGACCGAGTCTTTGTCAGGTGGATCGTCGGCACCATGGTGGCGGGGATGGTTCTAGCTACGGCTGTGGTTCCCACCCCGGTACCGCCGACCGTTGTCGGCCTCGGGAGCCTGGCACTCTTGCTGCTGATCATCCTCGCCGGTACCCGGACAGCCCCACCATCCGGCGCAATCCCAAGCCATGACGGATCTCCACAGCCTGTCGACATCCGACCCGCCTCGCGTCGCGAGGAGCGGGCGCATAGTGCTGTCGGAATCGCCTTCCTCATTGCCGGTTTTGCCCTGAGCCGACGCAATCGACGTCGAGGCGATTCGTCTCGTCCGGATCGCGGGTGACGCAGCAGTGATTTCGGACTGCAGCAGTCCACCCGCGCCGGCCCGACTGATGATGTCGTCAAATGTGATGATGTCGTCCCACGTCCACCGTGGCCAGCAACAACCCATTTGCCAGGTTGGGCCCGCCAATCAACCGAGATTCAGGATGTGACAAAGCAAAGCTCACCGATTCAGAGGCTCTTTATCAGTTTGATACTCTAATGTCGAGGGGGTTATGGGGTTCATTCGGCGTTTGCAGGCCTCGGCCAAAAGGGCTATCGGGTCGTCCCAGGTAGGCCAACCCGAACTGTCGACCGAAGAGCTGTCCGCAGGTCGGTTTGGGGGTTCCGACAGGCGAGACGATGAGCGACTGATCAATCGGAGGATTCGGTCGAAGACCAAGTTCCTCGTCCGCTCCGTCGCCCGCACGCCGCGGGACCGGCGCTCTGTCGTCTTCATCTTCGGGTGCCAACGATCGGGTACCACAATGGTGCAGCAGACCCTTCTCGACAGATCCTGGCGGGTCCTGATAATGGAGGAGCATGATCGCCGCCTCGTCGGCGACGACCCCAATGAGACCGCCTGGCAAGAGGGCAGTATCGTGTTTCGGCGTATTCGGGCTCTCCCATTTGAGGTGGTCGCGGTCAAGCCTCTCGTCGAGAGCTACCGTGCCGCCGAGCTCCTTGACACTGCTGGCCGTGCCAATGGGATTTGGATGCTGCGTCATTACCTTGACGTGTCGCAGTCCAACCTGCGGCGCTTCGGTCTGGGAAACGCCCACCGCGACCTGGAGCCGTTCCTTGCCGGAGACTCTATGAACTGGCGCTGCAGAGGTGCCACCGATGAGACCCGGGAGCGGGTCGTAGAGCTCCTTCGAGACGGGCTTGAGCCGCTCGACGCCGCCGCCCTGTTCTGGTGGACTCGAAACCAGCTCTACTTTGATCAACGTCTGTCCGAGGATGAGCGGATTCGGATCCTGCGCTACGAGCGAGTCTGCGATAGTCCTGAGGATGTGGTCCGCTCTCTTTCGAGTCATATCGGGGTGGCGCTCCCGGTGCGGTCGACCGTTCCCAGGGTGAGATCACGGGGAGGAGCAGCCTCGATGGGAGCGCTCAGTCCGAAGATCGACCAACTCTGCGCCTCGATGTGGGACGCCTTTCAAGGTTGTCCGGAATTGGCTGCAGGTCCAGCCGAATCCCGTCGAGGACAGAGCTCGACAAAGCGATAGCGCAACCCGTGTGGCATCAGGGTCTACCGGGTGCGATCATGACCACATGAAGGCGGCAACGCAGGTTGGAGTTGAGAGATGCTGCCTGACATTCCGAGGTGCAAATCAGTTCGGGAGGCGGCGCGGCTGGATTGTTCCGCCTAACTCACATCTCGTCAACCGGCCCAGCACCGACTCTCGGGCATCGCAATGGGGATAGCACGTCACAATGCCCTGGTGCGCGTCGCAACCCAGCGAAACCTGACGCTCATTCTCTGTTATCACCGAATCGCGGACGATGTGGAGGATCTATCCCATCTCTGCGTGCAGCCTAGACATTTTGCTGCCCATCTTGAAGAAATCGCCCGGTGGCGAGAACCCTCATCCCTTTCCGACCTGTCGAGGCCATCGCGCCACCCGAGAGTGGTCGTGACCTTCGATGACGGATACAGCGACAACTTGAATGTTGCGCTGCCGATCGTCAAAGAAAAAGGAATACCGATCACCGTCTTTGTCACAACCGGCATGCTTGGGGATAGACAGGGATTCTGGTGGGATCGTCTCGGTGCTCTGCTCCGGTCTCGTCCGAAAGGACCGAGTGAGTTTTCCATCCAGGTCGGTGGGAGCACCCGGAAGATCCCGCTTGGGACGGGTGATCTTCATGCGGACTTCCGGGCAATCCGCAGCCACCTACTGCCTCTTCCCGTCCATCAGATCGAGTGCGCCCTTGACGCCGCGTCAGAGCAATGGTCGGTGACTTCGACCGCTCCTCCTGACGCCCTCCCTCTCACCCATGACGAGCTCCTCCGTCTCGGTGCCGCCGACTTGGTCACGATCGGTGCGCACACGGTGGATCACGTCCGACTACAGGATCGTTCAGACCAAGAGCAGCTGCAGACCATCTCTGCTTCCAAGAAGGAGCTCGAACAGTTGCTCGACCGAAGGGTCTCCCATTTCGCATATCCATTCGGTCGCCGCGATGATTTCGACGACAGAACTGTCGACGCGGTGCGGTTGGCTGGATTCGACTCGGCGTGTACAACTCTCCCCGGCAACGTCGATCCGTCAACCGACCGATACCGTCTCCCGCGACGCCTGGTGATGGACTGGGGACGGGCGCGATTTCGAGCCCAGTTGCAGCGCTGGAGACTCGGATGAGCCTGAAAACCGGCTGTCCGACCCGAGCGAGCGGTCAGTCGGTCGACTCGCTACGGGTCGCCATGGTCGCGTCCCGCTTTGCGCCGCAACTCGGTGGCACCGAGGTGCACGTGAGCGAGGTGGCGCAAAGAATCGCTCGCCGAGGGGTCGACGTCACGGTGCTCACCACTGATGTGAGTGGGCGGCTTCCCCCCGTGGAGCAACGCGGCGAGCTCGTCGTCCGCCGATTCCCCGCCCGACCACGCTCGACCGACCTGTACGCTTCGCCGGGGCTCGCCCGTGAGGTGACCCAGGGGGGCTACGAACTCGTGCACGTGCAGGGGGTGCACACACTTGTGCCCCCCATGGCGCTGGCGGTCGCTCAGCGGGCCAGAATCCCGACCGTCGTCACGTTCCACACCGGAGGCCATTCCAGCCGGCTGCGTAGAACCATACGGGGGCTCAATGGTCGGCACTCCGACCACTTCTCCGTCGATCGCAGGCACTCATCGCGGTGTGCACCTACGAGGTTGAGTTGTTCGCTCGCCGCCTCAGGGTGGACCCGGAGATCATTCGCCTGATCCGGAATGGTGCCGAACCCCTTCCCTTTGATGACAGAGAGCCCGAGGCGTCGGGCTCTCCACTCATCTGCTCAGTCGGACGTCTGGAACGCTACAAGGGTCACCACCGGCTCATCGCCGCGATGCCAGCCCTCCTCACTACGGCACCGGGCGCGCACTTGGCCATAATCGGCCGAGGGACCTATGAGCGACAGCTTCGCCGTCTCGCCGTTCGCCTCGGTGTCGAAGACGCCGTGACATTCACTGCATTCGACTCGACGGATCGGATGGGGTTGGGTACTCTCATCCGCTCGAGCGATGTGGTCGCATTGCTCAGCGAATACGAGGCGCACCCTGTCGCCCTGCTGGAAGCGCTTGCCCTCGGGAGGAAGGTCGTCGTGGCTGCTACGTCGGGACTGACGGAGTTGGCCCAAGGAGGGATCGTCACCACAGTTCCCCTCGACTCCCCCCCCGCTGTACTGGCCGCCGTTCTCGGGCGCGTGGCCGCCGGGCCAGGGGCCTCAGCCTCCGAGTTCCGCACCTGGGACGACTGCGCAAATGACGTCTTGAGGGTCTACGGCCAGGCCGTCGAAGCCAGACCTTGACGCTCCTCTCCTGACCGGTCTGGACCCCCGACCGACGGCGACCCAAACCGGACTGCCCGGCCACACAGCATGCAGGCCTCCGGAGACGTGCTGACGAGGCGACCTCGTTGTCACCCAAGGTGTCGAGGTAATGTCCATTTTGACAACTTCCACTTGACGGAACATCTGGAGTGGACCTCGGAGGTGAGTGTTGGTGATACGTCCAGTCCAGCAGCTATCCCCGGCTCTCGACGAGATTCCCTTCGGTGGCGTGTTCCCCACGAGGCCGACTGAATTTGTCCATGATCTGCACCTGGACCCCCGGATGCAGCTCGAGTCGATTGCCGACCTGGCTGAGCGCCTACCCCAATCAGTGATCTACGACACCGCCGCTCAACCCTTGCTTGTTCCCGAGGTGGGCCCCCCAAGGGGATCTTGGAGCGGCCTGGAGACGTGATTCGCAATCTGAGCAGCACAACTCATGGCTCACCCTGCTCAACGTCGAAGACGAACCCGCCTACGCAGAAATGATGAACACGACGCTGGATGAGCTCGAGCTGGGTATGCTCGACCGGGACGGGGAGATGCGAAAGCGGGCGGCATTCATCCTGACTTCTTCCCCAAGCTCCGTTACCCCAGTTCACTTCGACATCGAGCACAGCCTGCTGGTGCAGGTCAGTGGGTCCAAGAGGGTCAGCATCGGTCGTTTCGAGAGACGAGGCCGCCCGTCGGCACGAGATCGACCGGTATTTCGACGGGTCTCATGGACGAATCGAGTCGATGCCTGCGGAGCTGACGGCTTTGTCCTCGCACCCGGACCCGGGGTGTACATGCCGTCCCTTGTGCCGCACTGGGTTCACAACGATCCGGCCATCTCGATCTCGATCACTTTCACCTACTTCACGACCGCGACGCTGCGAGACAGCAGAATCGAAGACTTCAACTCCCATCTGCGTCGATTTCATCTGAACCCTCGGCCGCCCGGAAGGTCGGTAGTCGCCGACGTCGCCAAGACGACCGCCATCGGAATATTGAGAACGGCCGCCCAACTTCGCTCCGGGATCGCCAGTGCCAGAGCCCGCAGCGGAGTCGCCGGGCAAAGGTGAGGTGCGCAATACGGCCTAACGCCCGGGTTTCACCCGACCAAAGGCCGAGCGTCCGGCACGAACGGCGTCCTCGGTCATCCCCCTGGTTGTGGAAGCTACGGACCTCGCCAGCCGTGCCGGCCGCCCGGTTGCCCCCCTGGCAGCGAGGAGCCTGAACAGCTGTCTCCTCCTGGGGGCGAATCCATCCTTGTACGGTTCGTCACCACGTAGAAAGTCCATCTCGCTGAAGCCGCGGTCACAGGCGTCGGAGATAACAGCATTGAGCAGGACGGACATGGCGTTCTGCCAGCGGGAGTCCGTCAGCCGGGCACTCTGATAGAGGCTTACACGACCCGCCACCTCGAAGCTGACCAAAGTGGAGACGACTGTCTCATCGTTTGCCAGCTGGTGGACCACGACTTCGTCGGCCTCGGCTCCCAGGCGGCAGGCCTCGGCAAACCGGCCGAAGTTGTGAGAGAAAACGAGAGCGGTCTCCCCACTGCGCCTCGTGCATCTTTCGCAGCGTTTCGAGAGATTGGACGGCTGACGGTCCCCGGTTCGATTGATGGTGCACGCCCTCGGCGGCCAGCCGGGCAGAAGCTCGCCGGATGTTCCGGCGGAGGTGGGATGGGAGACCGGCGAAATAGGCCTTCGAGTCGTCGGGCAGCGGGGTCCATGGCGCGACCGCAAATGGAATGCGACGGACCGGCATCGGTAGGGCCTCGGCCACCCGAGAGTGGCCGGGCACTCCTTCCAGGTCCAGGAAGCGTCCACCGCGGGCGGTGAAACCAGGCCCTGAACAGGCTGATCGTGACCTCCTCCTCGCCTGGGGCGGCAATCAGATCCATGTGGTCAGGGCAGAGGCGTCCACTCCCCATCATGTGGAGAACTTCGAGCCCTGGCCAGCCTCTTTCATCCAAGGCGAGGCCGCCCATGAGCCGTCCCCCTTCCACCGCCAACAGGAAGCGACGTTGAGGGCCGGCAACGCCGGTGAGCCACCATGACCGCATGAAAGGTGAGGGGAGCGGAGCGCGGTCGACCAATCGATCCCACTGCGTCTCCCAACCGTCAAGACGAGAGACGGCTAGCAATCTGGGCATCGGATCCTTCACATGAACGTCCCCTGCAGCGTGACGACGGCCAGGTCATTCAGTTCCCCCACCCCCATACAGTACGAGCGAGGAAGGATGACGATCTCCTGTCTCCGGCAGCCGGGACCGTCCGAAGCGAAGAGCTTCCACAGGAGGGCTCGAAGCCCAATTGGCTCGAAGTATTAGTATCAGCCCGCGGAGAGGCATTCCTGCCCTTCGCCGAACCTCGAAGACTCGAATTGTGCCGCTCATGTCCTGCCAATCTCATGAATGCCACCGTAAGCCCTGGGGTCCTCCCCAGATTCCGGGCTCTTTGTCCTCCGCATCTCCCGTGTCCGTACACTCGATTCAACAACGGATCCCGGGGTTCCTCTCAGCGCAAGTGAGTGATGGTTTGCACCCATAGCAACCTGTCCGACGCGACGAGGCCGCTGGGGCCGACGGAGGGGCGCCAATTCCACCGAGTCGGTGGTGCGCCCCACGTTGCTCCTCGCCACCGTGGCGCCCTGAATCGGGAGAAGCTCCAACCGACCATGGCCCCCGTGAGAGCTACGACATGAGTAACTTCGCCAGTGGCCAGGCGAAGCCAGGGTCAGAACGGAGACGACTCTTCACCACTTTCGCCTTCCTCGTCGCCAAGCAGGGCGCCACTGCAGTGCTGGGCCTGGCCTACTGGATCCTCGCCACTCGACTGTTTGCGTCCCGGGATGTCGGTCTCGCCGCGGCGGCAGCGTCCCTTGACAGCCTTCCTCGCGGCCATCGGCGTCCTCGGAATCCCTATCCTCTTACTCGCCGAACTGAATTCTCTCGAGGACTCGACGCGCCGGGCCATGTTCACCACTGGAATGGCCATCGCTTGTTTCGTCGTCCTGATCCTCTCCGTCGTTTCCATGGCGCTGTCTCCGTTCCTCGGCAAGAGCCTGCGGGAAATCGGGCACGATCCGGTCACTGCCGCCCTGTTCGTCGTCGGAACGGTGGCAACAGTCGCCACGATCACGTTCGACAACGCCGCCATCGGACTGCACCTCGGGTCGGCACAGCTCACCCGAGGGGCCCTTGGCGGCGTGCTGAAGCCCGTGTTCGTCGGCATTCTCGTCTTTGCCGGGGTGCAGACGAGCACCGGTCTGCTGCTGGCCTGGTCTTCGGCACTCACTGCCTCGGTAGTGGTCTGCTTCCCCATGCTTCGACTCAGGTCAACGAGCGTCGGTGAAGGAGCCTCAGAAATCGAATAGCCCTGACACGTCGCTACGGACTTCTCTCGTTCAACCATCACGTCCTCAATCTGTCGATCAACTCCATCTCCTACATCGTCCCGCTGATCGCGGCCCTACTCATAGCCCCACAGCAAGTCGCCTACTTTACGAGCGCATTCTTACTTTCCGCTTCTGTGCTGATCATCCCTTATCTCCTGGCACTCGCCCTGTTCGCCGAGAAGGCCGGCGACCAGGGTTTGCTACATCGTCACGTTCGCAGGACGCTTCCACTCGGACTAGCCCTGTGCGGAGCGATCGTCGTCGTCGTCGAACTCGTGGCTCCAATCGCTCTTCGTATATTCGGTCCCGCCTATTCCGAGAACGGAACGACCGCTTTGCGGCTCTTGATCCTGGTCGGCCCTTCTTACGTGGTCAAGGATCACTATGTGGCGATCCGCCGAGCACAGGGCCGCCTCGCAAAGGCGTCGCGGATCATGGCGCTCGGGACGTCGGCAGAAGCTGTCGGCGCCATAATCGGCGGGATTCTCTGGGGCATGATCGGGCTTTGCGTCGGTTGGGCGATTGCCGCAACCGGCGAGGCTCTCGTACTGTTGCCTGCCGTCATGAAGGTCTTCCGCGGTACTCCGTCCACCGAATCCGAGCGGGGCGAGTCGTCGTGACTTCAGCGGCGTCACGGCGGGCGTCGTCACGCCGGATCTCAATGGCTGAAGCTGCGCAGGATCGGTTCCCTCCCGGACCGCCGCGCACCGTGACGGTTGTCATATGCGCCTATACCGAGCGCCGATGGGACTCGCTCGTCAATGCGATCGCATCCCTGCGCGCGCAGCGGCGGCCGCCGGATCAAGTCGTCGTCGTCATCGATCACAACCACCAGTTGCTCCAGCGGGCCCGGTCTTCGCTCCCGAGCGACATCGAGGTGGTTGCAAGCGACGACCAGCAGGGGCTGTCCGGTGCGCGGAATACCGGCGTCCGACTCGCCAGTGGCGATGTGGTGGCATTCCTCGACGATGACGCAGAGGCGGATTCCGGCTGGTTAGAGGAGCTGCTCGGACGGTATCGCAGTGATGTGGCGGGGGCAGGCGGGGTTGCCATCCCAGTCTGGCCGGGACGGCGCCGTCCTCCATGGTTCCCAGTCGAGTTCGACTGGGTGGTCGGTTGCAGTTACTTGGGTCTGCCGGAGCGTGTGATGCCACAGCGCAATCTCATCGGGGCGGCTATGTCTTTCAGGCGTTCGGTCTTCGACATGGTCGGATCCTTCGATACGGCCATGGGACGGCTCGGCTCGGTTCCGCTCGGATGCGAGGAGACCGAATTTGCCATACGCCTGCGGCGGGTCCTCGTCGGAGCGCAGCTGCTCCACGTCCCCCCCGCCATTGTTCACCACCACGTTGCCGTGGAACGTGCGAGGGTCTTGTACTTCCTCAGGCGCTGCTACGCCGAGGGGATATCGAAGGCCGCAGTCGTTCAGCGAGCCGGCCGCGATCAAGCGCTGTCCAGCGAGCGTCGATATGTCGTCTCTACGTTGCCCCATGGTGTCCTCGACGGTCTACGGTCCGGCCTCGGCGGCGACTTTTGGGGCATGGCCCGTTCGGCGATGATCTGTGTCGGACTTCTCGCCACCCTCGCCGGATATCTAGTGGGAAAGTGTCAACCAGCGATTAAGTAGCTTCGGGTGGCACGCAGGGCTTTGGGAGCGGGCCGGGCGCGAATCACCCGGCTCGTCCGTAACGAGCATCCAGCTAGCTGAGGAATTCCCCGGGCCACCGGTCACGGTTCCGGCCTCCCGATACGACTAGAGGGAATACGCCTGCACCTGTGAGATCCTCATTGTCGAGGGCGGCGTACTCGCCGTCGGAGTGGTATGCCAGCCCGACGTTGACGCCGCGGGGACTTGAAGTTCCAGCATGAGCTGGTAGGTCCCAGCGGTGATCGTCACCCCACTCGATGCCAGCACCTGGAACACCTGCCTACCGTCGAAGTATTCGGTGATCGACTGCCCCGGAATGTACTGGATGCCGTACACGTGGTAGCCCGATGCCATGTCGACCCCCCCGTTGTAGACACCCCCCTCCTGCCCCTGGGGAGCGAAGAAGTTGGACGATGCGACCTGGTTCTGTGGTGTCGAGCAGTAGCAGAGCATCCCACCCTCGAACTGGTCGAGTTCGGGAACTGGACTGGTCCCCGTATCGGGCATGAACCAGATGGCGGGCCACATACCCTGCGTCATGTCGGGCATCTGCGCCTCGACTTGGACGTACCAGCCGGTAGCGGGCAGAGAGAACTTACCTTCGGTAGTCACGATGCCACTGATCCAGGGGTAGGTGCCGGCGTACTGGTTCGTGTTGCGCTGAGCGGTGAGAGTGAGGCCATTGCTCACCGACACTTGACTCGGGCTGTACATGGCGACGTTGTTGTGACCCACGGTCGGCCCGCTGTACGGAGGCGGAAGGAAGCCATTGTCGTTCCAGACTCCTCCCGATGATCCTAAGTACGTATTCCACTTGGTGGTATCGAGCGTGCCGCCAGAGAACTGGTCCTCGAAGATGAGCTGACTGCTGGTGAAGCCAGCAGGAGGATCCATGCCGGTCAATACTCCCTGTGAGAGGGCCATACCCACGATGGGCCGGTTGAGGGCGATGCCACCGGCCGACCCGTGGAAGCCGGCGTCGCCGTAGGTGAAGATGCCCCCGTCGGAGGCGACCAGCCAGTAGCCCCCACCGTCAGGGGTGGACGCCATACCCACGATGGGCCGGTTGAGGGCGATGCCACCGGCCGACCCGTGGAAGCCGGCGTCGCCGTAGGTGAAGATGCCCCCGTCGGAGGCGACCAGCCAGTAGCCCCCGCCGTCAGGGGTGGACGCCATACCCACGATGGGCCGGTTGAGGGCGATGCCACCGGCCGACCCGTGGAAGCCGGCGTCGCCGTAGGTGAAGATGCCCCCGTCGGAGGCGACCAGCCAGTAGCCCCCACCGTCAGGGGTGGACGCCATACCCACGATGGGCCGGTTGAGGGCGATGCCACCGGCCGACCCGTGGAAGCCGGCGTCGCCGTAGGTGAAGATGCCCCCGTCGGAGGCGACCAGCCAGTAGCCCCCGCCGTCAGGGGTGGACGCCATACCCACGATGGGCCGGTTGAGGGCGATGCCACCGGCCGACCCGTGGAAGCCGGCGTCGCCGTAGGTGAAGATGCCCCCGTCGGAGGCGACCAGCCAGTAGCCCCCACCGTCAGGGGTGGACGCCATACCCACGATGGGCCGGTTGAGGGCGATGCCACCGGCCGACCCGTGGAAGCCGGCGTCGCCGTAGGTGAAGATGCCCCCGTCGGAGGCGACCAGCCAGTAGCCCGACGCCTGCGCTGGGACTCTCGCCGTGGTCCGCGGGACCGGTGTTCCCCCGACCCCGGCCGGCCCGATGACCGCTACGGCGAGTACGGTCACCACGGCCAGTGAGCACCGGCGAGCGAGGCGGCGCAGGAGAACCCTCACCCATTGGCTATCGGCTTGAGCGTCGCCCCCCTTGACCTCTGGTCACAGGCGGGACAGGAGGGCCCCACACGACCTGCTCAATCCTCCCTTTGTGGCCGCGGACATCACCGCCTCATACAACTCCGACGGCAGCGCACGATGCGCATAGGACGCATGCAGGCCGGCCGGTCCGGCGGCGACCACGTGCTGACCGACACCAGTTTGCCGGGCCCGACTTTGGGACACAGTCCAATAGCCATAGGCAATCGGAGAGACGATTCCCAATTGCCATCGGCCCCACGTACCCAGGTGCAAGGTCTCGCGTGGCGAGACACCAACACGGGCGAGACTTTCAGCGAGACGGCCCGAGTCGTCGTCTTGGCCGGGGGGTGCACCGAGACCCCTCGGCTGTGGCTGAATTCCGGCCTGCCCAACCCCAACGGCTGGGTCGGTCGCGGCTACACCGATCATGCGTTTGACTGGATCGTCGGCGTGTTCCCATTCAAGACCAACAGCTCCCGCGGAGTCGGTTCGTCGGCCCGGATCGACTATCCGGGGTACGGAGGGATGGAGCAGGTAGGCCTGCCTCCCGGGATACAAGCCTTCAGCTTGATGTTCTCCGAGAGTGGGATCAGGGGACCGTACGCCAATGGAAGTGGGAAGACGGGGCCGTGGAACGGTACAAACGGTCGGATCATGGGCGCCGATCTCAAGCGATTGATGTCGAACATCGACAATCTGATGAACCTGCTCGTCCTGACGGATGATGATGTGCAACCGATCAACCGAGTATCGCTCTCGACCCTCAATGCTGACGATCACGGACCTGTGGCCAAGGTCGAATTCCCCCTGGGCAAAGGTCGGCACGGACCATCGAAAACCGCGAGTTCCTGGCCGTCAAGGCGACCGAGATCATGTTCGCCTCGGGCGCCACCGAGGTCTACCGACTCGATTGGGCGCCCCTGATTCTCCATGTCCAGTCAACGATGCGAATGGGAATCAGTGAGAGCGACTCCGTCCTGGACGAGTGGGGTCAGTCTCTCTGGGTCCAAGACCTCTATATCGCCGACAATTCCGGATTGGCCAACAGCCTGGGAGGATCGAATTCGACCCTGACAACCCAGGCGCTCGCCACCAGAACCGCCGGGCGGATTTACTCCACGGTGTTCGGAGGCGAGGATTACGTCAGCTCCAGCTCTCCGGTCGGCGCAACCGACCACCGCATCTCCAATACCATCGCCTCGCCGCTCGGCGTGCTCTAGGTGCCTGGATCCCCGACGCGAAACCGCCTGACCTGCGGGAAACAGGGTCTTCCGGAGTTAGCGGGGTGTCCTGCCCCTGACCAGGCGGCGGCCGAGAGGCATCAGCGGGGATCCACCGTGTAAGCACAGAGGCGCTTCAGTCTCAATGTGTGAAAAAGAAAACGCTCCACGCCTCTGTGTACCTCGATCCTACCGAGATCGTCGCCCACCTCGTTGACTTCACAGACGTGCGCGCGCCGTCCTACGCGCGCCGTGGTCCGGTGGGCGAGATCACGATCGAACAGGCCGATCCCCAGCTGTGGTGTCCGAGCTGTGGGGGCCGAGCGTGGGTCAAGGACCGTCCGGTCGTCTCCTACGTCGACCTGCCCTTCGGCGGCGTGCCGATCACGCTGCGCTGGAAGAAGCACCGCCTCGTGTGCCCCGACACCGTGTGCCCGGAGCGCTCGTTCACTCTGGACGATCACCGGATCGCCGCGGTGGGCTGTCGGCTCAGCACGTGGGCGGCCAAGTGGGTGGCCAAGCAGATCGCCGGCGGCCAGACGGTCCGGCACCTCGCCCGTGAGCTCGACTGTGGCTGGGACGCCATCAACGCGGCGGTGCGCATCTACGGCGCTGCCTGGCTAGCAGCCGACACCAAGCGGCTGAAAAGACCACCGCCATCGGACTCGACGAGTCCCTCTTCGTGCGCGCCGGCCCTTTCAAGCACAAGACGTGGTCGACCACGGTGTGCGACGTGGCCAACCATGCGCTCATCGATGTGCTCCCCACCAGGGACTTCGCCCAGGTCGCCCGTTGGTTGCGCTCCCAGCCCCACCATGTACGCGAGAACCTCGACTACGGCTGCTTGGACATGTCCAAGACCTACAACGCTGTGTTCAAGGTGGTCACGCCCAAAGCGACCCGCGTCATCGACCGCTTCCACGTCATGCGCCACGCCATCTTGGCCGTCGACCAGGTCCGCCGTCGGGTCCAACAACAACGCCTCGGGCACCGAGGCCGAGCGGGCGATCCCCTCTACAAAGCCCGCAAGCTGTTGGTGATCAAGGCGACCGCCAACGATCCCGAGCTCCAAGAGCGTCTCGAGGGCCTCTTGGCACTGGGCGACTCCGACGGTGAGGTGGCATTCGCCTACAGCCTCAAGGAGGCCGTCGCTCAGTTCTACGAGACCAACGACCCCGAGGTCGCGGCCGATCTGCTGCGCGACATCATCGACGTGGGTTCGAAGCGCTCGGCCCCCTTCGAGGTGCGGCGCCTGGCCCGGACTTTGCGCAACTGGTTCGAGTCCATCGTCGCGTGGCACCGCGCCAGGGTCTCCAACGGTCCCACCGAGGGTATGAACAATCTCTTGAAACGGGTGAAGCGGGTCGCCTTTGGCTTCACCAACTTCGAGAACTTCCGGACCCGGGCCCTCCTCTACGCCGGCAAGCCGAACTTCAGGGTCCTGGACTCGATCGTCGTCACATGAGCTGGCTCACCCCGCAGAAACCGGAAGAGCCGGAAAACAGGTCAGGCGATAGTGGAGGTGGCGGGAATCGAACCCGCGTCCTCCGGCTTCTCATTGGGCCTTCTCCGAGCGCAGCCGGCTGAGGATTGTCGGGAGCAGCCCCCTCACCGGCACAAGGGCTGCTCCGTATCCGACTGAGTTTTCCCTGACGACCCGTCGGCGCAGCCGGTCAGGTGAGCCCTGCTTGATGTCGCCCGATTCCGACCCGCAGGACTGAGGCCGGTCGGACGTCACTGCCTCTTAGGCAGCGAGCGCGAGCTGAGGCTCGGCGTTTATTTTTGGTTCCGGCTCTTTAACGTGGCTCCGGAGACCACGGCTCGCTTCTCCCAAATCGACGACCGGAGTCGAAGCCTGTCACCCCCAGGTCTTTCCTTGATCGCCCGAGCGGGGTGCCCGGGCGAGACGCCAGTCTATCGGCCGTCGTTCCAGCTGGACGGCACGAAGCCAGGCCCGGTTGGTCATCGGCTTCAAAGGGCGGCTGCCAGGCCACACGTTGAGGGCGCCGGTCCGGAGCGGGGCGGCGGATCCCCGCTCGACGGACTCGACGTCCTACTGACCGTACCCGTGCGGCATGGGCGCGAAACGCCCAAGTCTGGGGCTGACAGATACGGCTCCGTCCATTGGAATACCCCGTTGTCCGGGTTCTAATCATAGAAATTCGGCACCGTCACACCGGTGGGCCGAGGACTGGAAACGGGACCTCCAGCTGGACGTACGCCCTGCTCAGCCCGGCGGACAGGAGATATGGCCGGCGCCAAAGAACCACTCACCCGGCCGAGTTGGCCGTTCACCCGCTCGATTGGCGTCCTCCTCCCCGCCCGGAGGACGGATGTCGGGTCGGACAGAAGTAGGGCAATTGCCTCGAGGGGGCCTGGATGCGACACTCCCCTGGTGATCAGCAGGGGGAAAGCCTGCCCACCGGCCGGACGGCGATGGGGCATCGCCATTGCCACCGTGCTGGGCGTCGTAGCGGTGTCGGTGACCTCGTGCTCGAGCACTCCGGCGGCAAGCTCCTCACCCGCCACCGAGACGGGAGCGGCCACCTCTCGGGGCCCGTGCCACCAGCCGGGTGCTACTCAACCGGTCGACGCCACTCCGGTCGCTGGCGTACCCAGCGATTGGACCATCACCTCATTCGACGGCACGCCGATTCGGGCCCACTGGTTTCCTGTCGACCTGCCTGGTGGGCGACGAGCACCCACCGTCCTCATGGGCCCCGGCTGGAGCCTGGCGGGGGACACCGATACCACCGGCACCGGGATCCTCGGTGCGCTCCCGATCAAGAGTCTCCGCGACGCCGGTTACAACGTGCTCACCTGGGATCCCCGCGGCTTCGGACGCTCCGGCGGCAATGCCGAGGTCGACAGCCCGAACTTCGAGGCCCGTGACGTGAGCACCCTCATCAACTGGGTCGCCACCCAGCCGGGGGTGGTGCTCGACGCCCCGGGAGATCCCCGGTTGGGAATGGTCGGTGGCTCCTACGGGGGTGGCATCCAGTTCGTCACGGCCGCCACCGACTGCCGAATCGACGCCATCGTGCCCACCATCGCCTGGCATTCGCTGGTGTCCAGCCTCGACAAGGCCGACACGGTGAAGTCGGGATGGTCGGGCATTCTGAGCAACCTCTCAACCGCCGATCACGTCGACCCGGTGGTCAGCGAGGCCCAACGGACAAGCGACCAGACCGGGACCATCACCCCCGACGAGCGGGCCTGGTTCGCCGCCCGTGGGCCCGGCCAACTGGTGAGCCGGGTCAAGGTGCCGACGCTCATCGTCCAGGGGACGGTCGACACCCTGTTCACCCTGCAAGAAGGGGTGGAGAACTACCAGGTGCTGAAGGCGAGTCATGTTCCGACGGCAATGCTCTGGTTCTGCGGCGGGCACGGGGCATGCCTGACAGCCGCAGGGGATCAGCAGCTCCCGGTAACGGCCACGCTGGCCTGGCTCGATCGCTATGTCAAGAGGAACCCATCTGTCAACACCGGAGCGGATTTCCGATTCGTCGACCAGAACGGGAATGGCTATTCGGCGAACAGCTATCCCGTGCCTCCCGGATCTCCCGTCACGGCCACCGGCCAGGGCACACTTCACCTGGTGGGCACCGGGGGCTCGGGTCCGCTCCCATCGCTCCCACCGAGCACGCAGGAACTCGGTAGCCTGGTCGCGCCCATCACCCCAGCCCGGGCCACCAATGCGGTCGACGTCGGCTTCGGCTTCGGTAATCGCTCAGCGTTGGTGATCGGCGCGCCCCGGTTGCAGGTGACCTACCGAGGCACCTCCCCGCCCGGCCCGCGACCCACTCGCGTCTTCGCCCAGCTGGTCGACCAGTCCACGGGACTGGTCCTCGGCAATCAGATCACACCTTTCCCGGTGATCCTGGACGGCCACTCCCATACCACGACCGTCCCGCTCGAGATGGTCGTCTTCGCCGGACACCCCGGCGCCCAGCTCGAGCTCCAACTGGTGGCCACCACGGTGGCCTACGCCCAACCGCGGCTTGGCGGATCGGTGGACTTCACCGCCATCCACCTCTCGCTGCCCACCTCGGCCACCCTTACTCCGCACTGAGCGGCGGGCGTCTCGCCAGCCCGCCGGGCTACTGCCGGTAGCCCTCGACGGTACCCTCGCTCCGGAGCGTGGCCTCGTCCGGGCTGCGACCCGCGCCACGCAGGGCTCGACGCTGCCGCAGGAGATCCCAGAGCCGGTCGAGGGTGACTTCGAGGTTGCGCAGACGCTCCTCATCCTCCGACGACAACCCCTCGCCCACATGCTGCTCTTCGAGCCGCATCTCCTCGTCGGCAAGATTTCCGATCCGGGTGATGATCTCCTGGTCGTCCATGGTCCGCTCCCCGGCGTGGATGAGCCCTGGTCCGGGCCTCTGCACAGACTACGGGCTTCGCCGGCTCGGCGGGGACGCCGTGACGTCGACCCCTCGGATCCGGCGATCAGCGGTCCCCCCGGGGCAGACCCAGGCCCACCATGGCGATGATGTCGCGTTGGATCTCGTTGGTCCCTCCGCCGAAGGTGAAGATGGTCTGAGCTCGGGAGCTTCGCTCCAACTTTCCCTGCAACACGCAGCCCGGTGAGCCCTCGGGCAGGTAGCCGGCCTGGCCGACGATCTCCAGCAGGACACGGTACGCCTCCAACGCGAACTCGCTGCCGAACACCTTGGTGGCCGAGGCATCCGCCGGGTCGAGACCCTTGTCCGCGGCCCACGCCACTTTCCAGTTGATGAGCTTGAGAAACTCGGCCCGGGCCTGCACCCGAGCCAGATTCATCTGCACCCACTGCTGGTCGATGACTCGCCGCCCACCCGGCAGAGTCGTCTGGGTCGCCCAGGTCCGCACGTCGGCCAGGTCGCGGAGGATGCCCGAGACCGGACAGATCGCCACCCGCTCGTGGTTGAGCTGGTTGGTGATGATCTTCCAGCCCTGGTTCTCTCCGCCGATCAAGTTGGCAGCCGGCACCCGAACGTCTTCGTAGTAGGTCGAGCTGGTGAATTCACCGGCCGTGGTGCGCAGCGGGGTCCAGTGGAATCCGGGAGCATCAGTGGGAACGACGATGACAGACAAGCCCTTGTGCTTCGGAAGCTCCGGGTCGGTCCGCACCGCCAACCAGACGTAGTCGGCATATTGGATGGCGCTGGTGTAGAGCTTCTCGCCGCGGACCACATACTTGTCGCCATCCCTCACCGCACTGGTCTGCAACGAGGCCAGATCGGTGCCGGCAGACGGTTCCGTGTAGCCGATGGAAAAATGGACCTGGCCCCGCAGGATTCCGGGGAGCCAGCGCGATCGCTGCTCCTCGGTTCCGAGGCTCATGAGGGTGGGCCCGACACTGTTGAGGGTGAGCAACGGGAGCGGCACGCCGGCCCAGTGCGACTCCTCCACGAAGATCATCTGGTCGACGGGGCCCCGGCCCAATCCGCCGTACTGCCGCGGCCACCCGATCCCCAACCACCCGTCCTCGCCCATCCGCCGGATGTAGCGGCTATAGGCCGGCTCGTCGGAGGTCGCTTCGCCGATCTCCCTGTCCAGCCGGGCGAAATACGAACGCAGGTCGTTCTGCAGGGCGCTCTGAGCCTCGGTCAGCGCCAGTTGCATCCGAGGCTCCTCGTTGCCCCCGGCGACCGGGTCGCCCTCGCCGGCCGGGTCCGCCTCGTCAGCCGGATCGGCCCGGTCGTGCGAGGTGGGGTACCGTCGCTGGCCATGAGCGACAGCATGGCATCGACCCGTCCCGACGAGCTCTTTTCGGTATCAGGCAAGGTTGTGGTGGTCACCGGCGGCACGCGGTGGCATCGGGCGCATGATCGCGGCCGGATTCACCGCCGCCGGCGCCGATGTCATCGTGGCATCGAGGAAGGCCGACGCGGTCGACGCCACGGTGGCCTCGCTCTCCGAGGTGGGGACCTGTTCGGGATTCCCCGCCGACCTGTCTACCGAAGCCGGGGCCCACCAGCTGGCCGATGCCGTCGGTGAAGGCCACGAGCGAGTGGACGTACTGGTCAACAACGCCGGGGCCACATGGGGTGTGCCGCTCGTCGAGCACGACACGGCGTCGTGGGACCGGGTGCTCAATCTCAACGTGCAGGGGATCTTCCACACCACCAAGTTCTTCCTCCCCCTGCTCGAGGCGGGGTCGACCCCGGACGAGCCATCCCGGGTCATCAACATCGGCTCCATCGACGGGATCCACGTCCCGGTGCTCGAGTCCTATTCGTACTCGGCGTCGAAGGCAGCCGTCCACCAGCTCACCCGACACCTGGCCAAGCGGTTGGCGCCACGGATCACCGTCAACGCCGTTGCCCCCGGGCCGTTCGAGTCGAAGATGATGGCCGCCACCCTGGAGGCCTTCGGCGACCAGATCGTCGCCAGCGCCCCGATGAAGCGCATCGGACGGCCCGACGACATGGCGGGCGTCGCCATCTTTCTGGCCTCCGCGCCGGGCGCGTATCGTGACCGGGGCGGTCGTGCCGGTCGACGGGGGTATCGCCACCACCGCCTGACCCTCGGTCCGGTCCAGCCGCGGGTCAGCGTCGGCGTCAGCGAGACCGGCGGCCGGGGCCATGTCCCGGGCGGCTCCGGTGGTCAGACCTCAGGTGAACTCGGCGAGGTCCGGAAGGCGACCGGCGGCCAGAGCCTCGCTCCGAGCCTGGAGCTCCTGGCGATAGGAGGCGTCGGTGAGGATGAGGAACTCCTCGGTCCGGATGGCCGCCAGCACGATGTCAGCCACCTCGCTGGGCGGCAGCCCCTTGGCGACCGCCTGGCCCAGGTAGTCGGTCACGAACTTCTGGTCGTCCGTGAATTCCGTCCGGAGATGCTCGGGACGATGCCGATCCGAGTCCACGATGTTGGTGGCGACGATGCCCGGGCAGAGGACCGACGCCCTGATCTGGGACCCGACCGCCTGAAGGTCGTGGGCCAGGGACTCGGTGGCGGCGAAGGCGGCGAATTTCGATACGGCGTACGGGGCCTCGAACGGCGCACCCAGGATTCCCGCCACCGAGGAGGTGTTCACGATGTGCCCTTCCGTCCCCTGGGCGAGCATCCGGGGCACGAAGGCGCGAATACCGTGGAGGATCCCCCAGAGGTTGGCACCGAGCACGAACTCGAAGTCGGCCGGCGGCCGATCCCAGATGAGCCCGCCGACGAACACCCCGGCGTTGTTGCAGAGCACGTGGACCTGTCCGAAGCGGGCGAACACCGCGTCGGCGAACGCAGTGACTTCGTCGACGTCGCTCACATCGCAGACCTCGACCATCATCGCCGTGGATGGGTGGTCCGACCGGACCAGGTCAGCGGTCTGCTCCAGCCCAAGGTGGTCGAGATCGGCCACAGCCAGCCGCATCCCCTGGCGGGCGAAGGCCAGGGCCAGCGCCCGCCCGATCCCGCTGCCGGCACCCGTCACCACGGCGGTCTTTCCTGTGAACTCCCTCATGGCCGGGCCTCTCGGTCTTCCCCGTGCCAGTCGGCGGCCCCGTCGGGACCGAAAAGATGGTGGGAGAGGAACGAGCCGACGGCGTCGATGCTCTGGTCGGCCTCGGGGATCACCGAACCGGGGAAGGCCTGGAAGACATGGATGAGCTCTGGCCACACGGTCAGCGAGACGCTCCCGCCCGCCTCTCGCAGACGGTCAACCAAGTGGGTGGCGTCGTCGAGCAGCGCCTCGCGCTCCCCGACCTCGACGACCATCGGCGGAAGCCCGCTCAGATCGGCGAACACCGGGGAGGCCAGCGGTGACGAGGCCGGTGCCCCGGCCAGGTACGCCTCGGCGAAGACGTCGAGCCCGGACTTGGTGATCATCGGGTCGAGGTGGCCCACCGAGTCGTACGAGCCCGCCGTCTGTGTGAGGTCCACCCACGGTGAGAGGCATGCCGCCGCCGCGGGTAGCGGCGATCCCTCGTCGCGCAGAGCCACCAACGAGGCCACCGTCAGACCCCCACCGGCGGAGTCGCCGGCGATGGCGATGCGTTCGGGCCGGGTGCCACCAGCCAGAAGGTCGTGGTAGGCGGCAAGGGCGTCATTGAGCGCGGCCGGGTGGGGTTGTTCGGGAGCGAGCCGGTAGTCGAGGGTGACCACCGGGCACCCGGCCGCCAGGGCGATCCGGCCGGCCAACCCCCGGTGGCTGTCCAGTGAGCCGGTGCAGTAGCCGCCGCCGTGCAGGTAGAGGACCGTCCCCTCGTCGTGGGCGGTCCGGGGGACCATCCGCTCGCTTCGGCGTCCGCCGAGGACCACCGACTCGACGTCGATCCCCTCGGGCGGGGCCACCGACCCAACCGCCTTGGCCATGGCCGCCCGCTGCTCGGCAATTGTGCCCGATGCGAGACCCGACTCGGACAGGAAGGCGCTGATCATCTCGACCCCTGGATGGCTCACTGGACCCCCGGCTCCTCCTACGGATCCCCCATCATGCCCTAGGGTCATGCGATGGTTCAGGGGCCGGCCGGCCACCTCGGTCGCTCTCCCATCACCGAGGACGACGACACCATCGCCACCTTCCTCCAGGACGTGAGCGTCCCCGCCCTGATGATGTCAGTGGTCCATCTGACCGGCGACCCCTCAATTCTCCGCGGCCCGCACCGGCCCACGGGCATCTACCTCAACGAGGTCCAGGGCTTCATGAGCGAGCCAGACCAGGCCGCGGTGAGGGCCGAGGCCTTGGGGGCGATCATCGCCTACCGCGACTCGGGCTGCGTGCTCCCACCGCCGCCTGGCCCGACGCTGGTCCACGAGATGATGAACGTCCTCGTAGCGCAAGAGGTCCCCGACGAGTACGTGCCCATGCTCCTCGAGGAGCTCGAGCTGGACGGAGCCGACGTCCGGGACCTGCACTGGGCAGACGGGCTCGGTCGGCAGGACCGGGAGGACTTCCACGTGCTGGTGATCGGCGCCGGCATGTCGGGCCTGCTGGCCGCCATCCGGCTCCAAGGCGCCGGCGTCCCCTTCACGGTGGTCGAGAAGAACGCCGGGCCTCGGCGGGACCTGGTGGGAGAACCGCTATCCCGGCTGTCGGGTGGACGTGGGCAACCACTTCTACTGCTATTCCTTTGCGCCGAACAGCCGACTGGTCGGAGTTCTTCGCCCGCCAGCCCGAGCTGCAGGCCTACTTCGAAGGATGCATGCACGAGTTCGGCATCTCGGACAACATTCGCTTCGACACCGAGGTGGTGGGGGCCCGGTGGGACGAACGGACCGCGACCTGGTCAGTCCGGTTGCGCGGCGCCGACGGCTCGAGAGCGGAGATCGAGGCCAACGCGGTGATCAGTGCGGTCGGACAGCTCAACCGCCCGAAGCTCCCCGACATCCCCGGGCGCGAGACGTTTGCCGGGCACCGCCATGCACTCGGCCGAGTGGGTCGATGGCACCGAGCTGGCCGGCAAGCGGGTGGCCGTCATCGGTACCGGGGCCAGTGCATTCCAGATCGTGCCGACCATCGCCGACCAGGTGGCGCCACCTCACCGTCTTCCAACGGACCGCCCCGTGGATGTTCCCCAATCCCCACTACCACGACCGGGTGGGCCCGGGGGCCCTGTGGGCGTTCGAGCACCTGCCCTTCTACGGCCGCTGGTACCGTTTCCTCCTGTTCTGGCCGGCCTGCGACGGGGGCCTTCCGGCCATGCGGGTCGACCCGGACTGGCCCGACCAGAACCGTTCGATCAGCGCCGTCAACGATGCCGCGCGGCAGGTGTTCACCCAGTGGATGGCCGATCAGATCGGCGACGACCACGAGCTGCTGGCCAAGGTGGTGCCCGAACTACGTCTGCCTCGGCAAGCGGACCCTGCAGGACAACGGGAGCTGGCTGTCCGCACTGGTCCGGGACGACGTCGACCTGGTCACCGACCCGATCGCCGAGATCACCCCGCATGGGGTCGTGGGCGAGGACGGGGCCGAGCTACCCGGTCGACGTGATCGTCTACGCCACGGGATTCCATGCCAACCGCTACCTCTGGCCCATGGAGATCGTGGGCCGCGGACGGCGCCACCCTGGCCGAGCAGTGGGGTGACCGGCCCACTGCCTACCTGGGCATCACCGTTCCGAACTTCCCCAACCTGTTCTGCCTGTACGGCCCGGGCACCAACCTGGCGCACGGCGGAAGCCTGATCTTCCATCCGAGTGCCAGATCCGCTACATCATGGGATGCATCGGGGCGCGTGGTCGCCGGGCCCGGCGTCGCATCGAGTGCCGGCAGGACGTGCACGACGACTACAACCGGCGGCTGCAGGCCGAGCTCGACACCATGGTGTGGTCCCACCCGTCGATCCGGCACAGCTGGTACCGCAACGTCGAGGGACGGATCTACATCCTGTCGCCGTGGCGCCTGGTCGACTACTGGCGTTGGACCCGGTCCCCGGATCTGGAGGATTTCGTGGTGCGCCCGGTCCGGGACGGCGGAACGGTGGCCGAGCACCATGCCTGACGGCCGATCGCCACAGGGGCACCCATCCACCTGATCTCCGGGCCGACCAATAGCTCCGTCACCGATCAGCTCCGTCACCGATCAGCTCGGCCCCCGACCTCGCCAAACCGACCTTGCCCAACCGACCTTGCCCAACCATCCTTGCCCATTGACCTTGCCCAATTGACACCTGGAGTGGCAGCATCGTCACTCAACGTGTACGCCGAGACATCGGCATGCGGACAGAGGACGGAGAGCGCGGCGTGGGGCAGGGCCGCATTCGGATCACAGTCTGGTCGTTGGCCTTCGCCTGCCTGGGCGTCGACGCGGGCTGGGTCTCGTCCTCCGGCCCGCCGGCCGGCGCCAACCCGGCTCGGCCCCACGTCACGGGCCAGGAACAGAGCAACTTCTGGCTGGCCACGCCGTCGGGCTCCGTGTACGCCTTCGGAGCACCTCCCTACGGGTCGCCGGCCGGGCCCCTCAACCAGCCGATCGTCAGGGTGGTGCCCTCCTCTGACCACCGGGGCTACTGGATGGTGGCTTCCGACGGCGGGGTGTTCACCTACGGCGACGCCCGGTTCTTCGGCTCGACCGGGGCCATCCGGCTCAACCAGCCCATCGTCGGCATGGCACCCACGCCCGACGGCAACGGCTACTGGCTGGTGGCCTCCGACGGAGGCGTGTTCACCTTCGGGGACGGCGTCTTCTACGGCTCGACCGGGGCCATCCCGCTCAACCAGCCCATCGTCGGCATGGCCCCCACGCCCGACGGCCGTGGCTACTGGCTGGTGGCCTCCGACGGAGGCGTGTTCACCTTCGGGGACGCCGTCTTCTACGGCTCGACCGGGGCCATCCGGCTCAACCAGCCCATCGTCGGCATGGCGCCCACCCCCGACGGCCGTGGCTACTGGCTGGTGGCCTCCGACGGAGGCGTGTTCACCTTCGGGGACGCTGCCTTCTACGGTTCGGCGGCCGATACTCCCGGCGATCCGGTGCAGCAACTGATCCCCATCCGCTCCGGGCATGGCTACTGGATCGTGCAGCAGAGCGGGACCGAGGTCGCATTGGGCGACGCCGCCGGCAGCGCCCCGACCACCGCCGTGCTCCTCTCCCAATCACCCCGGGGACCGCGCCGTGCTGTTCGCCCTCCAGCAACTCGGGAAGCCCTACATCTGGGGAGGCAACGGTCCCGCAGGCTACGACTGCTCGGGACTCGTCCTGGCCGCGTGGAGCCAGGCTGACGGCATCGCCTTCGCCCGGGTGGCCGATGACCAGTACCACACGGCCGGGGCGCCGGTGCCGATCGACCAGCCTCCGGGCGGGCGATCTGGTCTTCTGGGGCTACAGCCAGACTGACTGGACCACCGTGTACCACACCGCCATGTACATAGGTGGAAACCGGATCGTCGAGGCGACGGGCGACCACGTCCAGCTCAACTCCCTCGACCAGTGGGGAACGGGTGATCTCATGCCCAACGGGCGGAGGCCCTGAGACGAGGCGTCGCCGCCCAACTGATCAGACCGCCGTGAGGTGGACGTCGGCCAACCAGCCGGCCAGGTCGTCGGTGGGACACTCGCCTATCGACGAGGGCGGGAGAGGTCGACCGTAGAGAAAGCCCTGGGCGACGTGACAACCGAGAGAGCTCAGTTCGGCCGCTTGGCTCGACCGCTCCACTCCCTCTCCGATGACGGCGAGGCCCAGGGAATCCCCGAGCGCCATGATGGCCCGGACGATGGCCCGGTCGTCGGCATCCTGGTCCAGCTGATCGATGAAGCTCCGGTCGATCTTGAGGATCTCGACGGGCAGTCGCTTCAAGTAGCTCAGTGACGAGTAGCCCGTTCCGAAATCGTCGATGGCGATATGCACCCCGAGACTTCTCAGATCGCGCATGGCGGCCGCGGCCGCATCAGGGTCATGGAGGATGATGCCCTCGGTGACCTCGAGCCAGAGCTGATCGGCGTTGAAGCCTGAGTCATCCAGCGCCTCAGCCAGTGAGGGCCCGAACAACGGGTCGGCCAGCTGCTTCGCCGAGACATTGACCGCGACATTCAGTCGATGGCGGTCCTGGTGGACAAGCTCGCGCTCTTTCGCCCACGCCCCGGCCTGGCGGCAGGCTTCCCGAATGACCCAGCGACCGATCGGGACGATGAGGCCTGAATCCTCGGCCGCAGGGATGAAGTCGCCGGGTAGCAACATGCCCGCGAACCGGGTGCCGCCAGCGGATCAAGGCCTCCAGCCCGACCAGGGTGAACGACTGCAGGTCGACGAACGGCTGGTAGTGAAGCTCGAACTCGAACCGTTCGAGGGCCCGATGTAGGTCGTTCGACATCTGCAAGTTGTCCACGGCCAAGAGCTGATCGCCGACGCTGTAGACGGCGATGTGTTCCGACACCCGCTCCTTGGCCCGGTACATGGCCACGTCCGCCTGTCGTAGCAGTGTCGACGCATCGGTGGTGCCCGAACGCGACAGGGCGATCCCGATGCTCACCGAGACGAATTGCTCACCGTCCGGTCCGACCAACGGGGGCTCCATGGCGGACTTCAGCCGCCGGGCGACCCGCAGCGCCTCATCCGAGTCGTCGACCTGGCAGAGTACGGTGAATTCGTCACCGCCGAAGCGGGCGAGCAGATCGGCCGAGCGCAAGCCGTCCTGGAGCCGCTCCCCTACTTTTTGCAGTAGACGGTCACCGGCGTCATGGCCCAGCCCGTCGTTGATCAGCTTGAACCGGTCGAGATCGAGGAACATCAAGGCAACCGGACGACCTCCTCGAGAGAAGTCGAGAAGGGAGCGCTCGAGTCGGTCCATGAACATCACCCGGTTGGGCAGGCCGGTCAGCTGATCGTGCACCGCCTCGTGGGCCAGCTGCTCACGTAGGGCACGCTGTTCGGTGATGTCCTCGACCTGGGCGATCAGGTAGAGCGGTCGCCCTGACCGGTCGCGCGCGCAGGAGGCGCTCACGGACACCCAAACCGCGTCTCCGTCCGACCGCCAGTAGCGCTTCTCCAGCGTGTAGCGCTCGATGTCACCGGCCAGTAGCGCATCGATGTGGCCCCGAGTGGCCTCCCGGTCGTTGGGATGGGTGAGATCGAGGACCCGTCTGCCCTTCATGTCGTCAGGGGCCCTCCCGAAGATGGCGGCATAGGAGCGGTTGACCCGCAGGAGCGTTCCGTCGACCGAGCAGAGGGCGATGCCGATTGGCGCCTCTTCGAACGATGCCATGTATCGCTCTCGGGATTCCTCGAGGGCCGACTCGGACCGGCGGAGGAGGGTCATGCCCCATGCCACCGCTTCGCCCACCAGGACACAGCACGGCACCACGTACAGGGTTGACGCCAACCCCATCGCCGACTGGCGGGAGTCGAGGCCGAACACCGGGACCACATAGGCCACGACCAGTAGAGGGGTGAACACCAAGCCGGTGCCACTGGGCTGGGCTAGGCCGATCCACACGAAGACGATGAGGAAGGTGATGGCATAGAGGTACGCATTGCCGTTGGCCGCCCGGAGGTTGAGCCCGATGAAGGCGAACGCCAGAGGCACCAGGCAGAGCAACGTGCGGCGGGGCCACCGCTCCCATGGGATGAACCAGATGGCGGCCCCCCCGACGAGGGACACCCCACCGATGACCACGGTGCTCAGGTGCGATGTGCCCGGGCCCGCCGGCACCGCCAGTTCCGCCACCATCCCGAGAAAGGCCGAGAACAGCCAGAGGCCGGCGGCGACCTGGCCCAACTGGCGGGTCTCCAGCCCCTCCTCCGCCCTGGTGCCGCCACTGAGCAGCCGCCTCATGCCCCTCTATCGGCACGTTCCCTTGCAGAATTGACGAAATCCGACGGAGCAGCCGTCGACGCCGAGGTACATCGGCCTCACCGCCGCCCGGTCCGGATCCGGCCTGGCCCAGCCCACCCTGGCGGCCCGAAACCAGCCGATGTGGGACGGTGTCGGGATGGCCGCCGCCCCCCCGGACGAACCTGGCCGGCCCCCCGCCCTCCCCTTGCGCTCCGCGGCAGGCCGGTGGGTCATCGCCGCCACGGTGCTCGGATCCGGGATGGCCGCCATCGATGCCACGGTCATCGGCATCGCCCTCCCGACGATCGGCCGGGACTTCCATGCCTCGGTCGGCACCTTGCAATGGGTGGTGACCGGCTACACGCTGACCTTGTCCTCGCTGCTACTGCTGGGCGGTTCGCTCGGCGACCGCTACGGGCGAAAACGGATCTTCATGGTCGGGATCGCCTGGTTCACAGTGGCGTCGGCAGCCTGCGCGGTGGCCTCCGGGTCGGGCCAACTGGTGGTGACCCGGATGCTGCAGGGCGTCGGCGGCGCGCTGCTCACGCCGGGGAGCCTGGCCATAATCGAGGCCTCCTTCGCATCCGAGGACCGGGGAGAAGCCATCGGTGCCTGGTCCGGTCTGGGTGGGGTGGCGACGGCAGCCGGACCGCTTCTCGGCGGCTACCTGATCGCCGCGGCCTCGTGGCGCTGGATCTTCTTGATCAACCTCCCGGTCGGCGTCCTGGTGATGGTGTTGTCGGCCCGGCACGTGCCCGAGACCCGTGACCCGACGTCCACCGGCCGCCTCGACCTCCTGGGGGCCGCCCTGGCCACCGCATTTCTGGCCGCGCTGGCCTACGGGCTCATCGAGGGGCCCGCCCGCGGCTGGGGTTCGGGGGCGGTGCTTGCCGCCCTCACCGTGGGGGTGATCGGAGCGGTGGTGTTCGGGTGGGTGGAACGCCGGTCGAGCGCACCCATGTTGCCGCTCGGGATCTTCTCCAACCGACAGTTCACGGTGACCAACACAGTGACGTTCGTGGTGTACGCCGGGCTGGGCGGGGTCCTCTTCCTCCTCCCGGTCATGTTGCAGGTGGTCAACGGCTATTCACCCCTCGAGTCGGGGATCGCCCTGTTGCCCCTGACGGCGGTGATGCTGGCCTTCTCCGCCCGCTCCGGGCGCGTCGCCGCCGCCATCGGGCCCCGCCTGCAGATGGCCGTCGGCCCGGTGGTGGTGGGCATCGGTCTCGGTCTGTTGAGCCGGGCACCGGACCGTTCCTATCTGAGCGGCGTGTTCCCGGCGCTGATGGTCATGGCCGCCGGTCTGGCCACCACGGTGGCACCCCTCACCGCCACCGCCCTCAATTCGGTGCCTGAACGCCACGCCGGATTGGCTTCGGCGGTGAACAACGATGTGGCGCGGATCGGGGGCCTCATCGCCGTGGCCGTGTTGCCGGCGCTGGGCGGGATCACCGGACTGAGCTATCTGCATCCACACCAGCTGGCGCAGGGGTTCCAGCGAGCGGTGGTGATCGCCGGTGCCTGGTCCGTCGGCGCCGGCATAGTGGCCGGGATCGGCATCCGGAACCCGCCTGAGGTCGCCGGTCGCCGGCGTGCCCGAGGCCGGGTGGCGCTCAGCCACTGTGCCCTCGATGCCACCCCACTCCAGGAGAACAGTGAAGTGCCGATCGGCCGGTAGCCGCCCCTCTACGGCGACGACGCTGGCCCGAAGGCCTCGTAGTCCCGCCCGAGCCACCTCCTGGCGTCGGGGGACTCGAGGTTGACCTTTCGGCAGTCGGAAAGGCCACCGGCACCCTGGCGGCGACGTTATCCTGCACCGACGCCGAACCGGTCGATCGGCCCACCGGGGAGGCCGACCCGCAGGACCGTCCCCGGAACGCGGCCGCCGCCCCGAGCAGGGGCGCAGGGAGGTAGGTCGTATGACCGACACGCCAGTGAGATTCGGAGTGCTCGGCGCGGCTCGGATCGCACCGGCCGCCCTGGTGCGCCCGGTCCGGACCAACCCCGAGGCGACGGTCGGGGCCGTAGCGGCACGCGACCCGGCCCGGGCTCAGGCGTTCGCCCACCGCCACCACATCCCGCGGGTGCTCGACACCTACGAGGCCGTCGTATCCGACCCCGAAGTGGACGCCGTCTACGTACCGCTGCCGAACAGTCTCCACGCCGGATGGACCCTGGCTGCCATGGAGGCCGGCAAGCACGTCCTGTGCGAGAAGCCCTTCACCTCCAATGCCGTGCAGGCTCGGGTGGTGGCGGAGGCGGCGCGCACCTCAGACGCCAGGCTGGTGGTCATGGAAGCCTTCCACTACCGCTATCATCCGCTGGCCCACCGCATGCGCGAGATCGTGGACGGCGGCGAGCTCGGCCGGTTGCGACACATCGAGGCCTGGCTGTGTGCCCCGCTCCTCAACAAGTCGGACATCCGCTACCAATACGGGCTGTCGGGCGGGGCCATGATGGACATGGGCTCCTACGTCGTGCACATGACCCGTCTGCTCGGAGGCGAAGAGCCCACGGTGATCGCAGCCGACGCCAAGCTCCAGAGCCCGGAGGTCGACCGGGCCATGAGCGCACACCTGCAATTCCCGGGTGGACACACTGCGTCGGTGCACTGTTCGATGTGGTCCTCATCGTTCTTGCACCTGGCGGCCCGCGTGGTTGGCGACCAGGGCGAAATGCGGGTGTTCAACCCCATCGCCCCCCAGTACGTCAGTTGGCTCAGGGTCCGGTCGGGCGACATCCGGAGGACGGAGATCCCGTCGCGACGGCCGACTTACTCCTTCCAGCTCGATGCGTTCTGCCATGCCGTCCTCCGAGGCGGTCCGGTCCTGACCGGACCGGATGACGCCGTGGCCAACATGGAGGTGATCGACGCCGTGTACCGTGCTGCAAACATGGCGCCGCGCCCCGCCTGAACCGTCAACAAGGAGTCAGTCCATGAGCACATTCCCCTACGCAGACCGGTACGAGGTGCACCGCCGGCTCCCAGAGTCAGGAACCCCGCGGTCGGAGATCCTCGCCGAGCTGAAGACCATGGCCACCGAGGAGGACGCCACCTGGGAGTCGGGCAAGTGCTCGGGCACCATGTACTGCGGCGATCACGACCACTACCGGTTCATGAACGAAGCGTTCGGCCTCTTCGCCCACGTCAACGTGCTGCAGCGAGACATGTGCCCGAGCGCAACGAAATTCGAGGCCGAGATCATCGCCATGACCCTCGACCTCCTGCACGCCGATGCGGTCACCGACGGCGACCCGGTGGGCCTGGTGGCCACGGGCGGCACGGGCAGCATCTGCCATGCCATGCTGGCCTACCGCGAGCATGGGGCACAGGCCCGCGGAATCGTCCGGCCGAACGTGATCAAGCCGGAGACCGGGCACCCGGCATTCGACAAGGCATGCCATCTGTTCGGCATCGACCTGCGGGTCGCGCCGGTCGACCCGGACAGCACGCTGGTCGACGTGGACTGGGTGGACCGACACATCGACGCCAACACGGTGGCGGTCATCGGCTCGGCCTGTAACTACGGCTACGGCACGGTCGACCCGATCGAGGCCCTCTCGGAGTTGGCGTTGCGGCGTGGGGTCGGACTGCACGTGGACAGCTGTCTCGGTGGATTCATCCTCCCGTTCGGCCAGGAGCTCGGCTACGACATCCCGGTGTTCGACTACCGGCTTCCGGGGGTGACCTCGATGTCGGCCGACACCCACAAGTACGGCTATGCCTTCAAAGGGACCTCGGTGCTCACCTTCCGCGACAAGGCGCTCCGCGACGCCCAGTACTTCTTCCGCACCGACTGGAGCGGCGGCAAGTACTGCTCGCCCGGCATGGAGGGATCGCGCTCAGGGGGCCTCATCGCCGCCACCTGGGCCGCCATGGTCCAGCTGGGCCGGGAAGGGTACCGCCGCTACGCCCAGGACATCTTCGCCACTTCGGCGGCCATGCAGGACGCCGTCCGCTCCCATCCCGAGCTGGCGATCCTCGGTGACCCCACCTTCCTGTTCAGCTTCACGTCGGACCAGTTCGACATCTACCACGTGAACGACTTCATGCGCGACCGTGGCTGGCGGTTCAACGGGCAGCAGTACCCGAACGCCCTTCACATGGCCGTCACCCGGCCGCAGACCCAGGCGGGCGTGGCCGACCTGTTCGCGGCGGATCTCAACGACGCGGTGGCCTACGCCGCCGTCCACGCCGGCGAGGTGCCCAAGACCGGCGCCATCTACGGAGGCGTCGCCGGAGGGATGACCGACGAGGCGGAGGAGTTCATCAAGACGGTCATGGCGGAGATGATGGACGCACAGCAGGCCGTTCCGGCCGATGGCTGAAGCAGTGCGGCCTTCGGCCCGAAGGTGATCCCGCCGTCCGATCGGGACGCCGGAGACCTCTTCGCCCTGGCCGTCGACCTGGGCACGGGCGGCCCGAAGGTCGGCCTGGTATCGCTCACCGGCACGGTGGCGTATGGCGAACACCTGCCGGTCGCCACCCGGCGCACGGCCGACGGCGGCGCCACCCAGGACGCCGAGCTGTGGTGGCGGCTCGTCTGCGAGGCCAGCCGACGGGCAGTCGACTCCGGGGTGGTGGGAGACGGGGACATCGTGACGGTGTCATGCACGGGGCAGTGGGCCAGCACGGTCCCCGTCGACGGGAGCGGGCATCCGGTGGGCGAGTGCCTGATGTGGCTCGATTGCCGTGGCGGCCCCCTGGTCCGCCGGGCCGTCGGCGGACCGGTGGCCGGGTATGCACCGGTGACCCTGGCCCGATGGATCCGCCGGAGCGGTGGGGCGCCGTCGACGTCCGGAGCCGATCCCATCGGCCACATGCTCTTCGTCGAGCACGAGCTCCCCGAGGTGGCCAGGGCCACCCGCTGGTACCTCGAGCCCGTCGACTATTTGTCGATGCGCTTCACCGGAGTGGCGGCCGCCACGCCGGCCTCGATGGCCGGGGCCTGGCTCACCGACAACCGTCGTCCCGGGCATGAGGCCTACGATTCCCAGCTCATCGGCCTGTCGGGCCTTCCGGCGCCCAAGCTCCCCCCGCTGATCAGGACCGGCAGTGTGGTCGGTGGGGTGCTGCCCGAGATCGCCGACGAGCTCGGGCTCCGCCCCGGCATCCCCGTGGTGGCCGGTACCCCGGACCTCCACTCGGCCGCGGCCGGGGCTGGGGCGGTGCTGGCCCATCAGGCCCACCTGGCCGTGTCCACCACCAGCTGGATGAGCTGTCCCTACCCCGCCAAGAAGACCGACCCCATCCGGCAGATGGCGACGGTGCCCGGTTTTCTCGACGGGCTCAACCTGGTGGCCAACAACCAGGATTCGGGAGGGGCGGCCCTCGAATGGCTCAAGGGGTGGTTGCCCGGCGACGGCGACCAGCACTCCTACGACCAGCTGACCGCCCTGGCCGCCGAGGCCGAAGCGGGGAGCGGGGGTCTCATCTTCACCCCCTGGCTGGCCGGGGAGCGGACCCCGGTCGACAACCGTTCGGCCCGAGGTGGTTTTCACAACCTGTCCCTCCGGACGACCCGGGCCGAGGTGGCCCGCGCCGTCCTCGAGGGGGTCGCCTTCAACGCTCGCTGGCTGGCCAGCGCACTCGAACGGTTCGTGGGGCGGCGGCTCGGCCCGATCCGGGCCGTGGGCGGGGGCGCCACCTCCCCGCTCTGGTGCTCGATCTATGCCAGCGTCCTCGACCGGCCCATCGAGCAGGTCGCCGACGCCCAGCACGCCAACCTGCGGGGCAGCGCCCTGCTCGCCGGCCTGGCACTCGGCCGGGTACGACCGGGCGAGCTGGCCGGACTCGTCCCCCTGGAAGCCACCCACCTGCCCGACCCGGCGCACCGCCATACCTACGACCGGCTGTTCGCCGAATTCCCGTCGCTCTACTCGGCACAGAAGGGAATGTTCGCCCGGCTCAACCGGAGACCATGACTCGGCGCAGTGCGGCCGGTCGGGCTGCGGACCGGCGTTAGGGTAGACCGACCGATCGGCCGGGAGGCGTGATGAAGGCAGCCGTGTACTACACGACGGGCGGGCCCGAGGTGTTCCGCTACGAAGAGGTTCCCGACCCCTCCCCCGCGCCCGGCGAGGTCCTCGTGCGCGTCGAGGCGATCAGCATCGAGGGGGGCGATACCCTCAATCGTCTGGGAGGGGATGTCCCGCGCCTGCCCCACATCGTCGGTTACCAGTGCGCCGGCACCGTCGTCGCCACCGGCGATGGGGTGGCCGGCCTGGCCGAGGGCGACCGAGTGGTCACGGTGGGGCTCGACGGATCACACGCCGAGCTGCGGGCCGTCGGCGAACCGTTCTGCTGGCGCATTCCCGCCGGGCTCAGCATCGAAGAGGCGGCCTGTGTACCCGTGCCTTTCGGCACGGCCGACGACTGCCTCTTCGAGTTCGGGCGGCTGCAGGCCGGGGAGACGGCGCTCATCCAGGCGGGGGCCAGCGGGGTGGGCATCGCCGCCATCCAGCTGGCCAAGCGGGCCGGGGCCACCGTGCTCGCCACGGCCTCGAGCCGCCACCGGCTCGAACGGCTGGTCCCCCTGGGCCTCGACCACGGCATCGACTACACGGCGGAGGACTTCGTCGAGGCGGTCCGCCGGCTGACCGGAGGGCGGGGTGCGGACGTCATCGTCGACTCCGTCGGGGGGCCCACGCTGCAGAAGAGCCTGCACTGCCTGGCCTATCGGGGCCGGTGCATCTCCTTCGGTGACGCCGGCCGGGAGCAGTCGGACAGGTTGGACATCTCCACCCTCCGCCCCAACAACCAGACCTTGGTCGGCTACTTCCTGGGCGCCGAGCTCTTCTTGGGCCCGCGGGCCCATGCCATCATCGCCGGTCACCTGAACGACATCGCTGCCGGCCTCCTCCAGGTGGTCATCGACCGCCGCTACCCGTTGGCGCAGGCCACAGAGGCCCATGCCTACATCGAGAGCCGTCAGGCCTTCGGGCGGGTGGTCCTCATCCCATGACCGCCCGCCCGTCCGGCGAGCCGGACGTGGCGGTACGCCCGGCAGTCCCGCAGGACGTCGACCATCTCGTCCAGATGATCCACGACCTGGCCGAGTTCGAGCGATCACCGGGAGCGGTCGAGGTGGACCGGGAGCAGCTCCACGACGCCCTCTTCGCCCAGGCTCCGACCGTCTTCTCCTACGTAGCGGCGGTGAAGGGCCGGGTCGTCGGGATGGCCGTGTGGTTCCTCACCTTCTCCACCTGGACCGGCCGGAGCGGGATCCACCTGGAGGACCTCTACGTCCGGCCAGAGGCCCGCGGTCGAGGCGTCGGTCGGGCCCTCGTCTCGGAGCTGGCCGCCACCGCCCACCGTGCCGGTTATCCCCGTGTCGAGTGGTCGGTGCTGGACTGGAACGAACCTGCTCTGCGCTTCTACCGATCGCTCGGGGCCGTCCCCCTGAGCGGGTGGACCACCTACCGGTTGTCCGGGGTCGAGCTCGACAGACTCGGGACCGCTCGGTCCGATGTGCGGCCTTCCGCCGGGGGGAACCGGCTCAGATCGTAAAGGCGAGGTTGGCGACCAGCTGCTCGCCGAGGGCCCGGTCCCCCGAAAAGGCGACGGCCTCGCCGGAGCTGGGCTGGTCGTCCCGCCCTCCCGCCAGCCGAAGGAACAGCATGGCCGGCAATTCGACGCCCACCGAGGCGGGCCCTTCGAGCCAATCGACCATGGCCGCCCGGCCTTCCACCTTGACCAGGTAAGTGCAGGTCACCGCGCCGGTGAGGTCGATCCGGACGGTGGTTCCCTCGGGCAGGGCGGCGCGCCGGCCCACGATGTAGCCGATCCCGGTCGCCACCTCGTCCAGGGCCGAGCGGACGTCATCGGCGGCGCCCCGCGGCGACGCCCCCACGGCGGCGCGGATGTCGTGCTCATGCATGAAGCAGTCGAAATGCCGGATCCTCATGAACCTTCCATAGGTCTCGTCGCGGCCGGCCGGTGTCCACGATGGTGCATCGAAGTCACCCTGAGTCATGGCGTCGAGGGCGGCCAGGCGCCGACCGGTCACGTCCCCGAAGCGAGCGAGCATCTCCTCGCCGTCGACGGATCGCAAGGACTCGACCCAGACCTCGTTGGCCTCGGCGATCGGGTTGCGCATGTGGCCGAGATGCGAGATATCCGCATCCGGCGGGGGGTCCCCGCACAGCGACGCTTCCGTCCCGATCACATGGCTCAGCACGTCGTGGACCGTCCAACCCGGTAGGCAGGTGGCCCGGTCCCAGTCATCCTTGGACAGCGCCGAGCACAGCGCGGCGATGGCTGCGTACTCCCCTCGGAGGAGCTCCACCATGCGGGTCCGGTCCACGAAGGTCGGCACGGCCCACAACCGTAGCGGCCGAGCTCCGGCGCCGAGCCGGTCGGTCCCGAGACGGTGTCGCCGGTGGGACGGCCGCCCTGAGGACCGCAGGGCGACAGCCCCGGTCCTCAACCACGACCACGAATCGGCCGATATGACGAAGTCGAGAGGGCCGAGGGAGCGATGGGACTGACAACGAAGGCGTGGAAGTTCGTCCTGGTGCTCGGTCTGTGCCTGGTGACCGGCTACCTCCTGGTCCCGGCGGGCAGCGCCCGCGACGTCCTCTACCTGGTGGTGGGGACGGGGTCGGTCGTCTGTGTCCTGGTCGGGATCCACATCCACCGGCCGAACGACCCGCTGGGCTGGTACCTCCTGGCCCTCGGGCTGGCCGCCACGTCGGTCGGCGATGTCCTCACCCTCGTCCGCGGCCTCCACCCCACGCCGCCAGGCCCGACCCTTCGGCGAGCTATGCGCTGTACCTGGCCGGCTACACGTGCATCGTCGGGGCGGTCCTGCGGCTCGGGCGAGATCCCAACCAGACCGGGCGGCGCGAGGACGACACCGATGCGGCGATCATCGCCCTCGGCGCACTGGCCGTCTCGTGGCATTTCCTCATGGCCTCCTATGCCGCCAGCAACTCGATGACCTCAGTGGCCCGGCTCGCCATGCTTTCGTACCCGATCCTCGACATCGTGCTGGTGTTCGTCGTTCTGCGATCCCTCGTCTTCGGCATGCCAGAAAGACCGTGCTTTCGGATGCTCGCCGCTGGCCTCCTCGTCACGTCGGCATCCGATTTCTTCTACGGCCTGCTGGTGCTCCACAACGGCTCCCAGAGCGGCGCGCCCGGTCGAGGCCGGTCTGCTCGTCGCCTATGTGCTCGTCGGCGCCGCCGCCCTCCACCCGTCGGCGGCCGAGGCCACGCCCATCGCCCCCAAGCCGGTTCCGAACGTCTACCGGCGCGAGACCAACGGCCGGAGCCGGATACCGGCCGTGGCGTTCGCCGGCTTCGTCCCCCCGAGCATCCTGCTGGTGGCCAGCTCCCTCGGCCAGCCGACCGACGTCCCTGCCCTGTCCGCGCTCTGCGTGGCGGTGTTCGCCCTCATCTACCTCCGGATGATGTGGCTCATCGGGCAGATCACCGGACAGACCAACGAGATCGAGATCCATGCCCGCGCCCTCGAAGCCTCGCACCGTCAACGCGACTCCCTCGAGACCGATCTGCGGCACCTGGCTTTCCACGACGAGCTCACCGGGCTGGCCAATCGGGCACTGCTCCACGACCGGGTCGAGCACGCCCTGGCGGCGGCGCCGCGGAGCGGGCGCTCGGTAGCCCTGTGCTTCGGTGACCTCGACGGGTTCAAGACGGTGAACGACACCCTGGGGCACCACGTCGGCGACAATGTCCTCGTGAGGGCCAGCCGGCTGCTCACCTCCATCGTGCGACCGGGCGACACCGTTGCCCGGCTCGGCGGGGACGAGTTCGCGGTGCTCATGGTCGACATCGAGCACCCCGATGCGGCGGTCGACTTCGCCCGTCGTATCGTCGAGCGTCCTCCGGGACGCCCCCGACTTCGAAGGCCACCAAGTCGGGCTCTCCATCAGCGTCGGCGTGGCCTACGGCGAAGCGGGTAAGACCACCGAGCAACTCCTGAGCGAGGCGGACTCGGCCATGTACGAGGCGAAGGAGGGTGGGAAGAACTGCGTCGAGGTCTTCCAGCCGTCGATGCGTTCCCGCATGCTCGAACGGCTCGACCTCACCAACGGATTCCGATGGGCGCTCGGCCGCTCGGAAATTCTTCCTGCAGTACCAGCCGATCATCTCCCTGTCAGACAACCGACTCCGCGGGTTCGAGGCACTCGTCCGCTGGGGGCATCCGACCCTCGGTGAAGTCGCCCCCCTCCGGTTCATCCCGATCGCCGAGGAGACCGGCTTCATCGTCCCCCTCGGGCGCTGGGTGCTGGTCGAAGCGTGCGAACAGCTGGCGGCCTGGACACCGCGCGCCGGTGACGAGTTGAGCCTCTCGGTCAACCTGTCGCGGCGCCAGCTGATGTCGCCCCACCTGGGCGACGAGGTCCGGACGGCGCTGGCCCTGAGCGGGATCGACCCTCACCGGCTCATCCTCGAGGTCACTGAGAGCGTCCTCATGAAGGAGCCCGAACGGGCCATCCGCGCTCTTTCGGAGTTGCGGTCGATGGGAACCCGGATCGCCGTCGACGACTTCGGGACGGGCTACTCGTCGCTCAGTCATCTCCAGCGTTTCCCGGTCGACGTGCTGAAGATCGACAAATCGTTCATCGACCCTCTGATGGGAACCGACACAGCCAGTTCGGCCCTGGTGACCGCCATCATCGGCCTGGCCGGAAGCCTCGGGTTGGAGGTGATCGCCGAGGGCATAGAGCACGAGAGCCAGCTGCACCGACTGGTCGACCTGGGATGCGGCCAGGGCCAGGGGTTCCTCATGTCCCGGCCGTTGCACGGACCCGACGCGGAGCTCCTCATCGCCGACTACGCCGGCAGCGCCGTGGTCAGCTGACCCGCCCCTCGATCGGCTCGTCGACCGGCCTCAACCCCGGGGCCCACCTACACTCGACGCCATGCCCAGCGTGCAGACCCACCTCACCGCCGACGAGTTGCCGCGCCGTCCGCCCGGGGTCCAAGCCCGCCACCGCGGGGAGCGGCCGTGAAGTTCGGCATCTTCTACGAGCACCAGCTCCCCCGCCCCTGGAGCGCCACCAGCGAGCAGCAACTCATCACCGACGCCCTCGAACAGATCGAACTGGCCGACCGGCTCGGCGTGCAGTACGTCTGGGAGGTCGAGCACCACTTCCTGGAGGAGTACTCCCATTCGAGTGCCCCGAGGTGTTCCTCGCCGCCGCCAGTCAGCGGACCAAGCGCATCCGGTTGGGCCACGGCGTGGTCCAGACGGCGCCCGGGTACAACCACCCGGCCCGCATCGCCGAACGCCTCGCCATGTTGGACCTGGTCTCCGGGGGTCGGGTGGAGTTCGGGACCGGCGAGTCCTCATCCGAGGCCGAGCTGGGCGGGTTCGGCGTCGATCGGGTGACCAAACGGGAGGCCTGGCTGGAGGGCCTCGAGGTGGCCATCCGTTGCATGACCGAGACTCCGTTCGGGGGTGTCGAGGGGAGGTTCGTGTCCATGCCCCCCCGCAACGTCGTGCCGAAACCCATCCAGCGGCCCCACCCACCGCTGTGGGTGGCGTGCAGCCGGCGGGACACGATCCTGCTGGCGGCGGAGAAAGGGATCGGCGCGCTCGAGCTTCGCCTTCGTCGAGCCGGAAGACGCCAAGCAGTGGGTCGAGGACTATGAGGCCGTGCTCACCGAGCGGTGCGTCCCGGTCGGATTGTCGGTGAACCCCCAGGTCGCCTGCGTGACCCCCATGATGTGCTCCCGGAACGAGCAAGAGGCACTGGCTCGCGGACTCGAAGGGGCGAACTTCTTCGGCTACTCGTTGGCCCATTACTACGTCTTCGGCGACCATGTCCCGGCCAAGACGGACGTGTGGCAGGAGTTCCTGCAGCGCCGCGGGAAGATGGGGTATTCGCCGGAGGCGGCGTTGGCCGCCCGCCACGGGACGCTCGGGGCAAAGGCCGCCGCCGGAGACCACACCGGGCTTCGCGGGGCCATCGGAACGCCGGCGCAGCTCCGCGAGTTCCTCCGCCGGTACGAGGCGGCCGGCATCGACCAGCTCATCTTCGTCATGCAAGCCGGGCACAACCGAGCACGAGCACATCATGGAGTCGATCGAGCTATTCGGGAACGAGGTCCTGCCCGAGTTCGCCGAACGGGACGAGGCGAACAGCCAGGCCAGGGCGGCCAGATGGCAACCGCTCATCGACCGGGCGATGGCTCGCCGGGACCGGCACGACCCGGAGATGCCTGCCGACTACGTCATGCGGGCCATACCGAAGCAGATGGTGGCCGCCATGCAGAGCGATCCCGCCGAGCAATGGCTGGAGTCGCTGGCCGACAAGCAGGCCGCCGGGGTGCATGACGAGGAATTCCAGCGCCTGGTCGACGGTTGACGGCCATGCGCAAGGCCCTGACGGCGGCAATTACGCTGGTGGGGTGAGCGCTTCCCCCGATTCCCCACCGCCCGGCCCCTCGGCGGCGGCCGGGGCGGGCGGCCCGGCCATCGCCGAGCTGGCCGTGAGCGGGATGCACTGTCAGTCCTGTGCCGCCCTCATCGAGGAGGTCCTCGTCGAGCAAGACGGGGTCCGGGCGGCCTCGGTCGACCTCGACGCCGCTCGGGCCCGGATCGAGTACGACTCCTCTCGGCTGGGCGTCGAGCAGCTGGCCGGGGCCGTCGTCAGGGCCGGCTACTCCGCCGCCCCGGTCGGCAGGGCGGATCGCCACGGTGCTCACCGCCCCCACCGAACCCGCCGATGTTGCCGGACGGGAACGTCCTTCGCCACCGCCGAGCTCGCGCTCGGGGGCATGCACTGCAGCGCCTGCGCCACCCGGATCGAGCGGGCCCTGGCCGAACAGCCGGCGGTGGTGCAGCGCGTCGGTCAACCTGGCCACCAACCGGGCCTTCGTGACCTACGACGCCACCGAGGTGGGCACCGAGGACCTGTGCGCGGCGTGTCGGACGCGGTCGGCTACACGGCGGCACCCGGTGGACGACCGGGCCGCGGCCCGTCGGCCGAGCGATCCCGACCACTGGGGGCTGCGGGCCGTCATCTCGTGGCCGCTCGCCCTCGCTCGCCCTCGTGGTCGCCCTGGTCGGCCCCGAGACCGCGACCGTCGGGCTGGATCGTCCTCGTGCCTCGGCGATCGTCGTCGAGCTCGCCGGCGGCTGGCCGTTCCTGCGCGACGACCGCCCGGCTGCTGCGCCACGGCGCGACGAGCATGGACACCCTCATCGCCGTCGGGACGCTGGCCGCGCTGGCCGTGAGCGCGGTCGAGGCGATCGCCCTCGGCGGTCGCCACGTGCACCTCGGCGGGAGCGGCGAGTTCGCGGCCCGCCTGCACGGGGTGATGGCCCCGCTCATCGTGGCCATCCTGGTCACCGGCCGGGCCGTCGAGGCCCGGGCCCGGGCCAGGGCCGCCGGCGGCCATGCACTCCCTGATGGCCCTGCGGCCCCCGACGGCCCGGGTGGTGTCCGCGCCGTCGACGACGAGGAGGGCGAGCTGGTCGCGCCCGAGAGCGTCCCGGTCGGGGCGCTCGTGCGGGTCCGCCCGGACGAGGCGATCCCGCTCGACGGGACGGTGGTGAGCGGCTGGTCGGCGGTCGACGAGTCGATGCTCACCGGCGAGCCGCTGCCCGTCGACCGCGGCCCCGGCGAGCCGGGTGACCGGGGGCACCCGCAACGGGGGCGGGGCCCTGGTCGTGCGGGTCGACGACCGTGGCGGCCGAGTCGGTGCTGGCCCGGATGCAGCGGCTGGTCGAGGAGGCCCAGCGCGACAAGCCGCCGCTCCAGCAGCTCGCCGACCGGATCAGCGGCGTCTTCGTCCCGGTCGTGCTCCTGCTCGCCGCGGTGCCACCTTCCTGGCCTGGTGGCTGGTGGACGGCAACTTCGGCAAGGCGGTGCTGAGCGCGGTGGCCGTGCTGCTGGTGGCCTGCCCCTGCGCCATGGGCCTGGCCACGCCGGTGGCCATGATGGTCGGCACCGGTCGGGCCTCGGCGCTCGGGATCCTCGTCCGCAGCGGTGACGCGCTCGAGCGCCTGGCCCGGGTCGACACGGTGGTGTTCGACAAGACCGGCACCCTGACCGAGCGATTCGCCGACGGTCACCGCGGTCGGCGTCGGGCCCGGTGTCGAGCCCCGACGACCTGATGTCCTGGGCGGCGGCGGTCGAGGCCGAGAGCGAGCACCCCATCGCCGTGGCCATCCGCGGCGCGGGCCCGCCGGCGGCCGGCCGCCGGGACGTCGAGGTCGGTCCCCGGGTGTCGGGGTGGTCGGCATGGTCGGCGGGCACCAGGTGCGCGTGGGACGGCTCGGCGCCTCGCGACCTGCCGGAGTGCCTCCGCGCCCGCGGACGAGCGCTCCGGCCGGGGCGAGACGGTGGTGCTCGTGAGCGTGCGACGGCGACAGTGGTGGGGGTCATCGCCGTGGCCACGCCGGTGCGGCCCGACGCCGGCGCCGCCGTCGGCCGCCTGCAGCCATGGGGCTGCGCCTCGACCATCCTGAGCGGCGACGCGGCGCCGGCCGTCGGCACGGTGGCGCGGCCGCTCGGGATCGACACGGTCGCGGAGCGGGCTGACCCCGTCCGGGAAGCTCGACGCGCTCGCGGCCATGCAGGCCGACGGCACCGGGTCGTCATGGTGGGCGACGGCGTCAACGACGCCCCGGCCCTGGCCGCGGCCGACGTCGGCTGCGCCGTCGGCAGCGGGTCCGAGGCCGCCCTGGCCAACAGTGACGTCGCCCTGCTCGGCAGCGACCTCGAGGGCGTCCCGGCGGCCGTCGGGATCGCCCGGTCCACCTCGGCCGTCATCGTCCAGAACTTCGGCTGGGCCATGGGCTACAACCTCTCGGCCCTGCCCCTGGCCGCCGTCGGGCTCCTCGACCCGCTGGTCGCCGCCGTGGCCATGGGGCTCTCCAGCCTCATCGTGGTGCTCAACAGCCTGCGCCTGGCTGCGGCTCGGCCGCAATGGCGCTCGTGCCGAGGCGTACGCGGTTCGTCCGCGGACGCAGAGCTGTAACCGTCTCGGTCCTGCTCCCCGTCGTCCTGTTCGCCGCGCTCACCGGGGTCAGCCAGGCCCTCTCCCCGGCCCGCGGGCAGCCCCTGCTTCCCCTACTCCCCTCGGTGACCACAGTGTCCATTGCCGCCGGCGGTTCGGTGGAGACCTACCTCTCCCCCGGAACGATCGGCGTCAACCAGTTCCACATGATCTTCGCCGGCCCGGCGGACGACCTCCGTTCGGTCAAGCCGCTGGTCATCGCGGGCCCGAACGACGGCTCGATGCAGACACTGCCGCAGCTGCAGATCAGCCCCGGCCACTACAGCGCCATCGTCGTGCTCACCCCCGGCACCTGGCGATTCCACGTGAGCGCCGTCTTCGCCCACCAGCCCGTTTCGTTCACGGTGACCAGGGCCGTGGGCTGATCAGCGGCCGGATCCCCTCATCCGCTCCCGCGACCCAGCAGCCAGGGCGCTCCGCCGGTAGGCTTTGGGCATGCTCTCTCGATTGGCGCGCCTCACCCTCGTCGGGATCCTCGTCACCACGGGGATCGCCACCGGAGTCCTCGCTACCGCGGCTGGGGCTTCACCGCCGGTGACGACCATCAGCATGCAGGCCAATCAGTCGTACACGCCGCAGGCGCCGAAGGGAGCCACCGACGACTACCACTGCACGCTGGTCAACCCGCACGTGAAGTCCAACTCGTTCATCGTGTCCAGCCAGTTCTTCCCGAACAGCATCGAGGTGCACCACGCCATCCTCTTCCTCGTGCCGCCCAATGTGGTCGCCGCCGCCAAGGCGGCCGACAGTGGAGGCAAGGGCTGGACCTGCTTCGGAGAGACCGCCCTCCCGGGCACCGGCCTTGCCTCACTCGGTGAGACACCCTGGCTGACGGCCTGGGCCCCCGGGCACGGCAAGGACGTGTTGCCGACGGGGACCGGGGTCAAGCTCCCGGCCGGGAGCATGGTGATCATGCAGATCCATTACAACCTGCTGCGGGGCGACAAGCCGGTTCGGGCCAAGCTCACTCTGAACACGGTGCCCGCTTCCACTCCGTTGAAGCCCCTGTCACTCGAGCTCATGCCCGCGCCGCCCGACATCCCCTGCCCCGCCGGCGTCAGCGGACCGATGTGCAACCGCACCGCCTCGCTCGCCGACCTGAGCCAGCGGTTCGGCGCCGACGCCGCCGGGTTCGTCGACACCCTGGAGAGCATCTGCGGTCGCAACCCGAGCGATCCGCCGACAGGTGACACCACCAGCTGCAACTGGGGCGTTCGAGGTGGGCAGGAGATCGTGCGCCTCGGTGTCCATATGCACCTGCTCGGTCGGGGCATGAAGATCGTCCTCGATCCCGGAACGCCGCACGCCCAGACACTCCTCAACGTCACCAACTACGACTTCAACTATCAACGCTCCTACACCCTGAAGACACCGGTTCTCACCCACCGCGGCGACACCATCGGTGTCACCTGCACCTACGACCCCACCCTTCGGCAGGAGCTACCGCAGCTGCGCAAGTTGCCGCCGCGCTTTGTGACCTGGGGAGACGGATCTTCCGACGAGATGTGCCTGGGACTGGTGCAGACGGTGTCCGCCACCGGCCCGGCCTCCTACTCGGCCCCGGCGGCAAGCTCAACCGTCTGACTCGCTTGATCCACCCGGCTCCCCTGCGTTCCGGGTGGTGATGGCGCCGTCCGGTGACCCGGACCGGCCACCGGAATGTTCGCCGGTCGGTCGGTTGGTCCCGTTCCATCATCAAGGGAGGCAGATGTGGACGTCCATGAAGCGCTCTACACCACTAGAGCCATGCGACGGGTTCGGTCCGATCCGGTACCCCTGGATGTCCAGGCCCGGATCCTCGACGCTGCCATCCGGGCTCCCACCGGGGGAAACGCCCAGAACTGGCGATTCCTGCTGGTCGACGACCGCGAGGTCATCGGGCAGGTCGGGCCGCTGTACCGGGACTCGATCGAGCAACTGTGGAAGACGATCTACGCCGAGCGGTTGACCGCCGCCCGATCTGAACCCGAGGCGGAGTCGAGCCAAGAGATCCTCAAGATCCAGCGATCCGCCCAGTGGCTGGCTGATCACTTCGAAGAGGTGCCCCTGTATCTGTTCGGGTTCGTACAGGCGGACCCGACTGGTGGGTCCATCTTCCCGGCGGTGTGGAGCGCGCAGCTGGCGGCACGGGCCGAGGGTGTCGGGAGCTCCCTCACGGTGGTGCTCGGGGTCTTCCACCCCGACGAGTGCTTTGACATCCTCGGCATTCCACGCGACGAGCATTGGGTCATGGCGTGCTGTGTGAGCTTTGGCTATCCCACGGGCCGCTGGGCTGTCGCTCCCCGGCGACCGGTGCACGAAGTCTCCTACCGCAACCGGTGGGGCGGTCCGGTGGGCTTCGCTATCGATGATCCTCTCTGGCCCGAAGGCTGAAGCCACTGATCCGCACCAGAACGCCGGACGGTGACATCGCCACCGCGACCGCCTAGACAGCCGAGCGACAACGAGCCGGCTAGATGCCCAATGTTATGATCGCCCGGTCAACGCGGCTGTAGCTCAATGGTAGAGCCTCAGTTTTCCAAACTGATGACGAGGGTTCGATTCCCTTCAGCCGCTCGCACACCTTCAGCCGGTCGCCTCGCCACTCTCCCCTTCAACCGCTCGGAGCCTGATCTCGCGCCCCCTGCTCATCACCGGCGCTTCGGATCTGAGCGGGGTGGACCGCGGCGACAGTTGGCAGTCGGTGTCAGACGGGCCTGAAAGTGTCCCGCCCAACCGCCGTTCGGGGACTCCCTCGGTCCGGCTCGTTATCCACACCTCGCCGTCGTCGGAAGGGTGCACGTGCAATCCATCTCTCCGATTGGCAGACTCAAGTCTGTGGCCTTCATCACGGGTTATCTGTCCCCAACCCTCACGGTTACCAGCTTGGAAAGGAGTGTCAGCTGGTACAGGCAACTGCTGGATCTGACGATCCGCCGTGAGTACGAGCCCGCTGATAAAGGTCAGCGCGACGCATGTCTCCTAGAGCCGCGTACTGGGCTCGAAATCTGCCTGGTCCAGTACTCCGGTGGGACGCAGGAGCCGTTCAACGAGTTCGCTCCCGGCCTCGACCATCTTGAGTTCCTGGTGGCGGAGCGGAGAGATTTGGATGAATGGGCAGAGCGCCTCGACTCCCTGGACATCGCCCATTCTGGCGTCAAGGAACCACCGTATACACGGAACGCCATGATCACATTTCGGGATCCGGACAACATCCAACTCGAGTTCTTCTGGAGGGCGCCCGAATAGCTCGACTGTCAGATACCAGGGCTCGTCATGGTCAAGGTTGAAGGACTTGTGAGTGCGTACACGTTCTTCCCCGGGCTTGAAGACCTGTCCACGGCGAGATTCGGGCCTTCCTCGCTGACCCATCGTGGTGGAAGCCGCAGTTCGACGACGCGCTTTCGGGGACACTCGTCCCGCTTCGGCCTTGTGGTGTGGGCGAGTACGAACGGAACATCCGCCGATTCGGACTCCGCCGAAGTCGTATCTTCAGACCACAGCGGGATCAACGCCCGATGCGATTCGGCCGTGATGAGCCCAGGTCGCGAGTTCGGGTGACACGATCGCTTCGACGGCCCTGTCGTACTCGGCGAGATCCTCGTCATTCACCCGGGAGCGCCACTCGCCGAAACTGCCTGCTCGAAAGAACGCTCGGTCGTCCTTCCAGATCGCACCGGCGTTGGGGAGGACGTCATCGGCCCGGTCACGCATCCGCTCCAGGGTCGCTTCGGGGGCGAGAGCTCGAGCACGGTCCCGGGTCATGTTGATGTCCAGTGCGTTGGCCAAGCGCACGATCTCGCCGGGAAGGTCATTGGTGTAGTCGGCGTAGTGACACATGACGACATTCGGGGTGTGGCGAAGTTGCCAGCCGGTGTCGAGATGGTGCAGGACGCTGTTCAGGCAAACCACATCCATGTCTCTGCCGGCGTGCACAAACGTGCGGAACCGTTCGTCGGGATCATCGCTGACCTGTGGTCGCGGGCGGAGCGTGTCAAGGTCGTCGTTGCCGACGGCCTGGCCTCGCAGGGCAAGGACTCTCTCGAGATCCATGTTCGCGAGGTGATGCTCCATCGAGACCATGACGTCGCGCGGGTCTCGGCCTACGACGACATAGGTCACGTCTTCACGCATCGACAGACCGTCGAGGGGGGTGTGGGTCTTGATGAAACGGCGATGCCGCTGCGCGGCGTACGTGGCGCGTACATTGTCGAGGGGTCGGATGGTCTGATCCAACCATGGGGTCAGTTCGCTCAACGGCGCCGGGAAGTCCGGGCCATCGAAGATCAACATGGCACACAGCATCTGCGTCCACGTCGTGCCGCACTTCGGCGGGGTGCTAATCACGATGTCGGACGGCCGGAACTCGAACCCATCCCATCGAGCGTTGTCCATCATCAGCGACCGGTATTGGACCGTCACGGACCGTCACTCTCACCGACGTCACCCGAGCTGTCAAACATCTCCGCCCGGCACGGGCATACCGATGGACGACCGTTCCTGCAATGGGCAATCCCAGCGCTCGAGAATGGCCCCACCATCCGGCATTCAGGGCCAGGTGGCGACCCGCGGGTCCGAGTATGAAACTAGATGGCGTGAGCGGATAGCCACCGCTCCGTGGGGGCCAGGAAACGGTTTTGCAACTTAGCTAGGCTTCGGTTGACGGCCATAGCGATTTGCCAGCCCCAAGGGGGGCACATGAATCCAACTGGGGAGCAGACGTATTGTCGCTTCCCGACAGCGGGGCGCAAAGTTCTAAAGCTGTGTGTACCGGCTTTCCTTGCTGTGACCGTCCTGACGGTTGTGGCCAGCGTACCCGCCACCGCTCGGACACCCAGGATCCACAAACCGGGAGCCCCTACCGCCGTCACGGCAACCGCCCTCGATGGCGGTGCAGGGATTTCATGGACGGCGCCGACTTCTGACGGTGGTTCCCCCATTACCGGCTACTCAGTGACCGCCTCGCCCGGTGGCCAGACCTGCACGACAACCGGCGTCACCACCTGCACGGTGACGGGACTAGCTAACGATCGTTCCTACGCGCTCCATGTTCGAGCTTCAAACGTTGCGGGTAGCGGCCGCGCCTCTACCGTCCGGGTATCACTACTTCCAGCCGTGTCGTTTGCCAGCACTGTCTCTTTCCCTTATCCGGCAGAACAGGCGGTGTTGACGCTGAGCGAAGCCACTTCCACCACGGTTCGCGTTGACTACACGACCTCCGACGCCGCAGGAGCACAGCTTTTCTGGGCAGCATGGGCCGGCGATGCTGGGTCGTTCCACCCGAGTTCGGGCACCGTCACGTTCGCTCCTGGTGAGACCACCGCCACCATACCGTTCACGGTCGATCCCACGACGGCTAGTGGGTGCTCGGTCCAGTCGATGGAATTCGGACTACCGTGCTATCCCGCAGTTTTGGTCACCCTCGTCAATCCACGGCACGCTTTGCTCGGCCCTACGCCCGCCTCAGGCCTGTATTACGTACCGTGATCTACTGGACCAACGCCTGACACGATGCGGGGTGGTCGGTCCGAACCGCCAATGCAGCGGATGCCGGATCTCTAGTCGAAACCCGGCCCGTTTCGGCCGGTACGGCGTGGACTGAACCCACCTCTAGGCAACTTTCCCACACGCCCAGACGTGATGCGATGACCGAGCGGGGCCTCCGCTACCCGTGAAAGTTCCACTCTCGATCGAAACGGGCTTGCACAGCTGGGCTTCTGGCAGGGTAACTGGGTGATGCATGTGACGAAGCCGACGTAGCCCGCTGGACCCTGACTGAGAGGATGCAGACCATGGCGAAGCCGAAGATCGTGTCGGCCAAGGAGTGGCAACAAGCCCGCGACGACCTATTCAAGGCGGAGAAAGAAATGACTCGGGCCCTGGACGGGCTGGCGGCACGCCGCCGCCGCCGGCTCCCCATGGTCAAGTTCGCCGCGTATCAGTTTGACACGCCAACAGGCCCCAAGACGTTGGACGAGCTGTTCGACAGCCGAAACCGGCTCGCCGTCTACCAGTTCTAGTTCATGGATCTCGGGGCAGATCAGTACTGCCCTGGCTGTACCAAGTTCACCAATAACGTCCATGACGTCGAAGGGCTGGCCGAGGCCGGGGTCACCTGGATGACCGTGTCGGACATGCCGCTGCCACAGATCGAGGCCTACAAGGTCTGATGGGCTGGACACTACCGTTCGTGTCGTCCCGCGGCTCGTGGTTCTCCGATGACTGCGCGGCAGGTGGTGGCTTCATGCTGACCACCTTCCTCCGCGACGGCACCACGTTTACCGCACCTACTCGACCACCAACCGCGGCGTGGACCGGCTTGCGTTCCGCCATAACATCCTCGACTTGTGCACCTACGGCCGGCAGGAAGACTGGGAGGATTCCCCTCCAGGCTGGCCGCAGCACCGGACCTACGGATAGGGGGGTCGACCTATCACATGATGGCGGGCCGCCTTGTCCCCGTAGTATCGAACCGTCCGTCGTACCGGCCATCGGAGGCACCTTGCGGTCGGTCTGAGTGGTGGCCCAGGTGAGGTCGACTTCACGTCACGCCAAGCGGTATGGTCCGACAGGGTCAAGTCCAAGGCGGATTGACCAGGCACCTAACTAGCGTTCAGTACGCGGAAATGGCGGTACGTCATGGCACTTGGGATCTACTTCGTTCACGAGGGATTCACGCCAGAGAAATACAGCAGCGCGATCAAGGAATTGGAAGCGGCCGGTGCTGGAGCGCCCAAGGGGCGTACGTTCCACGTCGCCCTTGAATCAAATGGCTCAATCCAAGTTTTCGACATCTGGGAATCGCAAGAGGATTTCGACGCATTCGGATCGACTCTGATGCCGATCCTCACAGAACTAGGTGTGGGACTGAAAGAGCCGATGGTGGCAGATGTGCACAACGTGATCAAGGGCTGAGGAGTAGCGTCAGCGTTTCTGCAGAGTGCGTGGAACAAGTATCCGCCGAAGGGGATGGCCACCCTGCCCGCGGTATAACCCTCTCCAAAAGCGGCCTCATCTCGGGCTCCCCGAAGCGGGCCGGCACGTACACCTTCACGGCGAAGTGTTTAGACGCCAGTCAGTCACACAAGAACCGGGGATTCAACAGCTCTCACCATCAACCCCTAGCCCAAAGAGGGAGTCCACCCGGTCTCCATGATGGTGGCCAATGGCCGAGGAGAGTGTCTCCTGTCGCTGGGTAGGTGGGACCCCTGTTCTGCCTCTGACCGGCACTGGGATACCCCCACTGCAACCCCGGCGGTACGGTGAACGAATGGCGCAAACCCCGCTTTCCAGCTACTACGAAGGCATCGAGGCGCTCAGCGACCGATTGTTCTCGGCAGGCGCACTGGACTGGGCCGAGGCACTAACGGCGGCCATGAGAAGTGGGTCGACATCAGGAGAAATCCTTTCGAACACTGGAGTCGTTCTCCGAAACTTGGCCGAGTCACCTGATGTAGAGCGTTGCAAGGTGGAAGAGGAAGTGGCTCGACTGGAGGTCGAATGCCAATCCCTCTGGAGTGGTGAAACGACCTAGCCCAGAACGCCGGGAGCGGGGTGCCTATCGACCGTCCCCCCGGTACCTCGTGGATGCTTGGAATCGGGTGCAAACAGTCAGGCCATGCGCGCGGGCTAGGGGATACCCGTCCAGGCACAGATCGCCGATTCCGTCGCAGGTGCCTCGGCAGCAACAGAAGCTCGTTGCAGTGATCGGCGCGCACTCAGAACGGTCGAGTGTGTCGGCAAATCCGTGCTAACTACGAGCGTCGAACCCCCTCAGTGACCTCACTAGTTCGGTATGTTGGCGGATGGTCGACTGCGGCTGGGATGCTTGGACCTGGAGAAGGACGAGTCCGCCGATAGCAATCACGGTGAGGCGTGGAATCGCAAACGGAGCCAACCTCGGCCCGAACAGGTACACCCACTATGGGCGGGCTGCCCGAAACCCTCAAGAGCTCGCTATGGGCGTGAGGATCACCAGGGGGATAATGCGCTCGGTCTTCTGCGCGATGTCAGCGAGCTGCGGATAGCGCTCGGCTGCTTTCGCGAACAGGCAGTCGCGCTCGTCGCCGGTGGCCTCCTCCGCTGCAACATCAATCGTCTGGCTACTGACCTCGATCCTCGTGACCGGGTGCTCCCGTAGGTTGTGATACCAGGCTGGATGCTTCGACGCTCCTCCGTTCGCGGCCCAGATGAAGTAGCGCCCATCGTCGGGCAGGTAAGCCACCGGGTTGACGCGGCTCACACCAGACATCGCGCCCGTGTGGTGGAGCAACAGAAGTGGCGTTCCCTCCCACATGCCGCCGACTCGTCCGCTGTTGGCCCGGAACTCACCGATCACCTTGGCGTTGTACTCTTCGGGTGTCTCAGCCATTGCGCTCCTCTTGCTCTCGGTGTTGCTTGGCTTTGCGGGCGACCAGCCACCCACGACCGTCCGTGGCCAACTGCTCCTCGCTCTGGCGGCGCACCCCTACGAGGTCCGCAGGGCCGAACCGGTCTCAAGGAGGGTTTTGAAACTGGCGAGTACTGCAGGCCAGCCCTCCGAGATGGCCTTGAGAACATCGCTACCAGGCTCGAAGCCGTCGTGGACCACCGTGAGCTTGGCCACACCGTGCCCGATGTCCGCAATGTCGAAGGCCACCTTGGATCGAGGTTCAGCCCGCCAGGCCTCAGCGGTGGCTTCGTCCATGCCGACCGCGGCGGCCCACTCGGGCGTGAACGTGTGCCAGGTGTACACCAGTCTGTGGTATGGCTCGGACTCGAGTATCACCTGTTCGGGGTCGCTCACGACGAGCCCGACCTCCTCATGCGCCAAGTCGTAGGTGGAGCCCTTCTTCCAGTCCGAACGAAAGGTCTTCTCACCAGCCCTTTGGTGTCGCCAGTAGTGTCTGGTGAATGCGGGGTCGGTGAGGCCCTGCCAGACCCGCTCGGGCGTGGCCTGGATATAGGTGGTGTAGGTAGAGCTCGTCACCTGGTCGATGCGTCCAGCCATTGCCTTGCCTCCAGTTGCTGCGTTGCGATGTACCTCTGACATTCCTACCCATGGTCGAGGTAGATGCCAACCCCGTGCTTGATCGGGCCCACGGGTCGATCACCCTGCTCGAATCGTTAAAGGGCGGCGAGCTGATAGCCCAGCAGTCCACAGTCCACCCCAGATGCCGCCTCCTTGTCTCTGCGATCGCCCGTTACATCAATGCTGTCATAGCTCGCTGGCTTCTCTGACGGGCCGGGGGCTGCCCAGGTTCGATGCTGCCGGTCTGGTGGCGTCGGAGAAGGCCATTGAAGTCCTCAACAGTGCCAGCTGCACGCCGAGGCGATTAGATAGGGGCGATGGTTGGAGCTTCGTCCATCGAGATAGTCCTCGAGGCATATCGCCCGGAGCGATCTGCTCTGATCGGCCTGCTCGAGGGACTGGGCTCAGATGACTGGGAGCGCTCCACGGATTGTCCTGCGTACACGGTCAAGGGTGTGGCGACTCATATCCTAGGCGATGACTTGTCCTTGCTGAGCCGTCAACGCGACGGTGCCGAGCCGGAGCTCTGGAGCCTGCGCCGGGATCATCCTGACGCCGACTTTCGCACCCTGCTCAACAGCTTCAATGACCGATGGGTTGCTACCGCCCGGTTCCTCAGCACCAACTTGCTCATCGAGCTGCTCCGCCTCGCCGGTGAGTGGACGGCGCATTACTACGAAATGGTTGATCCTGGGGCTCCTGGCGAGTCGGTTGGGCTCTTCGGGGCTCGCCAAGATGAGAGTTCCCCGTTCTGGCAGGCCATCGCCCGCGAGTACTTGGAGCGTTGGATTCATCATTCACAGATCCGGCGGGCGCTCGGCCTCTCTTCGCTGGCGGACCGCCAGTTCCTCATGCCAGGTATCGAGGTCGTTGGAGCAATTGCTCGGATGGAGACAGGTGTTCCGGAAACTCACGACGGCGCATGGGCTCTCGGTGCGGTCACACTTGGCTCAGCGGAGCAGACGGCCGCCATCCTCACGCGGGCCTACACCTCCGAGGAGCTGGGGGCACTTGCCACAGGACCATCTGAGGTCGTGCGACTGCTGGCCGCTGGCCTCGGGCGGTGAACGGTTGGTTGCTGGGCTGGTGCCAGACGGTCCTGGGGTCGGTCTTTGCGCTCAGCATGACGGCAGAGGACCTGTCTGGCCGTCTGAAGGCCGCTACCATAGGCAGTAGTCGCTTCTCTCGGGGTGTTCGCTGTGACTCCACGACCTGACGGGTTGGATATAGAAGGCCGACGCAGGAAGCACTGGATCATCGCACTCGGTCTCGCTTTGTTTGCGCTTGTTTCGCTCACTGTGGTCGCGGCGACACCAGCCAACGCCAGGACCGCCAGACTGAAGAAACCTGGTGTTCCGACCGACGTCCAACTTCGCGGCATCAATATGGGAGTGACAGCCCTGTGGTCAGCGCCAACGTCGGACGGCGGCTCACCCATTACCGGTTACACGGTGACAGCCGGATTTAGGGGTCCGACGTGCAGCACGACCGGAACCTCCTGCACTGTCACCGGCCTAACCGAAGGACATCGGTACGCCATCCATGTGGCGGCTTCAAATGCCATCGGCACCGGGAAAAAAGCGACCGTGAGGACTCAGCTGGAGGTTTGCAACGACATCTATCCCGGAACCGACCTCGCGGGAGCGAACCTCACTAAGTGCGGTCTCGACGGCGTCGACCTCGCGGGAGCGGATCTGAACAACGCTATTTTCGGCCTGGTGATGAGGAACTCGAATCTCACCGGGGCGACCTTGCAGAATGCGAGCATGGTGGGGACGGACTTGGAAGGTACGAACCTCACCGACGTCAACATGGCAGGTACCGTCGTCGACAATGAGGGGCTTGCGTTCGCCATTTACTCGAACACGACTTGTCCCGACGGGACCAACAGTGACAACGACGGGGCCACCTGTTACAACCACACGGTCAGCTAGTCCACTCACCCATGCCCGTTTCTGGCCAACTCCTGTAGTAGTCCGTAGACGGCTGGGGACCCGCCTCTCGTCGTTCTGGGGCTACAACTGCTCCCTCAGGACTGGTTAGGCATGCCCCGTGGGCTCGCCGTGGGCTCCCCGAGGGCAGCCGGGGGCAGGGCCTAGCAATTGCCAGACTGTTGACGACCAGGGGCCCCTACGTAATCGACATCAGATGGTCTACAAATACCGAGGATTATGCCTCCCTACGGGGAGCTGCAGGTCCACCGCCGTTTCCCGCCCCGTCGAGATGGGTTGGTTACGGAGGCAGCGCTCTCCCACCTCCCCGGCTGATCCACGAAGCACGCTGAACGTCGTCCTTGCTGTCACTGCGGCCTCCTACAGGACTTCCTCTGCTGTCCTGATCGACAAATTCGAGTCAAGAGTTGACCATCACCCTTGGGCCACTCCGGCCGCCGGCCCGGCGTTCAAGGGCACCTTCCTTGGTGAGTCCGACCGGCGCGAGATGGGATGGTCTGGAACCTTCCTCGGGAGCAACGCTGATCGGTCACAAGCGCTACTTCTGGCCTCGGGTCGGTTCAATCAGCCTCAGCGTGGCATCGGTCGCCCTGATTGTCCACCGGCCAATGCCGAACGATGCGTTTGTACGATTGCCTTATCCCCACACCTGCGCCACTCTGGTGAAGAACAACAATGACCCAGACCAATCAACCAGCATCGGCACCGACTGCTGGGGCCGATTTTTACGCTTCCGCGGGTCCGATGACCGATCTTGTCCGATGCGCGTCCGAGGCTTTCGAGGGACTTCCCGCCGAGCCCCGTGCTCTCTGTCGTGTCGTCCAGGGCCTGCTCGTCCACGAAGAGTGGGCGCCTGTCTACGACCTCGACCTAGACGACGAACGGCGCCAGGAGGTTCGGACACGACCGGCGGTGTCCATGGTCGAGGCAATTCTCCAGCTGGATCCGACTCCGTTAGTCGAGACCCGCCCCCCAGAGCGTCGATTGGTGGCCAACTGCCGGCATTTCAGTACTCTCAGCACTGCGTTGTTGCGCCGTGTCGGAATCCCTGCCAGGGCGAGGTGCGGGTTCGCTTCCTATTTCGAAGCGGACCGGATGGTGGATCACTGGGTTACCGAGTACGTCGCCGTCGATAGTTGCCAGTGGGTACGGACCGACTCCCAGCTCGATGACCTCCAGCGCGAGATCGTGAAACCGAGCTTCGACCCCTACGACATGCCCGCGGGTCCCTTTGTGCCTGCCGGTGAGGCGTGGGCAGCTTGTCGGCAGGGATTCGACGACCCGGTTCGATTCGGGATCTTCGACATGTCGGGCCTGTGGTTCATCTGCTCCAACGTCATCCGGGACCTTGCGGCCTTGAACAAGATGGAGTTGCTGCCCTGGGACTCCTGGGGACCGATGGCCTTCCAACATGATCCCGATCCAGAGAAGGCCACCCTCATCGACTCGATCGCCTCCGTCATAGCTGAAGGGAACATTGCTGACATCCGCCTCGCGTATGACAGGAATGAACTCGTCCAAGTGCCGAGCACGGTATTCGACGGTCGGTTCGGAGAAATCCACGACCTTCACGCCGATGGCGGCCTGTAAGTCCTAGTCCGCCCCACAGATTGCATCGGGTTCGACTCGGGTGAAGGGAGTGTCCCGGCTTCCGCTCGGGTTGTCGCGTGCGGCTCTGGAGCAATCCGGTCGCCCCGGAGCCAGCTTCACTGCACGTCGGCATACCGGACCCCGCCGAACCGGCGACAGGGTGCAGGGGGCAGGGGGCAGGGGGCAGGGGGCAGGGGGCAGGGGGCAGGGGGCAGGTGCGACGCTACGTCGTGGGACCCCCGAGCCAACCGCGTTTGCGGAAGAAGTAGAGCAGGATCAGGGCGGCGACCACTTCCAAACCCAGTCCGAACACAATGAACGGAAACCGCCCGGTGATGTGCACGATCAAGAAGGAGAAGTTCTGGCCAAAGAAACCTGTGAGATAACTCAACGGCAGGAAGATGGTAGCGATAATGGTCAGTTGTTTCATCACCACGTTCAGGCGATTCGACACCGTCGAGACATGAGTGTCCATGACGCCCGAGAGCAAGTCCCGATAGCCGTCGACGACATCAGCAATTCGGATGAGGTGGTCATAGAGGTCACGGAAGTAACGCTGACCTTCAGCCGTCATGCCCGGCAGTTCCACAACCCCTGACGCGAGTGCGGCGAACATGTCTCGTTGGGGGGTGATGACCTTGCGCAGCATGATCAGCGACCGCTTCATATCGAAGAGCACGCCGAGCTGCGCCTCCGTCGGTTGGTGCAGGATCTCATCCTCAAGCTCATCAATGCGATCGTCGAATTGGCTGAGTACCGGAAAGTACGAATCGATCAGGCTGTCGACGACCCTGTAGAGCAGGCTCACCTCAGGCGAGACATCGGCGATGTTGTGACGGCGTTCGATGCGCCCGTAGACATCAGCCAGGGCCGGGCACTCTCCGTGATGCACGGTGACAACACAATGCGGCAATAGGAAGATGTGCATCTCCGAGGTCCCGTCGTCCTTGGCAGAGGCACCGTGGACGACAAAGTAGGTGAAGTCGTCAAACTCGTCGATCTTCGGTCGCTGACCAAAGTGCTCGGCGTCCTCGATGGCCAAGGGATGGATTCGGAAGGAATTGGCCAATAGCTCCGAGGCCTCCTCGTCCACACCGTCCAGGTCGAGCCAGAACTGGGTCCCAGACGACATAAGACCGGCGACGACCCCAGTCGTCGCCGCTGATCGGGTCCCGTCTACCACCAAGGTGCCTTGCATTTGCTCGATTTTGCCCTGGACAGTCCCACGCGCCGTGGATCCCTGCAGGGTTCGCTTCAAATGAACCGGATCCACGCTTGCCCGTTGGCGACTGCTGTTCGATCGGTTCCTATCCACACTCTTCGAAAGTGCCGTTGCGGGCGTTGCACTATGGCGAGCAATAGGGAGGGCCGGACACTCGACCCCGCTCAGATCCGAAGAACCTCATCACCTCACGTGCCACCGATCGCCCGGTGAAGGGCCAACCCACTGCCAGACACGACCTGGCCTCTCATGTTGGCGGCAACCACTTGGTTGTACTCCCGAGAGAACTCCTCATAGGAAGCGGCCTCCAGTTGGGTTGACCAAGGGAGATAGCCGAAGAACGCCCTCGACCCGTCGAAGAAGGAGATGTAGGAGAACCCCTGGGCGCGTGCGTAGTTCACCATTTCGGTGACGAACTGTTCGTCCAGCGGCTCCCAGAAGCTGTAGCTCTTGATCTTGAGCTCTTCAGCTGCCCCTTGCGGACCGGCTCCAGCCAGCTCTGCTGCGGTCGGTTTTTCGAGCCAGGTCTCGTCCATGACCAGTCCCTTGTGGGCCCCGGCCGCAGCGTCCACGTCGGTTCTCAGGTTTGCCGTCTGCGCTGGCCCCAGTGGATAGACATGCACGCCCAGGTAGTCGATGGATGTCTGGGCCAGTAGCGCCTGGTCGATGGTCGGGGCCGTCCAGGTACCTGTGCCGGCGCCCACCTCAGTGTGGCCCCGGCGCAGCCCGGTGAGCTCGTCATTGACAACCTGGACAGCGGTCGCGGGAGTATCGAGATTGATGCCAAGTGTGGTGGAGAACGTGTCGGTCTCGTCGAGCAGCGACAGATAGGTCGGATCCAGGTCGTCGATGATGATTTGTGCCTGCTCGCGTTGCTCGGCGCCATAGGTATCGAGGGTCAGGCCGGCGTAGCTGATCGACAGGGAGGTGAGCGGGGTGCCCGAGAAGATGGGATTCTCCTCCACAGACAGCACCATGTGGTGCGCCCGCACCTGCTGAGCCACCTGTTCGTAGAAGCTCCTGTAGGCAGAGCTGCCCCCGGTGGTGGGCAGGAGCAGAGGAAACGAGACGTCGACGGTGACTCCCTGCACACCGAGGGCCGAGAAAGCGTCCAGCTCGGCGATGACGCCGGGGATCGCCGATGGAGTGAGAAGTCCGGAGCCGATGTTGCCGTTGGCGGCGAGCAGTTCGGTGCCCATCGTCGTCGATGGGTGTCTGGGCGGAGTGCCGGCTTGGGCCGCGAACGTCTGCACCTCGGTCTGGATCTGGGCATATTGCGCCTGGTATTGAGCGGGGACCGGTCCCGGCGGTTGGGAGATAGGGGTGAGGTGGGAGCTCGTCGTTAACGGAGAGCGGCCCGTCGGGGTGGTGATCGGTGACGCCGCCGGGGTTGAGCAACCAGGCAATACGAGCACGCCGACCATGATCACCATCCCGATGGATCTGCCCAGGCACCGAGGCGCTCTCGGAGCCGTGCCGGATTGCTCCATGCTGCAGATGGTTACCAGCTGGAGATGAGCAAACTGTGAGCTCTGTTCGCTGATCCGGTTAGCGTTCGACAGGAACGGCCGTGTTGGCTAGCCGAGTGCTGCACATACCCCTAAGTCCTCGGTGTGACGGAACATGGCGAAGGCCGCCGTGGCCGGGCTGCTGTTGAGCTGGGTGTTGACGATGAGGACCACCGATCGCGAACCGTTGGCATTCGCCGCGGCGAACACGGTGTAGCCCGGGATATTGCCAGTATGACCGAACACGGTCCCGCAATCCGTCTGGTACCGGAAGATGCCCAGCCCGGCCGAGTTGATCCCGGGCCCGGGTGGTCCCGAGTTCCCGGCCACGAAGTGCAGCTGATCACTCTGGGTCGCCTTGTCGAACAGTCGCCCTTCGACATAGGCCCGCATGAACTGGTTCAGCTCGGTCGGAGTCGAGATCATCCCCCCCGACGCCCAGGCCAAACCGGGATTGATCACCATGCTCACATCTTCGGGAGGCTTGCCCGGCGTGACGTCGTAGCCGCGCACATAGGGTTCCGGCATGGCGGCATTGGACGGAAGGGACGTGTGGCTCAGCTGCAAGGGCGTCGCGACCTGCTGGGTGAGCTCGGTGGAGTAGTCCTTGCCGGTCGCGGCTTGCACCATCAGCCCGACCACGATGTTGTCAGAGTCCGAATACTCGTAGTGCGAACCCGGCGTGAACAGCGGGGGCTCGTTCGACACGTAACCCAGGAGCTGTTGCGGAGTGAGCGCCATGTGGGGATTGGCTTGCAGGGCGGTCAGGAATGCCTGGTTGCTGATGTAGTCGGGAAGCCCACTGGTGTGTTGGAGCAGCTCCGCCAGGGTGACCGGGGCCCAGGTGCGCGGCAGATCGGGGAGCCGGGACCCGATGGTGTCGGAGAGGGCGAGCACTCCCTGGCTCACCAGGGAGAGGGCGACCGCACCACTGTATGCCTTGGACACACTGGCCAGGCGAAACGTGTCACTGGTGGCAATGGCGCGGTTCCCGGACAGGTCACCAGCACCGGCCGTCTCGACCTGCACCCCGGATCCGGTCTGCACGATGGCAATGGCGCCAGGAGGTCCGCCCGACGTGGTCACCAACTGCTGGAGTGCCGCACTCAGGGCCGCCGTCCTCGTCGAGCCACTGGGCGTGCTCGACGACGAGCTGCATGACACGAGCACCGTCCCGGCGATCGCCAGAGCCGCTGCGGTTCGCATGACCCCGGCTCGCCCGTGCATCTCCGGCAATATAAACCAACCCTGCACGGGCCCAGGACCGGCAGTCTCAGCCGGCGGCGACTCCAATCGGTGATGAGGCGGAGAGTCCACGGCGGGGCTCGATGATGTCGTCGATGATCCCGTACTCCATCGCCTCCCCTGGCGTCATGAAATAGTCGCGATCGATGTCACGGGACACCTGTTCGAGGGTCCGGCCACTGTGATGGGCGATGATCTCCGCCATCCGCTTGGTGGTGGCCAGCACTTCGCGCAGTTGGATTTCCATGTCGCTCGGGGCACCCCTGGCGCCGGCGCTCCCCTGATGGATCATGATGCGGGCGTTGGGCAGGGCCAATCGCTTCCCCGGCGCCCCGCCGCACAGCACCATGGCGGCGGCGGACATGCCCATCCCGACGCAAATGGTCGTCACGTCGGGGCGCACGTGCTGGATCACGTCGTAGATGGCCAGGCCGGCGTACGCCGCGCCGCCGGGCGAGTTGATGTAGAGGGAGATGTCCTTTTCGGGGTCCTGTGCCTCGAGGTAGAGCATCTGGGAGATGATCAGGTTGGCCACCTGGTCATCCACCTCCTGGCCCAGGAACACGATGCGTTCCCGGAGGAGCAGGGAGTAGATGTCGAAGGCCCGCTCACCCCGAGCCGATTCCTCGAGAACGGTCGGAATCAGCGATTGGTGCATCGTCATCGGTACCTCCCTGGCTCTGTTCCGGCTGGGCTATCCGGCCTGGATATATCGTTGATGATATCTCACTCATGAGGTAGCCTGTCGGCCGAGGAGGCCGCGTGACAGGAGAGCGACGCCATCAGCCGGTGTTCCCCGGGTTCCGGGAGATGTCCGAACGCCGCCGGGCGCTGGCCGACGAGCTGGTCGGGCGCCGGCATGCTCTCGGCCTCACCCAGACCCAGGTGGCCGCCCGCATGGGTACCTCCCAGTCGGCGGTGGCCCGGCTCGAGACGGGCCAGTCCGACGTGCTGATATCAACCCTCGACCGCTACGTGTCGGCCCTCGGCTGGAAGATCGAGTGGACATTGGAGGAGGAACCGTGACCCCGATGGCTCAGCGGCGAACGGCCGAGGCCGGTGGCGGCACCTCGTCGTCGATCGAGCCACCGGGACGGTTCCCGGACGAGCCGCCACCATCCGCGGTGCCCGAATTTCCCGACCCCCTGGGATGGGTGGGCTGGCAGCTCCTCGAGCGCCGGTTCGTGCTCCTGTCGGGAACCCTCGACGACAAAGCGGCCACCGAGGCCGGCACGGCGCTGATGACGCTCGACGCAATGGGTGACGATCCGGTGCACCTGCAGGTGGACAGTGGCGACGGCACCATCGGGGCGGCGCTGGCCCTCATGGACATCATCGATCTCTGCGGCGTCGCCGTCCGTGCCATGGGACTCGGCAACGTGGCCGGTCCCGCCGTCGGCGTGTTGGCCGTCTGCTCGCACCGCACGCTGTCGCCCCACACCCGGCTCCGGCTGTTCGAGCCGACGGTCGAGGTGGCTGGCCACGCCCGCCAGCTCCACCAGCTGGCCCAGGCCCACCTGGACCGATGGGCCGCGTTCTGCTCGCGGGTGGCAGAGGCCAGCGGACGGCCCGAGGACCAGCTCCGCCACGATGCCGCCTCCGGGCGTTCCTTCTCGGCCCCAGAGGCGGTTGCCTACGGGCTGGCCGACGAGGTGGCCACACCGGAGGCCCGGATCCTGCCCCTGCCCGGCCGTCGCATCGGATTCGGCGCGCGCTAGACCTTCTGATCCACCCCCCGGCCGGGGCTCTACAGTGCCTCCATGTCTTCCCGGCCTGGAGCGGCGCCCGCCCACACGGACGTGCACATCCTGCCCGACACGGTGACCTTGGCTCGGGCCGCGGCCGACGAGGCGGCCGTCACCATCCGTCAGGCCGTCGCCAGCAACGGAGTGGCCCATGCCATGTTCGCCACCGGCAACTCACAACTGGACTTCATCGAAGCGCTGGTGGCTGGGACCGAAGGCGTCCCGTGGGGGCAGGTCGTCGTCTTCCACATGGACGAGTACGTGGGTATCGGGGCCGAGCACCCGGCGAGCTTCCGGCGATGGATACGCCATCGGATCGTCGAGCCCGCCTCGCCTGGCGCCGCCCACTACATCGACGGGCAGGCGCCCCCGGCGGCGGAGTGCCGGCGCTATGCCGAGTTGTTGCGTCGGCATCCGCTCGATCTGTGCTGCCTCGGGATCGGCGAGAACGGGCACCTGGCCTTCAACGACCCGCCGGTGGCCGATTTCGACGACCCCGAGGACGTGAAGGTGGTCGTCCTGGACGAAGGGTGCCGGCGCCAGCAGGTCAACGAGGGCCACTTCGCCACCGATGGCGACGTCCCCGGGCGCGCCATCACCGTGACCATCCCCGCTCTGCTCCGGGCGGGGCGCGTGCTCGCCGTCGTCCCCGACGCACGCAAGGCCGAGCCGGTGCGGGACGCCCTGGAGGGACCGGTGACCACCGTGTGTCCGGCCTCGGCGCTCCGGCAGACGCCGCAGGCCACCATCTTCCTCGATCCCCAATCGGCGAGCCTGCTCTCCGCGACCACCTGACGGTGCCGTACGCCGAAGGGCGGGCCTCAATCGGGCACAGCCGTCGAGATCCCCAATCGCTCTTCGACGAACGGATAGGCGCGGGCGCCGTCCCACTGGTGCTCGCCGTCGAAGACGTGGTCCTCGAGGCAGTCCGGCGCGCCCAGGTGCGCGTAGACCCGGCGCAACCGGGCCACCGAGTCCTCGAAGGCCGCCACCGGAAAGAGCAGGTCCTCGCGGCCCGTCTGGACCAACAGCGGCCGGGGGGCGATCAGGGCGCCGACGTCGGCGTGCTCCATGCGGCCGAGCATGCCGAAGAGCACCTGGGACCCGCACATGTTCCACGGGACCTTGTGCGCTTCGGCCCACGACGAGAAGTACCCGCTCACGACCGTGGTGGCCACCCTGGTGTCGCAGGCCGCCAGGAAGAGGGCCATCGTCCCCCCGTACGAGAAACCCACTACACCGATCCGGGCCGGGTCGACCAACGGGTGGTCGATGAGGACGTCGAGGGCGCGCTGCAGGTCCCAGACGTTCTGGGTGAGCGGGTTCCACCCCCCCATGACCTGGTGGACGAGGTTGGTGTCGCAGCCGTAGTGGTCCGGCGGGTTCCAGTCGGCTCGCTCCCCGAAGCAGCGGAGGTCAGGGGCCAGCACCACATGCCCACGGCGGGCGAGCTCGGCTGCATAGTCACCCCCGGGCTCGGCATCAGCCTCGGTGCCACAGATCCGGGACTTGCCCGGACCATGGCCGTGCACGGCGAGCACCCCTGACCCCGGACCCGCTCGGTTGTGTGGGACCAGGAGGTAGGCCGGGACCGACATGGTTTCCTCAGTGTCGAACACCAACCGGTACCGCCGGTATCCGTCGCACGCCGCCTCCTCCTCCATCTCGGGGTGCAGGGGGACCGACTCCGGCCACGGCGCCATCAGGGTGTTCAACCGTCGGCGGAACCGGTCACGCCACGAATCGAACGTCGCCAGATCTGCCACCGGCAGCGGATCGGTCTGCTCGGTGGCCATCAGGCGACTGACGGCCTGGAACCAGGGCGAGAAGTTGCGGGCCGGCATCTGGGTCGTCATGGGTCTTCCTCAGGTCGGATCGTCATTGCGGCAATACAACGATCAGGTTGCCACAGCCGTCCCTCCTCCGGTCAGGCCGGTTCCGGTTGAGCCCGAGGCGGGGCTGGGGCACTATGGGACCATGACGAGGTCTTCATGTCGGTAGCCACCGAGCTGGTGGTCAAGCCGCTTTCGCCCCTGATCGGCGCCGAGCTCCATGGCGTCGACCTGTCGGCGCCCCTGAGCGAGCGGACGGTGGCCGAGATCCGATCGGCGCTCAACACGCACCATGTGGTGTTCTTCCGCGACCAGGACCTCTCCCCCGCCCAGCAGGCGGACTTCGCCCGGCAGTTCGGCGAGGTGACCGAGGGTCATCCGGTCATCCCGGCCCGCGAGGAAGATTCAAAAGTACTGGTCATCGACGGCCGCGAGGACCGGGCCAGCTGGTGGCACACCGATGTCACGTTCCTGCAGGAACCGGTGTTCGGCTCGGTCCTCCACATGATCGAGGCGCCCGAGGTCGGTGGCGACACGACGTGGGCCAGCCTGCAGGACGCCTACGACCGCCTGGCCGAGCCGGTCCGTGCCCTGTGTGATCAGCTGATCGCCATCCACTTCGACCCCTGGTTTGCCGCCGAGGTGGATGCCCGTGGCGGGTACGAATGGCACGGCGAATGGCACGAGAAGCTGCTTCCGGCCCTGCACCCGGTCGTGCGCACGCACCCCGAAAATGGCCGTAAGGGCCTGTTCGTGAACCCCCAATTCACCCAGTCGATCCTCGGCCTGTCGAAGAACGAGAGCAACGCCATCCTGGACATGCTGTACCGCCACTGCCAGCAGCCGGAGTTGACCTGCCGGTTCCGCTGGCGACCCGGGTCGGTGGCCTTCTGGGACAACCGGGCCACCCTCCACTACGCCCTCGACGACTACGGCGACGCCATCCGCGTGGCCAACCGGGTCACGTTGAAGGGTGACGTACCCTACGGCCCGGCCATGCCCAAGCGCTGAGCTGAGCCTCGGTGTTGGGGCGTCAGAGGTTGCCCGAAGCGGTGCTCTCCGGGTCCCGAGCCGGAGGAGGCGAGGGGGTCGGGATGGCTCCCGACACCGAGAGGGCCTCGTCGCTGGCACCCAGATAGGCAGCCAGGGCGCGGGGGTCGTTCCGAACGTGGTCGGGGGTGCCGGCCGACACCACCTCTCCGGTCTCCATCATCACCACCTGGGTGCACAGCTCGAACACCAGGGGTACGTCGTGCTCGACCAGCACGATGGTGGTGTCCACCACCTCGTGCAGCCGGCGGAGCAGTGGGACGAATGCCTCCGCCTCCCGCTGGGCGATGCCGGCGGTGGGCTCGTCGAGCAGCAACAGTCGGGGATGGGCGAGCACGATCGAGGCCAGGTCGACCACGCGCCGGGTCCCGGTGGAGAGGTGGGCGATGCGGTGGTGGCGGAACCGCTCGATCCCGAAGGCCCCGGTGACCTGGTTCAACGCCTGTCGCTTGGCCCGCTCGGCCCGGGTCGCCCACGGCATGTGCAGGGTGGACGAGAGGACGCCGACCGGGTGCTCGGCGTCCTGGGTGAGCAACAGCACGTCCTCCACCGACAACTCCGGGAAGAGCCGGCAGTCCTGGAACGAGCGCACCAGGCCGAGCGCGCCGCGCTCTTCGGGGAGGTACTCGACAAGGCTCTCCCCGTCGAGGAGCACAGATCCCTCGTCCGGGGTGACCAGACCGGAGATCACGTCGAGGAGCGTGGTCTTGCCCGACCCGTTCGGCCCGATCAGGCCGACGATGGAGCCCGGCTCGGCCACCAGATCGGCTCGGTCGACCGCCCGCAGGCCGCCGTAACTCACCACCACGCCCTGGACCTCGAGACGGGCCGGGCCGGAGTGCGGGCCCCGGCTGGTCACCCGATCACCTCGTCGACCAGCGCCGCCGACTCCGGCGGGACCTCGCCGGTCGGCGGCGGGGCGTTGCCGCGCGGCCAGATGCGCTCGACGCCCAGCGTCACCACGTCACCCAGCTGGTGGAGGAGCTCGGCCAGACCGCCCGGAAGGTACAGGACGAAGGCCAGCAGGCCCAGCCCGCTGGTGAGGAACTGGATGGTCGGCGTCGTCCCGAACAGGGCGGGGAGACCGACGAGGTAGAGGGCCCCGAGTAGCGCGCCGGTGATCGAATCGAGACCACCGATGACCACCATCGAGACCACCAGGATGGAGAAGGTGGGGTCGAAGGTGGCGGTCGAGATGCGTTCGGTGGCGAAGGCCAGGCACACCCCGGCGTACCCGGCCATGAAGCCCGACAGGGCGAAGGCGAGCAGCTTGCTCCGGGCCAGGGGAATCCCCATGGCCCCCGCCCCGACCTCGTTGTCGCGTACCGAAATGAGACGGCGGGCCACACCGCGGTCGCGCCACAGCCTGACCATCAGAACCGACAGCACCAGCACGCCGAGCGAGAACCAGGCGAAGGCGCGTTCCGAGCCGAGGCTGATACCGAGCAGCGTCGGCCGCTCGAGCAGCGTGGACTGGGGGTTGGGCAACCCCGTGCACAGCTGGCGGTTGACCAACGGCAGGGTCCAACATGGCGTGGCGAGCACAGCGCCCATGAACCAGACGCTGAAGGCCAACGTGCTGACAGCCAGATAGAGGCCCCGGACCCGGAGCGCCGGCAACCCGACCGCCACGGCGATCACCGCGGTCACCGCGCCGGCGAACGGCATGAGGAGGACCAGGGGCACGCTCGTCCCGAGGTGGGCGGCCATCAGCGCGCCGCAGGCAACCAGGCCGAATTGCCCGAGGGACACCTGCCCGGCCCATCCGGTGAGCACGGTCAGCGACAGGGCGATGACTGCGTAGATGCAGATCTGGGAGAGCAGGAAGGTACGGCCCGTGCTCAGCACCAGGGGCAGCAGCACCGCGACCACCAGGGCGAGTCCGATCCCGGCGCCCCCCACCCGCCGGCGGAGGTGGGTGGCCTTCCCGACCTGGCGGCGAGCGCTCTCGAACCATGTGCTCCGCTCGCCGCCACGCGGCCCGGTCCGCAGTCCGGCGATCCGGAACAGCAGCACGGCGAGCACGATGGCAAAGAGCACCAGGTCGACTTGGGTGGTGCCCGAGAGGTTCCACACCAGGATCTCCTGGACCACACCGACACCGATGGCGGCGACGAAGGCCGCCGTCAGGTTGACCATGGCCCCGACCATGGCGGCGGTGAGGGCCAGCAGCAACAGCTCGGGGCTCAACACCTCGGTCAGGGTGGAAGTCTGGCCGGGCGAGGCCAGAATGGCGGTGAACGCCGAGAGCATGCCGGCCAGCGTCCAGGCCACCGTCGACGTCCGTCGGACCCAGACGCCCGACAAGCGGGCAGAGTCGGCGTTCTCGGCCATGGCCCGCATGGCGAGCCCCCACGGCGACCACTTGACGAAGGCGGCGAGCCCGATGGCCACCAGCGGAGCGACCACCAAGGTGATCACCTGGCCGGAGGTGAACAGATAGGTCCCGATGCGGAACGAGACGTCGACGGGGACCGGAAATGGGCGGAAGAGGCTCTTCGGGCGGATGAACGGCAACGCAGTGAAGACGAAGAGCACCTGGCTGAGCCCGATGGTGGCCACCATGACCAGCATCCGGGGCCGGTTGAAGAGGCGACGGAGGAGCAGCTCGCACAGGGCCCCGACGGCGGCGGCCAGACCGAGCGCCAGTATCAGGGCGAACCAGTAGTTGAACCCGAAGTCGTAGTAGCACTTGACCAGAAAGACGGCCGCCACCACCCCCAACTGGCCCTGGGCGAAGTTGAGGACCCGGTTGGTCCGATAGATGAGCACCAGGCCGAGCGCCAGCAGGCCGTAGTTGAGACCGGTGATGATTCCGCTGACCAGTACGAAGCTCGGTACGGACACGGAGCTCCGCTAACTCAACCCGGCTGCAGCCGCACCGAGGAAGACCGGGCGGAGCAGGTCATCGCGTTTGAGCAGATCGGTGGTGAGCCCATCGAAGCGAACCTCGCCGCGCTCGAGGAAGAAGGCCCGCTCGGCCAGGCTCATGGCCCGGTTCACGCTCTGCTCCACGAGGACAACCGTCGTCCCGTCCCGGTTGACCTGGCGCACGATCCCCATCAGGCGGTCGACGGACTTCGGGGCGAGCCCGAGGGCCAGCTCGTCGATCAGCAGCAGCTTCGGCGCCGTCATCATCACCCGGGCCAAGGCCAACATCTGCTGCTCGCCCCCGGAGAGGGTGCCGGCCGGCTGATCGAGGCGGCCGGCCAGCTCGGGGAAGCGGTCGAGCGCCTCGTCCCGGGCCGTGCGTGCCCGGCTGGCGTGGCGGCGCATGGAGAACGTACCGATACGGAGGTTGTCGCGGACGGTGAGGCCGGGAAAGGTCATCTTCCCGCCGACCAACAAAGCCACCTCCTGGTCGATGATCTGCTCAGGCTCGAGGTAGGTGCAGTTGGTGCCGTAGATTCGGATCACGCCCCGGTGGGGATGATCCAGTCCCGAGACCGCTCTCAGCAGGGTCGACTTGCCGGCGCCGTTGGTACCGAGCAGGGCCACGATCTCGCCCTGGCCGACCTCGAGGTTGACATCGAACAGCACCTGGTTCTGTCCGTAGAAGAAATCGAGGTTGTGCACCTGCAACGCCGGGATGGCCGCCCCGGCCTGGCGACGCTTGCCCTCGGCATAACGCTCGAGGACGTCCTCGATGACCAGGGTGATGTCGCGTTTCACCCACCGTGAGCCGATGAAGAGCAGGACGCCGCCGAGGGCGCACACCGGCCCGATGAGGGTGAGGGCGACCGTTGGCCCATTGAGGAACCCCACCGCATCACTGACCGCCCCGAGGATCACGGCGCCGGCAAAGCCGCCGAAGACCAACGAGTACACGCCGAACATGGCGAAGCAGATGGTGCGCATCTCCGGCGGGGCGGTGGCCGCCAGCGTGAGGAAGATGCAGATGGCGAGCGGCGAGATCGCCGCAGTGGCCAGGAACTGGAGGAGCACCACCATCCACAGCTGCGGCATGTAGAGGGAGCCGACGAACAGTCCGCCGTAGGCGGTGATGCAGATCCCGGCGATGGCCAGCGGTCGTTCCGGGGCCCGGCGGAAGAACCGGTCACCCAGTACGTAGGCGACAGGCAGCCCGAGGAAGGCGGCCAGGCCGATGATCGAGTAGATCTCACTGCGCTGGGCGGTGTCGAGGCCCCAATGCCGGACGAAATAGAGGTTGCCGAACAGTGGGGCGCCGGTGCCGGCGAAACCGAGGATGGCCACCGCCACCAGCTCGTAGTAGATGGAGCGGATCCGCAACAGGCGGGTGACGGCCGAGCCCAACAGGACGCGGGGGGCGTCGCTCTGCTGGGTGTGGAGGTCCATGCCCGAGGACTTGAGGATGTGACTCGACTCGTTGGCCCCCTTGGGCGGCTCGCGGAGGGTGAAGAGGGACAACGCGATCGGAATCCCGGTCAACGCGATGAGGGTGCCGTAGCGCCAGTTGTGGCCGACGGTCACGATGTACCCGAAGACGAGGATGCCGACCGTGTTGGAAAGCGGATCGGAGAGGTTGTGCCAGCTGAACACCCGGCCCCGTCCCTCGGTCGGATACCCATCGGCCAGGTACGAGTTGTGCACCGTGTTGTTGACGCCGTAGCCCACGGCGGCGATCAGATAGAGGAAGGTGAAAACCCACACGTTGGGTGATAGCCCCATCAGCGGCGAGAAGACCGAGAAGATCAGGAGGGCGACGGCGGCCACCACCTTGCGGCTGCCCCGGTCGGCCCAGAGGGCGAGCGGCACCGCCCACAACAACTGCGCCACCTGGGCCACGAAGGTCACCGCTCCGAGCGCGGCGTCGTGCATGTGGAAGGAGTGCTCCAGGTTGTTGCCGATCAGGGTGACTCCGCTGTTGAAGCTGCCCGGGACGAGGGCCGCCGCAGTCAGCAGCACCAGCGGGGCGTACCCGCTCTTCCGCAGGATCCCGATCAACGGCGGCGGCTTGCCTTCGCCGGTCCCGGGCATCACGTCGATGTCGGCGATTGCCTCCGAGTCCCTGCTCTTGGCCACGACCTCTTCGAGAAGCTCGTCGGGAACGGCGAAGTCGAAGAGCGCCTGGTCGGCCATGGAAGTCACACACTATCTATGACGGGTCCGTCACACATGACCCGACTGACCTAGCCGCTGAGCACCTCACCGGCGGGCGTGGGCACCACCAACGGTCCGCGTGGGAGCACGCAGAGTCGCGCCCGGGGACCTTGCCGGTCCAGGGCCTCGTCGACGGCCCCGGCAAGGTCTGCGACCGGCCGCAGCATCGCCGATCGGATGTCGACCTCGGACAGCCCGTCGGAGTACATCCAGACTTCGGCCCGGCGGAGCACCCGGCCGAGCACTTGGGCCTGCCAACCGTCTTGGCGGGATGCTCCTTCGGGCCGGACCAGCTCGTCGGGAGAAAAGCCGGCGCGGAGGATGTCGGCGAAGGCTCCTTCGGGCACGCCGTCACCACACGGGGCCGCCATCACGATGATCCCTCCATCCTGGACGACCCGTTCGGCCGCAGCCATCCCTTTGACCGCCTGATAGAGATTCCGGTCGAGCGGATGCCCGCCGTTGGTGGTGAGCACCACCTCGTAGCGGCCTTCGACCTGGTGGGTGACACCGGCCGCGGCGAAGGCGCAAGCCTCCCGATGCCCGTCGGGGAGCGTACCGGCGAAGACGCCGGTCAGGCGGCGCTGGCTGTCGATGGTCACGTCCAGGGAGAGGGCAGGAGGGCACAGCTCTGTCGCCGCCGTCACGAACTCGTGCACCGGATTGCCCTCCGTCACCATCCAGGTCGAGCCCGCTTGGGCGATGCGCTCCGGACTGTGGGCCTCGAGGATGGTCGAAGTGGCGGCCAGGCCGGGACAGGCGCCTTTCGGCCCGCCGCTCCAGCCGGCGAAGAAGTGGGGCTCGACGAACCCGGTGAGGATGCGCAGGTCCGCCTCGACGTAGTGGCGGTCGAGCAGTACCGGCGTACCGTCCACCTCCCCCACCTCCAGGTGGTCGTCGTCGCCGGCCCGGTGGTCGCGTACCCGGTAGCGGCTCAACAGGTCGGCACCGATCAAGGCGGCCATCTCGGTCGAGGTGGCCTGACGGTGGGTGCCGGTGGCGCACACCAGCTCGACCCGGTCAGGACCGGCCCCGGCTGCCTCGAGCTCGGCCAGCAGGGGTGGCAGCACGGTGGTGTTGGGCATGGGACGGGTGAGGTCAGGGAAGACGACCACGATCCGGCCCGCCTCCGGCACCAGCCGATCCAGGGGCGTCCCGGCCACCGGCGCACGCAGCGCCCGGCGCAGGGCATCTGTTTCGTCTGCCAGTGCCACGGCCTCCGCTCCCGCCACCACGGTGGCATCGTCGGGCAGTTCGAGCCCGAGGCCGTTGGCGCCGTAGGCCAGGGTCACGCGCACGGCAGCTCCCCGGTGGCGCCGAGTTCCTGGTCGACCAAGGACGTGGCCACCGAATCGGCCCGGCTCCGGAGGCGACGGTAGTGGTCGACGGCGGCGGGGTCGGGCTCGGTTCGTCCGACGACCGGATCCATCGGGTCGAGGTCCCAGTCCGCACCGATCGCGCCCGCGACCAGCAGGGCGGCGCCGGCGGACGCCGCCTGGCCCGACCGCCGGTGACATGCGGGTACGGCGGTGACGCCGGTGAGCACGTCGGACCACACCGGCGTGGCCGCTCCCGAGCCGGCCAGGGCCAGCTCGACCACCGGCGGTCCCCCGGGGCGGGGCGACGCCATGGCTTCGAGCGAGCGGGCCACCTCCCACGCCACCGACTCGAACAAGGCCCGGGCCAGATCGGCCGGACCGTGGGCCGGCCCCAGCCCGACCAGGGCGGCGGCGGCAGCCGGTCTCCACCATGGCGATCGGGCACCGTCGAGCCACGGGGTAGCCACCACTCCGTGCGCGCCGGGGGGGCTGCTTCGGGCCGCAGCGGCCAGGTCCTGGGTCGAGAGACCGGTGAGGCGCGCCAGCCAATCGAGCAGCGAGCCGGCCCCCGAGAGTCCGGCTTCCAGCAACCACCCCCCCACCGCGCCACGGGAGGCGACCATGCCCGGTGCCGGTGCCGGGCGGCCGGCCACCGGCACCGAGACGTTGGCCGTCGTGCCCCAGCTGACCATGGGCCGTGCTTCCGACGCGCCGGCGCCCAGCACCTCACAGGCCCGGTCACCGGCCCCGATCACCACCGGGATCGCTGGTGGCAGGTGGGTGGCGGCCGCGGCCTCCGGGCACAACCGCCCGGTCACCGCGTCGGCCGGAACGACCGGTGGCAGTTTGGATGCGGCCGGGCCGGCCAGGCCCTCGATCAACACGCCGTCCCCGTCATAGAGGCCCGAGCGAGAAGCCATGGTGGGGTCGGTCGCCACCGCGCCGGTCAGGTGCCACGCCACGAGATCGCGGGGGGTCATGATCCAGGTCGCGGCATCGAAGCTGTCCGGCCGGTGGGCGGCCACCCAGGCCAATTTGGCCGCCACCGAGGCGCCGTCGACCACGATGCCGGCAGGAGAGGGGGCGCCGGTTCGGGCGTCCTCCCGTGCGGCCAGCTCGACCGCCTCCCTCCCCGCTCGCCGGTCGGACCAGACCATCCCCGGCCCGGTCGGCGAGCCGGTGGCGTCGAACGGAGCGAAGGTCTGCCGGGCACCCGTGCAGCCGACCGCCTCGACCGACCGGAGCGCCACCGGAGCGCGCCCCTGCAGGTCGTCACAGGCGGTGACCACCGAGGTCCACCAGGCGGAAGGTTCCTGCTCGACCCGTCCCTGGGCCGGGTACCGGGTCTCGAGCGGGATCCCCGACAGGGCCACCAGCCCGTCCCGGTCCCAGATCGCCACCTTGGTGACGCTGGTGCCCGAGTCGACGGTCAGGATCACGCGGCGTGCACGATCCCGGCCAGCTGTGAGGCCATGACCGCCGGCGACGGCTCCTGGAGGACTGCCCGGCCGATGGCCAGCCCGGCGCCGCCCCCGGCCATGACGTCTCCGACCTCGTCGATCACGCGGTCACCCTCCGCCTCTGCGTGCGGTCCGCCCAGGAAGAGCACGGGGACGCCGACCGACTCCACCACACGGTGGACCGCCTCCGCCCGGCGCTCGCCGGCCGGGGCGTCGGGCACCGGGACCTTGAGGAGGGGAGCACCCATGTCGTGGGCGACGACCGCGGCCAGCACGATGTCCGTGGTCTCCTTGGACATGGCTCCGTCGCGCCACAGGATGGGCTCGATCAGGGCCTCCAGCCCAGCGGACCGGGCATCCTCGAGGACCCGACCGAGCAGTTCGAGCGCGACGGCGCCGCCCGGGTCGTCGAGAGCGATGCGGGTCATCAGCTTGACGCCCGTCCAGCCTTCGTCCCGGGCGCGACCCACGCTGGCCACCAGCCGGTCGTCCAGCTCGAACGCCGAGCCGGCCAGGCCGGTGCGGTTGAGGGAGAGGTAGGTGCGGTGGTCGGGACGAATGGCCCCCGCCTCCGCCAGGTCGGTCAGCGGTTGCGCGCTGGCCAGAATGCCGTCACAGTGGGGCAGGGCGGCGGTGAGCGCACGCAGGTAGTCGGCGTAGTGCTCGATGGTCATGACGCCGCGGGCACGGTGGTCGGCCGCCAGCACCAGGGCCGGGACGCCGAGCGACCGGGCAACCTGGAGCTCCCCGGTCACGGCAGCCCGGACAGGGCCATGATCACCTTGGCCACGGCCGAGAAGTCCTCGCGCCCGTACCCGGCGGTGGTGGCGGCGGTGAGCGCCTGGCGGGCGGTGGCGGTCCCGGTCAGTGGAACGCCGACGCTGGCGCCGTACCCCAGGGCGAGGTCGAGATCCTTCGCCATCAGGTCCGTCATGAACCCCGGCCGCCAGCCGTTGGACGCCGGGCTCTCGGGCACCACACCCGCCACCGGGAGGCGGGTGCGCACGGCCACACAATCCCCGGTCGAGTGCACCAGCACCTCGAGGAACTTGTCGAGGTCGACCCCGGACTTCACCGCCAGCGCGGTGGCCTCGGAGGTGGCCAGCATCTGTGCCGCATAGATCAAATTGTTGCAGAGCTTGACCACCTGGCCCATGCCCGTCGCCCCGACGTGGACGATACGGGCAGCGAAGGCACCGAGGACCGGGCGAGCAACCTCGAGCGTCGACGCCTCGCCTCCCACCATGACCGTAAGCGTCCCGGCTTGGGCACCGGCGGTGCCCCCCGACAGCGGCGCGTCGAGGAACCCTGCTCCTGTCGCCGCCACCCGGGCGTGCTGCGTCCTGGTCACCTCGGGGTCGATGGTGGAGCAGTCCACCACCACCTGGCCGGCGCGCAATTCCCGGAGCATGGCGTCGATGACTTCGACCACCTGGGGCGAGCTCGGAACGCAGAGGATCACCGTCTCGGCCGCGGCCGCCACGCCGGCCGGAGAGCCGCCGGGCCGCGCCCCGAGTGCGACCGCCTCGTCCACCGGACCCTGGCTGCGTGAGGCCACCGTCACCTCGTGTCCGGCCTCCAGCAGATGGCGGGTCATGGGCAGCCCCATGGCCCCGAGGCCGATGAAGCCGACGTGCATGGGGATCCTCCTCGTGGCGGAGCGGCGGGTCCGGACCGGAGGGACCGGATCGGTGCGGGATCAGAGCTTGAACTGGGGGAGCCACGGCGCGGTGGCGGCGAGGAGCTCGGTGACCATCTCCTCGGTGCGATGCAGGTCTCCGCGCCCGGCCAGCGGGTCCAGGAAGAAGGCGGCGTCGGCCAGGGACCGGTCGCCGTCGAGGGCGGCGGCGACGGTGAGCTCGGCCACGGCGACGTGGCGCCGGACCAGCTCGGCATAGGGCGGGGGCAAAGGGGCGACATCGCGGCCGCGCACGCCGGCGGCGTCGACGGTGCCGATCGACTCCACCACCACGTCGGCGGGGACATCGGGCACCTGTCCCGTGTTGGGGATGTTCACCGGCAGCTCCCGCCGGGACCCGGTGACCAGGGAGTCGATGACCAGGGCAGGAAGCTCGCCGGACGGCCACGTCTGCAGCTCCTTGGTGCCGGCCAGCCAGTCGTCGACGTCGGCCATGTACCCGTGCTGGTGCTCCTCCCGCCGGGCGATGGAGGTGAGCTCGATGTTGTACTCGGCGCCCCATCCGGAGTCCTCGGTGAGGACCCACGGGAGGAACTCGGCGATATGGCGGTCGCCCGCCGCCGGCAGCGCCCCCCACTTGTCGAGCAGGGTCAACTTGAGCACATGGCGCTGGACGAAGTCGAGCCTCGAGAACTGCTCGGCCGGGGGCCGGTCGGAGGACGGCGCCAGCGCGGCCAGCCCCCCGGCCTCGTCGACCATGCCGGCCAGGATGGCGAACCCGTCCTCGCCATCGACGTCGAGGGCGGTGACCACAGGCAGATGGTTGACACCGGCCACCGTGGGCCGGACCGATTCGGCCGGGCGGCCGAGAGCGATGGCCAGGTCCATCGACCAGTTGCCGACTTCGTGGCAGAGGCCGACCGCCTTGATCCCCGCCTGCCGGCAGACGGTTCGGGTGAGGCAGGTCATGGGGTTGGTGATGTTGAGCATCCACGCATCCGGGCACACCTCCTCCATGTCCACGGCCATGCCCGCCAGTACGGGGATGTTCCGCAGCGACCGGTTGATGCCGCCCGGGCCGACGGTGTCGCCGACCGACTGGCGAATGCCGAAACGGACCGGAACGTCGAGGTCGACGGCCATCGAGTCGAAACCACCGGTGGAGATGGTGACGATCACGAAGTCCGCGCCTTCGAGGGCGGCACGCTGATCGGTGGTCGTGGCGAACGTGGCCTTGGCGTCCAGCGCCTCGCTGACCATACGGCCGAGCGCCTCCATCTTCTCCAGGGGCTCGGGGTCGATGTCCTCCAGCACGATGTGGGCACCGCGCAGCGACGACGTGCCCAGGAGGTCGGCCAACAGTTCGGGCGTCCATTGGTAGCTGCCGCCACCGACGATGGTGATCTGCATCGGTTGGCTCCTACGAGCGGAGGGAGACGGTTGCTGACATGGGAGTCACTCTACCCAGGGGCCACCTCGGGCCGCAGGGTCACGGAGGAGGAGTTCCGACGGCACCGGCCCGGGCCCAGCTGATCAGCTGTCGGTAGGCACCGGCGGAATCGCGTCCCTCGGCGTCAGTCTCGAGCCAGCGGAACCCTCGGGGACCGTGTGAGCGATCGAGGCCGAAGATGCCGAACCGGGGCTCGTAACTCCCCCACTCGTAGTTGTCCACCAGTGACCAGTGGAGATAGGAGGTGACCGGTATCCCCGCGGCGATGGCGTCGACCACCGCGCCGATGTGCTCGCGGAGGTAGCGGGGCCGGTTCCAACCGTCGCGTCTCGGGTACGAGCGACCGTTGCGGACTCGGTTGCAGAGTCCGTTCTCGACGACCCAGAGGGGCATGCCCGGCAACAGCCGGCTCTGGTCACGGCACCACCGTGTCAGCGCACCGGGGTCGGGGACGACGTCCCAGATGGCCCGGGACGGTTCCCAGTGCCGACCGCCCGACGACCGATGTCCAGGGAGGCGGGTGGCGTGGCTGGCCACCGGGTCGTACCAGTCGAACCCACTGGCATCGAGAGGGCGCTCGTGTGGTCCTCCGTAGACCGCGTCGAGGACCCGGCGCGCACCGGCGCCTCTGACACGCGAGCGGACCACCGCGTCGAGCACCGAGCGGCGCCGGTCGGGCTCTCCGTACGGGGACGCCGCCGCGAACAGGCGGCGGAGGAGGGACTCGCCGGCCCGTTGCGGAGGAAAGAGGTCGTCGTGGGTGGACCTCCGCTCGTCGATCCAGGCATCGACGTCCTGGCGGTCCACCCCGGCGCACCGGGCGGTCAGCAGATCGGTGAGCATCCGGTCGTGCTCGTAGAGGGAGGAAGAGCTGGTGTTGACAGTGACCATGGCCTCCGGCTGGACCTCGTGGATCGCCCCGTAGGCCAGCACGTGCGCGGTGAGCAGGTTGTCCAGCACGGTGAAGGCATCGGTCACTGCCATCTGCCGGCCGGGCGGGTATGCCCCCTCGATCCAGCCCATGAGGGCCACGATGTTCGGCTCGTTGATCGTGACCCAGGTACGACAGCGCGGGGCGAGCCGGGGGACGACCCGGGCGACGTGGGCCGTGAACCGATCGGGAGCATCGCCGTCGAGCCAGAACTCCTCACCCAACCAAGCCGGATGGGTGAAGTGGTGCAGGCTCACCACGGGCTCCATGCCGCGCTCGGTGACACCCGTCGAGTATCCGCACGTACGCCCCGAGCGCATCCTCGTCGAATTGCCCTTCTTCGGGTTCGAGCCGGGTCCATTCCACCGAAAGCCGGAAGGCGTCGCACCCGAGGGAGGCCGCCCGGTCCAGGGCCTGGTCGGGCTCGAGCCAGAAGCCGCAGGCGTTCCCCGAAACCTCGATGCGTCCCCCCGCCTCGAAGCGCCCCCAGTTGTTGGCCGGTTCGCCGGTCCCGTTGTAGCCCCCCTCGACCTGGAACCCGGCCGTCGCCACGCCGAATGAGAACCCGTCCGGCAAGGCGAACGGGCCTGGGCGGGTGGTCATCGCGACCATCTCCGAGCCGCCGTCGGCCGCAGCATCCCGAGAGTATGGCATCGTCGGGGCGGACCGCCCGGGGCGACCATCCCGCAACCTCGCCACCCGGCCATTCAGCTTGGTGGGACCTGCCAGTCGATGAGGTCCGTGCTGCGGGCCACGCCGATTTCGGCGTGCCCCCAGCCCCCGAACCGGGTGAGCTCCGAACTGCCGGCATAGAACAAGTAGTAGAAGTGGCCCGGAAGAGAGCTGGCGTCGCAGATGAACGCCGAGTTGGCGTGCTCGAAACCGAGACTCGAGATGCCCGGACCGCGGTCGAAAGCCTGTGACGGCACGTTCAGCTGGTAGCCACCGGTCCAGTGCAACCACCCAGCCGCCGTGCCGGGGTTGCCGGCCAGGGTGAACAGCCAGGGCTGGTCGAGGGTGTTGGACGTGGCCACCAGATGCCAGCGGCCGGCCAGCATGAGGAACTCGTAGTTCTCGACCGTGTCCCCGTTGACGGTGATGTCCGGGCGTCCGACCAGCACCCACGGCCCCTGCGGCTCGCCCGTCGTCGAACGGGCGAGCTCGAAGGCGGCGGGCCGGGTCGGCGACGAGTACTTGAAGCCCAGCAGCAGCTGGTGGCCGGTGAACACCAGGGCCCCGTCGATCATCCGGTCTGCCGGGGCCGGCGCCAGCGAGGCAGCCAGGGGATGGGGCGCCGACCACGTCCGGAGGTCCGCAGACGTGCGGTAGAAGAGCCGGTCCTGGGCCCCTCCCTCCGTCGAAGCCTGATCGGTTTGGACCGCGGACCCCGCATCGGACTGATAGGTGACCAGGTAGCCCCCGGCCGGGTCCCGCACCACGTCGGGCGACGCCACTCCGAGTACGCCGGGCTGTCGCCGCCAGGCGGTCAGCGGCGACCAGTGGACGAGGTCCCCGCTGGTGGCGGTGGCGATGTCCCAGCGCACCCCGCCGGGCAGCGAGGCGTCGTCGGTGACGAAGCTGAAGAGCAGATGCCACGAGCCGCCGGCCCACACCATGGCCTCGTCCTTCACTCCGCCGCGCCGGTCCGAGAAGACCGGGTTCGAAACATGGGACCAGTCGACGGTCACCGGGCCCGATGTGGCCGTCGCGCAGTCGTGCGCGGCTCCAGCCGCCAGCTGTGAGGGGGTGAGCGCAGGAGTCGTCGTCCCGCCCGGCACGGTCGATCCGGAGCTACCGGCGCCGCAAGCCGCCAACAACAGGGCCGACGCCAGCATGGCCCACCCGGGCTCGGCGCGCCGCAATCGCCGCCGGTGGCGACATCCTGTCCCGGCGAGGCCGGTCACTGGGACGCGGCAGTGTGGATGTGGTACGTACCGGCCCCGACCTCGAGGCGGGCAGACCCGTCCGAGGTGCCGAGGAGCCGGATCCCTTCCACCTCGGCCAGAGGTTCTCCCCCTTCGGTCACATCGCTGGGTTGGGCGGCCGGCACGGTGGCCGTGGCCACCGTGTTCGACGGCACGGTCACAGACAGGGAGAAGCCGGAACCAGCCGGCTGGGGCCGGGCCCAGGCCACGGCGATGGTGCCGCGTGGGGTCGGCACCGTGCCGCTGGCGGTCTGCGGCCCCCCGGACGGCGGCGACACCTCGAAGCGGGCGAACCCGGGTTCGAGGGGCTGCACTCCGAGCAGGGTGCGTTGGATCTCGAGGGCGACCGGGGAGCCCCAGCCGTGGGACATGCTGTCCCCGTTGGCGTCGGACGGATTCCACACCTCCCAGGTAAAGGTGGCACCGCGGGTGAGAATGTTGGCCCAGCCGTCGATGGTGGCATCCACCAGTGTTGCCACCAGGTCGTCGTAGAGGCCGGCCATGGCCATGGCCCGGAGGACTTCCGGTGCCGTCTGCGGCGGGGTCTGCATGCCGAGGCTGCTGACGTACCCGGCCACGGTGGCGAGCCGGTCGCCGGGCACCACCTGGTAGCTGACGGCACAGGCATTGGCCGTCTGCGAGGCCGATGGGATCTGGGTCCCGTCCTCGGCCAGCCCGTCGACGTAAGTTCCGTCCGGCCTGGTCAGTCGCCGGTTGACGGCGGCGGTGAGCATCCGGGCCCGACGGTGTTGCTGGGCGACCTCAGCCGTCGGCCGCCCGAGCTCCTCGGCCACGTCCGCCGTACGGCGGAAGACGTTCACCCCGAGCACATTGAGCCGGGTGACCACCGGATAGGAGTAGTAGATGCTGGTGGCAGGCAGGGCGGTGACCAGACCGGTTCCCGCCGAGACCGACCGTTGGACGTAGTCGGAGATCCGGGTGAGCACGCCGTACACCATCGAGAGCAGCGCCCGATCGCCGGTGTACATCCAGTACTGCCACACCCATTCCGGATAGACCTCGGTGAATTCGTTGATGTCGAGGGCGCCCAGGCCGGTCGGATAGATCTTGTTCAACGCACCGTTCGGCCAGTAGCGGGCTTGGGACTGGGCGAATTCGAGCAGCGACTTGCGGGTGAGGTTCTGCTCCCCGAACACGGCCATGGCCGTACGGGATTCGTTGAACCCGTCGAACAGCCATGGGCCCTTCTCCCTGGTCGGGGTGTCGATGTACTGCTCCTGAGCGGTGAACAGGGCCGAGTGGGCACCGAGGTCGAACTCGGCATCGAGGACCGGCTGGTCGGAGGAGAAGGTGGCCGGGGCCACCGGGGGCGGGGCGGTGTGCCGGGTGAGGGCGACGATGTCGGCCGGGGACAGCGACTCGCCCGGGTTGTCGATCTGGAGGTACCGGAAACCGAGGTAGTCGAAGGGGTGGAACTCCTCCTCCCCGCCGCGCTGGACGTAGCTGTAGCTCATGTCGGTGTGCTGGGTGCCGTGCTGGATCGAGACCTGTCCCGGCACACCGGTGAACGGCTGTCCGGGGGTCGGCTCGTCGAGGAGGTAGCCGGCCCGCATGGTGACGATCCGGCCGGCCACGCCCCGGTGGAAGGCCACGGTCGGGACCGCGGCGTAGACCTTGCCGAAGTCGGCCACCACCGCGCCCGACGAAAGTGTGGTGAGGGACACCGGTGGGAGCGGCTGCTCGACGATCCTGGTGCGCACCGGCACGAGACTGGTCCAGGGTGGGGTGGGCGCCCGGCCGAAGACAGTGGCCTTCGCCCAGCTCCGGTCGTCGAATCCAGGGAGCTGCCAGCCGATGGGCATGGCCGGGCCGTCGATGTTCTCGGTGAAGTCGACGAGGTCACCCTCGAGGTCGCGCTGGGTCCCGGGGAGCCACGGTCCCTGGAGCACCCGCCACCGGCGATCGGTGACGTGGGTTTCGACCCGCCCGTCCGCGTAGTGCACGTTGATCTGGGCGATGACCCCGGGCTGCCCGGCCGGGTGTCCCTTGGTCGGTCCCTGCCAGCTCGTCACCAGCCCCGCGGCGTTGGCGGCCCCCGGAAGCAGCAACCCGGTGACGTCGAGCGTCTCGTAGTACATCGAGTCGGGGTAGCTGTAGGCCTGGCCCTTGCCGGCGCGCTGGCCGTTCACGTAGAGCTCGTACTGCTGGTCGCCCGAGACGAAGGCCCGGGCCCGGACGATCGGCCCCTGACGCAAGGTGAACTCGCGGCGGGCGTAGGTGTACTGGTCCGGCTCGGTTGATGCCGCCCTCCCGATCCAAGAGGCGCGCCAGTCGCCGTTGCCGAGGCCCGTCTCGAAGGCGGCCGGAGCCGACATCGGCCCCGACCGGCCGGCGGCGTCCCAGGTCTGCACGGTCCACCGGTAGGCGGAGTCATGCGCCAGTCGCCGTCCCCCGTAGGCCACGAATGCCTGCTCGGAGGAGGCCACCGGCCCGCTGTCCCAGACCAGATGGGCCGCACCCGGCCCACCCGTCGGTCCGGCCACCCGGATGCGGTAGGCGTTCTGGCGGGCGCGGCGCCCGGAATCGCCCGAGAGCCAGGCAAAGTAGACGTCTTCCGGGTCGAGCCCGATTGGAACCTCCAGCCCGTCGACGGTGAGGGCCAGAGGCTGCCCGGCCTCGTACTGAACACCCGGTCCAGCCGCGTTCTGCGCCCCACCCGGGTCGGCTGCCGCAGTCGGGCTCTCGGCCCCGGCCCGGGCCGGGGCCGCCACCGGGCCGACGGCCAGACTGGCCGCACCCATCAGTCCGCCGCCGAGCAGCTGACGCCGGCTCATGGTCCAGGTACGCAGTGGCCGGCCCTGAGGCTTGTCGACCATGCCCGGAACACTAACGGCGGCAGGCGGAGCGGGCCCGACGTGCGTCCGGTTTCCCCTTTCGGGGCGGGGCCAAGTTACCGATTCGCATAGGCTCCGGCCGTGGCGAATCGGAGCCTGCTCTACGTGACCCAGGTCGCGCCGTACCGCCATGGCCCCGCTGGCGTCCACGGCGTGCTCGATCAGTCGGCCACCGCCTGGTCCGAGCTGGCGGAGTCGGCCGGCCTGGAGTTCGACCGGGTGCATGACGTGCGCACACTCGATGCCGCCGGCTTGGGCGGCGCCCGGGTGGTGGTCCTGTTCACCATTGGTGAGACTCCTTGGTCGCAAGAGCAACGGGCGGCGATCCTCGGGGCGGTCCGAACGGGTACGACTTCGGTGGTGGCCGTGCACTCGGCCACCGACGCCTGCTACGGGTGGGAGGAGTACGGCAGCCTGGTCGGCGCCCGGTTCGACGGCCACCCCTGGACCCAGTGGTGCACGCTGGAGGTGAACGATCCGACCCATCCGGCCGTTGCCCATCTCGGCCCCACCTGGCACTGGCGCGACGAGGTGTACCGGTTCCGAGACCTCCGGCCCGACGCCCGGGTGCTGCTACGGGCCCGGGAGGAGGAGCTGGATCCGGACGCGGCGCCTGACCGTCCGGCTCCGACTTTCGGCTTCCCGCTGTCGTGGTGCTTCACCGAGGGCGAAGGTCGGGTGTTCTCGACGTCGCTCGGCCACTTCCCCAATGCCTGGGAGACCCCCGACTATCTCCGTCACCTGGCCGGCGGTCTCGAGTGGTCGATGCAACCAGCGGGAGTCGCCTGACCCAGTCGGAGCCCAGTGGTCCTGACGGATGCAGCCTCGTGCCGCGCAGGCCGCGTGCCCTAACCCCGTTCGACCACCACCGCCTGCCAGCCCGCCAACTCCAGCCGGCCCCGCACCGGTTGGCCGTCGAGGCGTCGGTCCGAGCCGATCCGCACCGTCCCGTCCACCTCCCCGAGGACGCCCTGGGCGTCGGTCATGTTGGCCATGATCACCATGTCTTCGCCGCGAGCCCACGCCCAGGACCCGGGCGTGCTGTCCAACGTCCGGTACGGCCCATCGGCGAGGTCGGGGCATCCCGCCCGCAACGCGATGAGGTCCCGGGTGAGCGTGAGCATCGAACCCGGGTCGTGGCGCTGGTCCTCGACGTTGCAGAGCTCCGGGTCCCCCAGCGGCAGCCACGGCTCCACCTCGTCGTCGGTGAAGCCGCCACCGGCCACGGGCCGCCACGGCATAGGTGTGCGCATCGGATCGCGACCGGCGTAAGCGGGCCAGAAGGCCGTGCCCAGGGGGTCGCGCAGTCGTTCCCGCGGCACGGGGATGTCGCACAGCCCGATCTCGTCGCCCTGGTAGAGCACGGGCGTACCCCGCAGGCAGAGCAGGATGACCAGCGCCACGCGGGCGCGGGCCGGGTCGCCGTCCGCCCACCGGGTGGCGAAGCGCGACATGTCGTGATTGGACCCGGTCCAGGCCGGCCAGCTCCCGCCGGGCAACGCTTCCTCAGTGGCCTCCACGATCGCCCGCATGGGCGCGGCCTCGAAGGGCGCGTTGATGTAGGGGAAATTGAAGGCCAGGTGGAGCTCGTCGTGGCCCGTTCCGTAGTAGAGGGCCAGGGTGTCGAGCTCCGGCACCGGCGTCTCGCCGAGCAACAACCCGTCCGGGTAGGCGTCGGTGATCCGTCGCCAGCGACGGATCACGTCGTGCGCCTCGGGTCGGTTGCTGTTGTAGACGGGACGCTGCCCGAAGATGCGGACGTCCCAGGGGTCGCTCTCTTCGGCCGGCGGGTTGTCCCGGAGCTGGGCGTCCTTCACCATCCCGTTGCAGACGTCGATGCGGAAGCCGGCCACGCCCCGGTCGAGCCAGAAGGTGATGATCTGGTCGAACGCTTGGCGCACCTCCGCGTTCCACCAGTTGAGGTCCGGTTGCTGGCTGAGATGATTGTGCAGGTAGTACTGCCCGGTCCCCTGGTCGAGGGTCCAGGCAGGGCCGCCGAAGCTGGACACCCAATTGTTGGGTCGCGACCCGTCGGCCTTCGGATCGGCCCAGACGTAGTAGTCCCGGTACTGGGCCTGCCGGCCCGACCGGCCGTTCACGAACCAGGGATGCTGCTCGCTGGTGTGGCTCGGGACCAGGTCGAGGACCACCCGGATCCCACGGCGGCGAGCCTCGGCGATGAGCCGGTCGAGGTCGTCCAGGGTGCCGAAGTCGGGGTCGACGGCGAGGTAGTCGGCCACGTCGTAGCCCCAGTCGGCGTTGGGCGAGACCGTGACCGGACTGAGCCAGATCCCGCCGACGCCCAACCACTGCAGGTAGTCGAGGCGGTCGATGATCCCGGGCAGGTCGCCGACCCCGTCGCCGTTCGAGTCCTGGAACGAACGGGGGTAGATCTGGTAGAGGACCGCTCCCTTCCACCACGGCTGGTCCCGTGTCTCGCCGACCACCGGCACTATCTCCCGGCGACGGCAGCCGCGGCCTCGCGCCACGGCGTCGTGTCGAGGCGCGGATACCGGGCTGCCACACCGTCGAGCGTCTCCCCGGCCCAGTGGCGATGCCCGGCCTCGGGAAAGTCCAGTGCGACCAGCTGGCGCCGGCGGTCATGGCAAACGAACCGGTTCCAGGTCCGGCTTTGTCCGTTGTTCAGCAGCTCGTCGGCGACCGGCTCGGCCGAGGGGAGCAACTCAGCCACGTCTTGCTGGGCGGTGGCGTCTGCGTCGGCCGGCAGGAGGTCTTCCAGCAGGCACCACCCATCACGGCGCCAACGTTCACGCTGGTCGCCTTCGATGAGGGACGGTTCCATCTCCGTTGGTATACCAGCGCCGGCGCGGCGGAACCGAACCCCAGGGCGTTCAGCTGGTCGGCAGGGGAACGAACGGCCGCACGTTGACCCAGCAGGTGAACTGGGGGACGCCGTTCTTCGGCAGTTTGCACTGGCTGGACGGGGGCGAGTTGACGTGCAGACGAACCACTTGGTACTCGGTCGGCCCGTAGTGCTTGGCGGGGCCGAAGCTGAGGACAGGGGTCCAAGTTCCGGGATAGTCGGTGATCTGGGACATGGCGGTCACGAAAGTACGGCGGTTGAGGTCGGGTCCGGCGGCCCGGGCGGCGGTGGCGAAGAGCCGAACCGCCTGGCACCAAGCCGCCACCGGGCCCTGCTCCTCGATATAGAAGGACATGTTGCCCGGCGGGATCTCGGGATAGGCCTTGTGCCAAGTGGCGAAGCAGCTCCGCACGCCGGGGTCGTAGCCGCCCTGGCTGGCGGGCCGGTCGTCGTCGACCCCGCTGAGCGTCTCGGTGGTCACGCCCTCCTGGCCGTCGAGGGCCTGGGCATAGGGCACCGGCAGCAGCCCGAGGGCCACCTGGATGCTCGATTCGTAGTCGCTCAGCAAGAGCCGGGGGAAGTACTGCTGTGCCGTCTCGGCGTGGAGGAGCGGGAAGAACACGTTGAACGGTATGAGCGGGATCACCGAGTCGACCCCGTCGCTGCGGAGCTCCTGGACCACCAGCGGTGCCTCGGCGTTGGTCGTGGCGGTCTGGGCCGGATCGGAGGCGATGGTCTTCACCACCACGGGAGTGACTCCGGCCCGTTGGAGGTCGGGTAGGAGGTAGTCGTTCAGGGCCAGCTGGTCGGAGGCGCGGTCACCCACCACGATGCCCACCTTGCGCTCTCCGCCGAGCAGCTGGGCGCTGAGCCCCCAGCTCACCACGGCTCGCAACACGGCCGCCTGGTCGGGTCCGGTCCACCACAGATAGGGCGATCCCAGGGTGGTCCAGTTGGTGACCGTCGTCCACTGCCCGATGAACGGCGTGTGGCCCTCCTGGGTGATGCACAGCTGATTGTCCCCGGTCCACGCGCCTTGGCCGTCCACCACGGCGAAGGCCGCGGGCGAGCCCTCGGTCCAGGTCTTGCACAGCGACCGCATCCCGGACTCGCTGGCCGGGTCGAAGTTGGTGATGATGGGGTTGATCCGGCGGCCGTTGATCCCTCCCTCGTCGTTGACCTGCTTCACGTAGAGCAGGATGGCCTTCTGTTGCTCGCCGAACTCGGTGTCCTGGGCGAAGCCCTGCTGGCCGGCCAATGAGGTGAGCGACACCACCGGGAAGACGACGTTGATCGAACTACGGGTCACCCCACGGGTCGAGGTACTGGCCGCCTGCAGACCGGCCCCAGCCGGGCCCGTGCCCGAGGACAGCCCGCCGCCAGGGGTGGCCGCCGGCGACGATCCCGAAGGAGCGGAGACCACCCATAGCGCCGCCCCGGCGATCACCGCGGCCACCACCGCGACAGTACGGAGCTGAGTCGCTCGGGGACGGCGGACGAAATGCCCCCACGAGCGGGCCAGTCCGACCAGCGGGTTCCAGCGGTTCCGACGTGTCATGGGCGCGGCGGAGCGGAGACCACGACGCCCGGCTCCTCACCCCTGCTCATCGACGGTGTCTCCTCCCCCTCGGGCCGAGCGTTATGGCACGCGCCGCCCGCGGTCCGAACGGTGCCGGTGCGCTGAGTACCGTACTGCTGCCGGCCCGAGCGGGCCGGGCAGGGCGGCGGTGACACCGGACGGGCACCCGACGGGGCGGGGGGTCGGGGGGTCAGGGGGTCGGGTGTCCGGACAGACGAGGATGGGGAGGATCATGGGAATGGGACTGCTCGAGGGCCACCGGGCCGTGGTCACCGGCGGCGGGTCCGGTATCGGGCGGGCCTCAGCTCGACGCATGGCGGAGGAAGGCAGCCGGGTGGCGATCATCGACATCGACGCCGAGGCCGCCACCCGGTGCGCCGACGAGGTCGGCGGGACCGCCCACCCCGCCGATGTCACGGATGCCGACGCGCTGAACCGGGCCGTGGAGGAGGCGTCCGCCTCCATGGGCGGTATCACCATCCTGTTCAACAATGCCGGCATCGGCGACCAGGCCCCACTGCACGGATGGGACCCTGACAAGTGGAACCGCCTCCTGGCGGTGAACCTGACCGGGGTATACCTGGGCTTCCGGGCGGCCATTCCCCACATCCGCGCCTCGGGTGGCGGGAGCATCGTGTCCACCGCCTCGATCAGTGGCGTCCGTCCGGCCGCCGGAGAGGCGCCTTATGCCGCGGCCAAAGCCGGTGTGGCGGCCATCACCGCCAGTGCGGCCCTCGAGTACGGGCCGGAGATCCGGGTCAACTCGGTGTCGCCCGGCATGATACGCACCGCCCTGACCGAGCCACTGCTGCGATTCCTGCCCCACGAGCAGGGCCGGTACGAGCGGACGACACCGCTCGGGCGGATCGGAGAGCCCGAGGACATCGCCGACGTCGTGGTCTTCCTCTGCTCTGACCTGGCGCGCTTCATCACCGGGCAGAACATCGTGGCCGACGGGGGGATGATCCTCCACGGCTCGGGGGTCGACGGGATCTTCGAGCAGCTCTTCCCCAACCAACCCGGCTGACTCCGGCGCCGATCTCGCCGGGACGGAGTGCGCCCGGAGGGAGTGCGCCGGGACGGAGTGCGCCCGGAGGGAGTGCGCCGGGACGACGGTCTGCGCCGGGCCGCCGCCACCTTCGTGTCGTATTTCCGCTAGCTAGCGGGGCCGCGGTCGGTCAGAGTGTTGCTTGTGATCGAGGACTTCGAACATTGCTACCGGGCAGTCCAGTCCCGCGACCCCCGCTTCGACGGGTGGTTCTTCACCGCGGTCACCTCGACACGGATCTACTGCCGCCCGAGCTGCCCGGCTCGGACGCCGATGCAGGAGAACGTCCGCTTCTACCCCACTGCTGCCGCCGCCCAGCGGGCCGGTTTCCGGGCCTGCAAACGCTGCCGGCCCAACGCCACGCCCGGCTCGCCCGAGTGGGACACGCGGGCCGATGTGGTTGGCCGAGCCATGCGACTCATCGCCGACGGTCTCGTGGACCGGGTCGGGGTGCCGGCCCTGGCAGCTCAGCTCGGCTACAGCGTGCGCCAGCTCGAACGGCTGCTCATCGCCGAGGTCGGCGCCGGGCCCATCGCCATCGCCCGGGCCCAGCGAGCTCAGGCGGCGCGGGTGCTCATCGAGACCACGACCCTCCCCATGGCCCAAGTGGCGTTCGCAGCCGGGTTCTCGAGCATCCGCCAATTCAACGACACCATCCGGGCGGTGTTCGGCTCGTCACCCACCGGGCTGCGCTCGTGGGTGGCCGAACGGGGCCGCCACGTCGCCAACGGTTCCACCTCATTGCAGCTCCGGCTCCCGTTCCGGAAGCCCTTGACACCCGACAACCTCTTCGGCCACCTGGCCGCCACGGCCATCCCCGGAGTCGAGGAGGTGCGCGACGGGACCTATCGGCGAACGCTTCGCCTGACGCACGGGCCTGGGATCGTGGAACTGGCTCCGACCCCCGACTACGTCCGCTGCCGGGCCGTGCTCTCCGACCTTCGGGACCTTACCGCCACCATTGCCCGCTGCCGCTGGCTCCTCGACCTCGACGCCGACCCGGTGGCGGTCGATGACCAGCTCGGGAAGGACACCGCCCTCAGTCCGCTGATCGCCAAGGCGGCGGGTCGGCGGGTGCCCCGATGTGTCGACGGCGCCGAGCTGGCGGTCAGAGCCGTCCTCGGTCAGCAGGTTTCGACCACCACAGCCCGGGCCCACGCGGCCCGCTTGGTCCGAACGCTGGGCCAGCCGGTGGCGGATCCGGACGGGACGCTCAGCCATTTGTTCCCCGAGCCGGACATCCTCCTGCAGGCCGATCTGGCGCTGCCCGCCAACCGTCGGCGGACACTCACCGCCCTGGCGGAGGCGCTCCACCACGGCCTCGACCTCGGTCCGGGCTGCGACCGCGGCGAGGCACTGAGCATTCTCGGCCGATTGCCCGGCATCGGCGATTGGACGGTGCAGACCGTCGCCATGCGGGCCTTCGGCGATTCGGACGCGTTCCCCGTCACCGACCTGGGTGTGCGCCGTGGGGCCACGAGCATCGGGCTCCCGGACAGCCCGGTTGCCCTCACCCGCCGGGCTTCTCCGTGGCGGCCATGGCGCGCCTACGCCGTGCAGCACCTCTGGGCGACGGGCGACCACCCGATCAACCGCTGGCCGCCGTCCTGAGTGCTCGGCCGCCATCTGCCCCAGTGACCCCATCGACCTGTTGACGTCACCACCTCACCATTGCACCGACGACCTCACCACTGAAGGAGACCCATGACCGCACCGAGTTCAGCAACCACCATCACCACGACCGTCGCCAGCCCGGTCGGTCCGTTGACTCTCACGGCGTCGGACGGGTACCTGACCGGTATGGCCATGGACGGCCAGCGGCACGCGCCGGCGCCGGCACCCGACCAGCGGCGCGATGACCGCTGGTTCGCCGACATCGTCGAGCAACTGAAGGACTACTTCGCCGGCGGGTTGACCCGCTTCGAGGTGCCGTTGGAGCTCGCCGGCACCGATTTTCAGCGTCGGGTCTGGTCCGAGCTGCAGCGGATCCCCTACGGCGAGACCATCAGCTACGGCGAGTTGGCCCGACGGCTCGGTCAGCCCGCCGCGGTGCGGGCGGTGGGACTGGCCAACGGGCGCAACCCGATCGCCATCGTGGTCCCCTGCCACCGGGTCATCGGCGCAGACGGCTCACTGACCGGGTACGGCGGTGGGCTCGAGCGCAAAGCCTGGCTCCTCGACCACGAGGCGGCACACCACGTTTCGGCGGCCTGAGACGATTCCGGCCCGACGAGCGGACGGTGCCCGGTAGCCGGCGATCGCCGGCGGCGCCGCTATTCGGAGGCGATGGCCGCCAGGACGTCCAGCTTCGCCGCCCGGCGGGCAGGCCAGGCGGCCGCCCCCAGGCCCAGCAGGGCCGACAGGACGAGGAACACGACCAGGCTGGCCACCGGGATGACGATGTTGGTGATGCCCTGCTGCTTCAGCGAGGCGGCGAAGGCGGTGCCGAGGAGGGAGCCGACGATGATGCCGATGATGGCTCCGAACACGGCGATGATCACCGATTCGGACCGGATCATGGACCGGATCTGCCGTCGCCTCATGCCAACGGCCCGGAGCAGGCCGATCTCGTGGGTCCGCTCGAACACCGAGAGCATGAGAGTGTTGACGATGCCTATGAGGGCGATGACCACGGCCAGGGCCAACAACGCGTAGATCAACCCGAGGAGCTGGTTGATCTGGGCCTCCTGCGACTTCTGGAACTCGGCGCGGGTCTGGATCTTGAGGTTGGGATAGGCACTGAGACCCTTGTCGACGGCGCTGGAGATGGTCGGCCCGCTGGAGCTCCGCAACAGAACGGCGATGGGGAGCGGGTTGTCGAAGTGGGACAGGAAGAAGCCGTCGCCGACGAGGTAGGCACCGAGCAGGGCGTTGGGCTTGAAGACGCCGCCGATGGTCATGGTCGAGTTGCCGGTTTGCGCGAACTTGACCGGTACTACCGAGCCGACCTTCAGATGCTTGGTGTTGGCTGTCGTGGTATCGATGAGCAACTTCCCGGCGGTGAGGGCCGGGGCACCGGTTCCCGAGTCCATCCGCAGCTTGACCGTCTGGGCCAGGTGGTCGGTAGAGACAGAGGTCAGGCTGGTGACCGAATTCTGCACCTCGAACTGGTCATTGTAAACGGTCGAGACGGCGGTGACCCCGGGCACGCGGGACGCGGCCGCCGCCACCGAGCTGCTGAACCCGCCCTGGCCGCCGTTCCCCGACACGGTGATGATGTAGTCGGCGCTGATGGCGTTGTCGACGCTGGCGGTGGCCGACTTGGACAGCGAGGCGCCGAACACGGCGATGGTCGACACCAGGGCCAAGCCCACCATGAGCGCGGACGACGTCTGGGCGGTCCGGCGCGGGCTGCGCATCGAGTTCTCGCGCCCAGTCGGCCCGAGATGCCGAGCATGCCGGCCAGGGGCCGGCCGAGGACACTGGCCATCGGCCGGGCCACCACCGGGGCCAGCATCCCGATCCCGACGAATGCGGCGATGGCACCCACGCCGACCAGCTGGATGGCCGGCAGGGTGAGACCCACTGCCAGCAAGGCGATGCCCACCAGGGCGAAGATGCTCCCCAGGACGAGCCGCCGCCCGGAGGACTCCGTCGTGTCACCTTCGTGCTCGCTTATGGCGGCCACCGGGGCGATGCGCACCGCCCGCCGGGCCGGGCTGATGGCCGAGATCATGGTCACACCGATCCCCACGATGAGGGCGGCGATCACCGTCCGGGACTGGAAGACCAGCGGTCCGGAGGGGAGGGTGATGCCAAACCCCTTGAGCAGGGCCACGAGCCCCAGTGCGGCCAGCACGCCGAGGCCCAGACCCACCAGTGACGCCACCAGCCCGAGGATGCCCGCCTCGACCAACACCGAGCGGAACACCTGGCGCCGGCTGGCGCCGACGATCCGCAGGAGGGCGAGCTCGCGGGTCCGTTGTCCGACGAGGATCGAAAAGGTGTTGAAGATGGTGAATCCGCCGACGAACAGCGAGATGAAGGCGAACACCAACAATGCGGTGGAGAAGAACCCCAGCGCCTGGTTGACGTTGTTGGTCTGCTCGTTGGCCACCGTCTGACCGGTCACGACCTCGACCCCCGGGGGGAGGACCCGGGCGATGGCGTGCTGGACGGTGGCCTTGTCCGCCCCGGGCTGGGTGAGGAGGTCGATGGCGTCGAACTGCCCGACCCGGTTGAACAGGCTCTGGGCCGTCGGCAGGTCGAAGGCGGCAATCGTGGCCCCGGCCAGATTGTTGGCCGTGCCGAACTTCACGAACCCGGAGATGGTGAAGGTCTGGGGAGGCACCGACTGCAGGATGATCCGGACGTGCTCACCCACGGCGAAGTGATACTTCTGGGCGGTGCCCTCGTCCATCAGCACCTGGTTGGGGGAGTTGGGGCGCGGCCCTGGGCCAACTGGAGCGACGAGAGCTTCGGGTTCGGGTCGAAGGAGAGCCCGAGGGTGGGCGCGCCCCCCGTGCTGATGGCCTTTCCGTCCGGGGCGACGAATTGGGCCAGGCCGGCCACGGTCCCCTGGGCGAACGCGACACCCGGGACGTCGCGGACCGTGGTGATGATCGACTCGGGGATGGCCTTGCGGCCGGTGCCCCCGCCGGGCGCGTTGCTGTTGAAGGCGGCGTTGGCCCGGACCTCGAAGTCGACGTTCTGGTAGATGTGGCTGAACAGGGTGTTGAACGTGTTGTGCAGGGTGTCGGTGAGGACCAGTGTCCCCGAGATGAACGTCACGCCGAGCACGATGGCCAGTCCCGTCAGCGCCAGTCGGAGCTTGTGGGCCAGCAAACCCTTGATGGTGACCTTCCACATCTCAGGTCCCCAGTTTCTTCATGTGCTCGAGCACCGAATCGGCCGTCGGCGAGGCCAGTTCGCCCACCACCTTGCCGTCGGCCAGGAACACCACCCGGTCGGCAAAGGCCGCCCCCCGGGGGTCGTGGGTCACCATGACGATCGACTGGCCGAATTCCGTGACCGACCGCCGGAGGAACGTCAGCATCTCGGCTGACGAGTTCGAGTCCAGGTTGCCGGTGGGCTCGTCGGCGAAGATGAGGTCGGGCCGACCGATGAGCGCCCGGGCGCAGGCGACCCGCTGCTGCTGTCCACCGGATAACTCGTTGGGCCGATGGGACAGCCGGTCGCCGATCCCCAGCTGTGCCACCAGGTAGTCGAACCAGGGCCCGTCCACTTTCTGGCCGGCCAGGTCGGCGGGCAAGGTGATGTTCTCGCCGGCGGTGAGGGTCGGGACCAGGTTGAAGGACTGGAACACGAAACCGATCCGGTCCCGCCGCATCTGGGTGAGGTCGCGGTCGTCGAGCAGTCCGATCTCGTAGTCCCCGACGAACGTACGCCCGGACGTGGGTCGGTCGAGCCCGGCCATGCAGTGCATCAGGGTGGACTTGCCAGAGCCCGACGGGCCCATCACCGCAGTGAACTGGCCCCGTTCGAACTCGACATTGATTCCGGCGAGGGCGTAGACGGCGGCATCGGCCTTGCCGTAGACCTTGACCAGGTCGATGGCTCGCGCCGCCGGTGCGGCGTGGGCTCTGGTTCCGGGTGGCGTCTGGTCGGTGATGGTCATCGGGTTCCGTTCGTCGGGGCCCGGTGTCCGCGCGATGCTCATCGCGGGCGGTCCGGACGCAGCTGTCGTTGTTCCATCTGGGGAATCCGTCTCCGACCCGGCTCGGTGGCGGCCGGAGGCGGTGGCCGGACGGTGCGGCTCACTGCCGGATGCTCCGAAAGTTCTCGGCCATCGACTCGGGCTGTTACCTGCGGGTTGACGGCCAGGGGTTGGCGACCAATTGTTCGCCTGGGGATTGTCGGCCTGGACTCAGTCCCGGTGATCGTATCGCCACTCGGGGTGCGACTCGTGCCACCGGTGGCGCCGTCCGACACGGCGCCACAGCAGCAGGGCCACCACCACCAGCAACACCCAGGGCACCCGGATCACGGGCATGGTCGAACCCACGACGACAGCCGCCAGGACGACGAAGACCAGCACCGGCAGGATGCGCCGGTGCCGTCGGGGCGGCGGGGCCTCGGCGGGGAGCGGCGGGAGGTCGTCGAACAGGCCCCCTAGGTCGCCGCGGGTAGTCGCCCCCATGGCTCGGTCCAGCCGGGCCTTGAATTCGGTCTGATCGATGCGACCGTCGGCGAAGTGGTGCGACAGGCGGTCGGCCACCTCGGTGCGCTCGGCGTCGGAGGCGCGGATGTTGGCGTCGGGGGTCGGCGCCGCCCGGCGCGGGTGCTCGGGGTAGATGGGGTCCCAGCGGTAACGCATGACGAGTCCTCTCGGATCGGTGGGCGCGGTCAGACGGCGGCGTGGTGGCCGAGCAGGTCCTCGGCCACCGAGCGGTCGGACCCCTCCTCGGGGATGAGGAGCCAGGCCGCCAGGTAGAGCGGGACCGCCAGGCCGCCGAACAAGGCAAGGGCCACGAAGCCGACCCGGACCAGGGTGGTGTCGACGTCGAAGTACTCGGCCAGCCCGTCGGCCACGCCGGCCACCATCCGGTTGTCGCGGTTGCGATGGAGACGCTCCGGCCGGCGGCCGGTTGCGACACTCGAGCCCGAGGCGGCGCCCGCCGGCTCGGAGTGTGTGGTTTCGGAGGCAATGTTCATACCGAAAGCCTGACCGGCCAGGCGTCGGACGGGTATCGGGAATGACCCCTGTCCGACCCTGAGACCGGTGATGGCCGGTCAGGGTCATCCCGGATGGTACGGCCCGCATGGTCTGCGCGAACATCGGATATCGCCGAATTCACCGATCCGCGCCCGGTGGCGCCCGGCGCCTCCGGGGACGAGCCTCCGAACGGCCGGGGACCCTCCCCGACCGGCGACCCGGCCCGCCCCGGTGGCGATCGGCCGGTGCGGCCCGACTTCTGGGGCCGCCACGCCGACTATTGGGGCCGGAACGCCGACTACTGGGGCCGCTACGGCAGGCACGGCCGTCGGGGGCACCGTCGCCTGCGCGGACCGATCAGGCGCAGCGCCGGTACCCGGGTGGTGGCCGGGGTGTGCGGCGGCCTCTCGGCCGCCACCGGCATCGACGTCACCCTGGTCCGGATCGGGTTCGTGCTGCTCTCCCTCGGCAGCGGTGTGGGCATCCTGGTCTACGCCCTGGCCTGGCTCCTGCTCCCCCTCGAGGGTGAGACGTCCAGCATCTTCTCCCGGGCGATCTCGGATCGCGGGGGCATCCGGCTGGCCATCGCACTCATCCCCCTACTGGTGGTGGTCCAGGTGTTGGTGGCCGCCGCGCACGTCGGCTACCTCGGGTCCATCAGCGTGCCGATCTTCCTCGCCGCCGCGGCCGCCATCCTCATCCGGCGCAACGCCAGCGAGGAGGAACGGGTCTGGATCAACCACGACCTGGCTCCCATGTTCGCGACGGGCGACGGCCGCCGGTCCCGTTGGACCCTCCTCATTCGGATTCTGGCCGGCGCACTGCTCGGGCTCGGGGGACTGATGGTCCTCATCCTCGGGCACACGAGCAGCGCCAACCTGCGCCCCGTGGCCGGGGCGCTGCTGGTCATCGCGGCCATCGTCGTGGTGTTCGGCCCCTGGTGGCTGAGCCTGGTGCGCGACCTCATGGCCGAGCGCCAGGCCCGGGCCCTGGCCGAGGAACGCACCCAGATCGCCGCCCACGTGCACGACAGCGTCCTCCAGACCCTCGCCCTCATCCAGCGTTCGGCTGACGATCCGACCCACGTGGTGCGCCTGGCCCGCGCCCAAGAGCGGGAGCTCCGATCCTGGCTCTTCGAAGGGCGGCCCCCGGGGACCGCGGCCGGGGAGGCGACAACCCTGTCCGAGGGCGTCGGCGCCGTCCAGCGACAGGTGGAGGCAGACCACGGCGTCACCGTCCAGACCGTGGTGGTGGGTGACTGCGACCTGACCGACCGACTCCGGGCGCTGCTCGACGCCGCCCGGGAGGCCACGGTGAACTCGGCCAAGTGGTCAGGCGCCTCGCAGGTCTCGCTGTACGCCGAGGTCGAGCCCGGGGCGGTCACCTGCTTCGTCCGAGACCGTGGTCGCGGATTCGACCCCGACGGTGTCCCCGGGGACCGCCAGGGGATCGCCCAGTCCATACGGGGCCGAATGTCCCGTTTGGGTGGCAGGGCGGAGGTGCGGTCCACGCCGGGTGACGGCACCGAGATCGAGCTTTCGATGCCCCGGGTAGAAGCGGCCAAGGGAGCCCGTTCCCATGACCGATGAGGCACGGCTGCGCCTGTTCCTGGTGGACGACCACGCCGTCTTCCGGTCGGGTGTACGGGCCGAGTTGGGCGATGCGGTCGAACTGGTGGGCGAGGCCGACGAGGCCGATGCCGCCGTCGAGTTGATCAGCGAGCGGGTCCCTGACGTGGTGCTCCTGGACGTCCACCTGCCCGGTGGAGGGGGGCAGGCGGTGCTGCGCGGGGTACATGCCCGACATCCCGACATCCGCTTCCTGGCCCTGTCGGTGTCCGACGCCCCCGAGGATGTGATCGCGGTCATCCGGGCCGGGGCCCGCGGGTACATCACCAAGACCATCTCCGGTCCGGAATTGCTCCAGGCGGTGTCCCGGGTCGGAGCGGGTGACGCCGTCTTCTCGCCGCGCCTGGCCGGCTTCGTCCTCGACGCCTTCGCCACCGAGGGGGGCAACAGCGCCGGGGTCGAAGGTCTCGATCCCGAGCTGGACCAGTTGTCGCCCCGCGAGCGCGAAGTGCTGCGCCACATCGCCCGCGGCTACACCTACAAAGAGGTGGCCAGGGACCTGACCATCTCGGTCAAGACCGTCGAGTCTCATGTCTCGTCGGTCCTCCGCAAACTGCAGCTGTCGACCCGGCACGAGCTCACCAAGTGGGCAACCGACCGGCGCCTGGTCTGAACCGGCCGGGCCGAACACCTGCCGCCGCGCTCCGAGTGCCCGACCGGGCCGGCCACGGCGCGGTCCTCCCGGAGCAGATAGGTTTCGCGCGGTGGCCCACGGACCCCAGTTGCCGGTGTGGAGCGCGCCGCTCACCCCTGGTCGTCGGAGCTGGCCCACCGTCCGGAGCGGGTTGGTCCGTTGAGCGCTAGCCCGACCGTGCCCTCGGAGGCGACGGCCGAGGGACCCGCCTCCCGGACCGGGTCGTTCGTTCTCCTGGTGCTGGCCTCCGCGCAGTTCCTCATGACCCTCGACACCTCGGTCATGAACGTCTCCATCCGGTCGGTGGCCAACGACCTCGGGACCACGGTGACCGGCATCCAGACCGCCATCACCCTCTACACCCTGGTCATGGCCGCCTTCATGATCACCGGCGGGAAGATCGGGGCCCTGATCGGCCGGCGTCGGGCCTTCGCCATCGGACTGGTGGTCTACGGCGTCGGCTCGGGGATCACCGCCGTCGCCCCCAACCTCACCGTGCTGATCATCGGCTGGTCGGGATTCGAGGGCCTCGGCGCGGCGCTGATCATGCCGGCCATCGTGGCCCTGGTCGCCGGCAACTTCCCCCGCGAACGCCGGCCGGCGGCCTACGGGCTGATCGCCGCGGCCGGCGCCATTGCCGTCGCCGCCGGGCCCCTGGTCGGTGGGGCGGTCACCACCTTCGCCTCCTGGCGTTGGGTGTTCGTCGGGCGAGGTGGTCATCGTGGTGGTCATCCTGGCCTCGCTCCGCCGGGTCGCAGGACACCCCGCCCGAGGAGCGGGTGTCCTTCGATCTGGTGGGCGCGGTGCTCTCGGTCGTCGGGCCTCTCCCTGACCGTGTTCGGTGTCCTGCGACTCGGGGGTCTGGGGATGGGTGCGGCCCAAACCCAACGCTCCCGTCCTCCTCGGCGTCTCACCGGTGGTCTGGCTGGTGCTCGGCGGCCTCTTGGTCATCGGTGTCCTGCTCCTGTGGGAGGGCCGGCTCGAACGGCTGGGCCGGGAGCCGTTGATCCGTCTGTCCATGTTCCGCAGTGTGCAGCTGTCCGGTGGCCTGGTCGCCTTCTTCTTCCAGTTCCTCGTGCAGTCCGGGATCTTCTTCACCATTCCGCTGTTCCTCTCGGTGGTGCTCGAGTTGAACGCCCTCCAGACCGGACTCCGGCTCCTCCCCCTCTCCGTCACCCTGCTGGTCACCGCCCTGGCCGTGCCCAGGCTGGCGCCGAACGCCTCTCCCCGACTGGTGGTCCGGTTGGGCATGCTGTCCATGCTGGCCGGAACCCTGGTGATGGTGGGCGGGCTCAACCCGGGTGCCAACGCCGGCATCGTGCTCATCCCCATGGCCCTGATGGGGGTGGGCATCGGGGCGCTGGCCTCCCAGCTCGGAGCGGTCACCGTCTCGGCCGTTCCCGACGACCAGAGCCCCGAGGTCGGGCGGCCTTCAGAACACCTTCACCAACTTCGGGGCATCGCTCGGCACCGCGCTGGTCGGCGCCGTCCTCATCGGCAGCCTCACCACCACCTTCATCGCCGGTGTCACCGACAACCCGGCCATTCCGCCCGACGGTCACGGCCAAGGCCACCGTCGCAGATGGAGAGCGGGATCCCCTTCATCTCCGACACCGACCTGCGGACCGCAGTTGGCCAAGACCGACCTGTCTCCCCCGGCCCAGGACGCCATCGTGGCCGAGAACGCCGCCGCCCGCCTCGATCGGCCTCCGCAGCGCCCTGTGGCTGGTCGCCCTGCTCACGGTGATCAGCCTCTTCTTCACCGGCATGCTCCCCCGGCGGGCGCTGGCGGCCAGCGTGACGAGCCGGCGGCGGCCTGACCGGCGGTCGACGCGAGCCGGAGCCGGCCCTGACCGCCGTCGGCCCGATATCCCTGACGCCTCTGACCGACCAGATTCTCCGACCGGGATCCAGCCGCGGTCCACCGCGTAGGCGGTCCGCCGGAGCCGACCGTGCGGGGTAAAGGACGGCTCGACCAGGGCCGATAACCCTACGGTGAAGTTCGACCTCGCCCATCCCACCCAGCGCCAGGTCCGCGACGGTCTGATCTCCGGCGTCATCGCCGAGATCGATCGCCATCCCCGTCCTCCTGGCCGTGATCCTCCTCGACCAGAACCCGGTCAGATGGTGGTACATCGCTCGGCGCCGCTCGGCTGCGTCCTGGTCGCCGTGCGTCTTCGTGGCCCTGTTCATGGTCGTCACCAAGGGAAGATCCGACGTCAGCGCCGCAGGCCGATGACCGGGTTCGTGGTCGTCTGCCTGGCCCTGGCCGCCGTGGGCCTGCGTCGAGCTGGGCTCCGACAGCAAGCTCGGCACCTCACCACGCCGGCGGTGCTGGTCGGTGTGACCCTCGTCTCCATCATCGGCGACCGGACGGATGCGGATCGGCATCGACCTCTTCGCCATCGCCCTGGTCGTCGTGACCAGCTGGGCCGGCGGGACTCCGAGGCATCCGAGCTCGTGGCCGGGTGGCGCTCGTCTACGCCTCGACCATCGTCGCTCGTCACCTGGATCATCTCCCGGGCGGTCGGGATCCCTGACCGGGCACCTCAACTTCCGGCAGTCCATCGACGTGCTCAACGAGACCTTCGATGACGTCGGTCCGGGCACGACCGACTCGACCACCGACACCATCGTCGGACATCTTCCGCCGTGGCCTCCCCGTGGTCGCCGACGTCATGCCCGCCGACCAGATCGCCGTGTTCACCCGGAACGAGCAGCTCGGACGGTTCACCCCCCTGGTCACCTGGCCCGGGCGAGCCGAAGATGTCGCCGACCTGAGCGGAGCTCCCGCAGCTCGACCAGGCCCTCCGCACCGACTCGGTGGTGCTCGACGAGGCCGCTCTGTGTCATCCCGGTCGGCTACTGCACCGACGGGGAGCTGGTGATGGTGGTCGAGCGCTCGGACTTACGACCGTCGGATCGATCGGGCCACGTGAGGCGGCCGAGCTGCTGGCCGCCGCCTTCCTGCGGGTGACCAGCCGGGCCAACTTCGTGAACCGGCTCCACACCGAGAGCCGCACCGACCCCCTCACCGGGCTGGCCAACCGGCGGACCCTCTACGAGCGGATCGAGATCGAGATGGCCCACGCCCTCCGCTCGGAGACGCCCCTGAGCGTGGCCATGATCGACCTCGACCACTTCAAGGACTACAACGACCAGCTACGGGCACGTGGCCGGCGACACCCTGCTGCGCTCGATCGCCGCGTTGATGGTCTCCAACATCCGTGGACAGGATCTGGTCGCCCGGTACGGGGGCGAGGAGTTCTGTCTGGTCATGCCCGACACCGACCTGGTCGGTGGCCACCACCTGCTGGACAAGCTCCGCGAGCGGGGGTCGTGAGGCCACCTCCGAGTTCGGCGTGACGCTGTCGGCCGGGCTGACCAGCTGGGACGGGTTCGAGAACACCACGTCATTCATCGAGCGGGCCGACCAGGCCCTCTACCGGGCCAAGGAGTCCGGGCGGGACCGGGTCGTCTCCATTCAGGCGTTCACCGAGTTCTGAGCCGCGGCCCACCGGGCCTCGGTCCAGGACTGGCGCCTACCGGCGCCGGGCGTCAACCGTCCGAGGCGGCCGACGGAGCACCAGGTAGACGTTGTCGTCGACCGCGAACGAGTTCACGAGACGAACCCCTCGGCCGCAGCGGCATCGAGCTCCGGACTCCAGCTCGAGCCGGCGCTCGGCCACCACCAGCCGGCCGCCGTGGACCCGCAGCACCCGGTGGGTGGCCGTCACCGACGTCCCGTCGGCGCCGCCGGTGCCCGGACCACCCTCGTGCCGCTCCCTGCGGTGCAGCCGATGGAGCGCCGTCTCCTCTCGAGCATGAGGTCCGCTCCGGTTGGCCCAGGCACGGCTTCGGGCCGCACCCGGATGTACCACTCGTGTCCCCACACCATCGAGAACACGTCGGCGGGCATGGACAGGAAGAAGCTGGTCTCGCTGATCTGGCTGGCGTGGGCCGCCATGGCCTCGCGCTTCTGCCGATCCATCGGGTCACGTCGACCTCGGTGGTGATCCGGCGGCCGGTTCACCCATGGTGTCCATGCCGTCGGTACTGCCTTCGGGGGGTTCCCAGTCCGACGCGTTCCGAGCTGGTCGGCCAGGCTCCGCATGAAGTCGCGGTTCATGGTGGCCATGTAGACGATCGGTGTGCCGGCCAGGTCGGCGGCCCGCATGCCCACCCGGTGCACCTGCACGTGATCGGGGTGGCCGTAGCCTCCGTGCTCGTCGTAGATGACCAGCACGTCGGCCGCCTCCTCGGCGAGGATCCCGGCCAACGCCGCGGCTGCCTCGTCGACGTCGGCGCGCGGCGAAGCTGCCCGGGCCGGTCATTGGTGTCCTCACCGGCCATCCCCGAGTCGAGGTAGTCGAGGTAGACTCTGGCGGTGCGACCCCGAGGATCCGGCACGCCTCGGTCAGCTCGGCCAGCCGGCGGTCGGCCAGCGACTCGCCCTGGTCGAGCAGGCCGTCGGGCATCTCCCCGAGCTCACCCCTGGTGGCGGTCACCAGCACCACCCGGTGGCCGGCGTCGGACGAGCCCGGCCATGGTGCCGCCGGTGGCGATGGCCTCGTCGTCGGGATGGGCGTGGAAGAAGGTCACGGTCGCCATGATGCGCACCCTATCGGTGTCGGGTTCCGGCCGAGCCGGGCGCCGGCGTGACCGGACCCCCGGGAGCAAATGCGGCGAGCTGAGCCACGTCGCGTTTCGACGGCGGAAACCTGAGGTCCACACAGGACGGTGGGTCTCAGTCGCAGATGGCCGGCCCTGGGCCGCCGCCTATCCGAAGGGAAGCTGTGGGGCGTCCGCCAACGAGGGCCGATCTGAGATCGACCCGTCCGAGCCGTGCCCACCGCGGGAGCCCGTCACCGGGAAGATCCGGTGAGGCTCGAACGAGCGCACCCGACGGTCACCGGAGCGGCCTCCGACCACCTCGATCGATTCGGTCCCGTTGCGCCGGTTGACGATGTGGGCCCGGAACTCCCAGTCGGCCCCCCGGATGCGCAGTCCCGAGACGATCACCGGGTCCCCAGCCCGCAAGCCATGCCACGCATCAGATCGCTCCAGGTGATCGGGGGTCTCAGCGGCAGCACGCCCCGGCCGGCGCGGTCGAGCCGCGGCCGGGCGGGCTCATGGTCGCGCCCCCCGCAGGTGCCGGGGGCCCAACGTGATCACCGCCGTCACCCGAAACCGCTCCAGTCTGCGAGCTGCCTGATTTGGCGCCAACACGGACGGACCTACCCACGACCCTCGGAACTGTTCCATCAGGTACCAGTGTCTAGCCGGTCGGTTCCGGCGTGCGCATCTACCCCCGCTCGAGCCCGACGACCACCACCGTTGAGGGTTCCAGCCCTTCACCCGGTGTGAATCCGGTGCCAATGGAGGTGGAGGATCATCTGGAGTGGGACGATCCAGCCGCCGGCATCAGCCACGTTCGCCGGACTCAGCTCGTCCCAGCGGCAAACCCGCTGTGAGGGGTGCCGAGATACGGGAAGCTGGGAAGGTAGGTCTCGTTGCCCAAGGCCGTGGTGTCCGTAGGTCCAGACGTGAGGCCGTCGGTTATCGCCGTGGCCGCGGCATCTGGGGTGAATCTCTTGTCCACCAGAGGAAGCGTGGCCCCGGCCAGAGCCCGAAGCTCGATGGTGACCACGTCATCGAAGACCCGTCGGCCATTCGGGTACCCCGCCGCGTCCATACCGATAAGACCGAGGTTGTTCATGCCGGTGATCGTGGGTGGGATCGCCGTGTTCAGACGCAACATGTCAGCTTGAGTGGTGCCCATACTGTTCTGAAAGCCAGCGACAACACCGGTTGGGATGCCGGTGAGAAATATCGCCAAGAGATCGGCCCGGTGGGGCGATTTGGCGTTGTAGGCGGCAAGGTTCGGAAAGACGCCGGGATAGAGCGACGGTAGGAGCCGCGCCAGCTCGGGATTGGCGACCGCCTGTGCGAACTGCTTGTCATGGCTGGGCGGCTGAGCATTCCAGTAGTCCTTCTTGGACATTGGAACGACGACCTCATTGACGAGTGGATTGCCGAGGCGAGACACCTGAACCCATGGCCCTGACTCGACATCTGTGCCATCCGACGCCTGCAGGACTCGTGCCTTCTGACGGGCCGCGGTGGTCCATACCCCGATGACCGAGGAACCGGAAGAGGCGCTGGCCGAGGCCGATCCGTTCTTGGTCAAATCCGACTTGGGAACTTGGAGGGCAATCGAGTGCACATTCACACCCTTGGTCGAGTTCACCCCGGCCGCCATGCTCCCAAGTCCGGTATTGGCGAGACCGAAGGTAGCGTGATCCTCTTCGAATGGCCGGAGAACAGCCAGATCGAAGATGGCGCCCAAGTCGACGAAGAAGCCTTCAGCCCGCTGTCCAGCGAAAACCTGCCCTCCACCCGGGAGCGGGTGGATGGCGGCGGCCGCCAGCGGCGCGTAGGTCGGCGTCGAGAGAGGCCCGATGTTGCAAGGTGGGCAAGCGAGATGACTGCCCAGGGTCTCAGAGTTCCCGTCGGCCATGCGGGTCACCGTGAAGTACTGGCGCCGGTTCCAGGTGGTGTCGGTCAACGTCGTGATGGGACCGGTGTTGTAAAGGAATGTGTTTGGATCGGTGATCTTGTTGGTGAACCGGAACTGGTAGGCAATCTCGGGGTGCCCGTCGCCGTTGTTGTCGATATTGATCGAATACAACACATCGTCGCCGAACTCGTAGAAATTCGGTCCTCCGTCGGGCGCCTCCAATGGGACGTAGTTGGCGATGATCGTTACGGTATCGGGTTTGTCCGGACTGACAAACGCATAGAGATCCGTGCTGTCTGCAACGGCATCCTTTGCGATCTCGGGAGCTTCACGGTGGGAGGACATGGCATCACCTCGGAGATAGTGGCTGGCTGTTGTGGAGTTGTCAGGAGTGTCGGACGCGGATGACGTTCCGCCCGCTGGCGACGGTGGAAGACCCAATCTCTCGGAACGATCGTCGGATTACTCCACTTACGAATACCTCCCGGACATGCGCGCCGTCCGCAACGAGCGGCGCACTAGAGAGTCATTCGGAGTCGAACACCCGAGAGATGACGGATTCTGGATTTATCGGCGACGCGCCGCGTGCTGCAAGAGCGCCGAGGCTGTATCGAGGCTTACTCCTGGCCCGCCCCGGTGACTCCAAGTCGTCCCCGACAGACAGGGTTCACGCTGTCCGCCCAGTGGTCCGCCTCCGGAGTGAGCTGCGGCATTCCGAACATTCGGCCACATGTCAAACCGCAACGACGACGCTGACTGGCAGGCCCGAAAGATCGTCCCCTCCCGAGCGGGTGGGTCGGAGCCCCGAGCCCGCTCTTCGGTGTACCGTCACCAACGTGAGCGCGGTCGACGACGCCGATCGACCGAGGCCGTCCCGGTGCCGGACCCCTGACGGTCTCGAGATCGCCGTGTACGACTTCGGTGGCCAGGGAGAGGACCTGCTCCTCGTCCACGCCACCGGGTTCTGCGCCCAAGTGTTCACTCCGTTGGCCGGGGACCTGCGTGAAGGCTTCCATTGCTGGGGGCTCGATCTGCGGGCCCATGGACGGTCGGACCGGCCGCCGGATGACAATTTCGCCTGGTCCGGATTTGCCACCGACGTCCTGGCCGCCGTCGACCACCTCGAACTGACCTCACCGGCCGGTTTCGGTCATTCGTGTGGTGGCGCCTCCCTGTTGTTGGCAGAGCTGGCCCGACCGGGCACGTTCAGGTCGCTCTACTGCTTCGAGCCCGTGGTCCTGCCGGTCGAACCCGGCGGCGAACCCCCCTGGTTCGAGGACAACCCCATGACCGTCGCGGCCCGGCGGCGGCGCGAATCATTCCCGACGGCAGAGGACGCCTTCGTGAACTTCTCTTCGAAGCCACCGTTCTCCGAGCTCGACCCCGAAGCGCTCTGCTGTTACGTCGAAGCCGGCTTTGAGCCGATTCCCGCCGCGGAGGGGGGCGACGGCGACGCCATCCGGCTCAGGTGCCGGCGAGAGGACGAGGCCATGATCTACGCCAACGGTGCGTCGCACGGCGCTTTCGGACGACTCGGGGAGATCGGGTGCCCTGTCACGCTGGTGTGTGGCGAATTCACCGATGCGTTCGGCCTGCCGTTCCTGGAGGCTGACGCCGGGCGCCTCCGCCAGGCGACGATCGAGGTCCTCAAGGGCCTCGGCCATTTCGGCCCTCTGCAGCGACCTCCGGTGGTGTCCGCCTCGGTCGTCCGCGCCCTGAACCCCGTTTCCGACACACCCTCGCCGTAGTCTGTATCCGTGCCCCTCGAACCACCGCGATCCCTCTCCCCCTCCAAGGTCACTTCGTTCCGGGACTGCGCGCTGGCCTTCCGGTTCAGTGCCATCGACCGCCTTCCCGAGGAACCGACCGTCTGGACGGTCAGGGGCACCCTGGTCCACCAAGTGCTCGAGCAGCTGTTCTGGCACCATGCACAGGGGCATCGGACCCTCGAGACGGCGGCTACGGAGTTCGACGCGGTGTGGGCGGGCATGCAGGCTGACCCGGACTTCGCCACTCTGGCGCTCACCGGCGAGGAGTCCGACGAGTTCCGCGCCGAAGCCTGGGGCCTGGTCCGGAACTACTTCGACCTGGAGGACCCGAACGAGGTCACCCCGGTCGGCATCGAGCTCCTCCTCGAGGCCCGGATCGCCAATCTCCGGCTCCGCGGGATCATCGACCGGCTGGACCTGACGCCCCATGGCGAGCTGGTGGTCGTCGACTACAAGACCGGGCGCGCTCCCTCGCCGGCCCACGAGCAGTCGAGGCTCATCGGCGTGCACATCTACGCCCTCTTGTGCGAGGAGGTACTCGGGCGTCGGCCGGTCGAGGTGCGGTTGCTCCACCTCAAGGAACCGATCGCCATCTCTACCGCTCCATCCGACCAGTCCCTGCGTGGCCAACGGCAACGGGCCGTGGCCGTGTGGACGGCTATCGAACGGGCGTGCCGCGAGGAGGACTTCCGACCCCACCCTTCCGGGCTGTGCAACTACTGCAACTTCCGTGCCTTCTGTCCCGTCTACGGTGGAAGTCCCGAGGAGGCAGCACTCGCAATCGGTGTCGGCGCCAGTGGGGCGGCCTGACGTTGCCGGACCCGTCGTGACGGAGTTGCCGGACGACATAGCCGCCACCGCACCGCCACGACCGGCCGACCGGCCTACAGGGGCGGACCAGGCCGGCCCCTCCGTCGCCCGACCACTGGCCGACGGCGACCGCGGGTCGGGCCTCCGACGCTCGGTTCACTCCATCGATCAACGGGTCGACAGCTGGTTCGAGCCCCACCGGGGGCGCCCGGCGCTCGACGGAACGGCCAAGCTCATCACCGGGCTTGGTGACCACGGTCTCATGTGGGCAGCCATCACCGCGTGGCGGGCTCGCCGGTCTGGTCCGGAGCGGGCGAGGGCGATACGCGCCCTGGCCGTCGCCGGGGTCGAGTCCAGGTTGGTCAATTCGACCCTCAAACGGTCCATCGGTCGCTCGAGGCCCGATCGAACGGGGCTCAAGGTGAGCGAGGGGGGCGTCCCGGTCAGGGAACCCACCACCAGCAGCTTCCCGAGCGGTCATACCCTCGCCGCGTTCTGCGCAGCCACCGTGATGTGCCGCCCCGGCGACCGGGCCGGTAATACGCGGCTCCTTTCCGGCGCCACGCTGGTCGGACTCAGCCGGGTACATCTCCGTGCCCACCACGCCTCCGACGTGGTGGGTGGCGCGGTGATCGGCGTCACTCTCGGGCTGTTCGGCCGCGGTCTCATCCGTTCGGTCTCAGGCGGTCGCTGACGTCCTCGGCGTCCTCGGCGTCCTCGGGGTCGGCCTCGGCGTCCTCGGCGTCCTCGGCGTCCTGAACATCCCCCAGCCATGCCCGGCTCGACACCGTTGCCGCCCTGGTCCCATGCCCCGCCTCCGCAGCCATCCCCGGCTCGGCACCGCCCTGGCCCCGGCACCCGGCACGGAGGCAGGGCCGGGCCACATGAGACCACCAGTTCCGCCGAATGGACCGGCAAGTTCCGCGAGTGGACCGGCAGGGTTTACCCGTCCTGAATGGAATGGAACAGGAACAGGAGGGGTTCCACAGTCATGAGCGAGTCGTCGAAATTTGCGGTCACCTGGGATTACCGCTGCCCGTTCGCCCGAAACGGCCATGAGCACCTTCTCGACGGCCTGGACGGCGGCGCCCCGTGGGACGTGACCTTTGTCCCGTTCTTCCTCAATCAGACCCACGTTCCCGACGGCAGCACGCCCGCCTGGGAAGATCCGGCGCATCAGCCGGATCTGTTGGCCTTGACGGCCGGCGTGGTCGTCAGGGATCGCTACCCGGAGCTCTTCCGCCCAGTTCACCGCTCGCTGTTCTCGGCCCGACACGACGATGGCGGGGACCTCCGTGACCGGGCCGTGGTGGCCAAGGCTCTCGAGCGGGGAGGCGCTGACTCCGGAGCCGTCTTGGCCGAGGTGGACGCCGGCTGGCCGGCCAAGACAGTGCGGGACGAGCACGAGCGAGTGGTGGGCGAGCTGGCCGTGTTCGGAGTCCCGACCTTCATCGTCGGGGATCGAGCTGTATTCGTCCGGCTCATGACCAGGCCGAAAGGCGACGCGGAATTGGCCCAGCGCACCATCGACCGGGTCATCGGGCTCATCACCGACCAGCCCGAGCTCAACGAGTTCAAGTACACCCGCGTCAGCTCCTGAGGCCGTCTGACTCCTACCTGGCCCCAGGGTCTCTCACCTGGCCGGAGGGCGGCGCCGGCTCTCTACCTGTGGAAGGGGTCTCGCTGGTTCTCGCTGGTTCGCGCTGATTCGCCCTGGGACCTCGGCCAGATCGGCTCTGACCGACCGCAACCCGTCCTCGAACTCAGAGTCTAACCATCTACTAAACAGTTAGACCAGTGTGGCAAGAGCGGCGATCGATGCCCTGATCTCATCGGCTGAACCGAAGGGTGCTCCGCAGAAGTCGGTGGCGCCGACGTCAGCCAGGTGGCGTACTTGCGCCCTCACCTCGGCTTCGGTCCCGATGATGCCGACATCGGCCGGTCCCTCGGCCCCTTCTCGATCGAGCATGGACCGGTACGAGGGCAGGTGCCCGTAGATCACGAACGTTTCCGACGCCTTGGCCCGGGCGGCGGCGGCGTCGCCGGTCACACACACGGGCAGGCCGACGGCGATCCGCGGCTCCGGTCGGCCTGCCTCGCTGGCCGCGGCCCGGATGGTGGGGACGATGTGAGATTCGATGGTGGCCGGTCCGGTCATCCAGGTCACCGTCCCGGCGGCCATGCGTCCGGCGATCCCGAGCATGGAACTGCCCAGAGCCGCCACCAGTACGGGCGGGGGGGAGGCCCGGATCTGCAGCGGGCCGAACGTCGACGCCCTCAGCGTGTCGCCGGTGAAACTGGCCTGCTCGCCTTCGAGCAATGGGTTCAGGATCGACAGGTACTCGCGCATGTGACGGGCCGGACGCTCGAAGGACATCCCGAAGACGTTTTCGATGACCACCTGGTGCGAGAGCCCGATGCCGAGGGTCAGACGCCCATCAGTGGCGGCCTGGACGGTCAAGGCCTGCCCGGCCAGCATCACCGGGTGCCGGGGGTAGGTGGGCACGACGGCCGTCCCGAATGCGATGCCGGTGACCTCCCGGCCGATGGCCGCCAGAGCGGTCAGCGCGTCATAGCCGAAGATCTGGGACGCCCACGCCGACTCGATCCCGGCATCGCGGATGGCCGCAACCTGATCGACCATCCGATCGAAGGACTGCTCGGTGTCGAACAACACGCCGATCTTCACGAATTTCTCCCTCTTTCACGAGCCCTACGGTGCCACGCCCCTGGTCGGGCGTCGGTCCAGGCCTCAAACAGTATTGGCCGCCGTCCCGGGGCAGCGCACCACCGCTCCAGCGGGTAGAGGTCCAGGGCCGTCGTACTCGGACATGACCCCGCTGGCGAGGTCAGGCAGAATGCGGGCATGTCAGTCGCCATCATCATGGGAAGCTCATCCGACGCATCGATCATGGACGATGCCGTCCAGACGCTCCGATCCTTCGGCATCGGTGTCAAGGTGCGGGTCCTCTCGGCCCATCGGACGCCTGACGACACGATCGCCTTCGCCCGGGGCGCGGCTGATGAAGGCGTCCAGGTCATCATCGCCGCCGCCGGTGGCGCGGCCCACCTGGCGGGCGTGGTGGCCGCAGCCACCCCACTGCCCGTCGTCGGTGTGCCCATCGCGCTGGCCAATCTGGGCGGGCTCGACTCCCTCCTTGCCATGGTCCAGATGCCCAAGGGCATCCCGGTGGCCACGGTGGCGGTCAACGGGGCTCGTAACGCCGCCCTGTTGGCGGTGAGGATCATGGCCCTGTCCGATCCCCGATTGGCGTCGGAGCTGACCCGCTTCGGCGAGGACCTGGCCGACCAGGTCAGGGACCAGGATGCCGAACTCGTGGCCCGCTACCGGGTCGACTGACCTGCCGTTCGTGACGCCGGGGCGTGATCTAGGTCCCACGGCGGGGCCAGCCCGGCCACGGCGTCCTCCAGCGGGACACCGAGTGGGATCACCGCCATCACCGGTATGTCGATCCCGTTGGCCACGTAACGGCCGACGTGGGCCCGGCATTCGTCGTAGGAACCGTGGACCACGAGTGCATCGACCACCTCGTCGGGGATGGCAGCCACTGCCCCCTTCCGGTCGCCGGCCTGCCAAGCCGACCACATCGGCTCGAGGTCCGGTCCTCGCCCGAGCCACCGGTGGAACGCGGCGTAGACACCCACGTTGAGATAAGCGGCGATCATGCGCCGGCCGATGGCCCGAACCGCCTCGGTATCCTCCGAGGGGCACACGAAGATACGGGCGGCCGCCGGGATGTCGGCACCCAGCTCCGGCTTCACGGTGGCCACGTCCTCGGCCGACAGCCAGTTGAGGATCACCCCGTCGGCCTCACGGCCGGCGAGCCGCAACATGCCCGGCCGCAAAGCGGCGAGGAAGATCGGCGGCGGGTGCTCGACTGGTCTGGCGAGCCGGAACCCCCGGACATTGAAGGTGTCAAAGGCGCCGTCCACCTTCTCCCCGGCGAGCGCCGACCTGAGGAAGCGGATGGTGTCCCGGGCGCGCTTGTACGGCTCGTCGAACCCGATGCCGTTCCAGCGGCTCACGATGACGTCGGAGGAAGTCCCCAACCCCACGGTGAAATGGCCCGGCGCCGCCTCTGCCAGGGCGGCCACGCTCTGGGCCAGCAAGGCGGGTCCGCGGGTGTAGACGGGGATGATGGCCACGCCCAACTGCAAGTCCGGGGTCCAGGCGGATGCCAGGGCCAACGGGGTGAACCCGTCGGAGCCGTCGGTCTCGGCCGACCAGGCGTCGGTGTAGCCGAGGCGGAGCAATTCCTCATACCACCTGCGGTGATCGGCGAGCGCCACCCCGTCGAAAGGGATGGTGATCCCGAATCGGGCCGGTGACAGCACCCCCGGTGTTCGATCAGCCATCCCTCCGTAATACACCCTCCCGGCATGATGTACCCATGGCACCGGCTCGCAGGTATCGACGTCGAAGCTCCCAGCCCGAACTACCGCTGCCGGTCGACGATGCCGTCCCCGCCGGCGGTCCGAAGGGAGAGGGACCCACGGCGACCTGGCGGCTCGACGAGCACACCCGCCAGGTCGGACAGCGAGGCATCGCCGCCGCCCGGGCCCAGCTCGCCGCGAGCACTACGGTCGACGTCGGCGACCAGGCCGCGCTCGGTCGCCGCCAGCGGACGGAGCGCGCCGCCTGATCCCGACGGACGCTACGGTCGGGTGAGTGCCGACTGTTGCCGAGCGCCTCGGATACGGGCCCGAAGCCAAGCTGCTCATCGTCAATTGCGCCGATCTCGGCTTCTGTCATGCCGCAACGGTTGGTGTCTACGAGTCCCTCCGTGACGGCATCGGCACCAGTGCCTCGCTCATCGTGCCGGCACCCTGGGCCCGCGAGTCGGCCTCCCGGTTCCGCGGGGAGGACGTCGGAGTCCGGCTCACCCTCAACGCCGAGCACAACCTGTATCGCTGGGGGCCGATCACCCAAGCCCCGTCGTTGCTGGACGGGGACGGCGGGTTTCCCCGCACACTGTCAGACGTCTGGGACCACGCAGACATCGACGAGGTCCGCCGCGAGTGCCGAGCCCAGATCGAACGGGCCGTCCTGTGGGGCTTCGACATCAGCCACCTCGATGCCCACCTGGACGCACTGCTCCTCCGTCCTGAGTTCTTCGACGTCTACCTCGAGCTGGCCGTGGACTTCACGCTGCCCCTGCGTCTCCTGGGAGTGGAGGCCGAGCCCAATGTGGGGTTCCCGGTACGTCGGCTGGCTGCCGAAGAGGGGGTCCTGTTCGCCGATCGGTTCGCCACCCTCCCCACCCTCGGGATCCGGGAAGCCTTCGTCCAACTGCTGGCCGGCCTGGAGCCAGGGATCACCGAGGTGACCCTCCGGCCGGCCGTCGACACGCCCGAGCTGCGGGCCATCGACACCGGATGGAGGCAACGAGTAGCCGACCACGTGCTGCTGGTGGCTGACCGTGGGCTCGACCGTGCCATTGCTGAAGCCGGCGTCATCCCCATCGGATACCGCCCGCTCCGCGAGGCGATGCGGCGCGAGACCCTGCGCCAGGTCTGACACCCGAACCCCGAACCCGGGCCTGAATCCGGGCCCTCCGGACCTTCGCCGAGGATCGGAGGCCCCGTGTGGGACGGGGCGGTGCGCACGAGGCCCGGCCTGCGCGGTGCCCACGGCCGGGTCAATGAGCTCGCGGACAGCCGTGAAAAGCACCGGCCCGATGTTGCGGCCCCAGTAGCCTGAGCCTCGGATGGGAGACACCGTGGCCGACGGACGACAGTCGAGACCGAGGAACGCGGGCGATCTGATCGCTCCGGTGGCCACCCCAGCACCGTCTAGTCCCCAGTTGCGCCTCGACGATCTCATCCTCTTCGACTCGGCCGGCAATGACCCGGTGGCCATCCAGGCCATCGTCTTCACCGACGAGGGCATCGGCGTGGAGCGGACGCCAGGCAGCGGGACGCGCATCCTCCCGTGGTCGGCGGTCTCGGCTCATGTGGTCGAGCGGTGGTCGGGCGGAGTCGTCCCAGCCTGGTGGGTGACGCCGCAGCCCCGGCCGGACGGTGCCGGCTCTTGGCAGAAGCCCGCTCGGCCGGTGCCCACCGGTCGACCCCTCCCCCGGGCGGATCCGGGCGCGGTCATCGCCGTCCAGACACCGTTCGGGACATACCGTTTCCTCCGCCCCGGCGCCGACGCCACGGAGCTGTCCAACCGGATCACCGATTTCGCCGTCCGGCACCAAGGATTGTCCGGTGTGCCCTCGGTGACACTGGTGGCCAGGCCCCGGCGCGGCAATGATCGAAGACAGGGGAGCCGATCACGTCCCCCGGTGTCGCGGTGGACGAAGGCCCGGCCCTACCTGACGGTGGCCCTGGTCGTGTTCATCGTCACCGCGGTCACCCTCATCCTGCTGCAGAGCGCGGGCGCCATCCACCTCCCCTACCTCGGCGGGACCGGATCGGGTCTTATCACGACGGTCACCACCCGCTGAGACCGGCCATCTGTTGGCGCAAATCCCGGCACTCGGGGGAATGTGCCCGGGACAACAGGTGGGTCATCACGCCCATCGAACCGGTCACCTTCATCCGCCCCTGCATGAAGGCAACGTTCGGGTCGAGCTCTCCCCGCTGGACGGCAACGGCGTCAGGCCAGGTCACGGTGAGGGTCACGTCGGCGTCGCCGAGCCGGCCCAGCGAGCCCGATTCGAGCCGGCCGTCCTCGAAGACCCAGTAACACGAGACATCTCCGTCCGGGCCGCCGGTGATCTCACACTGCACCCGCCCCGACAACCCGCCGGGCCCGGGCGCATCGGGCCAGATCTCGCGGGCCCGGTCGAACCACTCCTCCGACAGCCAGCCCGTCACCTGGTCACCCAGCCACCTCTACATCGTCGCGGAGGCCGGCGAACAGGTCGGTCTCGACGCCCCCGCCCAGCCCTCTGCCTTCGGGAATCGGGGGAACGCGCTCGATCCCGTCCGGCCCCGCCACGGCCGCCAGCCGGTAGTCGTCGACCGGGTGGATCGACCGCATGACCTCGGGAGGCAGGCCGAACCAGAAGCGCGAGTTGGGGTCGACCTGCGTGGCGTGGGCCAACAGCGCCTCTCGCCGCACGTCGGCGAAGTCCGAGATGTCGATGGAGGTGGAGATGGGGTCGGGCGGGACGTCCTCCCACCGCTTGCGCCACTCCTCGTCGAAGGGCGACTCGAGCCCCAACTCCTCGAACTTCTGGTGGATCTCCCGGAAGCGGGCGGCAGAGAACACCGTGTAATAGAGCTTCTTGGGCTGCCACGGCCGACCGGCGTCAGGGTAGCGGTCCGGGTCGCCGGTCGCCTCGAACGCAGCCACGCCCACCTCGTGGACCCGCAGGTGGTCGGGATGGGGGTACCCGGACTGCTCGTCCCCGTAGATCACCATGACCTGGGGCCGCGTGCGGCGAACGATGGCCACGAGCCGGCCGACCGCCTCGTCCAGGGGAGCCTGGGCGAACGAGTTCGGATGGGCGTTGGACTCCGAGCCGGGCATCCCCGAGTCGCGATAGCCCAGCATGACGACCTCGTCGTAGCCGATGATCTCAGTGGCCTTGGCCAGCTCCTCCATCCGCAGCTCCGGAAGGCGGGCGCGCACCTCGGGGGTGTCGAGGGCGGGGTTGAGGATGTCTCCCTCCTCGCCACCGGTGCAGCAGACCAGCACGGTGTGGATGCCCTCGGCGTGGCAGCGGGCGACGGTTCCGGCGCCCTTCGAGGACTCGTCGTCGGGGTGGGCATGGACAGTCAGCAGGCACAGGGGCTCCGGCACGCCGATCACGCTACCGGGCAGGAAAGCCCTAAGCTTCACAGCGAAAGCGAGGAAGGGCTACCAGCATGAGCGTGATGAAGCGTCTGTCGGGGATCGTCCAGGCCAAGACCAACAAGCTGCTCGACAAGGCCGAAGATCCGAGAGAGTCGCTCGACCTCTCCTACCAGAAGCAGCTCGAGAGCCTGCAGAAGGTCCGCCGGAGCGTGGCCGACGTCACCACCGCCAAGAAGCGGATCGAGCTCCAGGCCTCGGGCCTCCAGACCCAGGCGGACAAGCTCCAGCAGCAGGCCAAGGCCGCCCTCACCCAGGGCAATGAGGACCTGGCCCGCGAGGCGCTCGGGCGCCGTACCGCCCTGGCCGAGCAGCTCACCGACCTGCAGACCCAGCACGAGCAGGTGTCCACCCAGGAGCAGAAGCTGATCGCCACGGCCCAGAAGCTCCAGTCACAGGTCGACTCCTTCCGGACCAAGAAGGAGACCATGAAGGCCTCCTACACCGCGGCCGAGGCCCAGACGAAGATCGGCGAGGCGGTCTCAGGCATATCCGAGTCGATGAGCGACGCCGGCATGTCGATGCAGCGGGCCCAGGACAAGATCGATGGGATGCAGGCCCGAGCCGGGGCGATGGACGAGCTGCTGGCGTCGGGGGCGCTGACCGACCTGACCAACCCGGTCGACGACATCCAGGCTCAGCTCAACCAGGCCTCGACGACCTCGGAGGTCGATGCCCAACTGGCGGCCCTCAAGGCCGAGGTGGGCGCCGGGGCCCCGGCGGCGCCCGAGCTCGGCGCCGCCGAGGTTGCCCCCGTCGCCGAGCCCGCCCAGAGCGCGGAGCATGGGGAGCCCGCATCGTGATCGTCCGCATTCTCGGCGAGGGCCAGTACTCGGTCCCCGAGGGCGAGCGGGGCGCGCTCGAAAAGCTGGACGCGGCTCTGGCCGAGGCGGTGGACAGCAACGACGAGGAGGCGTTCACCCGGGGTCTATCGGCACTCACCGCCGCCGTTCGGAAGGTGGGAAAGCCGGTAGCCGACGATGCGTTCGCCCCCTCAGGTTTGGTGGTGCCGTTCCCGGACGCCACCCTGGAAGAGACCAAAGACCTGCTGGCCGAGGCCGAAGACAGCGCCGGAAAAGACGACCATCGGGACTGATGTCATGAGCAGCGCACGAAACATTCCCTCCGACCGCGGGTCTGACCCTCCGCATGTTCACCACCGGCCTGATGCTGGTGCTGCTGTACGCAGCAGTCATCGGGGTGCTCATCGCCGTCGGCATCTCGTACACCGTCGTCCTCGTCTTCGCCGCCATCCTCTTGTTCGCCCAGTACTGGTTCTCGGACAAGATCGCCCTCTTCGGCATGGGTGGCCACATCGTCACCCCGGAGCAGGCGCCCCAGCTGCACGGTGCCATCGACCGGCTGTGCGCCCTGGCGGACATGAAGAAGCCCCGGGTGGCCATCGCCGACACCGATGTGCCGAACGCCTTTGCCACCGGTCGAAGCCCCAACAATGCGGTGGTGTGCGCCACGAGCGGGCTCATGCGACGGCTCGAGGAGCCCGAACTCGAGGCGGTGCTGGCCCACGAGCTCTCCCATGTGGCCCACCGAGACGTGGCCGTCATGACCATCGCCAGCTTCCTCGGCGTGGTAGCCGGCCTCATCACGCGGATCATGTTCTGGACCGGGATGATGGGTGGTTTCGGCGGGAACGACCGAAACAACAGCGGCAACGACAACGCCGCGCTGGTGGAGCTGGCCGTGCTGGCCGTCTCCGTCCTGGTCTACGTCATCAGCTTCCTGCTTACCCGGGCCCTGTCGCGTTACCCGCGAGCTGGCCGCCGACCGGTCGGGGGCGCTCCTCACCGGTCAGCCCTCGGTGCTGGCGTCAGCGCTGGTCAAGGTGACCGGGGAGATGTCCCGAATCCCCACCCGCGATCTGCGGGCCGCCGAGGGCTTCAACGCCTTCTACTTCACCCCGGCCATTGCCAAAAGCGGTGTGAGCCTGTCGACGCTCTTCTCGACCCACCCCTCGCTCGATCAGCGTCTGGCCCAGTTGGCCAAGATCGAGGCCGAGCTGGGCCGCCCGTCGTGAGCCTGATCGGTTGGGCCTGCGGTTCCCACTGATGGCCGGCTGAGCCGATGGGCCTGCTGAACACCATTCTCGGGCGGACCAAGCCCGTGCAGTCGAACCTGGACGCTCTTTTCGCGTTCCTTCGGCCTCCATCACTCTCCAGAGCGCGGCCGGCATGTCCTGTTCGGGTCATGCCGGCGTGTGCTTCAAGCCCCCGACCGGCCAAGGATTCGAGGACATGCAGGCCGAGGTGGTCAAGCTCCTGGCCATGGACGGCACCAGTGGGTTCCGCAAGGCCGAGGACAACTACGGCTATCACTGGCTGGTGGTGGAGAACGCCGACATCGAGGAGCTGGTCACTCAGATCCACCTGGTCAACTCCTCGCTCGCCGACTCTGGATGGGGCCCGCAGCTGCTGTGCTCGGTCTTCGGTCTAGCCTCGCTGCCCGACCCGACGGCGGGGCCGGCGCTCGAGCCGGGCAGTGCTGGGTCCGAGGCGGGCGGGGCAGACCAGTCGACGGCGACCGGGCCCGACCTCCAACCCGACGCCATGCCCGAGGCCACCGCCGGTCCGGGCCGGGTGCTCCCGTCCAGCGCCTACCTGGTGTACCTGTTCAAGCGCGGCACCTTCTATCCGTTCGTACCGGAGGGCAAGGAACGCCGGAACCTCGAGGAGGAGCTCAAGCTCAAGAGTCTGGTGGCCGACGACCTCACGGTCGAGGCCGACCTCGACCGCTGGTTCCCGCTGTGGGACCTACCCGTGGGGTGAGGTCGGAGCAACCTAGCGGCTGGACAGCGGGCAGCCGGAGGCCCACTGCGACCCAGGACTGATCGCCTTCTGTTCACTGATCGGCGGGAAGGCCGGTCACTCATCGGCGGGAAAACCGGTCACTGATCGGCGGGAAGGCCGGTCACTCATCGGCGGGAAGGCCAGCCCGTACCGCGTCGATGGCGCGGGCCAGGTCGACGTCGAGACGGGTGATGCCGCCGGAGTCGTGGGTGACCAGGGCCAGTGTCACCGTCCGGTAGCGAATGTCGATGTCCGGATGGTGGTTGGCGGCCTCGGCGAGCCGGCCGACCTCACCCACGAATTCGAGCGCCCCGGGAAAGCTCGCGCACTGGACCACCTTGACCAACTTTCCGCCCACCAGCTCCCAGTGCGGCCCGTCGGAGGCCTGAAGAGCCGCCTCCACCTCGCCGGGCTCGAGGACCGGCTCCTTCATCGAGCGCTCCACGTCGGGTCCATGGCTAGGCCGGCGCCCCGACCGGAGCAGACGGAGTGAACACAACGTCCATTCTCTCATAGCCGGACACGAAGTTGGCGGCCCGTTTGGGCGGTTCATCACCGTCGACGAGAGCCACGTCGGGAAGGCGGTCCAGAATACGGTCGAACATCATGCTCAGCTCCATGCGAGCCAGGCGGTTGCCCAGGCAGAAATGGGCGCCGAACCCGAACGCCATGTGGTCGTTGGGGGTTCTCATGATGTCGAAGCGCTCAGGATCGTCGAACATCCGCTCGTCACGGTTGGCCGAGGGATAGAGCAGCAACACCTTCTGACCCTGTCGGAGCATCTCCCCGTGGAGTTCGGTGTCCCCGGTCACCCGGCGAGCCATGTTCTTGATGGGCGAGACCCAGCGCAGCATCTCCTCGACCGCCGATGGCATCAGCGTCCGGTCGTCACGGAGCGCCCGGAGTTGGTCCGGGTGCCGGAGGAGCTCGAACATGCCACCGCTGATGACGTGGCGGGTCGTCTCGTCCCCACCGATGAGGATGAGTAGGGACTCGTAGATGATCGAGGACTCGTCGAGGCGGTCGCCGTCGATTTCAGCGTGCACCAGCGTGCCCACGAGGTCGTCGGTCTGGGCGTCCCGCCGGCGCTGTTCGGCGACGGCGGTGATGTAGTCGGCGTACTCCATGGCGGCCACCGACGCTTTGTCCATGGCCCCCGGGTCCGGTGAGCCGAGCGCCTTCAGCATGTCGTCCGACCAGCGCAGGAGGTCGTCGCGGTCCTCCGGTGCCACACCCAACATGTTCCCGATGACGATCATCGGCAGCGGGGCGGCGATCTCCGAGACGAAGTCGGCGGTACCTCGCTCGCAGACCTGATCGATGATCGCGTCGCAGACGGAGCGGATCTCCTCCTCCCGCTGGCGGATTCGCACCGGGGTGAACCCCTCGCTCACCAGCCGCCGCCGGCGCACGTGCTCTGGGGCATCCATGTCGATCATCATGGGAAGGGCGTCGCTGTCTGGTCGGATGCCGCCGGCATTCGAGAAGGTGTCGGTGTCCTTGGAGATCTCCTTGATGTCCGCATACCGGGTGATCCCCCAGACACCGGCCGCCTCGTCGAAATAGGCCGGTGCGTGCTCACGCATCCAGGCGAAGGCGGGAAAGGGGTCGCCACCGTAGAACGTGCCGTCGGTCAGGCCAATGGCGAGGTCGGTTGGCGGATTGGTCATGCGGCTCCCTCGGTCGATCTCCCGTGACTCGTCCTCGGGGCCTCCTGCCCGCAAACAGCCGGTTCGGAGTATACGGGCCAGTGTGGTCGGTGGTCGGTGGTCGGTGACCGGTCCGGCCATGTGCCCTGAATGGCCCTGAAAGTCATCGGCATGTGCCACACCCCGGCGTGTTTGTTGGTACGCACCGCTCCACCGGTCCGCAGAGCTCGAAACCCAACGAACTGCGATTGATCTCAAGGTGCGCCGGACCGGCACTACTTATGGTCATCGACCCTTCACTTGAGTTCGGGACCTCCATAGGCACGGAGAAATACGTCGACCGCCGCTTGGGCGTAGGACTCCAGGTCCTTCTCGTTGCTGGTCTCGTCACCGGTGAACATCGCCCGATTGATCGGAATCCACAACAGCAAACCCACGAAGTGGTGGGCAACAATCATTGGATCATCGACCCGTAGGAGACCTCGCTGCGAAAGCTGTCCGAATCGAGTGGCCAAGGTGGCGAGAACGCGCTCGAAGCCCTGCTCGTACCAGGACCGTCCAATCTCGGGGAACTGGTCGGCGGTCGTGATGACGAGGCGCCGCAGCCTAAGGAGCTCTGGCCGCATGAGCGTGGTGAGGAACATTTTCGCCAGCTCGCCAAGATCCGTCCTTGGGTCCGTCGTCGCTTCAAGCGCGGATCCGACCATGGTGACCAGCCCGTCGACCTGGTCCACGGTTCCGAGCACGATCTCGGCAAACAGCTGATCCTTGTCGGAGAAGTGCTTGTAGACGGTCTGCTTGGAGACGCCGGCTTCCGCCGCGATGTCGTCCATGCTGGTTCCGAGGAAGCCCTTATCCAGAAACAGAGCGCCGGCTGCCTGGGCGATCACTCGGTGTTTCTCAGACCAGCGGCTGGGTGGTTGTAAGACCATCGCCTCCTCCTTGCGTCAGTCCTCTTTGAGGACCAATTTTCGTCGATATCAGATCATAGTACTAGACAGGACAGTTCCGTTTCTGGTACTGTACAGTCTAGTACAGACATAGCCAGGAGGAGGCGCAATCGTGAGAAAGATCGTTGCAGGCCTGTTCGTGTCGGTCGACGGAGTGGTCGAGGCCCCCGAGACGTGGACGGGTCCCTACTTCAGCCCCGAGATCGGCCAGGTCGTCGGCTCCCTGATTGCGTCAGGCGACACCCTGCTGCTCGGTCGGCGGACGTATGAAACCTTCGCTCAGTCATTCGCTACTGCCACCGGCGACGACCCGATGGCGGCGCAGATGAACGCCATTCGGAAGGTCGTCGTCTCTACGACCCTGGAGACCGCCGACTGGCAGAACTCCACCCTCGTGAGCCGTGACGTCGAGCAAGCGGTCACGGCTCTGAAAGAGGAGGACGGAGCGAACATCAACATGAGTGGCAGCGCCACCCTGGTCGCCTCCCTGCTCCGCATGGGACTCCTCGATGAGCTCGACCTTCTGGTCTTCCCCGTCGTCGTCGGTCAGGGCCGTCGGCTCTTCCACGACGAGGGCGACGGCGTGGCCCTTGAGGTCCTCCGTTCCGAGACGTTCGACAACGGCATCATCCACGTGACCTATGGCCCGGGCAAGGCCTAATCCCAATCCGAACCCAAAACCCTTGAAAGGAGCTTCACCATGGCCACCATGACCGCAACACCGACCCCGACACCTCAGACGGCAGTTCGTGACTGGGCCACCAAGAGGCGGAGCCCGACACCCTGGCTCCAGCTCGGAGCGGTAGCTGGACCGGTGTTTCTGGCTGCCTGTCTCGTTCAAGCCACGCTGCGTCCCGGTTTCGACCTGACCCGCAATGCGGCGAGCCTCCTGAGCCTCGGCAATCTGGGGTGGATCCAAGACCTCAACTTCGGCATCGCCGGGGTCCTCAGCTTCGCCGGGGCGATCGGTTTGCGTCGTGCCCTTGGCGCCACGAGCGGTGGGACCTGGCTCCCGCGCCTCTTCGGAGCTGTCGGGGTGGGGCTCGCCGCCGCATCCGTCTTCCACCCGGATCCGAGCGGTGGCTTTCCTCCCGGGACTCCGATCGGGGCGTCAGCGACCAGCGACTGGCACGGCATGCTGCACATGGTCTGTGGCTCCATTGCCTTCTTGTCGCTGATGGCCTCCTGCTTTGTGTTCGCTCGACGCCTTACCCGCACCAACCACCGCGGCCAGGCCATTGGCTGCCGGATCGCCGGGATCGTCTTCGCCGTTGCCCTGGCGAACTCTGGTGGCCACAACGGCTCGGTGATCCTCTTCACCGGCGTGTCGATCGCCTGGCTGACCGTCACGGCCTGCGTGATCCAGGTGGTTCGGCATCTGGAGCAGTCCGAAACATCAACCATCGCCGGCCATATCAGCTGACATGCGACCGGTCACCTCAACCTTGGAGGTACCAATGCCATCGACACACACCGACAGCGTCCACTCTTCGGACGGAACAATCATCACATACGAGCGAAGTGGACAAGGGCCATCGTTGGTCTTCGTCGACGGAGCGTTCTGCACGAGGTCGATGGGCCCTGGGCACACTCTTGCTCCGGCTGTCAGCGACGGCAGCACCACCTTCGTCTACGACCGCCGTGGCCGGGGGGACAGTGGAGACGCTCCGAGCTACGAGCCGGGCCGGGAGATCGAGGACCTGGCGTCGGTGATCGAAGCCGCAGGCGGATCCGCTTACCTTTTCGGGCACTCCTCGGGCGCCGTGCTGGCGCTCGAGGCAGCCCGAGCTGGTCTGCCGATCCGCGGCCTCATCCTCTACGAGCCGCCCTTGGTGGTTGACAACACTCGTCCTCCGGTGCCTGCCGACTTCCCGCAGCGCATGGCCACCCTGGCTGCTCACGGAAAGAGACGAGCCGTCGTGAGATCGTTCATGACGGAAGCGATACGGGCGCCGAAGCCCGTCGCTGTATTGATGTCGATCATGCCCGGAGGTGGTCGGCTGGCTCCCATCGCCCACACCGTCGCCTACGACGCCACGTTGATGAATCCTTACCAGAGAGGAATCCCGCTGCCCTCCGACATCGGCGAGGCGGTTCGCGTACCCACCCTTGTTCTCGCTGGCGGCAAGAGCCCGCAATGGATCCAGACTGGTGCCGAATCACTTGCTGCGTTGATCCCGAGTGGCGACTTCGCCACCCTTTCAGGCCAGTCTCACATGGTGAAGGCAAAGGCAACCGCTCCGGTGGTTGCGACCTTCATCGCCGAGATCAGTTCCCCTGGCTATTCAAAGCCACCCTCCGAAGGAGCAGGGCAATGAGGCTTGTCACCCTGGGTCGCACAAGAACGAAATGACAACCGCAACCAAGGCATCGGTCCGAACTGACCAGGACGAAAGGAAGGAAGAAGAATGAGCTATCAGGCCTATCTGGACAGCATCAGAGAGAAGACCGGGCTTTCTCCCGAGCACTTCCACGCTCTCGCCGAGAAGCAGGGGCTGCTACGACCAGGAGTAAAGGCTGGACAAGTGGTGGGTTGGCTGAAATCGGATTACGGACTTGGACACGGTCATGCCATGGCGATGTATGGAACGATCCGGTCGTTCGAGGCCCCGAAGGTCTCGGACGAGGATCGGGTCGACAAGCACTTTTCTGGGAAGCGATCGCAATGGCGACCCACATACAACAAGATCGTCACACGGATCAAGAAATTCGGTTCAGACGTCGACGTCCGAGTGGGCAATTCATATCTCAGCCTGATGCGCAACGGCAAGAAGTTCGCCATTGTGCAGGTCTCTGCCGAACGCCTCGACATCGGCCTCAAGCTCAAGGGAACGAAGGCCCAAGGCCGGTTCGCGGCCGCGGGCACGTGGAATTCGATGGTGACTCATCGAGTGAGCATCACTGACCCGTCACAGTTCGATCGCGAGGTCATCGACGGGCTACAGGATGCGTATTCGAGAGCGTAAGAGGATGGTGGTGCAGAGATGAGTGTCGCATCGCCAACCCCACAGTGTCGTGCCGAGACATTCGAGTCGAGTGGTCATCAGTCGACAACCTGGATCCTCGCCAGAGCAGGGCGACCCACCTTCAGACCTTCAGACCATCGATTGCTGGCACGAGTTCAACTAGCAGCCCGGCGGTCAGGGGATCGGTTGCAATCTCAGCGGTAACTCCGCTGGCGAATCGGTCGAGATCGGTGAGATCGATCTCGGCGGGCTCGATGTCGGCAGGGTCGATGTCGACGGGGTCGGGACGGCTCATCTGCGCGGGATATCGGCCATAGGCCGCGGCTCAGGGATGGGTCATGGACTCGGGTTGGACCGCTTCATCGAACTGCTCACCGGTGAGGTAGCCGAGGGCCACCACCGCCTCGCGGCAGGGTGCTCCCCTCCCGGTAGGCCCGTTTGGCCACCTCAGCGGCCTTGTCATAGCCGATCAAAGGGTTGAGCGCGGTGACCAACATGAGGGAGTTCTCGAGATGACGACGGATGCGTTCCTCGTCCGCGACCAACCCGTCGATGCAGTAGCGAGTGAACGACACCGACGCCTCCGCCAACAGCCTGATCGAGTGCAGGAGGTTGTGGATCATGACCGGCTTGGCCACGTTGAGCTCCAGGTTCCCTCGGGTGTCAGCCATGGCCACGGCGGCGTCGTTCCCGAATACCTGGATGCAAACCATGATCATGGCCTCGCACTGGGTCGGGTTGACCTTGCCGGGCATGATGGACGAGCCAGGCTCGTTAGCCGGGAGGACGAGCTCGCCGAGCCCGCTCCTCGGACCGGAACCCAGCCATCGGATGTCGTCAGCCACCTTGATGAGAGATGCGGCCAGCGTCCGCAACGCTCCACTGGTCATCACCAGGGCGTCGTGGGCGGCCAGGGCCGCGAACTTGTTGGGGGCGGTCACGAAAGGCAGCCCGGTGAGCTCGGCGATAGCCGAGGCCAGCCTGGTGCCGAACTCCCGGTGAGCATTGAGCCCGGTGCCCACCGCCGTGCCGCCCGCAGCCAGCTCGTAGAGGTCGTCCATGCTCAACTCGATCCGGTGCAGATCGGCGTCGAGCTGAGCGACATAGCCGGAGAACTCTTGCCCGAGCGTGAGCGGGACCGCATCCATGAGATGGGTCCGACCGATCTTGGTGATGCCGGAAAATGCCTCCGCCTTGACCTGCAGTGCATTGCGCAGCTGGCGGACGGCAGGCAGGAGGCTGTGGGTAATCTCCTCGACGGCGGCGATGTGCATGGCGGTCGGGAACGTGTCATTCGACGACTGCGACATGTTGACGTCGTCATTGGGGTGCACCGGCTCCTTGGAGCCGAGCACGCCGCCGGCCAGCTCGATGGCGCGGTTGGCGATCACCTCGTTGGCGTTCATGTTGGTCTGGGTGCCGCTTCCGGTCTGCCAGACACTGAGCGGGAAGTGGTCAGAGAGCTTGCCGTCCGAGACCTCGCGGGCGGCCGTTGCGATGAGCGCGGACGTCTCGGGGTCCATCTTGCCCAGATCGGCGTTCACCTGGGCCGCTGCCTCCTTCATGATCCCCATGGCTCTGACCACCGGCTCGGGTATCCGGTCGTCACCGATGGAGAAATGTTCGAGGGACCGGGCCGTCTGAGCACCCCAATACCGGTCAGCGGGAACCTCCACGGAACCCATGCTGTCGGTTTCGGTTCGGGTCTCCGTGGTCATGATCTCGTCCTTTCGCTCGGGGCTCACCCGGATCCCCCGGCGCGACGCGACCCTAGCGTGGGGGGAGGCCGCCGACGGCCCGACGCGGCAGGATCTGATGAGCACAATTTCACCGATCGGCACGAACGGACCTCTAGTCTCTGGGGATGCCCACGGCGACCGACAAAGAGCGGTCCATCGCTTCACTGGTCGAGATGCACGAGGCCGAGGTATGGGCCCGTTGCATCGGACTCGCCGCCGCCCAGCCCGGTGACCCACTCGGCGCGGTGATCGATCAGAGCGGACCCATACCCCTGCCTGCGCTCACCGCAGTCGATTCCGGCTCCTTCAACCGGATCGTCGCGCTCGGAGTCGCGACCCCCGCCACCCCCGACTCGATCGACAGGATCGTCGAGTTCTACCGGGATCTCGGACAACGGAACTTTCGCGTCGAGCTGGCCCCGGTGGCGACTCCGGCGGACGTCGACACATGGCTAGAGCGCTCCGGCCTGCGCCCGGTTACGGAGGGGATGACCAAGGTCTGGCGCCGGCTCGGGCATCCCGACTGGGACCACGACCTCGAACCGGACGTCGTCCCGACAGAGTTCGAGGTGAGGCGACTGACCGAGGCCGACGCCGATCGGGTCGCCACACTCAACGTGCGCGCCTGGGGTGCCTGGCAGGCCCCGGTCTCGCTCCGCCCTTGGTTTGCCGCCACCGTTGGCCGGGAGGGGTTCGCCCACTACGGCGCCTTCGTCGATGACCACCTGGTCTGCACGGGAGCGCTGGCCATCGACGGTCAACTGGCCTGGATCGGTTTCGACGCCACGCATCCCCGTCATCAATCTCGCCAGCTACGTCGTTCCCTGACCCGTCGCCGGCTGGCCGATGCCCAGGCGGCGGGGTGCACCATCATCCACGCCGAAGGACGCACCGATCGCCTCACTGGCCGATCACGCGTGCTCGACACACTCTACGAGCGGCGGTTCTTCGCTCACGGCGACGATGTCGGCCACGGGTCGTGAGAGCTCGAAGTACTCGACATGACCGACCAATAGGGCGTGAGGGGGCCGGTCGTGGCCGCGGTGGTCGCCGTGGCCGCGCCGGCGGCGGCGGTAACGGCTCGGTGGGCTCTGTGGGCCCGGTGGGCTCTGTGGACGATGTCCCCCCGGACGGACAGCGATGAACGAGATGCCACAACAGGCTTCCCGCCTCGAGCAGCACCGAAAGGAGGTAGCCGACGGCATCCTGCCCCACGCGCGCCGCCTGCGCTGGTCGGCGTCGCGACTGGAGGGGGAGCGCCAGCGTGCGCTGCGCTCACTGCTGGCATTTGCCATGGAGCACTCCCCCTTCCATGCGGATCGGCTGGCCGGCACCGATCCCGCCGGCTTCACCGAGGCACAACTGCCCTCGCTTCCCGTGATGACCAAAAAGGACATGGTGGCCGAGTTCTCCGACGTGGTGACCGATCGCCGGCTCAGCACCGATCTGGTCGACCGCTATCTCACTGCCGTGGACCAGGGGGCGGACGACTATCTCCTAGATGGCTACCGGGTCGTCAACACGTCGGGCTCGAGTGGCCTACGGGGCTCTTACGTCTACGACTGGGACGCATGGACGACGCTCGGCCTGATGGCCAGTCGATCCCGGTTGGCCATGCTCGACGGCAGCCCACGGCCACCCGGTTCCGAAACCGTCAACTTGTTCGGCAGCGGGCCGACCACACTCTCGAGTGCGATGGGCGCCTTCCTCGCTCCCCCCGATGACCCCTTCATCCATTTGCCGATGAGCACGCCGGTGCCCGAGCTGGTGAAGGTACTCGAGGCGACCCGGCCGGTAGTTCTGCAGGCGTACCCCACCGCCCTCGATCTCCTGATCCACGAAGCGAGATTCGATCGGCTGCACATCGCTCCGCGTTACGTCGAATCCGGAGGCGAGCTGCTGACTGAGCGCACCCGCGCCGGCGTCCGAGAGGTGTGGGGAGCGGAGGTCGACGACTGCTGGGGGCTCTCCGAGGGGATCTACGCCTTCTCCTGCCCGGTCGCAGGCGGCATGCACCTGCCCGACGACCTGATCATCGTGGAGGCGGTCGACCTCGATGGGACGCCGGTCGCATCGGGCGAGCCGGCGGGCAAGGTGTACATCACCAATCTCTACAATCGCACCCAACCGCTCATCCGGTTCGAAGTGGCCGACGGTCTCACCGTCTTCGAAGGACCGTGTGCCTGCGGATCCTCTCATCGGCGCATCGACGCGCTCACCGGGCGAAACGACGCAGTCTTCGAATACGGCGACGGGGTCCGCATCTACCCGATGGTTCTCGGCTTCGCCCTCGAGAAGGAGCGGGGGCTCATCGAGTACCAGGTGCGCCAGACCCGGCGAGGTGTGGCCATTCGGGCGATTGTCGAGCCGTCCATCCCAGCCGAGAGCCTGGGCGACAGGGCGCGGGCCGTCCTGGACGACGCCGGCCTCGCCCATCCGGAGGTGACCGTCGAGCTGGTCGACCACATCGACCGCCTCCCGTCCGGCAAGCTCCGCCAGTTCATCGCTACTCAGGAGGAGGGGGCGGACTAGGACGCGGCCTCGACCGATCCCCTCTGTCGCGGGTTTCCGGGGGTACCGACGCCTGAGCGCCCGGCCAGGTCAGCCGGAGGTCAGACGAAGTCGGCTCGTCACACGGGCTGACAGGCCGGACACAGCCCGACGAGATCGAACTGATGGCCGGTCACGTCATAGCCTTGCTCTCCCGCCACCACCGGGCGGCCTCGGCCATCGCCCGTTCGAGGCGTGGTGAGGGTGCCACGTCCTCGACCTTCCGCATCCGCCGCACGCGAGGTGGTGATGGTGCCCGGCGAGCTCTTCGGCCAGCTCGAAGCGACCGTGGTCGTCGACGCCGGTCACTCTCCGGACCACGCCGGCCTCGATGAGGTCGGTCACGTTGCGATAGGCGCTGCTCTGGGGCAGCTCGGCATTCGACGCCAGGATCTCGGGGATCGAGAGCGGCCGGCCGGCTTCGGCCAGCGTGGCGACTAGCGCCCGCGGCAGGGGGGTGTAGCGCTGCTCGAGCCCGGCCAGGCGAAGGGCGGCTTGTTCATGGACGCTCGGAGCGACACTCACACCAGAGACATAAACGGCTCGGTCCTCCCAATCGATCGCGGTGCTCGGCCGGCCGGCTCGGACTCGGGGTTCGGGGCTGGGCGGCTCGGGGCTGGGCGGCTCGGGGCTGGGCGGCTCGGGGCTGGGCGGCTCGGGGCCCACCATGGTCGGCGCCTTGATCAAGGGCGCCATCACGCCCTGGGCAACGCCCAGGGCCGCACCCGGGTTCAGGCCACATCGAGCTCACGTTGTCCCCCGTGGACGACCACCCGGAGACCGTGACGCCGGCGCACCAGGGTGAGGGTCGATACCAACAGGTAGCAGCCGGTCGCCACCGCCAGGATGCCGAAGGACGGCGGGATCCGAGGGTTGAGATAGGCGCCTGCTTGCCTCGTCGAAGGCCCGGGGTGGCCCGCTATGGCCCAGCGATAGCCCGCTATGGCCCAGCGATAGCCCGCAATGGCCCAGCGATAGCCCGCAATGGCCCGGCTCAGGGATAGGCGCTCGGCTGGTGGGCGATCGCTCGGCTCCGAGGCAATCGTTCGGCTGGGCGATCGGTCAGCTCACGAGCGGAGGGCCAGACCCTCCAGCCGGAGCTGGCGCGCTCGGTCCACATCCTCCGTCCGAGGCCCGTGGCCGGCCCCGGGTACCTCCAAGACGGCGGGGAGCCCCTGTAGCGCCGGGTGTCCCAACAAGGCAGCGAACCCCTCCGCGCCGATCTCGCCCTCGCCGAGGTTGGCGTGGCGGTCGCGGTTGGCTCCGAGTGGGACCTTGGAGTCGTTGATGTGCAGGCATCGCAGCCGATCGAGTCCGACGGTGTCGGCAACCAGGTCGACCAATGTGTCGGCTTCTTCGACGGTCCCGAACGACGTACCCGAAGCCCACAGGTGCTGGGTGTCGAGGCAGACTCCCAACCGCGCGTCACCCTCCGACGCATCGATCACGGCGGCCAGCTCCTTGATGGAGCGTCCGACGGTGTTGCCGGCACCAGCCGTGTTCTCGAGAAGGAGGATCGGTGCGCCGGTCGCTGGTCCAACCGCATCAAGAGCCTCGGCCAGTCCGTCCGCCACCCGCGGGAGTGCTGCCTCGAAGCCGACACCGCGGTGGCTGCCGATATGGAGGACGAGACCGGCCGAACCTATGCCTGCCGCGGTGGCCAGATTGGCCTGCAGGCAGGAGCGCGATTTGGCAGCCAGCTCGGGATCGGGGGTGGCCAGGTTGATCAGGTAGGTGGCGTGACAAAAGGTGGCCTTCACCGACGGGTGCTCTGCCTGCGCTTGCCGGTAGGCGGCCAACACATCGGGGCCGTACTGCGAAGTCCTCCACATCCTCGGGCTCTGGGCGTGGATCTGGATCACCTCGGCTCCGATCTCAGCTCCATGGTCCAGGGCCGGGACCAGGCCTTTTCCCGCTCGGACATGAGCTCCGATACGCACCCGCGCACCGTAGCAGCGGAATCCCGCCTCCTCCCCGTCTCATGTCCTGTCACACCCTTCTGTGATGATTCATCCATGACGCCGGCGAGGACGAAGGGCCCAGGGTCAAGGGCCGGTGGGTCAACTGGTGCCGGGGCGAAGGGTGCCGGGGCGAAGGGTGCCGGGGCGAAGGGTGCCGGGCCGCAGGGCTCGGTGAGCCGGACCGCCCCTCCGGGTGGGGCGCCGGCGCAGGACGGGTCGGCCGGGTCGGCCGGGGAGCCTAGGGGCGGGAGCGGGCTGGTGGCCCGGCTGGCGGCGGCGGTCTCGGTGCTCTCGGCCTTCGTGTCCGAGCTCGACCCGGACCGCCTGACCGGGGGCGACGCCACCGCGTTGTATGCCTCCCTGGCCGGGGCGGAGCGCCTGGTGCTGGCGGGCAAGGCCCTGCTCGCCCCGAGGATCGAGGCCTCGGGAGTGTGGCGGGACTCGGGCCACCGGGACGCCGCCTCCCTGCTCGCCGCGGTGGAGGGGATCTCGCCCGGCCAGGCCCGGCACACCCTGGCCGTCGGCCAGCGCCTCGGGGAGCTGCCCGGCACCGAGGCGGCGGTGCGCCGGGGGGAGCTGTCGGGCCCGAAGGTCGGGGCCCTCACCGGGGCGGCCATCGTCGACCCCACCCGGGAGGGCGACCTGTTGGCCGGGGCGTCAGGCCAGCCCCTGGCCCGGGTGCGGGACCGGTGCCTCCGGGCCCGGGCCGCCTCGGCCTCGGCCGACCCGGCCGCCACCCTCCGGGCCATCCATGCCGCCCGCCGCTTCTCGTCGTGGACCGACGCCGAGGGGGCCTTCTGCTACCAGGGCCGGGACACCGCCGACCGGGGGGCGAGGCTGCTCGCCCACCTCGGCCCCATGGCGACCGGCCTGCGCCGGGCCCGGCGACGGGCCGGGGAGGAGGGGGAGCCCGAGACGGCCCTGCTGGCCGACGCCCTGGTCGCCCTGGTGACCGGCCGGACCCGGGACCCCGACCGAGACCGAGACCCCGACCGAGACGCCGTGGACCGTCCTGACCCCGACCCCCCGGACTGCGCCGGTGAGGCGGGCACGACCGGCCCGGCGCCCGAGCTCCCCCTCCCGGTCCCCGGTGGCGGCTCGGACCCGATCTCCCCCGAGGCGCTGGCCCTCATCGACCGGCCCCCACCCTGCTCGGTGGTGGTCCGGGTGGACCTCGAGGTCCTCTTCGGGGGCGAGGACCCCCCCGAGGGGGACTGCCGCCTCGACGGCATCGGGCCGGTGCCGGCGGTCATGGCCCGGGACCTGATGAACGATGCCTTCGTGAAGCTGGTCTTCCACCGGGCCGGCGACATCCGGGCCATCTCCCACCTGGGGCGGACCATCCAGGCGTCCCTCCGCACGGCGGTGGTCGACCGGGACCGGCACTGCGTGGTGCCGGGCTGCCCCACCACCGCCGGGCTGGAGATCGACCACGTCCTCCCGGTCACCGAGGGTGGCCCGACCGAGCTCGCCAACCTGGCCCTGTTGTGCCATCACCACCACCACTTGAAGAGCTACGGGGGCTGGGGCCTCGCCCGCACCGGCACCCAGCCCGACGGCTCCCCGGCGTGGTCCTTCACCGCCCCGGTCCCCTTCGGCCAGGAGCCCGGCCTCGGCATCGACACCCCCGAAGGCCGGAGGGACTGGCACAAACAGCAGGAGTGAGCCGGGCCACAGCTATCGCCGCCGAGCCTCACTCAGATCCCGATTGACACGGTTGACGTTTCCGTCGAGCATGGGAGCGTTCACTCTGGGGCTATGGGGGTGCTGGCATGCAACGACCAGCCATCGAGTCACTCCGGCCATCGAACATCATTCGGCGCAGCTCAGCGCGGCCACGGGCCAAGACGGCGCTCACTGTCCTCTTCCCGGCCCTACTGGCTGTGGTCCTTCTGGTGTTGGCCGTCAACGGCCCCGCCGCCGCCAGAGTACCGAGGCTCACCAAGCCGGGTCCCCCGACCGGCGTTGTTGCACAGCCACTGGAGGGGGGCGCGGCGGTTTCCTGGACGGCACCGGCATCGGATGGTGGATCTCCTATTACTGGCTATGCCGTAATCGTCGCCTACAAAACGAACTGCACAACGGATGGGGCAACGACCTGCACGGTGACTGGTCTCACGGATGGGCGCGCCTATACCGCACACGTGCGGGCCCTCAATAGCATCGGAGAGAGCAAATCCTCGGTTGGTGCGACGTTCACAGCGGGGCAGGGTCCTGACTGCGCCAACCTTGTGCCTGGGGCCGATCTCCGGTACTGCGACTACCACGACGCTCGGTTGCTCGGGGTCGACGTGGCAGGCGCCGACCTCACCGGGGCGAAGTTGGACGGTGCCGACCTGAACGGCGCCGATTTGGCAGGGGTGAACTTCGGAGGCGACTCTCTGCGCCACCTCGAGGATCTCACCGGCGTCATCTTCTCGAATGCCAACCTGTCCGGAGCCAACATGGACCGTACGTACCTGTTCGGCTCGCCGATGGATGGTGCCAATGTGACCGACGCCCGATTTGCCAGCGCATTCGTTATCGGCGTCGATTTCTCCAATGCCATTCTCACCGGCGCCGATCTGAGAGATGCCCAATCGCTCGAATATCCCACGTGGTCCAACACGACCTGCCCCGACGGGACGAACAGCACCACCGACGGAGGGACCTGCACGAACAACCTTGGTTGACCACTGGCGTCGGTCTGGCAGGACGTGAACAGTCGTTGCTGCAGACGGAGCAAGCTCCGGGTTTGTGACTCCTCATATTGGTCAGGGGGCGTCGGGCTTGTCTGAGGGGTCTGACTGACCATTGGCGCGACAACCTGGGCCCTGTTGCACCATCACCATTGCCACCTCAAGAGGTACGGGGGCCGGAGCCTGGCCCGCACTGGCGCCCAGTCCGACGGCTCCCCGGAGTGGTCCTAGTCACCCCGGTCCCCTTTGACCAGGAGCCGGCCTCGCATCGACACCCCCCGAAGGCCGGAGCACTGGCACAAACAGCAGGAGTGAGGAACTGAGGTAGGGAGGGCTCAGTTCCTCAAAGGAGCCCGAGCCCGCCTGAAAACATCGTCAGGCAACCAGAGGACTGACAATTCCAGCCGTAGGCGTTGCGAGCCGGGGCAACTAACTGCCGGAAGCCCAGATCCAAAGGTCAGTCAGCTGCACCATGGCCAATCCAACTCTCAAGTTCCACCCCTTGGTCTGCCGATCCTCCCTCAGTAGGGAGGCGGAATGGATCTACACCGACATGTGTGTCAACGGCGGCGGGATCATCGACGAGCCGACGAGCGGCGAGATCCGGGGGACGAGGCCGGTTTCTCGATGATCGCCACCGTGCTCTCGCTGGTGGTCGTGGCACTGGCCGTCGCACTGCTCCTCGGCACCACGCTCCACTCCGGCGGTTCCTCGTCGACTGGGGTGGCCAACTCTCCGGGCGCCGCGCTCGCAGCTCACCTCCAGGCCCAGCAGTCCCTTTCCACCGGACTGACCGCGGCGGAAACCGCGGCGGCTTCAGCCGGAGGATTCTCGGGTGTGACCGTCTCGGAGCTCGGGGCGTCCAATCCTTCCATCACATTCGTTGCGGGCCCGTCGTCAGGGCCCACGACGGTGAGCATTGCGGTCACTGCCGACGGAAGCGGAGGCGCTACCGGTGGAGGGGGCCCGTCGACGGGTGTCGCCGGGGTCCCCGACATTCCCGGAGTGACCGGAGGCGGGGATAGTGCCAATTCCAGCGGCAACTCGGGCGGCGGCAACTCGGGCGGCGGCAACTCGGGCGGCGGCAACTCGGGCGGCGGCAGCATCACCCTGGCCGACCGATCGTCCGACGGCGTGTGCTGGCTGGTCTGGAAATCCGGAGCCGCAGTTACGTGGTACGGCGCCCAGACGGGACTGGCGAACTGCACGGCGCCGTCCCTGTCTGCCGCGCCGCCGTCGGGGTCGGTGTCGTCCACTGCAATCGGTTGGCAACTAGGAAGCTTCCCATCTCCCTAGTCCGGCGATCTTTCGCCGGTCGAACACTCCGCTGGATCAGGCCGACGCCAGCGAGCAGCGGATACCGGTCGATGCGAGGCGGGGCCGGGTTGGCTAGGTGGTCGACCACCAACCGGCACCGGAGCGGAGCACCCCTCGCTCGACCAACTGATCGCACGCCTCCGCGGCGGCCGCGATGCTGAGATCGGTCCGGATCAGGATGGTCTCGAAGGCGGTCGGCGTGTCATCCACTGCGTCCAGGAGAGCTTGCTGGGGAGCTGTCAATGGACCGGCCCCGGGGTTGCTCGGTTGCAAGACGGCACCATCCGCTCCGGCACGATCCGCTCCGGCACCATCCGCTCCGGCACCATCGGCTCCCACCCCGCCGGTCGGGAGTTCGCATCCGAGCGCGGATGGAGACTGCGACGGTGTCCGCCTCGGTCGGGATGGGGTCCTCGGTGGAACTCGGACCTGGCCGAGGTTCTTCCCCGCCCGCACCAAGGACAACGTCACCATCACGTCGTCAACATCACGCACGGGGATGCAACCCTCGACCAAGAGGGCGTTGGTGCCCGCCGAGGCATGGCTGTGCACTGAACCGGGGACGACACACACCGGGATCGAGCGCCGGGCGGCGGCCTCGGCCGTATAGAGGGCGCCGCCGCGCAGGTGACTCTCGACGACCACGACCACATCCGACAGGGCGGCAATGATCCGGTTGCGGGCCGGGAATACGGCCGGATGCGGTTTGGTACCGAGCGCCGATTCGGAGAGCACCACGCCGCGACCGGCGACCTGCGCCCACAGCGCTCGGTTCGACGCCGGATAGACGACATCCAGTCCGGTGCCGACGACAGCCGCGGGCGGCGCCACACCGGGCTCGGTGGCCCGCAGTGACCCGGCGTGGGCGGCGGCGTCGATGCCGGCGGCCAGTCCGGACACCACGGTCACACCCTTGGCGGCGATGGCTCCGGCCAGCTCGGATGCCACCTGCCTGCCGTAGTGGGTGGCCGAGCGGGTACCGACGATCGCCACCTTGGGCCCACCTTCCAGGACCGTCGGATCTCCCAGTGCGAACAACACCGCCGGCGCTCCCGGGTCGCCGACGAGAGATGAAGGGAAACCGTGCTGATCGGGCAACAGCACCCCAACTCCCCGACGCGCATAGCACTCCCCCACCTCGCGCACGTCGGTTCGACGGGCGGCTACGGAGAATCGGCGCTTCGGATCTCCCGGGTGGGTGCCGGTTTCGACCACGCGCCACGCCATCACCGGTTGGAAGCCGTCCAGCAGCTTGGCCAGCCGCCTCGGATTCATCCCGGGCAGGCCGGCCAGGGCGGCGGCATGGGCTTCCGGCGTTCCCCACCCGGTCATTGGGCACTTCCCAGCAGATATTCGCGTTGACAACGCAGCAGCAGGGCCTGCTGGAGTTGCTCCACATCGATGACACCGGTGCCCGGTCCCGGCGAAACCCCACCCTCGTCGGGTGCGCCGGGGTCGATCGAGGCGAGGTCGGCGATGGTCAGAGCCAACCGTCGGATCCGATCGAGCCCGCGGGCGCTGAGCGAGCCGGAGCGCACCCGCCTTTCGAGCAGAGCGGTCGCCTCGGGGCACATCGGGGCCACGCGCTGGACCTCAGGTCCGGGAAGCTCGGCGTTGATGCACCCGCGGCGTTCGATGGCCCGAAGACGAGCGGCGGCCACCCGCCCGGAAACCGTCGACGTGGTTTCCGGAGGGCGCATCCCGAGGAGCTCGTCGGCATCGGGGCGGTCGATGCGGACGGCGATGTCGAAGCGGTCGAGGAGGGGTGCCGACAACCTTCTGGCGTACCGCTCGCGGGCCGAACCGCTGCACCGGCACGAACCGGGAGGGCCACCTTCACCACACGGACACGGGTTCATGGCACCCACCAGGATGAACCTGGCGGGAAAGGCGGTCGTGCCCCTGGCCCTGCTCAGCCGCACCACACCCTCTTCGAGAGGCTGGCGCAACGCATCGAGGACCGCCGCCGGGAACTCCCCCATCTCATCGAGGAACAGCACCCCGCCATGGGCCAGGCTGATCTCGCCCGGGCGCATCCAGGGCGTCCCACCTCCGATCATGGCGACGGGCGACAAACCATGGTGCGGGGCGCGCAGAGGAGGTCGCTCGATGAGCCCGGACGGTGGCAGGGACACACCGGCGACCGAGTGCACCCTGGTGACCTCGAGTGCCTCCGGTCGAGGCAGAGCTGGCAAGAGGCCCGGTAAGCGGGTAGCGAGCATGGTCTTGCCCGAGCCGGGCGGACCGACGAGCAGCAGGTGGTGCCCGCCGGCGGCGGCAACTTCGAGCGCAAGCCTGGCCAAGCGCTGACCCCGGACATCCGAGAGGTCGCCTCGACCGAACGACTCGGGCGATGGGCTCGATGCAGCCTGCGACGGTCGCGGCGGCACCCATGCCGGCCAGGGCTGGCGGGCACTGAGCCGTTCGACCAACTCCCTCAAGGTCGTGGCCGCTCCGATGCTGTCTGCTCCGCCCAACCTCGCCTCCGAGGCACAGTCCGAGGGAAGCACCAGGCGGTGGTGGCCAACGGCATCAGCCAGCACCATGACGCCCGGCACTCCCCGCAGGGAGCCATCGAGACCCAGCTCACCCACGAAGGCCATGCCGTCGATGGCGGCGGGATCCAACTCGCCCGCGGCCACCAGGACGCCGACGGCGATCGGTAGGTCGAGCCCGGATCCTCCCTTCCGCATGCCTGACGGGGCCAGGTTGACGGTGACTCTGCGAAGCGGCCATGAGAGTCCGCTGGACAGCAACGCCGCTCGTACCCGGTCCCGCGCTTCACGGACGGCGGCGTCGGGGAGGCCCACGACGGTGAACCCGGGCAGGCCGTTGGAGACATGTACTTCGACTGACACCTGCTTGCCGTCGACCCCGATGAGGACGGCGGAAGGAATGGCGGCGATCACGGCGCCTCCGATCAGAAATTCTCCTTGCGGGACCGGATCGAGCCCGAGCGTCCGCCTCATCCCGGCGGTCCGTGCGTCCAGGTCCGCAGGCTCGTCAGCCCGAAGAGGAGCCGATCCAGCCGATCCGCATTCATCAACATGGGAGAGCCGCGGTCACGTGGTGCGGCGGCCGCTCGAGGCACCACCGGACACCCTAAGGAGCCGGTGTCACATCCAGAATCCGGAGACCCGAGGGAGGCGGGTAGGTGCCAGCGCCAGACGATCGAGCCTTCGTCGTCAACGGCCCTCGAACTTGGGGTCGCGCTTCTGCATGAAGGCGGCGATGGCCTCGGCGGTGTCGGCAGTGCCGAAGTTGACCGATTGGGAGCGGGTCTCCTCCTCGATGGCCTGGTCCATCGAGATGTTGACCGAGTTGTTGAGCATGGTCTTGGTCATGGACAGGGCCAGCGGGGGCCCGGCCGCCAGGCGATTCGCCCACTGGGCGACGAATGCGTCGAGCTGATCATCGGGCACGACCCGGTTGACCACGCCGAACTCCGCCGCCTGCTGGGCGCTGATGATGTCGGCAAAGAAGGCCAGCTCCTTGGCCCGGTGCAACCCGATGAGGCGGGGGAGCAGCCAGGACGCGCCGAAGTCAACCGACAGCCCGCGCCGAGAGAAGATCTGGGAGAACCGTGCGGACTCCGACGCCACCACCAGGTCGCAGCCGAGCGCCATGCTCATCCCGGCACCGGCTGCCACGCCTCCGACCTTGGCGATGGTCGGCTTGGGGATGCGGTGCAGCCGCAGAGCCACGTCCCCGAGGGCGCGCATCTGGACCAGGTAGGGGTCCCCGGGTCGGCCGGCCACATCTCCGGAGTCGCCGAGGTCGGCGCCCGAGCTGAAGGCGCCGCCGGCTCCGGTGAGCACCATCACCCGGTCGTGGCGATCGGTGGCCACGTCCTCGAAGGTGGCGAGCAGCTCCCGCCACATCAGGCCGTTGGCGGCGTTCTTACGGTCGGGGCGGTTCATGGTGACGGTGACCACACCGTCCCTCCGCTCCACGATCAGGGTCTCGAGCTGGTTCGGCATTCCGGCAGCCTATGAGAAAGCCGATCCGTCGGGCCCGCTATGCCGGAGCGAAGACGGCTCCAGCCTGCTTCAGGAAGACGGCTCCAGGCCGGTTCAGAAGGCGCCCTCGATGACCTCGACCTGGCCGGCGGTGATCGAGACGACGTCGAATCGGAGCTCGACCCGATCGCGGCCAGTCGCCGGAACGAGCTCGGAGAGCCACCGGGTGGCCAGGCGCCGGATCCGGCGCTGCTTGGGACCCATGACCGCTTCGGCACCCGTGCCGAAGCGGTCGCTGGAGCGGACCTTCACCTCGCAGAAGGCGACCGTCCGCCCCCGCCGCACGATGAGATCCACCTCGCCCTGGCGTCGGCGCCAGTTCCGTTCGAGCACCTCGTAGCCGTGCTCCTCGTACCACCGGGCGGCCAGGGACTCCCCGTGCGATCCGAGTTGACGACGCGGGTCGGGCCTGGATGGGTCCTCGTGGGCGGGCTTCCCGGCAGGGCGCGGCGAGGCGCCTCCGGTCACAGGTCCTTCTCGGGCAGCCGCTCGATGTTCACATCGCGGAACGTGAGGATCCGCACCGACGGCACGAACCGGGCCGGCCGGTACATGTCCCAGACCCAGGCGTCGTCCAGCTGGACTTCGACGCAGGCCGGGGTGGAGTCGGAACGGACGGTCACCTCGACCGCGTTGGCCAGGTAGAACCGGCGTTCGGTCTCGACCACGTACGAGAACAAAGGCAGGACGGTCCGGTACTCCTGGACGAGCGCCAGTTCGATCTCAGACTCGTAGCGCTCGAGATCCTCTTCACTCATGGCATGCGCCCCACTCACTCATGGCATGCACCCCACCTCGACCGAGGGTAGCTCCCGCACCATCGGGTCGAACCGCCCGAGCCCGGAGCAGGGCGAGGACCGGACTCCCCTCAGGGACGGGCCGCCCGTCGCTCCTTGATCTTCGCCGCCTTGCCGTGGCGCTGACGCAGGTAGTACAGCTTGGCCCGCCGGACGTCACCCATGGACACCACCTCGGTCCGGGCGATGACCGGAGAGTGCACGGGGAATGTCCGCTCCACCCCCACGCCGAAGCTGACCTTGCGCACGGTGAAGGTCTCGCGTACCCCGGTGCCCTGGCGGCGCACCACGGCGCCCTGGAAGACCTGGATCCGCTCGCGGGTCCCCTCCACCACCCGGACATGGACCTTGACCGTGTCGCCGGGGCGGAACTCGGGAATGTCGTCACGCAGGCTGTCACGATCGATGGTGTCGGTCGGATTCATGGTGCGCGTCCTTCCAGGGATCGGTCGATCTCTCCTCCGTCGGCCTCCACCCGCTCGAACTCGAATGCGCTCGACCGCTCATGCGCTCGAGCCCTTCGAACCGTCGAGCCCCCGGGCCTGGCGACGAGGTCGTCTCGGCGACACCTACGGCGCAGGACCGGTCCTCACCGGCGCCAACGAAGCTCACCAATGGTAGCCGTGATCACGGAGGAGTCGCGCTTCGCCCTGGTCGGCGAGCAACCTGACCTCCTCCTCGGTCAGCCCGCCACGGGTGGCGATGAGATCGGGCCGGCGCTCGAGGGTGCGGGCGAGGGCCCGGGACCGGCGCCACCGTTCGATGCCTCCATGGTCACCCGAGCGGAGCACCTCGGGCACGTCCCAACCCCTGAACGCGGCCGGCCGGGTGAACTGGGGATACTCGAGCAGGCCGCCGGTGAAGCTCTCGTCGGCCGCCGAGAGCTCGTTCCCGAGCACCCCGGGCAGTAGCCGGATCACCGACTCCACGACCACGAGTGCCGCCAGCTCCCCGCCGGCCAATACGAAATCCCCCACCGACAGCTCCTCGTCGGCCAGGTGGTCGGCTACCCGCTGGTCGACACCTTCGTAGCGGCCGCACAGCAGCGAGAAGCCGTCGGGGAGGCGACTGAGGTCGTCGGCTACCCGCTGGTCGAACCGCCGACCGGAGGGCGAGAGGAGGATCAGGGGCCGGGGCAACCCCTCGGCGGCCGACACACCCTCCACCGAACGGAACACGGGCTCGGGGGCGAGCACCATGCCAGCCCCACCTCCGAACGGGGCGTCGTCCACCGACCGGTGGGGGTCGGTGGCCCCTTCTCGCAGGTCGTGGGCCCGGAGCTCGAGGATGCCCTCTGATCGGGCCCGACCGAGGATCGAGGCCTCGGCATAGCCCTCGATGACCCCGGGGAAAATGGTGAAGACATCGATCCTCATGGCGTCAACGGCGCCTGGGGTACAAACCAGACAGGAGAAATGAGGTCGACGGAGTTGCGGTTGGCGGGGGCCACGGTGCGCACGGCGAGGGCCAACTCAGGCCAGATCGACGAGGCCGTCGGGTACATCGACGATGATCAGCACTCCGGGCTCAGACCTGACGACGAAGTTCAGCGGTATCAGGACCCCGTTCTCGAGCACCAACAGGTCACTGGCCGGATTGGCTTCGATCGCCTCCACCGTCCCGAGCGGACGGCCGCTCACATCCTCGACCGGGCAGCCGATCATCTCGTGTACCCACAGCACGTCGGGATCCTCCAGCGGCAGTGCCAAGAGCTCGGTGCCACGGAGCTCCTCGGCGGCATCGATGCCGGTGACGCCCTCGAAGCTCACGATGAACCGCCCGCGGTGCGGCGCGGCCCGCTCCACCCGGAGCTCCCGCTCACCGGCACGGAGTACCGCACCCGGCTCCAGCCGCTCGGCACGGTTGGTGGTCAGCCAGACGATCACCTCCCCCCGCAGGCCGTGTGGTTTCACGACGTGCCCGACCTCGAGCAATCCCGGTTCTCCGGGTCCACGATCAGGCGGTGCGCCGCCAGGTGAGGGGCCGGAAGGGCGACCGCCGGGACGGTGGGCGGGTCCAGGCGGCAACGGGTGGGGTTCAGTCGTCTTCGATGTCCACGTTGGTCCGGACCCCGTCACGGGCGCCCGCCGCCGCCACCACGGCGCGGATGGCCTGGGCCACCCGGCCACGCCGGCCGATGACCCGGCCCATGTCGTCGGGGGCCACGTGGACCCGGAAGCGTACGGAGTTCCCGCGCTCTTCGGTGTTGATCACCACCGACTCGGGATCCGAGGTGATGGAATTCACCAGATAGGTCACGACGGCCAGCGGAGTCCCCCCCGAGACGCGGTTACCGGCGTCGTCGTCCTCGTGGCCGTCAATCTCATCGATCGTGTTCACGTCGTCTGCCGAGTCCAGGGCCATCTCGTCGGTCACTTGGCCGCCTTGGCCGAGGCGAACTCATCGAGCGCGCCCGACTGCTGCAGGAGCTTCTCCACCCGCTCGGTGGGCTGCGCCCCCTCCGAGAGCCACTTGACCGCCTTGGCGTTGTCGATTTCGACCACCGCCTGGGGCTCGGCCGCCGACTTCCCGCGGGGCGCGTAGGTGCCCACGATCTCGATGAACCGTCCGTTCCTGGGCGAACGGCTGTCCGCCGCTACCAGCCGATAGGTGGGCTGCTTCTTCTTCCCGATCCGCACGAGGCGGAGCTTTACTGCCACGGTCACTCCTCTTGCGTTCTTGCGCTCCGATGGCGCCCATCCTGTCGATGGCGCCCGACAGTCTCCCACCAAAGCCGGGGTGACCCGCAATCATGCCCCGCCCCCGGGTGAACCGTTCCTCTGGCCGCGGTCAGGATCGGCACCGGCCCGCTCGTCAGCGAGCCTTGGGCGTGACCCGGCCGCCGCCCTTCCCCTTCTTCTTCCCCTTGCCCCGCGACTTTGACGATCCCCTGGTGGCACCGCCGTTGGCGGCGCCGGAACCGACCGCCGCCCCCCCGGCCGCCGGGCCCGTGGCACCCGTCAGCTCGGCGGACCCGGGGAATCCGGCCATGTCGCCGGCTGCGCCCATCTCGGCCAGTTCGTCGAGAGCGCCCGGCGACAGCTTGGGCCCGCGTCCCAACATTCCACCCAATCCGCCGAGCGCCCCAGCCATGCCGCCCTTCCCTCCACCCCTGCCGATGCCCTTCATCATCTTCCGCATCTCCTTGAACTGCTTGAGGAGCGCGTTCACGTCAGAGGTGGCGGTGCCGCTGCCGTTGGCGATGCGAACCCGCCGGGACCCGTCGATGACGGCCGGGTCGACCCGCTCAGCCGGGGTCATGGAGTGGATGATGGCTTCGACCTGGTCGATCTGACGGTCGTCGATCGAGGCGGAGACCTCCTTCAGGTCCTTGGGCACGCCCGGCAGCATCGAGAAGATTCCCGAGACCGACCCCATCTTCCTCACCTGCTGGAGCTGCTCGAGGAAGTCTTCGAGGGTGAACCGGCCCTCGAGCATGGCGGCCGCGCCCTTGGTGGCGACGTCCTGGTCCATGGTCCGCTCGGCCTGCTCGATGAGGCTGAGCACGTCGCCCATCCCGAGGATCCGGTCGGCCATCCGGTCCGGGTGGAACTGGTCGAAGTCGTCGAGCTTCTCGCCGGTCGAGGCGAAGGCGATGGGCCGGCCGACCACCTCCTTGACCGAGAGGGCGGCACCGCCGCGGGCGTCTCCGTCGAGCTTGGTGAGGATGACCCCGTCGAGAGCCAGCACCTGGTGGAAGGCGGCCGCCGTGGACACGGCGTCCTGACCGGTCATGGCGTCGATGACCAAGAACGTGTAGTGCGGGTCCACCGCCACCGAGATCCGCCGGATCTCCTCCATCAGGTCCTCGTCGATGGCCAGCCGGCCGGCGGTGTCGACCACGACGACATCCCGCCCCAGGCGCCGGGCCTCCTCGACGCCGGCGGTGGCCACCGCCACCGGATCGCTCGGCTCGCTGAACACGCTGATCCCGGCCTGGCTACCGAGCACCCGGAGCTGCTCCACCGCCGCCGGCCGCTGCAGGTCGGCTCCGACGAGCAGGGGATTGCGACCCTGCTGCTTGAACCAGCGGGCCAACTTGGCCGAGGCGGTGGTCTTGCCCGACCCCTGGAGGCCGGCCAGCAGCACCACCGTCGGCGGACGCCCGGCGTAGGTGATCCGCAGCGTCTCCCCGCCGAGGATGGCGACGAGCTCCTCGTCGACGATCTTGATCACCTGCTGCCCGGGGCTCAGCGCCTGGGAGAGCTCGAGGCCCACGCAACGGCCCCGCACCGCCTCGGTGAAGGCCCGGACCACGCCGATCTCGACGTCCGCCTCCAACAGGGCGGTCCGGATCTCCCGGAGGACCTCGTCGACGTCGGCCTCCGTCAGCCGACCGCGGTTCCGGAGACGGGTGAGGATCCCCTCGAATCGGTCGGTCAGGCTCTCGAACATGAGTGCTTCAGGCTACAGGAGCAGTGCCGGCCCCGGTCAGCCCGGCGGGTCACCCGTGAGGCAGCTCGGCGCGTCAGAACAGGGCATCGACGAAGGCGACCGGGTCGAAGTCGACCAGGTCGTCCACCGCTTCGCCGAGGCCTACCAACTTGACCGGCAGGCCCAGCTCGCTCTGAATGGCGATGACGATCCCACCCTTGGCCGTGCCGTCGAGCTTGGTCAGCACGACGCCGGACACCTCTACCGCCTCGAGGAACACCTTGGCCTGGGCCAGGCCGTTCTGCCCGGTGGTGGCGTCGAGGACGAGGAGCACCTCTCGGACCCGCCCCGGAGGCCGGTCGGCCACCCGCCGGATCTTCTTCAATTCCTCGATGAGGTTCACCTTGTTGTGCAGCCGGCCGGCGGTGTCGGCCAGGACCACCCCGTGCCCCTTCGACGCCGCCCGTTGGACGGCATCGAACACCACCGAGCTCGGGTCACCCCCCTCCGAGCCGCGGACGATGTCGGCATTGGCCCGGGAGGCCCACATCGACAGCTGTTCACCGGCGGCGGCGCGGAAGGTGTCGCCTGCGGCCAGCAGCACCCTGGACCCCGACGCCGCCATTCGGTTGGCCACCTTCCCGACCGTCGTGGTCTTCCCCACCCCGTTCACGCCGACGAACAGCCAGACGTCGACCGGGCGGTCGTCGCCGTCGGCCCCGCCAGGGTCGCCAGCGCCCTGGCCCGAACCGCCGCCGGTGTGGTCCGATGCGCCATCACAGCCGGGCATGGCCAAGGTGGCGTCCGCCGCCGAGAGCAACGTGACCAGGTCCGACTTCAGCCCGTCGACCAGGGCGTCGGGACCGGCGATCTCCCCGCGGTTGACCCGGGCCCGCAGGTCGTCGAGGAGACCGTCGGTGGCGGCCACCCCGACATCGGCCCGGATGAGCGCCTCCTCGAGGTCGTCCCAGGTCGAAGCCTCGATCTTCCCCTTCGAGCGGACCGAGCCCAGGTAGCCCGAGAGCAGGCCCCGGGCTTTGCCCAGCCGGCTCCGAAACGTCGGCGGCTCGGCGGGCTCCGCCGGCAGGCCGACCTCGGCGGGTGCCGCCGGTGCCGCCGGTGCCGCGGGCACCGACCCCTCCGGAGGGGCGGCGGGGGCGACAGGAGCGGTGGCGGAGGGCGCCGCCGGTGAGGGCTCCGCCAAGCGGGTCGCCTCGGCACCGCGGGCCAGCTCGATGTCGGTGGCGGCGTCGTCGGCCACTTCCCCCGGAGGGACCCGGTCCTTGACCCCCCTCCCCCGCAGCCGCAGCCCGACTGCGACCCCGCCGGCGACGATGAGGACCGGGACGGCGACGACCAGGCCAGTGGCCACGTCCGAAGCCGCGAACAAGGGGGCCACCGAGGAAGCGAGCAGGACGGCGGTCACGCCTCGACCCGGCCGACCGGCTCGACTTGGAGCACCTCCGGCACCGCCCGCGCCTCCGGCACGAAACCGTTCTCGCTATCCCGACTCTCGCTGCCCCCGCCCTCCCCGTCCCGGCTCACATCGTCCGGTCTCTCGCCGTCGGAGCGCGGGACGTGCTGGCTGACCACCTTGGAGGAACCGCCGGGTGCCATGGTGACGCCGTAGAGGGCGTCCGCCGCTTCCATGGTCCGCTTCTGGTGGCTCACGATGATCAGCTGCGCCTCGCCCCGGAACTCGTGCACCAGGCCCAGGAACCGTTGCAGGTTGACGTCGTCGAGGGCCGCCTCGACTTCGTCCATCATGTAGAAGGGCGACGGGCGGCTCCGGAAGACGGCAAAGAGGTAGGCCAGGGCCACGAGCGACCGCTCGCCCCCCGACAGCAGTGACATCCGCCGCACATTGCGGCCGGCGGGACGCACTTCGACCTCCACCCCGGTGTTGAGGAGGTTCTCGGGGTCGGTGAGGGAGAGCCGGCCGGTGCCTCCGGGGAAGAGCGAGGTCACCAGATCGGAGAAATGCTCGTTGACATCGGCGAAGGCCGCGTCGAACACGTGCATGATCTCCTCGTCGAGCGTCCGGATCACATGGTGCAGCTCGCGGCGGGCGACGCGGACGTCTTCGACCTGGGACTCGAGAAACTGGTGGCGCTCGCGCAGCTCCGAGAGCTCTTCGAGCGCCAGCGGATTGACCGGCCCGATGGCGGCCAGGTCGCGCTCGAGCTGCTCGATACGGGCCATGGGGTCCATGCCGTCGTCGAGGTCGGGGGCCGGGGCGTCCCGGGCCTCCTCGGGCGTGCAGGACAGCTCCCGCCGGAGGGACTCCACCACCGACTCGCGGCGGATGCCCGCCTCCACCAGGTCGACCTCCACCTTCTGCAGCCGGCCGCGCACCGCCGCCAGCTCGTGTTCCAAGGCCGACCGCTGGCGGCGCAGCTCCTCGAGCCGGGCCCCACCGGCCCGGACCGCCTCGAGTTGGAGACGGTGCCGCTCGCGCAGCGCGGCGAGGGCCGTCTGGAGGCGGGCTTCGGCCGAGATCACCACGGACTGCAACCGTCCGACGGCGGTGGCGCCCGCCTCCAGTCGCTGGCGACGCTCGGCGGCTTGTCGGCGCTCGTCGGCGTGTCCGGTGAGCCGGCGCTCCACCTCTTGCCAGCGCTGGTCGAGGACGTTGCGGCGTTCGACCAGCCCGGCGGAGCGCACGTCCCATTCGTTCCGCAACCGGGCCGCCTCGGCGATGCGCTCGTCGATCCGGCGGCGCTCCTGCCGGGCCGCCACCGCCCGTTCGGCCGCATCGACCCGGTGCGCTTCGAGACCGGGCAGCTCCTCCCGCAGGCCGGCGGCCCGTTCGGCGTCGCGGGCGATCCGCTCGTCGAGCTCCTGTCGCAGGTGGTCGATCTCCTGGAGCTCGGCGGCCATCACCGCCAGGTCATCCGCCACCCGCTGGCGGGCGACCCGGGCGGTCTGGTGAGCCGCCTCGTTGCGGTCGTCCGACCGAACGGCCTCGCCCGCGGCCAGCCTGGAGGCCTCCACCGCGGCGCGGGCCTCGGCGCGTTCTGCGGCCACCTCGGTCGAGGTACGTGCGGCCTGCTCGGCCCGGGCCCTCGCCTCCCCGACCACCGCCGCCGTCACCACCCCGCCGCTCGCCCGCACCCGCCAGCCAGCCGAGGAGAACCGGTCGCCCTCCCGGGTCACGATCACCCGGTCGGGACGGGCCAGCGCCAGGTCGATGGCCGCCGACCAGCCCCCCAGAGCGCAGCTCGAACTCGCCAGCAACCGGTCGAGCAGCGCCCCGAGACCGGGGAGGTCCCGGGCGTCGGGGTGGGGGCGCACGTGGTCACGGATCGACTCGGTCCCGGGAGGGGCCTCGGGCTCCCCGCCGACGAGGACGGCGTCCGTCAGGGCCAGCACGGCTCCGGTGGCACCTCCCAGGCGAAGCCGCGACAGCGCCGCCTTGGCCGGCTCACGACCGGAGACCACCACCGCCGCCACCGAGGCACCGGCGGCCGCCTCGAAGGCGTGCTCCCACCCGGCGTCCACCTCGACCACGTCGAGCAGGGTGCCGACGACGCCGTCCACCCCGGCCAGCAGTTCGGCTCCGGCCGCCCCGCGGGCCTCGTCGAACGCCCGCTCGAGCGCGTCGGCCCGGGCCGTCGAGCGATGAAGCTCCTGTTCCGACTGGCGCAGAGCCTCCTCGGCCACCTCCAGACGGCGGACGGCCTCGGCGTGGTCGGCTTCGGTCTCGGCCACGGTGGTCTGCAGCCGGCCGCGTGCGTCCTCCAGCTCGGCCAGCCGCTCACCGAGCTCGCGCTCTTCACCCTCCAGGAGGGCGGCTCGCCGTTCCGAGGTGGCGAGACGGGCGACCAGCTGGTCGAGGGTGCGCCGGTCGCGCTCGAGGGCGCGCTCGAGCGAGCCGAGTTGCCCACGGGCCACGGTCACCGCCTCGTCGGCCAGGCGCAGCTCGGTGCCGTTCCCCCAGGCCTCGAGATGGCGCTCGAGCTCCGCCGCGGCGGCGGCCTCGCTCATGGCCACCTCGTCGTGTTCCGGCACCAGGGTGGCCGCTTCGGCCTCGGCGTTCTCCAGCTGCTGGGTCAGGCGGGCGCTCTCCGCCTCCAAGGTGGAGACCACGTCGGCGTCGGCCGCGGCGTCGAGGGCCAGGGCCAGTGATCGCTGCCGCTCGCGCAGCACCCCGGCCAGCCCGCGGGCCCGCTCGACCATGCCTTCGGCCCGGCCGAGGGCGGCGGCCAGGTCCGACTCCCGCTGGGCCGACATCTCGTCGGCCGTTCGCTCGGTGTCGGCGTCGAGCTCGGTGAGCGACTCTTGCAGCCGGCCCTCGGTGACGAGCAGCTCCGCCCGGGTTGCGGTGGCCCGGCGGTGACGGTCATCGAGTGCGTTGAGCTCCGTCCCGGCCACGTGCAACCGCACCGCCTTCAGCTCATCGGCCAGCCCGGTGTACGAACGGGCCGCGGCCGCCTGGCGCTCGAGCGGCCGGATCTGCCGCTTGACTTCCCGCACCAGGTCGAAGAGGCGCTCGAGGTTCTCCTCGGTGGCCGCCAGCCGGCGTTCCGACCGCTCACGGCGCCGGCGGTACTTGAGTACCCCGGCCGCCTCCTCGATGACCGCCCGACGGTCCTCGGGCCTGGCCTCGAGAATGGCGTCCAGATGCCCCTGGCTGATGATCACGTGCTGCTGGCGCCCCACACCGGTGTCGGAGAGGAGCTCCTGGATGTCGAGGAGCCGGCAGGGCGCCCCGTTGATGGCGTACTCGCTGTCCCCCGAGCGGAACAGCGTGCGAGTGATGGTGATCTCGGCCAGGTCGGTGGCCAGCTTGCCGGCCGAGTTGTCGATGGTCAGGGCCACCTCCGCCCGCCCGAGCGACGGCCGGTTGGCGGTGCCCATGAAGATGACGTCTTCCATCTTGGCCGAGCGCAAGGTCCGCGGGCCCTGCGCCCCGAGCACCCAGGCCACCGCATCGACCACGTTCGACTTCCCGCTCCCGTTGGGGCCCACGACCACCGTGATGCCGGGCTCGAATTCGAGGACGGCCGGGTCGGCGAAGGACTTGAATCCTTTGAGGGAAAGGGACTTCAGGAACACCGGAGGCTCACCCTACCGGCCGCTACCGGGTGTCGCGGAGGATGGCGGAGGGAAAATTCAGACTTGGCAGTGCTCGCACAAGTAGGTCGAGCGACCGCCGGACTTCACCCGGACGATGGTGGCCCGGCACCGCCGGCAGGCCTGGCCCTCGCGGTCGTAGGCCTGGTGCTGCTCCTGGTAGTCACCGATCTCCCCGAACAGGTCGCGGTACTGCTCGTCGGCCAGCGACGAGCCCCGTCGCTTGACTGCTTCGGCCAGGGTCTCGACCATGGCCCGGTAGAGGCGGCGCACCTCCTGAGAGGAGAGCGAGTTGGACATGCGGTCGTAGCGGAGCCCGGCGGCGAAGAGGATCTCGTCGGCGTACATGTTGCCGATGCCGGCCACGAATTCCTGGTCCATCAGCAGGGCCTTGAGGCCGCTCTTGTGCTGGGCCAACAGCACCCAGAACTTCTCCCAGCTCATCACGTCCTCCAGCGGGTCGAACCCGAGATGGGCCAGCTCGGGCAGGGCCCGCTCGCCCTCGGCCGGGGCGGCCGATACGAACAGCTCCCCGAACGTGCGGGGGTCGACGAACCGCAACTGCCCACCCTGGGTGAAGGTGAGCACGGCGTGGGTGTGGGGGGTCTTCGCCTCCTTGGCGCTCTTGGCCCGCTGCAGCTGGCCGCTCATGCCCAGGTGGACGACCAGGGTCTGCCCGTCATCGAGGCCCATGAGCAGGTATTTCCCGGCACGGTCGATGGACTTGATGGTGTGGCCCTCCAGCCGGGCGCGGAAATGCTTGGCGCTCGGGTGGCGTCGGACGGTGCGGCCGTTCCTGACCTCGACCGCCTTGATCTTCCGACCCACGACCTCGGTCTGGAGGTCGCGGCGGATCGTCTCGACCTCGGGCAGCTCAGGCATCCCCCCCGCCTCTCTCGACCTCCAACGAACCGAACGCCGCCTGGGCGGCCGCCTGCTCGGCGTCCTTCTTCGACCGGCCCTCCCCCGCTCCGAGACGCTGGCCAGCAACGTACACCGTGGCCTGGTACCTCCGGGCGTGGTCCGGCCCGAACCCGTCGACCTCGTAACGGGGCACACCCAGCCCGAGGCTCACCGTCCGCTCCTGGAGGCGGCTCTTGTGGTCGGACTCCCCGGTTCGCCCACGGCGGCGGCGATGCGGTCCTCGAGCAGGGAGAAGATGAGCCGCTCGGCCTCGGCGAGCCCTCCGTCGAGGTAGACGGCGCCGATGACCGCCTCGGTGGCGTCGGCCAGGATCGACTCCTTGAGCCGCCCCCCGAGAGGTCCTCCCCCCGCCCCAACCTCAAGTCCTCGTCCACCCCGAGCTCGAGGGCCACTTCGGCCAGCACTCGCGTGTTGACCACCGAGGCCCGGACCTTCGACATCATGCCGTCCGACAACTCGGGATGGTTCCGGAAGGTGTAATCCGCCACCACCAGGCCGAGCACGGCGTCGCCGAGGAACTCGAGCCGCTCGTTCGAGGTCAGGCCGCCCTGCTCGGCGCACCAGGACCGGTGGGCCATGGCCTGGTCCAACAGGCTCGGATCGTCGAACCGGTAGTCGATGCTGCCGGCGAGCCGGTGGTTCCCCCCGGGCGTTCCCGAGACGGTCGAGGGCGCCATCGGGCGCCTCAGCTCCCTCCGAGCTTGGCGCAGACGTAGTCCACCGCGTCCCGCACGGTGCGGAGCTCCTCGAGGTCCTCGTCGTCGATGCGGAACCCCACCGACCGCTCGCCGAGCTCCTCCTCGAGGCCCTCCACCAGCTCGATCAGGGCCAACGAGTCCGCATCGAGGTCCTCGGCGAACGACGAGGACTCGGCGATGGCCGATGGCTCGATCTCCAAGATGTCGGCGAGCAGGTCGCGGATCAATTCGAGGACCTGGCTCCGGTCGAGCGGACCCTGTTCCACGTGGGTCTCTGCGGGCACGGCATCTCCTGTGTCTGTCGTTGGGGTCTGGGATGTTGATCTGGGGTCTTGAGGTGGTCTGTGATCTGGGGTCTGAGCTCGGGTGTCCCGGTCGGCGAGCCGTCCGGCCCTTGGGCTTTCGTCAGGCGTGGCCTGACAAGCGCCCGGGCCGACCCGCTCCAGCCGACGGCGGGATCGGCGCAGCCGGACCCTGTCACCTGCGTCGATGTTATCTGACCGGTGGATTCACCCGGTTCCGCCCCAGGTCACGGCGGTCCGGGTCGGCCCGCGCCCCTCGGGATCCGGCCGCATCCGACGCCGGCCGGCGGCGGCGGCCGCCGCGGCGGCCCGCGGCGGCGGGAACACGATCACCATCGTGACCAGGGATTCTCTCACACCGCCGTGTTGATCAGGCTGTGGGCCGCCATGGTCAGGTAGTCGAGCAGCTCGGCCTCGTCGGCCGGAGGCAGCCCGGCCTCGTGCACCGCCGCCGTCATATGGCCCAGCCAGGCCTCGGCCTGGGCCGGACCGATGGCGAATCGGGCGTGGCGCATCCGCAACCGGGGTGGCCCCGCTGGTCGCTGTACTGGCGGGGGCCACCCCAGTACTGCATGAGGAACAGGGCCAGATGGGACTTCGGATCGGTGAGGTCCCCGGGATAGAGCGGCCGCAGGAGCGGATCGGCGGCGACGCCGGCGTAGAACCGATCGACCAGAGCCACGAAGAAGGCCTCCCCGCCCCACCGTTCGAAGGCGGTCTGCTCCGATTTTCGTCCCAGCTGCACCTCCCGACTGTACGCGGGGCTCCGATAGCCTCCAACCAACCGAACGGGCGACGCCCGCGGGCACAGGGGGTCCACCATGTTCGAATGGTCCGATGAGCAACTGATGGTGCGGGACGCCATCCGCCGCTTCATCGACGCCGAGGTAGTTCCGAACATCGAGGCCCTCGAGCACGGGGACATGCCTCCCTACGACATCATCCGCAAGCTGTACGCCACCTTCGGGATGGACCAGCTGGCCCGGGATCGCTTCAAGATGCAGGTGCAGCGCAAGGAGGCACCCTGGGTCGGCGAGGCGGCCGCCGCCGGCCCCGGGGCAGCCAAGTCGGGCCAAGGAGATGCACCGGTCGCCCGCCCAGGTGACGGGGGTGCCGCGGCCATGACACTCATCCCCATCATCGAGCTCTGCCACTACTGCCCGGGCATCGTGACGGCCATGGGCGTGAGCGTGGGGCTGGCCGGTGGCACCATCATGAAGCAGGGCACACCGGCGCAGATGGAGCGGTGGGGGCTCGACCTGCTCACCGGTGAGAAGGTGGGGGCCTGGGCCATAACCGAGCCCGACTCGGGCTCCGATGCGCTGGGCGGGATGAAATCCACGGCCCGGCGCGACGGCGACGAATACATCCTGAACGGCAACAAGACCTTCATCACCAACGGCCCCTACGCCGACACCATCGTCTTCTACGCCAAGCTCGACGACGGGTCCGATACCCCGGTCCGCGACCGGCAGGTGCTGACCTTCGTCCTCGAGCGCGGCACTCCAGGGCTCGAGCAGTCGAAGCCGTTCCGAAAGATGGGCCTGCATTCCTCACCGACGGGTGAGCTCTTCCTCTCCGACGTCCGGGTGGGAGTGGACCACCTCCTCGGCGAGAGCGAAGAGGAACGTCCCGGCTCCGGCCGGGACTCGGCCAAGGGAAACTTCGTGACCGAGCGGGCCGGACTCGCCGCCATGTCACTCGGTGTGATCGAGGAGTGCCTCAAGCTCTCGGTGGAGTACGCCAACAACCGGAAGCTGTGGGAACAGCCGATCGGCGAGCGCCAGCTCATCCAGCTCAAGTTGGCCAACATGGAGGTCGCCCGCCTCAATGTGCAGAACCTGGTCTTCCGGCACATCGAGCTGTCCGCCGCCGGCAAGTCCCTCACGCTGGCCGAGGCCTCGGCCATGAAGCTCTACGCCGCCCGGGCGGCCACCGAGGTGGCCATGGAGGCGGTGCAGCTCTTCGGGGGGAACGGCTACATGGCCGAATTCCGGGTCGAGCAGCTGGCTCGGGACGCCAAGGTCTTCCAGATCTACGCCGGCACGGACGAGATCCAGGTCACCCACATCGCCAAGGACCTGCTGCGACGCTGACCGCGTCGCCCCGCCATCGGAGCGGCCCGAGCCGGCCGCTCGACGGCTGGTCATCCGGACGACGAACCGGCCCCGGATGGCCGATGGGAGGCGGGCATCGGCGCCGGTAGAGTCGGCCCGTGGTCTCTCGTGCCCAGTCCGGGCGCCGTACCCGGGTGCCTCCCGACCTCGCCCTCCCCCGTACGTTCGGGGCCGAGTACGGCCAGGGGGTCGACCGGGGCCTCTGTCTCGGCGGGGGCGGACTGTTCTTCGTGGCCTGGCAGGTCAGCTACCTGCAGACACTGGTGTCCGGCGGCGTCCGCTTGGCCTCGGCCGGCCGAGTGGTGGGGACTTCCGCCGGTTCGATGGTGGCCTCGGCACTCACCGCCGGTCGACTCAACCGGCTGCACACCGAGATCTCACTGCTGGCCAGAGTGCCAACCCTCGTCTCGGCGCTGGCCCCCGCCTCAGAGCTCACTCCCAGCCAGCAGCGGGCCCTCGACCTCTTCCTCAAGGCCACCGACGGCGAGCCGGCGACGGTGCAGGAGATCGGCTTCGCCGCCCTGGCCGCCTCGACACCTTCGGCTGCGGTCATGCGCCGCAACATCTCCCTCGTCCTCGGCCGCACGCCGTGGACGTCCGAAACATTGCGCATCACCTGCGTCGACACCTACACCGGTGAGCGGTGCGTGGTCAGCCGCGACAGCCACGTCAGCATCCCGCGCGCCGTGGCGGCGAGCAGCGCCGTCCCGGGCATCTTCCCTCCTCAGCCGATCGGGGACCGTCGCTGCATGGATGGCGGCGTGATCGGGACCGGGACCCATCTCGACCTGCTGGCCGGCGCCGATCGCGTGCTCATCCTGGCTCTGACCGACGGCAGCGACCTCAGCGAGGGGATGATGACCATCAGCCCGGGTGGCGGGGCACGGGAACTCTCCGACCTCGAAGCGAGCGGGACCAAGGTGCTGCTCCGCACCCCCTCCGAAGTGGACATGCTGGAGCTCATGACACCCGCCGCCGTGCCCCGGGCGCTGGCCATGGGCGCCCGCCAGGCGTCGGCCGACGTCGGGGAGCTCGCCGACTTCTGGGCCTGAGCCCGATCAGAGCCAGGCCGATCCTTCTTCGGCCCCCGGCCGTGCGTCGGGTCAGTCCGGCGTGTCGGCTCCGGTGACCGAGTCGGCTCCGGTGACCAAGTCGGCTCCGGTGACCGAGTCGGCTCCGGTGACCAAGTCGGCTCCGGTGACCGAGTCGGCCAGGGCGTCGACCAGGCCGGCCACGGCCAGGTCATGGGCGACAGTGATGGCATTCACGATGGCTACCGCCGAAGAGGATCCGTGGCTGATCACACACACACCGTCCACCCCGAGCAGCATGGCCCCGCCGATGTTGTCGGGGTCGAGCTTGGCCGCCAGCGGGAGGAGGTGCGGGTAGAAGGCCTCCGCCGCATCGTGCAGCTCGGGCTGGCCGAGGATGCCCCCCAGAGCCCCGATGAGAAACCGGAGCGTCCCCTCCAGGGTCTTCAGGGCCACGTTGCCGGTGAAGCCGTCGGTGACGACCACGTCGGTCGATTTGTCGAAGAAGTCTCGGCCCTCGACGTTGCCGACGAAGTCGAACTCGGCGCCGCCGGCCCTCTCCACCAGCAGGGCGTTGGCTCTCCTTGACCAGCGGGGTGCCCCTTGGACTTCTCCTCCCCGATCGAGAGCAGGCCCACCCTCGGCCGCTCCACCCCGTAGCGCTTGCGGGCGAAGGCCGCACCCATCTGAGCGAACTGCACGAGCATCGGCGGCGGTGCACTCGGCGTTGGCCCCGGCATCGAGCAGCACGGTGGGCCATGGACCGCTCGAGGTTGCGGGATCGGCGTGGCGATGGCCGGTCGGACGACGCCCGGAAGCCTCCCCATCCGCAACAGAGCCGCTGGCCATGGTGGCCCCGGTGTTGCCGGCGCGACACCATGGCCATGGCTCGTCCGTCGCGCACCGCCTCGGCCGCCCGGACCAGCGAGGAGTCCTTCTTGCGGCGGACTCCTTGGCCGGGGTCCTCGTCCATCCCGATGACCTCGCTGGCCGGCGATGCACGGAAGGTCGCCGGTGTCACCCATGCCGGTCGGGCCGGCCGACCAGGATCACCGCCATCCCGGGCTCCTCGGCGGCCTGGCGGGCCCCGGCCACGATCTCGCCCGGGGGCCCGGTCGCCACCCATGGCGTCGACCGCCACCGGCAGGGCAGCGAAGGCTTGCCAGTGGGCCGGGTGCTGCGTCCGCCGCGTCACTGCGGACTAGTCGACGTCGAGCGGCCTGGCGGCCCTTGTACCACCCGCAGTTCGGGCAGACCACGTGGGGGAGCTTGGCGTTGTGGCACTGCGGGCAGACGCTGCGAGCCGGGGCTTGCAGCACCCAGTTGCGAAGCGCGGCGGCTACGGCTCTTGGCCTTGGAGGTCTTCTTCTTGGGGACGGCCATAGGCCTGGCATCCTAGGCCAATCCGTCATCCCCGGGTTCGCGCAGGACGTCGAGCACCGACCAGCGCGGGTCGCCCTCCGGCGGGCAATCACAACTGGTGAGGTTCCAGTTGGCGCCGCACTGCGGGCACAGACCCCGGCAGTCCGGTGAGCACAGCGGGGCCAGGGGCAGCTCGAGCAGCACGGCATCCCGGGCCATCGGCTCGAGGTCCACCTCGTCCCCGCTCATGGGATAGGCGTCTTCGTCCTTGGCGGTGCCGCCTTCGAGGGTGAAGCGTTCACGCACCGTGGCCGAGACCTCCGAGGCGACCGGTCCGCCACACCGCCGGCACTCGCCCACCCAGGGAGCGCTCACCGTCCCCCGGGCAGCGATCCCGCCCGGGTAGGAGGACAGCGTGAGCTCGGCTAGTACCGGCTCGCCGGCGGGCACCGAGACACTGACCGCGCCGAGCCCCTCGATCAGACCGCGGCACACCTCTTGGCGGGAGGCTCCGACGGTGCGCCGCAGCGCTGCCACCGGTACGACGAAGGGACGGGACCGGGACGGGCTGCCGGCGGAGGGGTGGCCGGCGGAAGGGGCAGCCGTCGCCGTTCCGGCAGGCGGGGGCCCGGCCGGGTCAGTCGAGGTCCTGGTCGAAGAAGCCTTCCGGCTCATCGGCGTTCCGACCTCCTGCTCCGAGCTCGGTCGGCGCCAGGGTGGTGGCGCCCCGGTCGCCGATCTCGACTTTGGGTACCGGGGTCACTTGCAGCTTCTCGCGTCCGGCCTGCACGGTCCTCATGGTCCGGTCGAGCACGATCTCGAAACTGGCCAACTTCTGATCGGCGTAGTCCTCGGCCTCATGACGCAGCCGGCGGGCCTCCTCGTTGGCGTCGTCGAGGATGCGTTGAGCCACGTGGTTGGCCTGGCGGACGACTTCGGTGCGCTGGACCATGCGCTCGGCCTGGACGCGCACCTCTTCGAGGAGCGCCTCGGCCTCCCGCTGCTTTTCGACCAGGAACTCGTCACGCTCTTTGAGGAGCCAGCGCGCCTCACGGAGCTCGTCGGGCATGCGGTCCAATGCCGCCTGGAGCAACTCGGCCAGCTCCTCCCTCGAGACCAGTACCGAGGCCGACAGTGGCATGGCCTTGGCTGTCTGCACCACATCGAGCGCGGCCCGGATCAGTGCCTCGGCGTCGTGCTCCTCAATGGCGGCCCGCTGCTGCTCGAGATCCTCGAAGAGATCACTCATCGGCGAACTTCTCCTTCAGCCGGAGGGCGACCACTTCGGGCACGAAGGCGGTCACGTCGCCGCCGAACCGGGCGACCTCCCGCAGCAGCCGAGAGGCGATGAACGAGTGGGCCGAGCTGGTGGGGATGAACAGGGTCTCCACGCCTGACAGCTGCTTGTTCATCTGGGCCATCTGGAGCTCGTTCTCGAAGTCCGACACCGCCCGCAGGCCCTTCACGATGGCGCTGGCGCCGACCTCGTGAGCCACGTTGACTACCAGGGTGGCAACCGAGACGATGCGCACGTTGACCAGGTGGGAGAGGGACTCCTCCAGCATCTCCTGGCGCTCTCCGAGGTCGAACAGGGCCTCGGTCTTCTGCGGATTGCGCAGCGTGGCCACCACCACCTCGTCGAAGAGGCGGGCGGCACGCTCGATGACCTCGAGGTGCCCGTTGTGAACCGGATCGAACGAACCCGGGATGAGCGCAATCCTCACGAGACACCTCTCTCAGTGACCAGTTCGGCTGAGGCCTGTCGTGCCGGTTCCGGCGAGGCCTGCCCCACCGGTTCCGGCCGGGCGGCAGTGACCGGTTCCGGCCTGGCCACGGTCACGATGGTACCCCCATACCGCCTGCACTTTACGATCTCCCACCCAGGTACCGAGGGGATCGGCGCACCGGATTCGAGGACGGCCAGGTCGGCCGGCAGCCTGGCGACCAGGGTGGCCCAGTCGTCGTAGCCATAGGGCGGATCACACAGCGCCAGGTCGTATCGGGAGACGGTGGCAGCCAGCCAGGCGGCGGCATCGGCCCGGATCAGCGCGGCATCACCATGGCCCTCGGCGTCGGGGATGCCCACTCCGACCAGGTTGCGGCGCACCGCATCGATGGCGTTGGCCTGGCGGTCGACAAACGTGACCGAAGCCGCGCCCGGCGACAATGCCTCGATGCCCATCGCCCCCGACCCGGCGAACAGGTCGAGCACCAGCATCCCCTCGACGCCCCCCAGGCTGTAGAGGATGTCGAACACCGCTTCGCGCACCCGTTCGGAGGTCGGTCGCACGGCGAGCCCCACCGGTGCACTCAGTCGCCGACCGCGCAGCTCACCAGCGATCACCCGCACCCGGCCAGCCTACCGGGCACCTCCTCGACCCACGGTTCAGCCTGGGAACCCTGACGTCAGCTCTTGAAGAGGAACTCGGCCTCCGTCTCGTCGATGAACAGACGCAACTCGTCGGTCAACAGCTCATGCTGCATAAGACCCGGATCGCCGGCGACCATCTGCTCGGCGATGTCGCGGGCCAGCACCACCAGGTCCCGGTCCGAGACCAGCTTGGCCAGCCGAAGATCGCTCCTGCCCTTCTGACGGGAGCCGAGGATGGTGCCCTCGCCTCTCAGTTCGAGATCTACCTCGGCCAGCTCGAATCCGTCGATGCTGCCCTCGAGGGCCGAGAGCCGGGCGGCCGCCTCGGGCGCGTCGCTGCCCGACAACAGAAAGCACCAAGCCGGGTCGCTCCCCCGCCCGACCCGCCCGCGCAGCTGATGGAGCTGCGCGATGCCGAACCGGTCGGCGTCCTCGATGACCATGACCGTGGCCTCGGGCACGTCGACGCCCACCTCGATGACCGTCGTCGCCACCAGGACGTCGACCGCGCCCGTCCGGAAGTCGGCCATCGACCGCTCCTTTTCGGCCGATGGCAGCTGGCCGTGGAGGATGCCGATCCGGAGGCCCTTGAGCTCGCCGCCGGCCAAGCGCTCGGCCTCGGCCACCACCGAGGTGGCCTCGACCCGCTCCGACCCCTCGACCAGCGGGCAGACCACGAAGGCGCGCCGTCCCGCCTCGGCTTCGGACCGCACCCGCGTCCACGCCGCCTCGGCCTGCCGCGGTGTGCCCGCGCCCATCGGGTGGTCACCGGCAGCCGCCCCGGCGGGAGCTCGTCGACGATGGTCATGTCGAGGTCCCCGAAGACGACCATGGCTGCGGTGCGCGGAATGGGTGTGGCCGTCATGACCAGGAGGTCGGGGTCCTGCCCGCGGCCGTCGGCGCCCCGGCCCTTGTCCCGCAGCGCGGCCCGTTGCTCCACCCCGAAGCGGTGCTGCTCGTCGATGACGGCCACGCCGAGAGAGCGGAAGGTGACCTGGTCGGTCAGCAGTGCGTGGGTCCCGATGAGGACGTCCACTGAACCCTCCGCCAACGCGTCCAGGATGGCGGCCCGTTCCCCGGCGGTCGTCCTCGAGGTGAGCAGGGCCACCCGCAACGGTCGCTCGCCGGCCAGCGTGGCCGGGTCGGGCACGAACAGCCCGTCCACCAGGCTCCGCACCGCGGTGCCGTGCTGCTCGGCCAGCACCTCGGTCGGGGCCATCAGCGCCCCCTGATGGCCTCCTTCTACAGCTACCAACAAGGCGGCGACGGCGACGACCGTCTTGCCTGATCCCACGTCGCCCTGCAGGAGCCGGTGCATGGGGAGGGGCCCGGCCAGATCGTCGCCGATCACCTCGATGGCCCGCCGCTGGGCCCCGGTGAGCTCGAAACCCAGGCCGGCGACGAACCGGTCGACCAGGGTGGGCTGCCCGTCGGCCCGGGCGATCAGGTGGCGGATCCCCTGGGCGTCCTCCTCCAGCCGCTCCCGGCGCAGCACCAGGTCCAGTTGGAGCCGGAACAGCTCGTCGAAGGCCAGGCGACGGCGGGCGGGCTCGCATTCCTCGAGCGACGCCGGCCGGTGGATCTGGTTGAAGGCCGCCGTCCGGTCCAGGAGCCCGTTACCCGTCCGGAAGGGATCGGGCAGCGGGTCGGCAAAGGTGCCGGCCCGGTCCAAGGCCTCGGCCACGTACCGACTGATGCGGGCCGAGGTGAGCCTGGCCCGTTCGGTGAGCGGATAGACGGGAAAGACCCGACCGGCGGTCGGCACCGGCTCGCGGCCGTCGACGTGGCCCTCGCCATCGCCGGTCGCGTCGCCGCCGCCGTCGCCCTCGCCTTCGCCGGTCCCGTCCTTGCGGCCGTCGCCTTCGCCCTCGCCTTCGCCGGCGGGCTGCAAGACCTCGACGGTCGGGCTGTTCAATTGCCGCGAGCCCCGGTAGGTGCCGACGGGGCCGAAGAACAGGGCCAGGGTGCCGACCGGCAGTTGCTTGGCCCGCCACACCTGGTTGAAGAAGACCACCTGGACATGGCCGCTCTCGTCGGACACTTCCAGCTCCACCCGGGCCGGAGATCGCCGCCGGCCGCGTCCGTAGCCCGAGCTCGGGCGACCGACCCGGGTCACCCGGCCGAGCACGGATGCCTTGGCTCCGGGGGTCAGGGAGGCGATGGGGACCAGATGCGTCCCGTCGATGTAGCGGCCCTGGCGTGGGTAGTGGGTGATCAGGTCGAAGACCGAGCGGATGCCGAGCTCGGCGAGCTCCCGTTCGGCGGTGGCTCCGACCCCTCGGAGGACCGACACCGGCAGTTCGGCCAGCTGGCGGAGCCGGCGGCCATGGGCGCTGGGCGACCGGGGCGGTGCGGCCGGAGTCCGTTCGGCCGGGGCCGGGTTGCTCACCCGACTGCCGGGTCGACCGCCGGTGCGGCGGGGTGGCCTGCCCGACAGGACACCCGGACGTTCACTCGATGAAGGAGGTTCACTCGATGGAGAAGAGATAGGGGTAGTGCGGCTGGCCCCCGTGGTGAACCTCGGTCTCGACCCCCGGGCGGTGGTCGCGCAACCACTCGGTGATCCGCCGGGTGTCGGCCGCGCTGGACCCCTCGCCCTCGATGATGGTCACGAGGCTGTGGGAGTCGAGCACCAGCAGGTCGAGCAAGGAGCAAGCCGCGTCCGACAGCGTGTCGCGCACCACCTCGATCCCGGTGCGTGAGAGCCCCAGCCAGTCGCCGGCGGCGATCGGTCCCACCTTCGATTCGGAGTCGCGCACCGCCCGGGTGACCTCGCCGGGCACCACCTCGAGCGCCGAGTCCTCCATGGCGCGGGCGTTCACATCGCCGTGGGCCTCGGGGTCATAGGCCAGCAACGCCGCGAACCCCTCGGCGATGGTGTCGGTCGGGACGACCCACACCTGCTTGTCCGTCAGGTCGTCGACCCGGGCGGCTACCGGTCGGATGTTGCCGTTGTTGGGCAGGATGACCACCTCGTCGGAGCGGAGGGCCTCGACGGCATCGACCAGCTCGGACGTGGACGGGTTCATCGACTGCCCACCCGAGATCAGGCCCTGGACACCCAGGGAGTGGAAGATCCGCCCGATCCCGTCGCCGGTGGCCACCGCCACCACCCCCGTGGTCGGAGCCGGCCCCCGCGGCATCTCATCGAGCCCGCTTCCGGCCTTGGCCACCGCCTCGCGGACCCATCGCTCCTCTTCCACCTGCTCGAGCAGGTCGGTGACCCGGATCGAGTAGGGGCGGCCGGCCTGGAGTGACACCTCGATGGCCGCTCCGATGTCGTCGGTGTGGATGTGGCAGTTCCAGATGCCGTTCCCTCCCACCACGACGATCGAGTCCCCGAGCCCGGCCCACACCTCCTTGAACGAGGGGATGGTCTCGTCGGCCGCCTCGAGGAGGTACATGACCTCGTAGCGCAGTCCGGCGAGGTTGCTCTCGGCGTCGCCGTCGGCGGCCGATGCGAACGCCGTGCCGGGGGCCTCCGGATTCATCGGCCCGAAGCTGGTGGCCGGGAGATCGGGCGGCTTGGGCATCGACCGCCCGTCGACCACCGAGAGCAGCGCATCGAAGAGCAGCACGAGGCCGGCGCCACCGGCGTCGACCACGCCGGCTTGCTCCAGCACGGGGAGGAGCGTCGGCGTCAGTTCGAGTGCCTCGGCGGCGGCCGCCCGCGAGGCCTCGGCCACGTCGATCAGCGACTTTCCGGCCTCTGCCGCCGCATGCGCTCCCTCGGCCGCACGCCGGGCCACGGTGAGGATGGTCCCCTCCACCGGGCGCATCACCGCCTCGCGGGCCAGCCGGTCGGCGATAGCCAGGGCGTTCGACCACTCGGTGGCCCCCGACCGGGCCGACGGACAGTTGAGCCCCTCGGCGATGCCGCGCAGCAGTTGGGACAGGATGACCCCCGAGTTGCCCCGCGCTCCCATGAGCGACCCGTGGGCGATGGCTCGGCAGACGGCGTCGAGATCGGGGGACTCGAGTCCGTCGAGCTCGTCGGTCACCGACTCGAGGGTCAGGGCCATGTTGGTGCCGGTGTCGCCGTCGGGCACGGGGTAGACGTTGAGACGGTTGATGACGTCCTGGTGGGAGCGCAGCCCGTCCCGGTAGGTGGCGACCAATTGGCACAGCTCCGCGGCTCCGAGCGCGTCCAGGACCACCATCATCAGGATGCTAATCTTTGCCGCTTACCCCGGAATCGGAGAGGAAGCCACGACGTCATGGCAGCGGTGTGTGAGGTGTGCGGCAAACGGCCGTCATTCGGAATGAGCATCAGCCACTCGCACCGGCGCACCAAGCGTCGCTGGAATCCCAACATCCAGCGGGTCCGGGCCGTCGTCGACGGAGCTCCCAAGCGGGTCAACGTCTGCACGTCGTGCATCCGGGCCGGCAAGGTCGAGAAGCGACCGGTCCGGGACATCCCGGCTTAGCCGTCCCGCTCCCCTGAGCGGCCGGCCGGATCGCTCCATCCAGGCCGAGCCCGTCAGGCAGGGCCCGGTCAGGGCCGGCTCAGATCAACCGACCACTCAGAACTGGTGCTCCCAGCCGCCGGCCGGCAATGGTCGCCCGTCGAGGGTGAGCACGGCCGCATCGGCCGTGCAGGTTCCGATGGGCAGCGGCGCCCGCAGACCGGCCCGCTCGAATGCCCGGATCAGCCCATCGGGGTGGCTGGTGGCGATGACCAGCTCGTAGTCCTCTCCCCCCCGGAGTGCCTCGTCGGTCGTCGCCCCCTCTGCCACCGGGAGGCTCGCCAGAGCCAGGCCCACGCCCGACGCCCGAGCCAGGTGCCTGGCATCGGTGGCCAGGCCGTCGGAAACGTCGATGGCCGCGCTGGCGCCGGCCAGGCGGGCCGCCTCTCCCTCGTCCAGCCGGGCCACCGGGCGGCGATGGGCCTGTACGAGCCGCTCGAGCGCGGCTCCGGTCGGTCGGTTGTCTCCGGGGACAGGTCGGCCCCCGCCGGAGAGGAGCCGCAGCCCCGCAGCCGAGGCGCCCAGCGGCCCGGTCACGAACAGTCGGTCACCAGGCTGCGCGCCCGACCGTAGGAGCGGCCCGGCGGGCCGATCCCCGTCCTCACCGCCGCCGCCTTCGTCTCCGCCGTCGGCCTGGTCTCCGCCGCCGCCCAGCAAGCCGAGCACCGCGGTGGAGACGACGAGGGCCGGGGACTGCGACAGATCGCCCCCGACCACCACGCACCTCGAGTCCGTGGCGGCGGCGGCCACGCCGGCCCCCAGACCGTCGAGGTCGGTGCCCGGCGGACCGGCCACCGAGACCAGGGCGTACCTCGGCCTGGCCCCCATGGCGGCCAGGTCGGACACCGTCACCATCAGCGCCTTGTACCCGGCATCGACGGCGCTGCCGTGGGCCAGGTCGACATGGACCCCGTCGACCAGCAGGTCGGTGGCCAGAAGGACGCGCTCCGGCCGGTCGGAGCCGAGGGTCAGGACGGCGGCGTCGTCCCCGATCCAGATGTCGCCCGGAGGCGGGAGGTCGGCCCCGAGCGACGCCGCACGGGCCGCAGCCTCGAAACCGGCCCTCAACCGCTGGATGGCCGCGAACTCGCCGGTCGGCCCGGCCGGACCCGGAGAGGACCCTCCGGAGTTGGGACTCTGCACCCACCTTGCCTACCATTGACCAGAATCGCCGCCAGTAGAATCGGTGGAAAACCCGTGGACAGGCCGTTCAGCGCGGCACCCGGGTTGGACCCCGATCCGGACCCCCGAGGAGGAGACGCCCGCCCATGCCCCCCACCGAGAACAAGAAGTTGGTCGCATGGGTAGACGAGGTCGCCGCTCTGACCGAGCCGGACCGGGTCGAGTGGTGTGACGGATCGGCCGAGGAGTACGACCGGCTGTGCCAGCTGCTGGTGGACAGCGGCACCTTCACGAAGCTCTCGGACGCCAAGCGGCCCAACAGCTACTGGGCCCACTCGGACCCGGGCGACGTGGCCCGGGTCGAGGACCGGACCTTCATCTGTTCGACCCTCGAGTTCGACGCCGGGCCGACCAACAACTGGCGAGACCCGGTCGAGATGCGGGCGACACTCACCGACCTGTTCCGCGGGTCGATGCGGGGCCGGACCATGTACGTCGTGCCCTTCTCCATGGGCCCGCTCGGGTCCTCGATCGCCCACATCGGGGTCGAGATCACCGACTCGCCCTACGTGGCGGTTTCCATGCGCATCATGACCCGCATGGGCCGCGGCGCCCTCGAGGTACTCGGCGCCGACGGCGAGTTCGTGCCGTGCCTCCACTCGGTCGGCGCCCCGCTGGTCGACGGGGCCAAGGACTCACCGTGGCCGTGCGACGCGGACAACAAGTACATCGTCCACTTCCCCGAGACCCGCGAGATCTGGTCCTACGGCTCCGGCTACGGCGGCAACGCCCTACTGGGCAAGAAGTGCTTCGCCCTGCGGATCGCCTCGGTCATGGCCCGCGACGACAACTGGCTGGCCGAGCACATGCTCATCCTGAAGCTCACCTCCCCGGCGGGAGAGACCCGCTACGTGACCGGCGCCTTCCCCTCGGCGTGCGGGAAGACCAACCTGGCCATGCTCGTCCCGACCCTTCCCGGCTGGAAGGTGGAGACGGTCGGCGACGACATCTGCTGGATGAAGTTCGGTGCCGACGGTCGCCTCTACGCCATCAACCCCGAGGCCGGCTTCTTCGGGGTGGCCCCCGGGACCAACGGCCACACCAACCCGAACGCCATGCTGACGTTGGCCGGCAACTGCCATCTTCACCAACACCGCGCTCACCGACGACGGCGACGTGTGGTGGGAGGGCATGACCGACGACGCGCCCGCCCATCTGACCTCGACTGGCAGGGCGAGGACTGGACGCCTGACTCCGGCACGCCGGCCGCGCACCCGAACGCCCGCTTCACCGTGCCGGCCGCCCAGAACCCGGCCATCGCCCCCGAGTGGGAGGATCCGGCCGGCGTGCCCATCTCCGCCATCCTCTTCGGCGGACGGCGGGCGTCGGTGGTCCCGCTCGTCACCGAGTCCTTCGACTGGGCAGCACGGCGTGTTCCTGGGCTCGATCATGGCCTCGGAGACCACGGCGGCCGCGGCCGGCGCCGTCGGCAACCTGCGGCGTGACCCCTTCGCCATGCTGCCGTTCTGCGGCTACAACATGGCCGACTACTTCGCCCACTGGCTCCGGATCGGCGCCTCGGCCGACCCGGAGCAAGCTGCCGAAGATCTTCTACGTCAACTGGTTCCGCAAGGACGACGACGGCAAGTTCCTGTGGCCCGGCTACGGCGAGAACTCCCGGGTGCTCGAGTGGATCTTCGAACGGGTCAGCGGGACCGGCGAGGCCGCCGAGACCCCGATCGGCTACGTCCCGGCCCCGGGCGCCATCGACACCGAGGGCCTCGACGTGTCGGACGAGGACATGGCCGAGCTGCTGAACGTGGACGCCGGCGAGTGGCGGGCCGAGCTGCCGAGCATCCGGGAGCATTTCGCCAGGTTCGGCGACCACCTTCCCCGCCAGTTGCGCGACGAGGTCGACCGCCTCGAGCAACGGCTGGGCTGAGCTCAGCTGCCCGACTCCCAGGTCGAGGGCGAGCCCGGCCCGTCGGCCCAGCGGCCGCGGAGGTCGGCGCGTGCACGGCGCGGCGTGCGGTCATGTAGACGACCGCCCCGACGGCGGCGGCCACCGCCATGACGATGTCGCCGCCCGCCACCGGCAACGACAGGACCACCGGAACGAACGAACCGATCACCCACACGAGCTGGAACCGGGTCTCGAAGCGGGCGAAGGCCCGGCCCTGGTGCGACTCGCGGCACGTAGCGCTGGACCAGGGCGTCGAAGGACGGTTTGGCCACCGCCCCGGCCACTCCGATGACGAAGGCCAGCAGGGCCTGGTACCACCACGAGGCGATGAGGCCACCGACGGCCGGTGATGGCCACCAACCAGAGCGACGCGGTCAGCATCTGCTGTTCGCTGAGCAGCGCGCCGGACCCGGGGCACGAGGACCACACCGACCACGGCCCCGGCCGTCAGGCCCCGAGGATGGAGCCGTACCACCACGTGGCCGCCCCCGGCGGCGCAGATCGAAGGCGAGCAGGAAGGTGAGGAACCCGACCAGCGCCTTCAGCACCGACATCGGCGTGAGCGCCAGGATCACCTCGGTGTCGGCGATCGGCCGGAAGCGGCCAGGTCGCGTCGTCCTCCGCCCACGTCGGGTCCCGGTCGGGCGCCGATTCCACGGCGGGTGCGGCCACCGGGGCCCCCAGACGGCGGCCCGCCACCTTCGCACCCCGACGCGGGCGCGCTCCCGGCCGGCCGAGCCGGTAGGGAACGGGCAGCCGAGCTCCGGCCGCGGCCGCGGCCGCGAACACCGCCACCGCCGCCCACAGCACGGCGGCGGACATTCCCGAGCTTGAGGATGGCCACGGCCGGCAGGGCGAAGGCGAAGCCCGACAGCGAGGCCAGCAGCCCGAGCCGGGCGTTGACGGTGGCCAGGTCCGCTTCGACTGGGCGCGCCGGTCGTCGGGTCGTCGACCCGGATCACCGGGGTCCCGTACGGAGGCGTGCGATCGGGCGCGGCCCTGGCCGGGGTTGGGGCCGAGGTTGAGCGGGAGTTGGGGCCTGGACCGGCGGGACCGGCCTCGACCCGCTCGACGGGGCCGAGGTCTCGTCCAGCAAGCCCAATGCGGCCATTCGGGCACCAGCGCCCCCTTGGTGACCAGGTACACCTTGGACAGCACGAGCATGGCGAACGCCTCGGGGAACAGCAGCAGGCGCGTGGATGTCCCGGGCCAGGAACAGGCAGAGCACCGCCCGCCCGAGGGCGGAGACCACCACCATGGCCCGGCGGGCGCCGCGGCTGCGGTCGATGACCGGGCCGAGCAACGGGGCCACCACGGCGAACGGTGCCATGGTCAGGAGGAGGTACAGCAGCACCTTGTCCTTGGCCGCGGTGGGCGAGATGGAGAAGAACAGCGAACCGGCCAGCGACACCGTGAACAGCGTGTCCCCGGCGGTCATCAGCACGTGGGTCAGGGCCAGTCGGCCGAAGGGTCGGCGCTGGTCGAACAGGTCGGTGATGGCGACCGCGACCAGGCGCCGGACCTGCTCGACCCGCTGGCGATACGCCCACACCGACAGGGTATTGGCGCGGCGATGCGGTGGCGATAGCATGCCGCCGGAGCCCCGGTCCTCGACTCGAGGAGGAGACTCATGGCGGTGACCGCGTACGTGCTGATCCAGACCGAGGTCGGTAAGGCGGCCACGGTGGCCCGCGCAGGTCGACGCCATCGACGGGGTCGTGTCGGCCGAGGACGTGACCGGGCCCTACGACGTGATCGTGCGCACCGAGGCCGATTCGGTCGACGACCTCGGGCGCATGGTGGTGAGCCAGATCCAGCTCATCGAAGGCATCACCCGCACCGTCACCTGCCCCGTCGTCAATCTCTGACCCCGGCGGCCGGTCGGGAGGCCCTCGGTCGGAGGCCCTCAGACGCTCAGACGCTCAGCGAAGCCCCTGCGGTGCGAAGGTCTTCGATCTCCTCTTTGGCCAGCCCCCAGTCGGCCAGGGCCTCGTCACCGTGCTGGCCGGGGTTGGGTGGCGGCCACCGGCACCGCGCCCGGGGTGCCGCTGAAGCGCGGGGCCGGGGCGGGCTGGACCACGCCGGCCACCTCGGCGAAGGTGCCGCGTGCCCGATGGTGCGGGTGTTCGGGCGCCTCCCACGGTGACAGCACCGGAGCGCCACAGGCGTCGGTGCCGGCGAAGATCGCCTCCCATTCGTCCCGGGTCCTGGTGGCGAACACGGCGGCGAACCGCTCCTTCATGGCCGGCCAGGCGCCCGGTCGTTCTGGTCGGGCAGGTCCTCACCGGCCAGCCCCATGAGCCGGATGAGCTCGGCGTAGAACTGGGGCTCGATGGCGCCGACCGCCAGAACCAGCCGTCGGCCGTCTCGTACACCTCGTAGAAGTGGGCGCCGGTGTCGAGCATGTTGGTGCCCCGCTCCTCCGCCACATGCCGGCGCTGGCAAGCGCGTAGGTCATGGTCATGAGGAGGCGGCCCCGTCGACCATGGCGGCGTCGACGACCTGGCCCCGGCCGGAGCGCTGGGCGCTCGAGCATGGCGGCCACCATCCCGAAGGCCAGCAGCATGCCGCCGCCGCCGAAGTCCCCGACCAGGTTGAGCGGAGGCACCGGCCGCTCGCCGGCCCGGCCGATCGGCCACAGCGTCCCGGCCAGCGGCGATGTAGTTGATGTCGTGGCCGGCCGTCGCGGCCAGTGGCCCGTCCTGGCCCCAGCCGGTCATCCGCCCGTAGACGAGCTCGGGTTGCGGGCCGAGGCAGTCGTCGGGACCGAGCCCCGAGACGGTCGGCCACGCCCGGGGCGAAACCCCTCCATCAGCCCGTCGGCCTCCTCGACCAGGCGCAGCACCAACGCCACCCCTTCGGGATGCTTGAGGTCCACAGCCACCGACCGGCGGCCGCGGTTCAGGATGTCGACGTGGGGCTCCTCGGGCGGCGGGTAGGTGGCCTTGTCGGCGCGATCGATGCGGATGATGTCGGCGCCGGCGTCGGCCAGCATCATTCCGGTGAAGGGCGACGGTCCGATGCCCGGCCAATTCGACGATACGGATCCCGGCCAGTGGGCCGCTCATCGGGCGGTGACCGGTGACGACGTCCGGACCCGAGCCGGCGCCGTACCGCCAACGGTGAAGATGTTCATGGGCGGATGGTGGCCTGTGGGCCGCCACGGGTCAAATGGGTGACCGGTGCACCCCCAGATAGCCTCGGGGTGAATGGGATCCTGCCTCGGGTCGGGCAGGAGGCGCTTGGCGAGCCCTGATCGGCGGGGGCCAGGAAACGTGATCCCGAAAGGAGCCCTGAGGTGGCAGTCCTCCGCCGGGCCACCGGTCCCGGCCGGGTCAATCTCGTCGGGGACCACACCGACTACAACGACGGTCTGGCCCTGCCCATGGCCATCGATCTGGGTGTGTCCGTCGAGTGGCAGCTTTCGGACGGGGACGACCAGACGTTGACAGCCACCTCGACTGCGTTCGAGGGCCGTGCCGAGCTGTCCATCGGGCCCGGGGCCTCAGTCGACCCGGTCACCGTCGAGCCCCGGTGGGCCAGGCTCATCGCCGCCATGGTCACCCTGGTGCCGCCGGCGTCGGGTGGCGCCCTCCGTGTCGACGGCACCCTTCCCATCGGCGCCGGGTTGTCGGCCTCAAGGCGCTTGATCCGCACGGCGATAGCTTCAACCGTTTCTCCCTGGTTATTCTCGAGTGTCGTGAGTGCGGTCTGTTGCTCGGTGGCCCGCAGCGTAAGTTCATCAGCATGGGCCGTGAGTTCTTCGTCGCGCTGGCTGGTTGCCGCCCGGCCGCAAGGGCGGCTTGCTTCGTCTCAAGAGTGCCGCGCCGCCCGGCCAGGCGTTGCTCCAACTCCTGCAACGTTGCGGTCGCTTCGGCGAACACGCCCTTTGGTCCCTCCACCGCCGCCTCGGCCGTCCCAATGTCGGCAGCCAGTTGTTCGGCCCTTTCATGCGTCTCGGCAATTTCCTTCGCGATCTCCTCACTCGTTGGCAGCGCGGAAAGCGCCAGTGCTTCCAATTCTGTTTTAAGCCGGCCCTGTAATTCCCTCACACGAGTCTGGCGCGCATCCAGACCTGCCGCCAGCTTGGCCGCCAGGTCTCGCGGCGCAAGCCCCGCAATCTCACGGCGAACATCTGCGAGTTGCCGGTCCAACTCCCGGCGCTGCGCCACACGAACTGTAAGTCGAGCAACAGGCACAG